>OZ242221.1:0-1649950 GCA_965206845.1 Cenarchaeum sp. | reverse complement strand
TCATTTAACGTGATTGCCAACAGCCCGCTGGTTCTCAGGGAGTCGCTGCTTGAGGAGGTCTATGCCATGGGAGAGCGCTTCGTCAAGACATCAAAGAGGATGGTTCGGCCCGGCATGACCGGCCCTTTCTGCATAGAAGGGGTATACGATCAGGATGCGAGGTTTACCACGTTCGAGTTCTCTGCCAGAATAGTGGCGGGAACCAACATATTCATGCAGGGATCCCCCTACTCTGCCCTGATGTACGACGAGCCCATGAGTATGGGGCGAAGAATTGCACGGGAGATCAGATACGCCCTAGAACAGGATCGCCTTGATGAGGTCGTAACCTGAGCTTTTGCTACTGCCGCACTCTGACTCTGCTGGGATTTGACTGTGTGCCAAGGCAAGACAGGTTGGCTCCAATTTGGCGCTAGTTCCACATTCTAACTCCAAACTCCTAGAGGAGTAGACTCTGCAGGGTTGCAGGCAACTTGTCCGCTTTGGCGCCGGTTTTGGAGTGCCCCGCCTGCTGCTCATGTGTTGGGGTACAGGCTGAGTACCGGCTTCATATTGTCCATGGTTATCTCCACCTTGCTGATGCGGCTTTTGTACTGCTTGATCTTTTTTCCCTCACCGGATATGATGAATTGGTCAATCTCGATGAGCGCCAGGTCCTCTAGGTTGGTGAGGGTCTTGTAGACTGTGGACAGCGAGATCCCCAGCTCATCGGCAATCTGGGTTGCGTCCTTGGGTTGATCCCTGATGGAGAACAGAACGGCCCTGGCGCATATGCTGCTTAGCGACTCGATGATCTTCTGCGTCACATCAAACTCGCCCAGTCGGATTATCGGTGTCTTGGACATCTGTCATCCTAGTTTGGTATCAGGGTAAGTCTGGGCTCGGGTCTCCTTATGCTGATATCCGCCTTGCTTATCTTTGATTTGTAAACCTTGAACTTTCTGCCATTCTCGGATATCTCCAGCTTCTCCACGCGGACGAGTGCGATCTCTTCCAGATCTGCCAGTTTTTTGTAGACCGAGCTGAGCGGTATCTTCAGTGTGTACGAGAGTTCGGCCGCGGTTCTTCCCGTCTTCACTATGGAGAAGAGTATCGCCCGTGACTCGGCATCGGCTAGCATCTTTATGACCCGCTGCGTTACATCGTACTTTTTCAGCTGTGGCAGAGTTAACCGTTTAACCAATTGTAGCGCAATGCCTTTTGAGCTATTTAAACGGCGTGTTTGTATTCTGATTCTAGAGAATCAGAACAGGTCACTGTACCGACAGCATTGCAGGAATCACGCATGGGAATTTAAGCCAGGCGCATCTGCGAGCGCAGAAGACGAGACCTGCTGTCCCAGTCGCATGCTCGGAGGATCACGCTCTGCGCAAAGCCAGAGACATGATCTGCAACTAGAGGCCAAGCGCCACTCACGCAAGTTTTTCGCGCTGTTTCTGCCAGCTGGCCGGAATCACTTCGAGAATCAATTTCTCTCCTCCTCGTGGCGCATTCCCCCAATCTTTGCAGGCAAAAATTCAAACCCCAGAAAAGGCACCCCATGAGCGTCCTGAATTTCCCGGCATTGTTTGCCAGTTCTTTGGATGCCGACATGGCGCATGGCAGGTAGCTGCAGTATCCGATCTTGCTGCTCCTGCCCGGCCATCTGGTTGCGCCGAATCGGCCAATTATGGATCAAACACCCGTATGCAAATGCCCACGTGCGGCACCACAGGTCACACAAAAGACCGCAATCACTTTTGGATGGATGGCGTATCTCCCCTAGCGCATTCTGGGCAGAGCCGTGAAATCAGATGTCCGTCTGGCTACATTTAATATTTGCATGCCGAGGGATCACTGCAATGGCAAAGATCACCATTCCAAAGCAGGATTCGGTCAAGCTCTACAAGATACGAAAGATGCTGGACTATCTGTCGCGCATACAGGGACACGGGACGGAGCTCATCAGCGTGTACGTGCCAAAGAACAAGCAGCTCCACGAGATCATAAGCGGCCTGCGGGAGGAGCAGGGAACCGCGGACAACATAAAGTCAGATCTAACTAGGACGCATGTCGTGGATTCGCTGGGAAAGGTGATCACCCGGCTCAGGATGTACAAGAAGACGCCAGAGCGGGGCCTGGTGATATTCTGCGGCGCGCTGCGGCCGGAGGGGGGCGGCCAGATTGGCAGCGAGACGGTAAAGGCGTTTGAGATCGACCCGCCAAAGGACCTCAAGACGTTTCTGTACCGGTGTGACGATCACTTTCACGTTGACATACTCAAGGATATGCTCAAGGACGACAACCTGATCGGATTTCTGGCCATTGACGCAAAGGATGCAGGATGGGGACTGTTGTATGGCGACAAGATCGAGGTGTTGGACGCAACAGGCTCCGGCGTGGCAGGAAAGCACAGACAGGGCGGCCAGTCTGCAAAGAGGTTCCAGAAGCTGCGGGAGATGGAGATGACGTACTACTTTAACAGGGTGGCAGCCACCACGCGTGAATTCTTCATAGACATATACCCCATCAAGGGACTGATAATCTCAGGACCCGGTCCCACCAAGGAGGAGTTTGCCAACGGCAGCTACCTCGAGTACCGCCTGCAGGACATGATAATCTCGACGCTGGACACGTCGTACTCTGGCGCCGAAGGCGTGCGTGAGGCGTTTGCCAGATCCGAGGATGTGCTGTCAGGCTTTAGAATGATGGAGGAGTGGAAGATAGTCGAGAGCCTATTTCGGGAGATGAACTCGCACTCCAGACTAGGCGCCTACGGGCTGGCAGAGGTGATCGGCCTGCTAAAGAACAATGTGGTAGACACACTCATAGCTACAGATAATGCAGACATGCACAGGCTGGAGATAAAGTGCAGAAGGTGCGGAAACACAACAGAGGAGGTTTTGGAGAGGCCCCGGCTCATCGGCCGTAGGACGGAGATTCTGGGGGCGCCGTGTCCGGAGTGCCAGTCTACAGACTTGCATGCGTCAGAACAGGATATCGTGGACTATCTGGTGCTGCTAGCAGCAAAGACGGGTACTCGCGTGGAGATCGTCTCAGGGAAGGCCGAGCACGGCGCCAAGCTTGCAAGCCTCGGCGGATTCGGCGCCATACTAAGGTACAACCCCGGGCACTCGCGCTAGAACGAGTCACGGATGGCATCGGCCAAGGCTCCCAGCTTGCCATAGTCTGCAATGATGCGCTGCGTCCAGTTGGTTCCCTTGCTGCCGTACCTCGGAATTATGTGCACATGTACATGCGGTACAACCTGCCGAGCGGCCTCCCCGTTGTTCTGACCCACGTTGAATGCATCAGCCCCGGTTCCCTGTATGACGGCCTTGGCGATCCGCGGCACGCGTGCGAACAGCTCACCTGCCTGCTCGCCTGTCATATCGGTAATCTTTTCTACATGCGTCCGCGGGATCAAGAGGCTGTGCCCATGATCCACCGGATACCTGTCCAGTATCGCCACACACACCTCATCCTCGTAGATAAAGTGGGCCTTCTCCCTTCCTGCAATTATATCACAAAAGATACAACCCATGAGACCCCTCTGGGCGGTTTTTATTTAATAGTTCAGCGATTACCGCATGAACTGGTGCCATTGTGACCCGGGGACGTCCAGATCATACGGTCTGACGGCATCTCATGGCTGCCACTCAACAGGGGGAACCACGATCATATCCTGGCGGCGCAAAAAAACCATGCCCTAAAATAGGGCATTTCCAAAAGCAACAGTGGCAAATGGGCAAAAAGACGAGAAGAGAGCGGGCCCAAAAAAGGGACAGCTTTGCAAACCAGCGCAAGACACAGAAGCGGAAGAGCCTGCTCATAGCCGTCGGGGTCTTTGCAGTGGTTGGGGTCATCGTAGGCTACTCGATATACGTCTTTGCCACTACAGACGGGCAGTCTCCCGACACACCGCCAGGCGCGGGTGCGTTCAACGACGAGCACGAACATGCATCAATACTGGTCAAGATTCACAACGACCCGTTTGACTTTGCGGCGGCAGCCTATCAGGTACAGAGCAACTGGATCCACTTCGAGGCCCAGGACGGCACCACCATCCACAGGCACTCCTCCGGTGTTACCATGGGAGACCTCTTTGAGTCCCTCGGAATCGAGCTGGATGATCAGTGCTACGTCTTCCCCAACGGCAGGCAGTTCTGCACCGACGAGGAATACTCACTCAAGTTCTACATCAACGGAGAGGCAATAGAGAGCATCACCGACTATGTCCTGGATGACGAGGACAGAATCCTGATATCCTACGGCGGTGAGACGCCTGAGGAGATCCAGCAACAGCTTGACGAGCTTGACGCGCAGCCAATCATAGCCTAGAGGCCACATATGCGGTGCAAAGCCTAAATTATGGAAGACGCCGTACAACCTCGTGATATCAAGCCGCAATGTCGTAGAGGGCACCGCCAGAACTCCGCACCGTGCCATGTACAAGGCCATGGGACTTGATGATGACGACCTGAAGAAGCCGTTTGTCGGTGTGTGCCACACGGGAAACGAGGCAACGCCGTGTAACATCCACCTGCCACAGCTGGCGCAGAAGGCAAAGGAGGGTGTCACCGACGGCGGGGCCACCCCGCGAGAGTTCTCCACCATTGCCGTAAGCGATGGGATAGCCATGGGACATGAGGGGATGAAGTCGTCCCTGATATCCCGGGAGGTCATCGCAGACTCGATCGAGTTGATGGTCAGGGCCCACCAGTACGACGCGCTAGTAGGCATTGCGGGATGTGACAAGAGCCTACCCGGAACCATGATGGCAATGGCCCGCCTGAACCTGCCGTCTGTCTTTGTCTATGGCGGCACGATAATGCCTGGAATATGGCAGGGAAGGGAGCTCACAGTTGTCGATGCGTACGAGGCCGTGGGGGCGTACGACGCAGGCCAGCTCACACTAGAGGCGCTCAAGGATATCGAGAACCACGCCTGCCCCAGCGCAGGATCCTGTGGCGGAATGTTTACCGCAAACACGATGGCATCCATCTCCGAAGCCATCGGGCTTGCGCTACCTGGAAGCGCCGGTCCGCCTGCAGAGGATGAGCGGCGCCAGAAGATGGTTTATGACACGGGAAGGGCGTGCGCCGCCCTGCTGGAGCTGGGAATCCGGCCCAGTGACATTCTGACCTTTGAGGCCTTTGAGAACGCCATTACGATTTTGAACGCCATAGGAGGCTCCACCAACGGAATACTGCACCTGCTTGCCCTGTCCTGTGAGACAGGAATTAGTCTGGGATATGACGACTTTGAGAGGATAAGGAGAAGGACGCCACACCTGGCAGACATGAAGCCTGGCGGAAACTACGTCATGAACTCTCTGGACAAGGTAGGCGGGGTGCCGTTGGTGCTCAGGAGGCTCCTTGATGCAGGACTGATTCACGGTGACACCCTTACCGCTACGGGCAGGACCATGAAGGAGAACCTGGCATCCATAAGCATTCAGGAGACACAGCAGCAGATTGTCAAGCCTGTCTCTGCTCCGATCCACAGCACCGGCACCGCGGTGATCCTCAGAGGATCCCTGGCTCCGGACGGTGCGGTCATCAAGACATCAGGAGTGGAGATGAGCAGGTTTACGGGAGCCGCCAAGGTCTTTGACAGGGAGGAGCACGCCTTTGATGCCGTATCCCGGGGAGAGATAATCGAGGGTGATGTGGTAGTAATCAGGTACGAGGGTCCCAGGGGAGGGCCAGGTATGAGGGAGATGCTGGCAACCACTGCCGCCCTAGTCGGACAGGGACTCGGAAAGAAGGTGGCCATGGTGACTGACGGGAGGTTCTCCGGCGGCACCAGGGGCTTTATGGTGGGACATGTTGCGCCCGAGGCCTTTGTGGGCGGGCCGATAGCGCTGGTAAAGGAAGGCGACCGGATTACAATAGACACGGATGCAGGCGCAATCGATCTTCATGTGCCTGCAGGGGATCTTGAGGAGCGAAGGAGCCGGTGGAGTCGTCCAGAGCCCAACTATACGTCAGGAGCGCTGGCAAAATACGCTTGTCTGGTAGGATCTGCATCCCGCGGGGCAGTTACTGCCCCCATCTGAGCGGCATCACAGGTGTGCAGGGCAGAAGAACAGAATGTCT
Organism: Cenarchaeum sp.; assembly: GCA_965206845.1. Taxonomy (GTDB): domain Archaea; phylum Thermoproteota; class Nitrososphaeria; order Nitrososphaerales; family Nitrosopumilaceae; genus CAYGAM01. Next base: position 1,643,870 of record OZ242221.1, on the reverse strand, counting down.
TCGCGCTCCCTTCTTGCGGTAAGGGAGACCTCATCTGGCAGCCCCTTGCCGCACACAGAGCAGGTCACAATAGACGATCTGGACCGACTCGTTCTTCGGTATATCTTCAGGTGGCGCGCTGTAGGGTCTGCACCAAGTAGCATCTGGCTCATGTCATATACCACACCCAATTGATATAAAAACATATGTATTATACCGTACCCATACCGAACTATACGCTAGACATCGGAAGCAGATACGAACCCATCGTAGTCTGTACAGCACTCATAGAACCGGAACCTGTCAGCGCGAGAACAATCCACACCAGCAGCGCCGCGTCATGGCAAAGCCGGATGCGCATGTGGGTGTCCCGCCTTTATCAGAATACGAAAACATAATCATGATGGAACCATCGCATCAGGTGTGGTGCGGCAAGCAACCCCAACGTTCTGGCTTGTGGTTGACGGCTCTGCTGCATGCTATGATGCAACCGGCCGGTAGATGTAATGGCCGCTGCGTCCTCCGATCTTTTCGATCACGCCACCCTCAAGTGATCTCCTAAGAAATGCGTTGGCAGTAGAGATCTTTACGCCGGTCTGCCTTGCCAGATCCTGAGTCGTGATTCCCTTGGATGCCCGAACTATCTTCAGCGCCTGCTGCTCGGACAGGGCAACGACGATTGTCGCCCTTGCTGACTTGCTGTCCTGTTTGTCGCCCTTCTTTCCCTTTGCGTTCTTCTTTGAGTCGGTACGGGATCTCTCCTTCTGACCTGTGGATTTTTTCTTCTGACCAGCCATGCAATAGCGCCGAATATTCCTCTTAATAAACGAAAGTGCAGGCAGGCCTACCCACACCGGCGATTTCGACTTAAATAGCACCAACTGGAAGAAAAAATATGGGCATAGTGGCAAAGGGGGCAGACTGTAGCGTTGACGGATGCACTGCCAGCGGCTTGCGCTCCCTGAACCGCAGAAGGGTAGAGGAGGCAGGCATCAGACTTGCTTCATCTGGAAAGAAGGCCGTCCTGTGCAAGGAACACTACAAGGAATGGAAGAAGGAGACCAAGGAAGACAGATCACTTGAACGGGCCCGGTACGACAGACCCTAGGCTGCTTTTGTTGATGGCAGATCTCTCTTTGGGGCATAGTTGTCGTCAAGAAGATCGTAAAACTCGTCCTCCTTTTCAAAATAGTCGCGCTTCAGATTGCCATACAGGGTGCCAAGCTTCCCATACAGTCGCTTGGGCGTCCTGCGCTTCTGCCTGCTTAGAACGTACAAAGCCAGAATCGGAAAGGCGACGGTCGCGTCTGCGTACACGGTGACCATGTTACTGTGGGCATCCTGTATCTTGCCCCAGCTCTTGCCCTCCTGCAGTGTTGCCCCCGACAGTCCCCCCGTATCGGGCCGCGCGTCAGTAATCTGGACTATGTAGTCTTGGCCGCCGTGCCCCCGCCGGAGTATCTGATCCAACAGCGGGCCGGTCTGCTGTGCGGTGTTCTTTGGGACGCCGCCGCCGAGCTCGACTATTCCCGACCTTGTGGAATCGTGAAGAATCGCCCCCTGCTCCAGAATCTCCCTCGCGATATCCAGGTTGTACCTCTTACCGCGCAGCCTGTGCACGGCCAGGTTCAGTGCCAGGGACGAGTCCTTCAGGGTGGAGATGTATACTGGGACGTCGTACTCGTGGGCGGTTGCAACAAAGCTGCGTTCCGGATATCTGGACTTCTCCCGGGTGATCCTTCCCATCACATTGCAAAACTCTGCCGTGGTAAAGGGACCATCGGTAAGGTTTGATATGAACATCTTCTGCACCACCTGATCCTGCATCTCAAGCGTCTCGTAGAACTTGATGTACACATCACGGATTCTCACTATCTCCTTTTCATACAGTATCGCGTCGTCCACCTCCGAGTGTCCCTGCTTTACGGGAAGGCCCCAAGCAAAGTGATCCTCGTGGTAGACGTTGGCCCCGGTGGTGATCATCCAGTCCACGAACCCATTCTTCATCAGATCCTGAAAGATGCCGCCAAATCCCACCGGCGTCATTGCACCCGATACGGCAAGGCAGATGGTCGCATCGCTCTCGATCATTTTGGCGTACAGCTTTGCGGCCTCGCCCAGCCTTCGTCCGTTGTATCCGGTCCGCTCGTACATATCCACCAGATCTTCCACGGTCATGTCGGGGCTCAGCCGGATGTGGGGAATGTCCCTTCCCTGAAAATGATGGTGAGCCACGGCTGGAATTCCAGTCGTGGCAATTAATATCTTGAGCCGCATCCTGGCGATGTGAATGCCTGCGTCACGGGGGGTTCTTGACTCCGATCCGGCGCAGCATGCGGCCACTTGTGCGTTGCGATGCCAAACTCAAAAATTACAGCCGGATCCACCGGTACCGCATATGGGATTTGTCGACATGCCGCGCCCGTCACGCGTGAACCGGAGGCCCGACGGGACGGTGCTCCTGCTGGAGTCAGACCTGGTCTCAGAGCTCGGATTCACCGTGCACCGTGTGGAGCTGCGGCAGTACGTCGAGCGGGTCGACGTCAAGCTCGGCCCGTACTCACTCATCACGTCGGTAGTCAGCACCGACCGCGGGGAGGTCGAGATGGCATATGACGAGGGATATAGGGGGAATAACGCGCTGGACGAGGCAAGGAAATTTCTAACATCAAACCTCGGTCTGAGCGGCCTGATCTTGCGCTCCATAATATCCATAGATGCCCGTGCAGGCCCGCAGCACTCGCCATAAGGCGCGGTGGGCCACAAAAGGCCACATCTCGCAGTCGCGCAAAGGAGAGCCATCGTGTCTTCAAAAGGATCCAAGCAACAACTGCTTTTATCCCATACCCTCCAAAAGAGAGCAGAGCTCTGTCACCAAGGGAGTTGTTGAGGAGGCCGCTTAACGACACCAAAAAAATACGCTCCAAAAGCATCTACACAAAAAGGGCAATGAAGATCCCGCTCCCCCGATCCAGGGTGTCGGCAATAGGCATCAGAAGGCTCACCAGGGAAGAGATGGCAGAAGCCCGGGCCGTATCAGGGATGCTGGCTGACAACGGAGTCACCGTAGTAAGCGGCCTTGCGGCCGGAATAGACACGGCATCGCACCAGACCGCCATTGCTTCGGAGGACAGAACGGCTGCCGTCCTTGGCACGCCGCTGAACAGGACATATCCGGCGCCAAGCTACAGTCTCCAGAGGGACATAATGAGGAACCGCCCTGTCGTGTCCTAGTTTCCAATGGGCAGTCGCATATCCAAGGAAAACTTTGTCGTCCGGAACCGGTGCATGGCGCTGATATCTGATGCCAGCGCGATAGTCGAGGCGGAGGACGACAGCGGTACGCCGTACAGGGGTGGGAGACACCCAGACTGGGAAGACCATTGTATGTCTGTAATCACATGGAAAAAGCAGGTCGCGCGTGGCTGGCAGAGATGAGGCGATACGGCGCAGCCATACTCAGGGATCATATGGACATGCTAGACATGCTGCCCAATGTGGAGACGGGTGACGCGCACATATGATCCACACATGACTGGTTCGGGGTTCGCCCCGCCGCTACCGCATGTCACCGATGAAAGTCTGGCAGAGTGCGAAGGCGGCTTCACACAGGTTCCAAATATTCCCCCAAGTCACCGACTGGCCTAGTGATCGCAGTATTCCATACCCACAGATTCACAAGATTTAATTCATTTTCGATAACAGGACTGGGAATATGCGAATTTTGCAGCTGCACTGTGACAGCATAGACTACGCCCCGACAAAGAAGGAGATCGAGGCTGCAGAGGAGATCGTGCCAGAACCGCAGCATCTTGAGGAGGTGCTTGTCGCGTTTGTGACAATCGAGAAGAACGACGATGCCGACGTGGCGCAGAAGGCGTCAGACGGGATCAGGGAGCACATGGGCAAGATCGGCTGCCCAAGGCTGCTGCTGTACCCGTATGCCCACCTGAGCTCGGATCTTGCGTCCCCCGGCGCGGCCTTGGGCATAATACGCAGCATGGAGAAAATGCTGGAAGGGCTGGAGGTGTCCCGGGCACCCTTTGGTTGGACAAAGTTCTACAGCGTAAGCGTGAAGGGACACCCGATGGCGGAGAGCTCCCGCGTGATCACAGGTAGCACAGAGGGGGGCACGTCACATGCCCTGAAGTCCGAGTCAAAGATCAAGTCATACTGGTACATCCTGTCCCCCGACGGATCCATGCGCGGGATCTCGGAGTTCAACTTCCAGAGGAGCAAAAACCTGGAGATCCTCTCCAGGTATGAGACCGCAAAGAAGCGGGGCGTCGACGCGCCGCCGCCGCATGTTGCTCTGATGAAGAAGCTGGCAATCGCCGACTACGAGCCTGCATCCGACTCGGGCAACATACGATTCTACCCAAACGGCAGGCTGATCAAGTCGCTCATCGAGCGGTACGTTACGGAGCGCGTGAGGAGGTATGGGGGATACGAGGTGGAGACCCCCATCATGTACGACGCACACCACCCCAGCATGGAGAGCTACTTTAACCGGTTTCCCGCGAGGCAGTACAGCGTGGACTCGGAAGGCAAGGATCTGTTCCTGAGGTTTGCCGCCTGCTTTGGACAGTTTCTGATAGCAAGCGACCTCCAGATGTCCTACAGGAACCTGCCGTACCGACTGTACGAGCTTACCAGGTACAGCTTTCGCCGGGAGCAGTCAGGTGAGCTGGTGGGGCTGCGGCGTCTCCGGGCGTTTACCATGCCGGACTGTCATGCATTCTGCAAGGACATGCCACAGGCAGTCGACGAGCTCAGAGTCAGGTTCGAGCTGTCAAGGGACGTGTTATCACACCTGGGCATAGACGAGGGAGACTACGAGATGGCAATACGGTTCACCGAGGACTTTTACAACGAGCACCGCGATACCGTAAACCAGCTCGTAAGGGAGCACGGCAGGCCGGTGCTAGTCGAGATGTGGAAGCAGAAGTTCTTCTACTTTGTGCTCAAGTGGGAATTTAACTACATAGACGATCTGGGAAAGGCGTCTGCCATGTCCACGGATCAGATCGATGTGGAGAACGGAAGCAGGTACGGCATCGAGTTTGTCGATGAGGACAACAGGCCACAAAACCCCATAATACTCCACAACTCGCCCAGCGGGGCAGTAGAGAGAGTCATCTACGCGCTGCTAGAGAAGGCCGCCCTGAACTCCCGGCACGGCAAAAAGCCGTCGCTGCCCCTGTGGCTCGCGCCCACACAGGTCAGGATAGTCCCCGTCACCGAGGAGTTTTTGGAGTTTGGCATCGGGCTTGCAGAGAAGATCGCAGGGAATAGCATACGCGCCGACGTGGACGACCGAAACGAGAGCATCAGAAAGAGGATCCGCAGTGCGGAGATGGAGTGGATCCGATACATACTGGTGGTCGGACAGAAGGAAACTGACTCGGGAAGCCTAAACGTCCGCGACCGAGAGACCGGAAGAACCACCACGGCTCCGCTGGAAGACCTTGTGGCAGGCATCATGGAGCAGACGGCAGGGATGCCAACTGCCGGACTGAACATGCCCATGCTTCTCTCAAAGAGGCCACAGATAATGGTCTAAGGCCGGCGCATCAGTTAATATGGATTCCAAACAGGTATGACACATTGAGCTTTCTTGATCTATACATGGGCGGCGGTCCGCTGATCACATCCCAGGGTCGCGAGGGTAGTCCGTCTGCCACGGTATTTGGAATTCCCTTTGACTCCACGCACTCCTACAGGCCCGGAACCAGGTTTGGTCCTGATGCCATCCGGAGTGCGTTCAACAACATAGAGGTGTTTCATGAGGATCTTGGTGTTGACCTAGAGGAGGCCAACATAGAAGATCTAGGAAACCTGATCCACACAGTATCCCCACAGGAGATGCTGGACATGGCAGGCAAGGTCACAGCGGAGCTGATCAAGAGCAGAAGGCAGATCATCATACTGGGAGGCGAGCACCTCATCACCTATGGAACCTACACGCAGTTCCCCACAGAGACAGGCTATGTTGTCTTTGATGCGCACTACGACCTGCGGGACGGGCTTGCCGGCGCAAGGCTCAGCCACGCGTCATACCTTAGAAGAATAGTGGAGGAGAGGGGAGCAGACAGAATCATCCATGTGGGCGCCAGGGCCTTTGTGGGAGAGGAGCTGGCGTTTCTCAAGGAGAGCGGAATCAGAACCATAACCGACGGGGAGATCCGCAGTGGGAGGGGGCCTGAGCTGCTCAGGGAGATGGCGTCCACGTTTGATGCCATCTACGCAAGCTTTGATCTGGATGTGCTGGATCCCGCATTTGCTCCCGGCGTCGGCAACCCCGAGGCGGCAGGCATCACATCCAGGGAGCTGCTGGATATGATCTCTGCCCTAAGGGATGCAAGGATAGCGGGTGCCGACATAGTAGAGGCCAGCCCGCAGTACGACAACGGGGCAACCGCGGCTGTGGCAGCAAGAATAATGTCGGACATAATTGCCATGAACCTGCAGGCATAGTGTTCCCCAGGCACCGGCTAGGTGTTTTTTTTTATATATTATCACACCCGCAGTATCCTGTGCTAAACAATCTCCGGAAGCGCCTCAGACCGGCGCTGGAGAAGGTGGGCGCTGCGTTTGCGTCAACCGGCCTGTCCGCCAATGTCTGGACAGGTGTGGGGCTGGCTCTTGCGCTTGCGTCTGCTACCGTCTATGGCGTCATGGGGATTCAGCATTCTCTGGTAATAGGCGGCGCCCTGCTTCTGGCATCGGGATTCTTTGACGTTGTTGACGGCCAAGTGGCCCGCATAACAGGCACGTCCTCAAAAAGAGGCGCCTTTCTTGACTCGGTATTTGACAAGATCGCAGAGGTGGCCATCTTCCTTGGGATCATGATAGGCGGGCATGCGGATCCGTACCTGGTTCTACTGGCCATATCCCTGTCCCTGCTGGTGAGCTACACCAGATCCCGGGCCGAGTCGCTGGGGATAAAGCTGCAGGGCATCGGCATAGGTGAGCGCGCCGAGCGGCTCCTGGTGGTGGCCATAGTCGGGATGGCAGGGTTTATGGAAGCGGCCGTAGTCATCGTGATCATCATCGCCGCGGTCACCTTCGTGCAGAGGGTAGCAGTCACCGCAAGAAGCGTCAAATGATACCCTTGCGCGGCCTTGGAGATATCGCCAGCCCTACCGCAGCCTGCCGCGCTGTCTTCGTGTGGCCTCTGAGCGGATCTTTAGTATTCCAAAGTGTATGGCGCACGATATGCAGTACCACTTGAGCACCCTGGGCGATGCAATATAGGCGCCTTGCGCCTTGAGTTCCTTTGCCAGTGTGTGATCCACCAAGTTCAGGCGGGATGTTACCTTCTTTGCCTTGTCCTTTGGCACGGTCTGGCCGCAGTTTGTGCACTGGACTGTGCCTGAGGATCCTTTCCCACCCTTCTTTCTGCCCCGGCTTGCGCGCTTGAGTGGCATGCCTCAAATCTGAAAGTACTTACTTATAATCTGTGTAGATAAACTGTGTCCTACTTTTTAGATTAGATAATTGTCCCATTTGTACAAAAAAACATAAATGCATGCCTCATCCGCAGGGCCGCATGGGCAAGCCTATACATGCCGCACAGCCGAGCAGCGCGCTGCCGCAGCACCGGAGAAACCACCCGCTGAGGATAGACACGAGCATCGCAGGAAAGTTGATCTTTCAGGCAGTCCTAGTCTCGGTTGTCACGATGCTAGTCAGCATGACGTTTGTGAGCGAGTCCGCAAAGGAGATCATAACCGAGAGAACCTCAAACCAGATGCTAAGCGAGGCGGCAATACGCGGCGCCTCAGTAGAGAGCACCATGGACTCAAGATCTGCGCAAGCGCGCATGCTCGCGGACGATCCCGAGATTGAGGATCTGATGTACGGGCTCAAGACCCCGGATTCGGCAGGGCTCCAAAAATCCGCGCAAGGCAGCGATGAAGAGTTCCTGCACAAAATAATGGAGTTTGACTGGCCGGCAAGAGACGCAGGGATCGAGAACGTCGTAATAACCGATGATGCGGGTGGCATACTCTTTTCCCTTGAGAGACTCCTGACGGAACAGAACGCCTCGGAAGACTCTCGTTTCGTAAGGGCCATCAGCGGAAAGAATTTTGCAGAATTTGGCCCGTCTACAAGAGGCAGCAGCATATATGCTGCGGCTCCAGTAAACAATGGCCCAGATACGGATCCAATCGGCGCCGTCATCATAACCAGCAGCACAGACAGCATAGACCACACGCTGCTTGACAGAAGCGGCCTTGGCAACACCGGGGAGGTCTATCTGGTAGACTACAACTATGCCATGATATCGGAGTCCAGATTCATACGGGATGTGCAGTACATACAGACGGTCTACACGCTGGGGGCAAAGAACTGCGTGGAGAGGATGGAGCAGACAGTCGGCACCTATCCAGACTACCGGGGAATTCAGATACTTGGGGCAACGTACTGCGCAGACGGGTTTGTGCTGCTCGCAGAAATCGATGAGGAAGAGATGCTTGAGCCGGTTCAGGTTCTGCAGGAGAGTATGCTCGTCATTGGCTCGGCGATAGTCCCTGCAATGGCAACAGTGGCGTTTGTCATCTCAAGGAAGATCTCTGGGCCCATAGTAAGACTCAGAGATGCGGCAAATCAGATAGAGAGCGGACGGCTAGATGTCGTTACCGGAATAAATTCGGCAGACGAGGTAGGCCAGCTGTCCTCGGCGTTTGACTCGATGGCGGGGAGGCTCAGAAAGCAGGCGGCCGCCATCAGGCAAAAAGAGGACGTCATAAGATACGAAGAGGGGATACTCCTCAAGTTCTCAGACCGCACCGAGACTGACTGCGTGTGCTTTATTGACATAGTTGATTCCACCAAGACGGTTCGTGGGCTATCCGACTCTGACGCGGCAATGCTGTATGAGACGTTTCTCAACGAGATAGCCCAGATAGTCACCAGATTTAATGGGATCGTAATAAAGAACATAGGGGACTCGCTGCTCTTCTCGTTTGTTGTCCCCGACCCAAAGGATGCGTATTCCATATCGGACGCGCTGGAGTGTTGTATCTCAATATGCGAGTCACATGGCACAGTATCTGATGCCCTTGAGAGACTTGGCCTGCCGCGCGTGGACTACCGTATCAGCATCGCGTTTGGGACAGTCCGGGTGGCAAGCAGCTCGACTTCTGTGGTTCGCGACATCTTTGGCTCAACCGTCAACCGCTGTTCCAAGATAAACCGCCTGGCACGTCCAAACGGCATAGTCTCAGACGGGGCGCTATACAGGGCAATAAGGAGCATCGGGAAGTACGAGTTTGAGGATACCGCCGAGGAGAGCGACGAGACCATAGCCTCAGAGTACGGGTATGATACACACCACGTAACAAGAAGGGACTTGTAAAGGTGCCTCCCACTAGAGGTGGCCACGCAGCAGCATCTGGCGGTGCAGTCCCCGGCCGGTGCCATGATCCACAGAATGAAAACACCAAGGGCGGAATCCCCAGGGATGCGATAGCCGCAGGGCCATCTCCGAGATCAGGGTTCCGAAACGTATCAAAGGCAGCGTAAAAGGGAGTCAGTTTCCAAGGGCGCAGACGGCGCCTATTGTGGACAAAAGTTAGGGAAAAATAAAAAGTCCAGATCCAGGGACTCTGACCAGAGCGGTGTCCAAGGCCGGGAGCTCTATTACCCGGACAACGGCACCAGCAGAAGACAGCATGACGCTACGATCAGCGCACTCCATGGGGCATCACGGGCGTATGGCTGCTGGTCAGCCAGGTTTATGCCCGCATGCCAGTCTGGCGAGGCATCCACGTTTGGAATCCGTGCAGTGCGCCGTGTCGCCATGCCATGAGCCAGATCTGGGGATCGTTGGTATTAGCTACAACTCACAGTCTGTCTCTCCCCACCTCCGTTTGACCCGACCAGCATAAGCAATAATGCACCAACGGAGAGAACCGGGGCAGGTACAGGACCTGTAATGCTAGGTGTGCCATTGATACTAGTAGGTTTTGTCCGATATATAAGATTATTGATTTTTGTCTGATATGTACAGTATATTGAAACCGCATCCACTAGTAATTGGGGTCTAGCCCGCCCGCTTTGGCTCGTTTTTTCTGATCGCTTCTGTTGCCTTCCTGGCGAAAAGCGCCTTGAGTGGGATCTCATAGTTGTCGGTGCCCAGTGAAAGGTACGGCCTTCTCTCGTTGCAATACTTGGCATGTCTGGACGGGTCCTTGTAGCGAAAGATCTACCGCTGCGCACCTATGAAACCGTCCGGCTTGCCGCTTGTCTGCGGGCGGTACGACTTGGAGTTGATCGGCCTGGCGCGCCTGTCCGGCAGCCCGCCATCAAACGCGGTAGGCTGCCAGGGCCCTTTCGGCTCCCCTCTGCGGGCACCGACAAAACACGACTCCGCTGTCCGAGGGTATCGTGGCCGGGGCTTTGAACCGTTCGATTGCCTGCCGAAGCACTACCGCAGCGCTCCCCGATGCGGCCTCCGCAAACAGGGCCGCCCCGGTCACGCGCCCAAGAGCGTCATCAAGGAACGCTACCAAACTGAGCCCTTTAAAGCGTGGATCCCTCGCTATGTGCCAGCCCGTATGCTGCGTGGGGAATGATCCATCCCACCCCGCCCTCATCCGTTCATCGAACCACTGAAAGAACCGGTTGTTTTGGTATCCTGTGCTGACCCCGGCCACGCTACCAACCGTCATCTCGCGCACAGCCGTCCTGCGGCACCGGCCAGGCACGACTACAGAATAGGATCGCATGCGCGCCTTGGTACTCTTGGGTATGGTGGATGTCCATTAGCCCCATCCCCCTGGTCATGCCAGTATGGGGCCGGATGCATGCTCTGTGCAGCAGGTCTTGCCCATCGCTCCCATGGCAGCGCAGACCGCGACCACGGTCTTGAGCATGTATGCCATCGTGCCGCCCACCCCTGCCTTGGTATGGTTCATCAAGCCGCCCAACTGCCTCTGGGACGGTACCCAAAGCCAGACCAAGCGGATATTTTTTGAACGTACGCTCGTTGATCGCATGCCTTTGTCTTCATTCAGTGCTGCGATCAGCCAATCAGCGCCCTATCGGTTTGAAGTGGCGCATTCTTGTGGGACGTAGCCAGGCAGGACTGCAGACGATTGAAGGATTTATCTATACATGTACCTCCTACCCATACATGCCGATGTCCTCTTACAGGCTGTGGCCCACCGGATCGCCACGGCGCGGCCCGGCGAACCTGCGCCGAACACATACCGCAGGCAGGTGCATCCCTTGAAGATTGGCATCTTCTCCCATTGCGCCATCGACACCATAGTGGTAGACGGCGGCGAGTTTGAACGGGCAGGCGGAGCCGCCTGCTACTGCGGCCTGACGGCGCGCGCCTTTGGGGCCGATGTGCGCCTTGCAACAAAGTTTGGTAGTGATTTTCCCGCAAGCACCTACCTGAAGGACAAAAAGACGCGCTTTGCTGACGCGCTGTCAGACATACCGACGACCAGGTTCCGCATAGAGATTAGCGGGGCCGAGCGCCAGATGTACCTCGAGCATGCGTGCGAGCCGGTGCAGTATCAGGGGCTTGATGCCGACGGCACGGTAGTTACTCCCATATTTCACGAGATCACGGCTGACACCTTTGAGAGGGTAAAGAAGGACTCTGGGTTTACGCTGCTGGATCCGCAAGGCTTTCTTCGGAGGGCCGACAAGTCAGGCATGGTGCGCCTAGAGAAGACAGACGTAGATCTGAAGGGTGTCTCTGCGCTCAGGGTGAGGGCGGACGAGATGGGTTGCCTTGCAGACGGAAGCGGAACAGACTCGATGGAGGAGCTGCGGGATCGCGGCGTAAAATACGTTCTGCATACCGACGGGCTCGACATCTCGGTGCTTGCAGGCGAGAGGCTCTACTCGCTGCGGCTGCCAAACAAGGAGATCCACGACACCACGGGGGTGGGCGACATCTTTTGCTCTGCGTTCCTGTGTACCATGCTGCGGGAGAAAGACTTTTTGTGGGCGTTCTGCTTTGCGGCAGGCGCCGCACAGGCGGCCCTGGACACGCATGGTCTTGGGCTTGACAAAGTGCCTGCCAAGGGACGGATCGAGATCAACGCATCATACTTTTACAATACGGTAAAGTTTCGGCAGGTTTAGGCTTTTATTCGGGCGCCCGCCTCATCTGATCTGTGAAGATCGGAATCTACGGACATGGAATAGCTGGCGCCTCGGCAAAGACCGCCATGGACACGCTTGAGGCAGCAGGTATAGACTCGTTTCTTACAGAAAAGCCCGGGGACGTGGACTGTGTAGTGGCACTCGGCGGGGACCGCGGAGTCCGCAGCTACTTTCACAGAAACCCGGACTCGGATGTGCCGGTTCTGGGAGTGAGCGAGGCCGAGTCAAGCGGATTCCTGGCCCAGATAGACCTCAAGGAGCTCCACTCATACGCAGGCAGGCTCAAAAACGGCAACTTTGCCGTGGAGAGCGTTCCACGGGTCGGCATAAAGATAGACGGCAAGAATGTGTACCCCATACTCAACGAGGTGGCCATATTCTCATCAAAGAGCGCCATGTTGATGGAGCACACGCTGCGCGTCAGCGGCAAGGACGTGTGGCACGACAGCGGCGATGGCATCATAGTCTCCACCCCAATCGGATCGTCGGCCTACTCGATGTCCGCCGGCGGTCCCGTAATCTTTCAGGAGTCTCCCGTCTTTGAGATAATCTCTGTAAACTCGCTGGATGTCACACGAAGGCCGCTGATAGTTCCCGACGACAGCCTCATCGAGGTGTATGACATATGGTCGCGGCTGCACTGCGAGGTGATACTGGACGGCACAAGCAGGCACAACGTAAAGAAGACAGTCGAGTGTTCGAAGTTTATGCCGCCTGCCATGATCGTCCGCGTGAGGCAGGAGTCCACTGCAATCTCTGCGCTGGCAAAGAAGGCGCACCTGGCAGGGGATCTGCTAAGCATGCCGCCAAGCTCCAAGCTGCTGTTGAAGATCCTCGAGTATGAGGGGGCGCTGACGCAGAAGGGACTTGCGGCAAAGACCATGCTCCCGGACAGAACCGTCCGCCAGGCGCTGGCCCATCTGGTTCAGGGCGGCTACGTCAACCGGAGGGTGTCCATCCGCGATGCCCGGCAACGGATCTACGAGATATCCAAGCTAGGATGACGCGGCCCGGACAAAGGCCTCAAAGACCTCCTCTGGAAACCCAGGCCTGCTGCTGAACTCCGGATGAAACTGCACGCCGATAAAGAACCTGTGCCCGGGAATCTCAAGTATCTCGATCCTCCTTCCGGAGTCGCTCTCGGCCGAAAACTCCATGCCGCCACCCTCGAACTGATCCCGGTATTCCTGGTTGAACTCGTACCTGTGCCTGTGCCTCTTTGAGATTGTGCCGGTGCCGTATATCTGGGATGCCACCGAACCCTCCCTTAATATGATCCTGTTTGCGCCCAGCCGCAGCGATCCGCCCATATCCGGCGCGTCCTTCTGCCCCGGAAGCAGGTCGATCACGGGATCTCCGGCATCGGGCCTGATCTCAGTCGAGTCCGCATCCAGACCCAGCGCGTTTCTTCCAAACTCTACCACTGCCAGCTGAAACCCAAAGCATATCCCCAGGTACGGCACATTGCCGGTGCGGGCAAACCTTGCCGCATCTATGATGCCCTCGGAGCCGCGGGTTCCAAACCCACCGGGTACCAGTATGCCGTCGTACCGGGACAGCTCGGTGGCACCGGGCAGAGCTTCTGAGTCGATCCAGTGTATCTCCACGGCTCTTCCGATCTTTGCCCCGGCATGCTTTAGGGCATCGTTGACGCTGACGTAGCTGTCCGCCAGCGTGACGTATTTGCCCACCATGGCGATCTTTACCGCCCCATCCCCGTGATCGAGCATCGAGTTCACCACCTTGTCCCAGGCATCCCAGTCTGCCAGGGATGCGTCTGCAATGCCCAGCTTGGCAGATACCAAGCCCGCCACTCCCTGATCCCGGAGCACCTGGACCATCTGTAAGATGGACTTGACATCATGGCACGATATCACATCAGCGACGCCCACGTTGGAGAACAGAGCAACCTTGCTCTTGGTTCTGTCCTCTAGCGGCCTTGCGCACCTTAGCGCCAGAAAATCAGGCTGGATGCCGATCCTGCGCAGCTCCTGGACGCTGTGCTGGGTGGGCTTTGTCTTCTGCTCTCCCACCACATCCAGGGACGGCGCCAAGGTGACATGCACAAACACAACATTCTGGCTGCCCTCCTCGATGCGAAACTGCCTCAGCGCTTCCAGGAATGGCAGGCTCTCGATATCTCCCACGGTGCCGCCGCACTCGACTATCAGAATATCTAGGTTCTCGTCTCCGGCTATGCCCCGGATTCTGTTCTTGATCTCGTCTGTAATGTGCGGGATTATCTGCACGCAGGCGCCCAAATACCTGCCCTCCCTCTCGGCCCGGATGACTGCAGAGTATACCTGCGCAGTTGTAATGTTGTGGCTGCGGGGAATGTTCCGGTTGAGGAACCGCTCATAGTTGCCGATGTCCATGTCGCACTCGCCTCCATCCTCTGTGACAAACACCTCGCCGTGGGCCACCGGGTTCATGGTGCCGGCATCATAATTCAGGTATGGGTCGATCTTCACGCAGGATACACTCCTTCCCGACAGCTGCAGAAGCTTTGCCACTGACGAGGCCACCACACCCTTGCCCAGCCCCGACATTACACCCCCCGTAACAAAGATGTACTTTGTCTGCACATCAGGGTATGAAACATTGGGTTTTTAATCGTTTATCGGACACATGTGACGCCGCTCCAGGGAGCAGGCCCGTGCGTCTGGACGGATCCCGGCTCGCTAGCCTGTAACCTCTCACCAGACAGGGTTTGAGTGGGACGGTCAGGTGGATGCTTTTATCCGCAGGTGGCACCTGGCGCAGCAGTGGCCATATCCCGCTCGGCGCCGTATCCCCGGCTAGAGATGTGTGGCGTCCTTGAGCTGCCTTGTGAACTTTGATACGGCATCCTCCAGTGCGTCCCGGGTGGTGTCCCCGATCAGCCGCAGCATGGCGCTGCCCACGATGACCGCGTCCGCACCTGCGGACATGTACCGCCGGACATCGCCCGGAGATGAGACGCCAAACCCCACGCCCAGCGGGATGCCATCCCCGGTGATTCCCTTTATTCTTCTGACCGCCTCGACCGAGTAGTCCTGAACGCCTCCGGCCGACCCCGTGGTGCCGTATACGGCCACCATGTACAGGAATCCCGAGCTGGCCCGGGCTATCATGCGCACTCGCCTGTCTTCGGTGTTGGGCGATACCAAGAATATGGTTCCGGCGCCGTGCCTGCGGGCGGCCGCAAGGTAGTCCCCGGACTCCTCAACTGACATATCCGGCAGGATGTATCCGTCGATTCCCGCATCGGCGGCATCGGAGATAAAGTCCCCATATCCGTACTGGTACAGGATGTTGGTGTATGTCATGACGGCCAAGGGGATGTCTGACTCGGACCTGATCCTCCGCACCATATCCAGGAACCCCGGCACGGTGACCCCGTTTTTCAGGGATGCAGATGCCGCCCTCTGGATGACAGGGCCGTCGGCCATGGGATCAGAGAACGGGAATCCCAGCTCGATTATGTCCGCGCCGCCCCTTATCAGGCCGCGAACCACAAGAGACGTGTCTGACACGGTGGGATACCCGGCCATGACGTATGCTATCAGCGCCCCCTGGTTTTTTTCGCGCAGCTCCCGAAACTTTTCATCGATTCTGTGCATTCATGTACTCCCGGACTACCTCCATATCCTTGTCGCCCCTGCCAGAGAGCGTAACCACTACGCTCTCAGACTCGGGCATCGATGCTGCCATCTTCATCGCCTCGGCGACCGCGTGCGCAGACTCCAGCGCCGGTATGATCCCCTCAGCCTCGGCAAGCGTAAGAAATGCAGACACCACCTCGTCGTCTGTGGCAGTGGTGTAGCGCACCCGGCCCGAGTCCTTGAGGAATGAGTGCTCCGGGCCCACCCCGGGGTAGTCCAGTCCCGCAGAGATGCTGTGGGTCTCTGTGATCTGGCCCTGGGAGTCCTGCAGGAGGTACGTCATCATCCCATGCAGGACTCCCGGGCTTCCCGCCGAGAGAGTTGCGGAGTGGCGACCTGTGCCCAGCCCGCAACCTGCGGCCTCGACCCCCACCAGTCTGGTCTTTGCGCCAAGAAGCGGGTAGAATGTCCCGATGGCGTTTGAGCCCCCTCCGACGCAGGCAACGGCCGCATCTGGACTCTGCCCGGAGACGGACCGCATCTGGGAGTCTATCTCGCATCCTATCACGCTCTGAAAGTCCCTGACCATTACCGGATAGGGGTGCGGGCCCACTGCAGAGCCCAGCAAGTAGTACGTTGAGCCCACGTTTGTTATCCAGTCACGGATTGCCTCGTTTATTGCGTCCTTGAGCGTCTGGGAGCCGGATCTTACCGCATGCACCTCTGCCCCCAGCAGGTTCATTCTGAACACGTTGAGCCTCTGCCGCTGCGTGTCCTTGTAGCCCATGTACACCTCGCAATCCATGCCCAGAAATGCGCACGCCATTGCCGCTGCAACGCCGTGCTGGCCAGCCCCCGTCTCCGCAATTATCCGCTTCTTGCCCATTCGCTTTGCCAGCAGCGCCTGGCCCAACGTGTTGTTGATCTTGTGGGCTCCGCCGTGGAGGAGATCCTCCCTCTTCAGGTATATCCTTGCACCGCCCAGCCTCTGGGTGAGGTTCTTGGCAAAGTACAGTGGGGTGGGCCGTCCCGCATATTCGGCCAGGTATCCGGACAGCTGGCGCTCAAACCCTGCGTCATGTCGCGCCTCCCGGTAGCTCGCCTCCAGCTCGTCTATTGCGGGAACCAGGGTCTCGGGGATGTACCTCCCGCCAAAGGCGCCAAACCGCCCGTCTGCAGGATAGCTCAATACGCGTTCACCAGCTCTCTGACATATCCGGTGATGTCATCACTGCCCATTACGCTTGAGCCCACTAGGAATGCCGCGGCGCCGGCAGCCCTCAGGCGTCGGATGTCCCCGGGAGCCCTGATGCCACTCTCAGACAGCACAAGCCTGTCTGTTGCAACACTTGCCAGAATGCCCTCGGTAGTCGCAAGATCCACCTCCAGAGTGTCAAGATCCCTGTTGTTGATTCCGATCAGATCCGCATCTGCCTTGAGTGCCTGTCGCATCTCGTTTGCCGTATGCACCTCCAGGAGCACCCGCAGTCCCTTCTTGTGGGCATATCCTATGTACTCGGCCACATCATGCAGGTATCCGTACTCGAACACAGATGATATCAGCAGGATGTAGTCGGCCCCCATACGCTGCGCCGCGTCGATCTGCACCCTGTCTACTATGATATCCTTCATCAGCATCGGGACATCCACCGCTTGTCTTACCTGCATAAAGTACTGGGGGGAGCCGCCAAATAGGTACGGCTGCGTCAGCACCGAGAGCGCCACCGCGCCGCCACGAATCATCTCGGCTGCAACCGATGTCGGATCAGACCGTGTCCGGATCTTCCCCAGCGAGGGTGACGAGAACTTGACCTCGGCAACAATCGCCGCATGCCGGCTGGCCCGTATTGCTCGCACAAGATCCGTGCCGCCTGAGGGGATGCTCTCCCGGATCTCGTAGGTACCGTTGTCTATGGCGGCTTGTGAGT
Organism: Cenarchaeum sp.; assembly: GCA_965206845.1. Lineage (GTDB taxonomy): Archaea > Thermoproteota > Nitrososphaeria > Nitrososphaerales > Nitrosopumilaceae > CAYGAM01. The sequence continues at coordinate 1,626,247 of OZ242221.1, read as the reverse complement.
TGTTGACGAGCTTCTCAAGTACATGCATTACCTTTTCGCCTCCAGCACCCCGGGGTTGCCGTACCTGCCGACAAAGCCCGCAAGGAACCTGTGCGCCCTGCCTGATGCTATGGTGTCTAGGGCCGCATCTGTTGCATCCCCGAAGCCGTCTGCCGCGCCGCCCACAATCAGCCCCGCGGCTGCATTGAGCGCTGCTGTCTCGATCATTGCCCTGCTTGCCGTGCCGTCCATCACGTGTATGAACGCCTCCATCGCCTGCCCTTTTGTTTCTATCTGTATGTCAGCAGCAGACGACTCGTAAAGTCCTAGATCTTGCGGATCCACAGTCTCCTCCCTGACCGCGCCATCCCGCATGATGCACACCCGGTTTCTTGTGGCAGTGGAGAACTCGTCCATGCCATTGCCTGCCATGACGGTCATGACATTTGTCGAACCGCGCCGGGACAGGATTCTTGGCAGCCGTATGAGGAGATCGCCGGATGACACCCCGATTAGCTGGTTTCTCACACATGCCGGGTTGGAGAGCGGTCCCAGTATGTTAAATGCCGTCCTGTGGGGTATCTGTCTTCTTGCGGGAGCCACGCTCCTCATGGCAGGATGGAACCTTGGGGCAAACATGAAGCAGAGGCCTGACTCGTCCAGCATGGCGCGCAGCTGCTCCGGCCCTGCGTTCAGATCGCATCCGAGGTGCTCAAAGACATCGGCGCTGCCAGAGACGCCTGTGTTTGAGCGGTTGCCGTGCTTTGCCACAGAGACTCCGGCCGCAGCTGCTACAAACGAGGCGGCAGTTGAGACGTTGAACGTCCGGAGGCCGTCGCCGCCGGTGCCGCACATGTCGATCAGCCCGTCCCGGGTGCCTGGATCCAGTCCAAGGGAGAGATCCTGCATCGCCTCCAGCATCCCCAGCAGCTCGTCATCGGTCTCGCCCTTGGCCGTTAGGAGGCCAAGAAACCTCACGCACTGATCAGTTGGGATCCTGTCCAGCAGCATCTCGGACGTGGCGGCGCCTGCCTGCTCGTGCGTCAAGTCCATGCCGGCATCCAGCCTTGATATGAGGTCTGCAATCACATCCGCTCAACCTGCCTGATGAAGTTTGCCAGTATCCTCTTGCCATCCTCGGTCATTATGGACTCCGGATGAAACTGTACACCGTATATGGGGTGCGTCTTGTGCTGCACTGCCATCACCTCCCCGTCGTCTGCGGCCCTGGCGGTGACTACAAGCGAGTCGGGTATCGCAGTCCTGTCCCCCACCAGCGAGTGATACCTGGTGGCCCGGAACGGGTTCCTTACGCCCTCAAAGAGTGGACTTGACGTGTGCCGGACAGGGCTTGTCTTGCCGTGCCGCACGCGGCCTGCATTTGTCACCCTGCCGCCAAATTCATGGATTATCCCCTGATGCCCCAAGCACACGCCCAGAACAGGCACATGCGGGCCCAGATCCCTGATGACACTTCCACATATACCAAAATCCTTCCCGTTCTCTGGGTTTCCCGGGCCGGGGGATATGACGATGGCGTCATACCCTCCCTGCGCTACCTCGCCCAGGGTCATCATGTCGTTTCTTACGACGTCGCAGCTGACACCCAGCTCTCCCAGATACTGCGCTATATTGTACACAAACGAGTCGTAATTGTCTATGATGAGAAACTTCACCGTGATGCCTCCTTTAGCGCCTGGATCATGGCTCCCGCCTTGTGCTCGGTCTCCCGGAACTCGCCCTCGCTTTGCGAGTCAGATACGATCCCCGCACCCGACTGGACGTATCCCCTGCGGCCCTGCATAAACACACTGCGTATCGCTATGGCAAAGTCACAGCAGCCGTTGTATGAAAAGTACCCCACGGCGCCGGCATAGGGCCCGCGGGATCCAGGCTCCAGCTCGTCGATTATCTCCATTGCCCGAACCTTGGGCGCGCCCGTAACGGTGCCCGCAGGAAAGACGGCCCGGAACGCGTCAAACATGTCCTTTTGCGGATCCAGCGTGCCTGTCACATGCGTTACCATGTGCTGGACATGGCTGAACCGCCTTACCGCCATGAGATCCTTGACGTGAACGGAGCCATATCTGCAGACGCGGCCTATGTCGTTTCTTCCCAGATCCACAAGCATTGTGTGCTCGGCCAGCTCCTTCTCGTCGCAGAGCAGTTCCTGGCCCAGCCGCCTGTCTTGCTCCTCGTCGCCAGTAACCTTGCGTGTGCCCGCTATGGGAAAGGTCTCCACGACATTCCCGGTGACACGCACAAGCATCTCAGGTGACGCGCCGATCACCGTCCTGTCACCCTGCTTGAGGTGGTACAGGTACGGCGACGGGTTCATTTCCCTCAGGATACGGTACACCGCCAATGGGTCACCATGGGTATCAAAAGAGAACCTCCGTGACAGAACCGCCTGGAAGATGTCCCCGCTGTGTATTAGGTCCTTTGCCCGGTTCACTATCCCTGCAAACTCCTTCTGGTTCATGCCGGGGAGCGGCTCTGTGGCAGAGAACTCTGCCGGGGCCGGCTCCCCTGTCCCGAGCCGGTCGTACCGGTTCTGGTCGTAGTAAAAGTACAGCGCCCTCTTGCCGCGGTTGTCGTACAGTATGCCGTCGTCATATATGCCAAACTCCATGAGGGGCTCTGCCACCTCGTGTTTCTGTGGAATATCCTCCCACAGCCTCACCGCATCGTAGTTTACGATGCCCACGGCGCCTCCCAGGTACCTGTACGACTGGTTGTCTGTTCTCCTTAGGAGCTTCTTGATCTCATCCAGCGGCCTTGTAGTAGGTATCTCCCGGACTCCGCCGTCGGCAGTCTCGACGGTCAACCTGTCCGTGTAGCCCCGTACCACCGCTCTGGGATCAAAGCCCATTACCGAGGTCTCTGCCATCTCCTGTGGGCCCGTCAGTGACTCGAAGAGAAACGAGTGTGAGCAGGTTCGGGATGCCCTGTCATAGAATTCAAACTGGTTGCCTTCAGGCTCAACAGGCACTATCTTGGGGTTTGTTCTTCCAAAGGCGTCCACCCATGCGAAGTTTATCACATGCTGGTTATTTAAAATTTCGAGACGGTAGCGGGAGATCGGGTCGCCGCCTGATTGCGGTTGGATTCACTTGTGCCGTCCCGGCACAGTCCCAACCAGCCGGCTGCCGTCGATCCTGCCCCAGGATGCCAAACAAGCAGGATCACTGGGCACTGCGGTAGAGGCAGAGCACATCCCCGGGCCTGATCTCGGCCAGCTTGTTGGCGCCGTCGGTCACCCTGCCAATGAGCGACATCGTCCTTCCCGGCTCCGAGTCAGCAGAAAAGAACACGATTATTCCCCTAGTCGGCAAAAATGCGATGTCGCCCTTGACAAACTCCCTGCGGGAGCGCTCTATTCCGGAGCTTATGGTGGTCTCAAGATACGCCATACCGCCGGCACCGACATGGGCGTTTCCCTTCAACGGCAGGGAGCGCGATATGATGCCCACCGTTCTTGGGGACAGGTGCCGCTTTAGCTCGCACTTGATCTCCGACTTTGTTTTTACCTCCAAGATCAGATCGATCTTCGAGACTGATCTAAGACTCAATCGTCGGTTTTACCTGGCCTGATTATATTAATCTCCTTCTGCATAGCGCATGCGAGACCGACTCGGCTCAAGCGCAGATTTGTGCATCAGATCGAGTCTTCGCGCCTGGTCGGACAGGGTAGATGACCCAGGTGTGCGCAGGCAGTCCCTGCATACCCGCCTCCCCCTCGCTGGCACCATACCCACATGGGAGCTGGATGTGAGCAGTCTGACCAGAACGCAACCGTGCAGATGACAGGTTAGGCAGCGTGCAAAACCACCATCCCATCCACAAGGGATTAGATCCGTCGGAGCCTTTCTGGCCGCTCCGCGCAGGTCTGGGCGCAGGTGATGGCAGATGCGGCCGAATGTGGGGGTTTGAATCATGCCCGATCGAAATATTGGAATATATAACCGCATTTGTAATAATATCAATACTTGTCAGATTCAAATACCAATGATGCACCAGACCAGGGATCTTGGTCTACTGAGAGCAAGGAATCAGCAGTAACCACACTTGGTGTGGATCTTGTCAAGGCAAAAGAGAGTTACAAAAAACAGATAGATGCCTGCACTGACGAGACAGAGTCCAAGCGCCTTCAAGCGATACTTGACGAGATCAACTCAAGGATCAAGGACAGGGACAACCGGGAGGTCGTCGAGATCGATACAGAGCATGTGCCTCAGGAGATTCCCATAAGCGGTGGGAAGATCACCATCGGCCCGCCTACACTGACCCGGTTTGAGAAGGCGAGGATCATGGGAGCCAGGGCCCTGCAGCTCTCCTTGGGGGCGCCCCCGTTCATTCCAATTCCCGACACCGCAACGACCTCGCTTGACATTGCAATGGAGGAGCTGAACCTAAGGGCAATACCAATCATCATACGCAGAGTGCTTCCAAACGGGGATTTTCAAAACATTCCGATCACCGCCGTCTGCTGACGGAGCTGCGTGACTACCGCGTTCTGTCGGCCGGATCGCACCCGCATGCGTCTCTTGCCCACATCCCCGCACCTGCAGCCATGTATCGTTCACAGACAGGGCATGCACAGAAACCGCATTCTTTCCTGTAACCGGGTCGGGTGCTGCTCAACCAGGCATCTGCCAAGGCTCGATTCGGGCCAAGCCGCCAGAACTTTGGGCAGGCAGCAAAAGCGTGGACGGGCTGCGCACCTGCCTCACTTGGGCGCCAATGTTCATGTAGAGGAATTACCACCATGATCCGGTATGACAAACTGCTCCACGGGGACAATAGGCAAGACTAAAAAGAACCGCAAGATCCCAATACCAGTACATGCCATATGACGACCGCGGTCAGGGCGGCACAAGGAGCGCCCCCCGGGACGCAAAAGTGCTTCTCATAAGAGATCGCTACGCAAAGGTAAACGCAGTATACGCAATAGAAAAGATCGGCAACCACGGCGCGGTCATCTTGCAGGCGCGTGGCAACTCGATATCAGACGCGGTGAGCGTGGCCAACATAGTCACCAGGAGGATGCTCAAGGGCAACTCAAAGGTTGAGAAGGTCACAGTAGACAGCATCGAGCTGTCCGATACGGGTCAGCTGATATCTACAATTGAGATCGTGCTGACAAAGCTTTAGTACATGGATCCTGGACCCTTCAGCAACATACTCTCGCACTCCTTGCATATCTTTTCGTCGATGTTAGACTCCAAATTGTGGTGAATGTCGCATATCAACAGGCTGGTCTTGATGTAGTTACAGAGTCCGATAAACTGGGAGAGGCTTGACGGCGTGTACGCCATATCCGTTGCCAAGTTTTCGCTCAGCTCGTTGAGCATCTTGGCCACGTTGGGCTCTGCCAGCAGCTTGTTGATCAGCCTAGGATCGCCGCGGGTTCCCCGTATGTAGTTGCTGATTGCCGCCTGCGTTACACCCAGCATTGCAGATATCTTGTCCTCCCTGATGTGGTGCGTGCGGGCCAGCCTCTTTGCCAGAATTGCGCGCAGTGCAGGGATCAGACTCTTGGACTCGATCTCCGCAGGAAGTAGCACGTAATAAAAAATACCGCAGCAAATTTAAAGTTATCAAGCAAGACCCCAGAGCCCGTCCCCGCCGCGCCTGTCAATATATACCAGCAGGCGACATTACCCATGTTGGATGAAACTACCCAAGATCTGGTAAGAGTCATGGACGAGGCCTCGCATGCCTGCGGATCCTCTAACATCTGCCTCTCTGGAGGCCTGGACAGCACCATAGCCGCATACCACCTGCGGCGCACTGGCCTTCGGGCCACCACAATAATTGCCCGGGACTTTCTAGCAGAGGATCTAACCTACTGCCAGATGGCAGCAGACAACCTGGGGATCCCGCTGGACATAAGGATGGTGTCAAGCAGCGATATCATGGACGCAGTAGAGGAGACCATAGGGATTCTGGGCAACTTTAACGACATCGAGATCAGAAACTCCATCGTCATGTACCTGGCGGCTACAGCTCTAAAGGAGTCCGGGGTCAGAAGAGCCATAACAGGGGACGGTGCGGACGAGCTCTTTGCGGGGTACGACTTTCTTGCAAGGAAGAGAGGGCAGGATCTGGAGGATGAGCTGAAGAGAATGCGTGGCATAATGCACTTTCCGTCGCAGAAGATTGGAAGGCATGTTGGCGTGGAACTTGTTTCACCATACCTGGACGAGCGGGTGATCCGGATGTCAGAAGAGATTCCGGCCAGCCTCAAGGTGGACAAAAGAAATGGCAAGAGGTACGGCAAGTGGATTCTGCGCAAAGCCTACAGGGGTGCGATTCCAGATGCCATACTGTGGAGGGCAAAATCCCCCATGCAGGATGGCGCGGGAACCGCAGCACTGACGGATCTCTTCTCTGCGCTGATCCCAGATCAGACCTTCGAGGAGAGAAGGGAGAGCATACGCAGCGCCGACGGGGTTGTGCTACGGACAAAGGAGTCCATGCACTACTACGAGATCTTCAGAAGACGCTTTGCAAGGCCGTCGGATCTTCACACCTCAAAGACTGCCTGCCGGATGTGCGGGTATGCCACACCACCAGGCGCCCGGTTCTGCAGGATGTGTGGAACGTATCCGCTCTAGACGTTCTTCTTCCACTTGCCGGGCTTTTTGATAAAGATCCTCCGGCAACCGTTGCAGCAGAAGAAATAATCCCTGCCGTCGTGTTTGTGGATCAGTGCCAGCTCCTCATCGAGTTCGATTCCACAGACGGGGTCGACTGGCATAGGTTGACATGGAGTGGTTCTAATTTATAGATAGTTCTTCCGCATGGAATCTGACACATGACATGCGCTATCTGCCGGTCAGCGACCTCACCAGCTCGTGAAACTCGTCCCCTGAGAGCGGCGGTACCTTCATGGCCTCCAGATTCTCCGACACATGTCCGGGAAGCTTGTGCCCCACCAGCGGGGCCAGGATCCCGGGAGTTGACCTGATGAACTGCAACGCCCGCACTGCAGGGGTTGCGCTGCCAAACTCCGGCATGACACCGGGGGCAAGAAGGCGTCCCTGCATAAGCGGCACGCTGGAGAACACGCCTACGCCGCACGCTCCGGCCGCCTCGAGTATTGAGGTGCGCTTGCCACCGTGCGGCTGATTCTTCTGCATAAACGCCTGATCCAGGTACATGTTGTAGGGCAGCTGAATGAAACGGAACCCGTGATCTGGGCCGCCCGCGTCCCTTGCAATTCGCAGCGTCTCCTCCAGCGGTATGTGGAGCGGATCATCGGGTGCCACACGGAAGCACTCCCAGGTGGCAAGCCCGTAGTAGCGGATCAGTCCCTCGGACCTCTTTTGCTCGTACAGCTCAAAGACATCGCGGAGGTTTCTGAGGAACTGCTCCCTAGTGATGTCCTGAAGCTGCCCCTCGGCGGCGTTGTGCAGGTACAGCAGGTCGATGCACTCGAGATCCAGGTTGTTCAGACTGCGGTTCAGCTGATCCTCAAGATACGGCACCGTCATGCAGTGGTATCCCGACGAGATGTCTCCAGACTTGATTACGCCTTCCCCAACAAGATGCTTCTGGACATACTGCCAGAACTCCTCGCCGGTATCCGCATCGTTTGTGACGTAGCCGTTCTTCGTGCACACGAAGAGGCCATCCCTTGCCGTGCCGCCCTCTGACAGTTCCGAAATGGCGGCGCCCACGCTGCGCTCGGCCTTCTGTCCGCGGTAGTTTATTGCCGTATCAAGCACGTTGATCCCGCGCCTGACTGACTCCACAACCGCGTCCTTTACCAAGACGTCTGTCTCCGGATTGGGCTCGCCAAGATACGTACCGACCCCCACGTTGGACAGCGTGAGGCCCAGAAACGTGTTGTAGTTTTGATGCTCCGCCAGGCTACTGCGCGCAAAGGCTGCTGTCTGCTCAGGAGTGGCGAATCCTGCCGTCATGATCTGCCTACCGCGCCATCTCATTTATGTGTAAAAGGACGGCTTTGATCATCAGCCGAGTTTGCAGGAGACCCCCCCCCCCACCCAAGTCTGCCAGTTATGAGATAAATCTCGTGTAGGTGTGGTCTGCCCCCGTGGGGTCTGTGTCGGCTAGTGGGTTGTTTGCGGCGTCCTCAATGCCGCTGTCCTGTGTGATGTCGAGGTTGTACGTCCCGTTCCGCGTGGCCGAGACGGTCACGAGGTACTGGCTGCCGGAGCCGGTCACGGGACTGCCGGCACCGCCATGGTCTATCGTGAGCGTCCAGCTGTTCAGGGTGCCGGTGTCTGCTCCCGCGCCGTCACGTATGCGCATGGCCCAGTCGCCTGCGATCCCGGTGCCGCCAAAGTCAGGGGTGTACGTCTGGTCTATGTCGTTTGTGGAGCCGCCTATGCCGTTATTGTGGAATTCTGATAGTATACCCCCCCATCAGACACCATACTCCTCCCCTGTCTGCTCGTCAATAACTACTTGTCCCGGCGGCGGCATCTTTCTGACAAGCACCCTTGCGGGAGTCTCCAGATTGTCCAAGTCAAGTGACATGTGAGGTCTGCCATAGTTGTACCATTCCACAAACCGCGTTACGGGATCCTTCTTTGGCTCGGTGTTGAGCGGTCCGCCCACACGGGTGTCGTCGGATCGGCCGGATCTTGTCGTCCCGTCTACGGATTCCTCCCCAGAGAGGTGCAGCTTGCGCTGCAGCTCGCCGTGGAACCTCTCAAGCTTGCCATTTGTCTGTGGGTGGCGCAGACGTGCCAGGATGCGGTGTATGCCCATCGAGACCAGCTCCTGCCCAAATTTGGCCGCACACTTCCTCTAGTACTCCCCTGCATTGGCATAGAACCGGGTGCCGTGGTCAGTCAGTATGGACGCGGGCCTGCCGTGCCCCATTATTGCTTCTTTGAGCACGTCGATTGCGTGTTCGGCGGTGGCTTCGGCAAAGACGCCATGCCCGACAATGAGCCGCGAGGCATCGTCCCGGTAGGCAATGAACCATCTTCCGTCATCCAGCTGCTTGTAGCCCGTGTGCCACATGGAGTTGGAGTAGGTGCGCTCGTATCTGACCCACTTACGCCTGCGCTCCTTCTTTGGCCCCCTTGATGCCAGGCCGTTGTCTCCCATTATGCCGCATATGGTGTTGTGCAGGATATGCATTCCTTCATTCTGCCCAGTCAGCCCCTCTGTGCGTACTGCGTAGCGGTGCTTGCAGTATGCGGAGAGGGCCGCAGAGTGCCCCCTGCGGCCCGGAAGACCGTTTGCGGGTCTGCCCATCGGCGCAGGATACGTGATGGTGTCGCTGGTGTGCCCGTATCTTGTCCAGAGCTTCTTGGTCCAGGATGTGGAGACTCCCATAGTCCGGGATATTTGCCTGGTGGGCATGCCTGCCTTCTTTTGGCGTATGATCCACCTCGCTTTTGACTCGTCCAGTTTTTTCATGACTCTGACGCGGCGCCTGCCGATATGTCTCCATCTCTTTGCGCACCAGGATAGGGGACGAACTACCTTTCGGACTACAGACGCACGCCGCGCGAGTCGATAAGGCTATATCCTGCCAGTCTAACTCTAGTCATGGTAAGGGTTCCGGCGGAGAGGTGGGCAGAGATGGTAAAAGAACTCAAAGCAAAATGCCAGTCGATCGTCAAATCCTCAGAGAGTGTGAGGTACGTCGGCGCCATCAACACACATGGAAGGACGCTGACTGGGGCCCTGCGGCCTGGAACCAGAGCGCTGCTGAGCGCAGACAATGCAAGAAACGAGTTCTTTATGCTCTCCACGCTGATGGGTCTGAGGAAGCCATACTCCAAGGAGATCGGGAAGCAGGATCACGTCATCATATACCACAAAAAGGTCACCATCATACTGATTCAAAAGGGAGACATCATGTTCTACATCACCACAGGCAGCAAAGAGAGCGATGTGAGCGAAACAGTTCAAAAAATTAAGAGATTGATCTAGGCCGGAGTAAAGCCAACATATCCACTAGTCTGCTGGCTCTTGTTCTTGAAGTTTGGCTCAAACAGGGAGATCAGATAGTCATCAGGATCCACCACGATTGCGTTCTTTCCTGCACCCTTTTCAACCACGTCCCGGTACACCCTGACGCCTTTTGACTTGAGCTCCTCTACTGCGGATCGAACGTCGCCTACGAGGAACCCTATGGTGATGCCGTTGTCTATCGAGCTTCCCACGTGCTCTGCGGTAAGGGATGCTGGATGCAGGCTCAGCATGGCTCCGGTGTGGCCCAGATCCACCCACGATCTCCTCTCATTCTTTATTGGCAGGCCGATAGTATTATGGTAGAAATCTATGGATCTGTCAAGATCCTTGACCGCCAGAATAACATTTCCAACTCGTTTGATATTCACAGTTACCCTATCAAAATCGGGGATTAAAAAATTTGTTATTTCGGGACGCCTAGGCCGAGACACATGGCTGTCCGGTGCAGCCGCCTACAGGCACGACCCCCGGCCAGTGGCTCAAGGCCACATGCGCCAAGCCTAGTTTTGATATCGGGCCGAATTAGGTGACCTCGACCATGGTCTCGGTTCTGTCGACACCGGAGATCTTCTGTATCCGTGTGGCGACATCCTTTATCATGGGCAGATTGTCAACCTCGATTATGGCAACTGCGTCAAACTGACCACTAACCGCGAACGAGTCCTGAACTGAATTGACCCTTCTCAGTTTGGCTGCGATCAGCTTCTTTGGAGATTTGACCAGAATTACGGCCCTTACCATCCCATGTTCACCTCTACCTCGATCATGGTCTCCGTTGCCAGGATGTTCTTGGCATGCCTGAAGTCAATAACTGTGCTGTTGATCTCGTCGATGGTGCCCTGGAGCAGTACGCAGATGTCCACCCTGCCGGTCACAATCATTATCATCTTTACGACACGCCTCTTCTTTCTGAGCATTGTTGCGACATCGTCTACCTTGCCGGGGCCTACGGCAATCATACACAAAGCACGCATGCATGTGTTACCAGATCAACATGAATAAAGATTCCGCTCTGGTAGGTCACGGTGACCCGCCTCAAGGTGTCAAGTTTGGCGATCCGAACCCAGAGCATGCTCCGATCCATCGGTTGTATCGGCAAGCTATGGGCATTTTTCATGCCGACCCCGTCAGGTTTGCAATGGATGGCCCTGGATCTTCCGGATGCCAGCGCTGAAGCATGGCCACGCGCGCAGGATCAGCCCGACTCCTTGGGCAGGGTATAGAACGTGTCAGCGTCACCGCGCCTCGGCAGTATCGCCTTAGCCACCACCTTGCCGCTACGAACCAACTCTGCCAGCGCGGACTGGACCTTGTTCTGGTCTATGCTCTCCCCCACAGCGGGCGAGAGATCTTTAATCGTATAATAGATTTTGAAGCAGGTCTACGCCTCATCCTGATGCAGTCTCAGACATTCCATGATGGCGCCAGATATGTCACTAGGCGGAGGGGAGGCTGCAAAAAACTCTTTCCTAGATATAGACACGGCCACATGTGGGCAGATGTGTTATTTAATTCCTAGTGGCGCCAGTTCTGCAAGAGTACGTGGCGAACTGACCGCTCCCATCCCACGCATGCTACGGATCCTGCCTCCTACGACAACCGTATCGCCCATGCCCGTACTAGCCCAAAACGTCGCGCCGGTATGCCGTATGTGACCCCAAGACCGGCCCCCAGACTCCGCAATTGGAGTCGAGGCAGACGCAGAGTCAGAAACGTGGCGGGCAGGTTAGGCATCGCTTGCATTTGCAAAAGAGGCTGGCGCTTTGCAGGCAAAAAGCGCAGGCAGTCTCCCGGACGCACCGCGTCTTCATCAGACTGCACATGTGTCTTAGCAGTCGACATGGGTAGCCACAGCCTACCGGTGCCGCTCAGTCAAAGGCCTCTTGCGATCTTGCCTCTTCAAGGTAGGCCCGCCGCTCCTCGTTTATCCGCTCCCGGTCTATGAGCGGCGCCTCATCCACTATGATGAGTCCGTCATCAGACGGCGCCTCCTCCCTAGGCTCCGGTTTTTTTGCAGACTTTGAGGCCTTTTTAGGTGCGAAGCTACTCTTCCTCCATACAGGTCTTCTGGTTGCATCCTCGGGCACAGTTCCGGTTCCCGTAGAGGAACCCTCCCCGGATCTGGTCTTCTGCCCCGTAGGTTTTGCTCGTTTTTTTTCCGTCATAAATCGCAAAAACAAAATGAAGTAGTAGATTTAAAGTATGCGCTTGTGTGCCCGGCCACGTGGTTTGTCCCCACACAGCCGGGGATCGGTGGCACTTTGTCGGTATGCGGCCGTCTAGGTGCACGGCATACTGCGGTGCGCAGCCGCCTTTGCTAAAAATAGTTATACAGTGGCCATCCAACATGGGTGTTGCCTCTCTCCAATGGTATCATAATCAGGCTGAACGAGATTACCGGCATGGTTGTGGACAAGAGATCCCTCGGAGACCTGGAAGCTGCAGAGATCAAGAGGATCTTTCTTGAGATACTAGAGGGCGGGGAGTTTTATGATGTCGATGAGATCGAGGCGTGGCTGCAGAACGAGGGCAGCTGGAAGAGCAAGCAGGTACGCATGCGGCTTGTCAACATATCCCACTACGCGCAGAGCCGGCATGAGCAGGCCAACCGATTCAGGATGATCCCAGACGGTTCCGACTCGTGCAGCTGCGAAAGCTAGACATCCAGCTGCTCTAAAAGTCTGCCTATGATCTGGGCGTTGTCGCCGCGCTCCTTTTTGATCTCCGCCAGCCTCCCGGCGCTGTCCTTTGACCTGCCGGACACAATAATCTGAAAGTATTCCTGATCAAGGTCGTTGTTCCTCTGAAACCGCTTGACGATCTCAAACAGCATTCCGATCACCTGTTTTTGCGTCTCGATCAGGTGGTCTTTCTCGTCTGACAATGCCCCCATCCACGGTGTTTCACAAGCAGCATGTTGAAAATCTTGCGAATGTCCGGGTTTGTAATCTTGCGATCTGCCGTATCCAGAAATGGCATGATCGCCTCCGGGGCTGCCCCGTCCTGCAGATAGCGGTCAGCCTGCAGGGCCATCTCCAGCTTGTCAACCTGGTGCAGAAACTGCGCCTCTTGCGTCTCGTTTCTCTGGTACTCGTTCCACATCCGGAGGTACAGCAGCCTCTGCTCTCCCGGCACATCCTGCAGTATCTCTCTCATGGCTCCGTCCTCCAGCGCTCTCTTGCTCTCCTTGGCGGTGCTACCAGGCACCATGTCGCCTGTGAGCGATTCGGCCAGGTCGTGCACCAGCGCCATCCTGATTACCCTCTCTGTGTCAAGGCCTGCGGCATCGGCAAGAAGCATGGACATGGCGGCCACCGAGTAGGAGTGATCCGCCACGGATTCTGGATTGTGGATCTGCAGCCTGTCGATCCAGCCCTGCCTTGGAACACACTTTAGGCGGAGAAGGGAGTCAAGAAATGTATCGGACAACTCTAAAACTTTCTGGCGTCGCCTTCAAGCAGACCCGAACCGTGATGAATTCTGTCAATGTGCTTTGAGAGCTCCTCCCGATCGTCAAAGTCAGACTCGCAATACGGGCACCTTACTTTGTCCATACCTTGAATTGTAGGGCTTGGTATTAAAGAATACCTAACTGGCCGCATGCTAGATCCCCTGCCATCCTGTGCCAGGCGTGAACGCTCCCCTGAATACGCGTCATCGTGCCCGTGTCAATCCCGCAGCTCCGCCAGAAAGAACGGGCTGTGGGATCTGGACAAACGCCCGCACTGCACGCGGGTTCGCAGCCAGCAGGCCGGTGGCAGGTCCTATAGCGCCGATCGAAAGTTCCTGCAGAGTATATCGCTGGCTTCGATCACGTTTGTCTCAAACATGGACACCAGCCATTGACAATTGCCGCCTAATCCGTTCCTAATCTTGGCAGACATAACGTTCTGGTATGTGGCTTTGCAGGGAAGCCTAACTGAAATGATTCGTGGATTCTGCAAGAACTTTTAGTCGGCGCTATAGGGGAACCGCTTTCTCGGAGCGCCAAATCCAGACCCGCTGGATTCAGGCCGAGCCCGAGGATGGCTCCGTCTGTCGGCGTTTACAGGATGGTGCCAGGGGCGGGATTTGAACGCGCGACAGCTCGGTCTTCAGCCGAGTGCTCTCCCGGGCTGAGCTACCCTGGCACAGCAGAGCTTCCTAAGATGGGAATTAAAATGTGTTCTCTATGGTTCTGCGTTCGACGGGGTCGGCCCGGTTCCCTGTGGCCGCCAGATTACGTCCGGGATACCGCTGCGACGGTTGACAGTTCTGGCAAGAACAAAGAGCAGATCAGAGAGCCGGTTGAGGTACATGACGCAGCTGCGGTTCACCGCCTCACTCTCCGCCAAGGTCACGGCCATGGCCTCTGCCCTACGAACCACCGTCCTTGCCAGGTGGATGAGCGCCGCATCCTGGCCTCCACCGGGCAGGATAAAGTTGGAGAGCGGTGGCAGATCCTCCTCGTACCTGTCTATGGCAGCCTCCATATCCCCCACCATTGCGGGGCTTATCCTGTTTCCAAGTGCGGACAGATCGGGACTGGACAGATCCGCCCCCGCGACAAACAGATCGCTCTGAATTCTGGTCAGCAGGGATGTGATGTCCGGATCTGAACCGCACGAGAGCACCGCGCCGAGAACAGAGTTTGCCTCGTCTACGGCTCCGTACGCCAGGATCCTTGCGCTGCCCTTAGATACCCTTCTGCCGCCACGCAGTCCCGTGGTGCCGTCATCTCCGGTTCCGGTATAGATCTTCACACATCCGGATGGGCACGGCAGGCTTTATCTCATGCGGATTGTGCCCGGGTTCCCATGGACGTATGGTTCCGCATTCGGCCTCGCAGGCATATGCCCGTCCTTGGCCACCCGTTGGCGGGAGGTAGCCTGCCGCACCGGGACAGGCGTGAAGGCGCTCCCGGATGTGCTGGCCCACATCCGAACGAAGTGGGGCCTGGCACCACACCCCCGTACCTCAGATACATTTTTTACAACTGCGGGACAAAAAGTGACGTTGCAGTACTTTGCCGCGCTTAGGATGGGTCAGAAGAGAGTGGCGCAGGCCAGGGAGTATCTCAACCGGTACACCGGCGGCAGGGCCATGCCGGCACTGGCGCTTGTGGACAACAAAACCAACGTCTGGGAGCCGGTTGGCGAGGAGAACCTCTATGCTTTTGTGGACGAATCGGCCGGCTTTGTGCTCACCGACACCAGCGGGTACATTCTGGCAATCGTGGACAGGAAGGGAGTGTCAAAGGCACTGGTGCAGGGCGTGGCCCACGAGCAGAGGGAGGAGCTTGCCAGATCCTTTGCATCTGACAACGTTCCTGAGTTCAAGGGACGTGTAATACTGCCCATATGACAGGCGGCGCGCGCCACGCAGAAGACTCCGGATGAAGACGTCCCCGTGTGCGCAGGAGCAAAACTTTAGTTAGCATGCACATGTGGGTGATGTGACGATGGAATTTCGGCAGAATGTGGAGATTCGCGGGCACCTCATCGACTCGTCCATACTCTCCAAGATAATGGATGTGGTGATGGAGCTGGGCGGCGCATACGAGATCCTTGAGATGACCACAGGCAAGAGGAAGCAGGATGCAAGCTTTGCCAGACTGATGATCCAGGCAGACACCCAGAACCAGCTGGACAAGATTCTGGCAGAGGTCTACCGCGAGGGAGCCACCACCCGCACGCCGCGGGAGGTCCGCCTGGAGGAGGCCGCCAGGGACATGGTCATGCCAGACAACTTTTACAGCACCACAAACAACAGGACGCGCATCTTCCACGGGGGCAAATGGATCGATGTCGACAACACGATGATGGACAAGTGCGTCGTGGTGCAGGACGGCTACGCGACCTGCGTTCCCATCAGGGACGTCAGGCGGGGTGACATGATCGTTGTAGGAGAGGAGGGGATCATGATCGTTCCGCCGGAGAGGCCCAGGGGGGCCATGAACGTCTTTGAGTTTATGGGCAGCGGAAGCTCCAGCGAGCGCCCCACCCGGAACATAGCAAGGCAGGTGGCAGCGGACATCATAAAGACAAGGAAGGCCGGCGGAAAGATCATACTCGTGGGAGGGCCGGCTATAGTGCACACAGGCGCCGCAGACATGGTGGCGGAGCTCATCAGGGGCGGATACATCCAGGGACTGCTGGCAGGCAACGCGCTGGCCGTTCACGACATCGAGTACGCCACCATGGGCACCTCCCTTGGCATGAACATCATAGACGGCACGCTGGCAATCCGCGGGCACCGAAACCACATAGACGCAGTCAACTCTGTCTTCAAGGCCGGATCCATCCCAGACATGGTCAGGACAGGCAGGCTCAAGAGCGGAATAATGTACGAGTGCGTAAAAAACGGGGTGCCGTTTGTACTTGCAGGCTCCATACGGGACGACGGCCCGCTGCCAGATGTAATCACAGACGTGGTCGAGGCCCAGCGCCAGTACAAGAAGATTGTAAAGGATGCAGAGATGGTCATAATGGCATCCACCATGCTTCACTCCATAGCCACTGGCAACATGCTGCCCGCAGACGTCAAGGTGATCGTCATGGACATCAACCAGTCAACCGTCACCAAGCTGATGGATCGTGGGACATGGCAAGCCCTGGGGGTTGTGACCGATGTGGGCGCGTTTCTGCTGCTGGTGGCAAACGAGATCAGGGCGCTCCGGTAGATGCCATTGGGGACACCTCGTCTAGTACGCGGGGATTTTCCAGGGCCGACAGATCCCCTGCCGGCTGGCCCAGCAGCCGGGCGCGCAGCAGCCGCCGCATGATCTTGCCGGTTCGCGTCCGGGGCAACCCAGAGAGGCGGATCACCATCTTGGGGCGGGCCATCTTTCCTATCCTCTGCGCGATGCAGTCAGAGACCGCTGCCTCAAGGCCCCTGCTGCCGTCTGCCACCACAAAGACCGCGATGGCCTCGCCGGTGGTCCCATCGGGAACCGAGACGGCGGCCGCCTCGTGTACCGCGCCGCAGTCGGCGACACACTCCTCGATCTCTGCGGTGCCGAGTCTGTGTCCGGACACCTTGATGATCTCGTCTGCCCGCCCCTGCATGTACCAGAGGCCGTCATTGTCCCTCAGCACATAGTCCCCGTGGAACCACACGTTCTCAAAGCGCGACCAGTACGTCTGCATGTACGTGCCGGGACTATTGAGCAGCCCCCGGGTCATGGCAGGCCACGGGGATCGGATGACCAGATATCCCTTCTGGCCCGTAACCGGCCTGCCGTTCTCATCAACCACATCCAGGTTCATTCCCGGGCACGGCACGCCCACCGTACAGGGCCGAAGCCTCATTCCTGCAAAGACAGACAGCATGGCGCCCCCCACCTCGGTGCCCCCGGACAGGTTCACTACCGGCACCCGGGTTTGGCCCACCTTCTCAAACAGCCACCACCAGGAGTCCCGGTCTATGGGCTCGCCGGTTGTCGTAATCAGGCGGATCCCGTCCAGATGCGCGGGCGGTTCTGCACCGCTTTTGCGCAGCAGGCGTACTGCGGTGGGCGACGTGCCAAATATTGTAACGCCGTACCGCTGCAGCATGTCCCAGATGCGACCGCTGTGGGGATAATCCAGAGCCCCGTCGTAGATCACCGCGGTGGCGCCGGCAAGCAAGAGCCCGTACACGTTCCACACCAGACCGGTGATCCAGCCAATATCCGCAGGCCAGAGCAGGACGTCACTGCCTCTCATGTCCGTCAGGTAGAGCGCCTGGTGGGCTGCAAACACGGAAAAGCCGCCATGAACCTGCACCGTTCCCTTTGGGCGGCCCGTGGTGCCCGAGGTGTACAGGACAAAGAGCGGATCCTCGGCACCCATGACCTCGGTGCTGCATTCGGGACTCCGATCCATCAGATCCCCGTACGGCACGATGTGATCGGATCTGTCGTACCTGTCGTGGCCCCGATACGGCACAATCACCACCCTGATGCCGGTTCCCCGAACGGCGTCCTTTACTATGGTTCTCTGGCTGACGGGTAGCCCCCGCCGGTCAAACCCGTCACAAGCGATCAGCACCCTGGCGCCAGAATCCTGCAGCCTGGTCCGGAGGGACTCGTGGCCGTACCCGGAGAAGACCACCACGGATACCGCGCCAACCCTTGCCGCGGCAAGCACCGCTAGCACGGCCTCCTGGATCATTGGAAGGAATATTCCCACCGCGTCCCCCTTCTTCAGTCCCAGGGATCGCAGCCCGTTGGCAAGGCGGCCCACCCGCTCGTCAAGCTCCGCGTACGTGACGCTGGAGGTCTGCCCGTCCTCGGATACAAAGTGGTACGCCACCCTGTCCGGGCTCAGCCGGGCAAACCTTGCCACAGATGACAGGTATATGTTGGTACGGCCGCCGGTAAACCACTTGGACTGGGCGATCCCCCGGGAGTCATCCAGGATCACATCATAGGGCTCTGTCCACATGATGCCGGCATCCTGAGATACCGCCTCCCAGAACCATGCGGGATCCCTTGCGGCCCTCTCGGAGAGCTTCTCTAGGGACTGGATTCCGTGCCCCTTCATGAACCGAAAGATGTTCGAGTCCTCCAGCTGTCCGGGGGCCGGCTCGAACGCAAAGTCGTCCACGGCCACAGCACGGCCCGTGAATATAAAAACGACCGGCCTGTAACGGTGCCCGCGCAGTCCCGTCCGCTGCCGGCCACGGCGGATCCCCTGCCATACCGCTCTGCGTCAGGAAGATCCTGGGCTTTTTCAGTGGCCACAATCCCGACATACGCGAGCCGGGGCATGGTGCCTGCCTGGAGCATCTGGGTCCGGTTACCACAGTTAAAATATTTTTAAAGCTCCCTTCCGTACCAGAATGGTGAGCTCTGCAGTGGGGATTCTGGTCCTTGTGTCGTTCTCCCTCCTGATCGGCCTCCCGGCGGCGGCATCAGCAGAGTCTGCCGCGGCACCCGTCCCATATACGGTTCTTGCAGGATCGTCTGCCGCACACGATATGGCAGCAGTATTCGAGGCCCGCGGCCACGGCGGCGCGCTTGAATTCCACATGCAGAACCCTGCCGTAGTATCCCTGGTCGATGCGACGATCTCCGATTACGACCTAGTTGGCGCCGCGTCCTTTGATTCCATATCTGCCGCCCAGTACGCGGGCGGACTGTATCCGTTTGTGGTCGACAGGGATGGCATCATCCTGGCCCACGGAACCGACAGCAGCCTTGTGGGTACCTTCCCCCCGCCTGTAGCCAACGGCGTACCGACTTGGGAGCGCGCCCTTGCGCTCATCGACGCATACGGCCATGTCTGGAGAAGCTATCAGTTCCTGAACCCGGCCACCGGCGAGATAGAAGACAAGCTATCGCTGCATGTGCAGCATGACGGGCACATATTTGTCAGCGGGTACTACCCTGTCGACGCTGCCGCCTACAGCATACCCAGCTTTGCCACGATCACAAAGGACGGCACCCTGCACATAAACAGCAGGACGGTATCCGATGCCGGCGAGTACGCTTTCAAGGTGGTGGCAGTCGGCGTGGACGGCAACGAGGCCTCTGCCACGGTATACCTTACGGCAACCAAACAGGCCACGTACGGCACGCCGCGACAGCAGCAGAGCGTCGGGGCTGCCATGCACGACATCCGATGCAACGAACCGCTGGAGCTATACGTCAGGAATGGGATGACCCCGGTCTGCTTACATTCTGCCACGTACGAGATCCTGGCAGGGCGTGGGCTGGATCTGGAGCCGGCCGCAGGACATGCGGGCATCGACAGCTACATGATGATCGCGTCGCAGAACGTGCGCCGGACGCTTGATGGGGCGATTGCAGCATACGACGGGAGCGGCGGAGTCCAAGAGGGACTTGACCGCCTGACCGGCAGCTATGACGGGCTGTACTACCCATATGTACTTGATTTTGACGCCAACATTGTGGCCCATGGCACACGCCCGGGAGACTTGGGCCCTCTGGATGTCGAGGCGGTCCAGTCGACTCGAACCGTGGCCGAGATTGGCGCGCTACTGGCAGGCGAGGGCGACGAGGTATGGACGGAGCACAACGCCATCCATCCGCTGACAGGCGATATCGAGCGCAAGCGCTCGCTGCTCGTGCTGCACGACGGTTACATATTCGGCAGCGGGTACTACCTGAAGAGCAGTCCTGACGACATACAGACGGTAAGGATCGGGGCGCTCGTGCCCCCGATAGACCGCCCCGGCGGGGCCGGAATACTGCGGATGCTGGCCACAAGCATCGCAGCAGATGACTTTAACGAGTACCTGGAGGGGAAGGGCGCCCCGTGGAGGCTTGAGGTTGCGGTACGCCACACGCATCCTGGCACCGACGAGCCGCTAGAAGCCATGAGATCCTTCGACAGCGACGGAATAAGCCTTGTGGCCGGACCGTCTGCCAGCTCAAGCGTTCTGATGATCAAGCCCTACGCAGACGAGAACGGCATGACCCTGCTCAGCTGCTGCTCCACATCGCCTGCCCTTGCCATCGAAGGTGACAGCATATTCCGCCTCGCCCCAGACGACACCAGGCAGGGGTCCGTAATAGCCAGGCTCATGGAGGAGGACGGGCGCAAGCTGCTGATCCCCGTCTGGCGGGACGACATCTGGGGCGCCGGGCTGTACCTCAGCGCGGCTGAGAGTTTTGAGGAGGCTGGCGGCGCGGTGGACATCTCGGTTGGCAGCTACATGCCGTGCAACGGGGACGGGTGCTACGACGAAGCGTTCTCCGAGATGGTGCCGGCGCTCAGCTCCACGGTGCAGCGGTACGTTGACCAGGGCATGTACAGCACAGGCGAGATCGGGATAGTGTTTGCAGGATTTGAGGAGACCGTAGGCTTTATGGATATGGCGTCAGGGTACGACGTTCTTGACGACGTCAGGTGGTTTGGCTCCGACTCGCTGGCGCAGCACGCGGACATAGTGTCTGCAGGGACTGCAGAGTTTGCAGAGACGGTGCGGTTTGGCGCAGCCATATTCGCCGTGGACGCCACGACTGACCGGTACGTGCATGTAAGGGACAGGCTTGCAGAGCATGCGGATCTGGAGGCCAACGTGTACGCATACTCGTCATACGATGCGGTGTGGGTGCTTGGGCTTGCGATAGAGGCTGCCGGCGGCCAGGACGATCCCCTTCTCGTAAGGGAGCAGATCCCGGCGGTGGCTGAAATGCACGATCCCGCAATAGGCACCATATTCCTCAACAGTGCAGGCGACTCTGAAAAGGCCAGCTACGACATATGGGTCGTAGCAGACGGCGGGTGGACGCATGCCTGGGTGTACAGCGACGAGACCGGGTTCGTAGATTCGGCGCGGTAGGCAGACAGCGCACCGTACCGCAGCCCTGCCCTCATACTGCAGCACGGCATGCCGCAAAATGCCATTAATCTGTCCGGGCCGCCGTGTTATTCCCCTCTGGTTGTGCGGAAGCCTAACCGATCGCCACTTCGATCGCGATCGTGCATATGCCGCAGCGAGCGAGCACGGCAGATGCCGGCACTGCTGAGACTTGACCCACAATCAGCACCCAGGCACAAAGCGTGTGTGATTTCCAAGCCGAACACGCACGGCTTTTTGCTTATTATGGATCACGTTTCCGGATCGGGCATACAAGATCGTGCCCAAGCGGAGATGGGGCCGCCTTGAACCGATAATCTAAATATGTCGCCACATCAAACCCGACACAATGGCATGGAGAAAGGTTGCCGAACGCGGATCCATTCCCAACGGGGGCGCCGACGAGGTGGACGTGGGCGGGAGAAGGATAGCGGTGATCAACCAGGACGGCCTCTACGCGCTTGACGCATTGTGCGCGCACCAGGAGCAGTCCATCACATGCGGCAAGGTGGAGGGAGACATCATCGAGTGCCCCCACCACTTCTGGCACTACAACTACAAGACCGGGGAGCTTCAGGACTATCTCCGGGATGTCTCGCTGCCCACCCACAGGGTAGAAGAGAGAGAGGACGGAATATACGTTGATGTCTAAATAGGAGATCGGATTCTTGAACCCGGACATCATAAGGCAGATTACGGATCAGGACTACGCCGGAATTGCGCGCCGCATCCGGCAGGCCCTTCTTGACAGGCTTGAGGAGAGCAGTGCCCCGGGGTTCGTACTTGGGCTCAGCGGAGGCATCGACTCGGTAGTGACGGCATCGCTGTGCCGCGGCCTGTCCGGGCGCAGAACGCTGGCCATGATAATGCCGGATCTGGAGATCACGCCCGAGGCCGAGACTGCAGACGCGCTGGACGTTGCAGGGTCGCTGGGAATCGAGCACCGGCTTCTGGACATCGGCCCCATTGTGGAGGAGTATGCAAAGCACCTGAGACCGCATCCCGTGGCACTGGGCAACCTGCGGGCCCGAATCAGGTGCGGCATGCTGTACTATTGCGCAAACGCAGAAGGCCTGCTGGTCGCAGGATCCAGTGACAGAAGCGAGTACCAGATCGGCTACTTTACAAAATTTGGAGACGGGGCGGCAGACGCATTCCCCATCAGGGAGCTGTACAAGCTGCAGGTGCGGGAAATGGCAGGGCACCTGGGGGTTCCGCCCCGCATAATATCCAAGAGAAGCAGCCCCCACCTGTGGAAGGGGCACGAGGCAGAGAGCGAGATCGGCGCGTCCTACGAAGAGGTGGATGCGATCCTGCACCTGTACCTGGACAAGGGCACCCCGCTGGACATGATACCCGGCATGGCCGGAGTCACGACAGATGTCACAGAGAGGGTCATCGCGCTGCACAGGAACAGCGCGCACAAGAGGCAGGCGTCTTGAGGATACGCGACACGCTCACAGGGGAGAAGCGGAGGCCGGACACGTCAGGTACGGTGGGCATCTACGTCTGCGGGGTCACGGTCTACGACGAGGCCCATGTGGGCCACGCACGGACCATAATTGTGTTTGACGTCCTCAGACGGTACCTTCAGTCTAGAGGGGCAACGGTAAAGATGGTGCAGAATTTTACGGATGTGGACGACAAGATAATCGAGCGCGCGTCGGCGCAGGGACTGGACGCGACAGAGCTGGGCGGCAGGTACATCACACGGTACTTTGAGGACTCGGACGCGCTAAACGTCATGAGGGCGGCGACGTACCCCAGGGCCACGGAGCACGTACCGGAGATACTGGAGATGATCCAGGGTCTGCTGGAGTCTGGCGCGGCGTACGTAACCAGAAACGGGGTGTACTTTGCGGTGTCCGGATTTCCCGGATACGGCAGGCTCTCAAAGAAGAGAACGGAGGAGCTGCGCTCGGGCGCCAGGGTGCAGGTGGACGAGCACAAGCGCGACCCGCTGGACTTTGCCCTCTGGAAGTTTGCAGGATCGGGGCCATTCTGGGAGAGTCCCTGGGGCAGCGGGAGGCCCGGATGGCACATCGAGTGCTCTGCCATGAGCCTCAAGTATCTGGGAGAGAGTTTTGAGATCCACGGCGGGGGGAGGGATCTCATATTTCCGCACCACGAGAACGAGATAGCCCAGTCCGAGGCGTTCACATCAAAGCCGCTCGCAAGGCTATGGATGCATGTGGGCATGGTCACCATCGGTGGCCAGAAGATGTCAAAGTCCCTGGGCAACATGAGGTCTGTCAGGCTAGCCCTGGAGAGGTGGGGACCCAACGTCATCCGGCTGTTCTGCCTGTCGGCCCACTACGCAAAGCCCGTAGACCACTCGGATGAACTCCTAAGGGGGATTACGTCGCGGTGGAGGCAGGCAGAGGCGGCATACCACGAACTGCTCCACATGGCAGGCTGCGACGGCATCCCGCAGGGATACCTCAGGACCTGGGGAGCCAAGTCGCATCCGGAGCCTGGCAAGTCCGAGCGCGTCCCCCGAACAACACCGCCTAGCACCGGGCGGCTGTTCGGCGATCCGGTGCGGCGCGCAGTAGAGGCCTTTGATGGCGCGCTAGACGATGACCTCAACACCCACATGGCGCTGGACGCGTTCTTTGGCCTAGTGAGGGCGGTAAACGCCACCGCCTCGGTTCCCGCAGTACAGGCGCCCACCGCGGGCGACGCGCAGGACGTGCTGTACTGGTTCAACAGGATGGCATGGGTTCTGGGGCTCCGCATGTCGGAGGTACCCGACGCGGACATCCCCGGGATAAGGGAGATGATCAATGGAAGGGAGGAGCTGCGGGAGCAGGGAAGGTATGGCGAGGCGGATCGCATCCGGGACGGGCTGTCGCGCACCGGTATCGAGTTGGTGGACCACGGATCAGGAACCGTCTGGATAAAGAGGGAGCACATAGCAGCGGAGCAGGCCGGAACGGGATAAAAAGTTCCGGCGCTAGACCTCGAGTTGCAGCTCCTTCTTGATCAGGGCCGCAGTATTCCTGATTGTAACGGAGGATATCCCCGAGGAGGAGGTCATGAGGCTCTGGGTCACCGGCTCGCCGTTGATAAGCGAAGCCATGTAGAGCGCGGCTGCGGCAAACGCAACGGGATTCTTTCCCCCGATTATGTTCAGACCGCGCGACCGCTCGATTATCAAGAGGGCATCCCGTTTGGTCTTCTCCCTGAGGCCCAGGTTGTTGGCCATCCTCGTCATAAATGCCGATATGTCGTACTGATCCAGCCTCAGATCCATGTTCCGCACCATCAGGCGGAGCGCCTTGGAGAGGCTGGTCTTTCTTATGTTGCCGGCAAGCGAGAGATCTTCCAGGCTTCGCGGCGTGTGGGTCTCACGGCATGCGGCGTACAGGCACGCCAGCAGCATCGGAGCCATGCTCCTGCCCCTGATCAGCTTCTGATCCAGCGCCTTTCTGTAGTAGTAAGCCGCCTTCTCTGTCACGCTCTCAGGTATTGCCAGCTTTGTCTTGAGTCCGTGGAGGAGGGTAAAGGCGGCTCCCAGATTTCTCGTCTTGGAGACGGACTTTGTCCTCTTGTCCCACCGGCGGAGCCGATCGAACTTGCTCTTATCCGTGATCCGGTTGCCCGACGAGTCGTTGTCGCTGCCGATTACGGTATAAAGGCCCTTGTCATGCATGGTCAATGAGATTGACGGTCCCGTCCTGTGCAGGTTCTTGGAGCCTGACATGTCGCCGTACTGATCGTGCCGCACATCCTCTATTCTGTCGGTGATTACGGTGCCGCACATCCTGCAGAGTACCTCGCCCCTGTCTGCATCGGTGATCGGCGCATGCTCAAAACACACCCCGCCATCAGAGAGGCGGTACTTGGCGTTTCTCTCCACACCATAGTAATACACACACTACCTAAAAAAGATAGAAGCAGCCCGGCAGACATGGCGCCAGCTCGTCCCCCACCTGGCCACAGGTGCATACGCATTAGGGAAACCCCCGCTATCTACCCAATGCGGCAGATGACATCATGCGTCCGGCGCACCGCATCCCGTCTGGAGCCGACATTCTGCCGCGCCGCCGGACCGTTCCGGGTGTGCCACAGACGTCTCATTTTCTGGCCACGCCGGGCCATGGCGCCGGATCTGCGACGCTCCGCCCGGTTCTGCCTTTGGTGCAGGACATGTGGCGCGCCTGCAAGCCGACAACATGGACAGCTCGGCGCCGCCATACCTTGGAGGCGTCTTGGATATACGGCTTGGCAGCATGGCGCCTCCACGCCGGATCAGGGCACCACAACGGCGCAAAATAACCGTTATATTGAAATCCAGCGCATGTCAGATGTGGAAAGGGATCACCACGATGACGATCAGATAAAGGAGATGCTGTTTCTCAGGAACGTGGCAGTGGTTGGTATCTCCAGGAATGAGGCCAAGGCCGCCCGCTTCGTTCCAGAGTACCTCTCAAGGCACGGCTTTAACATAATCCCCATCAATCCAAATGCGGATCGAATAATGGGTAAAAAGTGCCACCCCGGGATCGAGGATGTTGACGGTCCCGTGGACATCGTAGACGTGTTCCGTCCATCGGATCAGGTCATCCAAGTCGTCAGGGATGCCATAACAAAGGGCCCAAAGGTAATCTGGCTGCAGGAGGGAATACACAACCCGGAGGCAGAGGAGCTTGCCAGGAGCAACGGGATCGAGGTGGTGTTCAACCGGTGCATGCTAGCAGAGCATCGGAGACTGTTCCGTTGACCGAGTTCGGGGAGTTCTGCGCGGCCCTTCAAAAGCTTGCAAGCTCGTTTGGCGATGTGCGCCTGGATCTAAAGGAAGAGACAGACACGGCAAGAGTCTTTGGCAGGAGAGCTACTGCCTTGGCCCGTGCCAGGGGCGGTCTTGAGGATCTGGAGGAGCTTGCGTTTACCACCGCCGAGCACCACCCCTACTGGAACGTTCTGTACCAGTGCGCCCAGATCTCAAGGACTGTCTTGGAGAGGTGGGAGGACGAGATGACCAAAGAGGATGTTGCGCAGATAAAATGGTCCATTGCCGAGCTGGAGAACACGGTTCGGAGGATTGGAGACGGCTAGCGTCCTTGTGTGTGTCAGAACCCGACACTATTCCGCATCAGCTGCCCCGCCTTCAGTCATCGCCAGGACGGAGCCGTGCCCAGATCGTCTGGCTGCTACTTCAGCCTGCGGTATATTATCTTGAATTCCTCGGCCAGATCAAACGCAATGTTCAGCCGGTGTGCTACCTGGTTCATGGATGATTGGTCCCTGGAGAGCTGCCGCAGGATTGTCAGCGCCTTTAGATCCGAGTTTTGGAGCATCTTCGCCTTGCCCGACCATATGCGGAACTCCTGGCTGACATCCAGGCTGAAGTTTATGACAAAGTACTCCCAGTTCGGTATTGGGTTCATGGATGGTGGAATGTTCCAGAACAGCACCTCTGCCAGCTCACGAAACTCGTTCTTCCTGTCAACCAGCAGCATGTCCAGCGCCTGCCTGACCATGCCGTCTTCGTAACCCTCCAGCGATAGAAGCATACATAGATTTGATTGTCGAATAATTAAAGTTGGTGCGTCACAGGCTCCCTCTCGAACTCGGGCGCTATCGGCATCCTGCCGTTGAGCGGCAGGTCGCATCACCTAGGACAATATACGCACTGCCCATATCGCATGGCGGGTCGCGCACCCGCACAGCCTCCCAGAGTCCCGTAGTCGTCAGGCAGGAGCGTCTCTGGATACCATCCTGCAGGATCCTCCTGCCGCCAATCGGGTTCTAGCTGGACATGCATGCCCTACGCGCAGAACATCGCCGTGTGTCCCATTGGAGTGCGCCGCTTGTCCAGCCCGGCCGTGGTTACCCCGGTCAGCCACTCATGCAGCCGACGCCCGAATTTGGGAGAGATTCAGAGCACCATTACAAATTAATTCCCGCTGCGCGGACTGGCATCATGAGTGTGGACGGGGGCAAGATCATATTCGGACTCGGAGTCGCAGCCGCGGTTGCCACTGCAGCCATAGCCCTGTACTTTTCCATCCGCTGATGCATAGTAACGGCCAAAAAGATTCGCTCGCCCTCTAGCCAGTAGGGGGAAACAGAAAGCCTGATGAGCGAAGCGCTGTGTCCCACATTACGCACCGGCGCACACATGAACAGGAGGATCCACGGCACTCCAAATTGCCCGGCGCAGGCAGCTGCCCATGGATAGGACTGTACTGCCGTGGAATGTGGGCAGACGAATGGCAGGCAGCTGTGTTAATGGCCGTAGCAGCGTGCGGGATCGCCGCTTCTGGGCATGGATCCGGTAATCGAATGCGAGGATCACAGGATGTCGTCGGCGACGATCCTCATGGTTCTGGCACCATGTCTGATGACCAAGGCCCCGTCAGGGTCGAGGCGGACGGCCGTGCCGCGGTGTCGACCTGCAGACACCACCTCCCCGATGGTGCACGAGCGCTCGGTCCAGGCAAGAACCACTTGTCCTGTCCTGCCCTCCTGTAACATCCGTGCTACTGCCTCCAGCTCCGCTAGAAACTTCTGGATGAGCCTTACGGGGGCATCTGCAGACATGCCCGGCACGCTTGCCGCCCTTCTGGGTCCTTTGGCCTCCCCAACCATGTCCTCGATCAGTCCGGCGCTGACGTTGAGGTTGATTCCTGCTCCCAGTACCAAGCTCCGGATCTTGCCTGACTCAATGTCTGCATCGATGATGATGCCTGCCGCCTTTCCCCCCTCTACCAGAATGTCATTTGGCCACTTGATCCCGGTCTTGATGCCCAGCACGCCATCCATGGCTACGGAGAGCGCCACGGATGCCGCTGCGGGAAGCAGCGTAACCACATCGGCATCAAGATCCGGGCACAACACCACCGACATCCACACGCCGCCGGGCGGGGACGCCCACTTTCTTCCGAGCCTCCCCCTTCCTCCGGTCTGCTCCCTGGCAATTACCACAGAGCCCAGCTCGCCGCCGCCTGCCGCAAGATCCACTGCGTAACCCTGTGTGGACTCGATAGAATCAAAAAAGTGCACCCGCCGTCCCAGGAGCTCTGTCTTAATGCTCTCGGTAATCTCCCATGGAAGCGGCAGACCGGTGATCCCTGTCAGCCTGTACCCGTTCCCGGACTCCAGGGAGTAGCCCAGCCCCCTGATCTCGTTGATGTGCCTCCGCACCGCATCCCGGCCGATGCCCAAGATGTCGCTAATCTCCCCAATTCCGAGGCGCCTGCCGGTCTGCGACTTGAGCAGGGATATAACCCTGGCCACGCCCTGGTGCTCAAACGAGGTGTAGCGCATATGTTACCACTGCCGCACCCGCAGGATATAGAACTTTCAGTGAAAGAGTGACAGCAGGCTGGTAAACACCGGAATTGACGCCCACATGTCATAAATGCAGGGGGGTTTGTGAAGATGAAAATGAAACTCATTCTTCCCGTAGTTGTGGTTTTGGCAATGGCGCTGTTTTACCCCCACATTGTTGCAAATAGGTATTCTCCCCACACCAAAGGAGCTGCCACAACATATCTTGCCAGTTCCAATGAGGCGGCAAAGTAGATTTCTCTACCAATAGCAAGAATCACAGGCGAGAATCCTGCCAGTGTTCCCAGGCTCAAAAAAAATACTTGCCGTGGTGTTTGAGCAAGACTGTCCCCTGCATGGCGATGGGTTTAATATATTGAATAGCGAGTTAAGTTCCCATTGGCTACACAAGGCGGCAACAATACCAGTGTTTCTACTGGCATGTCAGCCGGCGATGTAGCAAAATTTGAAGACCTGTATTCAAGTCACACGGAGTCACCTTATTTTGAATACAGAGGAAAAATATCCTGCGCCGGGTTCTGGATTGCCTAGAGTGAAAACCGGTCTTTTGATGGCAGTTGCGGCGTTTCTTGTACTGGTTCCTTGGTTTGAGGGATCGAAGTTTAGTACAAACGAATTCATGGTAGATGAAGTCGCGACAAGCGCCATAGTTGTTCTGGTAGTTGCCATCGCATTCTCTCTCGTGTCGTGGCTGATTCTTTCAGCGATATCTAAAGACATCAAGTTGTTGGGAATTGCGCTCGGGATCATTACCGGGGCAGCCATGGTAATTCCATTTCTGCAGGTTCTAGGGCCCATGGCAGGAGTCATTGTTGGAGCCGTAGCAGGGTTTGTGGCGTTCCTGCTTCAAAAAAAGATAGCAAATCCCACAGAAAACAGACCATTGACAGCTGCTGCGGCAACGCTTGCCGCAACATACTTTGTTGTAACCGCAGTAGTTTTGACGGTCCAGTCCACCACTATGTTGGATACCGGTGACGGCATCGGCGCCTGGTCAGGCACGGCAGATGGGCTAGAGAGCTCCGGATTTGCCAATATTTTGCACAGTGGTATCGGGTTTGTTTTCTTTCCGGTTGTCATTTCGTCCTTGATAATGACCATACTAATAGTTAGGAATAAGAAATGAAAGCCGGACTTTGGGTACCATTCTCTGCCTTGGCTGCCCTTGCCCTTGCGTTTGTATGGGGTTCCACAAACTACCTGGCGAGAGCTACCGGCATGCCCGGTGAGCATCCGGCACTGTACGTCAGAAACATCGGTGTCTTTGCAATTCCAGCAGTTTTTGCCGCGCTTGCAATTATTGGCATCGTTCCTGCAGTGATCCAGATGAGACAAAACGTGTCCGGCCGGTCTCGCCCGCCGCCAATCGGCGTGCGCGGTACAACCGGATGCCGGCCACACCATGACGAACACCGGCAGAGGCACAGAAGAAGATGCAGGGACGATCAGTAAGCCAGAACTGTGCGGCAGTCCCCAACCCGGCAGCAGACATTTTTATCCGAGATTTTAGTCGGTGAGTACAATGGCAAGGAGGCTCGGTATCATAGGCGGCGGCCAGCTGGGAATGATGCTCACAGAGGCCGCCAGGAGCCTGCAGGAGCATGTCTCAGAGGTCGTAGTGCTTGACCCGACAGAGAACTGTCCCGCTGCACAGGCAGGCGCAAAGCAGATAGTCGGCGGCTTTAAGGACAGCAGTGCCATCGAGGAGCTGGCAGCGAGGACGGACGTCATAACCTACGAGATTGAGTCAGGCGACAGCAGGGTGCTGGGATCCCTGAACGCAGAGATCAACCCGTCGCCGGAGACGCTCCGGATCATACAGGACAAGCTGCTGCAGAAGCGGTTTCTCCGCCGGAACGGCATTCCGGTTGCCGACTTTGCAGAGGTCAGATCCCTGAAGGATCTGAAGGACATGATGGCAGACTTTGGGTTCCCGTCGCTGCTCAAGGCCAGGAGAGACGGGTACGACGGCCGCGGCAACTACAGGGTCAGATCCCCCGAAGAGGTGGACGCTGCGTTTGCGTACTTTGGCGGGGCGCCGCTGATGCTTGAGAGGCATGTCGCGTTCTCCACTGAGGTGTCGGTGGTTGCGGCCCGAAGCACGCTGGGCGAGATCGCAGCATACCCCCTGGTGGAGAACATACACGAGGACAGCATCCTGAGGATGACCATAGCGCCTGCCAGGGTATCAGCAGAGACCGCCAGGGAGGCAGACCGGATTGCATCCCGCATAATGGATCTGTTCCAGGACAGCGGCGTCTTTGGAATCGAGATGTTTGTCACCACAGGCGGCCAGATACTGGTCAACGAGATTGCCCCGCGGGTACACAACTCGGGGCACCACACGCTGCAGTCCTGTGACACCTCGCAGTTTGAGCAGCACCTCAGGGCGGTCCTGGGCCTGAAGCTTGGCAGTGCGCGCCTCAGGCGCCCTGCAGTAATGTGCAACCTTCTGGGGCCCGCCGGCCTTACCGGCAGGTATGACGTATCTGGGGATCCCGACCCCGGAGTGCACCTCAAGATGTATGGCAAGCGCGACTCAAAGCCAAAGAGAAAGATGGGGCACTTTAACGTGGTCGGCACACAGGATCAGCCAATCGAGCAGCTGCTCAAGAGGGCCCGCCGCCTGAGCGAGTCCATCAGGATCGTTCCCGCAAAGCCGCCGCAGGGATAGTCCCCGGGCCGGCCGCTCAATCGATTTATAACCGGACGCAAAACACCACACACCATGGCACTGGCAGCAGCACTGGTTCTTGCGGGAATCTCGATAGTCCTGCTCTCAATATATGGTGCCGATGTGGTCGCAATCCAGGGAGGCGGCGACGGCTTTCTGCCGTTTGATCACATGATCCGCGGACTGGGCCTTGGCGGCGCCTCCATCGTGCTTCCAATAGTGGCGTTCTTCATCTCCAGAAACGAGCCATCAAGGCCGCTGGGAGCCATGATCCTGATTGCCGGAGTAATGATCATCATAGGCGGGGCAGTAGTGCTAGCCGGCAGCCCGGATGCCGACGCGATGGAGTCTGGCACGGACGCGCCGCAGGAAGACAAGCGGGATCTGCTGGCCGAGGCGGCTCCGATCCTGGCAGCGGGCATATTCATCGTAGCCTTGGGCGCAGTCAAGATAAAGAGAGCCTAGCCGGCAGGTGCATGTTCGTGAAGAGTGCATACGTGACTGTAATGGGCGCCACACCGAACCGGACAGAGCCATTTTGAGCGCCGCAGACGAGTTTATGCAGTCGTTTGTCGATCTTATATCTGAGCACATATTCCTAGGCGTCTTTCTTACGTCCCTGGCCGAGACCGTATTTCCGCTGATTCCGAGCCTGGCGATCTTTCCCCTGGCGGGGTACCTGGCATCACAGGCCGGCATGGATCCGGCCTCTGTGATTCTGCTTGGGGTAACAGGCGGGGCTGGCGCCACCATCGGCTCCACGGTCCTGTTTTTGATCGCCTGGAAGCTGGGAAGGATCGTGCTCCTGCGGTACCTCCGGTTTGCCCGGATAGACGAGTCAAAGCTGGCCCGGGCAGAGGCCTGGTTTGGGAGGCACGGCGACAAGGCGGTCCTTCTCGGAAGGATGGTGCCCGCCGTAAGGGAGATGATCTCGATCCCCGCAGGCCTGCTGCGCATGAGGCTGTCAAAGTTTCTGCTGTACACGTTTCTTGGCTCCTGCGTCTGGAGCACGGCGCTCATTCTGGCCGGGTACTATGGGCTGGCAGCGCTTGATCTGACATAGGGCACATCCGATATGTTTGAATCCATGCAGGGCGCACCCATGTCATGCAGGCAGTCATCCTGGCAGGCGGCAGGGGAACGCGCCTCAGGCCGATAACCGACCTGGTGCCAAAGCCGCTGGTTCCCATAAACAACCGGCCCATCATCGAGTGGCAGCTGGCATACCTCAAGGGGGCCGGCATCGCAGACGTGATCATATCCTCGGGGTACAGGAGCAGGCAGATAGAGAACTTTCTTCGCGGCAAGGGCGACTGCGATATCCGCATCAGGTACTCCGCAGAGGAGGAGCCGCTGGGCACCGGCGGGGCCATAAGAAAGGCGGCCCCGATGATCACCGGTGACTCGTTTGTCGTAATCAACGGCGACGTCATCACGGACATCGACATCCTGAGGCTGCAAAAGAGGGCCAACTGCATAGCCGCCATCCAGCTGCGGACAAAGTTCGGCGTGCTGGACACCGATGGCTCCCGGGTGACTGACTTTCTTGAGAAGCAGGTAATCGACGGCATCTGGATGAACGCCGGGGTGTACCACCTGTCAGCAGACATACTGGAGGATCTGCCTGCCAGGGGGGACATCGAGAAGACCGTCTTTCCAGAGTATGCCAGGAGCGGCAGGCTCTTTCTGGAGCGGTTTCATGACGTGTTCTGGCACTCGATCGACTCCCACAAGGACATGGACGAGTGCGCCAAGGGCATGCGGATGTGATCAGGCCCCTGTTCTGTACAGCGTAACCATCATGTAGGAGATCTCCTCGGCAAAGGGATGATCCTCAGGGGACATGCCTGCGTACCTTGCTGCGTGACCCCAGAACTCGTCCGGGCCGTACTGCTCTGCATTGATCTCCATGGCTCTCAATGCAGCACATTGGGAATAATCATATACCTCAAGGATCTTTTACTCTTTGGTAAAACAGGAGAGATCGATCATACAAACAGGGTACAGCCTGGGCTCACTGCTCAGAGTAGAGCAGGTGCTGGAGTGTTCGCGCATTCTTGCACGGTACAGGCCTGACTCTGTATGGATTCCGGAGACGTGGGGCATGGAGAACTTTGCCATGCTGGCAGCGGTATCGCGGGTTCTGCCGGGCCCGCAGATCGGCTCCTCGATCATAAACATATACTCCAGGAGCCCGTCCCTGGTCGCCATGGGGGCGGCAACCGTTGATGTGATCTCTGGAGGCAGGCTCATTCTGGGACTTGGAACCAGCAGCCCGCCCATAGTGAGCGACTTGCACGGCGCAGCCTTTGAGCTCCCGCTTGAGCGGATGCGGGAGTACATCGATGTCATCCGGATGGCCACTTCGGGACAGAAGATAGATCACAACGGCAGGCTCTTCCGGCTGAAGGGCTTTCGCCTGCTTGTGCCTCCACACAGGGAGCGGATTCCAATATACGTGGCCGCAGTAAACCGGGGAATGGTTGATCTGGCATGGGAGAAGGCAGACGGGACGATACTGTACCTCCGGCCCATAGACGAGATGAGGAGGACCATCCCAAAGATGCAATCCAGAAGGAGGATCAGGGTGTGCTGCCAGCTGATAACTGCGGTGTCTCTGGATCCGGAGAAGGCCAGGAGCCGCGCCAGGACCACACTGGCGTTCTACGTGGCGGTAGGCTCCATATACCGCAGGTTCCTTGCGGCAAACGGGTTCCGGGAAGAGACGGAGAGCATACTGGAGGAGCACAGGAGGTCCGGACTGGGCCGGATTGCCGGCCTGGTCACCGACCGCATGCTTGACTCCCTGACGGTCTGCGGAACCCCCGACGAGTGCACAAAAAAGATGCAGGCGTTTGCAGATGCAGGAGTCGATCTTCCCATAGTCCAGTTCAACCCAGTGGGCGACGTGCCCGAGTCCATGGAGCTTGCGGCCAGGACGTTTTTGGGGGAGCCGCGGTGAAGGCATCGATCGCCGCCTGCGGAGGCACGGACTTTGTCACAGAGGACGCGCCGATTCAGGATGTGCTGGCAGAGGCAGCCCGGGATCTCTTTGAGAGGAATCCCGCGGTGTCCAGGGATCAGGTCGACGCGGTGCTGGTATCCACAAACGATGGCGGAAGGTACCTCTCTGCCATACTCGCAGAGATGTGTGGAATCCGGCCCAGGATATCGCACACGGTGGAGAATCTCTGCAGCTCCGGCGCAAGCTCGATCATATCGGGCATATCGTATGTCATGTCCGGACTCGCAAGATCCGTACTGGTTGTGGGCGGGGACCGGCTTGCCGGCCCCGGCCGCGTTCTGGACTGGGACACCGCCCGGGGGGAGTTTGTGCGCCCAATCTTCTGGGGGTCGATACTCACATCGTCCTACCGGAGACGGTTCGGCATCGCCCCAGAGGTGCTGGCCGCGGTCCCGGCCAAGAACTACAGGAATGCCCAGGACAACCCGCATGCCTGCCGGGGACGCGCCTATACGGTCCTGGAGGTTCTCGAGTCCCGAAGGGTTACTGACGACCTGAGGCTGCTGGAGTGCTCCCGCACATGCACCGGCGCGTCAGCCGTGCTGATCACGGACGGAACGCTGCCGGGATCGCAGGATGCCGTAGGGGTGGCAGGCATCGGCCAGCAAACAGACTCTGCCAGCTTTGTCAAGAGCGGCAGCTTTTGCGAGATGCCCACCGTCGCCGCATCGGCCAGAGCGGCCTACGCGTCTGCCGGCATAGGGCCGTCTGACGTGGACGTGGCCGAGGTCCACGACGCCTTTGCGGTGTGTGAGCCCATGGCTCTGGAGGCACTGGGGATTGCAGAGGCCGGCAAGGGGGCGCACCTCTCAGAGGAGATGTACGGCACCGGGGATCGGATGATAAACCCGCGGGGCGGCATCATCGGCTCCGGCCACCCGCTGGGCGCCACGGGCGTTGCCCAGACGGCGGAGATCTTCTGCCAGCTGCAGGCAGGCGCCGGCAGGAGGCAGGTGCCGGGGGCCAGGATCGGCTTGGTCCAGAACATGTCCGCTGCCGCAACGTCGTCGTCGGTGATAATCCTGGAGGCGTGATGTTCGTGGACGATGCCATACTGCAGGTGGCCGGCTGTCCCGGATGCGGCCGCGCCATGTGGCCCCCGGTCAGGCATTGCCCCCATTGCCTGCACAGGACGGTGCGGCGCGACATGGCAGGCCGCGGCAGAATTCTGGAATACGCGCAGGACGGCAGCCGGTACCTTTGCGTGGCAGAGTTTGAGGGCGGAGTCCGCCTGATGTGCGCCCTTGATGCCGATGCGGCTCCCACAGTCGGCCAGGCAGTCCGGCTTGAAAGGATGGAAGAAGATGGCTCCGGCTGCAGATTCTTTGCAGGTGTGGTTGCAGAGGAACAAGACGATGCATGATCCCTCGAAATCGCAATCCATATCCGTCCACTGACGGTTGACGCAGAGAAACACCCCCTCCGTCAAGCTAGCAAAACCATTTTTTGCAAGCTGCTGCCGCGCCTGGCCGGCGCCATGCCCGTAGCATGCTTTGGGCATCTGTCCGTCCGCGCCTCAAGCAGGCTTCCGCAGGTGCCCGGCAGGGGCAGGATCTGAACGCGCACTGCCCACGCCAATCCGCACACATCGCTTGTAAAATATGTAGGTGCGCCAACAGTCGCGTATGATGCCAAAGGACAACAAGAGGATCTCCCGCACCAGGAGAAGACGGGGCTACAACTGGGAGGATACGATCGTAAAGAGGTTCAAGGGAGCCGCGGGCTGGAGCGCCTTCCGCCTGGGCTCGCCCAGCATGGCACTGCCCGATGTGCTTGCGGTAAACACGGCCGAGAGCTCCCTCTTTGTGATCGAGGCCAAGTCCGGAGCATCGCAGTCGCTTTATGTTCCCGCAGACCAGATATGGGGATGCAGAAGGTGGACCGAGACCTTTGACATATACCAGAAGAGGCGCGTGGTGCTGGCGTTCAAGTTTCTTGCAAAGAAGCGGGTAGGACAGGACAGGTATGAGAGCAGAAAGCTCAGAGAGTTCTTCAAAGTGTGGGGGGACGAGATGCCACCGGCAGGCTGCTCGTGCAATTACGACGGCGTGATCCGCCTGCTCGGCGACAAGACAAGAACCGAGGTCTGCCTTGAGGACTGTGCGGTGCCATTTGAGGTCAAAGGCTGACTGCGCGCACCCACGGCACGCATGCTGACAGAGCCACCGTACCTGGGCTCGTATGCCGCAGGACGACGACCGGGGCAGCACGGATGCGGGAGCGCCTGTCCCAGAGCCACGGGCCGCTGGCGTGGGAATGATCAGGGGTCGCAGTGGCGCGCCGGCCGAGGCATGCGCGTTCCGGATCGCGGCTCCGCTATGACATGTCCACTACGACCATCCCGTCCTCGCCCTCTGCAAGCTCGCCGCTTACAGCGGTCAGGATGTGGGACCTGGATGTGAGGCCAGAGAAGTCCATCATCTTCAGGCTGTTTATGAGGTAGACCCCCGGCATGATGTCAAAATGCTTCGAGTCAAAAAACCTGTCCAAGGCGCCGACAACGGATGCCCGGTTCCCACTGAAGATCTTCCCATTTCCTATCGAGATCTTTGGCCTGCCAAACATGTCAAGCGCCACAATTCGGTGCCTGTCTCTTTTGCCAAGCAAGCGCCTCTCCGTGACACGCCCGTCAAACACAAAGTAGTGGTTTGACTTGAAGACGAGATCGACCAGGTCAGGATCCGTCCCGATGATCTCAGAGGCCCGCTGCCTTGCCTCGTCCTGCGTAAAGACGCTCCTTGAGGCCGCGTCGCCGTCCAGCTCGACGTTTCCGACCGCAGTTATCCGAAGGATCGCCTTGTCCGGAAAGAACTTGCTGTCGATCATCACCGACTCCGGGATCGCTCCCTTGTCCACCAGTACTGCATGAACCTTTTTGTGCTCGCGGGAGATCTTTTCAGGCGTGGGATCAACCATCGACACCTCCTGCTCTTCCTGCAGCATGGACGAGGCCACGCCGATTGACGAGATGACCTCGGCATGCTCTGCCTTGCGGTATGGCGCCCCCATCTGCTTGGCCACAAACGGCACCAGGACCGACGCGCCCCCACCGCCTCCGATGATCTCTGTGGTCGAGTCCATTTTAAAGTCCCTGAGAATCTTGGTGACGGTCTTTGTAATCTCAAACGAGGAGGTCTGGATTATGGACTGCGCGGCCTCAAAGTATGAGACGTGAAGCACCTCCCCCAGCTTCCTCATGGCGATCTTGGCCGACTCCCTGTTTGCGAACGAGTAGTCCCCCTCTTCCACCATTCCCAGCGCGTTTGCGGCGCAGGTGTTTGTGATGGCGTAGGTGCCCCCGTCGCACCTTATGGACACGTACTCCCCATCTCCCGGTTTTGGCCTGATCATGACAATCCTGCCGGTCTCCAGATCGTCCGGCTCGGCAAAGCACGAGTACGCCAACCCGGCAATGTGGGCGCTACGCGGCCCGACAGTCGAGATCCTGTTCTTGCTCAGCGTAACCATGCTCCCGCCCGCAACGCCGACTATCCGGACGTCCATGGAGCGGATGCAGGTGGGGTGATCCCTTATCGTGACGTAGCGAAACTCGGGCCTGCCCCCCCTGATGACGCAGATGTTCGTGCTGGTTCCGCCCACCTCTATAAAGATCCCATTTGTGATCCTGAGGTACAGCAGGGCCCCCGCAACGCTGGCTGCCGGGCCGGAGAGTATGGTCAGAATGGGCTTTGTCCTAAAGGTGTCCATGCTGGTAACCCCGCCGTCGCCCTTCATGACCATCAGGGGCGAGGTCACGCCCATGCCGCGGATCGCCCCCTCCACAAAGTTCGCCACCTGGAGCGTCTTGGGCAGCACGCTGGCATTTATCACGGAGGTCAGCGTCCTGATCTCCAGTCCGTAGATCCCGGAGATCTCGTGCGATGCAGTTGAGGGCATGCCAAGCTTGGCGGCCACGTTCATTGCGAACAGCTCGTTTGACGGGTCGTCCACGCCAAACGCCTCTGTCGCGACGATGGCCTCCGCGCCCTCTCCGCGGAGCCCCTCCACGGCGCCCTTTACCTCGTCTTCGGATATCAGGTGCGAGGTGTCCAGAAACGTGTGGCATGTCTTCAGATCCTTCCCGGAGTCCGTCCTGCCGCTGTCCAGGCGGGTTCTCTTGACCACGTCGTTCCTTGTCGGCCCGACGCCCATTGCTATGATTCCCACCTTGTGTATGTCTGACTCCAGCAGCGCGTTGATCGCCTGGGTGGTGCTGTGCGAGATTATCTCAATCTCTCCAAGCCCGATGCCGGACTCCTGAAGGATGTTGTGAAGGGCCCCGACTATGCCGTCCGAGACGCCCCTCCCGGAGCCGTGCGTCGTCGGCACCGTGGACTTTGCAATCACCGAGCCGGTTCTGGCATCTATCGCCACGGCCTTGGTGAAGGTTCCGCCGACGTCTATTCCCACCCGGACGCGTCTACTCCGCGCCATTCGCCCTTGACTTCCTCATCTGTGCGAGCCGTCTTGCCTTCCTGGGCCGCATGATCAGTACGTACGTCGAGGCGGACAGATAGACGCTCAGCAGAACCAGCTGCGCGACGACCGTCTCAAGCGTGGGGTAGATGCCGGTCATGGCGGCCAGGTTGATGTCCAGCCTGGGTACCGTGCCCAGCATGCTGGTGTACGGGACGATGTCTAGCACCTGCAGTTCCCGCACGGCATTGCCCAGAAACGCAATGGAGAGGTACGCGCCTATGCCCATAGTCAGCCCGAACAGGGCCCGCAGGGGCAGCCTCCTGCCCAGCCTCCTCATCACAAAGTATATGGCCAGGAGGGACGCCATGCCGAGGACAAAGCCCAGTCCCACAAAGGTTTCCAGATACTTGGCAAAGCCAAACATTGCCTGGTAGAACAGCACCGTCTCAAACCCCTCCCGATATATGGTGAAGAACGCCAGCATGACAAAGACCATGGCGCTTCCGGTCGTGGTCGCCTGCCAGACCTTGGCCTTGACAAACTCCATCCATTTTTTATGCTCGATCTTGTTCAGGATCCAAAAGCTGACGTAGAACAGGACTGCGGTGGCAGACAGGGCTGCGATCGCCTCGATCAGCTCCCGATTTGCGCCGGAGATCTCGATCACGTATGACGCGACTACCCACGTGACTCCGGTCGCCGCCACGCCCGCAGCTATGCCGTAGTAGACGTACGGCTTCAGCCTTGTGTTTCTTGATGCCTCAAGGTACGTCAGTATGGCCCCCAGGATCAGGACAGACTCCAGTCCCTCCCTGAATATGATGGCAAACGACGCAAAGAATGCGATCAGCGGGGCAATCTGCCCGCTCCCGGTGACAAGGCGCTCCGACTCGTCAAGGTTCCGCTCTATTGCGATAACCACCTCCTGTACCTCGGCATAGCCTGCCTGCCCCTTTATGAGGTTGCGGAGCTCGGCAAACTGGTACTCCACCTCCAGCGTAAAGTCCGGATCGATGGGACGCAGAGGTATCTCGATGTACTCGTAGCTGTCCAGGTACGCCGTCCGGGAGGCGGCATACGCCGAGTCAAAGTCGCCGCCCTCGTAGTGCGCCAGCAGCTCCTGCAGAGTGGCCCTGATAAAGTCGATCTCCGCCCTTACCTC
Organism: Cenarchaeum sp.; assembly: GCA_965206845.1. GTDB lineage: Archaea > Thermoproteota > Nitrososphaeria > Nitrososphaerales > Nitrosopumilaceae > CAYGAM01. The sequence goes on along the minus strand of OZ242221.1, from coordinate 1,586,434 downwards.
CGCCTGCTGCTCCCCCGTGGAGTCGCCCCTCTCCCTGAGATCTCTTTGAAAGGCCGCGGCGGTCCCATCCGCGCTGCTCTCCAAGTACGCCATGGTCTTTGCCTGGCCGGTGTCCAGATCGGGAAGGATCGATTCCTCAAGAAAGTCTCGGATTGCTTGGGGATCCTGCATGTCCCTTATCATGCTCCTCAGATCCTCCCTCATGTTGATCTCCAAGGCATACATGAACTCCGCATCGGCCTTTTCAAGCGTCGGTTCAAGGTATTCAAAGTTATCCAGGTACGCCTCTATTGCCAGCTCCTCTGCCGTCCCGTAGTCCCCGGACTCGACAGACTCAAGCAGCTGCGCGTAGAGACTGCGTATATTGTCATACAGCTCCGCTTGGTCGTGTGTGATGGTCTCTGTCTCAAGAAGGTCACGCTGAATGGCGCTGACTAGGGTTCCCACTGTCAGGAAGCTGTCCCTGTTTTCAACAGAGTGTTCCAGATCGTCAAAGAAGGACTGCTGCTCCAGATCCAGCATCACTTCAAGATCAGCGTTATGCTCAAACATGAGCTTTGACTCCAGGAACAGAATCTTTGCGATCTCGTAGGCTGGCGCGTTACCGTCGTCCGCAAGCACGTACTGCTCGTCAGCCACGGTCAGCAGGTCTACGATGGTGGAATCCGAGTCGTCCTTGGAGATGTCGTACCCATCGATCTTGGACACCAAGGAGCTGACAGACTGAGCCGCGTCCGGCTCGGTGTCCCCCGCTAGGGCAAGGGGCAGATCCAGCAGCTCCAGGTGTATCTGATCTGTCAGTCCCGGATCGTGGCTGCGGAGATCCTGCAGACCGGAGGCAAAGACACTTGATGCAAACTCCACGGCATATCGTGCGCTCTCCACATCGCCGTCCTGAAGGAAAGACTCTCCGACATCCAGTCCGGCTCTCGTGATCACCAGCGTGGAGACTACGGAGTCCTGCTGGAATGACTGGGCAGGGACAGAAAGTAGTGCCGTGGAGACTGCAATGGCTGCAAGGTATCTGTAAAGGTCCCGAATCATGTGCGCACCACTGTCGATTGGCGGTAGAGCGTATTTAAAGTCCAAACAAATTCTACGTTTGTAAAACAAATGACTGTTATGGGAGCAGCCATGCCGGCCCGGATGCGTGCGCGGAGAAGATGGATTGGGTTCTGCGCCTACGGCACCATGGCCAGCGCTAGAGCAGAAATAAAAATTGAAAAGATCGTTTAGGTTCTGTATACTAGGCCAAGCCTAGTTCGCATGCTTAGTACGACAACGGCGATTACTGCCACCGACAGAACCACCATTGCGATAGAACCGAACTCCGGCACAATTACTGCTACCGTGTCCATTCTCTCCAGAATCAAGTCTATCTGCGCATCCACTTCAGGTACGGGAGCTCCCTCCCTTATCATCGAGCGAAGCTCCTCGCGCATCATCTCTTCTACCTCCAGCATCAGCTCGCGCTCTCCTGCGTCAACCAGAGGTCCCTCCAGAAACTCAAAGTTGTCAAGATATGCCTTTGTGGCATAGCTCAGCGCAAGATCGTTGTTGCCTTGGCGGTATTCGGACTTTGCGTCAGCTAGCAGGCTCCGGATTGTTTCGACGTATTCTAGCAGACCGGTCGAGCCTTCACCTGTTATGCTGTCAATCTTGCTGACGACTCCGCTTGCGAGCGCGTCAACTGTCGACGGGTCAGCCCTGTCGTCGTATGCCGCCCAGAGGTCCGTGTAGAGCGCATCGATATCTCTGGCATCATCGCTGCTGATGTCGGATCTTATCTCGTCGAGGATCTGCTGTGATCTCCAGACAAAGGCAGAGCCATCCTGGAATTCGGCCACCTCCTCAATGATGCCATCGGATACGGCCTCGCCGTACTCTGCAATGGACGTCACAAGGAGGGTCTTCATCAGTCTGAGCTTGAAGTTAGGGTCGTCGCTGAGCGCGTCACCCACAACTAGGTCGCGCGCATCCTGGACCAGCGCCTTTGCGTCCTCAAGTGTCTGCTGGGCCTGTGCCCGCGACACGTCGACGCTTGCCGCGTCCTTCAGATCAAGCAGCGTGGTCCGGAACCGGGTGTCAAAGGCAGGATCCGCATCCTGCAGTGCCGGCTTCATGGATTCGTACAGTTCGGCTATCGGGTGCGTTGCGTGGATCACCGCAAGATTTGCGTTCCCCTCGTCCAGGTTGAGCTCTATGGCCCAAAAGTGTCCGAGCGTCTCTTCAAGCCCTGCGGCAAAGTCCAGCTTCTCTTGGCTGTCCGCAAATGCAATTTGGGAAGGTACGGCTACAAGTACAGAAAGTGTAAGAAGTAATATGGTTGTATTGATGTTCATTGCCGGATCTAGTTTTCGTATGGTTTTAAACGGTTAGCAAATTACACAAACATGTTTTAGTGCAATGGAGCAAGCGTTGAGCATAATCCATGTACAAAATTAAACCACATGCCAGACGGAATATGCATGCGCGTGATGGATATACTGGCAAGATGTAGCTTCATGCTTTGCTCAAACGCGGGTTTACAGTTTAACAAGTTTTTGCGCCTAGATCAATGCAACATACTGCCTAGTTAGAGAGGTTAACATCAGCATGATGCGTGCGGAATACGGATACAGGCGCAGCACGGTTGCGGGCCCACGTGGAACGCTGTCAGAAAAACAGTCGGGCGGCAGAGAACATCACCACTAGGTGTGAGATTCCGGGGCCGGACCGCAACACGCTCTGCAAACAGATCATGGGAGCCAAGTGCGGAGGGGATCGCCAGGACGTCAGAAAAATGTACGGTTGCCAATCAGGCACGCAATTCCCCAGAGTGGCCGCACATGTCGACCACGCGGGCGGAACCATCAGTCTAGAGATAAAAAAAAATAGCCCTATGCCCGGGCCTTCTTCTTCTTTTCTGCCTTTAACTTGGCAAGTTCTAATTCTAAATTAGTATGCTTGAATCTCTTCATATGCATTTTTGTGGTCTGTGCTTCCATAAAAACCCGCGTCATATCTGCCAGGTTTTGCGACGCGCGTGATGTCCCGGATCCTGCTGCAGGGATCACACCCGATACCGCAGATGGTCCGACCGCTGCGATGGGTTATTAACCACAACAGGGCAGGGTGTGTAGTTGGGCGGATCCGTGTGGCACCCCAACACGCAGATGAGCGAGTGGGATGCATTTGATGAGATAGTCTCGGCAAAGGGGATGTACCTTTTTGACAGTAACGGGAGAAGACTGCTGGACGGTGTCGCGTCCATGTGGTGTAACGTGTGGGGCCACTCCAGGCAGGAGCTTGTGCGCGCCATCCAGAGGCAGGCCCAGAACCTCCAGCACTCGCCCTTGTTCAATCTGACACACGGTCCGGCAGAGCAGCTGGCAGAGCGGCTGGTCAGGACATGCCCCGGCATGAGCCGGGTGTTCTATTCGGATAACGGCTCGTCGGCAATGGAGGTGTCCGTCAAGATGGCCATCCAGTACTGGAAGAACCTGGGCGAGAACAGAACCAGGATCATGTCACTGCAGAACGGATATCACGGGGACACCTTTGGGGCCATGTCCATCGGGTACTCGGCGGAGTTCTTCTCCAGGTACCGCGAAAAGCTGTTCGAGTGCGTGCAGATGCCCGTGCCCCACAGGTACAGGATCCCTTCCGGGTTTGGGCCAGAAGAGTATCAATCCTACTGCCTGGACAGGATCGAGGATACCATGAAGGAGGACGACGGAGTCGCTGCCCTTGTCATGGAGAGTGGGGCCCAGGTGGCCGGCGGGGCCATAATCTACCCTCGGGGATTTCAGGAGGGCATCTCCAGACTGTGCAGAGAGTACGGCGTGCTGCTTGTGGCAGACGAGGTGGCAACGGGACTGGGCCGGCTTGGCAGCATGGCAGAGTACGTCGCCCAGAGGAGCGCGCCGGACATAGTATCCTTTGGAAAGATGCTCACCGGCGGATACCTCACCCTTGCCGCGACGCTGGCAACAGAGAAGGTCTACGACTCGTTTCTGGGCGAGTACGACGACTGCAGACACCTGTTTCACGGCCACACCTACACCGGAAACCCCATCGCGTCGGCAGTTGCGCTAGAAAATCTGGAGATGTATGAGAGATACGGCCTGATCGGGCAGATCAGGGAGACGTCGAGGGTGTTTGAGGAGAGCCGCGACAGGATCGAGTCACAGGAGATGGTGGGCGACGTGAGGCACAGCGGCATGCTGATGGGAATCGAGCTTGTCAGCGACAGGGAGAGCAAGACGCCGGTCACAGCATCCGGATCCCTGAACAGGATACTCTTTGAGGCCGCAAGAAAGAACGGCATCTACCTCAGAACCTTGGGAAACATCATACTGCTGGTGCCGCCCCTCGCGATATCAGAAGAGGAGCTTGCAGATCTCATAGACGGAACCGTTCGCACCATCGAGTCGGTAAGGGGGATCGTCTGGTAGCGCGTCTGGCACGCCTTCCTTTGCGATCCCCTATCCGGTCTGCAGGCCAGGCATGAGACCGGGCGCCGCTCCATCCGGGCATTGCATCCTAGGAAATCCCCACGCCATGCACGGTGCGGCAGCGGCCACGCGCCCGCGTCCCGTCAAACAAAATAAATACCAACCGTCTGCACACAAAGCCGTGGAGACCTCGGACTTCAAGGCCATGGGATACGTCCTAATAGGACTGGTAGTGGCGGCTTCTGCATACATCCTCTATATAGTGGGAAGCCAGTAGGCACTACTTTTTGTCGCCGGCAGAAGGGCCCCCTCCCTCATCGTCCGTCAGATTTCTTGTACCGCCAGGACCAAGCATATCCTCGGGCCGGACATCCTGATCCCATCCGCCCCTCGCGCCCCTGACCAGCGCCGCAATGCCTGCCCCGATCAGGGCCAGAACCAGCACAAGGAACAGCACCTTGTTCTGCAGTACGACGCTGCAGTCAATGGGCACGGGACTCCTGTCGTCAGAGTACTCGTAGCAGTCATCGAATTGTATCTGCTCCACCGTGCCCTGGGCATAGTCCCCGCCAAAGACGCCCAACGTGATGAACCCGGCAAAGACAAGCGCCACTCCCGCCAGTATGAACCTGGTGTCGCTCATGCAGTATATTTGCGCCCGCAGTATTTACCCCTTGAGTTTTTTTGCCCCGCCGGGATCCGCCCCGAGTATTCCGGGGCGCATCCGCGCCGAACATGCGGTGCCCAATGGATCCGGCCACCGGTGCCGCTGTCCAGGGCGGCAGTGTCGACGGCTGCAGGAAGTCTGCCATTCCTGCCCTGATCGCAGGATGCAGTGTCCTGGCATGACAGGCACGCAGACGCCGATTCTTCGTTTAAAACGTTTTATTCAGACAGGTACAATGTATATCGAAATGATTTTTGGATGGGGCAGGAAGAGGCCCAAGGTGAGGGAGGCGGCACCCAGCAGAAAGAATATCGAGATGTCCGCCATTCCGCAGGCCATCTCGGATCTGGAGCAGCTGCGCTCCTCTACACTCGTGGACGAGGCAGGGGAGCTCCGATCCAAGATGGTTCCGGGACTGAACCACCTGCTGGGCATAGCAGACGCCTTGGAGAGGGCCGACCTCAAGACCGACGACGTGGACAGGCACCTGAAGATTATGGTCGTGCGGGGGAAGAAGCAGACGATCTCTGTCATCAGGGCCGAGGCTGGCCGCGCCACTACCGATATCAGATCCGCCAGCGACGTACGTGTCTTTGCCGGCGAGATAGGCCAGTCCATAAAGAGGATCGGCGACACCCTGGGGAGGCAGTCCCGGGTGATACACATCTTTGCAAAGAAGCACGGGAACAAGCTCAAGGACACGCTGTCGATCCTGAACTCGGATCGTGACGAGCTCTTCAAGATGGTAAAGAGCTTTGACGAGTTCCAGAACAGCATTGCAGACCTGCGCCTCCTGCTAAAACAGATCGCCGACTCGGAGGCGGCGGTATCTGAGAAGGAGGAGAAGACGGGCGCGCTGCATGAGACGATGGTGCGGATCACTGGGGAGAGCGAGGCTGCAGACAGATCCATTGGCCGCATAACGTCATCGCACGAGTACGCCCGGTATGCCCAGACAAGGGAGGAGCTTGTCCAGACGCGGCAGAAGGAGGACACCATAAGGAAGGAGATCGAGTCCCAGTTTACCAAAATCTCAAGGCCCCTGAGCAAGTACTTCTATGTGTCGTCCCTGGACAGGGATCAGATGGCGCTTCTAGAGCAGCTGGTCTCAAAGCCCGCCGATGCAGTACAAGCCGGATCAAAGAGCGAGATCATCATGGTTCTGATGGCAGTGCGCAAGGGCGTTCTGGCAGGCTCCGTATCCGTAAAGGATCAGATGAAGTCAGTCTCCCAGATCGACGACATCGTGGAGATGCTGGATGCCTTTCGTGGCAGGTTTGCCGATCACGCAGCCGAATGCAAAAAGCTGGAGGACGCACTAAAGGACTTTGATGCCTCTGAGCTGGACCGTCTCCGGACGGAGCTGGAGAAGGCCAGAGCGGACATGGACGACTGCGAGCTTCGGGTACGGTCCATCAGATCCGAGATCCACGAGATGGCAGAGCAGAGAGCGGGCATGATATCCAAGGTGGAGACGCTGCTGTATGACGCATCCTCCACGCGGTACAGCATCTACAGGGCTGACCCATAGCCAGGCACCTGGCCACGGATGCGAAATGGCGGCACCGGGCATCCTGAACCCGGCACCACGTATGAAAACTATAATTAATTTTCAATCGTTCCAGAGGGTGTTGTTTGGAAAAAAGAATGTAAAGCGCCACGTAAGCCTGACGGCAGACGCGCGCGACAGCATACTCTCGTTCTGCAAGATCAAGCACCCCAACGAGGGAGTCCTCATACTCAAGGGAAAGTCAAAGAAAGACGAGATACTGGTAGACAGCCTTGTGATACCGCCCTTCTCGTATACCGGGCCGACCTTTGCTGGGTTTCCCCACTCCTTCCTGCCGTTTGATCTAAAGTACGTGGGCATGGTCCACTCGCATCCCAGCGGCTCGGCCAGGCCCTCGGTAACAGACCTGCACAACTTCTTCGGGCTGGTCTCGATGATCGTCAAGTCGCCCTACGAGAACGACGACATCTTTGCCTGGGACAGCAAGGGTGACCCGGTGGAGATCTCGATAGTCTAGACGCTCCGGAGACCTGCTGCGGTGGCACGGCATATCGGATTTTGAAACCCTGTTGTATGAGCCAGGCTTTCATTTGTGGCCAGAATGACGCGGCGCGTCTCCACCCACGCCTGGCAACACCATATCACAAGGTGGCAAGAACCGGCATGCCATGAGGTAGATGCCGCCTGACCTGGATCCGGCATTCGCAGATGATCCCAGGCAGATGCCATCTGCGCTTTCATAGTGCAGGCATTCCTGCCGGGCGGCAGCACATGATTCCAACCAGTGAGAAAGCAGAGACTCGGTTCACAATTAGCACCAGGGCACAAAATGCATATGAACTCCAAGCCAATCACGTGTGGTTCCGCTTGTTGTGAATCACGTCTCAGGCACTGGCCATGTGCCGTACGGACGCAGCTGATCGGGCCACCCCGGTTCCGTGCAGGACTCAAAGGCGCACATCCAAAAGTAATTTTTATGCGGATAGTGCAGATATGGCGGGATGGTCACGTTTGATGATTACATAAAGGATCTTCTTGTCCAGATCAGATCCTCCTACGAGACGCTGCAGGAGCTCAAGGACAGGCCCGGCGATCTTGACATAATCAACCGAGAGTGGCAGAAGATCAACGGCCTGCTGCGAGCCATAGTGAGCAGAATCGACTCGTCCAAAAAGGAGGCCGATCTGTACGTCTCAATACTAAAGGCATCCAGCCGTTACCTCGACAGCTACTACTTTGCAAGGGAGATCCAGACAATGACGGACATCTACGCAGACGATCCCAACAGGCTAAAGAATATGAGGTTGAAGATCATCGACTCGTTTTATGATGGAAGGTTTATTGACAAGATTGATCATGCCATATCGGAGCTATAGTCATGCCAAAGAAGTGTATTCTGTGCGGATGCGCCGACCACCGGCTTGTGGGATGCGCAAGGCACGTGGCAAAGAGGTGCAGTTGCTACCGGGTGTAGTGCCGGCCTCATGACATGCTGGGGGGGGAGACCGGCCGAACCTTTGGACCGGATCTTCTGTGAAAGTTAATGCAACACCTGCACTCCTTCACAAAGCACTCATCTTCGTCAAAGTGGCCGCAGATGCCACATTCACAGCTCTTGCCCATGTACGCCTTTACACCTTCTAGGATATAACCAATTTTGCTTTGGAGGCTACATCCGAGAACGTCTGGTCTTTGCGGCTCTCTTTTTGGTCTTGGCCCTGCCCGTGCCTGCGGTAAGCTCTTCCACCGCAGCCGTTCTGTTGTCCACCATCTTGATTATCTCCTGTATAAAGCCGTCAAGATCACCATCAGTCACGGTAGGCTCGGCCGTCGCCGCGATACTGCTTATGATGCCAGATATCTGGGAGCTTATCTGGTCAAAGCTCTCGGGATCTTCACAGGACATAGCGTAGAGGCTCTTCAGATCCCTCACCTGCCGTATGGTCTGATCAGTGAGCGCCACCCTGAACTCAGTTCCGTTTATCACTACATCCCTGATGATCAATGTGAAGCCTCAACTTTGAGTCTTTAAAACCCTTTTCCACGGTAGGGGTCTGTCCCCGCCTGCTCCGCAAGCAAAGCGCGAGAACCAAGTGTTGGCGGGATCGTCAGGGCGTCAGAAAAAGTCCCGAACCCGTAACTTGATGTGTGTAATTCTCTGGCTAGAACACGATATAGTCCAGAGCCAGTGCGTCGCTTATCAGCGAGGTGTGTCGGGAGCCGGTTACGTAGCCGTTCTTGATGTCCGTGATCGGAACCCAGCGGTTCGTGGAGGTGTAGTGGCGCTTCTCGATCAGCTCCTTCTCCACCGCCTCGATGTCCAGCTCGCCCTCCTCGATCTCCTGCGTGTCTAGGTGCTTGATTGTGATCAGTATCTTGTTCAGCTTGATCCTGTCGCCGAACTTCCACCTGGCGGGTGGTGTCTCGTCTGACACCTCCAGTACCTTGATCTTCATCTCTTTTTTGCCAAAGGCATCGTGGCTTACAAGAATCCGCTCATCCACGAACTGCTCAAAGCTCGAGCCCCCCCTCCTGTAGTCCGTCTCAGGCTCCGAGAGCGGGCTTAGGATCGATGCGGTGATGGGATCCGGTTGGATCTCCCTGGTGCCGGGCTTGCTCCCTGCATCCTCAGACGCAGTATCCGCATTGTCGGGAGCCGCCTCGTCTGGTATCTTATCCTGGTCTGACACTGCTCTGGATGGCAGCCATGAATAAAAAAAGCTTTGTCGGCGCGCGTGCCGGGCGCAGAAGCCTGGCAGGTGTGCAGATCCGCATCCGGGCGATGCTGGGAGCCGATCCCACACCACACAAATTATTATTATCCGGCGCGATGGTATCCTGTTGTTGAACGAGACAGAGATCATATCCCGTTGCAAGTCGACAGTGCTTGCCGGCGGCAGCATATCCGCAGAGGACGCAATGGCACTCTTTGGCATCCCACAAGACCACATCGGGATGCTTGCAGGAGCTGCAGCGGAGATCACAAGGACCGTAATAGGCACCGGGGTGGACGTGGAACAGCTAAACAACATAAAGAAGAACGCATGTAGTGAGGACTGCACCTTCTGCTCCCAGTCGGCGTTTTACAGCACCGGCATAGACACGTACCAGCTCCCGCCAACCGAGGAGATCGTGGACAGGGCAAGAAGGGCAAAGGAGCAGGGCTCCGTATCCTACTGCCTGGTTGCCGCATGGCGGGAGCCGCCGCCCGCAGACTTTGAGCGTGTGTGCAGGATAGTGTCAGATATCCGAGAGAAGGTGGGCATAGATGTGGAGTGCAGCCTGGGCTTTCTGACGCCGGACCAGGCACGGCAACTGAGGCGGCTGGGGGTGAGGAGGTATAACCACAACCTGGAGACGGCAAGATCCAAGTTTCCCGAGATCTGCACGACACACACGTACCAAGACAGGCTGGACACGCTGGATGTGGCCAGGGACGCCGGGCTGGAGCTGTGCACCGGTGGGATAATCGGCATGGGAGAGACGGCGCGGCAGAGACTGGAGCTGGCGCTCGACATTGCACGGATACGGCCAGAAGAGGTCACGATCAACATCCTGGTGCCCGTGCCCGGAACGCCCCTAGAGCTCCAGTCCCCGATAGAGGAGCCAGAGGTGGCAAGAATGGTGGCCGTCCTCCGGTTTCTGCTTCCCAGCTCGACGATCAAGATATCCGGCGGAAGGGAGTCGGGGCTGTCGGACTCTGGGAGGGGCCTTCTCCTGGGTGGTGCAAACGGCATAATCACCGAGGGGTACCTCACCATGGGCGGAAACCGGGCCGACGATGACATTGCAATGATACGCGAGATGGGCCTACAGGCGGGATCCTGAGCCCTGCGCGCCACGCCGGACAGACAGAACACATTAAATCCCTGCTGCACGACATATCGGGTGCTTGGCAGGGTCAAGGTTCTCCTATGTTGATGACGAGATAGAGAGGCTGAGGCGCGAGTCCCTCTACCGCACTCTGACGTACGGCAGGACATCGGGCCCGCACATCACAGTCGGCGGCACAACAATGCTCAACCTTTGCTCAAATGACTACCTGGGGATACAGTCATCAGAGATGATCCCGTCACGGATGCAGTCCAGCGCACGGCTGGTCTCGGGGAATGACGAGGTGTACCGCGCAGCAGAGGACCGGCTTTCGGAGCTCAAGTCCATGCCAGCCTCCCTGATATACCCCACCGGATACATGGCAAACCTGGGTGTCGTGGCGGCCGTTGCCGGCAGCGGCGACCTCATACTATCTGACCGGCTCAACCACACCAGCATAATCCAGGCCATCAAGCTCTCAGGCGCAAAAGTGTCGGTATACGGCCACAACGACACGGAGGATCTGGAGAGGAGGATAAGGGAGGGGGCCAGAAGGAGGTTCGTTGTGACCGAGGGCATCTTCAGCATGGACGGCGACTATGCCAGGCTCAAGGAGATTGCCGAGATAGTGCAAAAGGCAGGCGCCATACTTGTGCTGGATGATGCGCATGCGGACTTTGCGGTGGGCAGCGGCGGGGCCGCGTCCCTGCTGGGGGCAGACGTCGACATCATCACCAGCAGCCTGAGCAAAGCCCTGGGCTCCTTTGGAGGTTATGTCGCGTCGCGGCAAAACGTCGTAGATCTGTGCATCAACAGATCAAAGACGTTCATGTTCACATCGGCGCTGCCTGCAGGGATTGTGGAGCATGCGCTGGACCGCCTGAACATGGATCTCGAACCACACCGCTCTAGGCTGGCCCGCAATGTGCGCCATCTGGCACGAGGGCTGGAACAGATGGGCCTGGTCTCGGGCCCGCAGTCCCACATAATCCCCGTTCTTGTGGGTGATGCGGCAAGGGCAACAGAGGTGGCAGGATTTCTCCGAGACCGAGGCATATTCGTGCAACCCATCCGGTATCCCACCGTGCCGCAGGACGAGGCACGCATCAGGCTGTCCGTGACCGCGTGGCTGGAGCGGGATCATATCGAATCTGCCCTAGAGGCGCTGGAGTCTGCAGCAACAAGGTTCGGGCTGGCTACCTGTTCCCGTCAAGCCCGCCAAACATAGGCGAACCCGCAAAGAAGGCAATTGCAATTGTGATTCCCAGAATGATGCCCACGATTACATACCGCTGATTCACATCGTAAGGATCACGCGCCGAGATAAAAAGCCACCGACGGTGCAAACAGCCGTTCGGCATCTGCACCCGAAGCCGGGTGCAAGCAGTCCGTGTTCCGGCAGCCGATCCCGCCCAATTTGTACGAATTTTGGAACAGATTTGGAGCAAATGTTAAAAGTAAATTCGCACGTTTTTACCATATGGAAGTCACACTCGCAGTAGCCGCGCTAGCAGGACTGGGCTCGTTTGTGGCGCCATGCATCCTTCCCATGATACCTGCATTTCTGGCATATATCTCCGGCACCACGATAACGGAGCTCAGCCATAAGGGGACCAGCACCGTCACGGTAAACCGAAGCGGCGTGGTGCTCAACTCAGTCTTCTTTGTGCTAGGGTTCTCGGTGGTCTTCTCCACGCTAGGCGTGGTAATCAACAGCGTCCTGGCAGGCTCTGCCACAGAGCTGATCAACGGATTCAGCCAGATCGGCGGCATCATAATTATCGCGTTTGGGGTATTCCTGCTCCTTACCACAAGGTTCAGATCCCTCAACATGGAGAAGAAATTCTTTCCAAAGAGAGCAAAGGCCAGCTACCCCATGTCATTTGTGTTCGGACTGGCGTTTGCTGCCGGCTGGACACCCTGCGTGGGACCCATTCTCGGAACAATACTTACGCTGGCGGCCACCACGCCGTCGCTGGCATTCAACCTGCTGCTGGTGTACTCGTTGAGCCTTGGCATTCCGTTTATACTGCTGGCACTGTTCTTCTCTAGGGCCACCAGAGTGATACGCTCCATCAGCCGGCACCTCAAGTACTACTCTGTGATGCTCGGCGGATTCATCATAGTCCTCGGGGTTCTGGTGTTCACAAACCAGCTGGCGCTGATTGCAAACTTTCCACTTCTCAACGAGCTGCTATTACTAGGGTGATATGATGGAGTCCGGAGCAAAAACAGCAGTAATACTTGGCGTGGTAATTGTCGCAGCCGTTGCCGGCATCAGCCTCAGCCTCTCGGCCCTGGACGAAGCCCAGGTGCAGCCCGTCGTGGAGCCACCAGAGCCCGGCGTACCGGCACCGGCAATAGACAAGTCCGGCTTCAAGCAGGCGCCGGGCATAATCGGAATTGCAGCATACATCAACACCTCCCCCGAGGAGCTGGAGGCGGAGATAGAGGACAAGGTGGTTCTGTACGACATCTGGACCTACTCGTGCATAAACTGCATCCGGACACTGCCATACATTACGGCCTGGGACGACAGGTACGCGGATCAGGGCCTGCTGATCGTGGGAATCCATGCGCCGGAGTTTGAGTTCGAGAAGGAGCTGAGCAACGTCCAGGCCGCAGTGGACAAGCACGGCATCGCGTACCCCGTGGTGCTTGACAACGACATGGAGACCTGGAAGGCCTTTGAGAACAGGTACTGGCCAAGAAAGTACATAGCGGATCACGAGGGCTTCATCAGGTATGACCACATAGGCGAGGGCAGCTACGACGAGACCGAGCGCGTCATTCAGTCGCTGCTGGCAGAGAGGGCAGCGGCGCTTGGAATGCAGACGGCCGTGGCCGAATCCCTGGTGGACGTCGAGGAGTTTGAGCACACCAGATCCCGCACGCCGGAGCTCTACTTTGGGTACAACTTTGCGCAGGGCAGAAACCAGCTGGGAAGTCCAGAGGGCTTTGCCCCCCGCTCCGATGTGACGTACACGATACCGGACTCGCTCACACGGGACTACTTTTACCTGTCAGGCACATGGGAGAATCGTGGGGGCAGCATGAAGCTGGTCTCAGATGTCGGCGAGATCGTGCTCCCGTACCGCGCCAAGGAGGTAAACATAGTGGCAGGCAACAGCGCAGACCTGCAGGTGTTACTCGTCACCGGTGACGGAACCACCCTTCCAGAGCAGCACTGGGGTAGCGATGTGGGCACGCTGGTGGGGCAGGACACGACCCAGACGGGCATAGTCCACACAGAGGAGCACCGCCTCTACAACATAGTCCAGAGCCAGGAGGCAGGCTCGCACCTGCTGCACATCATAGTGGAAGATCCCGGCTTTGAGATATTCACGTTCACGTTTGGCTGATGGCAGGTGTCCTGTGGTACCTGCAGGCGGTTCCATGCCACACACCATTTAGAGACGCGCAGGCGACACCGCGCACATGCCTGCCCCGGCAGGCGCAATGCAGGCGTGCAATTCCCGGATACGGGGGCAAAAGATCGAGTACCGGTGTAACCCAACCCCGCTGTCACTCCGGTTACAGGGTACGCGGTTACAGACGTGTTTAAAGTAGATTCTTCAACCAAACGCAAGGGATATCATGATCGGCAGATGGAACAGACCTGACAAGAAAGGCAACCTATCACAGGTAATAGACAGGGTCAAGCCGGTAGCCCCGCTGAAGAGCAAGATCGAGGCGGCGCAGAGCAATCTGGAGACGCAGATACGAAAGCTCGACGCCGTTCACGGCAGTTTGAGGGCAAAGAGCGATGTTCTGTTTAACAAGGTGGTCGATGCCCAGCGAGCCAACCACAACGCCTACGCCAGGGCCTATGCCACGGAGCTGGGCGAGGCCCGCAAGATGTGCAAGTTGGTCAGCGGCTCCAGGCTGGCCATGGAGCAGATAAAGCTCAGGCTCAATACGGTATCGGAGCTTGGAGACGTTGTAGTAACCCTCAGCCCATGCATGTCCATAATCAAGGGACTGGGACCGTCACTGGCAGGAATGGTGCCCGATGCCGCCATGTCCATGCAGGATCTCTCAAGCATGCTAGGGGACGTACTCCAGGCATCGTCTGTAAACCATACCGGGGAGCTGATCTCTGCGGGCAGCTCCAACAGCGAGGCGCTGGAGATTATGGAGGAGGCCCAGGCCAAGATATCTGGCCAGGCCAAGGCACTGATCCCAGACGTGCCTGCAGAGTTGAAGGACGAGATAGTCGAGGAACGGCAAGGCACCATGATCTAGCGGCAGCAGCCCTACTGGCCGCCTGCTATACCGCTGTACGCCTTCTTTATCCTGGATATGGTGGGGTAGCTGTAGCCGTGCCGCCTGTAGCTGGCAACCATCATCTTCCAATTGTCCAGCCGCCACCGCGCCTGCTCTGCTGTCACCGAGTGAACCTCCTTCTGGATGATGCTCTTTCTTCCCACCTTTAGCACGCCGGCGTCCTTTGCCTGCCACCTGCTGTGCGCAAACCTGAGGCCCGCCAGTATCTCCTCTGCAGGCATGGCCTCAAAACACTCCCGGATCTTCCTCAGCTGATCGTCTGTGGGCATCTTCGGTACGGACAGCCTTATGACGTGCTCATCCACAGAGGTGTGGTGTGCCGTCTTCCCTATAAGAGGCTCGCTTCTATGTAGCCTAGCAGTTTAGCAGGTTGATGTGGGCGTTCTTGCAGATTGTGTTGTACATCCCAAAGCCAAATATCACGCCGGCAAAGACTATCAGCGGAACCAGCACGAAGATTTTGGTGAGGCGCCCCATGCAGGTACGGTGACATCCACGGTATAAAATTTGTAGCACCCGCACGGGACCGGATTCCACGTTTGTTTGGGCGCAGACCCGCGCATTCGGGCAGGCTCTTGCGCCCGGCCCGGTGCGGCAGACCACACACACTCACGCAACAGATATGATCATGGCGCCGACAGCGTCCGGGCTCTGGAGATCCCGCACCATCTCCCGTGGCAGCGAGTCCGATGCGGCACTGCACCCAACTGCCAGGGTGCGCGGGCAGACAAAAGAGCTTGTCCTGATCACCATATCATCCGGGTGCGACAGATCCAGCCCAGGATCCCCCCTGCCCCGAATCACAAAGGTGCGGTTCCCGACTGCTATCGTGATCCTGACGCGCGCACCACCGCTCCGGAGCAGTGCCTTGAGTTCATCAGGCAGGCCCAGACACCCCGACGAAGCACAGACCCCCACTATACAGTCGCCCTGGAGAGTCAGGCCAGGCTCCCTTGTGATCTCGACGGTTCTTGTGTGAAGGGATCTTATGTTTGGATGTCCGCGAAATGCAACCTCAAAGCGCAACGCCCCGTCTGTGTGACAAGACTTTAATTAAAGATTCGCGACCAGAAAAACGAAATGCTTCCTGCCCAGCAAGGTTATGATCGAGCAATCACAGTCTTCTCTCCAGACGGCAGGCTCTATCAGGTGGAGTACGCCATCGAGACGGTTCACCGTGGAACTATTGCAGTCGGCATCCGGTCTTCAGACGGAATAGTGATTGCCGCAGAGGAGCGCTCAAAGAAGCTTCAGATAGATACGCATGCCCAGAAGATCTTTCAGATAGCAGGCCACATAGGGGTGGCAGCGGCAGGATACATTCCCGATGCCAGGAACATGGTAGACAACGCCAGGTTCTTTGCGCAGAGCAACCAGCTGATATACGACGAGCCGGTGGGCGCCGAGACGCTATCAAAGCACCTGGCAGACATGTGCCAGAGCTACACCCAGTACGCCGGCATAAGACCGGTGGGAGTGTCGCTGATCATCGGTGGCATCGACGAGAATGGGCGGAGCCAGCTGTACCTCACCGACCCCAGCGGCACATACATATCATATGACGCGGTGGCAATCGGCTCCAGTGCGGATGAGGTCACTACTTTTCTGGAAAAGTCATTCAAGACAGAGATCGGCATGGACGAGGCATCGGTGCTGGCAGCTGCGGCAATCTACATATCAAGCGATGAGAAGAAGAGAACAGACCACATCAGAATGGCGCGCATAAGATCCGACTCGAAGACATTTGAGAACATACCTGCCGACGATGTGGCAAAGTACGCCGAGGCTGCAAAGTCGCAGTTTGCGCTAAACGGCTAGACCGTTTTTATATTTTCACTGTTGCGGTTATCCAGATGCCAGATACATCCATTGCCATACCAGACTCGTGCCTGAAGGGCGACAAGACCCAGCTTGACAAGTCAAGAAAGGTATCTGCCATAGCCCGGGCAGCGGCTGTCTTTGGCGTGCAATCGGTGATGGTGTACGAGGACGGCGCATCGTCCAGCGACCGGCGGCTGCTTGTCACCGTGCTGCGCTATCTAGAGACGCCACCGTACCTGAGAAGGAGGCTCTTTCCCAAGGAAGTAGCTCTCAAGTACGCCGGCGTGCTGCACCCGCTCAACATCGCAGGCCATCAGGCCTCCCCGGATCCAAGCAAGATCAAGGCAGGCGATGCCAGGGACGGGGTCGTCATATCCCAGAGATCAATGAAGTTCATCGACATCGGCACTGCCAAGCCGCTGCCATACCACGGCAAAGAAGAGATCGGCCGCAGGGTGACGGTCCTCTTTGCCAGCGGGCATCCGGATATGCGGCACAGTGAGATCACCGGGGAGCAGTCGCCGCACTACACGGGGTACCGCACACGACAGAGGGGCAAGCTGACATCTGTGCTGTCCTCTTGGGAGGGCAAGATAATTCTCACATCAAGAAAGGGCAGGGTGCCGGGGCCGGGAATGCTCAAGGAGTACCAAGCGCAGCACCCGCTGCTTCTGGTCTTTGGATCAGCGGATCGCGGGCTGCACGACATGCTGGGTGCCAGGATCAGATCGGTTCAACACTCCCGCATACTGAACTTCTTTCCGGACCAGCACACCGGCACCGTCCGAATGGAGGAGGCAGTGCTGGGCACACTGGCCATACTGAACATGGGGCAGACTTTATACCGGTGCGGTCCATGACGGCGGCATGGCGCAGAACAGAAGGTTTCTCCTGCTGGCAGCTGCCGTGGGTGCAGTGGGGATTGCAATAGGGGCGTCTGTGATCTGGTCTACTGCATCCCAGCTGCTGCAGCCATAGGGTCCGGTAGGCACCACTCCGCCCGGTTCCTGGCGGCCGCACCTGCACATACCATGACGGATGGCGGCGCGATCAAGAGGCCACATCCGGTCGATCGTGGAAAGGCGGCGGTGAGGCGCTTAACGCCTGGTCCAGAAGGGTCCGTTCAGCAAGGGATCCGGCGCCCTCTCCTGGGCGGTCTCCCCGATTGGCGGCTCAGCGTGAATCAGCGTCTACCAGTACTCAAAGTCTCTCCTTTGTCTGCCCGCATACCGGGTTGCCAAAGATTAGACTTGATCCACATCTAGACACAGAGCGCACTGTACGCGTGTTTTCTGGCCTGCCGCCATCAGCAGGGTAAAGGCCACTCTCAGGGGGCTGGAGCAAGTATCTGTGTTATGACCGCCTGCGGAGCCAGCGTCCCAGCTCCGGCAGAACCATCCGCTGAGAGAGCGAGCTGGCAATCATACCCACATGGCCTGTAGGATACATCTTCAGGGCCTTGTCGGCGCTTCCCACTGCATAGTGCAACGGCATGCTGCACTCTGGGGACACCAGGTGGTCACCCACTGCCACCTGCGTAAATATTGGCATGGTGATATTCTTCAGAGATACGCGTTCGCCACCAACATGCATCTTGTTCTTTATCAGGAGGTTGTCCTGATAGATGTCCTTTATCCACTGACGGAACAGCTCCCCGGCTATGGGTGGCGTGTCCGTCAGCCACTTCTCCACCCGGATAAAGTTGTCTACAAAACGCTTGTTCTCTATATTGTTGAAAAAGTTGATGTATTTTTCTATTCCCTGCTCAAACGGCTTTAGCACCGAAAAGCAGTAGTACATGAACTCAGGTGGCATGTTGCCGACTGTAGAGAACATCTTGTCCACATCCACATGCTTTGCCAGGTTGCTGATTACCGTGGTGTCGCGCCACCCGTCGATGACCGGCGCGGTGGTTATGAGGTTCCGCACATTCTCCGGATGCAACGCGGCATACGCAGTGGCAATGGTGCCACCTGTGCAGTATCCCTGCAGCGATACGCGGTCCACATCGGCAGCCTGCTGCACAAACCTGATACAGTGATCCAGGTACCCGTTCACATAGTCATCAAAGCCCAAATACTTGTCCGCCCGACCCGGCGTTCCCCAATCTATCATGTACACGTCAAACCCCTGATCCAGGAGGTTGCGTACCCAGCTCTTCTCAGGATGTATGTCAAGTATGTGGTATCTGTTTATTATGGCGTATGATATGACCAACGGGGTTCTGTGCTGCTTCTCCGTGCGCCTCTTGTAATGCAGCAGCCGGATCATGTCTTCCCGGTACGCCACATCGTGCTCCGTGGTCTCAAGGGATATCTCGTCTGGTGCGGCGACCATCTTTGGTGCATCGGCAATGTGCCTGCCAAATCTCAGGATGTTCTCAATTATCTTAGGATCAACGCTTGTCTGCGACATCTGCCTTCCTCCGTCGTTTAGGCTTCGCCTTGGATGCCCTTACACCACCTGTTTTGTTTTGTCTCTTAGACACGACCTTGGGCGCCTTTGCACCGCCTGCCTTGCTCCGTCTTGCGGCTACAGGATTTGATGCCCCCGCGCCATCTGTCTTGCCTTGCCTTTTAGGCACGATCCTTGGCGCCTTTGCGCCGTCGGTCTTGCTCTGCGCTTTGGGCTCCGCTACTGCCCTGGGAACTTTTGTGCTGCCCGTCTTGCCTGATATTTTAGGCTCCACCGCTACAGCATTGGGCGCCTTTACGCCGTCTGCCTTGCCCTCTCTTCTAAACAGCAGCTGTGACTCAAGGACAGACACGCGCTTCTTTAGATCGTGCATCTGGCGGTACATCTCGTCGATCTCCTTTTTACTTGGCAGGTTTGCTGACTTTAGCAGCACGTCTGTTACGTTGTTCCAGTGATTGGCAAGCTCCATCTCCTGCGCCACCAGCTTTCCGTAGTTCTCGCCAAACCTCTTCGAGTCAAAGAGCTCGGTAAAGTCGTTGTCCAGTATGTCTACCCAGATTCTTTTGTATGCCTCGAACTGCTCCGCATCCTGGGGTACCTGCGGCATCTTTGCATTGACCTTCTTCTGGGCGTCAAACCAGGTGTCTGCCAGCTGCTTGTAGTATAGCAGTAGCGAGTCGTTGAACTCCTTGAGTTGGGCAGCTGACTCTATCATCTCTACTGCGATCCTCTTCGAGTTCTCGGCGTAGTTCCTCATGGGCCCCACCGACGTCAGTGCCTGCGGCTTGCTCGACATCAGGTGAACCAAGTCGGTCCAAAAGAGCGACAGGTGCTTGTAATACTCTTTGGAGTTTGTCGGATCCATGCCCATGCCGTATTGCCGCACGGTTCGCAATAAATAGTTCGCGTACTTGAACTCCGACGGATCCTGCTGCCGAGCGTAGACATATGGGGGCACCATGCGCAAATGACCAACCCATACGCAGGCATTGGAGAATTGGGAGCTATACTCCCAAGTCCACAGGACACAAGCACATGATTCCCCCAGATGAGATAAACCGCCGCGTCCTTGCCTTAGCCAGAAGGGGGACACTGCTCCAGCATACCGAGTCGCCACGATCGGATCAAAGGCCAACAGGCAGCACGGAGAGGTTGTGTACGACATCCAGGGTTTGTGCGACGCGCTGTGGCCTAATCTAAAAGCTGACCGCCGGGAACGCGTGCAGTCGATCGTTGGGGAAAAGATCCACAAACTGCTGCGAACCGGCCTGTTGCGCATGGCACATAATAAATAGTTCTCATACAGATCACGACATGTGGATGAAGTAAAGCGGCTTGAAGATATGTGCAGCTGCATAATGGACCTGGATCCAAGAATGCGTTCGGCTCGAATCATAAACAGCCGGGGCCATCTGATGGCAGGCGGAATGAAGAGCGGCCTAGAATCCCTAGAGGATACAAAACAGGACGAGATGATGTTCATGGAGCTTGCGCTGCGCGTGAGGATGAGGCACGAGTTTGACCGGGAGCTTGGAGCCGTCCATTTTTCACTGTCCTACAGGGAAAAGGTCATAGTCATGAGCTTTCCACTAGCGGAGAACCGCGTGCTGCTTGCCTCCGGCGAGCTCGGCCTAGACTTTACCCATATCCCGTTTAAGGTTCTTGAGATTGTGAGCGAGCTGCGAGACACCAAAAGAAGAACATTCTGATCCTGCAGGAGCCGGGCTGCCTCTGTAGCCAGTGCTGGCCCCGACGTACAAACCGGCCTGGCCCCTTGCAGCATTTGCAGGCTGCCAGGCAGTCCGTGCGGGCATCGCCTGACCTTCTGCACAGCACCCTCTCAGATACCCCATGATCCTGTCTGAAGGGGCAGGTCCAAGGGATCAGGCGGTGCATGTGAGATCAGAATCCCACCCCTGCTTTGGGCAGTTCGTGCACACAGACGGGCTTTCACGCCTGACCCGCTACAACAAGAGGCATCGCGCGTTTGCGCCTGGCAAAATATATTATTGCCACGCGGTTTGCTACAAAACGAATGGACATACTGGGAATTGCCGGGGAGAACTATGCCGCTACGCTTCTTGTCGTGCTTACCGTCGGATTCATCCAGGGTGGAGTCATGGGACGCGGAATCAGAAACAGGTTTCCCGGACTCAGGAGGCATGCAAGACTGGTCTCGTCAATACTGCTGATACTCTTTACAATAAACTCGATCGCGGGCATTCTCAAATTTGCGGTACCGGAAAAGTTTCCCACAGAGGAGCTCGTGACCCCTGCGACCACGGGCGAGCTGTTTACGCTGACAGTGAGCATTCTTGGCCTGGGCGCAGGGTTTGGCGCGGTTATTGCTGCATCTATCAGCGTGCTGCTGATTGTAGTGTTCCGCTTTGCCGTCCTTCCAACCATAGCCCGCTACTTTGTACTCATAATGAACTCATCTCTGATTGCAGTGGCGGTTCTTGCCAGGTTTACCGACTACACGCCGTCTGAGTTTGAGGTCATAATCTACATGGTGTACCAGTTTGGCCTGACGGCAGGAATCTTCCTCATCACCAGAAAAAAGGAGAAGGTGGTTTGGTAGCTACATGCACGCCGGAAGATTGCCCTCGTGGCGCTCCTTGTAGTCTCTGACCAAGTCGTCCCGATGCTGCAGGTAGTTTGGCTCCTGCATGTACTTGAATCGTGTCGCATTGCTACAGCAGGGCATTCTGAGTGCCTGCGTCAGGCCATTCCGAATGTTGGCCGATCCCCCAATGTAGAGAATCTTCATTGCCACATGCATCACAAACACGCCGGGTGTCTCTGGCGCATCGTCTACCGTCTGGAGGTTAAAGTCGTGCCATTGTGACCAGGGATTTTGCGCCATTCTTCTACACTAGATCTTTCAGGCTGGCGCATCTGTTTCTTATCGTAACCTCGGTTACTCCAGACGCATTCGAGATATCCTTCTGTGATTTTGGCTCCCCGCTGCTGATGCACGCAAGATAAAGAGCTGCCGCTGCCATGCCCATGGGATCCTTGCCTGCCGCCATTCCAAGATTTTTGGCCTGGTTCAGGATCTGGATCGCTTTCCTCTTGGTCTTTTCGCTGAGCTTTGCTACGCTGGCAATACGGGACAAGCCTTTGACGGGATCCACTACGGGCATCTTCAGATCCAGCTCCCGAAATATCAGACGGTAGCATCTTGCCACATCTTTTCTTCTTATGTTGATCCCGTTGGCAATGTCATCTAGGGTCCTAGGGGTCTCGGTGTTTCTGCACGCTGCATAAAGGCATGCCGCAACCAGCCCGTGTATGGATCTTCCTTTGATGAGCTTCTTCTCCATCGCCTTGCGATAAATGAGGGCGGCCTTTTCAATTACCGCATCGCCAAGAGCCAGCTTGTCATTGAGCTTGTTCATCTCGTTTAGCGCCTGTCTCAGATTCCGATCCGCGGATGTGCGCGCATGTGTTCTGTTATCCCATGCTCTGAGCCGTTCAATAGTGTTCTTCATGTTTGATGGCAGGGGCTTGCCAGCAGAGTCCCTGTTTGCCGTTCCGATAATGGTTGAGAGGCCCATGTCGTGCATGGTAAGTGATGTGGCCGTTCCTGCCCTGGAGCGGCTGGCATCATCATTGGAGAACGAGCGCCACTCTGCCCCTGTCTCTTCCAGCTTGTCGTTTACTACAAAGCCGCAGTGTTCGCAGAACACCTCGCCGGTAGCATCGTCGGTAACAAGGCGTGCCTTGGCACACGAGGGACATCCCTGGGATAGATTAAACGAACTGTTCATGCGTAAATTACACTGTATATAATAGACATTTGACTTTTTAATCTTTACCCAATTTTGGGGGCTGTTGCGAGATATCCACATGACCGGACAGGAAGGAGAGTGGCTGCGTCTGGATCCGCCGGAAGGCGCATCCAGTGCGCTGCGTCACCGCCGCTCTTGGTCTGCAGATCATGCCGGCACCGGCAACCACATCCGGCAGCGTCAGCGACTCGGTCATGCTTCCAAGGCATGTTTGGCTGGATCTGGCTCCAGAACCTCGATCTCGGCCCGCCCGTCCTCGATGCAGGCTAAAGGTGCCGCCCGGGCGGCAGCTGCAAAAAGGTGCCCGGCATGGGGATCCCCAGCACAGGACAAAGAGGGGATGCCGCCAGCCTCGATAAGACGGACAGGTACAAGACAGCCAGGATCCTTGATGCGCCCAAGCACAAAAGGAGAAGTATGAACAAAGGCTCCCTCGGAGCCGAAGAGACCAGCCATTACCAGGCACACTACCGGTTTGTCATCAAACTCGACCGCCGCAGGTTCGACAGGATCAGATCAACTGCCTAGGACATCAGGAGCCTCAGCTGCCTTAGGAGCGCCAGCGAGCCTGGAATCCTGACGCCGCCGTACGCAGCCACGGCATACGTGGAGTACGTCCTGCCTAGCCAGCTTGCCAGCGGTCATGACACACTTACCCAATGATCCCCTTGGGAAGGCGGGCTTGGCCAAGAAGATGTTGGGCAGGTTGCCAGATCTTGGCGTCAGCACTACTGTTGGGCAGGACTTCGTACAGTCGCCACAGTCACAGAACTTTTTTAAAACCACTGTGCCACACATTAATTTGATGGGCGCAGAAGGTGCAGAGGTTATGGTGCTGGGGGCCATTAGAAATGGCAACAAGAGCTTCAGTAAGATCCGCAAGGCTGCAAACGTGGACGCAGAGGAGATGGACAAAATCTTGGAGAGTCTAGAGGAGCGCGGATTGATTCAGGTGCAGGAGAAGAAGGGATGGCTTGGCGCCAAGGTCGAGATTACGACAACGGAGAAGGGCGACAGGGTCGTAGAGGAGCGCATCCGAGAGATGGAGAAGAACTGGGGCCAGATGGTCACCTTGTACAAGTCTGGAAACAAAGAGAAGCTGAGTGAGATGATGGAAGATCGAAGATCAATTATTCCCATGATGCTGCTCTTTGGGATAATCGACATGATGATGTTCAGCATGATGTTTAGTATGATGGGTGCGCCCATGGGAGACTATGTGCCGGCAGATCAGATGCCGGCAGATATGGATGACGTGGATCCCGGTGCCGATGGCGGCGACACGGACGGCGGCGGGTTTGACGCTGATGTGGGATTCTAGAGATTCCTGTGTTAATGCGATCCGGCAGATCCTCTGATCTTGCCACGGTTCATGCCCAATCTGCGGGCATACCTGAATCCACAGATCTGCAACATCCAAAAAGGCAGGCGCTGGATCATATTGCTGATCGTGGGACGGCACATGGGTTTAGGGTTATCCGGTAACCTGATCGCACCTGTGGAAAAAATCCGATCCTACACTTGAGAGATGGTACGGGTTGCTATTCGGCATTGATCAGTGGTTTAGGCAAGGGGGCGTTCTAGCGCCTGGCCTTACCAAGCATCAGTTAACGCAAATGTGCAGTTCTGGACGCATGAAATTAAAACGGAGCATACGGTACAATGACAGAACGCATCTCCGGCGGATCCGCTACCGGGTTGCGCCAACATAGATGAAAAATGTGTTAGGAAAAAAAAAGAGTCAAAAAAAGATGACTATGCTTTGATTACGGTAAATGCCGAAATCCACGACTGCATGATGTTTTTGTTTAGATCGGCGAAGGCTTTCACGTTATCGTTGAAAGCTCTGACATTTTGCTGTGCTGCGTCAATTGTTGCTAGTGCAATCTGATTGTTGATGGATGCTGTCTTGATTGCTTCCTCGGTAGTATCACGAATTACTTTAAGTGTTGCTTCGGGTACGCTGGTTGTAATGCCTGCGCGTCTTGCATACTCTCTCTGTAGCGTGATGGTAGAATTTATTACGTTCTCACATGCCCCAACACACTCCTGCTGTGCGTTTGTGATGGACTGATGGTACTTGGGTACTGAACGCTTTACTGCGTCGAGATACCTGTCTACGTTCTGCTGGTATACTGCAAATATGTCCTTTGCCTGCTTTGTTTCTGTGCTCATTGTTTCACCTCCTTTGTTTTTGATCTTTTTGCCACCGGAAGGATTATGACCTGTATTAGGTCTCCCTCCTCGAGTTTTAGAGCATCCCTCTCAGCCTCAGGTATCGAGATTCTTCCGTTACTACCAATGGTAGTCTTGTAGGCCCCCCAGTTCAGAAAATTCGGGATGATCTGGCCGAAGCCAAAGATTTCGTTCATGTTCTTTGACTGTGTACTTGCCATTCCCGCCATCATTCTGGCTTGAGTTTTAGCAGTATTGCTGACCATCTCCCGAAGGGTCTTCAGGGGATCAAATTCGTCTTTGGACTGTCCATTCATAAGGTCGGCAAAGCTCCTCATGAACTGGGCTTGTGCATTACCGTTGTTTTGAATCCAGTCGCTAAACATAGTAACTGGATCATATTGGTATTGTTTTCCACTCATTGGTAATCAATGGATATAAGAGGTATATAAACCAAATGATCAGGTAATAAGAAAGCCCTTCACATGCCTGTAAAAGCCATCTGGGTTATCCACGTACGGGGTGTGGCCCGACTTCGGCATGCGCCGGTAGACGCAGTTCTCAATAGCGGAGACAAACTCACGGGAGTAGTTCTGTGGTATTACAGGATCCATATCTCCCCAGATCAGCATGGTTGGAACGCGGATCCTGTCAAGCCTGCTCCGGACATCTGCTGAGTTATTGAGGCCCAGCAGGGTCGACATGTATGCCATCTTGGCATTTGGTAGCTTCATCCTGCTGACAAAGTCCTCTATGATGTGATTCGGTATGCGTTTTGGAAATGCATCCATGGCCGCAAAGGCGCGTCGAGCGGACTTAATGTTGGGGTACAGCGCGGCCATGGTATAGGAATCCAAGGCAGGAGTCGCGGTGCGCATGGTTCCAGACGGGGACACCAGGACCAGTTTTTTGACGCGAGTGTTGTTGTCTGCAGTAAACTCGACAGATATCTGCCCGCCCAGGGATGAGCCAACTATGTGGGCCTTGCGTATGCCCAACTCATCCAAAAAGCTGCCCAGAAAATCTGAGAAGAACTCCATGGTATAGTCAACTGCAGGCTTGTCGCTGTATCCAAATCCGATTAAATCTGGAATGATGACACGAAAGTGCTTCCCAAAGAGCGGCGCCACAAACTCCCACCTATCTGCAGATGCTCCCAGTCCGTGCAGAAAGACGAGGAAGTCACCGGATCCGCCACACTCAAGATAGCGAGTCTTGTGCCCTCCAACAGACACGTACTGTTGTTGCACCAATAGGTGCCACAATGATCATAATTAAACATATTTCTAGAAAAATCAGTCGCAAGATCGTCTGTCGCACCGAGTCGGTCATAGGAGCTCTTTCAAACGTGCGCTTTTATGCCCAAGCGGATAGGGATGTGATCTCGCGCATGGCAGGAATCATGCTTTTAAGTATGAATGGACAGATACATAGGCATGGTAAAGAAGATTCTGGTGCCCCATGACGGCTCTGAGAACGCCAAGAGGGGGCTTGAGGCAGCAGTATCACTGGCAAAGCAGCACGGGGCAGAAGTCACCGCGGTACATGTGCAAAGCACAGGCAAGCACACAGAGTTTGCAGGATACGAAACCACAGAAAAACTCCCGGATTTGCACACCCAGGCATTTATGAAAGAGGCAGTATCAGATGTGGTAAGGGATGGGGTTGTCCTTAACATTACCATCATGCGCGGCGATGCCGGGTACAACATTGTCAAGCTGGCAAAGGACGGCGGCTTTGATCTGATTGTATTGACCCCCAGCGGCAAGAACGCCGTCAGGAAGGCAATCTTTGGCAGCGTTGCAAAGTACGTAGTGGAAGCGTCCAAAATCCCGGTGCACATTGTAGAGTAGCTGCGCGTCAGGCTAGGACGCCGTCTAGGCCACTTCGTCGACTACAATATGGAGCTGTATCAGAGACAGGTTCTGCATACTGTTTGTCAAGTGTCCGTACATGATCGTTCTCCCCACAGAGTCCGGCGGAAACTCGGCAGTAATCTTTAGCTTGGCAAACTCGGTGCTCGGGCCAAGCATTACACGGGGCAGCAAAGACACTATGCTGAGATCGTGGCTGGAACCCACTATCTTGTAGGCAGGAGCACCAGAAAGGCGTGCATCACCGCGGTCCGTGGATCGCACCGATGCAGAAAAGCGATAGATACGACAGTCGGAGAGCGTAATCTCCCTAGTGTCCGCCTGCAGGACAAACCTTATGGAGCCTTCCTGCTGGTACTTGATCATCGCATCCAAGACCTCCTCTGTCCTACCCATGACATGCATCGACGCCGGAGTTTTATTGAATCTTCTGAACCCGCAGCGCCAGCGCGGGTATGCTCAGACTAGGCCCATCTTCTTAAAGTATCGCTGATGGTACTCTTCAGCCCTGTAAAACGCGGTGGCGGGAACTATCTGCGTCACGACAGGCGCCGGCAGCTTGCCTGACGCATCAAGCGTTTCTCTTGATCTTCTGGCCAATGCCTCTTGTTCTGGCGAGTGAAAGAAGATGACAGAACGGTACTGGGTTCCCACATCCGGACCCTGCCTGTTTGGCGTGGTGGGATTGTGGTTGCCCCAGAATATATCAAGCAGATCTTCAAAGGACACTCTGTCTTGGTCGTACTCTACCTGCACTGCCTCTACATGACCGGTTCTGTTCGTGCACACATCCTGGTATGTCGGGCTGTCGGTGTGGCCGCCGATGTATCCCACTGCGGTACCCGCAACGCCAGGAGTCCTGGCAAAGACCTCCTCAACATGCCAGAAGCATCCCGCTCCAAAAGTGGCCTTCATACAAGCAGGTACGATACGACCAAATTAAAACTAATAGTGGAATACCGTATTGCCTATCTGCTTCTTCCAGTCGGCGCGGATTCCCGGTTTTCCCTTGAGCTTTTCAAGATAGTTGAACGCAGACAGTCCCGCTGCTGCCCCGTCGCCGCATGCGGCCACTATCTGCTTGTAGGGTATGTCCGTAGCATCACCGGCGGCAAATATTGCCGGGTGTGCCGTTCTTCCGCCGTTGGATACCTTGATCTCTCCCTTGGTGTTCAGCTCGACTAGGTGTTTGACAAAGCCCAGGTTGATTTTAGAGCCCATCTCGACGAAGAGTCCATCCACACTGATGGTCTTCTCTGCTCCGGATCTGTCTGCCACGGTAATCTGTTGCAGTGAGCCGTTGCCCGAGATGGACTTTATGCTGGAGTTGGGAATCAGCTCCACGTTCTCCTTTCGCTCTAGCGACTTTATCAGATCCGGGTCGCCGCCCAGCCTTCCTCCCTTGAATATCACATAGACATGATCAGCCATCCGTGATAGCAGTATTCCCGACTCGATCAGGTACGCGCCAACACCCACAGAGGCAGTGATCCTTCCCTGGTAGAATGGTGCGTCGCACTTTGTGCAGTAGTGAACCCCCTTGTTCTGGTATGTGGATTCATTGTCCAGGCCCAGGTTGTTTGGCACCTTGCCTGCGGCAATCACGGCTGCCTTTGCCGAGTACTCGGACCGAGCAGTCTTGATCTTGAGCCCATCATCGGTCTCGTCTATGCGCTCCACGGTATCATATGTCATATCTCCGCCAAACGTCAGGTACTGGTTCTCCAGCGTTCTTGCCAGCAGGGGGCCGCTTGACATTATGGTTCCAGGATAGTTCTCCAGCTTTGGAATCAGGTTCATTTGTCCTCCCAGATCCTTGGATATTACCAAGCACGAGACCCTCTGCCTTGCGATATACATGCCCGCTGCCAGCCCCGCAGGGCCTGCTCCAACTATGACTATCTCGTACTGCTGCGCCATCTGGGATCAGTTCACAGAGATTAGTGATGTCAAATTGGTTATTCCCTCCATCCTGTGCAGGTCTTCATCAATGGCATCCTTGATCTTCTGCATGTCATCGGATTCTAGTATTATCAGAATATCACATATGCCGTACACCGTCTTGACCGACTTGGTCACGGGTATCTGCCGCGCCTTTTCGATGATGCCCTTTTGGTTTTTGTAGTCAACATTGAGAAGAACGTACGCCTCGTTCATTGCCTGTTCGGCACCAAGTGCCGTTAAAAATCTTCCCAAATGCGGTGTCGTAGCGCAGCAGTCTGGGTTTGGACTATGTAACGCCTGCAAATGCCTTGGTTACTCGGGATGCCAGATCCTCAATGTCCACACTAGGCTCTGCAGAGACCAGCAGGACAATCTTCGTTATGGGAAACGGGAAGCTCATCAGCACGGCCTTGTTGCGCCGGGCTGCAAGGTAGTTGATCGGTCCAAGGCTCTGATCATACTCCTTTCTGATGGTGATTCTGGAGACGAACTCCATAAATGCATGTAGTCTGGTTTCGTCCACCTCGTATGGTGTAATGCCCTCCTTGAAGCCGCCCGATACAAGCTGCCCGCGATCGTCAATTATTCCTGCAAACCGCACATCCGGATCCCCTAGCAGCTCCTGGCACTTGGCAGCATACAGGCGAAAACGCGAACTTTGATCCGAGCCCAACGAGCATGCTTACATTCCAGAAGATAAAAATCTAATCATGTTGTGCCGGCATGAGGCCAGCCCGCCTCAGTTGAACGCGATACTGTACGCTAGACTCCAAGCATTCACGCCCGGCCCAGCTAGACAAGCGATCCCGCAAGCACACCGATGTGGTTACGCATCTGCTCTCTGTCAGAGAGCGGCCACATGTGTTGATCCCCGCAGCCCGTCCGACACGGCAGACAGAACCACACACATCCAACAGGGACAGAAGTGACTAGAACATGTACAAAAAAAAAGAAGATAAAGGCAAGATCCTATTGGGATGTTCTGAACGAATCTACCAGACGTACGATCTTCCTGTGATCAAACTCTGGAGAGCAGGTAATGTAGAGCAGGTGCTTCTTGTCTGCAGGCATTACCATCCTCTTAACTTTGGTGTATTCTGCAAGTGTGTACCTGCACACTCCCAGCTTGCGAGCTAGCTTCTTTCTACCCTTCATGTTCTGCGCCGATATCGTCAGGGATTGTGTGCTCTCGTTTGGAGTCAGAAGGTTTTCCGTAGTTTTGCGCCTAGCAGAAAAGATCTTGTTTCCTTCCTTGTCACAGATTGTCACTATGCGGATGTGCTTGCTGAGCTTTAGAACCTGGGTCACTGCGTCTTCTGCGGTTATATTCATAGGTAGCCTATGATATGACAAGTGATAAAGTTTTCCAAACACGTGACGCATTGGGCCCTCGCTGCATCCGGCCGGGCGCAAAAATTTGTATGTGTACGAACCCGTGCCTAAGTGGGAGGGCAACGTGACCATGCACCAAACGGCCTGTTGCGAGATACGGAAAACCACTCTGATTCCTTATGGCACTCTCCGGCACGGCTGGCGCGCTTCCTGTGATGACGGATCCGCGCGCACTCAGTCCGGGCAGGAGAGGAGTCTGCACGTCTTCTCCGGAACCTTGTCCCCCAAGACGGGAGACAGGCGGATTTCCAGGCTAGACCACAAAGCATCATTCCAAGAACATTATTACATACAGCATCCTAGCAAATTTGAGTTGTAAAAAGGGCAGCTGTGTCCTACTAAGATATACCTGTCCAATAGCAAGGCATATTGATCTGAGGATCGCGGGCCCACCAAGTGCCTGAAAGGAAGCGCGATCAACGACAGTACGACCTGATTCAGCAATACCTGCCCGGTCTAATCCTCAACACGATTCTGAAAATAGTCAATGACCTGGGCGACCCGTATACTGCCAGGTTCAGCCTGGGCGGCATGACTGCATATCCGTCCAGGGCCATGGCCGCAGTGTGCATAGTCATGGAGGCCGAGCGCAAGACCTATCGCAAGATGGTCGGCCATCTCCGAAACAACCGCAACACCGTCGCGAAGATCGGACCGCACAAGATTCCCTCCAAGAGCACCATTGCCCGCGCCTACGACCTCATTCCGGATCGGTACCTGGCGGAGGTGCACCGCAGGGTCATCTGCGAGATACCTGCGGGATCGGTGGCAGGGGACAGCACGGGATACTCTGACAGCGGCTTCGCCAGGTGGTATGACGTGCGGACCGGCAGCGTGAAAACCAAGAGGGGCTGGGTCAAGCTCCACAGCATCAACGACATACGCACGGGGGTGGTACTCGACTACCTCGTGACGGCCAGCAACGTAGCCGACATCATTGGACTGCGAAGCATGCTGGCCAGATTTGAGGGGGGTGCGGGCCACTTCTGCCTGGATTCGGCCTACCTTGCAAGGGATGTGTGCAGCGCGATATCGGAGATGGGCATGGTGCCGCGCATCAAGCCGAAATCCAACACGGTTCACAACGCCTTTGGAAGCCAAGCGTGGCGCGAGATAGTAGACCTGTCCGTGCAAGATCCGGACACGTTCAAGTCAGAATACCACCAGCTCAGCATCATAGAGGCGGTGTTTGGCGCCATCAAGAAGATGTACGGAAACCACACGCGTTGCCACAAGCCGGAGAACCAGTGCAGGGAGATTGCAATTCGGATAATCTGTTACAACATAGAACTCGTGGCCAGATCGAAGGCAAGGGACGGCAGGCTCACACCGAAGATGATCGCTACCATGACTGCATGACCGGCGCGGCCTCCACCGCGCCTGCCCAGCGGAGCCTGCGCATTATGCCGTGGAACGGGGCAATTTTATGGTTTTCGGATGATCAGCGAAGCGGAGCTGCCGCAGTGTCTGCAAATTATGAGACGTCCGGTGTCTCAGTCACCATGCAGAGAGTGGTGGCTTTTATTCATAGGACACAGCCCACATTCCGGAACTGGCGTAGTATATGAAAATCATGTCGCCCTCTGTCTGGGTCGTCAGTCATTGATATCTGCCTCCATCCATCTCAGTAATCCCAGATGTGCTCACGGAGCCACGGGATCTGGCGGTGGCTCGGGCTGAATCGTAATATTCCGATAGATTGCTATTAGCGTGGCAATTTTCATATACAGCTGCGTCACCGGAAGGACTCCGCCACGCAGCTTCAGAAAGCTTGCCAGCTGCGCGTTTACCAGCGCCCATGCGTTAAACAGCGTCAGCGAGTACAGAAAGCAGAAAAGCCTGGCAGGCCTACTGCTGCCGAACGACTTTGCCCTAGCGTTCTCTACCAGTCTGTAGCATGTCTCGATGGTCCACCTTTTGGAATATTCTTCCACATCCACCCACGGGGCATTGGTGGCAAACGCAATGTATCGATCTTCCGGTGCGTCCGCCTTTTTCGCCTTCTTGCTTCCGTTCTTCGCCTTCTCACTTTCCTTCCTTACTCTCTTCTTCTTTGTTATGATCATGTGGTACTGAACCGTTACCTTGTCAGAATTCGTCATGTCGGATTTTGAGATGTGGCCGAGCGTCTTGGCCACGAACTTACGCAGCGAGTCTTTCACCCTACTGGTTCTGGTGCACGGCATCAGAGACATGATCCGCAATTAAGAATCGGGCCTTCGATGCCCATAATCTTACAGATGTGTGCTCCAAAGCATGCAACTTTCGTATGATTATGCCAAAGATCGTGCTCTAATATGCCTGCGTGCTAATTACGAATCACATCTCAGGTACTCAAGGCTAAGGCGCTCAATCTCGGATATCGAGTTCACTGAAAAGAAACCCCTGTCAATCAGGATCAGTCCCAGCCTAGATCCGACGGCAGAGGCGTTTTCTAGGCACAAATTGATGGTTTTACGCAGGGATTCGTGCACGGATGAAGACTTGTCCATGTATAGGGCCGCAAGGATAAGCCGCGATTTGGAGTTGACGCACTGCGCCGTGATGTACGCCTCGAATCTGTTGGTGCCGCTCTTGCGCTCGCCACCCCTCAGGTCAGAGCCAAGTTTCTTGCTGTGGCACGGTATCAGGTGCATGTCGATGGCCACATCAAGCACATCAGGCAACCTGCCAAGCAGGCAAATCTCATCCAGCTGTGCCCTTACCGCCTGGTTAAAAGTCTCAAGCGCCTTGCCCTCGTCCGTCTTGGACAGGATATCGCGAAACCACTCGCCGCTTGGAGAATGGCGCGAATATCTTGGATTCTCGATGGGCTGCGCCGTGATTTCTCTCATGACGAGGCTGCATCCGCCGACCGAAGTGTCAAGCATCGCGGCATGCAGCATGCCGGCGTTAAAGTCGCTTGCTCCATATGTCGCGTTGTACCTTTTGGAGACCTCGGCGGACGGCACGATGCTTTCCCTCAGCATCTTCTCAACAGATTCATATATTTTGCCATTGTTCATCATATCGCGTCTCAGGCGATCTTTTTGGTAGTACATAAGGATCGTCTGGGCGCGCCCTCATTGATCTGTTTGCATTAGGTGCCAGATCTGGCACATCTGGGATTACTGTCTCCGTCAGAGACCACGCCGCCATAACATTTGGTTTTGGCAAGATACGGCATTGTGCGGGATTTCTGTGAAGGTGAGCGGATTGCCATGGCCACGACTACGCCCTAACACTAACTTGATGGGTGCGATCTCAGGCGTAGTGGAGCAATGGATGAGAAGGCCAGCCTCAGTCGCTTTGGATAAATTTACAAATGGAGCCTTACTCGGTTCTCGCGACTGTGATGGTGACTGTGTCGCTCCAGCCCCCGGGGCCGCCGCTGTCGTACCGGGCGCGCACCTTGACCTGGTACTCTTCACCCTCCTCTAGGCCGGTAATGGTCTGGGAGGTGCTAGTGGGGAACGCGTTGCCTACCAGATCCCTCCAGTCCGGAAAGTCCTCGCCGGACTTGGCCCACGTGACGCGGTATTCCCGCGGCTGCTCGCTGGGGGCATCCCAATCGATTTGGATCGTTCCGGGCTGGGTGCTGGACACGGTGATCCCGCCCACTTCACGTGGGTCAGACGGCGCCACCGGTGGCGTGTTGGCGTCCCCTTCCGTCACGGATATCTCAAAGGTGCGGGAGTTGCCCGTGCCAAAGTCTCCGGTGGAAGTTACGGTGACCGAGTACGGGCCGGCGTGCCCGTCAGGCACCGACTTCATCCTGAGGGTGTCGCCGTCGATCTCGAAGTGGGCCGAATCGCCCCCGGAGCCTATGCCGTATGCCGGGTTATGGCCGTCCAGGAACCTGTTCTGTGCGGCGATCCTGCCCACCTCCCCTGGGACGCTGCTGTGGTCAATGGCGGCATCGTCGAGCACGATGTACCATTCCCCCAGGTTCTGGTCAAACGAGTCGGCGAGGTAGAACATGGTACTCATGCGGGTCGCGCGCGAGACGTCCCAGCCGGAGACGTCGCCGTCAAATGACGAGGCAGAGCGGAACATGTCGGCCATGTCAGTCACGCGCGAGACGTCCCAGCCGGAGAGGTCGCCGTCAAAGGAGGACGCGGCCAAAAACATGGCATACGTGTCAGTCACCGACGAGACGTCCCATGCGGAGAGGTCTCCGTCAAATGACGAGGCGCCGTGGAACATGCTGGCCATGCCAGTCACGCTCGAGACGTCCCATGCGGAGAGGTCGCCGTCAAAGGAGCGGGCATTGTAGAACATGGTAAACATGTCAGTCACGCTCGAGACGTCCCACGCGGAGAGGTCGCCGTCAAAGGAGCTGGCCTCCCAGAACATTCCCACCATGTTGGTGACATGCGAGACGTCCCACGCGGAGAGGTCGCCGTCAAAGGAGCTGGCGTTCAAGAACATGTACTGGGTGTACTTGACACGGGAGAGGTCCGGCGCGTCAGCCGCGCGCAATGTCATGTTTGAGGCGTCCCTGAATGCGGAATACATCGTACTCCACTTGGCGTCGCCCCACTGGT
Source organism: Cenarchaeum sp. (assembly GCA_965206845.1). Classification (GTDB taxonomy): domain Archaea; phylum Thermoproteota; class Nitrososphaeria; order Nitrososphaerales; family Nitrosopumilaceae; genus CAYGAM01. Next base: position 1,551,780 of record OZ242221.1, on the reverse strand, counting down.
CTATCGATCTCAGCTTGGGCGCGTCGGCATGGTTGCCCAGGTTGATTCCAGTGATGCCCTTGGATATGCGGATCGTGTGGTTCCCGGGGACGTCGTACGCGTGGGTCTGGTCGCCCGTGACTCCCGCGTCCACCGTTCCGTCGCCCCATGATATCGTGTACGTGCCGCGGGCCGGGATCGTTATGGACTCACCGGGCGCAGCAGTCTCCCACGTCGTGACAAAGTCCGAGTCGTCCGGCACGTCGATCACGGTGACAAGAACGGCGTCGGTGGAATTGGCCGAGCCGTCGGAGACTGCCAGCGTGAAGGTGACTGTCGTGTCGGCATCCACCGGCGGCGCTGCAAACGTGGCAACCGGCGAGGAGGCGTTGAATGTTATTTCCGTGGACGAGTCGTAGCTCCACGCGTACGTCAGACCGTCACCGTCGGTATCGGTGGCGGTTCCGTTGAGCGTGACTGCCTGGCCCTCTTGGACGGTCTTGTCCGGGCCGGCGTTCACCGACGGGGGAGAGTTTGCGCTGTCCTGTATCGTGACCAGCATCGTGTCCAATACCGTGACCGTGCCGTCATTCACCTCCAGGGTGAACTCGATGACAGTCTCCGAGTCGACGTTGGGGGCAGTGAAGGAGGCGTCAAGCGCCGCGCCGTCGTCAAGCGTTATGGGCAGGGTGGAGTTGTGCGACCAGGAATACGTCAGGGTGTCCTCTGCGTCCGAATCCGACGCGGTGCTGTCAAGGTTCACGGTGGAGCCTTCGGCGACGTCCTGGTCGGGGCCGGCATTGGCAACAGGCGGGCTGTTGACAGTTGGCACGTCAGTGACTGTGACTGCAAGCGAGTCTGAGGCAGTGACGGTTCCGTCATCGGCGGTCAGCGTGAATGTTATTTCCGTGTCCGCGTCGACTGCCGGAGCGGTAAAGGTGGTGGAGAGGAAGGTCGAATTGACCAGCTGGATGGCCAAAGGCGAGTCGTGTGTCCACGAGTAGGTCATGTTGTCGCCGTCGGCATCGGTGACAGTGGCGTTGAGTGTTACCAAGTATCCCTCGTCCACGGTCTGGTCTGGGCCGGCGTCGACAACGGGATCGCTGTTGACAGTTGGCACGTCAGTGACTGTGACTGCAAGCGAGTCTGAGGCAGTGACGGTTCCATCATCGGCAGTCAGCGTGAATGTTATTTCCGTGTCCGCGTCGACTGCCGGGGCGGTAAAGGTAGTCGACAGCGAGGCGTCGTTGGCAAAGACGATTGGCAGGGTCGAGTCATGCGACCACGCGTACGTCAGCTGGTCGCCGTCATTATCGGCAGCCGTGCCGGAGAGCGTGACGGTGGTTCCATCCTGGACGGCCTGGTCTTCTCCGGCGTTGACTGTGGGTGAGGTGTTAAAGCCGGATACTGTTATCTCGATCATTTTAGAGTTTCCCGTGCCAAAGTCCCCCACCGAGGTCACGTTCACGGTATACGTGCGCTTTGCAGGGACTGCCTTCAGAACGAGGCTGGAACCGTTCAGTTCAAAAGAATGAGAGTCATCGCCTGAGCCTATGCCGTATACGGGGTTCTGTCCGTCAAGGAACGAGTTTTGCGCGGATATGCTTCCGACAATTCCTGGTGCATCATTATAGTCGATGGTCATGTCATTAAGCACGATGTACCATTTGCCCAAGTTTTGGTCAAAGGAGTCGGCACCAGAGAACATGCTGTTCATGTCGGTCACAGACGAGACGACCCAGTCAGATATGTCGCCGTCAAAGGAGGTGGCCAAGCCAAACATGCTGTTCATGTCGGTCACAGACGAGACGTCCCAGAAGTCAAGGGGCTGGTTGAAGGCGGTGGCGCCTGAGAACATGTAGGACGTGTCTTCCACCGACGAGACGTTCCAGGAGTCGAGGGGTTGGTTGAAGGAGGAGGCGCCTGAGAACATGGAATTCATGTTGGTCACCGACGAGACGTTCCAGGAGTCGAGGGGTTGGTCGAAGGAGGAGGCGCCTGAGAACATGGAATTCATGTTGGTCACCGACGAGACGTTCCAGCCGGAGATGTCGCCGTTGAAGGCGGCGGTGTCCTGGAACATCGTCCTCATGTCAGTCACGCCGGACATGTCCCAAGTAGAGATGTCTCCTTTGAACGCCGAGGCGCCGCGGAACGCGCCGTCCATGTTGGCCACGGCCGAGACGTTCCAAGAGGACAGGCCGCCATCAAAGGAGGCAGCGGCACGGAACATGTTCTGCATCGAGGCCACGCGCGACAGGTCCGGCGCGTCGGCTGCCTTGTATTCCATGCCGGAGGCTCCCCAGAACGCGCCTTTCATGGAGGACCATTCTATGTCGCCCCACTGGTCGATGGATGCCAGCTTGGATGCCGTGGAACCGGTAGCGGCCAGGTTTATCCTGGCAAGGTCTCCGGTCATGGACACCCGGTACTCGCCCGGGACCGCGTACGTGTGCGACTGCGTGCCGTTGGCGGCGACAGTGTCAGTGCTGTTGTCGCCCCAGTCTATGGAAAGCGTTCCCCCGGAATGCACATTCAGGGGCATGGAGATCGTGTGCGGACTGGCTGCCACGTTCCACAGGGTGACAAGCGCCCCGGCAGTCATCGGGGGCGCCCTTGTCACCGTAACGGGATAGACGGAGCTCAGATCGTATTCGTTTACGTCGTCTCCGATAATGCCTATTATGAACATCTTGGCGCCGTCGTTTGAGAACGCGATGCCTTGTGAATCGACTTCCTCTGATGATATGGAGGTGTCGTCAACGTACGTTCGGGTGGAGGCATCGAACGGGGTGGACAGCGCGTACTCGTTTACGTACTCTTCCCAGCCTATCACGAACATCTTGGTGCCGTCGTTTGAGAACACCATGCCTGTTGGAAAAGTTTCCTCTGATGATATGGAGGTGGCGTCAACGAACGTTCGGGTGGAGGCATCAAACGGGGTGGACAGCGTGTATTCGTTTACGTCGTCTCCGACAACGCCCATCACGAACATCTTGGTGCCGTCGTTTGAGAACGCTACACTTCGTGCATCGTCTTCCTGTGCTCGGATGCTGGTGGCGTCAACGAACGTCAGGGTGGATGCATCGAACGGGGCGGACAGCGCGTACTCGTTTACGTTGTCTCCGTTATAGCCTATCACGAACATCTTGGTGCCGTCGTTTGAGAACGCCATGCCTCGTGGATCGCCGTCCTGTGCTCGGATGCTGGTGGCGTCAACGAACGTTCTGGTAGAGGCATCGAACGGGGTGGACAGCGTGTATTCGTTTACGTTGTCTCTGACATCGCCTACTATGAACATCTTGGTGCCGTCGTTTGAGAACGCGATGTCTCGTGGTTGGGTTTCCTGTGATGAGATGTCGGTGGCGTCAACGAACGTTTGGGTGGAGACATCAAAGGTGCCGACGATGAGGTTGCCAGACGCGTCCCGTACCGCCCCCGGCTCGATCGTCAGTTCCGGCGTGGCCAGTCTCGCGACTGCGGCGCGGTGCGGTTCAGCGAGGGTAAACGAGATCGTGGCGCCGTCGGCGACAGTGACAAGCTCGCCGGCAGTCAGGGTTGTGCCGTGCGTGTAATTCCCCGACTCCCTTACGTGGATCTTGGCCGGAACTATACTTGCCGCGTCTATCGTTTCTGAAAAGGTAATCGTCAGCACCCCCGCGTCAATGTCAAGTTCGGACGCGACAAAGATCGGTGGCGTCCTTGTCACCGTAATTGGATAGACGGAGCTCAGATCGTATTCGTTTACGTCGTCTCCGATAATGCCTATTATGAACATCTTGGTGCCGTCGTTTAAGAACACCATGCCTGTTGGAAAAGTTTCTTCTGATGATATGGAGGTGGCGTCAACGAACGTTAGGGTGGAGGCATCGAACGGGGTGGACAGCGCGTATTCGTTTACGTCGTCTCCGGCATTGCCTAGCACGAACATCTTGGTGCCGTCGTTTGAGAACGCGATGCCTTGTGGTCTGACTACCTGTGACGATATGGAGGTGGCGTCAACGAACGTTAGGGTGGAGGCATCGAACGGGGTGGACAGCGTGTACTCGTTTACGTCGTCTCCGGCATTGCCTAGCACGAACATCTTGGTGCCGTCGTTTGAGAACGCCATGCCTCGTGGTTGGCCGTCCTGTGACGATATGGAGGTGGCGTCAACGAACGTTAGGGTGGAGGCATCGAACGGGGTGGACAGCGTGTACTCGTTTACGTCGGCTCCGTCAGTGCCTATCACGAACATCTTGGTGCCGTCGTTTGAGAACACCATGTCTGTTGGAAGAGTTTCTTCTGATGATATGGGGGTGGCGTCAACGAACGTTCGGGTGGAGGCATCAAACGGGGTGGACAGCGTGTATTCGTTTACGTCGTCTCCGACAGTGCCCATCACAAACATCTTGGTGCCGTCGTTTGAGAACGCGATGTCTGTTGGAGCGTTTTCCTGTGGTCGGATGCTGGTGGCGTCAACGAACGTTCGGGTGGAGGCATCAAAGGTGCCGACTATGAGGTTGCCAGACGCGTCCCGCACCGCCCCCGGCTCGATCGTCAGTTCCGGCGCGGCCAGTCTCGCGACTGCCGTGCGGTGCGGTTCAGTGAGGGTAAACGAGATCGTGGCGCCGTCGGCGACAGTGACAAGCTCGCCGGCAGTCAGGGTTGTGCCGTGCGTGTAATTCCCCGACTCCCTTACGTGCATCTTGGCAGGGACTACGTTTGCCACGTCTATCGTTTCTGAAAAGGTGATCGTCAGCACCCCCGCGTCAGTGTCAAATTCAGACGTGACGAAGGTCGGCGGGTCGTTGTGGGCGATGGTAACTGTCATCTGGTCGGAGGCGGTGCTGTTGCCGTCATTGACAGTCAGCGTGAAGGTCACTGCAGTGTCCGCGTAGACTGCAGGCGCGGTAAAGGTGGTGGACGGAGAGGTGGCGTTAGCAAACTGTATGGCCAGGGCCGAGTCGTGGATCCACGAGTAGGTCAGCGGATCACCGTTGATGTCGGCGGCAGTGCCGTTCAGTGCAACCGTCTGGCCCTCCATGACGGTCTGGTCGGGGCCGGCGTCAACGGTCTGGTCCGGGATTACGGCAAGCATGGGGGTGACCACGCCGCTCCAGTCCCCGGGCCCGCCGCTGTAGTATCGGGCGCGCACCTTTACCTTGTACTCTTCACCCTCCTCTAGATCCGTGATGGTGTGGTTAGGAGAGGTCGGAAAAGCGTTGCCTGCTAGGTCACTCCGCGGCAGAAAGTTCTCGCCCGCCTTGGCCCACACCACGCGGTAGTCCTTGGGCGCCTCGCTGGGAGCCTCCCAGGTTATCTGGATCGTCCCGGGCTGGGTGCTGGTCAGGGTGATCCCGCCTACTTCACGTGCCGTGTTTACAGTCACCACAGTGAACGACTGATCCGGCAACGGGTCGTCGCCTGCCAGAGGATTGCCCGTGGCATCGGTGATGTTGTTGTTCTGTGCGATGTCGAGATTGTATGTCCCGTCCCGCGTGACCGAGACGGTCACGAGGTACCGGCTGCCGGAGCCGGTCAGGTTTGCTATGCTTCCCGCCCCGGTGCTACCAGGCGACAGCGCAAAGTCTGCCTGGTCCACGCCGGCCACGTTTTCGCTGAAGGTCACAGCAAAGACAAGGGTCTGCGCGGAGGCGGTCTCCGTTGTCGGGTCGCTCCGCTCGATCGATGTGACGGTCGGAATCTCGTTTACACTGTTTATGGAGATGGCATTGCCGGACGAAGACGCGATCGGGTTGCCATCCGTGTCTACTACGTCATAGTGGCCTATGGCCAACAGCGGGGACACCATGGCGACGACTGAGCTGCCTTGGCTCTCGGTCAGCACGATGGAGATTACAGCAGAGTCGGCCTCCGTTCCCAAAGTCGCCCCTGCCAGCGAAACGGACTGCCCGGAGCCGCTGACGGTCATCCCTCCCAGGTAAACCATGCGGGCAGGCGTGACGTCGATCCTGTCTGAAAACGTGATAGTCAGGATGCTGCCCTCCCCGTCAAAGGCCGCAGATACGACCCCAGGCGCCGCGTCATCGTTTACGGTGACGGTATTGCCTAACGATTGTTCGATCGGGTTGCCGTCCGTTCCTGTCACGGCAGAGTCTGCCACATCCAACCGCGGGGACGCCATGGCGGCGACTGAGCGGCCCTGGCCCTCGGTCAGCTCGATGGAGATTACGGTGGAGTCCGCCTCGGTTCCCAGCGTCGCCCCGGCCAGCGAAACGGACTGTCCGGAACCACGGATGGTCAATCCGGACAGATCAGCCATGCCTGCGGGAGTGACATCGACTGCACTCGCAAATTCGATCTCCAAGATGCCTGTTCCCTCGTCCAAGACGGCCGACGTTAGCAGCGGGCCGGAGGTGAGGGCTACATCGATTATCTGGACACCGTTACCAAAATAGGATGCGGCAAGGGCGTACGTCCTGGAGTCTATCGTGACGACGGCGATGTCTTCGGGAAGCGGAAAGCCGCCAAATCTGGCGTCATTGCTGTCCACAGAGGCTGCAGGGCTGGGGTTGGAGGGATCCGTGATGTTTATTATCTGGATGCCGTCCAGGAATGCCGCGACGATGGCGTACGTCGAGGAGTCGAACGTGACGACGGCGATGCTCTCAGGATATTCAAGTTTGTCAAACCCACCGCTTCCGTCCTGCGCGAATGCAACGGAGTCCGGGCTGGAGGGATCCGTGATGTTGATTATCTGGACGGCGTTATCGTACTGCGCCGTAACAAGGGCGTATGTAGAGGAGCCAATGGTGGCGGTGGTGATGCCAGTTGCGCCGTCAAGCCTGTTATCTTGACTACTGCGTACGGCTGCAATGGGGCTCGGGTTGAAGGGATCTGTAATGTCGATTATCTGGACGGCGTCTTCGCTGGATACGGCAACAAGGGCGTATGTCGAGGAGCCGATCGTGGTCGTGGTGATGCCGCGCGCTCCGCCGAGCCCGCCGAGCTCGCTTCCGCCCAATATGGATGCGACGGGGGCCGGGCTGGAGGGATCCGTGATGTCGATTATCTGGATGCCGCCTGAGCTTGATGCGACAATGGCATACGCAGAGGATCCGACTGTAAACGTAGCGATGCCGTACGAGCCACGGAGGGCGACAGCAGAGGCAGCGCTTATGTGCGCGGTCGGGGCCGGGCTGGAGGGAGTCGTTATGTCGATTATCTGGACGCCGGCAGCTGCCGTGACAAGTGCGTACGTCGAGGAGCCGACCGTAGCGGTGGTGATGCCGCGCGCACCGCGAAGCTCCTCAAACCCGTCCACCCCGTCGGTTACGGCCGCAACGGGGCTCGGGTTGAAGGGATCCGTGATGTCGACTATCTGGACGCCGTCGTCGTCGTATGCGGCAACAAGGGCATACGTCGAGGAGCCGATCGTGACTGTGGTGATGCCTTTTGGCCCGCCAAGCTCCTCAAACCCGTCCACCCCGTCGGCCACAAACGCAACAGGAGACATGGCGATGGAGGGTGTCGCAAGGGCGTAGCCCAGCAAACTAGGTAGCACTAGCGCGAGCACCACTATAAGCGCCTTCATCATATGGCACCCACGGCATCTCCGGGCGGTACAAATCGAGCAATACGCATCATACGCTAAAGAGATTTACAAATTAGACAATATAAGCATTAGCTAAAAAGATTTACAAATTAGACAATATGGACAGTAGCTAAAAAATGGCTGTGCCCTACAAGCAAATATCCAAAATGGCCATCCAGAAGCCACCATCCAAACGGGCATATTCCTTTAGGACACAGCCGATCGCTTGTAATGCCATTATCACACGGGTTCAGTGCTCTGCGGGCCGTCATGTGAGACCAGATCCGTGCCTGGAACCTGAGATGCATGCCAGATGCCATGTGTGTCGGGTCGGGCAGAGACGTCCAGCGTCCGTGACGCTGCCATGGTGCGGGCATTCCGGCGTGAATGCGGCATTTTGTACACTGTTTAACGGGTCTGTCGGAATCCACATAGTATGTGCGGTTTATTTTGGACCTTTCCCCGGTCTGGCTTGCACCGTTCAGCCTTGGGCTGCCTTCATCAATATATGCAAACTGTAAGGTTCGGCTGTGTCCTACAGACATAACCACCTATGTTAAAACATCCGGTCATAGTCAAGCGTTGATTCCGTCTGACTTCTGATCCACGCCTAGGTTACGCGCGTACAACTTTAAAGCTATCGCTAGGAATTGGATTGCAGAAAATGTACTGGTGCGGGCCAGCCTAGCTGGCCAGTCCGCCCCGTGCACCTACTGCAGAATCTTCTTCATTCTTTTCATCTTTTTGGCATATCTGCTTGCGTCATGGGACTCGTACGGTTCCTTGGCAGTCAGCATCTTCCAGATGATCCTCACCATCTTGTTTGCCACGTGTGTTATGGCAATCGGGTGGTTGCCACCGTGCCTTGTCTTGGCATTTTGATAGAACCACTTTAGTCTGTCATCATGGCGCACTGCCACGTTGGCTGCTTGGATCATTATCCAGTTTACCCTTCGGTTTGACGCCTTTTTCATGCGGCCGTGGTGCGTCACGTTGCCGGACTGGTAGACTCGCGGACACATCACGGTCCATGAGACCAGTCTGTCTGCGGTCTTGAACCTGGTGATGCCGTCAATCGCAGATACCAGCAGCATCGCGGCAAACGCCTCTATGCCAGTCATGCTCATCAGCAGTTTCGCATCCTCGTTGACTGCGGCCTGCCTGTCTATCTCTGCCTCGATGCCAGATATCTCCTCTGTGGCATGTGCAATCCTTTTGACGCAGTTTTGCAGGATCATGTTGTCATTTGGTTTCTTAAGGCGTATCTGCGAAAGCAGCCTGATGGCCTTTTTGCTGTGCATCCTTGAGACATCTGGCATCACGTCGTACTTGTCAAGCAGGCCGTGCGTGTAGTTGATCAGGGCAGTCCTTGCCTGAACCATGCTTATCCTGTACCTGAGCAGTTCCCTGACATCGCGCAAATCCGATGGTGCCACGTAGCATTCTGGGATAATCCCCACGCGCAGCGCGTTTGCAATCTTTTGCGCGTCGATGGGATCCGTCTTGACGTCGGTGTCCGATATTATCTTCATCTTGTACGTGTTGGCAAGCTTTACCGGTATCTCGCACCCCTCGAAGGCCTCAAATGTCTTGAGCCACATGTTTCCAGTCGACTCGCACGCGGCCCTGCACCGTCCTTTCCCGCCGTATTCTTTTTTCATCCTGCGTGCAAACTCTTTTGCGTCTTCCAGCGTGTTCTTGTATGATGCCCTCTCCAGCACGTTTCCCTTGCCGTCCACTACGCATACTATGCATTTTCCCTTACCAATGTCTATTCCTATGTTCCTCATCCTTTCTCTCATCTCCTTGCGGATTGTTTTCGATGGATCGGAAGCTGCAATCACCTATCAGTGCGCGAAGCACAGGAACACAGCAGCTCGGATTGCCCCATTCAAATGAAAGTGCGCGGAGCACATGGTTATCAAGGGGTCGATCCACTGCCACGACTACGACGAGGATGTTTTTCCAAATGAATCAAATCTACAGAGTCAATTCCAGTTCATATATGCCCGTAGGACACAGCCGTAAGGTTCCTTGGGAATTAATTGCCAAAAAGGCGACAGAAGCGATCAGGGAAAAGAACCCAAAATGGGCGGAGGTGGACTCCAATGACTAGCAGACATAATTTCCATATACTGCAGTTCGGCAAAACATGCACGGACTTTATCCCCGTGGCATAGCTAGGATCTCGCGACGGTGATAGTGACCTCGTCGCTCCAGTCACCCGGGCCGTTATCACTGTAACGGGCGCGCACCTTCACCTTGTACTCCTCGCCCTCCTCGAGACCCGTGATGGTGTGGTTGGGTGAGGTGGGAAAAGCGTTGCCGTCCAAGTTACTCCGCCCCAGGAAGCTCTCGCCCACCTCGGCCCACGCTACGCGGTAGTCCCTAGGCGCCTCGCCGGGCGCCTCCCAGGAGACCTGGATCGTACCGGGCTGGGCGCTGGTCAGGTTGATCTCGCCTATCCCGCGCGGGTCGGGCGGCGCCAAAACCGTGACGGTGGCCACCTCGCTCCAGTTCCCCGCTCCGCCGCTGTTGTACCGGGCGCGCACCTTCGCCTGGTACTCTCCGCCCTCGAGACCCGTGATGGTGTGGTTGGGGGACGTGGGAAAAGCGTTGCCTGTCAGGTCACTACGCGACAAAAAGTTCTCACCTACTTTGGCCCACGCCACGCGGTAGTCTCTGGGCGCCTCGCCGGGGGCATCCCAAGTTACCTCGATCGTTCCGGGCTGGGTGCTGGTCAGGGTGAACCCGTCCACGCCGCGTGGGCCAGACGACGCCACCGGTGGCGTGTTGGCGTCCCCTTCCGTCACGGATATGTCAAAGGTGCGGGAGTTTTCCGAGCCGTATGCTCCGGTGGAAGTTACGGTGACCGAGTACGGGCCGGCGTGCCCGTCAGGCACCGACTTCATCTTGAGGATGCTGCCGTCGATCTCGAAGTGGGCCGAATCGCCCCCGGAGCCTATGCCGTATGCCGGGTTATGGCCATCCAGGAACCTGTTCTGTGCGGCGATCCTGCCCACCTCCCTTGGGACGCTGCTGTGGTCAATGGCGGCATCGTCGAGCACGATGTACCATTCCCCCAGGTTCTGGTCAAACGAGTCGGCGAGGTAGAACATGGTACTCATGCGGGTCGCGCGCGAGACGTCCCAGCCGGAGACGTCGCCGTCAAATGACGAGGCAGAGCGGAACATGTCGGCCATGTCAGTCACGCGCGAGACGTCCCAGCCGGAGAGGTCGCCGTCAAAGGAGGACGCGGCCAAAAACATGGCATACGTGTCAGTCACCGACGAGACATCCCACGCGGAGAGGTCGCCGTCAAATGACGAGGCGCCGTGGAACATGTTGGCCATGTTTCTTACGGACGAGACGTCCCACGCGGATATGTTCCCGTCAAAGGAGCGGGCATTGTAGAACATGGTAAACATGTCAGTCACGCTCGAGACGTCCCACGCAGAGAGGTCGCCGTCAAAGGAGCTGGCCTCCCAGAACATTCCCACCATGTTGGTGACATGCGAGACGTCCCACGCGGAGAGGTCGCCGTCAAAGGAGCTGGCGTTCAAGAACATGTACTGGGTGTACTTGACACGGGAGAGGTCCGGCGCGTCAGCCGCGCGCAATGTCATGCTTGAGGCGTCCCTGAATGCGGAATACATCGTACTCCACTTGGCGTCGCCCCACTGGTCTATCGATCTCAGCTTGGGCGCGTCGGCATGGTTGCCCAGGTTGATTCCAGTGATGCCCTTGGATATGCGGATCGTGTGGTTCCCGGGGACGTCGTACGCGTGGGTCTGGTCGCCCGTGACTCCCGCGTCCACCGTTCCGTCGCCCCATGATATCGTGTACGTGCCGCGGGCCGGGATCGTTATGGACTCACCCGGTGCAGCAGTCTCCCACGTCGTGACAAAGTCCGAGTCGTCCGGCACGTCGATCACGGTGACAAGAACGGCGTCGGTGGAATTGGCCGAGCCGTCGGAGACTGCCAGCGTGAAGGTGACTGTCGTGTCGGCATCCACCGGCGGCGCTGCAAACGTGGCAACCGGCGAGGAGGCGTTGAATGTTATTTCCGTGGACGAGTCGTGGCTCCACGCGTACGTCAGACCGTCACCGTCGGTATCGGTGGCGGTTCCGTTGAGCGTGACTGCCTGGCCCTCTTGGACGGTCTTGTCCGGGCCGGCATCGGCGACAGGCGGGCTGTTGACAGTTGGCACGTCGGTGACGGTAACTGCAAGCGAGTCTGAGGCAGTGACGGTTCCGTCATCGGCAGTCAGCGTGAATGTTATTTCCGTGTCCGCGTCGACTGCCGGAGCGGCAAAGGTGGTGGACGGCGAGGCAGGGTTGGCCAGCTGGATGGCCAAAGGCGAGTCGTGCGTCCACGAGTAGGTCATGTTGTCGCCGTCGGCATCGGTGACAGTGGCGTTGAGTGTTACCAAGTATCCCTCGTCCACGGTCTGGTCTGGGCCGGCATCGGCGACAGGCGGGCTGTTGACAGTTGGCACGTCGGTGACGGTAACTGCAAGCGAGTCTGAGGCAGTGACGGTTCCGTCATCGGCAGTCAGCGTGAATGTTATTTCCGTGTCCGCGTCGACTGCCGGAGCGGCAAAGGTGGTGGACGGCGAGGCAGGGTTGGCCAGCTGGATGGCCAAAGGCGAGTCGTGCGTCCACGAGTAGGTCATGTTGTCGCCGTCGGCATCGGTGACAGTGGCGTTGAGTGTTACCAAGTATCCCTCGTCCACGGTCTGGTCTGGGCCGGCGTCGACAACGGGATCGCTGTTGACAATGGTGATTGCCCGATCCCGGGTGACCAGTATGTGGTCGATTCCGTCTGAGACGGCACCCGCGTCTATGTCCAGCGTGGGCGCCGTCATGTCGTTGACCGCCGTCCTCTGGGAGTCTGTGAGTGTTATGATGATGGTGTAGCCTACGATGGATTGGGTGGCACCTGTCAGGGCAGTGCCGCTGGAGGGTTGGCCGGATTCACGTACATGCAACTTGGCAAGATCTGCCGTCCCGGATATGTCCTCGCTGAGGGTTATCGCAAGGACGCCTGTGCCTTTGTCGTACGTGGCGGAGCTGAAGACCGGCGGGGTACCGTCTATCACATGGGATCGCTCGGAGTTGAAGATCCATGGTCGGGCCTGCTTGATCGCAAGAATGTCCTCGCTGGTGATCTTAAACTCGATCTCCATGGCAAACCGCTCGCCGGGCCCGACACCGTACAGATCTGCAAACTCCTCATGGATCGTGGCAAGGTGCAGGCGTAACTGATACAGCTGGTCGTCGCTCATGAGAAGTTGCCCCGGCGGCACCTGGTTGGAGGTGGCAAGGACGGTGTACTGATCGGCGTACCGGTCCAACAGTATTTCCTCCGGTATCGAGTATACCTCGGGATTGGTGACCAGATCCTCGCCGATCTGGGTATTGACGTAGTAATTCCCGTCGCTGTCACGGACTGGATCAAAGCTGACGGCCACGCCGTTAGCTAGTTCGTCGGAATAGTTGGGGTGCACCAGGATTCCCATCGCGGCCTCCGTGTGATTGATACGATGGAAGTCGCGTTCGGTGAAGGCGCGAAAGTTCCACAGACTGGCGTACACCGACTTGAGGGACTTGTCGATGCCGTCCTCCTCGGTCTCCTCTGGATCCTGGGTCTTGGAGTCGTACAGTCCCGCGCCGTTGAAACCGGGGAGATCCTCGTTGTTGGTGCTGGACCTGTAGCGCAGGGAGATCCCATTGGAAAACTCCCCGTGCATCTCCTCTAGCTCCGTGATTATCCACGCGGGTGTCTCTGCCTTCTTTATCGCCTTGCGCAGCTTCTTGAGCTCGTCCTCCTGGACATCGAAGTCAGTCTGTAAGGCAGGGTCGGCCAGCATGGCATCGATGCGGGCGTAGAGCCCGTTGGCCTTCATGAACTCGTCGTAGAAATAAAACGGCACCGCGAACCCGTCCGGGACGGTCCCTTCAGGGAAACCCATCTTTCCCAGCACGGCCACATTCGCCGCCTTGACGCCGAACGCCTCCCAGTCCTCAAAGCCAACATCACTGAGGGGGGTGATCGACGTTACCGAGAGATCCCGTTGCGGCACCTGTTCCCCGGTAGGCCGAGAATGACCGTAGTGGGCATCGACTTCTGCGCGGGTGGCTGCGCGCAGGTCCCATCCGTCCTCGGTCACGTTGTAGTAGACGTAGCTGCCGATAAGATCGTCGATGCCGGCGTCTTCTAGGACGTCGCGGATGAAGGCGTTGGGCACGCTGTCTTGAACGGCGCGCAGATTGACATGCGAGAGCGGCGTTTGAGGCACGGTGCTGATGATGCCGGCGACGCGGGGCAGCTCGTTGGGCAGCGCCTCGTAGATTACCACGTCACGGGGGTTGGGGCGCTCGTCTGGTTCCATGGTCTGCAGCATGCCGTACCCTTCTCCAGGATTCAACGCAAGGAAGTCGGTTTCGGGGAGTATGTCGTCGTCGAATACGAGGTTGACGCGGGATGCTGCATATAATGGCAAGTCGGACTGGAAAAGCGGAAGTTCACGGTTGCTCACATGCAAGGCCAAGTTGTCCTCAAGCAGGGGCATGTTTGCGGCAAGCAGGGTATAAGTGCGATCCACCAGGTTGAACGGAGTATCAGTGGTCCACCAGGATAACTCGTAATGGTAGACTCCTAGGCTGCCATCGGGGGCAACGATTTCCGGGTCATAGGTAATCGAACCGGTTATGTAATCATCGTAGTACGACGTGACGCCTAGGACATCCAGAAAGATAGAATGCGCCGGATACTTTGTGCCGTTCATAAAGTAGACATGCGGGAGGGCGGTATCCGCGTGGAGTATGACGAACTTGACGGTCGTAAAATTCATCCCAAGAATGTCAAAGGATAACGCCTTGAATGTGTCCCAGTCAGGAATAGACACGGCACCGTCGCCGGGATCTAACGCGGTGACCGGGTTCACAGGGTTCATGCCCACCGGATCTGAGAGTTCTGTGACATCGTCGATGCCGTCGCCGTCAACGTCGGCAGGGTCGGCGACTAGGTATTTCTCCACCCGGTAGCGCTCCTTGGAAAGCGCCTCCACGCTCTCGGCAAGTGCCGTCGTGCCGTTTTCACCAAGAACCGCCAAGACAGGCATCTCCACCGTCGTGTCCGGATCCAGAGCGTGCCGCACATATAGCACAAAGTAGTCTGCAGTCGTGGATCTGACTACTATGGGAACGGCATCAACACCTGCAGGGACTCCGGTAACTGTAACTTCCACCACCTTTGAATTGGATCTGCCAAAGTCGCCGGTGGCAGTCAGAGTTACAAAATACGAGCCTTTCGCAGGAGTGCCCTTCATTTTGAGACGGGCGCCATCCATCTCAAAAAAGTCAGAGTCGCCGCCCGATCCCAGACGATATGCAGGACTCTGATAGTTGAGAGCCTGGTTTTGTGCAGATATACTTCCGACGACCCCTGGCGCGTCACCGTAATCGATAGCCGCATCATCCAAGACGATGTACCAGTCACCTAAATTCTGATCAAAGGCATAAGCCCGAGACAGCATCCCGCTCATGTCGGTGACAGACGAAACATTCCAGTTTGAGATGTCGCCGTTGAAGGCGGTGGCGCCGGCGAACATTCTGTTCATGTCGGCCACCGACGAGACGTCCCAGGAGTCAAGAGGCTGGTTAAAGAAAGAGGTACTGCTGAACATAAAAGACATGTCTTCCACGGATGAGACGTTCCATCCGTTGAGGGGCTGGTCAAAGTAGGTGGCTCCGCTGAACATAAAAGACATGTCTTCCACGGATGAGACGTTCCATCCGTTGAGGGGCTGGTCAAAGTAGGTGGCTCCGCTGAACATAAAAGACATGTCTTCCACGGATGAGACGTTCCATCCGTTGAGGGGCTGGTTGAAGGAGCGGGCGTTGAAGAACATGCTGCCCATGTCAGTCGCCGACGAGACGTCCCAGCCGGAGATGTCGCCGTCAAAGAGGGCGGCGTTGTGGAACATGTCTGCCATGCTGGTCACGCCGGATAAGTCCGGGGCATCCGTTGCGTTGTATACCATGTTTGTCGCTCCATAAAATGCCGACATCATTGAATCCCATCCGACGTCCCCCCATTGCTCTATCGACTGCAGCTTTTGCGCGTTGGCCTCGCCGCCGCCCAGATAGATTCTGGTAAAGTCGCCGGATATCTGAACAGTGTAGGTTCCGGCGACACCGTACACGTGCGTGGCATCCCCCGTATGCGTGGTGGTGCTGCCGTCTCCCCAGTCGACCGTGTATGTTCCTGTCGCCCCGCCCACCGGGATCGTTATTCCCTCGTCTGCCCGGGCAGTCTGCCAAGTGGTCACAAAGGCGGCCTCGTCCTGCGCGCCGGATCGCGCCTCCATGCCCTCGGAGGGCGCCGTCGCGCCGTTTTCACCAAGAACCGGCATGTCCGCCGCCGCGTCCGCATCCAGAGCGTGCTGCACGTAGTACGAAGCCGTGTTGGCCACCATGGGAGCGGCATCAACCTCTGCGTACGCTCCACCTTCTGTCCCATTGTCGTAACACGCACCTGCACAAACTGCTGAAAGCATAAGCAAGGCATACAAACTCTTATCCAAGTTGTCGAAGCAAATTATGCATCCTTTAATAACTCTATAGGTAAAATAAACTTTATTGCCCAATTCAGACATTTCGCACTTTTACGATTAATTTAGTCCGTAAACAGCGCCAAGTCACACGAGGATCGTGTTCTTTGTGGCAACTCAGAGGCGTTTATCGAAATTGGGAAACAAACTCTGTTTCCTAATTATTTACAGTCACGCCTAACGGTTCCAAAACCAGGTCAGATTAGGCAATGCCAACTGAATTTGAGCTTCGTATCAGGCATTTTCAACAAGAAGCCATATTGATCAGAGAGGTGTGCCGGTAGTCAGGCTACGAAACATGACCACAAACACCTCCTCTCCGAATGCACCTGACCCATATAATACGGAGTTGGTGCGTAATTCTGCCCTGTCCTGCCCATGTGTGTCTCCCGCCGCGTCTTCACCGGCGGTGCTTTGGTGCGTGTCGGGCTTTTGTTGCCCGCACGCCGTGATCAGTTACTGACGGGTCGGATCATCAGGCGCACTCCACGTGCGCCATGCCGCCGTAGGAGGGTATCGGTATGTTTAGCCGGTTGGCGCACTCGAACCGGTTGAGAACCCGGATGTTCCAGGCGATCGCCCTTCCCTTGGCGAACCGGCGCCGGTTGTCCTCCAAGACAAACCGGCAGTGCAGCTGGTGTCGCCGGGTCTCCTCGGCCCCGAAGATGCCCTCTATCAGGGCCCTCTTTCTGTACTCGCCATCGCTGAACATGCCAGCCGCCTTCCTCCTGTGTGATTTGCCACGGTTGACGGCATCCTTCCGTTGCCTGATGTTGGGGATCATGCCCATCCAGAGCAGCAGCTCGCAGTTGTAGTCAGAGTCGTACCCCTTGTCCCCGTCAAAGAAGTTCCCCGCAAAGTCAAACCCGCGACGCCTGATCTCAGCCAGCATGACTGGAAGCATGGTCGTGTCGTTGATGTTGCTGGGCGCGGTGAACGCCACCAGCACAATCTGCAGGCCCAAGATGGCCGTTATGTGGTATTTCCAGTAGGTCTTTTGGCGTGTCTCGACAAAGTTGCGCTCCTCCCTGTTCGGCCTCTCGACGTATTCGTACCTAGTGGTCTCCGCCGCGCTGCTGTCGGCGCCCAGCGGGCCCGTCGCCTCGTCCGCCTCCTTGATGCAGCGGCGGGCCGTCTCGGCCACGATCAGATCGAGTCAGTCTGCCGGTATCGTCTGGAGGTGCCTGACCAGTGTGGTATGGTCCGGGACTGGCTCGTTGTCCCATGGCGTCCGCATGTCACGCAGATCCGATTCGACCCCGCGATAGGTGTTGTTGTCTGCCATCATCAGCAGACAGGCAAAATCCAGTTTCTTCTTGGAGTGAACCGGGGGACGGCCCCTGTTGTCGTTTTCTCGGCGCGGGCAAGGGTTCTCCCGGATTATCTCGATCAGCGTCCTCTTCAGACTAGGCGCCTCGACTTCCTTTGCCAGTTCATAATACTGCCAGTATCCTTCCCGTCTGTTGTGTTCGCTCATTGCCGCGTGCGGGAGATCGCGGATCATTGAACGTATCGGACGGGTCTAGGCGGTTCGGAGAATTACGCACCAACCACGAGCACCATTGCCCGCGCCTACGGCCTCATTCCGGATCGGTACCTGGCGGAAGTACACCGCAGGGTCATCTGCGAAATATCTGCAGGATCGGTGGCAGGGGACAGCACGGGATACTCTGACAGCGGCTTCGTCAGGTGGTATGACGTGCGGACCGACAGCGTGAAAACCAAGAGGGGTTGGGTCAGGCTCCACAGCATCATCGACATACGCACGGGGGTGGTGCTCGACTACCTCGTGACGGCCAGCAACGTGGCCGACATCATTGGACTGCGAAGCATGCTGGCCAGATTCTAGGGGGGCGCGGGCCACTTCTGCCTGGATTCGGTCTACCTTGCAAGGGATGTGTGCAGCGCGATATCGAAGATGGGCATGGTGCCGCGCATCAAGCCAAAATCCAACACGGTTCACAACGCCTTTGGAAGCCAGGCGTGGTGCGAGATGGTAGACCTGTCCGTGCAGGATCCGGACACGCTCAAGTCGGAGTACCACCAGCGCAGCATCATAGAGGCGGTGTTTGGCGCCATCAAGAAGACGTACGGAAACCACACGCGTTGCCACAAGCCGGAGAACCAGTGCAGGGAGATTGCAATTCGGATAATCTGTTACAACATAGAACTCGTGGCCAGATCGAAGGCAAGGGACGGCAGGCTCACACCGAAGATGATCGCTACCATGACTGCATGACCGGCGCGGCCTCCACCGCGCCTGCCCAGCGGAGCCTGCGCACTGTGCCTTGGAACGGGACGATTTTATGGTTTCCGGATGATCAGTGAAGCGGAGCTGCCGCGGTGTCTGCAAATTATGAGACGCCCGGTGTCTCAGTCACCATGCAGAGAGTGGTGGTTTTTATTCATAGGACACAGCCTCTGATGATAAAATATTTATTAATTATGACTCATTTGCAATATTAAATGGATCAGCTCAGAGATATCAAAATCATATTCTTGATTGCAGTCACAGCCTTAGCTGGTACAATCACTATCGATGCGGCATATGCGGCCACTGCCGAATATCCGACCCCACTCCAGCAGCAAAGAGACGGGGTTTCTATTGATGCCATACAGTGCAATGCGCCAAGGGATCTGTACATAAGGGACTCCCAGACCCCAGTTTGCATATCTGCATCCACGTATGGTTCTCTTCTGGAGCGTGGCGTGGAGCTGGTTCTCCATGAGTCATTTGCCCGTACCATATACATGATTACCGATGCCGGGGTGCCGGAGATTCAGCGCGTGGTTGAAGAGGCCATCCGCATGTATGATGCAGACAAGGAGAACGCGTTTGCCAAAATCACCTCACTTGCAGGCAATCCAGTCGCGCACTACCCATTTGTCTTGAATGGTGATCTTGATGAGGTTCTGGCGCACGGCCTGCTTCCGGAAAGGGTCGGCACTGCTGCGTCCATAATAAGCCAGTATTCTGACACGCCGCATGACATACTAATCGAAGATCTGCAAAACACCGGGGGCGTCTGGGTTGACTACATATTTCTAGATCCTGAGACCAACGAGGACGGGCTCAAGCGATCCTGGATTGTGATGCATGACGGACATGTCTTTGGAGCCGGATACTATTACTCAATCGAGGACAAGATGAACCGCATACTTGACGATGCTATTGCGCTGTATGAAGAGGGCGGATTTGATGCCATCAACGCCATGATTACAAAGCCTACTGTGAATTATCCGTTTGCCGTTGAACCTTATACCGGCGAAGTAATGGCGATTCCATTACGCCCAGACCTTGTCGGTGCCATCTCGTCCGGCTCCTCTACCAGCACTGTAGACGTACCATTTAACGTAATTGCTGATACCATGGCCGAGACGGGGAAGGGTGCCCAAAAGTACATACTGATTGTTAATCCCATAACTGGCGAACCAGATCAAAAACGAAACTTTTACAGGCTCCATGACGGATACATCTTTGGCACAGGCTACTTTTATCCGGCAGCCGACAAGGTCGTAGGCGTGGTTGAAGAGACCATCCGCATGTATGATGCAGACAAGGAGAACGCGTTTGCCAACATCAACGCACAATCCGAGAATCTCACCCCCCACTATCCGTTTGTCATAGATCCTGCTAGCCTGACTATTGCGGCGCACGGCGCATATCCAGAAGAAAGGATCAACACCCCGTCAGCAATACTGAGCCAGACCGGTTTTACGAACAAGACGCCAGAGGAGATTCTCACTGAACTGCAAGACGGCAAGGGCGTCTGGGTAGAGTATGTGTATAAGATTCCTGGAACGGAATTTGAAGAGGAAAAACACTCCTACCTGCTGGTGCACGATGGGTACATCTTTGGTTCCGGATACTACCGTTCTACATTTACCATACTTCCTCAATGATCCAGACTAGGCCAAGGCGGGCTGGAGTCGTACGCTCATAGCGTGGGTGATAAAAATTGGCAAGCACGATGCATGCCGTCTTTCTGCACGCCCGAACCGCACACTGCCGGACACCCCCAAACGGCCTTGGCTGTCATGCTCCCGCCGTCAGGGTACAGGGCAGAGACATGATCCGCAATTAAGAATCGGGCCTTCGATGCCCATAATCTTACAGATGTGTGCTCCAAAGCATGCAACTTTCGTATGATTATGCCAAAGATCGTGCTCTAATATGCCTGCGTGCTAATTACGAATCACATCTCAGGTCCGAATACGGCGGTGCCAGATGGCAACGCATGCAGGACAAAGATTGGACTCTGCGACACATCTATTCCAGCTACTCCCAGAACAGTCTGACTGCTGCAGTGGCGATCAGTGCAGAACAGATCATCTGCAAATGCCTGTTCTCAAGCATAGTTCCGGCAATCGTAGTCTGATCAATACTGCCCCCAACATCCTGTCTGGTTCTGAACTGCCTGACAAAAAATACTTTGATCCAGCTTGGTTGTAGGATCTGTCATGAAGCCTGCCGCAGAAAAAAGCCCAAAAGGTCAGACTGCAAGTTCCCATTGGACAGGCACGGTGCAGCGACGCAAACGTGAGCGCATTCCTGCGGGGTTCAGGTTCATGCCGCTGTGGCGCCTGAAAAAACTGAACAAGACAATCAAGACGTTCTGCGCCGTGCAAGACGGCAGGGCGCACGCATGCCTGCGCTGGATCGTAATGATCCTTTTCGTCCCGCCGGTTGTGAGGCAACGGCAAATTCCACACCGAACGCCAACCTGCTCGGATAAGGAAACCTTGCAGGTTGCATATATTGATGGAAAATAGCCTAAAAACTGAACAGTGTAGGTTGGAGCGGGTGGAAGGGTCCACAATAAGCCGCATATGGTATGTGGATTCCGACAGACCCGTTAAACAGTGTACAAAATGCCGCATTCACGCCGGAATGCCCGCACCATGGCAGCGTCACGGACGCTGGACGTCTCTGCCCGACCCGACACACATGGCATCTGGCATGCATCTCAGGTTCCAGGCACGGATCTGGTCTCACATGACGGCCCGCAGAGCACTGAACCCGTGTGATAATGGCATTACAAGCGATCAGAACTGTCATAAACTGCTTCTTTTTCCATTACTTCGAGTTGAAAGCACGAGGCGCCACCGGTAGATGACGATACACCCGGATCTGATAGTACTGGCAAGCGGCTGTGTCCCACGGACATATACTCCCCCAAAATCGCAAGGCATAATGATCCGATGATCGCGGCCCGACCTAATGAAAAAAGGAAAACGCGATCAGCGACCATACGAGCTGGTCCAGCAGCATCTGCCGGGCCTCATACTGAGCACGATACTGGGGATAGTTGAGGATCTGGGCGACCCATACCGGGCCAGGCCCGGACTGGGCGGCATGACCGCCTACCCGCCAAAGGCCATGGCCGTCGTCTGCATTCTCATGGAAGCAGAGGCGCGCACCTACCGAAAGATGGTGGGCCACCTCAGGATGAACCGGGGCCTCGCCATGAAGATAGGGCTGCTCAAGATACCCTCAAAGAGCACCATATGGCGCGCCTACGGCATGATCCCCGAGCCGTACCTGCGGGAGGTCCGCACGAGGATCATCGGCGACGTCATGGTGACCGGCTCGTTGGCCGGGGGCAGCACCGGCTACTCCAGCAACAGGTTCGTCCGGTGGTTCAGCATCCGCCACGACCAGGTCAGGCTCAAGCGCGGCTGGGTCAAGCTGCACAGCATCGTCGATGTCTCCACCAGGACCGTCCTAGACTACCTAGTCACCGACGGGTACGCCTCCGACATCACAGGATTGTGGCCGATGCTGGGGAGGATCGAAGAGGGCACTGGTTTCTTCTGCCTGGATTCGGCCTACCTGGCAAGGAAGATTTGCGACACGATAGCTGCCAAGGGCATGACACCGCGCATCCGGCCCAAATCCAACACCGTCTGCAAGAACTGGGGCAGCCAGGCCTGGGGTGATATGACCAGGACGCACAGGGACGAGCTGGCCCGGTTCATGGACGAGTACCACCAGCGCAGCATCATCGAGGCCGTCTTTGGGGCAATCAAGAGAATGTATGGGAACCACCTCAGGAGCCGCAGGCGCGCCCGGCAGAGCCGGGAGATAGCAATCCGGGTCATCTGCTACAACATCGAGGTGGTCGCGCGATCGCACGTAAAAAGCGGCAGGCTCACGCACGAGTCGCTCACTGCAATGGCTGCCTGACTGGCGCGGTGACCTCCGCGCCGTCCGTGGGGGAGCCTGCGCACCATCCCTTGGATCGGATGGGATTTTACAGTTTCGGACAACATTTGAAGCCGGCGGTATGTGAAAAATGCCACAATCCCAAGAATTCGAAGAATACCTGTACCGACGCGACGACGGCGGATGATTGTGGGGTTATATCTCTAGGACACAGCCCTGGCAAGCCTGATGGATGTAGTGAAATCGTACCTTAGCGAATCCCTTGGTGAGGAGATCGTGTCGAATTGGACTACGGGCATGTATCAATTAGGTGATCTTGTTGAGATGTACAGGAATGACTGGTTGAGTCAGATGCACGGACTGCTCGGCAATGCCGGCGTGTTCGCGCTTGGCGAGGGGAGTGCAAATTTAGCCACGGTTCTGCTTCTGACGGCGGGGATCATAATCTTCCTTGGAGTTGCCGGCGAGGCCTTCTTTAAAAGAACCGGAATTCCCGATGTGGTGTTTCTGCTGGTGCTGGGCATGGTCATTGGACCCGTCATGGGAATAGTAGAACAGGAGACGGTGGTAGAGATCGTTCCATACTTTGCCGCCATAGCGCTGATAATGATCATGTTCGACGGCGGGATGAACCTGGATCTCAGGCACCTGAAAAAGACAGGACACATCGCCGCAATCCTTGCCGTTGCAGGCTTTGCCGTCTCGGTGATAATAGTGGCAGTGCTCGCGCATTATGTAATAGGTTGGGAGTGGCTGGACAGCATCCTACTGGGCAGCATCGTGGGCGGCTCGAGCTCCATCATCGTGTTTGGCCTGGTAAGGAACCTTACGATATCCGAGAATGCAAAGAACATGCTTGCCTTCGAGTCGGCGATCACGGATGTCCTTGCCACCATTATCGCCTTTGTCATGTTTGAGGCCATCATCTCCGGGATGTTCAGCGTCGGTCAGGTGGTCCAGACCATCGGCAGTTCGATGGCCGTAGGTCTGGTGCTGGGACTGGGCGTCGGAATCCCGTGGATGATCATAACGTCAAAGATCGCCAAAACGCAGCATGCATACATGCTGACACTTGGTATGCTGTTCGTGCTGTACTTCCTGGCAAACCACCTGGGCGAGTCTGGTGCGCTTACGGCGCTGATCTTTGGACTGATGATTGGGAACAGGAGGAGACTGTCACGCATACTCAGGATCAAGATACGGAATGTGGAGATGGGCGACTCGGTGCACAACCACCTTACATTTCTGGTCCGCGTCTTCTTCTTTGTCTTCATCGGACTGCTTGCCAGTTTTGGCGATCTCGAGTTTGTGATCTTCGGCATCATCGCCACCGTCGGGATATACGCAGGAAGAGTACTCATCACAAGGGCAGTCCTCCACGGCCGGCTCTCGATTCTGGACCGCAATGTAACCAAGGTGATGATTCCCCGTGGCCTAGCAGCGGCTGTGCTGGCCGCGCTGCCCATTACTCTGGGACTGCAAAACGGCGAGGCATATCCGCAGATCGTCTTCTTCGTCATTCTGACGTCGGTCATAATCACCACAATAGGCCTGACGGCGCAAAAAGAGCACGCCCAACAGCGGACGAGGCGCGGCGGCTTGCCAAGCGGCCGGCTTCGCAAGTGGGCTACCGGACGCCATGCTACGCTACAGAAGGCAAGGCGCGGCAACCAGTCGGGCAATCCAGCCTAGTGAGCGGGCCGGATCCCAAACCGGACAAGCATGGAGGATCCGCAGGATCAGGACCCGGCAGGAACTCTGCGCGCCGCTTGCCTGCGCGTCCGGAGCTGGCGCGTCTGCCAGTCCTGGAAAAATATAATGACACCCCGGGGACAGTGCCCACCGGGGGCATTAAAAAATGAGAACGCCCCCAAGGACATAGTGTCCACTAGGGGCATTAAAAAAATGAGATCGTCGTGCATAGTCTCTATGTAAGTGGCTGAACCGGTGTGTTGGTCTGTTAGTAAAGGCTGGCTCATCACTCGCCGAAGCTTGTGATCTACACCACCTTCCTATCAACGCAGTCTTCTTCTGCAAACCTTCTTCTTACGAAAGAATATCTTGTCTCGGGATAGGATTCGTGCTTAGATGCTTTCAGCACTTAGCCTAAATGGCTTAGCTGCCCGGCCTGCCTTGTCAGACAACCGGTAGACCAGTGGCCACGCCGCTCTGTTCCTCTCGTACTAGGAGCGACTTCCCCTCAGATATTCACGCTTCCATCAGGCAGAGACCGACCTGTCTCACGACGGTCTAAACCCAGCTCATGTTCCCTTTTAATAGGCGAGCAGCCTCACCCTTGGCCCCTGCTGCAGGACCAGGATAGGAAAAGCCGACATCGAGGTACCAAACCGCGGGGTCGATAGGAGCTCTCGCCCGCGACGAGCCTGTTATCCCTGGGGTAATTTTTCTGTCACCTCCGGGCCCCAATAGTGGGCACACGAAGGATCGCTAAGCCAGACTTTCGTCTATGAATTCCGTGCGTTTGGAAATCCATTCAGTCTAGTTTTTGGCTTTGCCCTCTTCACCGGATTTCTGACCCGGTTGAACTAAACTTTGGGCCCCTTTGATATCTTTTCAAAGGGGTGCCGCCCCAGCCGAACTGCCCACCTGCACGTGTCTCCGGTGCGACGGATAAGAGGTACTGCAAGCAATGTCTGGTGTTACAACGGCGCTTCACAACGTCCCAGAGAACGTTGAGCATAGCTCCCAGATACTCTGTGCAATGCTTACTATACCACAAGCACAAGCTGCAGTAAAACTCCACGGGGTCTTCTCTCCCCGATGGAAGATGATGGACTGTTCGTCCACCTTATGTGGCTTCACCGGGTTGTAGGCGGGGACAGTGGGGCTCTCGTTGTTCCATTCATGCGCGTCGGAACTTACCCGACAAGGCATTTGGCTACCTTAAGAGAGTCAGAGTTACTCCCGGCGTTAACCGGTCCTTGGCTCGGTTGAACCCAAGTTTCAGATACCGGCACCGGCCAGGATTCAGCGACTATACACATCCTTTCGGACTAGCAGTCGCCTGTGTTTTTATTAAACAGTCGGAACCCCCTTGTTATTGCAACCTGCTATCCCCATTCCTCATGAGGATTGCAGGTATCCCTTATACCGAAGCTACAGGACTAATTTGCCGAATTCCCTCGCCATACGGTATACCCGTAGCACCTTAGCTTGCTAAGCCAGCGCACCTGTGTCGGATCTGGGTACGAACTTGCAGTTTGCTACCCGCACAATCTTTCATGGTCTCCTGGAACCGGGCAAACTCCGCCAACGCGAAGCCATTCCTGCCTCGGTCCGGTTCTCGTCATTACGACACTCCCCGGACCTGTAACAGTTAGATACAACGACGGTCATACTTGCCCTATCCGGAAGCGAATCATGCGTATCAAACGCTCACTGCAAGGTACTAGAATATTAACTAGTTTCCCATTCGAACTGCTCCTTTGGGGCAGCCCTTAGGATCGACTAACTCCAGGCTGATAACGCATTGCCTGGAAACCCTTGCGCTTTCGGTGGTATGGATTCTCACCATACTATGCTGTTACTGCCGCCAGGATCTGCAATAGAAACCGGTCCACAGGACGTCACCGCCCTGCTTCGACCCAATCACTACGCCAACCTACCGCGATGCACCACTGGTGCATGTCTGGAGTATCGGTACTCTGCTTTAGCCCCGTCCATTTTTGCGGCGCCCACGCTTGGCAGGTAAGTTGTTACACACTTTTTAAAGGATAGCTGCTTCTGAGCTTACCTCCCTGCTGTCTTGGCGCGAACACGCACTTTGGCTTGACACTTAGCAGAAATTTGGGGACCTTAACTCCAGTCTGGGTTAAACCCCTTTCGGTCGTGAACCTTACGTCACACGAACCCGTGTCCCTGCTTCTACGATGTGTATCCGTTCGGAGTTTGAATGAATGGTGAGGATTTTACTCCCCGCGCCATTCTATCAGTGCTCTACCGGAAACACTATCTCCACAGAGCACGCCCTGCGAGACGCTTCGGTTGGAACTAGCGAGCGCCAGTCTAGATTGGTTTTTGACCCCTAATCCCAAGTCAGAAGAACGATTTGCACGTCAGTACCTCTGCAGACCTCCAGCGGGCTTTCGCCCACCTTCATCTTGCTCAGGAATAGATCGACTGGCTTCTAGCCTGACCGCCATGACTCCACGCACTTTCACACGCTTCTCCTCGCTTACGCTGCGAGAACTCGGTTTCCCTTCGCCTCCGCCTTTTCAGGCTTAGGCTTGCCATGACGGCCAGCTCCCTGGCCCGTGTTTCGAGACGGAACGCATGACACTGGCGATTTGGATTTCCTGCCTTCAGCTCTGTTACCAGAACATCTAGCTGGAAAGATCGCCTTCTATGCCATGCACGTCTGTAACCAACAGGTTTCATGCACTTTTCAATCCCCTTCCGGGGTGCTTTTCAGTATTCCCTCACGGTACTAGTCCACTATCGGTCTTGAGAGATATTTAGCCTCGGATGCTACTTTCACCCATATTCACTGCCCACTACCAAGGACAGCTACTCGGGTATGGCTCGGTCCTATACTACTTCACCTACGGGGGTATCACCCTCTGCGCCGGAACATTCCAGGACACTTTGGTTGTATTCTAGGATACCTTGCTTGCCATACCAAAACACCACATCTCCCGAAGGATTCAGTTTGGGCTCTTTCCTTTTCGCTCGCCGCTACTTGGGAAATCTCTATTGATTTCTCTTCCTCGTGGTACTAAGATGCTTCAATTCCCACGGTTCGACCTCCGCTGTTACGCGGAGTAACTAACGTTAAGATTCTCATTCGGACATCTCGGGATCTATGGGTACGTGCACCTCCCCCGAGCTTATCGCAGCTTGCCACGTCCTTCATCTCTCCTCAAGCCTAGCAATCCACCTATTGGCGTCTTTACACCGGCATTTTCAGCCACATATTACACGACTATGCACGACGATCATCGCAAGCCACTGGGTGTGGCCCGCTACATCCTTCATGCGTCACTTTCATGACGCATTGCATCGATGGTTTGGAGAATTGTGCAATCCGCACAAGTTCCTTTCTAAGGAGGTGATCCGACCGCAGGTTCCCCTACGGTCACCTTGTTACGACTTTTCCCTTGTCGCTTACCTCAAGTTCGATAACGCCAATTAGACGTCACCTCGCTAAAAGCAAACTTCAATGAAACGACGGGCGGTGTGTGCAAGGAGCAGGGACGTATTCACCGCGCGATAATGACACGCAGTTACTAGGGATTCCATATTCGTGAGGGCGAGTTACAGCCCTCAGTCATGACTGTGGTAGCGTTTGAAGATTACCTCCTCCTCTCGGATTTGGAACTCATTGTCACTACCATTGCAGCCCGCGTGTGGCCCCAGAGTTTCGGGGCATACTGACCTGCCGTGGCCCCTTCCTTCCTCCGCATTGCTGCAGCGGTCCCGCTAATTCGCCCCACTGCTCCTGAGAGCAGTGGTGGCAACTAGAGGCAAGGGTCTCGCTCGTTACCTGACTTAACAGGACATCTCACGGCACGAGCTGGCGACGGCCATGCACCACCTCTCAGCTTGTCTGGTAAAGTCTTCAGCCTGACCTTCATCCTGCTGTCTCTCCGGGTAAGATTTCTGGCGTTGACTCCAATTGAACCGCAGGCTTCACCCCTTGTGGTGCTCCCCCGCCAATTCCTTTAAGTTTCATACTTGCGTACGTACTTCCCAGGCGGCAAACTTAACGGCTTCCCTGCGGCACTGCGCTGGCCACAAGCCAGCGCATCACTGAGTTTGCATCGTTTACAGCTGGGACTACCCGGGTATCTAATCCGGTTTGCTCCCCCAGCTTTCATCCCTCACCGTCGGACGTGTTCTAGTAGACCGCCTTCGCCACAGGTGGTCATCAGTAGATTAAAGGATTTTACCCCTTCCTACCAAGTACCGTCTACCTCTCCCACTCCCTAGCTGTGCAGTATCTCCGGCAGCCCATATGTTAAGCATATGGATTTAACCGGAGACTAGCACAGCCGGCTACGGATGCTTTAGGCCCAATAATCCTCCTGACCACTTGAGGTGCTGGTTTTACCGCGGCGGCTGACACCAGAACTTGCCCACCCCTTATTCATCGGTGTTTTTAGGATCGACAAAAGATTCCTTTAGCAGGAAACACTCGGATTAACCTTGTCGTGCTTTCGCACATTGCAAAGTTTTCTCGCCTGCTGCGCCCCATAGGGCCTGGGTCCGTGTCTCAGTACCCATCTCCGGGCTTCTCCTCTCAGAGCCCGTATCTGTTATTGCCTTGGTGGGCCATTACCTCACCAACAAGCTGATAGACCGCAGTCCCATCCTATGGCGATAAATCATTTGGGCCATAAACCATTCCAGGCATTATGACCTATCGGGTATTATGCTCAGTTTCCCGAGATTATCCCCGACCATAGGGTAGGTTGACTACGTGTTACTGAGCCGTCTGCCTTGTATTGCTACAACGACTCGCATGGCTTAGTATCAATCCGATAGCAGTCAGGTCCGGCAGGATCAACCGGATTCTGCATGGATTATAAAAGTACGCGTGTACTTTTGGAATTGGACGGATTGCACAATTCTCACATATCAGATCTGAACTTGCGATCAGATCCTCATCCTGTATGCGTAACTGGAGGCCCGCGAATCATAAAATGGCTCATTACCACACTTCATCACAGGCGCCGCTTTGCGTTACGTATGTAATAGTTTAGGCACGGAGGAATCCATATAAACCATACGTGAAATTTATAGCACCGGGCATGCGGCCCTCCTGATCGCAGATATGGCGATCTGATGCGTGGCGGCAGTGCGCCGCACGCAGCATACGAGCACGCGCGTCTGATCGGAGAGCGCCGTAACCAAAGTAGGGGATCAGCACTTCCCTAATTTTGGACACGCACGCTACAGAGGAACTTTCACATTCGGCTCGCAGCAGGACCCATATTTCCAGAGGCGCGTTTTAATTAAAATTGTGGCACGAGCCGCTACATGGAGTTGATGGATTACACCGCGCAGTACAAAAGCAAGACACCCGAGTCTGCCAGGCTCTTTGCAAGATCCGCGGAGCTGCACGCGGGCGGCATAAGCCACAACATCCGCTTCTTCGAGCCATACCCCTTTGTGAGCAGGAGGGCCTATGGGAAAAGTCTGGAGGATGTGGACGGCAACAGATACGCGGACTATTGGATGGGGCACTGGAGCCTGATCCTTGGGCATGCCCCCGCAAGCGTCAGTCGCGCACTGGAGAGCCAGGTGCGCGACGGTTGGATGCATGGCACGGTAAACGAGCAGACGTTAAAGCTCTCTGACACGATATCCGGAGCAGTTCCCGCTGCTGAGAAGATCCGATACACCGCATCGGGTACTGAGGCAACTGCGTATGCAGTCCGCCTTGCGCGGGCGTACACAAAAAGGAAGGTGATTGCAAAGATCGACGGTGGGTGGCACGGGTACGGATCGGATCTGCTCAAGGCGGTAAACTGGCCGTTTGATGCAGCCGAGAGCGGTGGGCTTGTAGGGGAGGACGCGGTAGTGTCGATACCATATAATGACCTGGCCGGCTCGCTTGAGATACTGGCACGCCACAGGGATGATCTAGCCGGTGTGATCATCGAGCCACTGCTGGGAAACAGATGCACGCCCGCAGACACGGACTACCTGCGGGGGATTCAGGAGTTTGCCCATAGTGCCGGCGCGCTGTTCATGCTTGATGAGATAGTTACGGGGTTCCGGCTGCGGTTTGGGTGCCTGTACGAGACCATGGGCCTTGATCCCGACATCATAACGCTGGGAAAGATAATCGGCGGAGGGCTTGCGGTCGGCGCCTTTTGCGGAAAAGATCACATAATGAGGCTTGCAGGCATGCCCGAGAAGGGATCGCAGAGGGCATATGTTGGAGGCGGTACCTTCTCGGCAAGCCCGGTATCGATGACGGCAGGGTACGAAACGCTCCGGGATCTGAGGTCCGGCGCCGCGTACTCGAAGATGGGGAGTCTTGGCGAGATGGTCAGAAGAGGCCTGCACCGCGCATTTGATGGAAGGGCGGCAGTCACCGGAGCCGGCTCCCTGTTCATGGTGCACTTTGGCAGGGACGGCCACCGCATTGCAGAGGCAGCCGATGCGTCAAAGTCCGACATGGCGCTTCTCCGTAGGTACCATTTTAAGATGATCGCAGTAGACGGCATATTCCTCCTCCCAGGAAAGATGGGCGCGCTCTCCACGGCGCATACAGCAGCAGATGCCGACGCGCTCGTGCAAGCGTCGCAAAAGTTTGCGCAGGAGATGCCGCAGCATCGTACGGGCAACGCTTTTTAGCGCCAGAGTCCAACCGGTGTTGTGCCAGAGAAGAAGATGCCACGGAGCTCGCCAGACGAGCACGCCAGGGCCACGGCAAGTGACGATCCCACGCAGGTCTCCCAGAGGGAGCTTGAGAAGTTTGCCCTAGAAGCGGCAAAGAAGTTCAAGTCGCTGAAATAAAAGTTCAATAGAATGGCTGTGCGTATCGCATGTCATGGGACTGTTTGGCTCAAAACAGGATCACGGGGATCTGATGAGACGCGCACTGGATCTTACAAGAATCGACCAGCACAAGGGGACAGTTGCCCTGCTAAACAGGATTCTAAAGGATGAGCCGTACCACAGGGAGGCGCTGTACAACAAGGGCCTGTCGCTGAACCAGCTTCGCAAGTATACCGATGCCGTGACCTGCTTTGATAGAATTCTAGAGGATGACCCCGGCGACGCGCCGTCGTACAACAACAAGGCCATCGCACTTGCAGAGATGGGAAACATCCAGGACGCATACGAGTGCTATGACCGGGCAATAGAGGCGGATCCCAAGTATGCTGCCGCCTGGTTCAACAAGGGTGTGCTGCTTGCCAGGATGCACGACGACCAGAACGCGCTGGGGCTGCTAGAGAGGTCCATCGCCCTGGATCCCGGAAAGCCGAGTGCCCGCTTCTACAGGGGCATAGTGCTCTCGAAGCTGAAGAGGCACGAGGAGGCGCTCAACGTATTCGTGGACATCTGCAGAAAGTATCCCCGCCGCCAGGATGCACTATTCCACAAGGGGATGGAGCTCACCGAGCTTGACAGGCACCAGAAGGCGCTGGATGTCTTTGACACCATACTTGCAAAGAACAAGGACAACATAAACGTGATATACGCCAAGGCGCGAAGCAAGGCGGCCCTTGGCCAGTATAGCCAGGCCATGGAGCTTCTAACCAAGGCGGTATCTGGCAGCCCCAAGGTGATTCGCGTCTGGGCGCGGGAGGAGAAGGTGTTCCAGGTGTTTCACAGCGAGCGGTGGTTCAGAAAGCTGGTAAAGATGTGATCCCGCGGAGCTTGCCGTGGAGCCACGCCACGTTCATGTAATATGCCCAAGCAACTTTGTTTCCCAATCCAAACATTTCGCACTTTTACGATTAATTTCAATCCGTAAACAGTGTCAAGTCACACGAGAACCGTGTTCTTTGTGGCAACTCAGGTGCGTTTATCGAAATTGGGAAACAAAGTTGCCCAGGCACAAGAGAAATATACCAAACAAGCAGGTATAGGTGCATTGGGTAAATCAAGGAAGATCGGAGTGGTTGAAAAGATGGCAAGAAAGGCAGATCAGGCCATCGGTGATGCGGTAGCGGTTGGCAAGATAGCAGCCGGCGAGGCCGAGAGCACCAGCAAGGATATTACCGAGCGTGTAAGCAAGGAGGCCCGGAGGCTGCAGGAGCAGGGCCAGAAGACGGTGGATAGGGGGATTGCCATTGCCAAGGGGGCGACGAACTCGGCAGAGCAGGATCTGAAGATGCTAGAGCAGCTGGCCCGGCTGAAGGACTCTGGGGTGCTCACCGAACAGGAGTTCCTTGAGCAGAAGAGGAAGATTCTGTCTAGGATCTGAGATGGCAAAGTCAAACATACACGGGCGCGAAGACCGGAGGGAGGTAAATCCCGACTGGTTTACAGGCAAGGTATGGATGAAGGATGTCTCTGCCAAGATCGGCTCTACGGATCACATATACCACGTCCACTTTAAAGGCGGAGCCAGGACAAAGATCCACCAGCACAACGGCTCCCAGGTCTTGATTGCCACATCCGGGAAGGGAAGCCTGGCGCTGTTCCGGCGCCTGGGTGAGGGGGCCGCAGACTTTGGGATCGCAAAGGCCAAGACAGTCAGCCTCGTGCCTGGCGATGTGGTGTTTATTCCTGCCGACACGCTGCACACCCACGGCTCCACCGACGACGGCGAGGAGTTTACGCACATTGCCATAAACAACCTGTCCGGCGACAGCTACACCACCGACTGGTACGAGTCGGACTTCAAGTCCCGGGTGTCACAGAAGATCTGAAGATGCATCCGACGTCTGGCCACATTGGTTGCAGACGCAGGCCCTTCTGATGTCGTCGGCCGAACGACAGGCGCAGTGTCCAAGAGCCAGGCTGACCTCCGGATGGCCTGCGCTCCAATGGAGCCACGGCGCATGCAACCACACTTGCAGGGGGGCGCGAGTCATTCTTGGATCTGCCACACGCATGGTTCGGTGCGGTTCGGACAGAAGGGCAGAATCGTACAACCAGGCGAATGACACGATTAAATATCAGATCAGAGAAGATATGAGTATGGCAGACATTGAGACTCCCTCAGTTGCACGCTGGAGCGAGCGCTTTGTGGCGTTTCTGATCGATGTGATAATCATCTCTGTAATCGGAACGGTCATCGGCGCGGCAGCGCTGTCAAATGGCGGGATCAACATGATCGGGGATGAGATCCCCCAGCTCGAAGACGACATCTTCCTGACGGTATTTCTGCCCGGCTTGGTATCCATGGCGTATCTGACCGGCATGGAGTACATCACTGGAACCACGGTGGGCAGGCGGGTTCTAAGCCTGCGCGTAATGGGCATCGACGGCGAAAAGCCCACCATATACGGCCTGCTGCTCAGCAATGCAGGCAAGTCGTTTCTACTTGTAATAGACGTGATCCTCGGCATGGTCTTTGCCAAGGGGAACCGCCAGAGAATCTTTGCCAAGTGGGGCGGAGTCGTCGTGGTCAAGGCCCACAAGACAGAACATCCCCCAAAGTTCAGACTGGACTGACGATTCCACGCACGCTTGTGCGTAGAGATCAAGATCCGAGTATTGCGCACACCCGACGCGCGGTTGCACCCCCCCCCCATTCGTTTGGACACCGGCACATACCTGAGAAGACCCCATCCCGAACCGGCGTGGCGTTGTGCGCCGCCGCGCAAAGAATCGTTTTTAACGTACGACATAGTACAATGCTTGATTGAATGCACACCAGGCCTATGAGGCCCTTGAGCTGGACGCGTCGGCTACCCAGAACGAGATCAAGAGCGCATACAGGAAGATGGCCCTGGAATCCCACCCGGACAAGAGCGGGGTCGGAGACGATCTCAAGTTCAAGAGGGCCACTGAGGCGTATCACCTTCTGAAGAAGCAGAAAGACGGCAGGAAGAGCGCAGACACAAAGAGAGAGGCAGGCCCAAGAACCAAGTGGGGTGCCCCCCCGGGGCCAAAGAGTCCAGAGGAGGACTGGGGCAGGTTTACCAGAGAGTTTGAGGAGGGGAACCCCGGATTCTGGGCAGAGTACGAGAAGAAGTTCTGGGAGGAGTATGACACCGCCATGAAGGGAGGCTCCCGGCGGGATGACTTTGAGAAGACACGTGAACCGAAGCACCAGCCGGATCTGTCAGTCGAGGTTGATCCCACCCTGTGCATAGGGTGCTGCAGCTGCGAGACCATTGCGCCCGAGGTCTTTGAGGTGGACAAGATGTCCAAGATGAACCCCAAATCCAAGGTAATCAACGAAAAGGGGGCAAAATACAACAGGATAGTGAGTGCCGCAGAGACATGCCCGACAAAGGCCATAATCGTGGAGAACCGGGACACGAACGAGAGGATATACCCGTTCTAGTGCCGTAGCCTCCGGCAGACCGCACCCATCTGCGCGTCAGAGGGTTTTTCCATTGGGGCAAACATGCTGTGTATGGCACCCGCTCCGTCCGCGGCGCTGCGCGGCACCAGATGCACATGCACATGCGGTACCTCTTGGCCGCTCCCCTTGCCGTTGTGCACTGCAAGAAGCGTCGCGCCAGTCAGCTGGTCTACACGGGCAGATGCCTGCCTTACAGACTCGAAGAGATCCGCGTTCTCCTCCATCGGAATATCCTGGATCTTCTCATAGTGCCTCTTGGGAACGACCAGTACATGTCCCAGGGTCAGCGGAAACGCATCCAAAATGGACAGGGTGTCAGGCGTCTCGGCGATCTTCTTGCACGGTATCTGGCCGTCCACGATTCTGCAGAACACGCAGTCCATGTATGGAGAGACGCCGCATCAGAATATGAATCTCTCTAGACCCATACTGCCTACGGATTTAGTCTGTACAACCCTGTTGTTGGGTAGGATACGGACAAATTAACACGCGGATAAGCTTCACCATATTCACTCAAGAGGGATCCGACACGCGCCCCATGAACAGTATGGCGCCGCTCTTATCATCCTGGATCAGAAACATGAAGGGATGATCCGCCACGAACTGCGGCCGCGATTGAAGCCTCGCTGTCGTTACGGCCGCAGCCTCTGTTCCTTCCTCGTTTACCTTGATGTATGCGTCCTGCGTGACCTGGTCCACGTACAGGTTTCTCTCAAGGTCGGCCATCCCCGATAGATCCGCCGCATGCCTGTCAAAGAGGTGCGTCACTCCGAGGCTCTCAAGATGCGGTGTCAGTTCGTAGTGGGTTCTTACCTCGAACTTTGGCATTACAACGAAAAGATCGGTATCATGCAGACTCTGCCTCCATTGTCCTATCTGCTCTGGCGTGACAGTCTTCTCTAGGAGGCTTATCCCATCCTTGTCCTGTGGCAGCATCACCAGCATGGACAATCTGTCGCCCCTGTAGGGCATCTTGAGTATCTGCACCTCGTCGGACTGCGTATAGTCAAACCGTTTTCTTACGCTCATAAAATCCGCCTTGACCTCAGCCGTGCCGGTCCAAAAGTCCGACTCGTGAGTGTCTCCTATCGGGAACTGCTCCGCCCACGTGCCCTTGAAGTATATGGCATTCAGTACCACGGCCGCCGTCAGTTCGTCCACCGCACCCCTCTTGAGCACATCCTGTATCTTGCCTTGGGTTTTTTCGGCCGCCCACTCGTTTATCAGGCCAACCCCGTCGCCCAAAAAGTCGACGCGGCCAATGTCGGCCTGATAGGTGTCTTGGATGATGCCTACGTACGAGTCGTACGGTTCAAACCACTCGGCCAGCCACAGTGAGTTTGCCATCGTTAGCGTAGCATGCGGATCCGGCCAGTTCAGCGACGACATCAGTCCGGCGGTCTGGCGGTGGCGCAGCTCAGCGTCAGGCTCAAAATCGAATGCGCCCTGTATCTGGCTGGCCGTCTCTCCCCTTGCACCCTCGCCTACTATGGATAATGCCACATACACGCTGAGGGGTGAGAAGAATACGTTGCCGTCGTCGTCGGAGATCTGTCGATAAAAGTCTATGGCAAAACCGTTGCTTGCAGTCGTGATCTCCGGCGGAATTGTATCATGCGGGCCGGCAGGCATGGCCCCGATACCAAAATACAGTACGTATCCTCCCAAGAACGCAACCAGCACACTCACGCCTGCAATTGCCGGCACTATCTTCGACCTTGAACCCAATACCACCATTCCGTTCCGGTGTGATCTTGGTAGTTTAGCACAATTAAGTTTTAGTATCTGTTCACGTTGTTTGAGAAAATTTTCTGATTTAGGCACGGATTTAACATGTTTTGAAACCATTTCTTATTTTTCTAGGCACTGCGTGAACACATACCTTATTGGTATTGCACCCTTGCCAGCGCTGTCCAAATTTTGGGTTCAGAATCAACAGGCTTTCTGTGTAAATGGCAGACGACGTGATTGCAAACTGCTCTCACTGTATATCATGGAACGATCCCACCCATATGCCGCGTCTGGCCATTACACCATGATGGACAAACTGCGCTTTCCCAGCCTGCTGCACGCGTTCCTGGCGATATTGTTCGGGTCGTTTGCGGGAATAGTGCTGCGCTGGCACTACAGCAAGCAGGACGAGCGCAAGACGGGCTCGTGGTTCTGGTACCTTTCGTGGCTGGCAGTGGTGGCAGGACTCAGTAATCCCAGATGTGCCAGATCTAACACCTGTGAGAGTTTAGGTCACCCCCATCATGCCCATGAAGAGCTCAATTTGGCATGGGTCAAACCCCCGTATTCTGCCGCACGCGTCATCATTTGTGCCTAAATCTACATGAAATGGCCAAAAATATCTGAGTGGGACCAACCCTCCACTCAGTCAAATGGTGGCGACTTAACCTCTTACTGGCACATCTGGGATTACTGGGACTGTCGTCAGAGAAGTGATCCGTTATTATTTTTCAAGCCTGCCCACCCTACTTTTCAGGCCCGTTTCCGTCAGGCTGCCTGTTCTGCCAGCCACAACAGTCTTTGATTTACCAATCCGCACACGACGTCGTTGATCCGGTCGTACTTCTTCAGCGGGTTCCGGTACACCCCGCCCATTATCCGCCAAGTCTTGACTCTCCGGATGGCATGTTCCACGTAGACGCGAATCTTTGAGTGCAGCCTGTTGAACTCTTTTTCGAGCGCCGAGAGCTTTTTTCCTGGCTTCCGCCTGATCGGCTCCATCACTTCCACCTCTTCGTACATCTTCTGCGCCCCCGGGTAGCCCCTGTCCGTATAGACCCGCACCTTTGTCCTCCCCTTCTTGCCGTCAGACCCGTCCCGGGACGGCAGGCCGGAGGGAAACGTCGGGTGCTTCATCCTGTACACCCTGACGTCGTGGACGCGCCCTGGGGAGTGCCTCGTGTTGTGGATGATCAGGCCGTTCGTGTTCACGGTGTACTGTACCTTGGCCGTGTGCCTCCCGGCCTTGCCCGAATAGTGGGTCTTTTCCATGTCTTTCCGCTTGGGCCTCTGCACCTGCTGCTCCGAGGCGTCAATGAGGCACCGGAGCCCTGGAAGGATCTCCTCAAGCTCCTCAAGGGTCGAGGCCCTCTTTGCCCTGTCGTGGATCTTGGCTGGTATCGGGATGCATTGCCTGACGACCGGCGCGATCTGGTCGATGGAGCGCGATACCGTGGCCTGGCCCACCCCGAAGACCTCGGCCGCCACGTCTTGGGTGGCATACGTCCTGTAGTAGAACAGGAGGAGCAGCACGCGGTTGCGCAGGTCGAGCGCGAACCTGCGCCCGGCCCCGATTGCGCGCCTACGGGGCCTCTTGGAGAGCCTCTCCCTCTCCGCCTCAGGATGCGCCTTCTCCACCTTTGCGAACAACAAATCAAATTCTTGGAGGGACATGCCCATGAGGGTCTTGAAACGCCTGGCGTTTCCTGACAGCTTGGTATACGATAGCATAGACTTGATTCGTAATTAGCGCCCGGGCATAAAATAGCGCAATCTTCGGCATAATCACGCAAAATTTGTTTATTTCGAAACACATCTCTGTAAGTGTTGGACGAAAAAGGC
This sequence comes from Cenarchaeum sp., assembly GCA_965206845.1. GTDB lineage: Archaea > Thermoproteota > Nitrososphaeria > Nitrososphaerales > Nitrosopumilaceae > CAYGAM01. The sequence goes on along the minus strand of OZ242221.1, from coordinate 1,513,948 downwards.
TCGATCTTTAATTACGGATCAAGTCCCATGTGACAGGCTGGATCGGACGATATTTTGATCTTGCTGCCTTCCCCAAGCCGCCGCCTACGGCGAATGGGCTAATTACGAATCAGTTCTCTGTACGAACTGGTAAAAGTTCACGCCGCGCTGCTCGCACGTGGCGTAGATGCTCATGAGGATCTTGGTTCGCTGGGCACCGGCATCGGATCTGTTCCCATACAGGATCCTGCTTCCCAAGTCACCCGCGGCGCTTCCGATGGATTCCACCATGTAGGAGTATGCTTCTGCTGTGGAACGTATGTATGGCTCACACGCATCCTCGAACTCCACTCCCTTTTGCGTGCCTTTTTTGGCTGCATCCTCATAACCTCTTCTCTCCACTATCCTGTCCTTGATCTCAGAAAGATCCATGTGTAGCGCCACTTTCGGATATTAAAGTTCCAAGGCCAGGATGCGCACGGGGCCAAAACCACGCTAGCCTACGATCTCGGCCCATGGCAGATCGCGGCCGAACTTGATGGTAACCACGTCGCCGGGCATGCTTTTGCAGTTCTGGATTGTCTTTGGAACCATATCCACAGCCTCCACGTAGCAGACACCGTTCTCATTGCTCAGAATCTCCACCTCCTCAAAGACATCCTCCCGTATAAGATTCCAGAATGGAAACACGATGGTGGAGAGCACAATGCCCGCGCCGATCAGGGCACCGCCAAATATCAGGCTGTGTTTTTTGCCGTCGGACATCTCCATGGCTACCACAGACCCCCGTCGCCGCTGCTTGGATCCATCTTCTTGGCAGGCACGTTTCCATGGGCCTTCTTCAGATGGCGCTTCAATCGGTCAGGGTCGTGGAGCTCGAGGCCGCACTTGTCACACTTGGTGGTGTTTGGATCAGATTTTTTCTTGAACAGTCCCAACAGTAAATGCAGTACCTAGATACATTATAAAATATTCGGCAATGCGGCGCACGATCAGATCCCCCCATGTGTGCGGGCCTGTGCATCAGGGCCGATCCCTCCTGCACAATGCAGGATGACCCCGCCATGCATCCTGTGCCCGCAGCCTGCGCCCGGGCCTAAACAGAGACGCAGTTCGCGATAGGCAAGGCCGTGCGTGATCGGTTTGGAGATCACATCCATTTTGTGTCCGGGTGCCGATTGTGAGTCAGGTCCCAGACACCATTCCCGCGCACAAAGCCGCTTGCCGAGACGGCGCAAGCCGTCAGGGCAGGGCCCACCATCCGGGTGTGGGTGCACATGCAGTATGGAACCTCCACGCCAGAACCCATCCCGCTTACGTTATAAGGGATATCATACGGGGATGGATCATGGTGCTAGGAGACATCACCGTGCTGGGCTCGGGCATAATGGGCCACGGCATCGCACAGGTGTCTGCAATGTCCGGATACAATGTTGTTCTGCGCGACATACAACAGGACTTTCTGGACAGGGCAATGGGCAAGATCAGGTGGAGCCTGGACAAGATGGTCTCAAAGGAGAGGATCACGGCAGATCAGGCGGCAGGCATCCTCGCAAGGATCAGGCCGGTGCTGGATCTGGGCGAGGCTGTCCGGGAGGCGGATCTGGTCATCGAAGCGGTTCCCGAGATCATGAGCCTGAAGAGAAAGGTCTATGCCGAGCTGGACGCGGTGGCGCCCGAAGATGCCATATTTGCCTCAAACACGAGCACGCTTCCCATAACCGAGGTTGCCGGAACGACTGCGCGCCCCGGCAGGTTTATCGGGATACACTTCTTCAATCCGCCCCAGCTGATGAAGCTGGTGGAGGTCATTCCGGGACAGGAGACAGACCCGGACGTAACGGGGATCACGATGGACTATGTCAGATCGCTCAAGAAGGAGCCCGTGCTGTGCAGAAGGGACGTTCCCGGATTTATCGTAAACAGGTTGTTTATCCCGCTGGTGCACGAGGCCTGCCACATAGCAGACAGGACAGGGCGCCGGCCAGTGGAGATCGACTCGGCCGTCAAGTTCTCCCTGGGCTTCCCCATGGGCATCTTTGAGCTGGCAGACTTTACAGGCATGGACGTAATCCACAAGGCCACAGTCGAGATGCATGCCCGAGACAAGGGTGTGATAAACCCCCATCCCAGGGTGGAGCAGCTCTTCAACGAGCAGAAGCTGGGACAGAAGACCGGAGAGGGATTCTATGCGTACTCGGACGACAAGTACGAGCGCGTGCCGCTGTCAGAGGATCTTGCGGCACTGGTAGACCCGGCGCAGATCGCTGCAAGCATACTCAACAGTGCTGCATGGCTGGTCACAAACAAGGTCAGTGACATTGAGGAGATCGAGCGGGCTGCCCGTCTGGGGCTTGGGCTCAAAAAACCGCTCTTTGACACCGCAAAAAGGATTGGCATGAAGAGAATAGTAGAGGAACTGAACCAGATGTCCCAGAGATACGGCGGGTTTTACTCCCCGGATCCACTCCTAGAGTCCATGTAGCTGCCCGATGAGCACATCCACCGCCTCCTGGGCGGAGCCTGCCTTCTGCACCATGATCTTCTTGCGATGATCCATATACTGTCCGGCAACCCGCTCTGCGGTGCCGCCGGTGCCGCCTATCGCAACCATGGGACGCCGGTGCATGTAAGCGGCGCATACCTCGGACAGCGTTCCAGCCCCGCCGCCTATTATTATGACGCCGTCGGCTGTCAGCGCGTTTACAAAGTCCCTGGTCAGGCCCAGGCCGGTGGGAATCACCACATCACAGAACTCGTTTGCAGGGCTGTGATTGCTCTGCGGAATTATGCCCACCGCCAGGCCGCCGGCGTCGTGGGAGCCGCGGCAGGCTGCCCGCATCACTCCGCCGAGCCCGCCGGTGATAAGCACTGCGCCGGATCGCGCTATATGCTGCCCGGCATCATATGCCACCTTCTCGTGTTCTGGCGTGCAGCCGTCATCGTTGTACCCTATGACCAGGATGTGTGGCCTTCTTGGCATGAGTCATTCTGATCCTGCAGGTGTCAAAAACCTTTCCAGCCGGATGCACCGGGATCGGCAGGCACAGTGGGCGCACCCCACAGGCAAGTATCCCAAATGCCGACCCGAAGGCCGGCACCTGGGCGAACGCACCACTGTAGGACACAGATATTCAAAATAGAAAACAAATAATGTAGCGGAATGGCCGCGCATGGTGTTGACCGGATCGGCACCAGCAGTCCCCCACCGCGGCGGGCTCCCGGACACATCAGGAGATGCACCATGACATTTACGTCCATCAGACAGATTCGGAATGCCGTATCCTCGTGCACCGACTGCCAGCTGTGCGTACACAGAACGAACCCCGTTGCCGGAAAAGGCAGCCCGGGGGCAGACATAATTCTTGTAGGCGAGGCACCGGGCCGCAATGAGGACCGACTGGGGGAGCCGTTTGTGGGCGAGGCCGGAAAGAAGCTGTCCATTGCACTGCAGCATGCAAACATCTCCAGGGGATCAGTCTACATAACCAACGTGGTAAAGTGCCGGCCGCCGGGGAACAGGATGCCGACGCCAGAGGAGATCGGCGCATGCCGGCAATACCTTGACTTTGAGATAAGGCTCATCCGTCCCAAGATAGTCTGCATAATGGGAAACACCGCATACGGCTCCCTCCTCGGAGGCGGCAGCATAACCAAGGATCGCGGCAAGATAATCCAGAGGGACGGACGCAGGTACTTTCTGACCATACACCCGGCCGCCGCAATATACCGCCCCAGCCTTCTAGATGCGCTCAAGGAGGACATGGCAAAGCTGGCATCCGTCGTCGGGGATGCCAGATGAGGACGCTGCCGCGCCGCTTTTACCGGAGGGATACAGTAGAGGTTGCCCGGGATCTGCTGGGTAGGATCCTGGTTCACAGAACCGGACAGTCCGTCAGATCCGGCATCATCACAGAGACCGAAGCATACGGCGGTGAGGACGATCCCGCAAGCCACGCCTTTAACGGCATGACAGACAGGAACCGCGCCATGTTTGGAGAGGTGGGCCGCGCCTACGTCTACTTCACCTACGGCATGCACCACTGCGTAAACGCAGTCGCCCGCGACCCGGGCCGCCGGGCGGGAGCCGTGCTCATAAGGGCGCTGGAGCCGGTATCGGGGCTAAGGGAGATGTCAGAGTGCCGCGGCAAGTCCGCAAGAAGCCTCACCGGCGGACCCGCCATGCTGGCCCAGGCTCTGGGCATCACAAGGGAGCAGTACGGAGCGGACCTTACCACACCAGACGGGCTGTCCATATGCGACAACGACGCACACAGAGACGTCATGACATCTCCACGGGTTGGAATAAAAAAGGGCACGGATCTAAAGTGGAACTTTGCCCTCAGCACAAGTCACTCTGGAGTGTGAGTCCCGGATCGACCATGCCTAGGTCTTGTCATCGTCCTCAAGCGTCCAAGGAGCCAGCCTGCCCAGAATCCTTGCCCAGTCCAGCCGAAGCAAAAGCACGATCATCACAGCCATTATGACGCCCAGGACGATTATTCCTATGTATGCGGTGGCTGGATTCTCCACATCCTTCAGGTACGGCTCGATCAGGGAAAGTCCCAGAGAGTAGGACGCCCAAACGATCACGTAATGCAGGATCAGCTTTCCGGAGAGGGTTGCCAAAAAGAACCGCAGGGGGTTGTACTTTGCCAGCCCCAGCGGAACGTACACCAGGTCGTCCGGTACCGGTGTGGCGGCAGCCACGAAGGCAGCTACCGCACCGTACCGCTTTACCAGTCTCTGAAACGGCCGCATCCTCTCCCTGGTCTTTTGCCGGATGATCCTGCTGCTGCTGTAGCTTACATAGAATATGATCTGCTTTGCCCCCGCAGACAGCAGCGCAGACATTATGGCCAGGATGTGCAGGTCAAACTGTGGATCTATCGACATGGTGGCAAGCAACAAAAACGAGGGGACGGGTACAAACGGGATCAGCGAGCCAAAGAAGCTTACCAGTCCCAGACCGAGGTAGCCTATCTCTGGTGCAAACGGAAACAGGTCAGAAAAGTCCAATAGACACTCTCTTTGACCATTTTATTTAACTTTAAGAGGCATAAACGGGCGGTCGTAGCGGCGCACAACTCCCCACTGGTGGCACAGTCCACGGGCGCGGTGGCATGCGCGGCATCAGGGCGTACTGCGCGCGACCTGGGCCCGTCTCCCATGCACGAGCCCGGCTGACTTTGCCGCCAGCACCGCTAGGAGTATCGCCACTGCAACCAGGACTATGGTTCCGGATGGGGCCAGGTCGAAGTAGTACGAGAGGAGTATCCCGGCAACCACCGAGAGTACAGAGAACAGTATCGAGATCCCCACCGTCTTCTTGAACCCCTTTCCAAGCATTATCGCCGAGATGTTCGGTATTACGATCAGCGCCGATATGAGCAGTATTCCGACGAGCCTCATTGATGTCACTACCGTGACCGCTGCCAGCACCACGAACGCATAGTTGAGCAGGGTTACGTTCAGCCCCGCGACCCTTGCCTGCTCCTCGTTGAACGTAAGGTGCAGAAACTGCCTGTGAAGCGCCAGGAGTGTTCCGACTATTCCCGCGCTGATTGCGACGATCAGCATCACGTCCTCTGTGCTTATCAAAAGTATACTGCCGAACAGGAAGCTGAACAGGTCCACCGAGAACCCTCCCGACGCGCTGACCAGCAGCACCCCTACAGCGAGGCCAGAGACCAGGACCACGGCAACCGCCGCGTCTCCGGATATCTTCGTGCTGTTCCGCAGCTTCTGGAGTCCCAGCCCACCCAGTATGGATGCGGCAAAAGCAGTCCACAGCGGAAACACGCCCAGGACCAGTCCGATCGATATGCCGCCAAAGGCCACATGGGCCATCCCGTCGCCGAAGAGGGCGTACCGCCTGAGGACGAGGAAGATCCCCATAAACGAGCACACCACCGCCACCGCAATCCCAGCGATGAGTGCCTTTTGCATAAAACCGTGGGCTAGAACTTCAATGACCATGCCTACACCCGGTGGTCGTGCATGTGCACCTGCATTGTGGATTCCGTGTACGTCTTCAGGAGATCCTCGTCTGCAAAGAACTGATCCTTGTCCCCGTGGAAGAAGAGCTTCCGGTTCATGCAGGCAACCCTGCTTGCGTACTTGTTTATAGCGTCAAGATCGTGGGAAGACCAGACCATGGTGATCCCGTTCTCCTCATTGATCCTTTTTATGACGCTGTAGAACCGCGTCTGTGACTCCATGTCCACGCCGGTGACAGGCTCGTCTAGGATCAGCAGCAGGGGATCCTTTACCAGTGACTTTGCGATAAAGACCCGCTGCTGCTCCCCTCCGGACAGCTCTCCGATTCTGCGATCCCTCAGGCTCTCAAGGCCTGCCACCTTGAGCGCCTCGGCGATCTTGTCCTCGGTCTTACCGATCTTCCCATATACGCGGTTCCAGTGGTAGCCGCGCTGCCTGATCAGCCTCTCCCCCCTTGCGATCCTTTTGTTGGAGATGATCCCCATGGACACCACGTCGTAGACGGTTGCGGGAAAGTTGGGCTCGAACTGGATCCTCTGCGGCACATATCCCACAAGTGGAATCAGCGATCCGTACCTGTCGGGGCCGTAGCCGAACAGCTCTATCGTCCCGTCATATGGCTGAAGTCCCAGTATTGCTCGGAACAGCGTCGACTTGCCGGCACCGTTGGGCCCCACAATCCCCAGAAGGTCGCCCTCCGCAACATCAAAGCTGATGTCGTCCACCGCCACATGACTGCCGTACCTCATCGTGACGTTCCGCGTCTGGAGAATCTGTGTCATGGGCACCCCAGGGCCACTTTGAGAGATTCCAGGTTCTGCTCCATCTTGTCCAAGAACGTCACTCCGTCTGATGCCTCCTGGAGCGTCAGCGCCTCAACGGTACTGAGCACCATCACCTGCGCCCCCGCCTCGTCGGCGATGACTTCAGCAAGCCGCGGGTCTATGAGATCCTCTGCAAAGACCACCCGGATGCCGTTCTCCTCTACAAAGCCCACAAACTCGGCGATCTCCAAGGCCGATGCCTCGGCGTCGGGCGACAGGCCGCCTAGCGCGGATGCCGTCAGCCCGTACCGCTGGGCAAAGTACGCAAATGCGTTGTGGAACGGAACGAAGGTGTCTGTCTGGCAGCCGGACAGATTGGATCTTATCGACTCGTCAAGCCCGTCCAGCCTTGCATTGTATGCGGCGGCGTTACGTTCGTAGTGCTCTGCGTTTGCGGGATCAGCCGATGCCAAGCCGTCCCTTATGTTGTCGACCTGCTGCTTTACGAGCACCGGGTCAAGCCAGATATGTGGATCATCGACATGTCCGTGTCCGTCCTCTTCCCCGCTCAGGATCATGTGGCGAATCTCCCCCAGGCCCGCCTCCGCATCGGTGCTGCCGTCCTCCACTCCGTGCAGGATGTCACCGATCTGCTCGATCGTTCCCTCCCCGTGTCCGTGGCCGTCGTCCCCATGCTCGCCAAGCGTGCTATCAATGAGATCGAATGCCTCCGCCAGGGTTATGCTCTTGCGCTCAAGCTCCTCCATTATTCCGATTATCTCCTCCCGGAACTCTTCTGTATGCTCGCCGGACTCGAGGAGGCCGACATTCTCAGACGCCTTCACAAAGAGGATGTGGTCAAACTCGTCCGAGTCGATTATGTTCTCCATGTACGGCTCGACGCCTAGCCCGTTATACACAAAGACATCCACATCCTGCAGCGACCGGATCTTGCTGGGCCGGGGATCCCAGTCGTGCGCAGGCACACCTGCCGGAACGAACTGCTCCACTGTGGCCCTGTCGCCTGCCACATTCTTTGTAAACTCGTAATACGGAAAGAACGTAGCAAAGACCCTGATCCTCTCGGTCTGTACAGCCGTCTCCTGTGGCGGATCCTGTCCCCCTGCCACCACTCCAGCGGCCACTATGACTGCCACAATAGTGGCGGCTGCGGCTCCGCTAGCTACTATATTACTTACCATTTGATAATTATTATTATTAACAATTTTATAAAAGTTTAGTTTACATCTGGAGACTGCCGCAATACTTCCCTTTGAGCGCGCCGGCGTCTGCCCGATACGTTCTTTGATCGCGGTCGCACACATACCGCAGTGGGCAGGCACGTCGGATGTCTGCGCCACTGGCAGTGCTGCCACTTGGGACATCCTGGCGAGGCTGTCTCCCTAACTGGCACGATGGCCACGCCTGCCCGGATGGGCCATTGTCCGCGCGTCTGGAGGGGCAGCAGGGAACGCACATGCCGGGGGATCTTCCAGAAAGGCAGGCTCGGCCAGGAGACCGTCCGGCGGGTTGCCGGATCCCTGTCACGGGCGCCATGCTGTGGATCAGAATTATGCGGTGACTCCGTTGGCAGCTGCGTCCTACAGACATAGCCAAACGCGCCAAATCGACAGAGCCAATTCCAGTTCACATATGCCCGTAGGACACAGCCTCCGTTGGCAGATCATTAAAATACAGTGTTTCCAGACCCACGGCATATGATAAAAAAGGAGGAGTGCTACGAGATATGCGATGCGGTAATCCGCATCAGCCCCTACATCAGGTTTGCGGGCATAATCGGAAGAACCGGGAACCTGCGGGCGTACCGCCGCAGGGACAACCTAGAACCGTTGCTTGATGTCAAGAATACCCAACACCAGTTCTCCCACATTGCAGTCAAGACAGGCATGGAGGAGTTCTTTGACCAGAGCCTGGGCGAGGTGGAGTTTGTCTGGGAGGAGAGAAAGAAGGCCCAGATCATCTCGTTTGCAATAGACCATATACGCGTATGGGTATCCATAGACAAGATGGTGGTACGCTCAGAGGTGCTGCGGATCATAGACATGTGCCTGCCCGTAACCAAGAGATACTCCTAGACGCATGTCCAAGGCGGACATGGCCGTCACTCGTATAGCCAGCACTTTACGTAGCCTGACTTCGTCTTGAAGTTTGGAGGCTCGGTCTTGCACTTCTCCATCGCCTTGGGACACCGATCGTAAAACAGGCACTTCTTCTCCGGATCGACCAGATCCGGCGGGTTGCCGCTGATATACTTTGGGCGCCGGCCGCGCAGGGTGGGAATCGACTCCAAGAGTCCTTGCGTGTAGGGGTGCTTGGGATCCCCGTACACGTCGCGGGAGCTGCCAATCTCGACCATCTGCCCGCCGTACATGATCCCTATCCTGTCGGCGATCTCCGAGAGGACCGCCAGATCATGGGTGATCATGACTATGGACATGCCGTCCCGCTTGAGCTTCTTGAAGAGGTTGATCACCTGCGCCTGTATCAGCACGTCCAGCGCTGTGGTGGGCTCGTCGGCAATGACCAGCTTTGGCTTTAGCACGAGACTCATCGAGATGACCACCCGCTGCTTCATTCCACCGCTCAGCTCGTGGGGGTACTTTTTTAGAACCTCGCGGCCCAAGCCCACAGCCCCGATGGCATCGAATATGACCTTGTCTACATCCCCCTCAAAGCCGTGCTGCTCCAGAACCTCGACGAACTGCTCCTTGATCGTAAAGACCGGATCCAGCGAGTTCATCGCCCCCTGGAATATCATGGACACCTCCTTCCAGCGGACGCTCCTGTCAAAGTCCACATCAGACATTGACGTTATGTCCACCGAGTCCAGATGCACCGTTCCAGAGACCACCTTGCCTCCCTGCAGCATCCGGATGACTGCCAGGCCCAGCGTGCTCTTGCCGCAGGCGCTCTCGCCTGCGATCCCCATGGACTCGCCGCGGTTCAGGGAGAAGCTGACGTCCTCCACTGCATGGACCTGTCCACGGGACACCGAGTACCGTGCAGTGAGGCCCCGTACATCCAGCATACCCATGGGGGATCTCCAAGCATACAAGTAGATTTCTGTTTCTGCCCGGGCGGGACTTTGTGCCAGAAGTAGCTGCGAAATCTTGATAACCGAACGCAATCCACACACATGGGGATGGCATTTGGCAAGACGCATGATCTGCAGGATCTGACGCCCGGGATGGCAGGCCAGCAGGTGGGCCTTGGGGGTTGGGTGGAGGACCTGCGCGAGATGGGCAAGATGACGTTCCTGATCCTGAGGGACTCTACGGGAAGCGCCCAGGTTGTGGTAAAGGGGGATCTGAACGACGCGGTACGAAAGATAAACAGGCAGAGCGTCGTTGTGGTTCAGGGCACAGTACAGGAGACCAGGGCGCGCGACTACGACCTTGAGGTCAGGGCAGACAGCATCCGAGTGCTGGCAAGGGCAGCCTATCCGCTGCCCATAGACCCGATAGGCCGGCTACAGAGCAGCATAGACAACCGGCTGAACTCCCGCGCCCTCGATATGAGGAACCGGCGGACCGCCGCCATCTTCAGGCTCAGGCACCACACCCTGGCATCATTGAGGAGGACGCTGACATCAGGGAGGTTCACTGAGATCACCACCCCCAAGATAATCGGCAGTGCCAGCGAAGGCGGCGCCAACCTCTTCTCGCTGGAGTACTTTGGCAGGACGGCATACCTGGCACAGAGTCCGCAGCTGTACAAGGAGCAGATGACCCTGGGCCTCGAGCGCGTCTTTGAGATAGCAAACTTTTACCGGGCAGAAAAGTCACACACGGGAAGGCACCTGACCGAGTTCACCTCGGTGGACATCGAGGCCGCATTCATGGACTACACCGACGTCATGGACGTACTGGAGGAGATGGTCGTTGCGGTGTGCCAAGATCTGGCTGCAGGCTGCAAGAGGGAGCAGGAGGAGATCGGCTGCCAGGTGCAGGCCCCAGCATCTAGGTTCCCGCGGATAACCTACTCGCAGATGGTGGACGAACTGGCAGAGACGGGCCAGGACATAGAGTTTGGCGACGATCTGACCGACTCGCACCTGAGACTGGTCGGAGAGCGGCACCCGGGATTCTACTTTCTGACCGACTGGCCGCAGGAGCTGAAGCCGTTCTACATCAGGGAGAGGGACGACAACCCCGAGATATCCAGATCCTTTGACCTGCAGTACGGATACCTGGAGCTCTCATCGGGCGGAACCAGGCTGCACGATCCCGACACGCTGAGATCACGGCTGCAGAAGCAGGGGTTGGATCCTGCCCAGTTTGTGGATCACCTCCGAGCCTTTGACTGGGGGATGCCGCCGCACTCTGGATGGGGGCTCGGGCTTGACAGGCTCATGGCAGTCCTCACGGGAATCGACAACGTAAGAGAGGTAGTGCTGTACCCCCGGGATCCGGACAGGCTGTCGCCGTAGGCGCAGTGTGGATCCATAACATTGCGGTACGGAAGTACACATTCCTCAGCAGGGCCTTTGCTCCCGGCACGATGCGGCAGGTAGCATGTACTGCAGCAGCAAGCACCATCTGGATCTCAGGCGGTGCCCTCGATCCGGGACGCCACCTCCCGAGCAAACTCCATTGTGGTCCTGTCCCCCCCCACATCCTTGGTCCGGATGCCGCGGCCTATGACGCCAAGCACGGCGCGCTCCAAGCTCGCCGCAGCATCAGAGCACCCACGGTCGCCGTGCCGTCTGGCCAGCCAGTCCAGCATCATCCTGGCCGACAGGATGAACGACGACGGGTTTGCAATGCCCTTTCCGGCGATGTCAAAGGCGGCTCCGTGCACGGGCTCAAAGAGGGCAAAGTCGTCTCCGATGTTTGCGGCCGGAGCCATGCCAAGCCCCCCTGCCACCTGCGAGGACTCGTCTGAGAGGATGTCACCAAAGAGGTTGGTGGTCACTATGACGTCAAACTTCTCCGGCTGGCGGATCAGATTCATGGCGCATGCATCCACGTACATCTGCTCCAAGCGCACGTCCGGATAGTCCCTGGCCACCTGCACGCATGCGTCAGAGAAGATGCCGTCGGTAACCCGCATTACGTTTGACTTGTGCACGCAGGTGACGGTTCTGGCACCGTCCCTGTGCATTGCGGTCTGAAATGCGTATTCGGCTATCCTCCTTGAGGCGGCAACGGATATGATGCGGAGGGCCACTGCAGCCCCGTCAATCTCAAACTCTCGTCCGGTGTAGAGATCCTCGGTGTTCTCCCGGACTATGACCAGGTCGATGTCGTCCCGCAGGGCGGGCAGGCCGGGATACGATTTTGCCGGCCGCACGTTGGCGTAGAGATCCAGCATCTGGCGCAGCGCCACAATCACGTCCGCCGCGGACTCGCCCACGGGAGCCTTGAGGCATGCGTCGGAGCTCCTGATTGCGTTCAGGGTGTCCTCGGGTAGCGCCCTGCCGGTGTCGGCCAGCGCCGCATCGCCTGCCTGCAGCCGCGTCACCTCCAGCCCCAGGCCCAGCCTGTCGTTTATTGCATCCAGCACCATGCAGGCAGCCTCGGAGAGCTCCGGGCCTATCCCGTCGCCGGTAACAAGCGATATTCTGTACATGGCAGGATCTACCGAACCTGCCGTCCGCCTTTTAGCGACCCCTTGAGCATGAGCCTGTTCATCCCGGTGATTACTGCTTGCATGCTGGTAGTCACAATGTCCGAACCCACGGATCTGGCAGACACGCTGTCTCCCGCGCCGTCCTCCACGCGTATGGTCACCTCGCAGAGCGCATCAGAGCCCCCGGAGATGGATGCCAGGCGGTAGTCCGCAATGCGTATCTCAGACACCCTGTCGGTAATCTTCTGTATTGCCTTTAGCGATGCGTTGACGGGACCCGTGCCGTAATCGGTGGCAGATAACTCCTGCCCGTCTACGTTCAGCTTGACAAAGGCATACGGCATCGTCCCGATTCCCGTGGAGACCGAGAACCCCACCAGGCGGACCAGCTTCCTGACGCCTTGGCTGCCCAGCACGCCGCTAGCAATTGAGAGCAGGTCCACATCGGTGACCTGCTTGCCCTGATCGCCTATCACTTTTACCCTGTCCAGTATCTCCTTTGCCTGCGCCCTGTCCGGCTTGATCCCGTACTCCTCCAGCATGGCGTTCATGCCATGGATTCCCGCATGCTTGCCCACCTGTAGCCACCGCTTTCTTCCCACCAGCTCGGGGCTTATGGGCTCGTAGGTCAGCGGGTTGTTCAGAACGCCGTGGGTGTGTATGCCAGACTCGTGGCCAAAGGCATTCTCGCCCACGATAGCCTTGTTGGGCTGGACCCGGATGCCAGCTATCTTGGAGACGAACCCCGATGTCTCGTAGAGGAGCTGCGTCTTGATCCCGGTCTCAAACGTCTCCCCGTTCTGGAGGCACTTTAGCGCCATGACCAGCTCCTCTAGGGACGCGTTGCCGGCCCTCTCGCCTATCCCGTTTATGGTCACATGGGCGCACTTGGCGCCTGCCATGATTCCCGACAGCGCGTTTGCCACTGCCAGGCCAAAGTCATTGTGGCAGTGGACGCTGACCGGAAGGTTTGTGGCCCCGATTGCGTCCCGGGTGACGTCTGCCATGTACTGGGGCGTCGAGTAGCCCACGGTATCTGGTATGTCTATCCTGTTTGCGCCTGCCTGTGCCACCTGGCCGAACACATGCACGAGAAAGTCCCGATCCGTCCTAGTGGCATCCTCGGCGGAGAACTCCACCTGGAGTCCGCGGGATCTGGCATAGCTGACGGCATCCACTGCGCTCTCCACTGCCTGCTGGCGGGTCATCTTCAGCTTGTACTTTAGGTGTATGTCCGATGTGGCGATGAACGTGTGGACGTAATCCAGGCCAGCGTCGACTGCTGCGTCTATGTCCTTTCTGTTGGTTCTCGCCAAGCCGCAGATCTCGCACGAGAGGCCTTCGGCCGCGATCATGCTGACCGCCCGGAGTTCGCCCTCAGATATCACCGGAAACCCCGCCTCGATGGCGTCGACCCCCAAGTCGTCCAGCTTCTTTGCTATCGCCAGCTTCTGGTCCGGGGAGAGGGATATGCCCGGGGTCTGTTCCCCGTCCCGCAGCGTGGTATCAAATATCCTTACCCTCATATGCCGCTCCTCTGTAGCGCCGCGACGCCGGTGCGCGCCACCTCGATTATCCCAAAGTGCCTTACCAGCTCCTCAAAGGCGTTGATCTGGTCCGGAGTTGCGGTCAGCTCCACCATGATCGAGTCGCTCTTCGCATCGTGAACTTTGCCATGGTAGGCGGCAGCCATCGTGTTGATCTCCATGCTGTCCTTGGCGCTGCCGACTTTGATTTTAAAGATGCACATCTCCCGGTATACGGACTTGGATTCGTCCAGCTGCCTCACCTCGACGGTATCTATGAGCTTGTCAAGCTGCTTGACTATCTGGGCGATCTGCTTTTCGTCGCCTATGGTGGTTATGGTCATCCTGGAGAACTCGGGGTTGTCTGTCACCCCCACCGATATGCTGTCTATGTTGAAGTTTCTGGAACGAAACAGGTTGGTGACCTTCCAGAGAATTCCCGGCTTGTTTTCAACAAGTATTGATAGTATGGCCCACATTGCAGTCACGACGGAAGGATCATGTCCTTGAGCGGTGTTCCCGGGGCCACAAATGGCAGCACGTCCTCCTCGGGGTCAATTGGAATATCGATGACTGTTGCGACGTCGCTCTTGAGCCCCACCCTGATGGCGTCTCCGAGCTCGTCGATGGACTGGGCGCGGATTCCCTGGGCGCCGTAGGACTCGGCCAGCCGGACATAGTCGGGGCACTTGCACTGATCCACGCCGATCATCCTCCTGTCGTAAAAGGTTCTCTGCCACTGGGCGACCATGCCGAGGCTGAAGTTGTTTACGAGAAATACGATTACCGGTATGTCCTCTAGGACGGAGGTGGCAAGGGAGTTCTCAGTCATGCTGAAGCTTCCGTCGCCGGCAATGTCCACCACCGGCACACCCGGCTTGGCCACCTTGGCGCCGATGGCCGCCGGGAACCCCCATCCCATGGTTCCGAGGCCCGTGGAGCTGAAGAAGGTTCCAGGCTGTATCACGTCAAAGAAGAGCGATGCCCACATCTGGTGCTGCCCTACCTCGGTGGTGACCACCGCCTCCGGCGGAAGCACCTCCCGGAGCTTGCGGAGGATTTTTGCTGCGCCCATCTCGCCTGGGTGGATCTTCAGGTTCTCCTTCCAATACGTCTTTGTCTCTTTTACGTGCTTGAGCCACACGTTGTCCTCGGATCGGCTGAGCGCCTTCGTCGCAAGCATCTTGAGCATGATTCTAAGGGATGCGCGGACATCGCCCACTACGGCCACCTGCGTGGTCTGGTTCTTGCCTATCTCTGCGGGATCCACATCCATGTGGATTATCTTCAGGCGCCTCTCAAACTCTTCAAAGGTTCCCACGGAGCGGTCTGAGAACCTGGTACCTATGGCAATGACACAGTCGGCCTCGATCATTATCTTGTTTGCCTCGGCGTGGCCGTGCATTCCTATGGGCCCAAGAGACAGGGGGTGGTTCTCCGGAAAGGCACCCTTGCCCTTGAACGTGGTAACCACCGGAATCATGAGCATCTCGGCTATGGCCTGAAGCTCGGCAAAGGCAGAGGAGATTATCGCCCCTCCGCCCGCAAGGATCACCGGCCTGTCCGCCGAGAGCAGCATCTCTATGGCCCGGGATATATTGACGATGTCGGGATCCGTCCATGGATGGTACCCCCGGATCTTGAACTCCTCGGGAAACGTCATGGAGGCCTTGTTCTGCTGCACATCCTTTGGGATGTCGATTAGAACCGGCCCCGGCCTACCCGACTCGGCGATGAAGAATCCCTGCCGGACGGCCATGGGAACATCCTCGGGCAGCCTAGGCTGAAACGCGTACTTGACCACGGGGTTTGACATTCCGATGATGTCGCTCTCCTGGAATGCGTCCCGCCCGATCATCGGTACAGGCACCTGGCCCGTTACTGCCACCATGGGCGCCGAGTCTGCCTGCGCTGTGGCCATTCCCGTCAGAATGTTTGTGGCGCCGGGTCCCGATGTGGCAAAACACACACCAGGCTTTCTGCTGACCCGGCCGAATCCGTCTGCCATGTGCGATGCGGACTGCTCGTGGCGCACAAGAATGTGCCGTATGTCGCACCGGGCAAACTCGTCATATATCGGAAGGTTCGCACCCCCCGGTAGGCCAAATACCTCCTTGACGCCTTCCTTCTCCATGGCGACCATCAAGGCCCTTGCACCAATCATCTCATCCATACTCATCAAACAACATCTCGCCATTATTTTAACGTGAGAGATAATCAGCGCAACACTACCAGTATCAAAATTGGAACCGGTTTCTGCATGTAGTAACGGTACGGTATTCAACTATTAAACATGATCTCAACAGTGGCATCGTCTGCCAAAGGCCGGCCAGAGCAGACATGCGCCCCGGCCACCGGCATCGGGGCGGCGGTTTTGGCCCGCTGCCGCGCACCACGCTCGGAGCTTCTCCCATGATCCACCCTGCGCCATGGCGTCCCGCACACGGCGCCAGATCTGCACGCGACAGTGCCCCCTTCAGCTGCGCAGGTTCGTGTTCAGCCGTGTCCTACAAACATAGCCAAACGCGCCAGATCGACAGAACCAATTCCAGTTCACATATGTCCGTAGGACACAGCCTTCGTGTTCACAAGACTTTAAACCGATAAGCGGAACAGGTATGGCAGAGATTTTGTCAGACGTGGGAGATGTGGTAGGGGTGATTGATTCGTTCTTCCAAGCAGGAAAGACCAAGGATCTGGCGCACCTAAGGAAGATCCAGCTTGACTGTCCGGAGTTCTCCAGCTTTTCAGACATGCCGCCCTATGACCTGAAGGACTTTGCAATGAGCGTGGCCCTGCAAGAGCTGAGATTTGTCAGCATATCGGACTACGACTACGAGATAAAGAATCCCAGCGTAAGCGTGTTTGGAAACACGGCGGTGGCGGCCTTTGGGTTGCGGCAGAGTGGCATGCTCGTGGACAACAAGGCGTTTACGGGGGAGCACATGGTGATGGAGAGTCGGGCCACGTTCGTGCTGGTAAAAAGGCCGGACTGGAGAATAGTGCACATACACTTCTCAAGGACTTCCAGGTAAAACTGGTATCTGGCTCACTGCCCGTCCCGGCAGAGGCGCAGGTAGAGATCGTATGCGGCATCGGGGCTTGATCCCTCATGCACGATGGTGCGGACCGCCCTTATCATGGGTACGGGGTTCTCGGACTGCCAGATGTTTCTGCCCATGTCAACTCCTACGGCCCCGGCGTTTATCGCGTCGTATGTAAGCTGCAGCGCGTCGCGCTCTGGGATCTTTTTCCCGCCGGCGATGATGACCGGCACAGGACACGAGTCGACCACCCTCTCAAAGTTCTCACAGTAGTACGTCTTTACGATGTGCGCCCCCTGCTCGGCTGCAATCCTGCACGCCAGCGAGAGATACCGGGCATCCTTTCCCAGCTCCTTGCCCACGGCGGTGACTGCCAGAACGGGAAGCCCGTACTCCTCGGCCTCGTTTACCAACTTGCCCAAGTTGACCACGGTCTGGTACTCGTACTTTGAGCCCACAAATATCGACATTGCCAGCGCAGACGCGTTGAGGCGCAGCGCGTCCTTTGTGCTCACGGTGATATCCTCCTTTGAGAGGTCGTCGCCGATGATGCTTGTTCCGCCGGACATGCGAAGCACTATTGGTATAGGGTAGCTGGCATCAACCGATGCCCGCTGCACCCCGCGGGTCAGCATCAGCGAGTCGCAGTATTTGACCAGCGGCCGTATTGCAGCCTCGGGATTCTCCAGCTTCTCTGTGGGGCCAAGAAAGTATCCGTGATCCACTGCCAGCATTAGCGCTCGGCCATCCTCGGGCCTGATGATCCGGGCCAGGCGATTCTTCAGTCCCCAGTCCAGTCCTGCGTTTACGTCCCGCATGCCTCTCTTAAGGATTCCTATCTCCGGCAGGGCAAAACGGCTGCGGCACCACAGGGCAGCCGCGACGGCCCGCAGACTGGGATTACCTCGTGATTATGATCTTCATCGCGCCTGCGCCGGTGCGCGCGTGATCAAATGCCTTCTGCGAGTCCTGCAGCCGGTACCTGTGGGTCACGAGATCCTGCACCGGCACCTGCGAGTCCCTGATCATCTCCAGAGCCAGGCGGGTGTCGTCGTCGGATGCGGCATAGCTGGTGGTCATCGTGATCTCCCTGGAGTATATGGAGCTCATATCCAGGTTCAGTGAGGCGCCTGCCGATGGAACCCCGAACATCATGATCGTGCCGCCCTTTCTGACTGACCCGATGGCGTCCTGCAGCGCGGCAAGGTTTCCGGTGGCCACCACGGCCACATCAACGCCCCGACCCGTAACAGACATGATCTTCTCTCTCTTGTGCAGATCGGCAGAGTGTATGGCATCTGTGACGTGGAACTTTTTTGCAAAGTCGAGCCGAAACTGGTTTACGTCAAGGCAGAATATCTTGTCAAGGCCGTACGACTCTGCCAGCATTATGTGCATCATTCCCGTGGGGCCCACGCCGTACACGGCCACCGAGTCGCCTGCCTGGTGGGGGATCTTCTTCCAGGATCGTATGCAACAGGCCAGGGGCTCGATCATCGTAGCCGCCTCAAACCCCACCGAGTCAGGGAGCTTGAGCACACCTCCGCGCTCAACATTCCATCCCTGCACCACGAACTCCTCTGACAGGCCGCACGGAAGGAGGTTCGACTCGTAGTACTTTGGGCACATGGTCTCGTTGCCGTGGCTGCAGTAGTGGCACGAGTAGCACGGGACGTGATGGTGCGCAAACACCCTGTCCCCCACGGCAAACCCCGTCACCTTCCCGCCTGCGGCCTTGATGATCCCTGCCGGCTCGTGTCCCAGCCTCCGGGAGGGCTGCCCGTATTGGCCAAAGACCTTCTCAACATCCGAGCCGCAGATGCCGCAGGCCTGCATCTCCACGAGAATGTCCTCTGGGCCCATCACGGGGCTCTTCTGCTGGCCCACCTCAACTACCGAGGGCTTTGAGACGGCTGCGGTATTCATATGCGGCATTGGCAGATCTCGACTATAAGTATGTCACATGCGGCACCATACGCACTGCCGGACGGGGAACCATGCACGGATCCAAGCGTGGCACTCTGCCAGAGACATAGCTACAAAGAGATCTCCGCCACCGCGCTGATCTCCGTCATCGAGTTCAGCGGCAGGCAGGAGACGCCCACTGCGATCCGCGAGTGGCACCCGCGATCCCCGAATATGTCAGAGAGAAGCTCCGATGCCGCGTCCATCACCTTGTGGTGGTTGTGAAACTCCGGATCAGAGCTTACAAACCCGGACAGCATGCTAAACCCCGCCACATCGTCCAGATCCAGGTTCCGGCGGCGCATCTCCCCCCTCAGCTGCGCCAGCACGTTGAGCAGGCAGAGCCTTGCCGAGTCCCTTGCCTCGTCGATGTTCCCATCAGACACACTCCCTGCGAATACGACCCTGCCGTCGCGTACCGGAATCTGCCCTGAGACGTAGGCCGTGCCCCCGTCCGGATGTGTGATTCTCACCGGCACATAGTACCCGGCGGGCTTTGGCGGTTCCGGCAGGACTATCCCCATCTCCTTCAGCCTACCTATTGCCCCCACGGAGGGTTCGGGCAATGGATGATGATTTTTAGTTTACGGTCGCCTGCGGGATCCGAGCCTGCAACGGCATCGCCCAGGTGCAGCCTGGCCGGCACCTGCCTGCGGCGCACGATCCTGTTCATCAGAAGATCTTGATGTAGACACGCTCGCCCTTCTGCGGGTTGTCTCGGTACGCGATCCTGGTTTTATGGCCGCAGCTGTGCAGGTACTCCTCCAGTATGGCAACCCACGGCAGCGAGTGCCAGCCGCTTACTCCCGATTCCACCGTTATGGCGCGGCTCTTATCGTTAAGATCCGCGTGTCCGCGGCAGGCCATATGCAGTATCGAGTCCACGGTGCCGGTGACCTCCTCCAAGGTCTTGGATCTCAGCCTTATGCCGTTTGCCTCCATCATATCCAGCAGCCCCCTGCTGTGATCCCCTGCAACCATGCGGGAGCCCAGCAGGTAGCAGAGTGCATCCTCGCTGACCAGCCTGATCATCCTACAGATCTCCTGCATCTCGGACTTCTTCAGGTCAGACATGCTGCTGACATCTGCCGCCCTCTCCCACACGTGGGAGAACATTCGCTTCTGGCCAGATGCCAAGACGTCGGTGGAGAAGATCGCCCCCTTTCCGGTGTCGCTATTCACCATAAACGTCTCCACCTCGTCAAACATGATGCAGTTCTGGGATATCTCCGAGATGCGA
Source organism: Cenarchaeum sp. (assembly GCA_965206845.1). Lineage (GTDB taxonomy): Archaea > Thermoproteota > Nitrososphaeria > Nitrososphaerales > Nitrosopumilaceae > CAYGAM01. The sequence continues at coordinate 1,493,838 of OZ242221.1, read as the reverse complement.
ATGCCGAGGCCGCCCGGTATGGCGCGAAGCGAGTCCGAACCCGCAAGCTCCGGGGGGATGACCATCCTCACATCCATGTCCCTCCGCAGGGCGGACAGGATCTCCTCCCTGCACTCTGACAAAAGCCCCAGGCCCGACTGATCCACCATTATCCAGATGGAGGATCTTGCCCTCTGGATCATCTCTCTCAAGCGGATCAGCACGCCGCGCGCAGACAGGTAGGAGTACCTGCCCTCCTCTGATCCACGGGACTTTTTGTTCTCCTCGCTGATCCTCTTCAGATCAGACACCAGGGAGTTCATTGCGTTTACCTTGTTTATCTGATCATTGATGATGCCGTCAAAGGCATCCTCCGGAGAGGTGGCGGTGCAGGTTATGGGCTTGCTCTTTGAGGTCACCACCAGCTTCTTCTTCGCCAGCTTTAGCAGGGTCGGATACACCTTGGGCCTTGGAATCTCGGCATAGTATGCAAGCTCGCTGGCCGAGACGGTGCCCATCGACATCAGGGCCACATATGCCCTTGACTCGTACTTGCTCAGTCCAAACTCCTCCAGACTTACATGTAGCTTATTCTCGGACATCATCGGATGATCTTGCCCGATTGTTAGGTAAGATCAAGAGCTTAATTCCTTTATACAGTTGCTCAAAATTATTTCCAACCCCATGCCATTTGCGCGCCGTAACCCGCAGGTCTCCTCCGGCCATGCGATCCCCGCCCCATACAAGGCATGCAGGGGCCTGCGGCGCAACTGCAGTGTCCAGACGGCGGATACCGCATGCAGTGTCCAAAATCCCGGACGGCCTGCGCGGTCTGTCCTAGAACCCTTGCGGATCTTCGGGGCCGTCCGTGGGCTGCACCTCCGGGGCGCTGCCGATGGCGGATCCCTTACTCCCAGTGCCGCCTGCACCAACGGCAATCATGCTAGGTACGTAGGGCTTCGGATCAGCATGGGCCGCATTCTGGGATGGAGCCTCCCCGGGACCGGGCAGTCCGAATGGGATCCGACTTCCCATATGTGAGGAGACAGGATATGCAGGCGCGTAGCTGGAACGGCCTGATCCATCACTTGCGCCCGCAGGGGGAACCTGCCGTGGCGGCAGGGCAGAGTCCGGAAGGCGGCCCTACATCTCCACGTGGCATCCTCCCCGGGTCTTCGATGCGGGGCTGCCTGCTGCACCGAGCTGGACTCTGGGATCCGCCATGATGTGCAAATCCGCGCCCAAATAGAGCACACGCCGTACCTAGTTTTTCCTAGACACTGCTTCCCACTGTGACCAGGTGCCGGTCTTTGGAGGAGCCCGCAAGACCGAATCCTCGCTTGGCCCCGACACAAGCTCAAAGTTTCTGCGCAAAAGATGCGCCTCCAGCTCCGCCTGCGAAAAAAAGTGTATGTCGAGGCCCTTTTTTGGTCCCTCTTCATAGCGGACTGTGAATCCGCCGTGCATGTTTTTCTCAACCACGGTATGCCGGAGACAGATTTCGGTGGATGCGGAGTTTACCCTAAGAAACAGCAGGCTGCCTGCTTTTAGCAGGCACGAGACACTGTCAAAATGTCTCGATACATCGGACTCGGCGCCATGCTGGAACACCTGTATGGCAACTACATAGTCAAACAACCCGCGGGGCTCAAAGTCTGCCAGGCTTTTGCAAAGCAGCTTGCCTGAGAGTGAGGGATGCCTCCTTGACAGATCACCGATGGCCGCTGCGGAGATGTCTATTCCCAGAATGTTCAGGCCAGAGCCTGCCAGGGGCACGTAGTTTCGGCCGTTGCCGCACCCCACATACAGTCCGCGGAGGGATCGTCCGGACACTTCAAGCGCCGACATGATGGTTTTGACGAAATTGACCGGCTCCTCGTTTGCATACCGGCCACCCCCATACTCGGCATCCCAACGTCTCGATGCCAGGTTGCCCTGTCCCATGTTCACACCGTGCGGCTCCGGCATAGATAGCAGTTGTGCGCAACCGCCTGATGAAGGTATGGGGCAAAAGGCCCGGAATGCGCACGGGCTCACAGCGCGCCAGGATATGTGGAAGGCAGGACTCTGCCGTATGGAACCGTCCCAAGTCCGGAACCGTCCCGCAGCAGAGGGCACATGCGCGCCGGCGGCCGCAGACTCCAAGCCGGAGCGGATGGTGTATCTACGGGGGTCTGTTACTGCGGTTAACGCCAGCGGAAATACAGGGCGCTCAAATATCAAAATTTGATCCAATCCCTACATGATGCAAGAACAGATGGGCGCCGAACCGGCCCGCAGGCTCTCCGTAATGCCCAGGCTGGAGCTTGTCGTATCCCTGACCGGCGCCGCACTCAAGGAGCTGCGCTGCAAGAGGAAGCTCATCAAGCAGGAGAACGACCGGCTGGCAGGCTCTGACAGGTACGACGAGCGCCAGGCAGAGCAGCTCGAGCGCGAGAAGGCCGTATCTGCCGCAATCGAATCGCTGACGCAGGTCACGGAGAGACTGGGCTCGCTTTCAAGCATGGCAAGCATTGCGGCAGGGGCGCCGCCGCTGATACCGGTGATCAGGGCCGTAGGCTCCGGCCTGCTCCGCACGATGCCGCACCTGAGCATGGACCTGTACCTTGCATCCTCCACTCTGGGTGGCGTTGTGATGGACTCTGGAGCCATAATCGGCGCAAGGTTCAACCTGCAGCTTGCAAACTGCGAGTCCGCCCGGATACTGAATGAAGCAAAGTTGATAGCGGACTCTAAAATAAACAAGCTTCATCCTAATCTATACACCTGTGCAAAAGACACCGTTTGAAGCTGTTCAAAGAGGATGCCAGCCACGGCGCGCGCGTAGACAGGATACGCCGCCTGTCCTCCCTGGTGGAGGCGCGGCTCGATCCTGGACATGACGCCCACATAGAGAGGCTCAGCGGCGAGGAGCTGAAGGATGTCAGCCAGATCCTGCAGATGGCCCGCCACATCCACTACAAGTACGAGCACAAGAGGCAGGTCCGCCTGCTGCTCGCAGAGCTGATCGACATACTGGAGGAGTCGGGCGCGTCAATGGACGAGATTGACGACGAGGTGATGGAGATGATGCTGTCGGTCAAGAGGGCCGTGGATGACATCAAGGATCTGCGGTCCCGGGTCATCAACGACTACTCGGTGGATGCAGGCAGCAGGGCAGAGGATGGTGGAAATAATTTGACAAAATCTTCTATACCTGTATACACTCCATAATACCAATAAAATTTTACAGCAGTGGTTGAAGGTTAGTTAGAATGAGTCAGGCACCGCAGGAATTGGAAAATATGGCAAGCAAGCACGCGTCCACCGCCATACGGTTTGACTCCCAGGGGGCGCGGGGCATGGCAATCACAAACTACCAAAAGGCAATAGACGCCCTTGTAAAGCTGATACGGCTGTACCCGTCCAGCAGGCTGAACTCGCTCTACAGGGGGCGCACCGTGTCGTACCAGGACAGAATCAAGATGCTGCAAAAGGCCCACGGCGTCGAGCCGGTGGCCGATCCCAATGCGTCGCCAGAGGAGCAGAAGAGATCAATAAGCAAGCAGCGGGGCGCCAACGACTTTGACGAGCTGGTAATGAAGGAAAAGCCCAACGTCAGCTGGAATGAGGTGGTTGGCCTGGACGACGTCAAGAATGCGCTGAGGGTGTCCATCGTGTATCCCACCAAGAGGCCGGATCTGTTTCCGCTGGGGTGGCCGCGCGGACTGCTTCTGTACGGCCCGCCCGGATGCGGCAAGACCATACTTGCCGCGGCTACTGCCAGTGAGATTGACGGCTACTTTATCAATGTGGACGCGGCCTCGATGATGAGCAAGTGGCTTGGCGAGGCAGAAAAGAACGTCGCAAAGCTGTTTGGCATGGCGCGTGCATACACCGAGAAGGAGGGCAAGCCCGTAATCATATTCATAGACGAGATCGACTCGCTGCTGGGATCGCGCAGCTCCGAGGTGGGGGGCGAGACCAGGATAAAGAACCAGGTCCTAGCCGAGATGGACGGCGTCAACGACAAGGGCAAGGATCTGAAGATGTACGTTATCGGCGCGACGAACAAGCCTTGGAGCCTCGACTGGCCGTTCCTCAGGAGGTTCCAGCAGAGAATCTACGTCCAGCTGCCCACGCTGGAGGCAAGGCAGAACCTGTTTGAGATGTACACGTCACCGCTAAAAAAGGACCTGAGGGTGAAGGCCCAGATTCTGGCAAGGCTCTTTGAGGGGTACAGCGCCAGCGACATCAAGGACGTGTGCCAGTCGGCGCAGCTAAAGACGGTGCACGAGCTGTTCAACTCACCCAACTACCAGAACGATGTCGACTGCGGGGAGGCGCCCCAGCCAAGGGACCTCAACATGAACGACTTTAGGGAGATCATGACTGGAAGGAAGCCCAGCGTCTCGGCCGAGATGATTCGCGCCTACACCAAGTGGAGCGAGGAGTTCCGGGCGGGTCTGGGCCTGCGGTAGGCAGCCACATCCTGCTCCTGGCAGTCCAGGCGCGCAGCCTGTGATCCGGCCGGCCGCAGAACCCAATGAAAGAGAATGTGCGGTGCCTGTCCCGGCGGCCGCATCTGGCATATTTGGTTTTTATTACCTGCACGTGACGCAAGTATACCGTTGACCGACAAAACCCCCGGCATTACAAGGAGAAAGATCATCATCCGGGGAACGGTAATTGCGATGGTAATCACGGCGCCGTCCCTTGCGGCCTTTTTCGTCGGATGGCTGGTGCTTGGAGACCTGATACAGGCGGCCATAATAGGCGCCGCCGTGCACTTTGTGAGCATGGTACTCTCGCTGAAGATCATCAAAAAGTTCTTTGTCGGCGGCGCCAAGGCATGACCGGACCTGCCGGCCTGCAGCAGATCAGACAGGTGCTGATCTCAGAGGTGGGGCTTGACCCGCAAGAGGCCGGACTGTACCTGCTGATTACGGTGGAGGGTCCGATGCCGGCAGGGAAGATCTCGGAACGGATGGGCCTGCCCGAGGCCGAGTGCATCAGGCTGTGTGAGAGGATGGTGCAGCTGGGCGCCTTTATCGCCATGTCGGCCACCGAGTTTGAGGCCATGCACCCGCGCTTTACCGCGGTCAACATGTACAGGAGGATGTGCATGCAGAAGGGCCTGAAGTTCGGGCGCAACAAGGCAGTGGACGGCATCGGCGTGGTCCTGGAGCGGCACTACGACTCTGCAAGAATAAATAAGGTCGGGCAGGTGGGGAGTAGATGATGGCAGATACAGAGTCCTGCAAGCACCAGCCGGTGTACTTTGGCGTGATCAACATCAACATAGACGAGAGGACCATCGGGTCAGTAGACGTATGGCGCTGCGGGGCATGTAGGAAGAAGTTCTGCGAGGAGAAGCAGCTGGGAATAGAGGCCATCGCCGACATAGTCGGCATGCCCAAGATCGAGCCCGATGAGAAGTGGGCCGTAACCGTCTGCAGGCTGCAAAAGGACAGGGATCGGTGGCGGCTGGCCCGGCTAAAGCGTGACGCGCCGGCAAGGCACGAGTGCCTGGGCGAGAGGGTAATCTCCCTGGACGTGGAGGACTATGCAGTAAAGGACGACCACCACTGGAGCTTTCTTGTCGATGACAACGTAAACCGGGCAGTTGAGATATCCGGTTGAACCTCAAGGTGCACATAAACAGCGTCCGCGGCAGCCAGATGGCAGCCAAGATAACCGGGAGGTTCACCGTAGGCGAGCACACGTTCCGGTTTACGGCAATCGCGTTTGGGCGCATCGGCGGCCAGAACGTGGGAGCAAAGATATCCAGGGCCACGCAGAAGCAGCTGGCCGGCCTGGGCCACGACCCAGAGGAGATCATACTGGTGCTGCAGCGGAGCCTCCTGCAAGGCGACCTCACAATCCCCGACAACATCACAAAAAACTCGTTTGTCGACGGGACCTGACTGGGCGGCCGCGCGCTACGCAGAGAACTCGGCCTCGGAGAGGGCCGCCTCGCAGCGGCACGACCTCTCTGCGGGGATGTCACCTATCGCCCTTGTGAGGATCCTCTTTATGCTCTCCACGTTGCCTGCCAGCGTATCTTGGACATCCCTGGCGGTCACCGGCCTGTCGGCCCAGACGTCATAGTCTGTCACGGCAGAGATGGATGCGTAGCACATCTGGGCCTCCCTTGCCAGCTGGCACTCGGGAACCAGGGTCATGCCGATTACGTCGGCCCCCGTGCCGCGAAAGAACCTAGACTCCGCCCGGGTGGAGAACCGCGGCCCCTCGATGCAGACGTACGTGGTGTCCCGGTGAACCCTGACGCCGCTGCCCTGCGCTGCCCCGAGCACCACATCCTGCAGCTGGGGACAGAAGGGATCCGCCACTGAGATGTGGATCACCCTGCCGTTCTCGGAGAACGAGCCCTTCCTGGACTTTGTAAAGTCCAGAAACTGCGAGGGAATCACAAAGTCCCCGGGGGCTATGCCTTCCCTGAGGCTGCCCACCGCGGACGGCGAGATTATTCTCTTTACACCCATCTCCCGGAACGCCCATATGTTTGCCCGGAAGTTGATCAGGTGCGGCGGTATGGTGTGGCGTCTTCCATGCCTGGGCATGAACGCTACCCTGCGCCCCCGGAACACGCCCGTGGTTATCGAGTCTGATGTCTCCCCGTAGGGCGTCTTTACGTTGATCTCCCTTGCGTCCTCCAGCAGCCCCGAGTCGTACATTCCCGTGCCGCCAAAGACTGCCACCTCGGCCCTGTCTGCATCAGGGACGGTCATGTCCCGCGCCTCCGGTTCATTCCTCCGCCCGGTACTCCACCAGCGACTCGTGGCAGTATCCCTTGATCCTCTCTGCGCCCCCAAGTCCGGCAAGCTCGATAATGAACAGAAATCCCGCTACACTGCCGCCCACCTCCTCCACCAGGCTGGCAGCGGCGGCCGCGGTTCCCCCCGTTGCCAGGAGGTCGTCACAGATCATCACGCGCTGGCCCCTGGCTATTGCGTGTCTCTGAATCTCCATGGTGTCCTGGCCGTACTCAACCGTGTATGATGCCTTGGCCGTTTTCCCGGGCAGCTTTCCTGTCTTGCGCACAAGAACCATGCCCTTTTTGTGCTTGAGCGCCATGGCGCATGCAAGTATGAATCCCCGCGACTCGATGCCCGCAAAGAGATCCACGTCATCGGGAGAAAAGTGTGCCGACAGCCCGTCTGCCAGCGACTCCAGCGCCTCGGGATCCCGGAGAACGGGGCCAAAATCCCTGAACAGGACCCCCTTCTTTGGAAAGTCGGGAAACTCGTCTATCAGGCCCTTCAGGTTCAACAAACGGAACGCAAATGCAAGCGGATAAAAATTATTCCATATCCGTACGATCCTTTCCGTGCGTGCCGATCCTGGCTGTGGTTCCTGCTGGCCACATCCAGCCGGCATACGCCGGCCCTGTAAGCATCCATTGTCGTCTGGCAGGACGGGTTCCCCAGGTTGAGCCGTTACACGGCGCCAGCATGCACGCAGAGCTCGGCTGCCGGCCGCAGGCCACCGGCATGATTGATTCTGACGGCATTCATGTCATGCGGTAGACTTGGCCCACATAACACCTAGGCCGTCAGGCAACAAGGCAAGCCATCCTTGTCGCAGCTAACAAGACGAGTTAAACGTGGTCGATGCCTTATTTCGGCCATCGTTGACTTCTAACGTGTAGTCTCCGGATTCAAAGTTCTCACCCGGTAGGGGGATCTGGAACGTGCCGTCGCTCAGATAAGTGGTGGTGGAACGGGCGATTTCATTGCCGTCGCTGTCCGTTGCCACTGCTGTAATATCGTCAGACACGCCGCGGCCCGCACCGGAGCCTTGGAAGAATAGAATGCCGCTCTGGCACTCAACGAACTCGACATGGAGCCCCTCGCGCACTTCCTCAACCACCTGTATGCTCTTGGTGTCGGTCTGCGAGCCGCCCTTTACCACCAGCTTCCACTGGCCCTCCTGCGCGCCCGTTGGGATGCGTAGCAGCGTGGTGCTGCCATCGTTTCTGTCTGTGAATGTTTCCAGATCTGTCACCACGTTGCCGTCGGGATCAGTGAGCTTTAGAGTAATTGCGGCATACGCTACATTCGTGTTCACCCTGACCAGGATATCCTCGCCGAATGTGTAGGGCTTGTTGCGAACATTGACGGTAAGCTCTGTGGGCGTTCGCGGATCTACCACAAACTTGTCCCCGTGCTCCTGGTTAGCCCATCTCACCACGACTTCATACTCTCCGGTGTTGAACCTGTTCAGACTCAGCGTGTACTTTGCAGTACCGCCGGGGCCGATATTGACGGTCGGGTCTGGTTGGTTTCTGCCCTGGCCGATATCTCTGGACTGGTCGTTGACATCATCAAAGACCGCCAGTGACACAATCGAGCCCGGTTCTCCGATGATGAGCGCCGTGAGCGTGTCGCTGGATCTATAGCTTACCGCATCAAGCACCACGATTGCCCTGCTTGTCGGGTTCTCCCCGAGGCCCACAATGGTCGTCGCCACAGCGGAGTCCTGCATGATGATCAGGGTGTAGGTTCCCGTCGGATTGTTGGACCTGGTGGTATACCCGAATGATATGGCACCGTTTTTGTCTGCCTGGATGGTTCTGTGCATGACCTCCGTGCCTCGGGAATCCACCAGGATTGCGTCCACCGACCGGTTGGCATCCACGGTGCCTGTAAACGTGATGTTCTGGCCTGGCGAGAACCGATCCTTGGTCGGCTCAATCTCTATCATCAGGACCGAGACGATCTTCAGATTTCGTGTGAGGTCTGTCCTGCCGTCGGTCGCGTCCAAGGAGTACCCACCGGCCGATGCCTGGTGCGGAATGACCGTCTCCAACCTCCAGGATCCGGCCGAGTCTATGTTCTCCACTCCCGTGGTCAGCAGGCTGCCGTCGTCACCTGCGAGGTCGTATTTGACCCACGCCCCAGGCTCCCCGGTTCCAGAGACCGAGATTGCGTCACCCTGCTCCACCGATGCCGGAACCTGGTTTACCATCAGCCGCGCCACTGCAACGCTTTGTACCGGTCTTGATTCGGGCCTCTTTGTGTCAGTGATTGTGATTGCGGAGTCTGCCAGATCGACTTGGTCACCCCTGATAACGAGCGTGGCGCTGCCTGCAGACTCGGATGCGGGAACCGTTCTGGTAATTACAAAGTCCCCGTCGGCGCCGCTCTCAAATGAGGAGCCAAGCTTTACGCCGTCCAAGAATACCTCAAGGCTCTGGCCGGCGACAAAGTCTTCGCCGATGATCCTGACGGAGGATCCGATGCCGGGATCTGACGGGGTCGATCTGAGTGTGGATGTTATGGCACTTGGCGGTGGGGTCTGCGTGGTCGGTGGGGTCTGCGTGGTCGGTGGGGTCTGCGTGGTCGGTGGGGTCTGCGTGGTCGGTGGGGCAGACGGGCCCTGCACTCTCTCCAGTCCCGACGCTATGTCGTTGCCGTCCGCATCAACTGCCTTCCAGTTTACCGAGGGACCTTCGACATCGGTATAGACGGCAAACCTTACGGACTCGCCCGCCTGGAGCGGGGTGTCTGCCGTGAACACCAACACGCCCACGCTGTTCTTCTCACCGGACCAGCCGCCCTCCGTCTTAAAGGACGTAAAGCTGGCTCCGCCGGACAGCCACATTCTGATCGTTGAGATATCGTCGGCCCCCGCGTTATCAAACTCGATGAGGTTGTTCATGCCCAGGCCGGTGCTCTGCACCGTGATCGACGACTGCGCGGCGGCGCCGGCAAGGAACAGTCCGGATGCCAGTAGCACAACCAAGGCGGATGTCACCACAGAGAAACGCATGTGCATCACTCCCCTGCACGCTCCAGAGTAGAATTACACATCATGGCGCACGTGGGCATACCCCTACATACCCGTCCTGACGTTGCCATAGCTGTAGTCCAAACGCGTTGATCTCTCTGCCGCGGTCATATTCTGATACTGCCTGATTCGCTCCATAATCAGCCGGTACAGGTGCCTGAAGTTGTCTTTGGTGCTGTCGGAGAGAAACTCGGTCTCTTCAAGAAGAATCTTGTCGCAGATGTACCTTGCGATCTCCTCGCTGTCGAACCTGCCCCACTCGGCCGCGCTGTGCTCGGACCATATGGCGCCAAGATTCTCGACAATGCCGGGGTGCGTCTTCTCCAATACCGCCTCTTCAGTGAGGCCGACGTATCCCTCGTACCTGAGCTTGACGCCGTAGGTTTGATTGACCGCATAAACGTAGTCCTCGGTCGCCATGTAGTCCTCTATGGATTGGGCCGGCTGGCCGTCCTTCTCAAAGAATATGATCTGCTCCGGGAAGAATTTGTTTGCGGCAAGCCTGGTAGATATATGCTTTGACTCCTCGCTGTTGTCCAGCAGTACGAACGTGCGGTATCTGTGATTCCGGTAGAATATGGCCAACGGAAGCACCGAGTTTTTGTCAAACGCCGGCACTATGTTCAGCGGATTCATGGAGATGTTCGGATCCTGAACGAGTTTGTCAAAGGCGTTCAGGTACATGCTGTCCCTCATGGTCTCCACTATGATTACGGGCCGGGAGTTGGATCCGATGCTGCTATCCATGATCGACTGGACCAGACCCCTGGACAGGCCGTAGAGGATTGGCACCAGGGTCTTGTCTTTGGCATTCCAGTAGTCGTAAAAGATCCGGCTGAGGTGCTTTCTTCTGTCCAGCTCCACCACCAGCAGGTTTCCCGGCGTATAGTCAAATATCATGTACGGCGAGTGTGTAGCGTAGAGCACCTGGTTGGAACCGGCCAGTGCCTTGAGCAGGTCCGAGATTCCCCGTTGCTGGGTCGGGTGCAGGTTTCTTGCGGGCTCGTCCAGGAGGAGTATTGCCTCCTTGAGCTCGGCTCTCTGCGTCTCTGCTGCAAAGTTTACAATAAACGAGAATGTCCACTTGAAGCCCTCTGCCCTTCTGTTCAGCAGTCCAGTATTGGTTATGGTCCCGTCCCCGTGGACATCCGATATTACAACGCTCATTATGTTCCCGGGCTGATACCTGAGATCAACGCGGATTGGGTCGCCCTTCCACACGGGATTCAGTCGGCGGGTCAGCCTGTTACTCGCGGTGTTGAGAAACTTGATCAGCCTCGAGGGGCTGTCATGCATGGTCTCCATCTCCTCCACATCCAGCTCGGCAAGGTAGAACAGGTTTCTCACAGTCTCGGCCTTGTCAAACTCCTCCACGTACTCGATCCCCATCCTTCTCTCGCCCTTTGACTCCTTGAGGTACTCGTTGAGGTTGATGTTGCCGTAGATCTTCTTGTATTCAGAAAAGTATACAAACTTTGGATGGAGGTTGGTCCCGATAAAGCGCTCTAGAACCTGTCTGTCTGAGGTTCCCAGGATGAGGTTTTCGTACCGGCCTTCCGGGCTGGCATAGATCTTCTCCCACTCATGCACAACCTGTGGCTCCTCTGACGCAATTGCACGGAACTGGGCGTCAAAGTCTGCCATCTGGCGGTCAAACACCTCCTGCTGCGCCGGAATGGGGCCGTCAAAGATCCTCGTATCAAGCCGAACCCCGATGTGGCCGGGTATGGTGTCAAGGAAGCCAAAGATGCTTGCCCTAAAGTTCTCCCACGCGTTAACGCTGCTCCTCTTCGTGTCACCGATCCTGTAGTCGCCAAAGTCATACTCTGTCGCATCACTAGTATTGGTGTGGTAGATCTTTATCCTCTGCAGCTCGGGCAGGTTTGGAAAGTGTTCCCTGATCAGGCCGGTCTCGTTGTCACTGAGCTCAAACTCACCCTCCACAATTCTGATCTCTTGCTTGAGCTCGTCGAACATCTCATCACAAAGGTCAAGATCGGATAGCTTCTCGTCCTTGTTTAGAAGGGTCAGCGCCTGTAGGATCGTGGTCTTGCCGCTCTCGTTTCTGCCTACGAACGCCGCCAAGTCGCCCACGGTTATCATTCCCGAGTCATGAATGCAGCGGTATGCCCTGACACGAAACCTTCGAAGTCTCATTCTATGACTGTGTATAGTCAACTAGATTTTAACTTATTCGATCAGGTTTAGCATAAGCGGCATCCTGCAATGAATTTTAACTGCAACAGACACCATACCGGCAGAGTACCGTCACGGGTGCAAGCGCAGGAACCTGAGACATGATCCGCAATTAAGAATCGGGCCTTCGATGCCCATAATCTTACAGATGTGTGCTCCAAAGCATGCAACTTTCGTATGATTATGCCAAAGATCGTGCTCTAATGTGCCTGCGTGCTAATTACGAATCACATCTCTGTTCTCTTGCTGTCTGCCCAAAGGAGACTAGTCTTGCACGGCGCCGCTTGACAATAGATATATTGGAACAGGAGGCGCAGAAGCCCGTGGTTCAAGGCACAGCATACATGGTGTTCCTGATCCCGGCGGCCGCATCGGTTATCTTCGGCTTCATCGTCATTGCACAGGTTCTAGAGGAGCCCGGTCGGGAGCTTGACATGCTGCCATTTCTTGAGCATTCCGGTGTGGAGGATGCGGTAGCTGCGGACACACCGCCGATTAGGGTAGCTGATCTAGATGACCGGTACGGCACGTCACAGCCTGCCTATGTCTTGGTGCCGGTAGCTGATGTGGAGCCCGGCTGGCGGCAGGCGCATGTGTGATGCCTGCCCACAACCAGGAGGTGCAGGGTAGCTGCCGACTGGTCTCTTACAGGTGCCAGCCTGCTGATGACTATGGAGGAGCGATCCACGGAGGCGGGATTCCCGCAGTGGATACAGCACGTATATTACCCCGAATTTAATGGAATGCGCGAAAAGTATGCTATATATTGGCAATATTAATTACTCAGATGTGATTTTATGGTGTGATTGCTTTGACAGATAAAACAGGAACCGCAGAGGAACCTAATGCAAGCGCCGAAGCAGATGAGTCAAACATGGAAGGGGATGCCCCATCTGAGGATATACACAAGGCCGCTGCAGCTCCGCCGCCTGCCAAAAAAACAAAAAAGAGGCAAGCTAAAACCACAGCACCCAAGCCAAAGGCCGATACGCCCGAACCTGTAGCTCCTAAACCAGAACCCATGACACCCGCGCCAAAGCCAGCAGCTTCCAAACCGGCAAAAAAGCCGGCCAAAAAAGCCGCAAGGCCAAAGGCCAAGCCAGCAGCCCCCAAGGTAGAGTCAGAACCGGAGAAACCCAAAGCCAAGCCGGCTAAAAAAGCTGCAAAGCCAAAGGCCAAGCCGGCTAAAAAAGCTGCAAAGCCAAAGGCAGGTACAAAGTCCACAAAACCCAAGCCGGCAAAAAAGCCGGCTAAAAAAGCAAGTACACAAAAACCAGCAAAAAAGGAGGAAAGAACACTAGAGGAGCAGCTCGAGGAGGAGCTCTCGTCGGATGAGATTGAGAACTTTCAAATTGAAAAGGTGGACATGGAGAGGCTTACAAACAAGGTCTGCGACATAATCATCCGCTCCCAGACCGACGGAATGCTTCAAAACCTGCTCTGGAAGAGGTTAAAGATCTCCAGCCGTGACGGCTCGAGGCTCGCACTCAGAATGGAGCGCCGTGGCATAGTCATACGGGAGAAGATCATCGAGAAGGGCAGGTGGACCTACAAGCTGATCCTAAAGAAGACGCCAATCAGTACGGAGTCGATAGTGAACGCGCCGTGCCTCAACTGCCCCGTGGAGCAGAGGTGCTCCATTGACGGCGAGGTGAGTCCGAGAACCTGCAGCCTGATCGAGGACTGGGTCATGATCGACATGCGAAGGACAAAAAGAACAAAATGAAACCCGCAGATGCGAGAAGGGACCAGTACCGGAAGATGGCGCGCCAGCAGGGATACCGGAGCCGGTCGGCATACAAGCTGAAGGAGCTGCACAAGTCGTACAGGATCATCGGGCCGGGGTTCTACGTGCTGGATCTGGGATGCGCTCCCGGTGGCTGGACGCAGGTGGCAGTGCAGCTGGCCGGAAACAAGGGCAAGGTCATGGGAATCGATACAGCGTACGTGGACGATATAGAAAACGCGCACCTGCACCGCGGCGACATCTGCGACGGATCCATCGCGGAGGAGGTGATGGAACATTTTGGGCGCAAGGTAAACGCCGTGATATGCGATCTCTCGCCGCAGGTAATTGGGAACTGGCCTCTGGATCACGCCAGGCAGATCTCGCTAAACCATGACGCAGCCAAGATCATGCTGCAGGTGCTGGCCTACAAGGGCAACGCCATCTTTAAGGTGTTTGACGGCGAGTACTCCAACGAGTTTCGGGATTGGCTCAAGAGGCGATTTATCAAAATCCACACCACAAAACCGCCTGCAAGCAGAAAGGCAAGCAGCGAGGTGTACTACGTCTGCCTCGGGTACCGGCACTAGCCAAACGACTCTTCGATGTCGCCTATCCCCGCATCGGTTCTGAATCCCGTGGGCTCAAATGCAGTGGGGCTTGATCTGAAGCCGTTCTCCCTCAGCCGCTCCATGGCCCTCTGAAGCTTCGGTGGGGATCTGCCCATTCTTGAGGCGACCTCGTCCAGGGTATAGTATGTGGGCGGCATCTCCGACTCCAGAATGCACTTCTCAAGTATGCCCGTGCACCTTCTGTCTACCGCATGCCTGCCTGCCTCCAGGAGCATCCCCTCTACAAACCCCCTCTCAAAGAGGCGCCCCAGCCACAGCGGTCCGGCCAGCGCGACTGTCGAGCCGCAACGGGGGCAGGCCTGCGCATCTGGCCCCGACACCCCCCTGTTGCCGCAGCAGCAGTGAAAGATGCATCCGAGGTTCCCGGTCACATCCCGGCGGCTCAGCACCCTCACATAGGCCCGGTAGTAGTGCTGATCCGAGTGCACGAAGAGCGGCTGAACCTCTATGTCAAGCCTGCCCGCGATGGCCCTGATGCATCCCAGCACCAGCCTCAATGCCAGCTCGTCAGAGTACACTGTCTTGATCGTGCTGCCGCCGTACCTTCTTCTGCATGTGTCTTGGAAGAGTCCGCCGAGAACCTGCAGGTCGGTGGCGGTAACAGAGAGGACGCCGCCGTGCGTAGTGGCCCTGATGCCGCAGTCGATGAACCCAGCAGGGGAGCCAAATGGATCTATGTCCACGATGGCGCCCCTGTCTCCCCTTCTTGAAAAGTCGGAGAGGAATCTGCAGGCCTCGTCCTCGGACACCTCAAAGTTGTCCAGCCCGTTCATTCCGGCAGACTCTTGCGCCAGCTTCAGGGCATCCGGATTTGCGTCGTTTGCCACCACCCTTTTGATCGATGGTACCTCCTTTGCAACCCGCAGTCCCCTTGCTCCCAAACCCGCAAGGCCGTCAAGAAACACCCCTGACCCCTCAAAGCCGCTCAGAAATGCAGAGTAGGCGATGACGGCAAAGTCCCGGTTCAGCCTCGCCCTGGGGTTGAAGAATGCAGGCCGCCGTGGGGGCACCGCCTGGCTCAGGGAGGCCGACGGAACCAGAATCTTCGTGGCGCCCTCCGTGAGCACCTCCACATCAGTACCAAACCGCCGCAATCACATCACGGGGCTCAACTGCACCTATATTGCTATCCTGATATCGCGCCCGATCCGGCCACGACACCAGACGCGAGAGGTGCATCCCTGCCCCCTGTCACGTTTATGTGGAAGGAGCTACTGGCACAGCTCCCGAAGGCAAACGCACCTGCGCACCACCGCTAAAAATTTAACCGCCGACATGCAACTCTTGCGCACATGCAAGACCGTCTAGGGACTATGCATCCCACAGGAATCCTGCGCGAATGGATCCCACATGCCAGAAGGCATGCAATGGCGCATCAAAGGATACACGGCAGGACTGGTGTGGATTGAGTCACGAGGTAGATCCCAGTGGCCTGTGGGCACGCCGTGCAGCCGGCGTGGCCTTTCTCAACCTAGAAAGGTACAAGGATGCGGCAAAAATGTTCAACGAAATGATTGCAATCGATCCAGGGCAGGCAGACGTCCACAACCTTCTTGGCCGGTCATTCCTTGGCCTAGAAAGGCACGGTAAGGCGCTGGCAAGCTTTGATGCGGCGCTTGCGCTGGATCCGAAGCATGTAGACGCGCACTACTGTAGAGCCGTGGCTCTTAGTCGGATGGGAAGAAACAAGGGAGCGCTGGCAAGCTTTGATGCGGCGCTTGAGCTGGAGCCCGAAAATGCCCATGTGCTCAAGGAAAAGGGAGAGGTGCTGCACGAGATGGGCAGGCATGGGGATGCGCTGGCAAGCTTTGATGCGGCGCTTGAGCTGGAGCCCGAAAATGCCCATGTGCTCAAGGAAAAGGGAGAGGTGCTGCACGAGATGGGCAGGCATGGGGATGCGCTGGCAAGCTTTGATGCGGCGCTTGAGCTGGAGCCCGAAAATGCCCATGTGCTCAAGGAAAAGGGAGAGGTGCTGCACGAGATGGGCAGGCATGGGGATGCGCTGGCAAGCTTTGATGCGGCGCTTGAGCTGGATCCCGAATACGCCCACGTGCACGGCGAAAAAGGCGAGGTGCTGCACGAGATGGGCAGGTACGGGGATGCGCTGGCAAGCTTTGATGCGGCGCTTGAGCTGGATCCCGAGTATTCCTATATACACGGCGAAAAAGGCGAGGTGCTGCACGAGATGGGCAGGCATGGGGATGCGCTGGCAAGCTTTGATGCGGCGCTTGAGCTGGATCCCGAGTATTCCTATATACACGGCGAAAGGGGCATAACGCTCCGCGAGATGGGCAGGCACGGGGATGCGCTGGCAAGCTTTGATGCGGCGCTTGAGCTGGATCCCAAGCACCCACACATACACAACGAAAGGGGCATAGCGCTCAGCAAGATGGGCAGGTACGAGGATGCGCTGGCAAGCTTTGATGCGGCGCTTGAGCTGGATCCCGATAATGAAGTCATGCACAGCAATCGCGGTGAGTGCCTCTTTGGCATGAAAATGTACGAGGACGCGCTGGCAAGCCTTGATGCGGCGCTTGAGCTGGATCCCAAGCACCCACACATACACAACGAAAGGGGCGTAGTGCTCAGCGAGATGGGCAGGTACGAGGATGCGCTGGCAAGCTTTGATGCGGCGCTTGAGCTGGATCCCGATAATGAAGTCATGCACAGCAATCGCGGTGAGTGCCTCTTTGGCATGAAAATGTACGAGGATGCGCTGGCAAGCTTTGATGCGGCGCTTGAGCTGGATCCCGATAATGAAGTCATGCACAGCAATCGCGGTGAGTGCCTCTTTGGCATGAAAATGTACGAGGACGCGCTGGCAAGCCTTGATGCGGCGCTTGCGCTGGATCCCAAAAGCGTCCGAGCGCGCAAGGAAAGGGGCATGGTGCTCTACGAGATGGGCAGGTACAGGGATGCGCTGGCAAGCTTTGATGCGGCGCTTGAGGCGAATTCGAATGATGCAGATATGCACATATGTCGGGGGTTGTGCCTCGAGAGCATACGCAGACACGGGGATGCGCTGGCAAGCTTTGATGCGGCGCTTGCGCTGGATCCCAAGCACCCGATAGCACACATGCACCGGGGGACGTCCCTCGCGGATATGCGCAGATACGGGGATGCGCTGGCAAGCCTTGATGCGGCGCTTGAGCTGGATCCTGAAAACACCCATGCACACAGCGTAAGGGGCGAGTTGCTTCACGAGACGGGCAGGTACGGGGATGCGCTGGCAAGCCTTGATGCGGCGCTTGAGCTGGATCCTGAAAACACCCATGCACACAGCGTAAGGGGCGAGTTGCTTCACGAGATGGGCAGGTACGGGGATGCGCTGGCAAGCCTTGATGCGGCGCTTGAGCTGGATCCAGGAAACGATGATCTGCTCGAGCGCAGAAAGCACGTTGCCTCACACATAGGCAGGAACGAGGATGCGTGGAGATATGGCCAGAAGCAGGCGACTGCTGGCAGGAACATGAGTGAGCATGTCCTCAATGGCAGAACCCTCAACGCCGAGGGAAGGTACAAGGATGCGATGAAGTGCTTTGATCGTGCACTTGCTGCCAACAGCATGGACCCTGATGCGCGCTGCGGCAAGGGCATGTCCCTTCTCGGTCTGGGAAGGCACAGGGCAGCCATGGTGTGCTTTGAGTACACAATCGAGATTGAACCCGGGTACGCGCATGCGTATGCGGGCAAGGGCATGTCCCTTGACGGGATGAAAAAGTACGCGGACGCCGCTGTGTGCTTTAGGAGCGCGCTTAGGATCGACCCCAAAAACGTAGACGCACAGGCCGGCCTGAGCGGACTATTCGACAGGATGGGACAGTAGACGGCGCGTCGGTTCCAGGCATGCGGCGAAAAAACTGTTTAATATCGTATCACGCAGAGTCGCTGTGTGATAGTCTCAGGAGTGGATGATGCAGGCAGGGGCTCAATGCTGGGGCCGCTGGTCATCGCCGGCGTCTCGATCAGGCGCTCCATGCTGCACACACTGTCGGATCTTGGCGTAAGGGACTCCAAAAGGCTCAGTCCCAAGAGACGCGAGGAGCTGTACCCGAAGATCATCGAGTCGGCCGAGGACTACTGCATTGCAAGGATCCGGCCCAGCACCATAGACCGGAGCGTCTCAAAGCACCAGCTGAACCACCTGGAGGCAAAATACATGGCCATGGTAATAGCAAGGCTGGGACCCAACCCGTCCTACGTGGACTCATGCGATGTCAACACAGAGCGGTTCGGCAACGAGGTGTCGCGCCTGTCGCGCAACAGCATGGTGCACTCGTACCACCGCGCCGACAGTCGTTTTGTCGTGGTGTCTGCCGCGTCGATCCTAGCCAAGGTTGCCCGTGACAGATCCATTGCCAGGCTGCGAAGGAGACACGACCTGGGAAGCGGCTACCCGTCAGATGCAAAGACCGTCAGGTTTGTGCGGGAATACATAGCCAAGAACAACGAGGTTCCCGGGTTTGTCAGGGCAAGCTGGAAGCCGGTCAAGCGCCTCATGGGTTTCTAGAGGCGCCTTGCTGTGATCATGGCGTGGTGTCTGTCGTAGGGCTCCAGATCGATGGTCTGCAGCACCTCAAACCCCTCATGCAGCTTTGCCGTCTCTCGCCTTACAACACTCTCAGACGAAGCGATCGAGTCTATGCTTCTGCTCTTGATTACCAGCAGGAGCATGCCGCCGCGCTTGAGGTATGCGTCACAGTTTGCCAGGGCGATCTCCGTCTGGTTCGGCTGCGCAATGTCAGAGTACACGACATCGGCATCCCCGAACATGCCCGAGTACTCCCGCGGATGCCGCGCGTCTTGGACTATGGGAACCACGTTGCGCCGGTGCGAGGCCACCCTGTCCAGCAGTTCCCGGGCCACCCTGCTGGCATGCTCCACCGCAAAAACCGTGCCCCGAGGCCCGACAATATCAGAGATGTGGCTTACCGTTGTTCCCGTGGACGCGCCCAGATACAGAACCCTAGTTCCGTCCACGAATGGAAACTCCTCCAGCCCGTTCATGAGCGACGCTGCAAGCTTGCTCCTGTGTGGCTCCCAAGTTCTGTACTCGATGCCCTTCTGGAGGATCAGCTTCTCGTTGTACACCCGGTTTCCGGGCACCAGGTTCTCAGTGACAAGTCTCATGGATCCCTGGAACCTAATCCGGAGAACCTCGCTACCGCTTGTCAAACCTCTTTCTGGGCTTCTTTCCGTTCCCACGCCTCTTGCCAGGGCCGTCCGGTCTGTCCTGCCTGGGGCTGTACTGCGATCTGGAATCATACCGCTGCCCGCGATCGGCATCCCTGCCTCCGCTGTCGGCACCCCTACTGCCGCGGTCGGCATACCTGCTTCCGCGGTCGGCACCGCCGCTCCCGCGGTCAGCGTACTTGCTTCCGCTGTCGGCACCCCTACTGCCGCGGTCGGCATACCTGCTTCCGCGGTCGGCACCGCCGCTCCCGCGGTCAGCGTACTTGCTTCCGCTGTCGGCACCCCTACTGCTGCGGTCGGCATACCTGCTTCCGCGGTCGGCACCGCCGCTCCCGCGGTCAGCGTACCTACCTCCCCGGCTAGTACCCCTACTCCCGTGGTCGGAATATCTGCCTCCGCGGTCAGCATCCCTGCGTCCACGGTATGTTCCCTTGTCTCCGCGGTCAGTCCCCCTGCGCCTGCCAGAGTCCTGCGGTGGACTTTTCTTGGGCGTAGGCTCTGCGAACTTTTCACCAATCTCCTTTATTCTTACATTGAGCTTCTCCAGCAGGGTCTCGTTGAGTCCTGCCTGGTGCAGGTCAACTCTGGCCGCAATTGCGGCCTTTGCCGCAACCGTGCGGGCTATCTTTCCGCGCTGCCACCGTGGAGCCGCATGCACCATGTGATGCTGGAACAGTAACCCGTGCTTTGGCGGCTGCGAGCCTGACTTCATTGATCTGAAGAGGGCCTTCTCTGCCCCCAGTATCTGAATTGTGCTTGACGGCATCATGGCCAGCCTCTTCAGGCTGCCCGCCCTGGCAAGTATTCTTGCCCCGACTGCCGCGCCTAGCACTGCGGTAACGTTAGGAGCCATCTCCTCCATGGCAGACTCGACGCGCTCCTCGATCTTTGCTCGGAGCCTGTAGAGCTCCAAGACCTGGCATGCCAGCGCCTGCACGATTGCCAGGTTCTCATCTGATATGTCGCCGCCCCTGCTGTTCTCAGATACCACCGAGAGCATCTCGACCTTCTCCGGGGGAAATCCTGCATCCTCTATGATCTCTGCAGTGAGATCCCCTCTGCCCCCGGCCGCAGCTATGCGCGCGTATCCGCTGATGCTGTCTACCGTGTTCTCCAGCTCTGGAAAGTGTAGCCCGTACCACTCCCTCACTCTGGCGCCCTTGATGTTGATGTCCCGGTCTATCTCGTCTAGCGCCCCGATTGCCTGGATTATATGCAGATCCGCGCTCTCTGATGTCTGCGCGATCTTCAGGGACGACAGCTGCACTGCAAAGTCCCTCAGCCTGTCCATGGCATCGCCGGGATTCTGTGCAAAACCGGCATCGACCAGCATCTGAAGCTTTGACGACTGGATATCCTCGATCTCGGCCTCGCTCATCATCTGTATGTTATTGGATATCTTCTTCAGGGCGTCGCACATGGAAACGCGGTCAGTCTTAAAGTCCTCTCCAGACGACCCGATGTACCCGGCCAACCCGTCAGGGCCGTCCCCGTCCTTTGCCCTGACATAGTCAGCAGCCGGACTGTCAAAGGGAAAGCTCTTGATGCACTTTTGATCCTGCAGGACTATGACTCCCAGCTCGGTCAGAACGACAGACTGCATAGATGTGGTGATCGGGCATCCATTAAAAAACGTAATCAACAGGGAAGGCTAAGATCGAACTGCAAACATAGCGACAGTTACAGCCAATCGCGTGTTTAAGGATCTGTGGCTGATCCTGCTGGGGTTTGGCGCAGGCGCCGCAGGATCCATGGTGGGCTTTGGTGGAGGAGTCATGATAGCCCCCGTCCTGACGTTTCTGGGACTTCCCCCTCACTGGTTGCAAGCAACAGCCTCTTTGGCACATTCGGCAACCTCAGCGGAGCCACGGTCACCCACGCACTGAAGCGGAGGATCAAGTACTCGCTGGGATTAAAGCTAGGACTCGTGTCGATTCCAGGCACGGCGCTTGGAGCGCTTCTGGCGCAGCATGCCGAGTCGGACCTTTTCAAGATTCTGCTTGGCAGCATACTTGCGGTGAGCGCGTACATGCTGTTCAGGGGCAAGATGAAAGGGGGGAGCCAGCAGATCCACACGGCTCATGCCAGTCATGATGACGATGGCCAGCATTTCCGCTGGAATCGTATCCAGCTTTTTTGGAATCGGGGGAGGCGTCGTCATCGTGCCGTTCATGATACTCGCCATGGGAATGAAGATGAAGGAGGTCGCGATCAGCTCCCAGCCTGCCCTGCTGGTCATAGCATTTGTCGGCCTTGCGGTGCACGGACTGCTCGGGCATCCTGATCTTTACCAGGCCACATATCTACTGGTCGGAGGATTTAGCGGCGGACTGCTGGGAGTCAGGCTGTCCCAGAGGCTGGGGGCAGGCATCTTCAGATTATCCTCTCTGCGCTGATTGCCACTGCTGCAATCAGGCTGTTCTGGGAGTCGCTAGAAGAGGCGTACCGCGGGAGTCCACTATTCGCCCTGCATGTGTTGCTATCTGGTACAGCCGGTTCCGCCCCCCCCCCCGTAGCCAGGCTGCCGGTGCAGAACAGGCAGGGCCGTTTGAGGGTGCCCGGCGAAGCGCCTGCCCGGACGCGCCCAGGGATGGCATGAAAGCATGCACCGGCACGGGACAAAACCGGCAACAGGCCATGCAGGCGCGAATGTTTCTATGTGAAGATCTAGGCGCGACAATAGCAGATACGGCAGAATGCGGAAACTTGGCACAGGTCTGCCCAGTCCCCCACATCCCATACCAGCTTTGCGCTTAACCTGGCGGAGGCGGCCTAGTCTGCTGACCGCATGCCGCAACGCGGATCAAAAATTTATATCTGCGCGAGAAGGAATATACAAGTTGACAGTCTCTGATTTGCAGCATCTGCATCGTGATCCACCTGTACGGAACATGTGGGGTAGCCTGAAGGAGGCAGAGGACTTTGCAAGAACGGTCAGGCTCTTCCGCCAAGGAAAGTACGACGCGGACAGCTTCCGCAGGTACCGCCTACAACACGGCGCCTACGGCACGAGAATGACCAGCGACTATGCCATGGTCAGGGTAAAGCTGCCCGCCGGTGAGGTTCACCCCGCGCAGCTGGAGCGGCTGGCCAGACTCAGCGAGACGTACTCGATCGGGAGCGCACACGTCTCGACCCGGGAGAACGTCCAGCTGCACTGGGTGATCCTGGAGGACGTATCGGAGATAATCAGGGAGCTGGCAGAGGTCGGGCTGACGTCCCGCGAGGCATGCGGCAACACCGTGAGAAACGTGATGTGCAGCCCCGTATCCGGCGTATGCCCGGCAGAGTCCTTTGACGCCACACCATACGCGGTGTCTGCCGCAAAGTTCTTCCTGCGCAACCCCCTGTGCCAGAACCTGCCAAGGAAGTTCAAGTTTAACTTTACCTGCTGCGAGGAGCACGGCATGATCCGGATGGTGGACGTGGGACTGCTTCCCCAGATCCGGAGCACCGATGCAGGAGAGCAGCGGGGATTCAAGATATTTCTTGGTGGCGGCCTAGGAAACAAGTCGTTTGTGGGGCACCTGCTAGAGGAGTTTACCCCGGAGGAGGACCTGCTGTACACGTCGGTGGCCGTGCTTCGAATCTTTGACCGGCTGGGAGAGAGGAAAAACATGGCCCGAAACAGGATGCGGTACCTGGTTCACGAGATGGGATGGGACAGGTTCCAGAACCTGGTACTAAAGGAACGGGCCATAGTGAGGGCCACGCAGTCACTCATTGCCACCCTCCAGACGGAGGAGCCGGCGCTGGTGACAAACCCCGTCCGGGTCTCCGGCGAGAGTACGGCAGAGCCGGCAGGGTTCGCAAGGTGGCTCAAGTCCAACACCACCAAACAGAAGCAGGATGGGTTCCGCACCGCATTCATTACGCTGGAGGCGGGTGACATTACGGCAAACCAGCTGCGGACGCTGGCAGGCGTCTGCCGCGACTACTCCGCCGAGGGATCCGCCAGAGCCGGCTTCAGCCAGGACATTGTAGTGCGCTACATCCGCGAGGACGATCTCGCGGCGGTGTACTCTAGGCTGCGGGAGTTCAGCCTTGCAAAGTCCGGCGGCCTTACCATGGCGACGCCTGTGGGCTGCTCTGGCACCACATCATGCAACCTGGCGCTGACAAACTCCCACAGGCTGGCAAAGGAGATTCAGAGAAAGTTTCTGGAACTCGGACTGGATCGGGACGATGACCTCCGGGACTCGACCATAAAGATCAGCGGATGCCCCAACTCCTGCGGACAGCACGAGATAGCCACAATAGGATTCCATGGTGGCGGTGGCAGGGTTGGCAGGAACATGTACCCGGTGTACCAGATGTCCCTGGGAGGCCGCTCCGACGGGAACACGATGCTGGGCGTCCACTGCGCAAGAGTCCCCGCAAAGCGGGTAATCCCGTCCATACTGAAGGTAATCGACGTCTTTCGGCAGAACAAAAAGCCAGGCGACAGCCTCAAGTCGTGGATACACCGGATAGTCAGCGGAAACGAGGACTCCGAAGTTGGATCCGTAGGCGACATCAGGTCACTCCTGCAGGAGTTCATGGTTCCGCCTGACATCAAGGACGATGCGGACTTTTACGCCGACTTTGGCAGCGACGGCTCGTATCACACAAGAACCGGAAAGGGTGAGTGTGCTGCTTGACCGCCGGGCGCATCACGGTAGACGCAGACTCGCTAGACTCTGAGATCCGTGACAGGAGCGTCCGGGTGGTGGACGTAAGAAAGAGGGACGAGTACCTGCGGGATCACATCCCGGGCGCCGTAAACCTCCCGCTTGCCAGCCTGCTCAAGGACGACTCCCCCGGGCGCGTGGCGGAGCTTGTGGGGCACATTGGAATTGGCGACGAGACTGCAGTGGCGGTATACGATGACACCTTTGGCGCCTTGGCGTCCCGGATGGCGTGGACCCTGGAGTATCTGGGGCACGGCAGCGTCTCCCTGCTGGATACGACGTACGGCGGGTGGAAGGCCCTAGGACTTGGGAGCGAGAGCGGCACCCCGGAGATCCGGCCAGGAACGCACTCGATAAATCTGAACCCCAGCATACTGGCAACGTCAGACTACCTGGAGCAGGCAAAGGGCCGTGACGGCGTCACGCTGCTTGACAACAGGGAGCGCCTGAACTACCTTGAGCAGCACATACCAGGCGCCGTAAACATCCCGTACCGGACTCTGGCGTCTGACAACAAGATTCTCAGATCCCCGTCGGAGATGGGGAGGCTGCTTGAGAACCGCGGCATCCGCAAGGGCGGCGAGATCATAACGTACTGCGGAAGCGTGGGCACCCTCTCTGGCCTTGCGTACTATGCCCTAAAGTCCGCACAGGTACACAACGTAAAGCTGTACGTGCGCTCATTCAAGGAGTGGAAGAAGCTGGAAAAGCCCACCGAGAAGCAAGAGCACGCAGACTACTGGGATCTGTCGGCAGAGTAGCCACGGGATCACACTCCTGTAATGTACGGCCGCAGGCGCAGATGCCCGCTACACGACCTCGTTTCTCAGCTGCCTGGTCACGGTGCCTTCGAGGTTGTCAAGGAGCTCCAGCATCTTCTTTTTGTTGCTCTGTAGGTACTCAAGCCCCCGGTCGGTCAGCCTTACCTTCCACAGCCTGATCTCGCGGTGCATATCAAAGAACTGCTCGATCATCTGCGGCCCGCAGCGCTTTGCGTCTATAAATGCCTCAAAGCTCTCCAGGGTCTTCCCCAAGCTCTCCTCCTCGATGTTGGCCCTGGCTCCCTGTATTGCAAGGCTCAGCTCCTTGAGTCCCCTTACCGTTCCGGGCAGCTTCTTTCTTCTCAGCCCGAACAGGCTCTTCCTCTCCGTACCGGTCTTTCTTGCGATGTCCGGCGACAGGTCATACACAGGTATCCTGTGAAGTCCTTCGCGCCGTTCATTCATTGTTATGAGGCCCTTCTCCTGCAGCTTTCTGAGCGAGTCCACGGTGTCGGCCTTGCTTAGAAACGTGGTCCACACTATGGCTCCGATCGTATGGTACCCTTGGCGGATGGACTCGAGCACCACGACCTCGATGATTCTACGGAACCCCTCCTCCACCCTGACGTTTACAAAGTCCTTGTCCTTTACGGCCTTGCGGGCATTCTTCACGTCGATCTCTATCGAGCGCTTTAGCGCCTCGATGGACTCTGGAATCTTGTTGAGGAGTGAGAGAAAGCATGCCCGGTTGTACCACGCCATGTCATAGGTGGGATCCGTCTCGATTGCCTTCTCCACGCAGTCCAGCGCCTTGGCATAGTTCTTCTGCTCGTAGTGCACCAGTCCCTTGAGGTTCCATGCCTCGGGGTTGGTCACGTCGATGTCCAGAACCCTGTCATAGACGCGCAGCGACTCTACATGATCATCCAGATGAAACCTGGCATAGCCCAGCTTCAGCAGGATCTCGATGCTGTTTGGATCAAGCCTGAGCGCCTGCTCAAAGACGACGGTGGCCTCCTCCAGCTTCTCATCGGCCATCAGGTTCACCCCTTTTTTAAAGAGCTTCTTCAGTTGATAATCCGGGTCTGTCAGGGCCGTATCGTCTTTGACTACACCCGGCTTCTCCCTGTCCTCTGGCGGGCCGTCCTTTGAAAAGGGCTTTTTCATTACTTCTTGATATTTGCCCATTCTAGTTAAATACTGTTCTGCCGATTCACCAAAAACACATCGTGCGTGTCGCAATCCCGCCAGATGGCATAGCAGGATGTACTGCGCTATCCCAGCGATCTAGACGCCGAGTATCTTCTTGAGCATGACCCTGTAGTCGACATCGACCTTTTTGCTACCGGCTGCCGGCAGCGCAAACACCAGGGTGGACTTTTCGGCCCGGAGCTTCGTCAGCTGGTCGCTGATCGGCTCGGATATGTCGTCGCTTATCAGCACTAGGCCCACATCAGACTCGTCTGTGATCTCCTTGATCCTGTCCAAGGCCTGCTCTGGAGTGTCAGATATCACGCCAGATATACCCGCCAGTTGAAAGCTGGTCACAAACGACCTGCTGCCCACCGTGACTATCTTCATACCGCGCGTGTCTTCCGTTGTAATTTAACTTTTTACGGCAATGTCGAGAAATTACATACTTGAGTAGACTCTAGCCTTTTTCGGGAATTATATACACAAGTAGCATTTATGTGCACTAGTCACGCATATGGTGTATGCCACAGCAGGCACCAGCAAATCATTCCGCAAAGGGGTCAGTCTAGTCGAACTCTTCCAGATGTTTCCAGATGACGAATCAGCCTAAAGGTGGTTCGAAAATCGCATCTGGAAGGATGGGCGCAAGTGCTCCCACTGTGGATCTGCCGAGTCCGAGAAAGAGCCACGCCCGACCATGAGGTACAGGTGCGCCGAATGCCACAAGTATTTCTCCGTCAAGGTGGGAACGGTGGTGGAGTCTTCCAAGATACCGTATCAAAAATTGGCGATAGCTGCCTATCAGTTTGCCACGAATCTCAGGGGAGTGTCCTCCATGAAGATGCACCGTGATCTGGTCATAACGCAAAAGTCGGCACGGTTCATGGTTCATCGCCTGCGGGAGTCTTGGAAGACCCTAGCGCAGTAATCCCAGATGTGCCAGATCTGGCACCTGATGCAAACAGATCAATGGGGGCGCGCCCAGACGATCCTCATGCTTCACCAAAAAGATCGCCTGAGACGCGATATGATGAACAATGGCAAAATATATGAATCTGTTGAGAAGATGTTGGGAGAAAGCATCGTGCCGTCCGCCGAAGTCTCCAAAAGGTACAACGCGACATATGGAGCAAGCGACTTTAACGTCGGTATGCTGCATGCCGCGATGCTTGACACTTCGGTCGGCGGATGCGGCCTCGTCATGAGAGAAATCACGGCGCAGTCCATCGAGAATCCAAGATATTCGCGCCATTCTCCAAGCGACGAGTGGTTTCGCAACATCCTGTCCAAGACGGACGAGTGCAAGGCGCTTGAGACTTTTAACTAGGTGGTGAGGGCACAGCTGGATGAGATTTGCCTGCTTGGCAGGTTGCCTGATGTGCTTGATGTGGCCATCGACATGCACCTGAGACATGATCCGCAATTAAGAATCGAGCCTTCGATGCCCATAATCTTACAGATGTGTGCTCCAAAGCATGCAACTTTCGTATGATTGTGCCAAAGATCATGCTCTAATGTGCTTGCGTGCTAATTACGAATCACATCTCTGATACCATGCCACAGCAAGAAACTTGGCTCTGACCTGAGGGGCGGTGAGCGCAAGAGCGGCACCAACAGATTCGAGGCGTACATTACGGCGCAGTGCGTCAACTCCAAATCGCGGCTTATCCTTGCGGCCCTATACATGGACAAGTCCTCATCCGTGCACGAATCCCTGCGTAGAATCATCAATTTGTGCCTAGAAAACGTCTCCGCCGTCGGATCCAGGCTGGGACTGATCCTGATTGACAGGGGTTTCTTTTCAGTGAACTCGATATCCGAGATTGAGCGCCTTAGCCTTGAGTACCTGATGCCGTGCACCAGAACCAGTAGGGTGAAAGACTCGCTGCGCAAGTTCGTGGTCAAGACGCTCGGCCCCATCTCAAAATCCGACATGACGAATTCTGACAAGGTAACGGTTCAGTACCACATGATCATAACAAAGAAGAAGAGAGTAAGGAAAGAAAGTGAGAGGACGAAGAACGGGGACAAGAAGGCGAAGAAGGCAGATGCGCCGGAAGATCGATACATTGCGTTTGCCACCAATGCCCCGTGGATGGACGTGAAAGAATATTCCAAAAGGTGGACCATCGAGACATGCTACAGACTGGTAGAGAACGCCAGGGCAAAGTCGTTCGGCAGCAATAGGCCTGCCAGGCTTTTCTGCTTTCTGTACTCGCTGACGCTGTTTAACGCATGGGCGCTGGTAAACGCGCAGCTGGCAAGCTTTCTGAAGCTGCGTGGCGGAGTCCTTCCGGTGACGCAACTGTATATGAAAATTGCCACGCTAATAGCAATCTATCGGAATATTACGATTCAGCCCGAGCCACCGCCAGATCCCGTGGCTCCGTGAGCACATCTGGGATTACTGTAGCGGGGGTTTGATTCCATGAAAGGTCCCGTCGAAGTGGACGAAAAACATGTTGGTGGTAATGAATCCAGAGATGTGATTCGTAATTAGCACGCAGGCACATTAGAGCACGATCTTTGGCATAATCATACGAAAGTTGCATGCTTTGGAGCGCACATCTGTAAGATTATGGGCATCGAAGACCCGATTCTTAATTGCGGATCATGTCTCAGCAATGATCCGGATCCCTGCTCTTGATACCGCTTTCTGCATCTTTTTCCGAATGGGCACGTTCTTCATTTATTCCCACTCTCCAACCTGCAGACAGACTCGTTGGGAGCATGGTAGCCTGGCGCAGAGCGGATCCTGTCCTCGTTGTAGTCCACAAGGGCCTTTGCCAGAACGCTGATTCCTGATGTATATTAGGGAAGAATATTTGATCATTTGACCAATATTTTTAGATTTGGCTCGTTATTCTAAATTATGCCATGAAACTAACACGGCAGGTAGGAATGTGGGAGAACATGATGTAAAGCGGATTATTTGTGCGATTTCGTGTGTTTTACTTTTTGTTTCGTTCTCCGTTGTATTTGCATCTGCCACCAACATTGCTCATGCTCAATCTTCACAGTCAATTGTCCCGACGATCGCTCTTGTGAGTGACCCTTGCCCTTCGAGACCTCCCGACCCTACTTGCCTTATTGGAATCACCACTAGCCTAACATTTGAAATAAGTTTTAGTTCGCCAATAATTCGCGGCACGTTTGAAGTGGAAGATGTGACATTAATTGACATTGATTCACGGGGGGTTCTAATTGATGAATATGGTACTTTCAAATATCATCATTACAGTGGCACCGACAGTATCATCACACTACGGATTCCTGCAGATGTGGTGTCTGATACATCAGGCAATACCAACAGCGCAACGGAAACTACCATTAGGACTGATCTGCATGCACCCGAAATAAAAATTCCTGACGAGTATCTGGCTGGCGATGGTACCTATAGGCAATATGTAATAATAAAACAACCTTACGTCGAGCCCGATATCACATGTACCGATAAAGTCTATGACGACGATGTCTTGCTTCGTACCGAGTCTTATGATGCTGTTACTGATGACGTTATTATAACTGATATTGAGCCTGAAGATCTTCCCAGAATAGTTTTAGTGACGTATGTATGTACAGATGAAGCAAGCCGCTTTGATCGTGAGTATCTTAAAGTTCATCTCGTAGAAACCTTACCTCCGCCCGATACTCCCCCAATGGTCACATCAATTAGGCGATACGACCCCGGCGACGCAAACACCGACAGCCAGACACTGGTCTACCGGGTGACCTTCAGCGAGGATGTAAGGGGAGTGGATAGGACAGACTTTGTCCTGTCCCCTAACAGTACGGGAGGGCCAAGCGACGGTACCAGCCCTGTTACCCGCGTCAGAGGTTTCGGCACCGTGTACTATGTGACGGTCTCCGCATCCCAAGACGGGACATACAACCTTGATCTCGTGTCATCAGGCCACGACATTAACGACATTGTAAACTACGTCCCCCTGACTAACACTGTCCCCACCGAAGACGACCAAACATACACCGTCGGCACCGCTGTAACAGACAGCACCGCCCCGACGCTTGCGTCAATTGCGAGGAGCGACCCGTCAGGCGGGCTCACCTCGGAGTCGACCCTGGTATTTGAGGTCACGTTCAGCGAGGCGGTGCAGAACGTGGACGCCAGCGACTTTGAGCTGTCAGGCTCCGGCGCGGGCTCCATCACGGTATCCGAGGTATCAGGCGACACGTACAACGCAACCGTTGCCGTAAATACGGACGGGACGTTCAACCTGGACATCGCAGGCGGCCACGACATCGAGGACCTGGCGGGCACGGGACTCTCCAGCGTGGCCCCGACCGGGGCGGACCAGTCGTACACGGTGGACCGCACCGCCCCGGCAGTCACGTCGATCGTGAGGAGCAACCCGGTAGAGGAGTCCACCACCGGAACCACCCTTGTCTTTGCGGTGACGTTTAGCGAGAGTGTCACCGGCGTGGACCAGGCAGACTTTGTGCTGTCCACCGACGGCACCGGGTCGGGTAGCGTGACGGGCCTGACCGGCTCCGGCAGCGCGTACAGCGTCACCGTTACCGCGACTGCCGACGGGACGTTCAACCTTGATCTCGCGTCGTCAGGCCACGGCATCGCCGACACTGCAAGCAACCCACTGACTGACACCGCCCCCACCGGAACAGACCACACATACACCGTCAGCACCGCTGTAACAGACAACACTGCCCCGACGCTTGCGTCAATTGAGAGGAGCAACCCATCAAGCGCAACAACCAACAGCCAGACGCTGATCTACAAGGTGACCTTCAGCGAGGACGTCACCGGCGTGGACCAGGCAGACTTTGAGCTGTCAGACTCCAGTACTGGCACGGGCTCCATCACGGTATCCGAGGTATCAGGCGACACGTACAACGCAACCGTTGCCGTAAATACGGACGGGACGTTCAACCTGGACATCGCAGGCGGCCACGACATCGAGGACCTGGCGGGCACGGGACTCTCCAGCGTGGCCCCGACCGGGGCGGACCAGTCGTACACGGTGGACCGCACCGCCCCGGCAGTCACGTCGATCGTGAGGAGCAACCCGGTAGAGGAGTCCACCACCGGAACCACCCTTGTCTTTGCGGTGACGTTTAGCGAGAGTGTCACCGGCGTGGACCAGGCAGACTTTGTGCTGTCCACCGACGGCACCGGGTCGGGTAGCGTGACGGGCCTGACCGGCTCCGGCAGCGCGTACAGCGTCACCGTTACCGCGACTGCCGACGGGACGTTCAACCTTGATCTCGCGTCGTCAGGCCACGGCATCGCCGACACTGCAAGCAACCCACTGACTGACACCGCCCCCACCGGAACAGACCACACATACACCGTCAGCACCGCTGTAACAGACAACACTGCCCCGACGCTTGCGTCAATTGAGAGGAGCAACCCATCAAGCGCAACAACCAACAGCCAGACGCTGATCTACAAGGTGACCTTCAGCGAGGACGTCACCGGCGTGGACCAGGCAGACTTTGAGCTGTCAGACTCCAGTACTGGCACGGGCTCCATCACGGTATCCAGGATATCTGACAGCACGTACAATGCCACCGTTGCCGTGGATATGGACGGGACATTCAACCTGGACATGGTATCAGGTCACGGAGTCGAAGATGCGGCGGGCAACCCATTATCCGGCACCACGCCAGCCGAGGGGACAGACGAGTCGTACACAGTGAACCTGACCGCCCCGGCAGTCGCGTCAATCGAGAGGAGCGACCCGACAGCAGAGTTCACCATCAAAATCACCCTTGTCTTTGCGGTGACCTTCAGCGAGGACGTCACCGGCGTGGACCAGGCAGACTTTGTGCTGTCCACCGACGGCACCGGGACGGGCAGCGTGACGGGCCTGACCGGCTCCGGCAGCGCGTACAACGTCACCGTTACCGCGACTGCCGACGGAACGTTCAACCTGAACATCGCAAGCGGCCACGACATCGAGAACCTGGCGGGCACGGGACTCTCCAGCGTGGCCCCGACCGGGGCGGACCAGTCGTACACGGTGGACCGCACGGCCCCGGCAGTCGCGTCAATCGAGAGGAGCGACCCGTCAGGAGAGCTCACCTCGGAGTCGACCCTGGTATTTGGGGTCACGTTCAGCGAGGCGGTGCAGGACGTGGATGCCACAGACTTTGAGCTGTCAGGCTCCGGCGCGGGCTCCATCACGGTATCCGAGGTATCAGGCGACACGTACAACGCAACCGTTGCCGTAAATACGGACGGGACGTTCAACTTGGACATCGCAGGCGGCCACGACATTGAGGACCTGGCGGGCACGGGACTCTCCAGCGTGGCCCCGACCGGGGCGGACCAGTCGTACACGGTGGACCGCACGGCTCCGGCAGTCGCGTCAATCGAGAGGAGCGACCCGTCAGGAGAGCTCACCTCGGAGTCGACCCTGGTATTTGAGGTCACGTTCAGCGAGGCGGTGCAGGACGTGGATGCCACAGACTTTGAGCTGTCAGGCTCCGGCGCGGGCTCCATCACGGTATCCGAGGTATCAGGCGACACGTACAACGCAACCGTTGCCGTAAATACGGACGGGACATTCAACCTGGACATCGCAGGCGGCCACGACATTGAGGACCTGGCGGGCACGGGACTCTCCAGCGTGGCCCCGACCGGGGCGGACCAGTCGTACACGGTGGACCGCACGGCTCCGGCAGTCGCGTCAATCGAGGGACACAGCCCCACCGCCGAAAATACCGACAGCCAGACGCTGGTCTACAAGGTGGCCTTCAGCGAGGACGTGACGGGAGTGGACACGGCTGACTTTGTCCTGTCTCCTGGCAGTACGGAAGAAAGTACCAGTACCAATACCTACGTCACTTCCGGGCAGGTCACGCAGACAAGATCACCGGCTCTTGCCATACACGACCTCCAAACAGTGTCCGACACCATCACAATCTCTGATTCCGGGACTGCCACATCTGTCTCTGTCACAATAGACATCGAGCATACCTTCATCGGCGAGCTCCTAGTGGAACTCATTGCCCCCGATGGCACGGCCAGAACGCTGCACGACCGTATAGGCGGTAGCGCAGACGACATAGTCGCAACGTACACTCCATCCTTTGGCAACATATCAGTCGCAGGCAATTGGATCCTGCAAATAAATGACAACGATAATGATGATCCTGGCATCCTGAACAGCTGGACACTAACGGTCGATTATAACACCACCACAACTGTCAGTCCTGTCGACATCATCGGTTCTGGCAGCGTGTACTATGTGATAGTCCCTGCATCACAGAACGGGACATACAACCTTGATCTCGTGTCATCAGGCCACGGCATCGCCGACACTGCAAGCAACCCACTGACCAACACTATTCCTACCACCGGAACAGATCACACATACACAGTCAGCACTGCCGTCATAGACATCACCGCCCCCGCACTTGCGTCAATCGAGGGACACAGCCCCACCGCCGAAAATACCGACAGCCAGACGCTGGTCTACAAGGTGACCTTCAGCGAGGACGTGACGGGAGTGGACACGGCTGACTTTGTCCTGTCTCCTGGCAGTACGGGAGAAAGTACCAGTACCAATACCAATACCTACGTCACTTCAGGACAGTTCATGCAGACAAGATCACCGGCTCTTGCCATACCCGACCTCCAAACAGTGTCCGACATCATCACAGTCTCTGATTCCGGGACTGCCACGTCTGTCTCTGTCACAATAGACATCGAGCATACCTTCATCGGCGATCTCCTGGTGGAACTCATTGCCCCCGACGGCACGGCCAGAACGCTGCACGACCGTATAGGCGGTAGCGCAGACGACATAGTCGCGACGTACACTCCATCCTTTGGCAACATCCCAATCGCAGGCAACTGGACCCTGCAAATAGATGATGACTTTAATGATGATCCTGGCATCCTGAACAGCTGGACACTCACGGTCAATTATAACACCACCACTACCACCACAACTATCAGTCCTGTCACCGGCATCACCGGTTCTGGCAGCGTGTACTATGCGATAGTCTCTGCATCCCAGAACGGGACATACAACCTTGTTCTCGTGTCATCAGGCCACGGCATCGCCGACACTGCAAGCAACCCACTGACTAGCGCCGCTCCCATCACCGGAACAGATCACACATACACAGTCAGCACTGCCGTCATAGACATCACTGCCCCCACGCTTGCGTCAATTGAGAGAAGCAACCCATCAAGCGCAACAACCGACAGCCAGACGCTGGTCTACAAGGTGACCTTCAGCGAGGACGTGACGGGAGTGGACACGGCTGACTTTGTCCTGTCTCCTGGCAGTACAGGAGGGGCAGGCAGCGGTACCAGCCCGGTCGCCGGCATCACCGGTTCTGGCAGCGTATACAATGTGACAGTCTCTGCATCCCAGGACGGAACATACAACCTTGATCTCGTGTCATCAGGCCACGGCATCGCTGACACTGCCAGCAACCCACTGACCAACACCGTCTCCACCACCGGAACAGATCACACATACACCGTCAGCATTGCCCCCACGCTTGCGTCAATTGAGAGAAGCAACCCATCAAGCGCAACAACCGACATCCAGACGCTGGTCTACAAGGTGACCTTCAGCGAGGACGTGACGGGAGTGGACACGGCTGACTTTGTCCTGTCTCCTGGCAGTACGGAAGGGGCAAGCAGCGGTACCAGCCCGGTCGCCGGCATCACCGGTTCTGGCAGCGTGTACGATGTGACAGCCCGTGCATCTCAGGACGGGACATACAACCTTGTTCTCGTGTCATCAGGCCACGGCATCGCCGACACTGCAAGCAACCCACTGACCAACACCGTCCCCACCACCGGAACAGATCACACATATACAGTCAGCATTGTCCCCACGCTTGCGTCAATTGAGAGACACAGGCCCACCGCCGAAAATACCGACGAATTGTTGCTGGTCTATAAGGTGACCTTCAGCGAGAAAGTAAGGGGAGTGGATAAGACAGACTTTGTCCTGTCCCCTGGCAGTACGGGAGGGCCAAGCGACGGTACCAACCCTGTCGTCGCCATCGCCGGTTCTGGCAGCGTGTACAGGGTGAAAGTCATTGCATTGCAGGACGGGACATACAACCTTGATCTCGTGTCATCAGGCCACGGCATCGCCGACACTGCAAGCAACCCACTGACCAACACCGTCCCCACCACCGGAACAGATCACACATACACAATCGGCACTCCCGTCATAGACAGCACTGCTCCCGCGCTTGCGTCAATTGAGAGATACCATCACACAGACAAAAGTACAGACAAATGGGTGCTGTTCTATGCGGTGACCTTCAGCGAGGACGTAATGGGAGTGGACATAGCTGACTTTGTCCTGTCCCCTAGCAGTACTGGGAGGGCAGGTGACGGTACCAGCACTGTCGTTTTAGTCGGCGGTTCTGGCAGAGTGTACGATTTGTTAGTTCGTGTATCTCAGAACGGGACATACAACCTTGATCTCGTGTCATCAGGCCACGGCATCGCCGACACTGCAAGCAACCCGCTGACCAACACCGTTCCTACCACCGGAACAGATCACACATACACAGTCGAAAGGGTTGATTAAGGAGCCCATCCAACCCAGTGCATGTCAGAGATCGACTCTCAGAAGAGCGTGTACCTGTTTCTGCACGGCAGAATGGATCTGAACGGCAAGGCAACCACTGCACTGGTCTCCCGAGGATTCCAAAAGAAGAGGATCATAATGGCGGATCCCGCCAGCGTGGGCAGTGAAGGCGACTACATGGCGATGCTGTGGGTGCCGCCAAATCCGGACCACATCAAGATCCAAAGGATAACCCGGGTGGAACCCGTCGAGCCGGAAGGCATGACCGGACTGTGGCGCGGGGTATCAAAGGACGATCTGTTCACGATCCCGCTGTAGCCAGGTGCTAGCAGTGCCTGCGCGCGGCAGCTTGAGGTGATACTTGGCCTGCGCAGGGCCGCATCGAGGCTGCTGCGCATGCCAGTGGATCATTTTTGCGCAGGCGCCGTACCAAAATTACAGAAACCGGAGTGTGCAGAATGCGCAAGCAGCCTAGAGTACGGACGATATGTCCTTGATTGTGTTTATCAGTTTTATCTTCCTTGTGATGCTAAGCTCGGGCTCAACGGTTACGAATATGGTGTACTTTTTGGTGTAGACCACCAGCTGTGTAACCTTCTCCCTCTCCACGTGGACGTAGCGCACCTTGCCCAGGCTCTCGTCAAACTCCTGCCTCATCTCCCTTCGTTCTGCCACCTGCTTGCAAAAGTGCTCACTCTCCTTCTGCGACTCAAGGGACGTCTTTCCCGCCTTCATTATGCCCTCTACGATCTCACCGTTCAAGGCGATGATTCCCACAAAGCGCATCTTTAGATCTGCGGAGATGATGCCCTCTGCTGCTTGTTTAAGTTTGGTTTGTGACGCCAATTGTCTTTTAGTCCAAGGTGCCAAAATATAACAGTTGGGTTGGACTCCCGGTGTGAGGTCAGATCTCGCTTTGCCCGAACACTGAATTGCACAGCCGATCCGGGCTCTCACATACAGACAGTACTAAACGATCTCGCGCCACACGTAGACAGTCACTCCTCTGCCTGCTGCAGGAGCAGGATCAGCCCCGCGACAAAGCCGCCAAACTCGTCGTCGCCAAACCGAATAGTCTCCACGGCATCATCCCCGAGGGCCAGCCTGATGGCCTCAAGGTGGTAGCAGCTCCTCTGGATATT
This sequence comes from Cenarchaeum sp., assembly GCA_965206845.1. Taxonomy (GTDB): domain Archaea; phylum Thermoproteota; class Nitrososphaeria; order Nitrososphaerales; family Nitrosopumilaceae; genus CAYGAM01. The sequence continues at coordinate 1,457,005 of OZ242221.1, read as the reverse complement.
CACCCTGTCAAAGTAAAATCCGGAACACGTGCAGAAGCCCAGGTGTGGACTCTGCCAGTGTTCGGCCCCCCTTCCGACCACCGTCCAGATCTCCCTCCCGCTGGGCACGAATATGTGCAGCTTTACGCATCCGGCCGATGCGGCCCGGCGGGCCCTGTCTACACGGGATGGTGCGGCCCGTCCAGGGGATCCCCACGGCGAGTCCGCGGCATCCTTGCTCACAAGGGTTTAATCCGCACCCTGCGGTATATCTTTGATGCTACAATTTGGCATGATTCCGGATCAGCCGGCGCTGACCCTGGATGGTGGGGACAGGAGTATGGTGATAGCAGATCTGCACATCGGCTTTGAGGGCGGTTTTGCAGCAAACAGCGTCTTTCTGGGCAAGAGCACCTCCACCGGCGAGCTCACCAGCAGTGTGGTGTCGCTGATCAGGGAGCACGCAATAGACAACCTCATACTCCTGGGGGACGTCAAGTCCACAATAAGGTCGATATCAAGCAGCGAGTGGCGCGACGTTCCGCTCTTTCTTGAGGAGGTGTGCCGCGCAGCCGATGTCATACTGGTGCCGGGAAATCACGACGCGGGCATCGACAGGCTGGTGCCGTCCCAAGTCACACTCACCGCCCCCGCGGGGCTGATCCTGGAGGATACGCTGCTGACCCACGGCCATGCCGTGCCGCCGAGCAGCCTCTCCTACGTGAACCGGATCGTCATGGGCCACATACATCCGACCTTCTTCTCCCGGAGCTCCGTGGTCAATGGGCAGTACGTCTGGGTGTATCTCAGGGCCGCAAAGGAGAGGATATTTCCAGACAGGCCCGGCGACATCGAGATCACCGTGGTTCCGTCCTTCAACCGGTACCTCTTTGCCACACATAGGAACAGCCGCCGAAGATCCATCTCGCCCATAATCCAGCGGGTAAGGGACACGTCATCGGCAAAGATAGTCACGCTAAACGGCACCATCATAGGCAACGAGTCGGCTCTGGGCCAGGTGCTCTAGAACGGATCGTATGGATCCAGCGGCTCCCGTGTGGTCTTGTTGTGCTTCAGCCACTCGAGCGTCTTCACAAACGAGTCGGCCAGCTCGATGGTCGTCAGCACCGGGATTCCCAGCTCCAGCGCCTTTCTCCTTATCTGGTACTCGTCATCAAGCATGCCCAGGTACTTCTCTAGGGTTGACGTACTGGGAATGTTTATGATAAAGTCGATCTTCTGCTGGTACAACAGATCCGCAATGTTGGGCTTTCTATCCGGCTCGGATATCTTGTAGGCCACCTGGATCCTGCCCATCTTCTCCTCAAAGAACTCTGCCGTGTGCTCTGTTGCCAATATGTTAAAGCCCAGATCCTTGAGCCGGGATACGGTCTGGAGCAGCTTCTCCTTGTTTTGGATCCCGCCCACCGTGACTAGGGCGGTTCCCCCCCGCGGCAGGCTGTATCCCACGGATGTCAGTCCCTTAGAGAGTGCGTCGTAAAAGCTGGTGCCAAAACACGCGGCCTCGCCGGTGGACTGCATCTCGACCCCCAGTGATATGTCGGCGCCCTCCAGCTGCATGAACGAGAACTGCGGCACCTTGATTCCAAAGTTGCGGATCTGGTGCCACCTGTCTGCGGACACCTGCGGCAGCGGCTTGCCCAGTATGGCCCGGGACGCCAGGGATATCAGGTTGACCTTGACCATCTTTGAGACAAAGGGCATCGAGCGAGAGGCCCGGATGTTCAACTCAATGACATACACGTGGTCGTCGTGTATCAGGAACTGCAGGTTGAATGGGCCGCAAACGTTGAACGTTCTGGCGATCCTTGTGGCGTGGTCTGTTATGGTCTGGATGTTCTTGTTGCTGATGCGCCAAGGCGGTATGCACATCATCGCGTCGCCCGAGTGCACTCCGGCGCTCTCGATGTGCTCCACTATGGCGCCGATTACCACATCGGTGCCGTTGCTGACCCCGTCGACATCCACCTCCAGGGAGTTGAGCATGAACTTGGAGATGACCACCGGATGGTCAGGGGAGAGTTCGGTGGCATCCCTGATGTACTTCTTCAGCTGATCCCGGGACCAGACCACCTTCATGGCGGCCCCCGACAACACGTACGACGGCCGCACGATAACAGGAAAGCCCACATCCTGGGCAAACTGCCTCGCGTCTGCCAGGCTGGTAAATGCCTGCCACCGCGGCTGCTGTATGTGCAGGCGGTCAAGCTCGGCGCTGAATCTGGAGCGGTTCTCGGCCCGATCCACGTCTGCTGCTGCAGTTCCCAGTATTCTGATGCCGCTTCTGGCGAGCGCCGGGGTCAGGTTGTTGGCGGTCTGCCCGCCGACGCAGGTGACCACTCCCTGTGGGTTCTCAAACTCGGCAATGTCCATGATCCGCTCGTAGGTAAGCTCCTCAAAGTACAGCCTGCTGCATATGTCATAATCCGTGGATACCGTCTCTGGGTTGCAGTTTACCACCGCGATGTTCTTTATGCCGTTCTCCTGCAGGCCCCAGACCATGTTCACCGTTCCCCAGTCAAACTCCACACTGCTTCCTATGCGGTAGGGGCCGGCGCCTATGACCACCACGCCCCGCTCCCCCTTTGGTATCTGCAGATCGTGGCCGTCCCCGCCGTAGGTGGCATACAGGTAGTTGGTTTTGGCAGGCCACTCGGCCGCCAGTGTATCTATCTGCTTGATGCTGGGTGTTATGCCGCACTCCTTGCGCATGTCACGGATCTCCTTTGGCGTCTTGTCCGTGGCCCTGGCGATCTGGCTATCAGCGAAGCCTGCCTTCTTGGCCACCAGCAGTCCGGGACCGTTTAGCGGCCGCGCCAGGCCAGACTCGATCCCGACGATGTTTCTTATCTTCTCTACGAACCACGCGTCGATGGCCGACAGCCGGCAGATTCGCTGCGTGTCAAAGCCCTTCTTTAGCGCCGACACCACGTGGAACAGTATGCGGTCGTCGGGATGTGACAGCTTCTCCTCCAGATCCTCCTCGTCGTATGCCGCCTCGCCGGAGCGGTTGAGTACAAGGCCGTCGTATCCCATATCCAGCATGCGTATCGACTTTTGCAGGGATTCCTCAAAGGTACGGCCCACCGCCATCACCTCCCCCACTGACTTCATGGTGGGCCCCAGATTTCTCTTTGCCAGCTCAAACTTTGCAAAGTCCCACCGGGGGTGCTTGCACACGACGTAATCAAGTGACGGCTCAAAGCATGCGGTGGTGGATTGGGTGATGCTGTTTACCAGTTCCGGCAGGGTATAGCCGATCCCTATCTTTGCAGACATGTAAGCCAGCGGGTATCCGGTCGCCTTGCTTGCCAAGGCCGATGAGCGGGACAGCCGCGGGTTGAGCTCTATTGCTGCGTACTCGTCCGAGTCTGGATCCAGCGCAAACTGGATGTTGCACTCGCCCGCAATTCCCACATGCTTTGTGGCCCGCAGCGACGCTGAGCGCAGCATATGGTACTCGTGGTTGTCTATGGTCTGGGATGGCGCCACGACAATGTTGTCCCCGGTGTGAACCCGCATGGCCAGCACGTTCTCCATGTTGCAGATGATGGCGCCGTTGCTTGCGTAGTCTTGGATGACCTCGTACTCGATCTGCTTCCAGTCGCCGACATACTCCTCGATAAGAACCTGTCCCACCATGCTTGCCTTGAGTCCGCGCTCGACTATCTCGTGCAGCTCGATCTCGTTGTATGCCACGCCGCCACCCTTGCCACCAAGGGTGTAGGCCACGCGGACTATTACGGGATATCCCAGATCCCGGGCAGCTGCAGCTGCCTGGACAAAGCTTGTGACCGTCTTGCTTTTGAGCACCGGCACGCCGCACTGCACCATGGAATCCTTGAAGAGCTGCCGATCCTCAGTACGCTGAATCCCGGGAACCTGCGTTCCAAGCACTGCCACCCCGTATCTGTCAAGGGTACCCTCCTCGTGCAGCTTGACGCCGCAGTTCAGGGCGGTCTGTCCGCCGTATGCCAGCATGATTCCGTCTGGGCGCTCCTTCTCTATCACGGATCCGACGTACTCGGGCGTCACCGGAAGGAGGTACACCCGGTCTGCAAACCTGGTGTCCGTCTGTATGGTGGCAATATTCGGATTTATCAGAACGCTCTTCAGTCCGTCCTCCCGGATGGCTTTGAGGCATTGGCTACCGGAGTAGTCAAACTGGCGGCCGTTTTTGGCGGCTTTCGCCGGCTTCTCCGATCTTTATTGCCCCGCTGCCCAGAACAAGAATCTTCTTTAGCGATTCACTCCTTGGCAGCCTTTTCCTCCCCCATAAGGTGCCTGAGCTCTTCAAAGACGTACTTGCAGTCGTAGGGTCCGGGTGATGCCTCGGGATGGAACTGCACGGCGATGCAGTTCCTGTTTTTGTGCCTTATTCCCTCAATCGTCTTGTCGTCTGCGTTTGTAAACCATAAGTCAAACTCCGAGTCCTCAAGCGACTCGGGAAGTATCCCGTATCCGTGGTTCTGGCTGGTCACGTACACCTGGCCGTTGTCCAGGTTTATGCACGGCTTGTTCTGCCCCCTGTGGCCGTACTTGAGCTTGTAGGTGTGGGCGTTGCCCGCAATGCCCATTATCTGCGCGCCTAAGCAGATTCCCAGCGTGGGCACGTTCCTCTCGATCAGGGCCCTCGCCGTCCGCACCGTATCGGGACACTTTTGCGGATCGCCCGGACCGTTGCTTATCACCACTCCACGGGGCCGGTACGACATCACCTCCTCCACAGTTGCATTCCATGGCACCCTGATCACCTTATAGCCGATGTCGATGATGTTCCTCATTATTGCATTTTTTGCCCCGGTGTCGATGACCACCACCGACTCGGGCCGGGTGCCGTACACCTCTGGTGACTTGACAGATACCGCATCCATGAACTGCTCCGAGTCGTAGCCTGGAGCTGAGTCCAGCCGTCTTTGCAGATCTGCTGTATCTATCGCCTCGTCAGATACCGCCAGTGCCGCCATCCGGACTCCGTCGGTGCGCAGCTTCTTTGTAAGCTCCCTAGTGTCGATGCCTGAGATCCCGGGAACGTGCTCGCGGTAGAGCCACTCGTCCAGAGTCATCTCCAAGTTCCAGTGGCTTGCCGTATCTGACAGCTCGTGCACCACAAGCCCCCTGGCCTGTATCCTGGAGGACTCGAAGTACTTTGATACACCGTTGCCGTCCTTTGCTGCAGGATCCGGAACTCCGTAGTTTCCTATAAGGGGGTACGTAAGCATGAGAATCTGGCCGTTGTAGGAGGGATCCGTGAGGGTCTCGGTGTACCCCACCATTCCTGTATTGAACACGATCTCACCAAACACGGTGGCCGAACCACCAAAGCCCATCCCATCCATGACCGTGCCGTCATCAAGGACAAGCTTTCCAAACTTTCCAGAATGCCTAGACTTTTTTGTAGTTATGTTAACCCTCAACGAGTGGTTTTAGATACTGATTTAAATTTTATGAAAACTGTAGTTAGTTTCACAACCTAGGTCTTAATGGCACCTCCTTGATCCAAGCGCGGGCGCTTGCGACAACTCTACGTTCATGCTCCTGCGATCGCCTCCCGTGCCACCGCCAACAGCCTGTTGTACATGTTGATCCTTATTGCGATCTCCTGGACGATGTTTTCCATCTTTACCGCGTTCACGGAACCGCCGAACATCCGCTTGAGCGACGAGAACACGATCTCCACCAGCCACCGCCGGCCGTAGCCGACCCGCCTCTTCCAGTCCTTCTGGTTCTGGACGCGCTCGCACTCGTCCAGCGCGGCGAGTCTTTTCGGGCCGGGATCGCTACCGCACAGCTGATCTTGGGCGGCCAGGCCGCGCGTCCTGCCCACCCCGCCGGCTCTGCTGTTGGCGTTCTTCTTTATCCTGATGAGCGGCACTATTCCCAGATTCTTGCAGTATTCAAATATCTGCCTCGTATCGTATCCGGCATCTGCCCGCAGCTCTATCACAGACTGCCCTCCGGCATGCATTGCAGGGCAGAAAGGCAGCATGCCGTACCGTTCTGCGGATCCCGCGGTGTCTGTGGCCCTCGTGCCTCCCGCTGCGGATCTTTCGGCGCGACTCCCGGCCGCCGCGGCATCGGTACCTTGTGCATTGGCTGCCCCCTTCGCCAGGACCCCCGCCCTGAGGCTCTCCGAATCCAGGCCGAGCGCCTCCAGCGAACCGTCCACCAGATCCTTGAACTGGGACGAGTCGCCCTTCCGCTCGTCCGTTACGCGGAACGCCAGGATCTCCCGGGTCTCTTGGTTTATCATGACGCTCAGCTTGATGAACCCGCGCGCCTTCCTGTGCTTGTGGTGTATCCAGTCGCTTCGCGTGGCCGGTGCCAGCCCGGTGGCGTCCGGTATCAGGCAGAGAACGTCGTTGCCGTTCCTGACCGTGGTTATGTTGTCTTCCTGCCGTATCTCCATGGCATTTATTCTCCGCCACAGGGTGACATGGTCAGGGGCATCCTCCTCGCCTAGGGCCGATTCGGCCATTCCCTGGCACATGCGGTACGGCAGGGGGCCGTGAATGGCCCGTATTCCCGCGATAGACATTATGACGGTGTCGGGGTAACTGTAGGGGCGCCCGTTCTTGTTCATGTTCATGCCCTCAAGCTCCCTGTCCGAGCTGGGATCCTTCGTCAGATGCAGCAGCTTTCCCATCTCCACGTACCTGGCGTCGTTCTGGGCGTGGGTTATCTTCAGTCGCGATTTCTGTTTGGTCGGGCCTGTCCCGGTTTTGTCCATGGATGTGACACCGTTGATCTGATCCTAGTACTTTTCGGATTAAAACAATCAACCATCAGCTTGAATTCTGTTGGCCTCTGGGAGTCTGGCATGCGGGATAGCCTGCTTGAGGCGGTGATGCCTTGGTAGAAGACAATGTTGTGAAACTAACTAGAAAACTGAGTTAGTTGCACAACCTTCTCAAACGTGCCTAGACGGTTGCTGAAGAACAGGCATTTCGTGCCTGAGATTCGGAGTTATGCAACAAACTAGAAAACTGATTCTCTTGAATTAACGTGATTTGGTTCCAGATCCTATACGTGATCCCTGACCCATACTTGGTTTGCAGGCATGTTTGAATCTGCGACGGGGCGTGGTGCCCAAAAATATACTACTCGGTCAAATAGTATCCGGAGCCAAAGACGTACCCGTCGTGCAGGGTGAGCCAGGACCGCTTGACCAGCTCCGTCTCGGTCACGGGATCCAGAAACACGTACTCCACCCAGGTGCCGTCGCTGTTTTGCAGCTCGTCGATAATCACGTCGTACGGCTTGTCCGCATCGTTCAGAACCACCGACTGGCCGCCAATCCTGTCCGGAAACGCCCCGTGCGCCACAACGTTACGTGTGTCAGGATCTAGCACAAACGGGTAGTGCGGGACGACGCTCTCGGCCATCGCGTCGATGGCGGCAAACGGACTCTCGCTGCCCGGCTCGTACAGCGCGATGGCCTCGCTGACCACGCGATATATCTTCTCCTCGATCGGATAATAATATCCAGAGCCAAAGACGTAACCGTCGTGCAGGGTGAACCAGGACCGCTTGACCAGCTCCGTCTCGGTCACGGGATCCAGAAACACGTACTCCGCCCAGGTGCCGTCGCTGTTTTGCAGCTCGTCGATAATCACGTCGTACTGCTTGTCTGCAGTTTCCAGTACGGAAGCCGCAGATGTGCCAATTACGTCTGGGAACGCGCCATGCGCCACAATGTTCCCGTCAAGGTCTAGCACAAACGGGTAGTGCGAAAGACGACGCTCTCGGCCATCGCGTCGATGGCGGCAAACGGACTCTCGCTGCCCGGCTCGTACAGCGCGATGGCCTCGCTGACCACGCGATATATCTTCTCCTCGATCGGATAATAATATCCAGAGCCAAAGACGTAACCGTCGTGCAGGGTGAACCAGGACCGCTTGACCAGCTCCGTCTCGGTCACGGGATCCAGAAACACGTACTCCGCCCAGGTGCCGTCGCTGTTTTGCAGCTCGTCGATAATCACGTCGTACTGCTTGTCTGCAGTTTCCAGTACGGAAGCCGCAGATGTGCCAATTACGTCTGGGAACGCGCCATGCGCCACAATGTTCCCGTCAAGGTCTAGCACAAACGGGTAGTGCGGGACGACGCTCTCGGCCATCGCGTCGATGGCGGCAAACGGACTCTCGCTGCCCGGCTCGTACAGCGCGATGGCCTCGCTGACCACGCGATATATCTTCTCCTCGATCGGATAATAATATCCAGAGCCAAAGACGTAACCGTCGTGCAGGGTGAACCAGGACCGCTTGACCAGCTCCGTCTCGGTCACGGGATCCAGAAACACGTACTCCGCCCAGGTGCCGTCGCTGTTTTGCAGCTCGTCGATAATCACGTCGTACTGCTTGTCTGCAGTTTCCAGTACGGAAGCCGCAGATGTGCCAATTACGTCTGGGAACGCGCCATGCGCCACAATGTTCCCGTCAAGGTCTAGCACAAACGGGTAGTGCGGGACGACGCTCTCGGCCATCGCGTCGATGGCGGCAAACGGACTCTCGCTGCCCGGCTCGTACAGCGCGATGGCCTCGCTGACCACGCGATATATCTTCTCCTCGATCGGATAATAATATCCAGAGCCAAAGACGTAACCGTCGTGCAGGGTGAACCAGGACCGCTTGACCAGCTCCGTCTCGGTCACGGGATCCAGAAACACGTACTCCGCCCAGGTGCCGTCGCTGTTTTGCAGCTCGTCGATAATCACGTCGTACGGCTTGTCTGCATCGCTAAAAACCACCGATTGGGTGCCAATCCTGTCCAGAAACGCCCCATGCGCCACAACGTTACGTGTGTCAGGATCTAGCACAAACGGGTAGTGCGGGACGACGCTCTCGGCCATCGCGTCGATGGCGGCAAACGGACTCTCGCTGCCCGGCTCGTACAGCGCGATGGCCTCGCTGACCACGCGATATATCTTCTCCTCGATCGGATAATAATATCCAGAGCCAAAGACGTACCCGTCGTGCAGGGTGAGCCAGGACCGCTTGACCAGCTCCGTCTCGGTCACGGGATCCAGAAACACGTACTCCACCCAGGTGCCGTCGCTGTTTTGCAGCTCGTCGATAATCACGTCGTACGGCTTGTCTGCATCGCTAAAAACCACCGATTGGGTGCCAATCCTGTCCAGAAACGCCCCATGCGCCACAACGTTACGTGTGTCAGGATCTAGCACAAACGGGTAGTGTGGAACGATGATCTCAGATAGGGAGTTGATGCTGGCAAACGCGTTCTCCTTGTCGGAGTCATACATGCTGACGGTCGCCTCAACTACACGTTGAACCTTAAGATCTCCGGTGTCAGTAATCGAGTTTATGGTGCTGGCAAGTGACCCAGAGGGAGCCAGATCCACGCCATACCCCAAGAGAATATCATACGTGGATGCAGAGATACAAACAGGAACCTGGGAGTCCCTTATGTACAGCTCCCTTGGTACGTTGCACTGTATGTTGTCAAGTGAAATTCCGTCCTGCTGCTGCTGGAATGGGGATGGATAGTCAGCAGCGTCGGCATACACTACGTCGATGGAGACTGCTCCAGCCAAAATTGTAATCACCGACAAAAGCGTAACTTTGAGGCCCATGGTTTGGGCAAGCCCGCGGTGCATCGATGCGTTTATCCGCATGGTCTTGATAAATATACCGATCAAAACGGCTGTAAAAGCCATATGCGACATTTTAACAGCAATGGGTACAGTACCGCCCCCCATGGATGGTTGGTGGGATGGTACCATCGCGACTCTGGGCAGTCGGCAAGAGGCTAGGCCGCTCTCAGCGCATTCATTTGTCCTATCGCATAACGTTATATTTGGAGTGAATGCATTCAAGTGTAATTGTCAACCTACAAGGGCACATACTCAAATGAGCAGTCGCTAAACTTTGTGATTCCCATAGTGATAATCCTGTTTCTGATCGTTGTGTACGTCATGTCCCAGAGGGCAGACTCGAACTATGTCAGCTTTATTCTGGTGGGAGCCGCGGCCGTCACCATGTTTTACTGGGCCAGGGTGCTCAAAAAGTTGGCAAGGGAGCAGAAGCCAAAGTACACCGCCAGGGAGCAGGAGACCAAGAACTGGATATACGATCTCATCAAGGGGTACGACGAGTTCACCTTTGTGGCCGAGGTTCCTGGACCGGAGGACAGAATCGCAGTCAGGCTCGTAAACGGCACGCTGCACATACGCGGCAGCGGCGGATTTGTGAGGGAGATCCCCATCGAGGGATCGGACAACATGCAGGTGGTCGATTTCAAGTACAGGAACGGCGTGCTTACCCTGCGGATAAAAGAGTCATTATAGTTCCAGATCCGTCAGGGGTGTGTGCACGGCACAAAATGACCCGATGGCAGGCCCGGCTGTGCGTACAACCTGCAATCTAGAGGCTCTTTGCCATCTCCAGCTTAGCCGGCAGGTACTTGTCGGTAATGTTTGTCAGCCCATACTTTGAGAACGCCTCCAGCTCGGCCTTCTTCTTTATCTTCAGGAATATGTCAAGCTCCTTCTTCCACAGGCCCTCCTGGTACCGTGGATCCTTGAGCAGGTCGTGGCACCGCTTGATGTCTGTGACTGTCATCGGAATGGTCGGAAGCTTGTACTTGTCAATGTCTGAAGCCCACACGCCGACCCACTTGGCATCTGGAACCGTAAGCTCGCGCAGGTGCGCCGCGTTTGCCGAGCCTGACTTGATCACCATCGCGATGTGCTCGCCGTACACGTCGCCGTCGGTCAGAATTACTACAGGCAGCGAGAGCTCGTCGTGCAGCCTCCGTAGGAGCGTCCTGGTTGAGCGCGGTGCCTGCCCGCCGGTGTCCACTATTATGGCCTTGAATTTTTTGTCCACCTGCTCCTCCACAAAGCGGGTAAAGAGCCCACCCTTCTCTATGGCAATGATGACCTCCGCGCTCGAGTCCACCAGCTCCGCAGTGGTAAGGCTGGGCCCGATGGCGTACCCGTCTGGGTGGTTTGAGAGGTTCATCCTCTTGCCCTCGTAGCCGGGCACCGTGTACTCGATGTCCAGATCGCCGAAGATGGCGCTCCGCTCCTCCGGAAATACGTGAAAGTCCTCCCGGGGCTTGGTGATGACTGCCTCGAGATCCACGATTATGCTGTCGGACTCGGACTGGTTCTTAAAGTCTATGGCAAACGCCTGGGAAGAGTAGTAGACATCCCTCAGGGTGGACGACTTTTTCGCCTGGGACAGCCTGTTGGCAAAGAACGCCAGCCACATCAGCTGGGTAAACGAGCGCAGCTGGGACGTGTTACGGGAGCTTCGAACGGAGCTGTTGTCTCCCAGTATGTATTGGCGGAGCCTTTGATCGTACACTATGTTCTTGACGGATCTGCTGGGCACCGAGAACTTTGGAAATCTGCCGCGATCAAGATCGTTATATATGTCCGAGCCCAGTGTTGCAAGGGACTGCAGCAGGGCCTTCTGCTTGACGACTGTCTTCTTCTCCCTGCTCTGCTTTGCGGCTGTCGCCTTTCTTCCTGCGGCAACCTTGGGTCTTGCCGACTTTCTGTCCGGCGCCGGGATCGTCCGGTCTGCCGACACCTTGCCGCCCCGCCTTGCGGCGGTCTTGGGTTTTGCCCGGATCTTCTTGCCATCCTGCCTTGCGGCGGTCTTGGACCCTGCCGGCTTTCTGTCCGGCGTCAAGGTGGCCTGGTCTGCCGGCACCTTGCCGCCCCGCCTTGCGGCGGTCTTGGGCTTTGCCCGGGCCTTCCTGCTCCTGGCACTAGGCTCTGTCGTACCGGCCCTACTCTTCTTTGACAACCATGGTCTCCTCAAGCACCTTTTTGTAGTCAGGCTCCCTGCCCTTCCCGGCAAGCTCTGTGCTGAACTGAGCTATGAGCGGAATGTACTTTGCATACAGGTTTGCCCTCTTCTTTGCAGCCTCTGCCTGGCCCCTCCGCGACATGTACGATGACAGCTTTCTTGAAAGGAACTGCAGGGCCAGCCGGAGCTCCCGTTCGATCTCCTGCCGGTCTGCCACGTTCTCCTTGCCCACCGTCTTGTACGGAATACGTGTGGAGCAGATATGTGAGACTATTACCATCGGGGAGCTGGAATCCTTGATCTTGTACCGGTTCCAGTCAATCTCGTTTATCACCTTCACCACCACGTCGCTGCCCTCGTCGTAGAGGAGCGGTATCCTGTTGGCAAACCGGAACACCCTGATGCCGCCCGAATGGATGCTGCCGCCGTAGGCCACGCCCATCTCCACCACGAATGGAAATCCCGAGTATGCAGATGCCGGTCTCCGTACCACGGCAGAAAAGTCAGAGTTGAAGAACTTTTTGATTCCTGCCTTCAGCGGCTCCTCACCCAGGGGGGCAAGACACTTCGAGTCCGGGGGCATGAACTCGCCGAAATTTTGCAGTGCGTCGCTGAGCTTGACCAGCTCCTGGTTTGTCATCGAGCCCAGCCGCTTCTCCGGCTTGAACCCTGCAAAACGGGCAAACTTCTCTGCGGTGGTGCGCCCCACCCGCTGGAACCTCCTTACCAGAAACGTGGTCAGGGTCTCACCCATGACAGTATTTGCAATCTGCCTGTAGTATACGCTTGAAGGGTCAAGCTGCACCGTGACAGAGTCTGACATGCCAAAGTCCCAGTACGTCAGCCGGTTGTTTGCCACATCCACATCATCTATCCGTATCTTGGAGAGCTGCTTCAGATCAAGCCCGGTGAAGAACATCAGGGCCCCCACCAGCCGGACCTGCCTGTTTAGCGACTTCCACTTTTTGGCAACCCTCTTGAGCATGCCCTCCACCGATGCGTTGCCCCTGATGACGAGATCCCTCTTCACCTTCTCGATCATCTTGTCGTCCACCGTGGGGATCTCAAAGACCGCATCGGTCATCATCCTCCGGATGGTCTCAACGTCCACGCCGTAGGGGTGCGGGTTGATCACGGTGGGCGGGGTCGGCATCGACTTGATCAACCTCGTGTACCGGAACTTTTGATCCCGGGGATCGTCAAACGAGATTGTGGCGTACGGGGTGATCAGCGATGTCTGGTAGACATAGTCCCGTATGCGGGAGCCCGCCTTGGAGTAGTCCCCCTCCAAGCATATGCTCACAGATAGGCCGGACTTGGCGATCTTCTCCGTCGTGTGCTTGAGGATCACGGGCTTGTTCCTCTGTATGTCCAGAAGCATCTCGTAGTCGTGCCTGATCTCCCCGTCAGTGGAGCTCTTGACGGAGACCGGGCGGTTGGTCGTGATCTGGCCGTACAGTATTGCCATGGTGGCTCCCAGACCGAACATGCCGCGGGCCTGCTTGAGGCCGAACTTGGATCCGTACAAGACAGTCCCAAACGCCAGCGGAATGTGCTGCGAGTCCACACCTGGGCCGTTGTCCTTCACCGTGAGTATGTACGGCTTTGGATCCGGTTTTTCCGGCTCGACTGCCTTTATTGACAGGTGTATGCTGGGCAGGACTCCTCCCTGGTCGCACGCGTCAAGGCCGTTCTCCATGAACTCACGGACGGCCGTGTACAGGGAACGCGTGGGGTTGCTAAATCCGGCAAGATCCCTGTTCCGGTAGAAGAACTCACTGGGGGATATCTGGTTGAACTTTTCCTTAGAAGACATTCTGCCCCTCCCACAGCTTTGCCCTCTCCATCTTGTCCCGGCGCCGGACGGACTCGAGCCTGCCGTATACGGCGCCGTGCATCCTTCCGTTGCACAGCAGTGTCACTGCATCCACCGCTATCTTGAGCCTGCCGGCCTCGCCTATAATCGAGACCGTCCTGCCGTATACTGAGATCAGTGTATCAGAGAGACGTTCCATGTTTCTTCTTGCCTTGCCACCTTCCCCTATGAGTCTACCTTTTATTCTTTCAATCTGGGCAGGGGATCTGCCGGCAAACTCCCGTAGGTCTATGACGTACAGGGCGTTCTCACCTTCCAGCAGCTTCATGGCCCTGGAGGGTGAAAAACCGCGGCCCATGGCAGAGACGATCTCCGCCGCCTTGAAGGGCTGCATGCGCTCCACATCGCCGCTGGCGCTTATCTTGATCTCGCCGGACTTGCTGTCTACCCCTATACACACCGTACAGGCCCGCTCTATCTCGGACTTGGTCCTGCCGGATCTGCCTATGATCACGCCTACGCGATCCGTCGGCACCCGGATGGTCTTCTCAAAGATCATCCCCTTATCTCCCGGTACGCGTCCTCGGGATCCGGCACCGTCAGTCCTTTTCTCACAAAGAATCTGGTCATGTTGTCGATGTCCCGTCTGAGCAGCACATCTGCGCTGGCGTGTCGCACATCCACTGCAGACCCCAGGTCAAATGCCACAAGGCCGCCGTCAGTCTTGAAGATGTTGTACCCGGAGTAGTCTCCGTGCACCAGCCTGGCACCGTGATACATCTGTGACATGATGGAGAACGCCATGTCGTAGTCTGCCGCATCCACCTCCGAGGTCTGCAGCGTCCTGGCCGGGCTTCCGCCGTCGCCCACAAAGCTCATGGCCAGCACGCTACCAGATACGTGGATGGGCCTTGGCACCGGAATGCCGGCCTCAAAGCACTGCAGCATGTTCCGGTACTCTTTTCGCGCCCACAGCTTTATCAGGTTTCTGGTGCCGCTCCTTATCCTGCCGAATCTGGGATCCCCCAGTATGTAGGGCCAGCGCCGCTTGAAGTTTGAGGCGGTCACCAAGTACACCTTGAGGGCCACATCGCACCCGTCACCGTCAACGGCCCAGAACACGACAGACTCCTTGCCGGCGCTCACCACACCGTTTACGTAGGATATGATGTGCGCGTTTATCATGCCATATATGGTGAGCATGGCAGGCTTGTCCAGAACCTCGTTCATCACCTTGTTCTTTTTGAAGCCGTCCTCCAGTCCGCCACGGCTTGATTTTGCCCTCAGCTCGGAGTCTATCTTGGATTCCAGCTTTTTGCTCAGATCGTCAGACATTTCACCGGATGCTAAAGGTCGCGTGCCAGGTGTCCGTTGTTCTTGAGCCAGTCCACCTGAGGCAGAGTAAAGCGCCACACGATGTCGCCGCGCTCCTTCTCTTTAAAGTCCCAGGGGGCAATAATCACAATGTCGTTGTCCCGGATCCAGATTCTTCGCTTCAGCTTTCCGCGTATTCTTCCACGTCTCGTAATATCGTCGGAGCATTTTACCAGAACCTGATCGCTTCCAAGGAGCTTCATCACACGGCCCAAGAGCTCGCCCTCCTCGGGCAGCCTGATCTCCTTCAGCTCGCTCTCGTTGAGAACCTTGCGCTTTCCCATAGCAGGCTTGCAAGTTTTTTACATATAAGGTTCTTTTGTATTGTCTTCGGCTGCACAACTCTGTTTCCTAATTATTTCCAGTCACGCCTAGTGGCTCCAAAATCAGGCCAGACTAGGCAAGCCAACTGAATTTGAGCTTCACATCAGGCATTTTCAACAAGAAGCCATATTGATCAGAGAGGCGTGCCGGTAGTCAGGATACCAAACATGACCACAAACACCTCCTCTCCGAATACATCCGACCCACATAATACTAAAAAATCTTTCAATCCGAAAAAATGCAGATTCCAGTACGATGACCGCAAGTACATAGACCGTGGCCAGCTGTACGTGCTTCAGATAAGCATGGCGATCCTAAAACAGGGCCTGGAGGAGCTAAATCATGGAAAGGTCGGCCGTCCGTTTGGCTTTTCAAACGCATGCTTTGCGGCAGCATCCCTGTTCAGAAACGCCACGGGCATAAAGTACAGGCAGCTGCAGGGCCTGGCAGAGGCAATCGTCGGCAAGGTAAACGCACCCACATACTCGGCATTCCAGAAGAGGATGACAAAACTTGACTGCACTTTTGATGAGAAAGGCAGTGGCAATACGGCTGCCGCATGGTTCTCAGACGGCAGCACGAGAACCGAGATAAGCCTGTTTGCCTTTGACTCCACCGGGCTCAAGCCTACAAACCGCGGTGACTGGATGACAGAAAAGTGGGGCACGAGGCGCGGATTCATAAAGCTGCACGTGGGCGTAGACACTAGGACCAAGAAGATCTATGCCGTGGTCATAACTGACGACAAGTGCGGAGACTCCCCACAGTTTGAGGAGCTGGTAGGGCAGGCTTTTGCAAATGCGGAAAAATCGCCAAACGTGGGTACGTCCGCAGACACCGGAATCGCAGCTGACGGTGCGTACGATACCAAGAATATCCGCAGCTACTGCAACGAGCGCGGAACCAACCCGTTGATTCCCGTCCGCATTGATTTTGCCGGAAACGCAAACGGGTGCATGCCCCGCAAGGAGGCAGGATTCAGGCAGCTTGGCGGTTTTGACCACATAGACAAGAAGACAGAGCAAGGGTTTGCAGATCTTACGCGCGAGCAAAAGAGGGAGCTCCAGAAGGCATGGCGGAAAGAGTCAGGATACAACGACAGGTGGGCAGTCGAGATCGCCTTCTCCACATTCAAACGGGTCCTCGGTGAGTGCGTGAACGCACGAAAGTGGGAGAACGTCAAGACCGAGATATACGGCAAGGTGTGGCTGTACAACCACCTGATTGACACGGCAATCGACAACGGGTATGGCACGCCAAGGGTGGTGTATCCGTCTGTAAAACCGGCCCCGAAGACAGCAAGACAGGAGGGGAGGCAGTGACGTAGACAGAGTCGCACAGGCGGGTGTCTGTGTGCCGCATAATTAGGAAACAGAGTTGGCTGCACAGACGCGCCCACGCACGACAGGAGGCTAGAGATGCCTCTTCTGTCCGCCTTACGCTGCCATCCACCGTCTTCGGCGCGCCGTCCGTTCAGACCGGGATCGCCGGCCTGTGCCAGGCCGGATTTGCACTCATCCTAGCACGGGTCTGCGCATGCAGACGGGTTTTTGCTCCAGCCCAGCGGGCCAGACGGCTGAGCAGGCCTCCCGGATCAAAATCTTTCGGCTAATGGACACAGGCATCTAAAAATTCAGATGGTAAATTAGCGAAACACTTTGGCCTCGACTACACGTATGCGGAATCCTCCTATTCGTGAGAACCTTTCCGTGCTCATCCATCGCCGCTATCTGGGCAGTCTTCTTGTGCAGATCGATCCCCACATAGATCATGCCCTTCCTTTTGCGGTAGGTAATGATTTTGTTTACATTCTTCCCCTGTCGCGTCCTCCCGGGTTTGTCCCCTTCCTGACGGCCGATCCTAGGAGTAGCAGTCTCACAGCTGCTATTTTCTGAATGCTTTGATCGGCGCACATAAGATTAATTCCCACAAAACAACACACAACCGAGCCTCCGATCCGAAAGCCTACATCTTGAAGACGATAAGAAACGGCACATCCTTGACGGTCTTCACGTCATTCAGGGAGCCTATGTCCAGACCCGTGGAGAGCCGGACCGACTCCCTTCCCGCAATGTTGATCACTGCAGACTCCCTGAGTAGCCGCCCTGCCTCCTCTGCATCCACAAGCCTCTGGCCATAGTAGCTGCGACTGATGCTGATCCGCAGGCCGTCCTGGTCAAGATCCTGTCCCAGCAGATCCGCATCACATATGTTGAGCATCGAGATCTGCTGGTGCCTCACAACGCGGACGGAGAACATTATGCGTACTTGCCTTTTATCGTGGACTTGGCCCCGCATGCCTCGCATATGAGAAACGGGATGCGATTCTCCTTTACGACCCTGGTGTCCGGGCTCTTGCAGGTGGGGCACTCGACATAGTCCTTGAGGTATATCCGGAACAGTCGAGTAAAGTCCTGCGGATCCCTCTTGCCGATGAACATGGCCTTGTCGCCGATCCTCTCTGCAGGCACTGCAAACTCCTTGGAGAGGTACTGCAGGACCTTCTCGGGATCCCGCCGCAGGATCTTGGGAAACTCGGCAAAGTTGCGCAGGAACGTCTTCTGGCCCTCCCACATCACGTCCACCACAGGAATCTCAAACCTGGACTGATCCTGCTGCCCGTCCTCAGAGAGGTGTTCCCTGATGCGGTTTAGCAGCTTTTCATACTCTGTTTTGCTCAACTAAAAATAGTAGAAAAATACCCTATATGGGTTTTTTAAAAAATATGTGTAGAAGCCCCTCTACATGCTTCCGATTCGGAAGACTTTAGTCCCACATTTGGGGCATGTGCCCTTTACTGCAGGACGGCCGTTCTTCAGCGTCGTCTGCTCAGGACTTTTTATGTCTCTCTTATCTCTGCACTTTACACAGTATGCTTGAACCATTCTAATAGACAATGGAAACAGCCCTATTTAGAAAGTGTCAGTGAAAAATAGTTAACTTTGTGCTCAATATTTTAAGCAAGACAAGACGGTTAGGGGCAGACATCAGAGCCTGTCGCCCATACAGCCAGATGTCGTGGAGATACGGCAGTGACGGTGGAGCTTGCCTGTGGTAGCGGGCCGCCCCCGGCGCCACCGCTTCCTCGCGCTCCGTGCGTGCCCGCGGGCTCCGTGCAGGATGCTTTTTGAAGGAACGTACGCTTGAGCGCGGCCAAGCAGGCTCACGGCTCCACCGGGCAGGACAGCCCCAAGTATAAATACGCACAACGCACCCCGAAACACATGGCGCCAAGAAAGGGGGTTGTCATAACAGCGGCAATCCTGATCGTGATCACGGCTGCCAGCTTTATTGTGTGGTACATTCCGCAGAACAGCCAGACCGCATTCAACGTGACGGACTTTGAGGGCCACCTGGATGCCACAAAGGCGATCCATCGCACTCTAGACGCCAGCCTGAAGGAGGACTTTAAGATGGTAGTCAGCGGAAGCCTCGACCCGGCGGAATATGTCGGCATGGCCGAGACGGCGACAAGCCAGAGCAGCGCCCAGATAACCGGTCTGATATCCAGCAGCCCCGCGGAGAAATGGGTGGCCAGCTACGCCGCATACGCCGACTCGCTGAGGAACTTTAACTCATACATACGGGAGACCATAGTGTACGCCAAGCTGGTGCAGGAGGGCGGATCCGAGCAGGAGCTCTCCAGCATCATAAGCGGCGCCGAGGGGTACAGGGAGCAGATGGAGGGGCTTGTCGAGCTATCTGATGGTGCGAGACCGTAAGACACATCTCTACTAATTGGAATTATAGGAAATGATTAAAAAGAGACAAACGGCACCAAGATACAGTGTCTCAAACGGCCGACAAAGTAGAGAAGGACGTTCACGCCTCGTCTGCCAGCAAGCTGCTTGTTATCTGCGTTGACAGGGACAATGACGTAGGCGACAAGACGGGCATCATCACACCCGCGGTGGGAAGGGATGCCTGCATCGAGGCGGCCCAGCGGCTGGCCCTGGAGGATCCCGAGGATGCCGACTCGAACTCGATCTTTGCCGCCATCAAGACGTACGAGGATCTTGTAAGTAGGGGATACGAGGCCCAAGTAATCACAGTAGCCGGAGTGTCCAGAAGGGGAATCGAGGCAGACCAGAAGATTGCGCGGGAGATAAAAGCCGCCCTGGAAAAGTTCGCAGCCGACGGCGCGGTGATCGTCTCTGACGGCGAGGACGACGAGAGCGTGATTCCCTCGGTGCAGAACATACTCCCGGTCATATCGGTTCAAAGGGTCGTCATGAAGGTCAGCAGGAGTGTCGAGTACTCGTACGCAGTGTTTGGCAGGTACCTAAAGACGATCGTCTACGACTCGAAGTACTCCAAGTTCTTTCTGGGGGTACCGGGCATACTGCTCCTCATCGCCGGGGTCTCCACCGTGCTGGGGTACACCACAGAGATCCTGGCCGTGCTGGCCAGCATACTGGGTGGCGCGTTCATCGTCAGAGCGTTTGACATCGACAGAGCCTGGGCCAAGTGGACCAAGCCCACGCCGGCAGGGTTTGTGAGGATATTCACGTTCATTGCAGGCGCAATCCTGATCCTGTCATCAATTCCAGCGGGAATCGCGCAGGTCGAGACACCAGTCGACGTTGGGGACGCATGGCTGATCAACGCAATCACCAACCAGACCATCGTGGGACAGTTCGCATCAGGCGCCCTTCCGATACTCTGGATCGGGCTGGGATCCATATTTGCAGGCACCTTGCTGAGCAACTGGATGACCGACAACCGGAGCCAGTTCATCGACCTGCTGAGGCTGATAGTGTTGGGAGCGCTGTACCCCACTGTCTTCCAGTTCGTCGGCACCCTGCTGCACGATGAGAGCTCGTTTACTCTGGTTCCGCCGCTGCTGATAGGCCTGGCCATAACGCTGGTCTCGGCCACCGTGCTATTCCGCAGGTTCAAGAGGCACAAGGTGGAGAGCGCAGACGCGGAGGACAGTAGCCAAGACTAGGCCGACAGTGTTCATATAACCTGATGGCAGCAGCCGCGGCGGGCCGCATGACGCACGGTAGGGCGCAAGGGGCATCGGAGCTCACGTCCGGCTTTGCAGCCGTCAGGCGCTGTGGCTATCACCTTGGGATGGGCCGTGGCAGGCATGCCAGATGCCCGACACGCAGGAACCCGGCACCCCAGGCCCCATACAAAGGCGGCAAAGGACTAGGCCGTCGGAGCGCTGGACGGATGGCCGGCCAATCCCAAACTAAAATAAACAGATGTGCGTACGGGACGCATTGGAGTTTCTCTTTGAGAACATACTGAACCTGATCGGATTTTTGGTAGGCCTCGTCATAGGAATAATGTCGTATATCGGATTCAGGAATACCGGAAGCCCGACGCTGTTTCGCCTGAGTGTGGCGTTCTTCTCGATCAGTGCGGGATTCTTTGTGGTCTGGGTCGGGTTCACGCTGGAGGACTTTGTGTTTCATGACGGGGGCATAAACCGGGGAATCCAGACGGTGGGCATAGTGATGCAGACGGTAGGCTACTTTTTCATCGCGTTCTCCCACGGCATCAAGTCGTTCTTTCCCAAGTCAAGATACCTGAGGTCCGTGGGAGTCCTGCCCCTGTTTCTTGTGTCGACCATACACATCGAGTACATATTCCGCTCCGTCTCGTTCATCTTGCTGATATATGCGGCGATCGAGACGATAATGTCATACTTTGCCAGCCGAAAGAAGGGGGCCATACTGGTGGGATCCGGCCTCGGGCTGCTGGCATTTGGGGAGTTCATCGGGTGGTACTCGTTTGTCTTTCCCGGATTCATCCTGTACTATGTCTCCATATCCTCAAAGATTGCAGGACTGATATTCCTGTTCATTCCGGTGGGCAGGATCCCCATGACGAAGCTCAAGATTGAGGAGCCTGACGCGGAATCGGACTCCAGACCTGCCGGCCCTGCGTGATTGCCACGCCACTTTAGCCATTTTCTGCATGGACCGTCCAAGTGGAATGAGGTCAGGCTCTGCTGCATTTAGGCGCATATGCACGCGTTCCGGGGAATCTCTACGTCAGGGTTGGTGCGGCAGGTAGCCTCACGTCAGCCCGTGCTCCAGGTTGTAGTGCTCGATCGAGTCCTGCAGCTGTTCCCTTGTGACCAGCCCGTCCCTCTGTATCTTTGCAAACATATCAGGATAGATGAACTCGCGCTCCGAGTACTGTAGGATGCTGTCATAGTCTCCCTGAAAGTAGTGTTCTATGGCTCCAGCCCCGGTGGAGGACTTGACCTGAAATCCGTAGGCATGGGCCAAGACGTCGTGCTTGAGGCCCCTGAGCCGGTAGCCGTTCAGCGGAAGGTGCAGCTGAAGCAGGTCGATTATTACCGGCCCGCGAAATACCCTCTGGTACAGCCACTTGTCGTCGTCGATGCCATGGTGCCTCATCCTGCCGTGCAGGAATAGCAGATCAAAGCTCAACACGTTGTGCCCCACTATGGTGCATGTCTCGCCCGTGCCCCGCAGCAGATCCCCCAGAAGGCGGTAAAACCGGAGCAACGTCTCCCGTTCCCCCAGCTCCCACTCCTTGAGCCGGAAGGTGTGGGAGCCGCCGACGCTGTACGTTATCATGGATACCCTGCCGTCCAGCGGGTTGAGCGCCCCGTTCTTGAACTTCCAGAACAGATCCCGGTTCCCCGTATCCTTTGAGATGGCGCCCGAGTCGACCTGCTGCCGGAGATCAAAATACTCGTCGGCAGTCAGGTTCGGTACGGTCTCGATATCCACAAAGAGGTATGGCATAGCATACTTTGCCGTGTCGGCATTTGAGCTTTTTGCCTGCGCCGGCTGTGTCCCGCAGGCTACCGTTTGGATCCCACCACTCGTACTACACGCCTGTCATGCCACCTTGGTGCACCGCATGTGACCAAAAGGCTCTGATCGCAAAGGATACGGCGCCTACGCATGGGCAGACATGAGCAGACCCTGCTGCGCACAGAGCTGCCCCGCGCATTGGGTGTGGTAGGCTGCATGAACGAGGCAGTCACGGCCTGCCCAGGGATGATCTCCATGTCAAGGGGCAAGCTAGCACAGAGGGATCCCGATTCCAGATAAATGGCGGCAGACCTGCATCCGACATGGTAAGAGCGGCAGTTACCTGCCAGGCGCGAAGACAGCCGGCGCCGCATGTAGCGGAGCCTGCGTGCCGTGTGGCGGAACTGAGGTAACGCCGCAGCTGCAAACCGGCGAGAGATCTGGGAATGTCTCAATGAGAGGCCGGATCCTAAGAATGTGCAAAGGTGTCATCCGGATGCAGACTCCCAGGCCGCCATTTTGGGATATTTACCTGCAGCACATAGCTGCATAACGTAGCGCATTGCATCGAACCGTATGAAAGTTTGCGCAGGCATGCTCTTTGTGTCAAGGTAAACCCGACGACGTGCCAATTGATCCGCATGCGTCAGGGCTGCCCAACCTCTGGATTACTGGTGTAATTCCCACTATATTCATTGCTAAATTTTCTATCTGTTTCTAGGTAAAGCAATGCTTTATTACAATACCATATAGATTATTTCGATAATCCTGATCCTGTGGCAGATCCGAATACATACGCCGCCAGAATGTATGCTGCATGCCATTCTGATCCCGCCGATCCTCTTCGGGTGGGGATGTGGTTCCACATCCATGTTCTGGGCCGGCAAGCGCCCAAGGCGTCTTTGGCATGTGGGAGGTATCCTCTGCAATGAGCGCCTGCTAGCCAGTCGGCCGTAGGACGAATTTCTGGCACATGCCCATTAGAGGATTTTCCCACTGTCCCCCTCCATCCTTTTGCTAGAGCAAGCCGCAATTGCAAAGACTGGGACTTCGCTCAATAGGGCCAGCGCGGACGCGGCTCCGCAGCGATGCGGGACATGCTCTTTTCTTTCCTTGAACGCCCGGTGCACGGCAGGTGGCATCTTGGAGGCGGCGGTCGCCGCGGTCATGCCACTCCTCTCTGCGATGTTGGTTGCGCAACACGATAATTGATGTTTAAAGTTTTGTGGCGGCTGTAAAGTTATGAGGACATCTGCTTCCACATTCGTAATGACAAGCTTCAAAGTATCTGATGAGACAATAACGGCTGCAAAGATGGCAATGGAAGAGAAAGGCTTTTCCTACACCGGTACAGCCCCAGGAACAAAATCATTGGCGGCAGTGATAAACAAGAACCCCGTATTTGTTGCCGGGTTTATCAACGGAGTACACCGCCCGAGTGAGGCTGACAGGCATGCAATTTGTGACACCCTTGGCCTATCAGCTGAACAAACGGCAGAGTATGATCGCCCGCCAGTAAGAAAGTTCGCAGAAATACCAAACGATCCCTTCAACTACAGGTTGATTGAAGTACTTGCAAACTATGGGGATCCGATAAGGGAGATCATCGGTGAACTCTTCGCAACGTTCTCACTACCAGGCGACGCGCCGGGACGTGGAAACGACGGAATTATGAGTGCAATAGACTTCAGCTTCCATATGTTTAGGCGCTCAGAAGGCAACACACTGCCTGAAATGACGCTCCAGGAGGCAACTCCGCAGATCAACGAAAGAGTCACGATCGTCATGGACGGAAAGTGGCTAAACTTCAAGGCCTTCGTGTCTTAACACCCATTTTTTTTATTTTTTTTATTCACCCACCCAGACGTTGCGGTATCGTGCCCGATCCGGTACAGGGTCGACAAGTCTGCTGGCACATCATGCTGCCGTGGGGTTTAGTCCCTCACATCATCCGAATCTGCAAGCTTTTGATCGTATGCCTCCATAATGCCGGACATGGAGACTGTCCCCACCACGACATTCTCCTCGCTTATGACCGGCAGTTCCATCATCTTTGAATCAGACATTTTTTTGACCGCATCGTACAGGGAATCCCCGGTGCCAACCCCTGGCGCAGCCACAATTGACGGAATTATCTCCGACAGGAGAGCATCCGGACTGCCCAGTTTCGCCAGGCCATCCGAGTCCGCAAAACCGACGTATTTGCCGTCGGCATCGACTATTGCAATGCTGTCTGGTTTTGAGTCCTTCAAGATCTGAATTGCCTCACCCACTGTCCTGTCATGGCGTATCTTATTGAAACTGATGTCAATGGCATCACTGATTGGGCGCTTTTTTAGCAGGGCGTGGTATTCGTGCTTGTGTGCCGGGGACTCTGTCCTGTCCATTGGCTGACTCCTGTATATGCTGGACTTCAAGCCAATCAGCCCATAGGAGACCACAGAGGCAAGAATCATGGCTGGCAGCAATGCATATCCTCCCGTCATTTCACTGCCCATGATTATGGTCGAGATTGGGGCCTTGGAGACGGCTCCAAAAAACGCAATCATGCTGACAATGGCTATCGTTGAAATCTGGATGTCCGTAAACAGGGCAAACGAGTGAAAGATCTCCCCCACTACTGCACCTACAAACCCCCCTATTACCAGGCCGGGTCCAAAGACGCCGGCACTTCCGCCGGATCCTATGGACAGGGAGGTGGCCAGAATCTTGAGAAGCAGAATGGCTATTAGAATCCAAATTGGGAACAGCTTCACATCGTCAAATATCCCCACCTGCAGCCACCCGTACCCCCCGCCTAAAATCTGGGGAAGAAACATGCCGATAATTCCCACCAGCAGTCCGCCTATGGCAGGTTTGATGAATCTGGGAATGCTCCATTTTTGAAAGAGGTCCTGGATTCCATAAAAAGAGGTCACGTACAGCCTGCCTGTCACTGCACAGCAGACCCCGACTACGGCATACAGTATGAAGTGCAGGGGCTGGTTGAACTCCGCGGCGGATTCAGATATTGAAAATATCGGGAGCCATCCAAAAACTGAGCCAAATATTACGAACCCGGTTACAGATGCAATCAGCGCCGGAAGCAGGGCCCTGACCTCAAAATCCCGGCGGTAGAAGATTTCCGTGCTTAGCAGGGCTGCGCCAAGGGGAGCCTTGAACAAGCTTCCAATTCCGGCCCCAAGTCCCGTTGCCACTGCAATTCTGCGATCCTCGACGCCCAGTTTTAGAAGCCTGCTGACTATTGAGCCAAAGCCGGCGGCAATTTGGGCTGCCGGCCCCTCCCTTCCCCCGCTCCCACCAGTGCCTATTGTTATCGAGGCGGTTACAGCCTTCAGTAGTGGAATCCGAGGGCGTATTACCCCTTCTTTGTTATGAAACGCATCTATCACGGCCTCGGTTCCGTGTCCTGCAGACTCTGGAGCAAACCTGGTTGTAAGCAACCCCACTACAAGACCCCCGCCGCCGGTGATCAGGGGAATCATCCACGGTCTTTCGGCAACAGAGGTGTACGATGTGGCGATTATCTCAAAATTTGGAGGGACATAACCTGCCCCAAGGCCTAGGAAGACAAATGTTGCCGCCTGGAGCATAAGAAAAAAGGCCACCGAACCAAGACCCGCAACAATTCCTATCATCGTCCCGATGATTACCCATTTTTTCAGATAGGAGAATCCAAAAAAATCCAAGCTTCGTGCATGGCTGAGGTTTAAAAAATCCTTCCTGATGGCTAAAAACGATGGGAAATCCAGAAAGTGTTTCCCCCTTCACATTGCATAATACCTTTACACTGTATGCTAACCAATAACAGTTTATCTTAGGGCATGGTTACTGCGATATCCCTCCCTGAGCACGCCAGAGCCTACCTATCACACTACTTGACTGCAGCCGCGCATATGCCGCAATGGACAGGCACTGCAGACATCCGCATTACTGGCCGGACCGCCGCTTGGAACACTCCCGCGAGACTGCCTTCCTGATTGGTGTGATAGTCACACTTGTCGGGGAGAATCCGCGCCCGCATGCCAGAAGAAGCAGCCTTCCAATACACTCCAAGGACAGGCCGAATTTCGTCCGCATGCCGACTGTTATGCCACAATAGATGCCATGGGTGGCCTATACCTTCCAAAAATATTTTGAACCGCAGCAGCGGCATAGGACCAGTATGGAAAAGACCGAAACTGTGACCACCATCAGGGATCCCACTGGAAATTCAGGAATGACCCTTGTGCCCATAATCTCTATGAGCTTCTCGTCTGCCAAGTGATCGATAATCAGGCGGGTGTTTGTCTGATTGGCTATCTGATGGAACGGTTTTGGTTCGCCGTCTGCAAGGACAGAATACGAGCCGCCCAAAAGCTCGTCAGGGATGGTCACATGCAAGAATGGCGAGCTCGCCCCCAGCTGTGGAAAATCTGGAGAAATCAGCGATATCAGAATCTTTTTCTCCTCGAGAACAAAATCCGCCTCTATCCTCTTCGAGTCATAGAAGGTCTCGATCAAGAAAAGACGCCCGTCGGCTTGGATAGGGTGCTCGTTATGAAAAAATACGTCCAGCTTCCCCCAGCAAAACGGGTCAAGGGTGCATTCAGCCACCACCTGGCCCAAATTGCCATTATCCAGCCCCTTTGTAGCAGCCCTGAATGTCCAGTCTCCGAATGTCCCAGAATCTGTCCCGTCGGGAAACCGCTGCCAGGTTTTGTCACTTCCAAGTGCGTCGTTTAGTCCTTGGACGTTGTCCAAAGTCTTCATTTCAAAGGACAGTACGGCGGCAAGGTTCTGCACCTCATCAGAAAAATGC
Source organism: Cenarchaeum sp. (assembly GCA_965206845.1). Taxonomy (GTDB): domain Archaea; phylum Thermoproteota; class Nitrososphaeria; order Nitrososphaerales; family Nitrosopumilaceae; genus CAYGAM01. The sequence continues at coordinate 1,430,167 of OZ242221.1, read as the reverse complement.
TGCAGGGAGTCGCCCATGGGCACCACGTAATATCCCCCCGGCCGAAGCGTGTCCCCAGAGAAAAGAGGAACGGGAATAGTCGCCACGGCCGCATTGCCGTCATGGAGTTGCAGCTCAAAACCATCCAAGGACACAGATGAGTTGGTTGGGTTGTGCAGTTCGATCCACTGGGCCTCCCCTCCAGCCGGATCAAACTCAATCTCGTTGATGACTACGCTTCCCAGAACCTCGGTCATCGCAAACGGCATCAAGAACAGAGTGGATGCCAGTAGCAAGTATGGATTAACAAACAATTGTTTTAGAAAGCACCATACTGATTAATTTGCTTTTAAGGAAAAAACGTGAGAGTTATGCCTATAAGATTACCCGATGTCTGGTAACTTTCAGGTTAAGGCACCGCGTTGGACAATTTTTGAGAGGCATTGGGGTGAATCAGTCCCCGTCTGGGCTGCAAACTGGCTCTGGTTGCAGCCGGCCGCGGCTCCATTCCAATGCACCAGAGGCAGAAAAGGCACATCGGGGTTTGGAAAGGAGTCCACAGAGCCTGGACATCTGCCAGATTTTGGCAGGCATCAGAAGACCGACAACAGGCAGAAGGGCCATGAGATGGAACTCGGTACAAACGAACCGAGATTAAGGGCATGGTGCGGCGCGCAGGTGTGCCAACGGATATGCCCATGGCACGATACAGCCGCCGCAGGTCTCGCATGTGGGAACAGCCAGTGTGGCATCCACAAACATGCGCACAAGACACCACTAAGAGGAGCTGTTACGTAATTCTGCCTGGCCGCGGTGCCAGTACCAAGGAGTGTGCCTCCATCGTCTTGGATGCCCGGATGGCAGGAATTGTATTTTTTGGACTAGATAAACTAACATAACGACTAACACTTAATTCGCTAAACGGAATAATTGTTCTAAGAATGAGTACCCCCGGTGATATAATAAACGTGCCTGGCGCCGTATCAACCGCTGGTTTGGGCGCCATTGCAACGCCTTCAACCCCCTCTGCACCGTCAATGCCCCCGGCCAAGGCAACACCGCCGCCCGTTGCAAACGCAGCTAGCCTTGGCACTCCTGCATCCTCTGCACAGGCAGAAAGTGCCACTGAAGAAACACCACCACCACCACGCATGTTGCCAGGACTGCTTGGCATTGCAGACACGATAAAGACGCTAAGCAATCTTGGACTCGCCAAAACCAAGGTGAACCCCGCGCAGGGAATTCTCATGGGCTGGCAGTCAATGAGCTACCTCGCCTTTGCGGCATTCTTCTCGTGGATGATAATGTCCACGGTCGCACCGGATCTCTCACCCGGACTTGGAAAGTTCCTGATGTTTGGCGTATTTGGCTTCTCCGCTCTAGCCCTTGTGATCATCTATGGCTCCAACCTTGTAACCGGGGATTATATGACCTCGGGAATATCGCTGATGACAGGCCAGGCCAAATGGCGGGAGGTGCTGTGGCAGTGGACGATTACCCACTCTGGGCACTGGGTAGCTGGATTTGTAATCTCGTGGATGATAATTATTGGCGCAGATCAAGCTGGACCTGCCGGCTCTGCATTGATGGAAATGCTGGCAGGCATTGGCAATACCAAGGTCAACGTGCTTGAATGGGATCAGCTATTCTATAGGGGAATCTTTGCGAACTGGATGATTGGCATGGGCGTGTGGGGGGCGTTTAGAACCCAGGAGGTCATTGCCAAGATTGTCCTGATCGGCATACCCGTATCCATATTCTTTGCCACCGGGTTCGAGCACAGCATAGTAAACCACTTTGCCCTGCCTGCGGGAATCTGGGCCGGTGCAGACTATACATGGGGAGAGGCATGGCTCAAGAACCTCGTTCCCGTAACGCTCGGCAACATTATCGGTGCGATGCTGTTGCAGGGCATGGTGTACTGGTATGCGGGCGGAATGCAGTCATGGGTTGGGCCGAACAAGTGGAAGCAGCCGCACGGGACATACAGGGATCTGGTAAGGGCAATCCGGGACACGTGGTCTCTCATGATATTCTTTGTCGCAATGGCGCCACTGATGGCCGGACTGATATTCGTCTACGCCGTAGAGCCCGCCTTGGGAATACTCCCCGGCACAAACGATCCAAACTGGATAGAGCCGATTGGAATCCTGATCTACCTAGTCGTCACTTCTCTGATTGTGAAATGGGTCCTGATGCCAAGAAAGCCCTGGTACAAGATTCCGCCGAAGTAGGCCGCCCTCCCATTTTGGGAGACAACCAGTTTTCCTTGGTTCCCGTGAAGGCATGACGGCACCCATCCGCGCGACACTCCGATCCCCAACTGCACATGATCCAAAGGGCCTGCCCTTGTGAGTGGAGTGAGGCAACATCTGAGGAACTGAATGGATCCGGAGCGGGAGCCTGCATCGTCAACCGGACGCGCAGCCTGCTGGACAAGTACAGACTAGGCACCAGGTGTCGCAGATGATCCTGTCAGGCGGCAAACCGTGAACTGGCTAGTTTTCGGGGCGGAGCCGCAGCCTGTTGGAGTGGCATGACTGCTCATAGTGGCGGCCACATTGATCCGTCATTTCTACGTCCGATTTGAAGTACGTTTCGCTTGAAAAACGACGGATCTTTATGGCCCCCGCTACGCATAGCCACCCTCACAGATACGAACCGTGCCACAACTTGGGGAATTATCCTGTGTCCGGATTGTTTCAGCTGTCTATGCCCACCAATCGGTGGAGGACTGACCCGCTTTGCTCTCCATTGCCTTTCGAATACTCTCATACTCGTAAATCGTAATTTCTCCCTTAGCGAGCCTGTTGTTGAGAATTTTTAACGGTTCATCAAGCGGCGGTGCCAGCACGGACTGGCGCTGGCTTGGTGCCGGGGCCTGCAAGCGGTCTGCCGGCTTTATCTCCTCCGATCTCATCCCGCCGCTTCTGCAAATGATCCTCCTTCTACCCAGGTTTGCATCCAATCTTGCAATGAAGGGTTTTTGGTCTGATGCTACAAAGAAGACGGTTACCGATTTTTTTGGATCCTTTGCAAAGGTGATGTGGGTCCCCTGCGAGCCAGAGGCAAAGGCAGCACAGCCCATCTTTTCCAGAATCAGGGATGATTTTTGCTCCACCGTGTCAAACTGGATTGTCGTTTGGTTGTCCGAGTTTTCGTTGTCAAACTGGAATGTGGACAGACAGGCATGATCCGATATGGTCGTATTCGGCAACGGCTCCAGAAGGAATCCCTTGGTCACAGTTCTCTTCTTTTTGACGGTTTTTTGCAAGAGTCCTCCTGCCTCAAAATCTTCCTGTCTCCTGAACACGGAGCACATCATAAACTTCATGTGCCTGTCGCCCTTGAGGACTATGGTTACCTCGTTGGGAAAGTCTCTAGATAGTCCGGGATTGTCAAACTGGGCATTGTCTTCCCTGCCAAACCTGCGGTCGTAGGCGGCATAGATCTTCAGTCCATCCTGTGTGACTGGCTCCGACATGCAGTCAATAAAGCTCTGATCCAGTTTTACTACGCCCTTCCACAGGACATCAACATCTTCCCGATCCTCTAAAATGTCATACTTCAACCCAAAAAGAGTTACCCAACTTTCGGTATTTAACAGATTATTTGGCCGATCATCTGGCGCAAAGAGACCCGTTGGCCTTTCGGCATTGAGGCAGCGGTACTACCCGCCACAGCCGGCCTGGCAGGGTCCCCGCGTGCCACCTTTGCACCGGCTACCGCCAAAACCGGTCTTTTTTCATGTATGCTCTCTCCAGCCTAGACTACCCAGCCCAACAGGAACAGGATCACTGCCCCTGTGACAAAGATAATCCCATAAATCTTCCAAAACTTTCCCGATGTCTTTTTCTTTTTTGAGTCATCCTTCATTTTTTTGATTCCATTCAGAAGGTAACAGTATTTTATTTAACTCTTAGTTGCCGGGTTCTCTTGTGTTAACGTGACTTGCTGGAGTTCTCCCAGATCCGCTCGCATGATCGCGGGCAGAAGCCCGACTACACAAAATGTGAATACGGGGCCACATGCCGCGTTGAGCCAAGCGTAGCGAATGCGTGCACCTACTCCTGAATGGGCGGCGGGCGCGACAGCATGCAAGTGCAGCAGGGAGCCAGAGTCTGCTTTTTCTGGTCGCCATGTTCCCGTGACAGACTCGGGCATGCCTGCAAACCAAGTATGGATCAGGGATCACGTATGGGATCATGGGATCTGGAACCAAGTCACGCTAGTTCAAAAGCCCGGAATTGGTAAAGTGTTAATATCAGTTGCGGGTAATGCATTCGTTGGTAATCTCCAAGATGGACGAGATCATTCTGTCATGTCTTTCTAAAAACGCAAAGGTGTCCACCAAGGAGATTGCAGTCGAGTTTAGGCGCAACGGCATAGACCGAACTGAACGGGCCATCCTGGGAAGAATTCATCGACTGGAACAGGAGGGGGCCATCTCCGGGTATACCCTAAAGACCGGACCCCAGGATTACGGGAGAAAGGTTATTCGGTTTATACTGATATCCTTCAAGACTTCCAAACTGTTTGAGGAACGCGTGGCAATGTTTACAAGTTATCTCAGCGCTGCCCCATTTGCCGCCTTTGCCGCCAGGACAAGAGGGGAGTACGACTGGATCAACATCAAGGTTTTTCCAAACACAAAAGTGGCAAATCTGGAAAGTGACTTCTATCGAACCCTGTTTGGAGACGTCATAGACAAATATGTGGCATTTGATCTGACCCCGATCAAGGGACCTGACTTTGCCCATGCGGCAAACCACTCGAAGAAGGAGTTTTACCAATTTCTTGAAACGTGGATAGGAGACACTTCTATAAAGGAAAGAATTTCCTTGAAAAATGCCATACAAGGAAGTGACACTTCCTGAAAAACAAATCTTAAAATAGATTAACTCGCATATAGTAGTGTATAATGCCAAATCAGCAAACTGTTCTTTATTCCAAGATGGCCGATGACATTCTTTCCTTGAGTGGTAGCATATGCTCAATTGCTATAATTAATCTGTATGGGGAACTGGTCTACCAAAACATGCATGAATCCGCAGGTATCTCTGGCGATGAGATCCAAGAGCAGTTTAGAAAATTGTCTTTTTCCACCAGCGTCCTGGCATTTGAGAACGTAAAATTCATGCTAGTAGAGATGAATGACATAAAGACTGTTGTCGTCAACACAAACGAGAACAGCATCATAATAGGGATGGACGAAAAGTCAGTTTGGGGGGACATATCGATGGTTTTGGACTATTTTGCAGGTCTGCAGCTTGTCTGAGATTCTCCTGCCAATTCGGGCGCATGCCAACAGCCGGGAGCCCCTGCGGTAGGGCACAAGCCCATGGGTAGCGCGCGAGCAAGTGGTCTACATCATGTGGCTCTGGCCTTCAGGCCACTTGGAGCGGACAGGGCACTAACGGACGAGGCCGACCCGAGATAGCGGGCACCCTAGAGAGGATCGGCAATGCATGAAAAGTCAATGTTGCAGGTTTCATCCACGAGCAGAGACCCGCCGTACGGAAGAGGAAGGGCCTCGCGATGGCGCACACCCCGGTGCACAGGAGAGGCATCGGCGACGTTTGGGAGATGCTCCAAGGGAGGAGCCTGCCCGTGGCGGCGGGGGCAGAAGTGGTTCCAAAGAAGATCCACGGGCTGACAGGCTACAACGTGGCAGCCAGGAGCCGGCCCCACTCCGTAATCAGTGCGCCCGCAGTCCTTTTGGATCGCGTCCAAAACAAAAGACATCCTGAGAGGACTCCTCGGGAAACCGGAAGGGGATCATCGCCGACACGGATGGGCAGGAACGCGGTTGCAGACTACCGGTAACGCAGGCGCTGCCTGTGCGGCTCAGGAGTCTAATTACCAGGATCAGAGTTTTCTTTTTAGAGCACTGGTTGACCTGAGGCACTCGTCAATCATTGAATGAATCTGGATTCTGTATGCCATCAGAGCTCTTACAAGATCGACCTTCTCCTCACTGCTCAGAGTGTTGTTGACCTCGTTGATCAAGCTGTCCATATTTGCCAGTGACATTCTCAAGACGGTCAGGGATTTTTTGAACATCTTGATCTTTTTCACCGTCACCCTGTTCTCAGACGATGGTGAATGGTCAAAGTATTCTTGGGACTCTTGGCCCCTGTTGGGGCGGATCATCTCCCTGAGACCTCGCACGGTTAAACTCTTGTTTATGACGGCGTTCGTCATAACCTGCTGGTTGTTTTCATCCAGGTTGATCAGTTCTATTGCATGGGAGACACTCAGGTTCTTTTGTGCAATCTCGGTCAGGATCCCTTCTGGCAGTCGGAGTATCTGAATTCTGCCCGAAACATATTGCTCGCTCTTTGAAATAACCCGGGCTAGGTGGCTAACTCCGCCCCAGCCATAGTCCAGAACATATTTTTTAAACGACTCGGCTTCCTCGATAGGATCAAGACTCTCCCTCTGTATGTTCTCCACCAGCTGGATTTCAAATGCGGCCTTGTCGGACAGCGATCGCACGGTGCACGGGATTCTCTTCCACCGAAGAAGTTTGCATGCCTTTAGCCTCCTGTGCCCGGCTACAACCTCAAAACCGGAATTCATGGGCCGAACCGTTATTGGCTGGATAAGTCCGTGCTCCCTGATGCTCAAAACGAGTTCCCGTACCGACTTGTTCTGTTTTGTAGAGGCGTTGTCGGGCCTAACCAACAGCGCTGTGGAGTTTATTCTCTTTATCTCTATCTGCTCTACGATTCCCTCCCCTACAATCATAGTTTTGTATATGGCACAATCTTACTTAATAGTGTTCAAGCAAATATGATTGCTATTTAATTCTGATCTATACAACACAGTCTTCGGTTCAAGTCTGTTTTCCACAAAAAATTTTCCAAAATGGATACCGATTCGTCGGATCGGCTGCTGGATCTCTAGTACGAGCACTGCAATACTTGCGTTTGCTGCGATCATAAAGCGCATTGGCAGATCTAGGGCGATCAGGCAGCAAACACCGCAACCCGCAGCCAAACGTTATATTCAAAGCGTGGTCAACGGATCAAGATGGAGCCCAGTCTGGCAACTTCCATAGGATCGATGCGCCTGGACGGGCCCGTGATGCTGGCATCAGGGATCCTGGGAATCTCTCTGGACGTGTTCAGAAGGGTTTACCGCGCCGGCGCCGGGGCCGTGGTGACAAAGTCGCTGAGCAGGGAGCCGTGGGAGGGATATCCCAATCCCACCGTAATCAGCGTAAAGGGCGGGGGCTGGATCAACGCGGTGGGGCTGTCCAACCCCGGGGCTCCAGCCTTTGCAGGGATGATCAGGCCCAACCGCAGCGTCCCGATAGTCGTCAGCTTGGTGGGCTCCACACCCGAGGACTTTACCGACATGATAGGGCAGTTTGAGGGATGTCGGGTCGCGGCGTACGAGCTGAACCTGTCGTGCCCCCATGTGGCAAGGGTCGGCCTGGAGGTCGGCGACGATCCAGAGCTGGTCGGGAGGATCATAGCGGCCGTCAAGGGCGCCACCGGTATTCCGGTCATAGCCAAGGTCGGCCTAGGCACAACGCACTACCTAGACACCGTGGGGGCTGCGGTGGACTCGGGGGCCGATGCCGTAACCGCAATCAACACGGTTCGCGCAATGGCAATAGATGTCCAGACCCAGAGGCCGATCCTCAGCAACAGGTTCGGCGGACTGTCGGGAACCCCCATCAAGCAGATCGCGCTCCGATGCGTCTACGAGATATCCTCCAGGTACGACATCCCGGTCATCGGGTGCGGCGGCATATCCTCGTGGGAGGACACAGTGGAGCTCTTTTTGGCCGGGGCAAGCGCCGTGCAGCTAGGGAGCGCCGTGGGCACCAACTGGATCGATGTCTTTGGGTCGATCAACCACGGAATACTGGAATACATGAAGGGAAAGGGGATCACAAGGATAGAGGAGATGGTGGGGCTTGCGAAGGGATCGTAACCACCCGACGATCGTCACAGTCGAGGAGGTTATCGACGAGACCCCCACGGTCAGGACGCTGGTCTTCTCTGATCGCGTAATGGCAGAGGCCCTTCCCGGGCAGTTTGCGATGGTCTGGGTTCCCGGAGTCGGCGAGCTGCCCATGAGCGTGATGATCGCCAAGGTGTCCGGCAAGGCGGCATTCACGATAAGGCGGCACGGGATCGCCTCATCGGGACTGTTCCACACGGGCGTCGGGGGGCAGATCGGGGTCCGGGGCCCCTATGGAAACTCGTTTGATCTCAAAAGTGGAAGGATCTTGCTGGTCGGGGGCGGGACGGGACTTGTTCCCATGATGCGGCTGCTGACTGCGGTCAGGCCGGAGGATGACATCACGGTCCTCATAGGGGCGAGGTCAAAAGACGAGGTCTTCTTTGACGGCCTGGCAGAGGGGCTCCTGCCAGAGAACCCCCACAGGGTGATCGTCACCACAGACGACGGGAGCTGCGGGGTGAGAGGACTTGTGACCGACCTGGTAGAGGAGATGGTCGGCAGAACCCGTTATGACGGGGTGTACGTCTGTGGGCCCGAGCTTATGATGTACAAGACCGTGCGGTCTGCGCACTCCAGGGGAATCTTTGTCCAGGCCAGCCTTGAGCGCATGATGAAGTGCGGGGTCGGGATATGCGGCAGCTGCTGCATAGGTGAGGATCTCGTATGCAAGGATGGAACAGTCTTTGACGGGGAGCACCTCATGGCAAACGCCGAGTTCGGACACGCCTACAGGAACAAGTCCGGAGTACTGGAGAAGTACCAAGTGTAGTATCGGCCAGGGGCCGCCGCTTGTATTGCACCGGCGCTCGCGTCCCCTACCCGGCCGGATCATGGCCGCAAAAGACGGATCAGCGCCAGGGCACCTGCCGTGGATACGGCAGAGCCGTCCACGTGACAGAGCAGTTCCATTTGGCGTATGTACCGAGAGGAATATATATTGCTCATATTAGACATTTCTTAATGACAGTAAAACTGAAAGTGACACCCATCTGGATCCGGCAGATCCCAAAGAGTGCCACATGCATCCGCCGTTCCTCTGGGCAGGCTTGGTTCGCATGATGTCCGGCAAGCCACAGATCCTAGCACCGATGGGACCCATAGGCAACTACGCCGAGTACTCAAAGAGGATCGCAGCAGAGGTGGCAGAGTCGACTGCCCAGCTCAAGGAGTTCAACGACTCGCTGCTGCTATACTACAAGCAGCTGGCAGACACCTGGTTTGATGCCCAGAAGAAGGTCAACGCAAAGGTGCCGCAGGTGCCACAGGATGCAGAACAGTTCAAGGCGTACAAGGGAGTCTGGACGGCCATACTGGACAACGACTTTACCGAGCTTTTTGGCTCGAAAAGGTTTGGCAAGAACTACGGAAAGCTGGTGGCGCAGGAGATGGAACTTGCCAACCACTGGAACAACATAACAGGCATGCTGCTAAAGTCGGCAAACCTGCCAGACAAGAAGGAGATCGATGGAGTGTGCCGGCAGATCCACGATCTGAAGAAACGGATATCGGCTCTCGAGTCGCAGCTGTTGTTTAAAAGAGAGAGCAAGACGGATGACGCAAAGACCTCCAGGATCGCAGCAGGGCCCAAAGGACGGGGTATGGCAGATGGCGCAAAGGCCGCCGAAGCCGCGCCTGGGAGACAGAGCAAGGCAGACGTCACAGAAGCGTCCAAGGCAGAACCCAAACTGCGTGTGAGGTCAGATGATGCAGGTAAGCGTTGATCCCAAGATAATTGAGGACGCCTTAAGATTTGGCAGGCACGTTGCCGATGCGCCAAAGATGGTTGCCGCGCTAGACGAAGTGTCCCTCGAGACCACAGAGTACGATGTGGCGTACCAAGAAGACATGATCCGACTGCTACACTACAAGAGACGCACGGAGAAGCAACACAGAACCCCGCTGGTCATATCATACGCCATAGTAAACAGATACCACATACTTGACATACACCCCGAGAGGAGCTGGGTACGCAACCTTCTGGATCAGGGGTTTGACGTGTACATGATAGACTGGGGAACGCCGGGCCAGACTGACAAGTACCTGGGCTTGGACGACTATGTGAACGGGTACCTGGATCACTGCATCAGATTTGTGCAACGAGATGCCAACGTGGACAGCGTATCCCTGCAGGGGTACTGCACAGGCGGCACCATTGCCGCCGCGTACACTGCACTGCATCCGGAGAATGTGCGGAACCTGGTAGCCACCGCGCCAGTCATCGACGGATGGCGCGACACCACGGTAATCAGCAACCTGGCAAAGCATGTGGATGTGGACAAGATGTTCTCTACAATCGGTAACATGCCGCCGGAGTTCATGTACTACTGCTTTTCGGTGCTAAAGCCGTTCGAGCAGGGAATAACAAAGTACATCAACTTTTTCGACAATATAGAGAACAAGCGCTTTGTGGACAACTTTATCCGAGTGGAGAAGTGGCTGATGGACACGCCGCCCATAGCCGGGGAGCTGTTCCGTCAGTGGATAAAGAACATCTATCAGGACAACCTCCTGATAAAGAACGAGATGCATGTGAGCGGGGAGCGCGTATCCCTGCAGAATATCACCATGCCGATATTCATACAGGTCGCAGCGGGTGATCACCTGGTGTCACCAGAGTGCAGCATGCCGCTGTACTATGCCGTGGGAAGCGCCGACAAGGCAATGAGGATATACCCCATAGGCCACGTGGGCATGATCGCCAGCTCGCTCTCCCAGAGGACTGTCCTGCCGGAGCTGGGGCGCTGGCTCCGCGAGCGGTCATAGCACAGGGATCGATAACAACAGCCATAAGAAGACCGCCGCGCACCGTACCGTATGGATCCGGCACGGCTGCAGCGTGACGTAGAGCGGTGGCTGACGCACGAGAACTATAGGTTCTCGCATCAGGAGAATGACAGGAACGTGTTCACCGTACTGATAAGGCATGCGGGCTCCTTTGGGCACCAGATCGAGGTGTTCCAGCCGGTACAGCAAAGTGTCGCGCTGGTGGCGGGCAGCATGGTGCCCCTGAGGAACAACCAGCATGCCAGGTACCTGAGGCTCGTCGAGTCACGGAGGAGCAGGTTCGAGAAGGATGTGGCGGACTACTGCCGTTCCATCGGGGCAATAGGCAGGGTAATGCACGAGTCTGGCAGGATCATAGTCGGGGTTTATGGCGTAATCGATGACGAGGAGAGGTTCAACCAGCAGGACTTTGCGGATACACTGACGCGGGTGGCCGAGATGGGCGACATGGTGGCCAGGTTCCTGATAAGGGTGCTCTAGACATCTGCATGTCGTGATTTCCCGGATTGCGAAAGCTTCAATCCCCAGAGGAGTCCCGGACATGATCCCCATATAGCTTGCAAGCCATCCACAGGCATCTTGGGGAAGGGGAGAGCATGCGGCAGGATATGCAGTAGATTTGGTGTAAAAATGCCCGCCAGCGGTAGAGGATTCGAGGCAGGACAGAGACATGATCTGCAATTAAGAATCGGGCCTTCGATGCCCATAATCTTACAGATGTGTGCTCCAAAGCATGCAACTTTCGTATGATTATGCCAAAGATCGTGCTCTAATGTGCCTGCGTGCTAATTACGAATCACATCTCAGGGCAGGTGCGAGACGTGCGGCGTATGGATTGACTGCCGGGGGGCGCACACAGGGGACTGCCTGCCGGCCACCGACGATTCCAGGGTCTGGTTCTGCAACTGCTGCAACCGTAGGGTTCGCAGGCGCCCCCGGACGAAGATCCCCCTGCACCCAGTCTTCAGGCAGCTTAGCCGCAGGGTTCTCAAGCACGCCAAAGACATAAGGTGCGAGTAAAAGATCAGGGCCGCATCCTCTCGGGGGAGGATCCTTGGCAGGGCAGGCAGCAGGTAATGCGTGGCACTCGCGGCTGCCGCACAATACGCTTACGGGCGCCAGTGTGAACCCCGCCGGAGTGGCGCCGATTCGGATAATGACGGTGAGCAGATGTGGCGTGCAGGGCAGGGATCGCAATGACACACCTTGCTACAGACGTCGGAGCCGCAGAGCCGCGCCGAATGTGGTCTCCGAGTATGGCATGCATGCCCCCGCCTGCCGCGGACAGGATTCACAAGACCGCCCATCACCACATCGGCCAGTCGATCCCCTCGCACGGGGACGCGGCCGGAGCCTGTTCAACCGTGATGGTGACCGATGCTCCGGTCGAGTATGATAGCGAGTGCAGGTGATAGACGCCCGGCGGGGCCGGGTTTGCATAATCTGCCGTTGGGCACCACACGCGCGGTGCCTCCGAGCCGGGCGCGATGTTCGTTATCACCTCTCCGCCGCCGCTCCAAAATGTGACGGAGCCGTACGCATCGGTGCCCCCAAACCCATAGCCGGTGGTGGGAAAGCTCAGGGTACGTGTTCCGGTGTTTATGATGCGGACGGTGACCGGCTCGCCCTGCTTGTAGACCTGCTTGTCTGTGACTAGTGACATGTGGTGACCGGGAACAAAGGGTATCGGAGGAGGAGCAGCACCGGTTGGGTAAACTGGGCTGTCCCGTGCCATGTCAAGCTCCGGATACTCTGCAGAAAAGTCGTGCACAAACTCCTCGGACAGGCCGCTTGCCAGCAGCCAAGCGCCTGCATCGGCAATGCTTCTGGGCTGTATCTGGGAGCGCACAAACTCGGCAAGATGGGCCCAGTCTTCCCTAGGAGGGTACATGGCCGCTTGATCAGGTTCGGATGCCACGGCGACTGTTCTGTCAGGCTTGTAGTCAGGACGCACGTAATGTGTCTCGTCATACCTGCCATAGGGATCAGCGGATCCGTACTCGGACAGGTATCCGTGGGTTGTGTAGTTGGCCTGCCGGATGTCATACTGGTCAGTCAGCGCGCCGCGCCCAACCAGCCTGGCGCCGTCATCCGTTCTTTGTGTCTGGAAGTAGTACTCATGGCCGCCCTCGACGACGATCTTCATCATGTCCCTGTTGTGGTACAGCTGCCTGTCCAGTCTTATGTCGATATTGCCCACCGTGATGTCAGACTGCGGTACGTCGATCCTGTAATAGGTGCCGCCGTGGGGAGTGTGAGTATCAACCCGCCTGTCCACGGCCCGCTTGTCCCCGTTCAGGACGGTAAACTCGTCTGGGACGAAGATCAGAATCCTGTTTAGCACGTTGCGCCTGGGCTTCTCTCGCAGCTCCTCAGGCGTGGGGACTTCCCAGCATATGCCCCCGGACTCGTGTATGCACTCCGGTACCCAGAACAGATCCTCCCCTGGTACGGGCGTTCCGTTCGGATAAAACCAGGAGAAGGTGTACGTTATGGATGCCGTCTGTCCTATATCGATAGAATCCGGAACTACCACCCTGTGCATCACGGACACGCCCTCTTTGACACCCTCGCCGTCGGGAACCTGCCCGCCGCCCGCATAGGCGTGCCCTGCCGGCGTCTCCTGTGGTGTGAGATCCCCGGATCCGGCAGGCCCCACTATGGTGAATCCGCTCTGCACCAACCGGTCAGCGGAGGAGTGGTACGCACAAGCCGGCGCCCCACCGGGAGACTGCATCAGGACCTTCGAGTCTGCACACTGAATCTCCCATATCGGCGTGCCCTGCGCGTACTGCTCGTAGGGCGACTGGAACGGTTCGAGCTCCCCAAGTGCCAGAGCCGTGCTGAATCCCGCTGCAAGGAGTGCCAGTCCCAGCGTTGTCCATTTTGCCACCACATATCTTGCGACCGATCGCATTTATGAAGATGTATTTCATACAACAGTCCCATGCATAGCAGTCAGAGACCATAACAAGCCTGCACCTGTGCCACTACGACTAAATTTGTGAGCAATAGTGCTCAAAATCACGATGAAGTGATCTCAAACTTAGTTGTGACAGCGTATGTCCATTGAGCTATACACCAGTTATTTTTTAAATCCGATAATCCACACACATGTATGGCATTTGCAAGAACGCCAAGCAGGATCCCGTATGAATTAATACCAGATCTTGTAATGAAGGCACTAAATCAAAAAGGCAAAACTATAGGTATGATCGAGGCAGAACGAGGCCGTAAATATAATGGAGATGCATCCCAGATGGAGTATCGTAACAGGTCTGTATGGCACAACAAGAAAGATCTCAACATATTCGTAGCAGCAAGTCTGAAGATGCATCCCAGCCTGTGGGGACCAAAGAGAGCATCAAATGACTTTCCCACCGCCATATCACGACGAATATCTAAGTTGAGACACGCCGGTTTACTAAAAGACTGGAAAGGCAACAGTAGTTTTGGAATATGGCGGCTTGCACAGACATCTGGCTCGCCAGTGGATGAGCTGAAGATGAGCATCATGGAGAGACCACATGTGCAAACCCACCAATCAGACACGACGGGACGCGCCTCTGATGCCGAAATGAGGCAAGCATTCTTGTCTATACTGACGAGTGGGCGCAAGGACGGCACATACAAGTTTGCACTTGCCAGGGCCATTCTAGACTATTGCCACGAGACCAATGTCACGCACAGTACATCCGACTATTGCAGCATACCCTACGAATATCTCGCAAGCCGTTTTCTAAGATACTACTGGCATCAGGAGTGCATATTCAAGATAAAACAGACTTTTAAGACAAACAGCAGACTGTGGGTAATCAAAACAATCCAAGATGTTTTTGATGAGAATGCTCCTCACTCCTTTGATCTTCTCAAGGAAGAGGATGTAAAAACAGCGGAGGAAAAAATACTCAGGAAAGTCTTCGGCCATGCTAGAAATAATACATCACTAGTGGTTCCCAAATTTCAAAAGATACGTGTGGGCGTCAGTGCAGAGGAGCGTAAGCTCTTTTATGATTATGATGACAACAAGAAGAAGATCTACCTAAGGCCAGAGGCGTTTGAATTTTTTAGTGCAAATTATGGCTTGCTATTAAGAGTAGTTCTAGTAGAATGGACCAGGTATCTAGAGAGGATCAACACAATACCCAAACTGGTAGCAAAGATTGAGGCAGCTCATGTACAAAGAGGATCCTTGATAAATTCGAGAACTGTACTCTTGCAGCACAGTAATCACTGCTTTTACTGTTGTAGCATGCTTGAGATGGACTCCATACACGTAGATCACTTTATCCCGTGGTCATACATCTTTGATGACAGCGTATGGAACTTGGTTCTGGCTTGCCAGAAATGCAACTGTAAAAAAAGCAACTCGCTTGCACAGCCAGAGTTTAGAGACGAGTTGATTAAGAGAAACGTGAGGTATTACGATACGGTTCGTAAGTTCAAAATATCTCTGGATATGTTAAACATTGGAAGTGGGTGGGAGTCAGAGATCATTCATCATTACACAAACTGTAGAGATTATGGATTTAATGTAGAATTGCTGCCATAGACAACATGTGTGGATTCAGGTATGAGTTATGAGCGTAGTGGACATGACAGATGTTCAGACGTCAGATCGCTTTCATAAAGTAATTCCAGCCGGGACTCTTACCCGGCACGCAGCCTCCTAGTATGCCTAGATGTAGCACGTGGTTCTGATGCCATTATAATACACTTTTGTCCCTCTTGTGCTACCTTATTGCATATCGTATGGCATCTGCAGTCAGTCGTTTTACCACTCTTTCTCTTGATCAGTGAAGGACAAAGCAATCCTTTATGCTACGTCTGATCTTATGTGGGCCTAATTTTCGTACAATAGACAATCGCACATAGAACAAAAACTGATAAGTACACATGAGCTAGAACACATACCGGAGATCAGATGACCAGATTTACATCTATCCTTCCCGGCCTGTACCGGCTGTACTCCCGCAGGCTGGAGAACGAGATAAAGAGGGACGACAGGCCAGGCCACGTGGCGCTCATACTTGACGGCAACAGGCGGTGGGCAAAAAAGAACTTTGCCCTGGCAAGGGCGGGCCACTGGAGGGGGGCGGACGCCGTGGAGAACCTCCTGGACTGGTGCGAGGAGTTTGACATAAAGATAATCACGCTGTACGCTCTCTCGGCTGAGAACCTGTCGCGCAATGACGAGGAGCTGCAGCACCTCTACGAGCTAATCCGGTCCCGGCTGGAGAAGCTGTACAGGGATCCCAGGATACACAGGAACCGCATGAGGGTAAAGGCCATGGGCAGGCTCGAGCTCCTCCCACAGTCGATCCGGGACGTGCTGGACAGGCTCGATGAGGCCACAAGGGAGTACAGCGACCACTTTCTCAACATAGCCATGGCGTACGGGGGCCAGGACGAGCTGGTGGATGCAGTAAGGAAGATAGGGAACAAAATACAGCGGGGGGACCTGAGCGTGGACGACATAAGCAAGGAGGAGATCGAGTCCAACCTGTACACGTCGCACCTGCCCCAGGCGGCCCCCGACCTGATACTCCGGACCTCCGGCGAGAAGCGGCTCAGCGGGTTTCTCCTCTGGCAGAGCGCCTACAGCGAGCTCATGTTCACAGATATCTTCTGGCCCGAGTTCAGGAAGATCGATCTCATGAGGGCCATACGGACATACCAGAAGCGCAGGCGCAGGCTGGGCAGGTGACGGCACTGACTGTATCGGCAGGAACGGTAATCTTCAGGAAGGAGCAGGGCGGGCTGGTGTACCTGCTGCTGCACTACCCGGCAGGACACTGGGATCTCGTCAAGGGCAAGATGGAGAAGGGCGAGACGCCCCGCCAGACCGTAATAAGGGAGGCCCGGGAGGAGACCGGTATACGCGACCTGCAGTTTGTCAACGGGTTCCAGGAGGTCATCAGGTACGATTTTACACGAGGCAGCAGGACAATCCACAAGAGGGTGATCTTCTTTCTGGCCGAGTCGCGCACCAAGAAGGTAACCATCTCCCACGAGCACACCGGGTACGTCTGGCTGGACTTTGAGGGCGCAGTCAAGAAGACAACATATGACAACGCAAGAAACACCCTGAGCAAGGCAGTTGCCCATCTCTCAGAGACTCTGGGCCCTTAGTTCCGCAGCAGCCCTAACAGGATCGTCTGACTCCAGGATGCTCCTGCCCACAATCAAGTAGTCCGAGCCGGCAGACACTGCATCTCCGGCGCTACCGCCCTGGATGCCCACGCCGGGCGAGAAGACCGGCAGGTCCGGGTACGACTCCTTGCAGGTACGGATCATCTCCGGGAACGTGGCACCCACGACGATGCCGTCGACCCGGCAGGATGCTGCCACATCAAGAAACGCGCGATACAGCGGCACCAGGCGGCCATCGTGGCGCACGTCCATCTCGTACATGCCAGCGGCCTGAGGCGCGCTCATATGGCACAGGGATATGACGCCGCGCCCGCCGTCATGGGAGAGATCCGCCACATCCTTCAGGCTTGCTGCGCCCATGATGGGGTTTGCTATTACGGCATCAAAGCCCATGCCCCACAGCGCCTGCAGCGCGACGCGGTTCGTGCTGCCGATGTCGTTGAGCTTGATGTCGGCGATGCACTCAAGTCCGCAGTCGTGCGCCTTCCGGGTTATCCTGGCCACGTCACCCGCCCCCAGAGGGAGCAGCAGGTGAAGATTCAGCTTTATCCCGCAGATATGATCTGAGAGCAGCCCTATGTCCCCTACCGCACGGGTTTCGGCGCCAGCAGCGTAGTCACATGCAAGAATTATGCGCCCGCCGCGCCCCGCGGCCCGGCTCAGCCTAGTTTTGAAGCTTGACATGCTCGATCAGCGGGTGCGCGTCCCTCAACCTTATGATCTTGACGTAGGAGTAGCCGTGATCCGCAGGACTGTCAACAAACGACGGCTCGGCGCCGTTGTTGGCCGAATGCTTAAGGAACGGCTTCTTGGGATCCTCACCAAGTGAAACATAGCAAAAGTACGCATCGTCGTCATCCTCGCCAAAGTTCATGAACGCCCCCAAGTACCACCCATTGCCTTCGGGAAACAGGAACAGCGGAAGCGAGTTCTCGGCGCCGTAGCTGAGCTTTGCAAGGCTGTCCAAGTCCTCTAGCTCAAGGCGCATATACCTGTCATCATCCCCCTTCCCCGGCCTCAGGCTCTCCGGGAGTGACTTTATCCTGATGAGCGGGGAGTACATCTTTGACCTGTCAGATATCGAGTCCACGATGTCTGTCTCCTCCCGGCCCCCCCTGATTCCGTAGGAAAGGTACCGGCCAGTCTGCTCCACCGGGGTGTAGTAGACTACCGGCCTGTCCACCAGCACATCAAGATGCGCCGACATGACCATTCTGCCCATATGCTCGTGCAGAAATGATATCCTGGGGGCGGCCTCCAGCGCGCACACCAAGCGGGAGAAGTCAAGGCGCGACTCCAACTCCACGTATCTGGGACTGCCGACCATACGGGTACGGGCACGCGCAGACAAATTAAACCTAACCCGAAAAAGCTGCCCTGTGGGAACTCCTGGCATCACGCCCCCCGCATCCAGCATCCTACAGGTATGACATCCCGGCGGCCAGCCTAGGTACGGCTGTCCGCGCGGTCCGGGTTCCGCACCGGTTATGTTCATACGGGCCGTGCCGATCTCCAGTGGCTGCCGGTACCGGACGCGGCCGCATTTCCCGCCTGATGCCATGCCTGTTCCCGGAACCCGCCCCGCAGGAGTGATCTGTATATGAGGCCACATCCTTCATTCAGGTATGCGTGTGCGCATTTGGAAGAATCTTCGCGCCAGATCCCGTGCGGCAAGCGGCACCATGCCGATGCTGTTATTAAGGCTAAACCAGTTTGATTGTTTGCGACTATGCTAGGTTTTCGAAAAAAGCGCCATCCACAAAATGGCGGGGAATGTTATGACTGATTTTTCCATAGATGATATCGATCACATTGAGGTTTTTGTGAGGGACAGGATCAAAGCCGCAAAATGGTATGAACATGTTTTTGGGTTAATCCCAATTACGGAAATGGACATATGGTCAAAGATTGGCCCCTTGTTCATTGGAAACAAAGACAGGTCAGTCAAGATTGCTTTGATAAATGGTACAAAAGAGAACGACGGATCCATCAACCGGATGGCCTTTAGAGCTTCCGGAGAGAAATTTGTAGGTTTTATTAACCGTTTAGACAGCATGGATGTGTTTTACCTAAAGCATAAAACCGCTAAAGAGGATTTGGTAGATCACGATATATCATATTCAGTTTACTTTGACGATCCTGACGGAAACAAGCTGGAGGTTACCTGTTATGATTATGATTTTGTCAGGTCAAAAATCTAGTCTTGCGCCCATGCTGGTTGGCGGAACGCTTGGCTCCGCCGCATTATCTGGACTTGGCCAGAGTCCTCCATATCCTGCGTGAGCTTTGAGCCATCCCAGCCTGCGGGAATATCCGAATCCACAGCAGGTAGCATAGCACCGCCCGTAGCGTCAGGGGATGCCCGGCCAAGCTCCAACAGCGCAGATGAACCGATCTTGAGGGCCCGACGGCTGGCATCTGGAATGCTTCCCTGCCATACCTCATGATCCGGGCGGCACCTGTCTAAAGGAACACACGATCCGCCGGCATCATGCAGGCCATTGGGCCCAGTTCACAAATAGCCAGCCTGGAGCAATCCTGAGCCGGCACGGTCTGGACACTCAGTGGTTCCATAACGTCTCCTGTCATGCGCATGGCGCCGATCCTGCATACGGCCAGCATTTGACCGGTGACTGGCCTCTGCCGGAGAAGAAGGCAGTTGCATGGATGAATGCCGGCAGCTTTGACACCCTTTTGGCAGAAGGTGGTCTGTCCTTCATGCATCAACGCGCCGGTCCACGACCTGCTCGACCATGGGGCCCGTGCCTATCAGGACGACCGGAACCCCCAGTCGTTTCTCCACGGCATCGATGAATGAGCGGGCCTCCGGTGTCAGCCCGTCATACGAGGTCACGCCGGCGCACTCTGGAAACCTGGTGTCCAGCTTTGTGATAGCAAGCTGTGTCGCGCCGTTGAGCATCACGGCCCTTGCCGCAAGGTCAAAGTCAAAGTCTGCCGCTCGCCGCGGCCTACCCGTTACCGTGCCGAACTCGCCCCAGCCCCTCTCGGCGACGGAGCCTGCGTCCATCTCTCCGGCGAGCGGGCCCGTACCCACCCGCGTAACGTACGACTTGAACACAACCATGACCTCGTCGACGCGCGTGGGGCCCAGGCCTATGTCTGCACAAATGCCCGAGGCGGTCACGTCCTTGGAGGTCACAAATGGGTACGTTCCGTGCCACAGGGACAGAAACGTGCCCTGTGTCCCCTCCACCAGCACGCCGCGTCCCAAATCCAGCGCCGAGTTGACCTCGGCTGGAACGTCCACGATGTACGCCGACAGCCCGTCGCGATCCCGCGCCAGCCCCAGCGTCCTCATCGCCCGGGCGGCGTTTGCCGGCCCCGTGCCCGATCCGGTGCTTCCAATCTTCTTTTGCAGCCTGCCCTGTGAGTCCTGGCGCCTGTGCTCGTCCTCGATGATGCCTGCGTTCCGGTCAACAAACGCCCTGCCCTGCACGCCAAAGTCACTCACCTCCCCGAGGAACACCTGCGGGTCCACCACCACGCCTGGCCCCACCATGACACGGGAAGAGGCGCTGAGAAACCCGCTGGGCAGCATCCTCACCTTGTAGGTTCGGGAGCCGTCCCTTATGGTGTGCCCCGCGTTGGGGCCGGCGCCGCCCCTCACCACTATGTCGGGCTTGTCCTGCAGCGCAAGATACGAGATGATCTTTCCCTTTCCCTCGTCACCAAAGAATCCGCCCACGACAACGGTACAAGGCATGCCATACGGGCAGATTGCCGTTTATTTAAGCTGAATCGATCAGGGCAGGAAGATCCGCGCCGACAAATACGCTTTTGTATCCTATCGCCATAGCGCCACATGCTTGACAGACGGCAGAAACAACTCTGACATCAGGAAGGAGCAGAAGGTCGGCATAGAGACAAAGCGGAACCAAGGAACCGGCAGGCTAACCACCGGCACAGTCAAAAGGATCCTGACGTCCTCCAAGTTCCATCCCCACGGCATCAAGGTAGAGCTGGACGGTGGCCACATCGGCCGCGTCAAGAGGATTCTCGATGCCGATGCGCATGGCAACGGCGGGATCACCGACATGCCGCCGCACTCCGATCTGGACAAAATGTTGATCCCGCAGTCAGAGGACAAACACAACGAGTTCAAGGAGTTCTACCAGTATGACAAGAGCATGGAGGAGATTCCGGCCTCGGTGCCAAAGGGCCAAAGAATGGAGATAATCGAGAAGAAGAAGCGGCCGGGCAGGGAGAGGATAGCCGTTGCGGTGTGCTCACTGGGCAACGACCGCGACGGAGGATTCGTGTACCTGGGGGTAAGAGACGACGGCATAGTCGCCGGTCTGGAGAGAGACAAGGAGATAGGTAGCTTTGCAGACTACAATGACAAATTTGCAAACCACATCTACGACACCCTGACAGGCATCCTGCAGGACAGGGTGTTTGTCCTAAACAAGGTCGACATAGGATTCACAGAGAGGGAGGGCAAGGCCATATGCATAATCAGTGTGCGCCCTGCAAGCAAGCCGTTGTACGTACACCACGAAAAGGACGCATATCTCTATGTCAGGGGCAATGCATCCCGAGCCGTGCGCCTGAGGGGCCTGGAGATGTTCGAGTACAACAAGGAGCGGTTCCGGGACTAGAGCTGCCGCCCGCAGCGTAAAGAGATGCCAGAGTTTATTTCGAACGTGCCCGGGGACTCTGCATTGGAAGGCCAAAACTACGCGGGCAACATCATAGTGAACCTTGCCAGCCTTCCGGACTTTCTCAGAAGGCCGATGTTGAGGAGGAGGCTGCTGGAGTTCTTTGGAATGTCAGAGGCAGAGAAGGACGAGATAGTCGGCAACGCGCTGGAGGCGGGCCCCACCATACCGTTTCCCAACTTTGCCAGGCTGTTTCAGACGTGGCTTGAGGTGCTCTGCACGCTCTCAGAGGATCAGAGGCGGCAGATCTTTGCCAGGTACATCGACGCCGCAGCCAAGGATCCGCAGGCGCTCATCCGGTTCAACCTAGACGGCATACTGGAGATATACGGCATGCTCAAGCCCGGGGAGAGAGACACCATAGCCGGAACCGTCAGGGACATAGTCGCCGGACTGGACCCAGGGGCCAAGAGAAGGATACTGCTAATAATTCCCGACAGCGCAAGGACGCGCCTGGGAGTATAGCGGCGCCGCATCACTTCTGGCAGGACGTCATACCCTGGCAACATATCTGCATACGTCAAGGCTGCTTTCTAAAGTCCGGGTGCGCGCCAGGCATGCTAGGCGTCCGGATTGCGGTTGTCCTCGTTGGCGTAGTCTATGATGTCTCCTTCTGGCGTCAACACGCCTACAAAGATCTTTTCGTTCCTCTTGACTACCTTGCGGTGATCCGGCATGGACATGTCCAGCCGCATCTCGTTCATTACCATGACCCGGTACTCCTTCCACGCGGCCCAGCATTTGTTGCAGCACGGGTACTTTGCTGCTATCTCGTCCAGCTGTTCGCCATCTGGTATCTCTGTCTTGCATTTTGTGCATGTTCTGGACAACGTCTGATTATGAACTATCGGCCCTTTTATTTTTTTACGTGAATGTCGGTTTGGTATTGGCTGCCAGAACCAGGCCGGAGCAGCCTAGCATGACGGCCAGCCCGCGCTTTTGCACCATTGGTGCCACATGGTGTTCCGTATGACCACGATCACCAAACACGAAGAATCAGCCACCATGCCTAGCTTTTTGTCTGGTGGCGCTTTACACCATCCCCGCTCTGCTGCTGGCCCTCCCTATCTATTTGCCTTCGGCTCTTCCTGGACAGGTCAAAAATCCCAACAAGTCACTGGGAGGCCATGAACTGAACACAGTCTAGCACACATGGCATGCCGCGGAACGCTGCCCACAGGCACGCCGACAACTGCATGATTATCATCGATGTTAAACAACGAGAACGACATGCACCAAGTCACAATTTTTTGTTTGTAGTCACATGTTTTTGTAAGATACAGCATATACTGCGATAAACCATGTAAGAATAAGGCACCAAGTCCTGTCCAGAACCAGCTACTGCTTTATATTCGGATCACGCCGTAGTGCACACATGGCACAAATGCCCGCTCTAATCCCAAAAGAGGTCGAGATCCAGAGACTCAAGAAGATCTGGCTCATCGTCATCGCAATGGGATCAACTGCAGCGTCGGTCGAGGTAGACAACTTTGTCGACGGTTCCCTGCACCAGACATCCATAAGAGACAGCGCGTTTACTCCTGCACACTGGTGGCTATACTCCCACTTTGTAGCACTGCCACTGGGCTGGGGCTCGGTCGCAATCTACGATCGAAGGGTGCCAGTACTCAGAGGCCCGAACAACTCGATGAACACGGGACTGAAGATGACCATCCTTGGTTATCTTGCGACCATGTTCACCATAGGCATCAATGAGATGTGGCACTTTTGGTTCGTGGAAGAGATCTTCGCGGTACCAAACCACTGGATGTTCAACATGGGTGTAGTCGTGGCCTTTATGGGCGCACTCGCGTACGTCGTAAGGGTGTATGCGAGACTGGTCGAACTTGGCGCAGAGACACCCGGTGAGAACCCGTACGTTGCAGAGATGTACAAGATGGCCCTTGAAGGCAAGCTGTACAGCCGCGCAATACCCTAGATGCGCAAAAGCGTCTTTTCTTTTTCTTTTTCATTTACCAGCCAGAGGCCATGCCCGGCGACACCACAGGTTTGGCGTCTGCGGCAGCCTGGATGTAGAGCCGGCCGGTGCCAACTAATAATAACTACGGCAAACCATAGAGGCGCATGAAGATAAGGTGTCCCCAGTGCAAAGGCGCCGCGGAGCTGTCGCCAGGCTTTGTGTCTGTAAAGTGCGACAGCTGCGACTTTGATATGGGCTACGGTGAGTACGTCAGGTACGTAGCGCACAAGAACTCGACGTACTCGGACATCCTAGGCGACTATGCAAAGGGGGCAAAGGGCCAATCCCCCGGAACGCTGGACGAGTGGGACTAGGAGGCCCCAGGCCAAAGCAGACAGGCGCGCATGCAATACGCATTACAGTCCATGAGGACATGCTGAACCTGGCCGGATCCTCCGGCTGGCCCAGCTTGTCCTTGCCGGCCACATTCCGCGTATGACCCTTGTCCTCAAAGATTGCAGAACCAATATCCCCATTCATTCCGGCAGGCAGAGTCCGCCACATGGAAGAATCCGCAGATACAGGCCCGCAGGGACTGCACAGTTACGCTAGGCCGCCCACCATGCAGAGTCAGGCGTAAAAACTTGTCCGGATGCGCAATTTTGTGTCTAAATGAAGGCGGATCTT
Source organism: Cenarchaeum sp. (assembly GCA_965206845.1). Lineage (GTDB taxonomy): Archaea > Thermoproteota > Nitrososphaeria > Nitrososphaerales > Nitrosopumilaceae > CAYGAM01. Next base: position 1,405,984 of record OZ242221.1, on the reverse strand, counting down.
GCCTCATACTACCAATTGTCAAATTCTTTTATCTATTTTGTATACTGTAAGATCCTTTGTCGATAAATGCAGAATAGCGAGCTATTAGCTTACATGGCGGCATACAGAACCCACATGAAGATAATCGAGGACATCCTGACCACGGCAGACGACAGTCTGCGGTATGACGACGGCGCCACTGTAACCTACCTCATCAGAAACGCCAACATATCCCATGTCAGAATCATAAAGATCCTCAAGATCCTGGTGACCCAGGGGCTTTTGGAGCAGGTCGATTCGAAGAGGGCCAGAAAGTACCGCATAAGCACCACCGGGAGGCAGTTTCTGCAAGAGTACAGGACGTTTGCAAAGTTCTCAGAGAACTTTGGGCTGGTCATCTAGGCAGAGACCGCGTCAAGAATACGGGATCGTCCGCTTTACCGGCTCGGCCATACTGCAGGCAGGGGCAGCTTGCTATCATGCAACCGGGAGACGGCTACGGACGGGATCCGCCGGATTGCACGTGCAGAGGTGTTCCCTGGCAACTATTCGGTTGCAGGCTTTGGTGCTCTACGCGCCGCCGGCGCCGTCCCGGCCAGGTCCGCAGGCTTCAGGATATACCGAATCCGCTGCCCGGGAGGCGCGCCGTCCCCACACTAGGACAGGCGCTCTAACTCGTCAGCTCGCATGGTGGACACCTGCCACCCGCGCTCAGTCAGAGTGGACACGCTTGTCGGAAGTACGCATGCCGTGTTCTGGCCATCGGACCTAAGCATCAGCTTTAGCGGGTGGTCGCACTCGATGCTTTCAGGCGGGATTCCGTGCTCTGTCTGCTCGCGCGGAGTCATCGCATCGGCAAACGCCCCCAGGAAAAGGTTTGATTCCGCATCGCCCCCGATAACCCCCGCACTGGGCAGCTGGTCAGGGTTTATCCTAAAGATGTAGTCCAAGGCATTCGTGTTATCAAGCTTATCGGCACGCTGCAGCAGCAGGTTTGTCTCGATTGTCCTGGGATCAAACTCAACGTTCATGCGCACAAACCACTTGTCGAAGGGATCATATCTGTCCAGCTGCCAAAACTCCCCGTAGTTCCGCCAGCCTACCTTTTCGCTATAGATCACGTCGACTCCCGGGATGTAATATGGAAATTCCGTCATGGTGTATAGCGTGAAGTCCATCGGATCCATGTCATGTGACATTATTCTCAGCGGAAGCATCGGGTGCTCACTTGGAAACACGAACTCGATCGGTCGCAGCTCCCCGTCTATCCCCCCGCTCTCGTCAATGCTTGCCTCATCCATGTTTACCTTCATGGCGACAAAGTAATACCCGCCTTTCTGAACATAGTAGTCAAAGTTATCCTCGTCCTCCTCGGTAAACTGAAAGTCACGGTCGTTGAGCCAGTCAACCAAGTCCTGCGCATTACTGGCAGTAAGCAGTGTCGTCTCAAAGTCGCCCACGTCCTTCTGCTCCACTACCACGACCGACGATTCGGACACCGCAAAGCCTTCCGCCATCGAGTCAAATGCAGGCGACCTCTCAAAGAAGACCCTGTTGGTATACTCTGCAAGAAAGTCAAACATCTCCTCGGGCGCCTCGTTGATCTCCGGCCTGCCCGGAAGCGGCAGCACCATTCCAAACTCCGCGGCGGTTCCGGAAAACTCGGGCAGTAGCACCAGGGTCTCCACCCTGTCGGACTCGGAGTATGTGACAAAGACCGGCGCGTTGTCATCCGGGACTATTACGTGATCAAGGGGCGGAAACCACGCAGGACACGCGGCATAAGCGGGGACAGCGAGCCCCGACAGGACCAGCGCAAGCATGGGAACCAGCGCCATTCTGCGCCGCATCCCAAACCCGGTCTGCGTCTTGTTCTCCACCACACCATACCCGCACCCATTCATAAATAAGGCATGCTATTTTGCGGTATCACCATCAAGGGACACAGCCGGATCAGGTTATTATTGACATGGCGCCCGCCTGAATGCATGAGGCGCGTGCGGTGTGATGCGGCCGGGGTTGCGGCGGCGGTACAGACGGTAAGGGACGGCGGGGTCGTCGTGTACCCCACAGATACTGTATACGGGATTGGCTGCGACCCCTACAGCGCGTCTGCCGTGGAGAGGGTGCGCCGGATCAAGCGTCGCAGGCCAGACATGCCGCTGCCGGTTCTGGCGTGGTCAATCGATGATGTTGCAAGGGTTGCCGTGATCAGCCCCGCCGCCGGAAGGCTGGCAGAGGAGTTCTGGCCCGGAGGGCTGACGCTGATTCTAAGGCTAAGGGATGCCAGGCTGGGCAAGTCCATGGGAATAAGGGAGCGGATCGCCGTCCGGGTTCCCGGCTGCGAGTGCACCACAAGGATGCTCTTGGAGTGCAGGTATGTGGTGGGAACCAGCGCCAACATATCCGGCGAGGGGCCCCAGCGGGATCCCCGGCAGGTGCTCGGAATAGACGGGTGCGACACGTTTGTAGACGGCGGCATCACCCCCGGCGGCGAGTCGACCATAGTCGACGCCAGTGGAGACACGGTGGGGATCGTGAGGGAGGGAGCAGTACCGCCGGAGGAGGTCTGGCGCGCGCTTTGAACCTGATCGTGACATGCGCCAGGCGCATGGAGGAGGATGCCGGGGACGAGATCGCGTCGGTTCTTGAAGGGCTGGGGGACGCGACGCCAGAGGTGCGCATTACCGGCATGTCAGGAATCCTGACCGTCAGGACCACGGTGGAGCCTGCTGACTTTGTGGGGCGCGTAAGGGGGATGGTTACAGAGGAGCCATGGTCTGTCAGGTACATGCTCCGGGTGATACCGGTGCACAAGACCGTCCCCACCGGCGCGGACCAGATAGCCGAAGCCTGCAGGGGCTACCGGGACGTGATAGGCGACGACACGTACCGCGTCACCGTAGAGAAGAGGCATTCCAAGATATCATCGGCAGAGCTGATCTCCCGGATAGCCGACGGGATTCAGGGAAAGGTTTCACTGGAGGAGCCGGCATGGGAGGTGCTCGTCGAGGTTCTGGGTGCAGAGACCGGGGTGTCCCTTGTGCGCCCAGGCGATGTCATCAGCGTGGAGAAGCTCAAGCGCGCGTCAGAATAGTGTGGCGGCCCGCTCCACCAGGACGTCCTCCAGCGGGGTGTCCGAGTCGACTGCCTGCAGGTGCTCCTGCGTGATCTGAAACTCTCTCTTCAGAAACTCCGGATTGGCATTTTGAAAGGGATTGGGCGCTAGGAACGGCTTGACGTCCGAATACAGGCGGTTCAGCCCGGCGGTAGGCCCCACAGCGATCAGGACAAAGTCCCGTCCGGGGGATATGCCGGCGCCGGCAATGGCCCTGGAGATCTGCGTCGTGCACGCAAACCGCGCCAGTATGTCGGCCTCGAGTCTTTTTGCCAGGAGTGCGCCGTATCTTTGGGATCGCAGCGACAGGTAGAGTATCTTCTGGACGTGCGATATGCCAAGCACAAACGCGGACGACACGCCCTGGAGCGCCAGCCTCCGGTGCCGCTCCCTGAGATCATCGATGTACGTGTGGTCAAACTCCTCCCTGCCCCGCACCTCGAGGATCTCGACGGGCCTGCTTCCGATCATGAACCGGATCCGAGAGCCGCCGTGTATCACAGGGATGACGCTCACCACGTCGCCCGAGTTTACCACCGCATCGCGGCCTCCCAGCGCAGACGAGTCCGCCCCGTTGACGGCTATCAGGGCATTGGCGGTATCAAGATCCGCAGTACCCTCCGGCTTGTTCTGCACCAAGTACTCCAGGATGTCTGCTATGGTGATGCCGCCCCCATCGATTGTGATCTCGTCGCTCAGGAACGACTTTCTGGCACCGCCAAAGAGCTTGATTCGTATCAACGCTGCAACAGGTCTCGCTAATCTGCGGGAGACTCCACGGCGGGTGCAGGCTTTGCCGCGTCGGCGCCTTTGGGTTCTGCGTCAGCGGGGTCTGGCGCATCTCCGCCGGGCGCATCCGGTGCTGCAGCAGTCTCTTGCTCGGGCTCGGCAGGTTTTGTGGGCGTGGCCTCCCCGGCGGGAGCTGCGGGGGCGTCCTCGCCTGAAACGGCTTGTGCGTCTTCAGCCGGAACGGCCGCCGTGGCCTTTTGTGCCAAGGCGTTCCTCTCCTCCTCTTCCTTCTTGAGCCGCTCTGCCTCCTTCCTCTCCTGCTCTGCCAGTATCATCTCCTGTTCCAGCTTCTCCTTTGCAGCCGCTAGCTCCTTTTTTATCAGGTTTGTAATATAGCCTGCAATCTCATTCTTCAGGCCCTTTGAGGATATAATCGAGACCTGGCCCAGTGCCTCCTTGTTTGCGGCAAAGCTGGGGCCAAACTTGGATTTGTGCTCCTGTAGCACCTTTCTGGACAGACTCTTGATTCTGTTCAATGGCGGGATTATTGGCAGGGGGGTTTTATACCTATACCAGAATGGCTCTGCGGCATGCAACCCCAAGCCACGCTCAGATTCCGGATGCGCGCCAGCCCCTGGCAGCCGCACACAACCAGACACCCGCAAGGAAGCGGGCCATGCTGGCTACACCCCAAGAAACCTCTCGGAGTTGCGCTCAAGCATGGAGCAGGTCTCCGGGTACGGAAGCCGCAGAATCTGCGAGGCGCAAAAGACCACGCTGGGTATAAAGCCCGGGCTGGCCGGCCTGTGCCCAAAGCAGCGCGAGAACCGCACCGGGCCGTCGGTCTCCACCAGGATCCGATCCCGATCGGTCTTTGAGAGCAGGACACGCTTGTCATTTGCGTACACCATGACGGGGCCGTACGAGACATAAAATCCCAGATCCATGGCCCTAGCCAGCTGCCTCTTGCTGCCATCAAACCAGTGCAGCAGCACCCCGCCGGTGTTAAACGAGGGAAGTATATCGCATACCTCGTCTAGGGTCTTTCTTGAGTGGACAGACACGGGCTTTCCCAGCCTCTCTGCCAACCCCAGCATCCTCTCAAAGACCGTCCTCTGCCGGCCAAACCGTTCTCCTGACGCAAGTGTCCTGTCAAGGCCGATCTCGCCGACCCCAGCAATCGCAGAAGAGTTCTCCTCGATCAGGCGCTCCACCACACCGGTGTCTTCCTGCGCCTCCTCCGGATGGATCCCCAGGAATGGCAGGATCAGGCGGCTCCTCTCTGCCAGATCCAGCGCCCGCAGTGAGGTGTCGTGGTCCGTCGACACGCAGCATGCCTTTATCCGCATCCGCCCCATGGCCTGCAGCACGGACTCCATCCCCGGCGCGTACACGGAGTCTGAGAGATGGATGTGCGCGTCGTACAGCCAAGACATAAGACACGGTAACCCGATGAGCGGTATAAATCGATTCCCGCCGGGCGCGATCTCAAAGTATTTTAGCGCGTAGGGGATGATCTACCCATGGGATCAGATATCGGGGCGATGGCAGTGTACAGGATCCTAAAAAAATCCGGAGCGGAGAGGATAAGCGAGGAGTCAACAGACGAGCTGAGGCGGACTGTCGAGGATATAGCGCTTGCCATATCAAAGAGCGCCGTGGAGATGGCATACCACGCGGGAAGAAAGACGGTGAGGGCAGACGACATAAAGCTGGCCTCAAAGGCGTTTATAAGATCCTGACCTTTATGCAGGCATGCGTCCTGATGCAGAGGGCTGCAGGTGGAGCACCTGCCAGAGCGTCCCCAAAGGGCACTAGGCCTCCGGCGCAATCCACACGAAGCGTTTAATTGTAATTTGCAGGGTTCTCTGACTGCGGTGAGGTGGCAGAGCGGTTATGCGTGGGCCTGCAAAGCCCATTTACAGGGGTTCAAATCCCTTCCTCACCTTTGATCATCACCTCGCCCTCCATCCACGGGTGCAGCGTGCAAAAGTAGTCGTACCGGCCCGGCTCCTCAAACGTGACAGAGAAGGTCTCGTCCGGATCCAGGTGGCCGCTGTCAAAGAGTTCCGTGGGCGCGCCGTACGAGCCCGACGTAATGCTGTGAAACGCCACATCCCGGTTCATCCAGACCACCGGCTGTCCCACTCCGGCTGTGACTGCGGACGGAATGTAGCACATGTCTGCCTCCTCGCAGCCGGGCCGGGAGGACTTGACGGGCATGAGCACGTCAAATGCCACCGGAGCCACGTCGACATCCTCGGCAGTGCCGCCGCCCGATACCGCAGCCAAGACTACTGCCGCCGTGACGGCGCCGGCCACGGCACCAAGCCACCTCCTCATGACAGACACCTGTACACGAGGTATATTATACAGTGACAGGAGCACCCAAACCGGGCGCGGCACACAGGGTACGGCAGCCACAACCTGCAAGTGTCATGGTCCCCACCGGGGATGCGGTGGGCACCTGCCACGCTTGCACGGACCCATGCTGCAAGGACGCGCCTCCAGACCCACGCCGCCCGCAGATTGTCCCGAGGACGCATCAGGCCAGGTATCCGTCTTGGCTCAGCACGGATCAGGCCAGCTCCTGAGGATGCGATCCAGCTTCCAATAGGGATCGAGCCTCTGTTTGCGCCACCCATTATTGATTTTTATATAGACTGCCGGATAGCAGTACCGAATTGGTTTCGGACGAAAAATGTAGCATCTGTGGAGGGGTCGTGGCACAGAGGTACGAGCCCATGGTTCAATGGAAGATCCAGGGGCCCCTGTGCAGTGGGTGCTACTCCCAGAAGATATGTGATCACTATCCCGGCGATCATGTCCGGGTCAATATAGACAAAGACTAGAGATTATCCTTCGGATTCCTGGGCCCGATACTTGTAGGTGTAAAGACAGTTCCAGGTCAGTGCGTCATCCCGAACCTCATCCTCGGAGAGAAACCTGATGTCAGTGATGACCTTCTTCTTCTTGAGCAACGTGATCTGGAAGGACTCGAACTTTTTGCACTGGCAGTCTTCGTAGAGGCACTCGCTGCTGTCCCCCTCGTCGTGATCCTGCTTCTCGTGCATGCAGTCGCACAGGGCATCGTCCTTGACATCGTCCCGGTACTTCTTCATGTACACCCCCAGCCGAATGTAAGCCTCGCCGCCGTGGCCCTTTTTGAACCGCTCGTAGTTTTCGGATCTGGGTAGAACCTTGAAGAACGCCATGTTCGTATCGGGTCGCCTTGACTCGGCGGCAACGATGAACCAGATATCGTCATTGCTCTCCACGAACCGAAGTCGCACAGTTGGGTCCACCCACCAGTGGAGGGTATCGTTCCATACGGCAGCGGCTATCCTCCTGTCCGGAAACAGGGGGGCCACATTCATCCTGAGGTCGTAGTACCGGTATGCGACGCCCAGAAAGTCGCTGAACCAGTTTATGGAGCCGGACAACGGAGAGATGAGAGGGCGTACGGTATATGTATTTGATCGTAAAGGCCCTGATGCTGCCATACTGCGACAGGCCAGGACAGGTACCCTGCCGGCAGCCGTATCACAAAGAGGGGGCGCCGGTGCGTGACCACATCCCCAGTCTCCCGCGCAGTGCAACAGATGCCTAGCTGTGCCTGTTCCTTACCTTTCTGCCAACGGTGCGTACTGCCAGGACTGGTCCTGCCACATAGATGCCTGCCATGGCGGCAATCGCGAGTAGGCCAAACGCGATGACAGAACCGTCAGAGCCCTGGTCTGCAAGCGTCATTATGTTCAGCGTGTACAGTGCAGGCGTTATCGCTACCCTCACGGCGTCCCGGAACACGACACTCTCGCGCTCAAGGTCTGCAATGGCGGGGGAGAACGAATAGTAGAACTGGTTGAAGCCTGTCATGAACGATGTCCCCGAGTCGGTGGAGAGCAGCGTGCCATCCCTTATCTCACGCAGGAACTGGATCTGCGGGGCAAGCTCGCTACCGTATGCGGCGGTCGCAATCAGGCATCCGCCGCCGGGGGACTCGGCATCATCAGGCTTGGACATGGCATCACCGGACTCCTTATCGTCCGTCATTGCATCAACGGGGGCAAACGAGCCGGATGCCGGATCAAAGGTCTCGATCGCAACAAACTCAAAATCTTGCAGGCGGAATATGCTGTAGGTGACCGAGTCCAGATCGCCTGCGTCATTTAGGGTAAACGTACCGGCGGCTCCGGAGTAGTCCTCCAGCACGCCTGGAATCGCGGCCATAACCGCGTCGGTCTCAGCAGAGCCCGCTGCAAGTATCGACAGTCCGGCGATCCATACCGTGTCATATGCGTAGAATGCATATCTAGCCGGAGCCCCGCCGTTGATGGCCTCTATCTTGGAGCCCACCTCATCCTGTGTTGGATTTGACGGCAGATCAAGGCCGATCATGGTCATTCCTGTCGCATCTATGAACTCCTTGGAGACGGGATCGTCTAGCAGGTTGACGCTGGATACGACCGTGTCGGTGGTAAGCCAGAGTACTTGGGAGAGCGGCCCATGCTGTGATGCAGAGTGTATGATTCTGGGAAATTCGTTGAATGGCAGGGCAATGACTGCTACCCTGTCTGCCCCCACAGCGCCTATGTTGGAGGCAACCCGTTCTGAAAGTACCAGGGCATCGGCGGCAAAGTCCACGGCGTCTGGCGCGTATCGCACCCCGCCGTCTGCGACGCCACCTGCTGCCGTAAACTCTGCCCTTATGGCATCGCTCAGGCCGTCACCCCAAGGGTCTCCCCTCCATATCGGAACGATGTTTGTAATCCCGATGTCCTCCAAATACTTTGCAGCTGCAGGTGCCTGGGTTCTGTCGTCTGCGACAAACCGGAGTATGTTGTCTCCTGCGATTGCAAGGGACGGGGCGGTGGACCCATAGCTGAGCGCGAGCATTCCATTGGAGTCCACATACTCCCGGATGTTGCCCAGTTCCGCGCTGCTATACGGTCCCACCACAACATTGATGCCCCTCGCATCAAATCCGGCAACAAGGTCAAGAGCCATCCCGGGGTCGGTTGCAGTGTCCTCGATCAAGACATCAAGCGTCCAAGTCATGCCGTTCTCCTGAAGATACTTGTTGAAATCAGACTCTGCAAGGGCCACCGCGACTGCGACATCCGCGCCAGAGTTTGAGGCGGAGCCGGTAGTTGTAACCAGTCCGCCAATTTGGACGGTGCCGTCAAGGGCGGGTTTGGCCATCATTTTATCATCCGCCATGGCATCATCAAGCTTGATCGTGTCCGTGGCCGCAAGGTACGATCCGATTACTGCCCATGCGCCATCACTGATGGTCCATACGTCATAGTTTGTCTGGATCAAGTCACCCGCGTCGTTGAGGCGTATGGGGCCCAAGGCGCCTGTGTACCCTGCGACAACCTCGGGTATTGCCTCGGCCAGCGCCACAACATCGGTGCTCTGCTCTCTCTCTATTGCAAGGGCCACAACCCATGCCGCATCGTATGCGGAGCTTGCGTACGTGGTGGGTATCCTTCCAATCTCCGCATCCAGCGACTCCTCCACATGCTTGCTGAGGTCGTTCTTGCCTGACGTTACCAGTGTGGTCGTATACCCTGTATGAGTTACAAATTGGAGCCCGATGGGATCTTCCACAAGACTTGACGCCTTTGTGTTGGCATCGGTGCCAAACCATCTCACATCGCCAAGTATGTCGTGGATCGACGCTGCCTGCATGAACGGCAACACTTCGCCGAATCCCATGTACAGTACGCCCACATTATCTGCCCCGTACTCGTCTACGTATCCCTGCACCCTGTCTGCCAAGATTGACGTCTCGGCTGAAAACTCGCTGACCTCGGGGCTGTAGCCCAGTCCGTCGTCTACTGTGCCACCCCGGGATGTAAATGACTCCCGCGAGGCACTCTCAATTCCCACGCCCCATGCGTCCTCGCGCCATACCGGCACAATTACATCGATCCCAGCATCCTCGAGGATCTTGCCCATTGCAATGCCCGCATTGGAGTCATCAGGCGACATCCTAAATATCATGTCGCCAGATATGGCAAGAAGCGGCGATGTGGAGCAGCAGCTGAACAGCAGCATTCCATTGGCATCGGCATACCCCTTTACGTTCTGCAATGATGCGCTGGACACAGGCCCAAGTACGACCCTTATGTCCTTGGAGCGCAGCGACTGCAGTTTCTCCAGCGCCACGGTGGGAAGCGTCTGCGTATCCTCTACTACAACATTAATTGACCAGCCGGCATCCTTGCCGGCAAGGTACTCGTTAAAATCAGATATGGCGAGTCTCGTGGCCGCCAGGTTCTCCTCCCCGTACTGCGCTATGTCGCCCGTAAGCGGCGAGATCAGGCCAAGGCTGATCTCCCCGGACAGTCCGGAGTCAGGGGCGCCATCCTGTGCATATGCGCCGACACCCATGGCTCCTGCCACAATCACCGCAAGGACAAATGCGCCTGTTGACCCATGCCACAACGATTCTGTTAAAACTGTCTAGTTTATAAAATGATTAACTGGACAGCTGCACCCTACAGAGGCATGCGCAGACCCCCATCCAGATTCTACTGCGAGTATCCTGCTGGCAGCCGCATCACGCTGCAAGGGCGCCCATGCGCGATCATGTTCCCGGCGCATATAGTACCGCAGGGGCCTAGCTGTGCCTGTTCCTTATCTTCCTGCTAACGGCACGTACTGCCAGGACCGGTCCTGCCACATAGATGCCCGCCATGGCGGCAACTGCAAGAAGGCCAAACGCGATGACCGAGACGTCGGAGCCCTGGTCTGCGAGCGCCATTATGTTCAGCGTGTACAGCGCAGGCGCTATCGCCACCCTCACGGCGTCCCGGAACACGACACTCTCGCGCTCAAGGTCCGCAACTGCGGGGGAGAACGAGTAGTAGAACTGGTTGAATCCTGCCATGAACGATGTCCCCGAGTCGGTGGAGAGCAGCGTGCCGTCCCTTATCTCGCGCAGAAACTGGACCTGTGGGGCAAGCTCGCTGCCGTATGCGGCAGTCGCAATCAGGCATCCGCCAGGCTCATCTATGACATCCTCTGCCGTTTTGTCTTCTGCCATCTTATCCTCCATCACGGCATCCTCAAGTACGAGAGAGTCCGATGCCGAGTCGTAGGATCCGATCAAAGTCCACTGCGTGCCATTCACGGAGTATATCTCAAACGCGGCAGTATCCAGGTCGCCGGCGGCATTTAGGACGATCGAGCCGAGCGCCCCGGAATAGCTCTCCAGCACGTCTGGCATCGCAGATACGATCGCATCGGTCTCTGCAGAGTCCGCCTCCAGCATCGACAGCCCAAGCACCCAGACTGCATCGTATGCAGGTATTGCGTATATGCTTGGGGTCCTGCCGCTGATCTCCGATGCCTGTGAGACTACCTTCTCATATACCGGATTCGGCGCCAGGACAAAAACTGGTATGACCAGGCCTGCCTCGCTGACGAGTTTCTGGACGGCGGGATCGCTTGAAAACTTCTCGTTGTTTACGATCGCATCGGTGCCATACCACAGCACTCCGGAGAGTGACTCATGACGTGATGCGGACTGCATGATGTCTGCGATCTCGCCAAATGCCAACGCTGCTACTGCAACTCTATCTGCTCCGGCTTCATCTATGTTGGCCCCGACCCGATCTGCGAGCATGGATACCTCTGTGGAAAATTCCGTGGATCCCGGATGATACCGCACTCCCTCATCCATGACACCGCCCGTAGCAGCAATCTCCGACTCCAGGGCCTCGATCAATCCGTCACCCCAGGTATCGCCCCTCCATATAGGAACCAGGTTTGTAATCCCAATCTCCTTTAGGTATTTAGCCACTGCCGGCGCTTCCTGTGCTCCAGCTGGAACAAAACGGAATATGTTGTCCCCGGCGATTGAAAGGGACTGGGCTCCAGACGCATAGCTGATCAGGAGCAGGTCGTTGGATTCTGCATACCCCATGACGTTTTGCAGCTCCGCGCTGGAATACGTCCCCACTATCGCATTGATGCCCCTTGCCTTGAGGCCAGATATCTTGTCAAGGGCAATTGCGGGGCTGGTTGCGGTGTCCTCGATCAGGACGCCAAGCCTCCAGCCTACTCCGTTCTCCTCAAGATAATCGTTAAAGTGGGCCTCTGCGAGATCCACCGTAATCTGGATGTCCGCACCGTCGCTTGAGCCGTCTCCGGTGATCGGGAGCAGGGCGCCAATCTGAACGGTGCCGTCAAGAGTGGGTTTGGCCGTCATTTTAGGGCCGTCTTCAAGCTCGATGGCGTCTGATGCTGAAAAGTACGTTCCGGCCAGTGTCCATGAACCGTCCCTGATATCCCAGATGTCGTAGTTTGTCTGGGCCAGGTCGCCGTAGTCGTTAAGGCGTGCAGAACCCAAGGCACCTGTGTGCTCCGCGGCAACAACAGGAATCGCCCGGCTCACCGTCTCGACGTCTGTGCTCTGCGCCCGCTCTATTGCAAGTCCCACAACCCATGCCGCGTCGTATGCGGAGCTTGCGTACGTGCTTGGCACTCTTCCAATATCCGCCTTCAGCGACTCGTCCACATGCCTGCTAAGATCGTTCTTGCCCGATGCCACCTGCACGGTCGTATATCTCGTATCGGTTACAAACTGCAGTCCGATGGGATCCTCCACAAGGCTCGAATCCTTTGTGTTGGCATCGCTGCCAAACCACATCACATCGTCGAGCACGTCGTGGTCTGATGCGGACTGCATGAACAGCAGCACCTCGCCGAACCCTATGTACAGTACGCCCACCCTGTCTGCGCCGTACTCGTCCACGTATCCCCTGACCACATCCGCCAGAAGCGATGCCTCGGACGAAAACTCGCTGACCTCGGGGTTGTAGCTTATCCCTTCGTTGACCACACCGCCTCGGGATACGAACGACTCCCGTGCGGCCTCCTCGAGTCCCACGCCCCACGAGTCGGCGCGCCACACCGGTACCATCACCTCTATTCCGGCATCGCTGAATATCTTGCCTACTGCGGCGCCCTGGTTGGAGTCGTCGGGCGCCATCCGAAATATGGTGTCGCCGGAGATGGCAAGAAGCGGGGATGTGGAGCAGCAGCTGAACAGCAGCATCCCGTTGGCATCTGCATATCCCTTCATGTTCTGAAGGTTGGAGCTGGTCTCGGGCCCTAGCACGATCTTTATGTTCTTGGCATGCAGTACCTGAAGCTTGTCCAGCGCAACCGTCGGGAGAGTCTGCGAGTCCTCGACTATCAGGTTGATTGACCAGCCGGCGCCCTTGCCGGCAAGGTACTCGTTAAAATCAGATATGGCAAGTCTCGTAGCCGTCAGGTCCTCCTCCCCGTACTGCGCCAGATCGCCCGTAAGCGGCGCGATCGAGCCCAGGTTGATCTCCCCGGACAGTCCGGAGTCGGGGGCGCCATCCTGCGCATATGCGCCGATGCCTATGGTTCCTGCCACAATCACCGCAAGAACAGACGCTCCTGCCAATCCACGCCGCAACACCACTTGGAATTGTCCAATTTATTTAAGGATAGCTGCAACACCATGTCTATGTTTCAGGGCACGGCCACGGGATGCGCAAAACCGTGCCTAGAACTGTCATATACGCTTATATGCAATTGTACTCTCAAGGATACCATGTATCGCACAAGTGTAAAAATTGTAGCGGATCTGCTGGCAGTAACCAGCGATTCGGGCCACGAGGGCATCAAGACGACCTCGCTACTCACAAAGGCAAACCTATCACATTCAAGACTAACCAAGTTCATCGAGAACCTTACAGGCGCGGGCCTGATTACAAAGATCGAGTACGACGGCAAAAACACGTTCGTAATTACGTCCAAGGGGCGACAGTACCTGGAATCGTATAGAAAGTTCTCAGAGATGGCCGGATCTTTCGGTCTGGAACTATAGGACTATTTTTTTGATTTCCTCTTCTGCCTTCTCAGCTCATCTTGCGCCCTTCTGGTTTTGAGCGAGCTGTAGATTATGACTACGATCGCCCCGCCCAGCATGCCGTAAAAGAGGAGGTACTGGGGCGGACTCCTGGTTATCGCTATTCCCATTCCACCGATGAGAAACATCAGCACGACCAGCAGATACTTGTCCATGGGTATGATACCCCGTGAAACAATATATCTTTTTGAACCCGGCATGGTGAGGCTGCCTGCCGCACCGGGCCGGATGTGGGGATCCGTTCCGGAATACAAACCCATGCCCAAACGTGACGGGATCCGATCTCGCGCTGCTCCGAAAACTTTACAGTATCAGAGTGGCCGCGGTACGGAATGAGTAGGATTCTGGATCTTATCGGATTCGGACTCGTGGGGGGGACAATCTACGCCTTTGTCGGCCCCATACCGCAGCAGGATCCCCTGGGATGGCCCATATTCTGGTCGTGCGCCGGAGGGGCCTTTATAGTAATACTCTTGAAAAAGAAGAAGAGGGCAAAATAGCCTGCCGCGGCAGGACAGCTCGGGCTACGTCCCAGGTCGGTACACAGGCCTGTCCATGGGACGGGTCTTGAGTCTCTTCTCGCCTAGACGATCCAGCCTTTCAAGCATGATTCGGACGTACTTGGGCTCCCGCTCAGAGCCAAGACAGTTCCTTTTGTGCATGAGGGACGCCACCGCGGTGCTGCCAGATCCGATGTAGGGATCAAAGACTGTGTCACCCTCATCGGTGAGCGACAGAACCAGCCTCTCCACAAGCTCCACCGGAAACTGTGCCGGGTGAGCCGTCTTCTCGATGTGGTTGTGCTTGACGTTTGGAATCTCCCACACGTCAGACGGGTTCTTGCCAAGCGGGTTGCAGGACAGCTCGCCTTTTCTCTTTCCCGAGAAGTAGCGCTTGTTGGGGTACTTTTGTGGCACCCTGATGGGATCCAGGTTGAACGTGTACTCGTCTGACTTTGTGAACCACAGTATGGTCTCGTACCTGCCAGAGAGCCTCCGGGAGCACTGCAGGCCGTGGCCAAAATGCCAGATTATGCGGTTCCGCATCTTCAGCCCCAGATCCTTGAAGATGGGGTACAGTTCCACATCCAGCGGGATGATCGCGCCGTTCTCGACAAAGTTGCCGACCTGCCAGCAGATGGAGCCGCCCGGGTCGAGCTTGCCGACGCACGCACCTATCACCTGCCGCTGGCTCTCCAGGTATGCAGACAGGCTGTCCCTTTTTTCGTACTCCTTGCCGATGTTGTATGGAGGGGACGTCACGATCAGCTTGACACTCTCGTCAGGTATCGTCCCCATAAAGTCAAGGCAGTCGCCGGTGAAGACGGTAACCTCTGCATCGTTTATTCTCAGATTCATTGCCTGCTCTTCATTACGGAGCCGGTGCGAATTATATCATTCCCCCTGCCGGATCAGCCGGTTCCGGTGGATCGGCCCGCAGGCACCCCGGACTGGCCTGCGGGGCACATGCTCACCCAGGCAGACACGGGTGCGTACATGGCTGGGCACAAAATCCCAGCCCGGCGCACGAACCCGAGCCGGGGAGGGGCGCCGGACGGTTCCGTGCCGGGCTACCGACAGATCTATATATGAATAGGATCACGTACCATAGATGACAGAAGATCGCACGAGTTGGTGGAAAAGCCTTGGCGAAAAACTTCAGAACGACATTGAATCACACTACGAGACGTGACATGACTCCACGCAGAAGAGGAAGAGCCCCGAACGGGATCTGAACCCGCGACCTAACGCTTACGAGGCGTTCGCTCTACCGGGCTGAGCTATCGGGGCACCGACACGACTTTAGTCAGAGTTAATAAAACCCTTTCCGGTTCTGGGTTATGAAAAAGACCATCTCCGGAATCAGGGGGGTAGCCGGACGCGACCTGAGCCTGGTGGACGTCATGGGTTTTTGCAACAGCTTCTCGGTTCTGGCTGCCGAAGACTGCATACTTGCCAGAGACACCAGGCCGTCGGGAGCCATGATCTGCGGGGCGGCAGCTGCCGCTCTCATGCAAAACGGCATGGACGTGCATGATCTCGGAGTGGCTCCCACCCCGGTTGTGTTCAGGGAGTCGCGCAGGTACGGCGCGGCACTCAACGTAACCTCGTCACACAACCCCGTGGAGTGGAACGGCCTCAAGTTCGCGCTGGGCGGCCGGGGGATCAACTCGCGAGAGCTGGAGACCGTGCTCCGGCCGCAGGAGACGCCAAAGGACGCGATCGGCTCCTACGGCACGGCAGAGTCGTCATACATAGATGACGCGACAGAGCTGGTGGGCCCCATCGACGGCTCGCCGGACATACTGGTGGATGCCGGAGGGGGAGCCGCGGCAGGCGTTGCGCCCGCTCTTCTGGAGAGGCTCGGCTGCAGGGTGCGCACGATCAATGGTACGTTGGCAGAGTCGACCCGTGGCCCGGATCCCACCTCCGACGGGCTGGCCGACCTGACGGCGGCAGGCAGCACGGCAGACGTCGGCTTTGCCTTTGACCTGGACGGGGACCGGCTGGTGATAGTGAGGGGGGGCAGAAGGCTGTCTCCGGACGCCACGCTGGGCCTTGGGATCGCAAAGGCCCTGGACATGGGGTACAAGAGGTACGTGCTGAGCATCGACACCAGCGTGGCAGTCGAGAGGATCATCAGACAGGGCGGCGGGAGCGCGAAAAGATCAAAGGTGGGCGAGGCCAACGTGGTGGAGATGATACAGGAGACGGGCGCGCAGGCAGGCGGTGAGGGAAGCAGTGCCGGGTTCATACTCCCCGAGTTCAACTACTGCAGGGACGGAATACTGACAGGCGGCCTTGTTGCGTCGATGCTGGATCTGTCGGACATGGACGAGGTCGTCTCGTTTATGGAGTCGTACCACCAAGTCAGGGATGCAGTGGCGCTGGACTCAGACAGGCACGACGCAACGCTTGGGCGCATAGCAGGCAGGATGGCGCACGAGTACAGCGAGACTGTAGATATCGACGGCATCAAGGGGATCGCAGACGAGGACAGCTGGGTGCTGGTGCGGGCATCAAACACGGAGGATGTCATCAGGGTGTCAGCCGAGTCCAACAGGCCCGGCCGGGCCCGCCTCATGGCAGACAGCGTAAAGAGGATGGTGGCAGAGTGCCATGGATGAGCGTGAGATCATCGGGATATTTCAGAAGAGCCTGGGCATAGACACGTTTGAGGACGTGGAGACGTTTGAGGCCGCAAAGGGGACCATGGCGGTAAACACCGATGCCATATCTGAGAGCTCAGATGTTCCACCGGGGTCAGGTCTGCGCAATGCCGGGTACAGGAGCGTGGCCTCCTGCGTGAGCGACTTTGCCGCCAAGGGGATCAGGCCCGAATACGGCGTGATCGCAGTCACCATTCCCGACGCATTTACGCCGCAGGATGTGAGGCTCCTCTCTGAGGGCATGGCAGATGCGGCAGGGGAATTTGGGATCAGGATTCTCGGTGGAGATACCGGCAGGGGAAGAGAGATGGTGGCGCAGGTGACCCTGTTTGGCTCCTCCGGGGGCGCGGTGCGCAGGCGGGGGGCGCGCACGGGGGACCGCATCTACGCCACGGGTCCCTTTGGGTACACTGCCGCCGGGCTGAAGATTCTCATGGAGGGGCTGCCGGACGGCGGGGAGTTTGCCGCCCGGGCCAAGTCAGCGGTTCTCAGGCCGCGGCCACCACTGGAGTTTGGCACCAGGTACACGGAGCTGGCAACATCGTCCATGGATTCCAGCGACGGGCTCGCGACATGCCTCAACGAGATGGCAAGGCAGAGCAACAGGATGTTTCTGGTGGATAGCCTGCCGGCAGCAGAGGGGGCGGCGGGGTTTGCGCAACAGCACGGCCTTGACACGGCAGAGATGGTTCTGTACGGCGGCGGAGAGTACGAGATCGTGTTTACCGCCCCGCCCGAGGCGGGACAGCGCCTTGCGGAGCTGGCACAATCAACCGGCGTGCACCTGGATATCATAGGGACGGTCCTTTCGGGATCCGGCGTCTACCGGGATCTTGGCGGCAGGAGGGTCGCGGTCACGGATCGCGGGTGGCGCCGCTTCTAAGGCGTGTCGGGTTTTTGGCAGGACACCATGAGGTACCCGATTATGCCGTCGCGCGACACCTGCTTCATCTTCTGCATCGACTTGTTGAGGATCGCCTCCACGTAGCCCGGATATCGTAGAAGGAGCTTCTGCCGTATCGCATCCCTGTTCTGTGAGTAATAGTCCGCAAGCGGTCCGTACACATGGGAGCCGATCTCCTGCCTCTCCAGTATGTCAAAGCCCTCCTCTGCCAGCAGCGACAGAACAAAGTCGGCGGTGTAGTGTTCAGACGACCAGGTCATCGCCAGCAGCCCCAGCCTGATTACGGGAGCGGCGGTGTTCGCAGATACCACCGGAAGGGCCAGCACCAGCAGTCCGCCGGGCTTGAGGATTCTTCTGGACTCCGCAATGAAGGATCTCAGCGGCCGGAAGTGCTGCGGCGACTCGAACGCCAGAACCCTGTCCGCCCAGCAGTCCGCAAACGGCATCCGGGTGGCAGTCGCGTTGACGAGACGGATGCCGCCGTCCTTGCGCATACGGGACTTTGAGGCGACATCGGGGTTCCTCTGCGAGTCACGGAGCTGGCCTAGGTTGATGTTGACGCAGAAGAACTCGGACTTGCAGGTGTCGTGCCACTGGGCTGCCGGAGCCGCATAGCCGCATCCCACATCAAGGACGCGCTCGCCGTCCCGCAGCCCCGCCATCTCTGCAAAGGCCAGACAGAGCCTCCTCTGGGCAGATATTGGATCCGGCGTGCCCTCGTCCCAGAGCCCGAAGTTTATCATGTCCCCACCGGTTGCCAGCGCCATCACGTCTGAGAGCGAGTCGTAGAGCTTTATGACATCCCGCTCACTCCGCCGGAAGGTCCACAGAAACACATCCAGCGGATCCACCGTCTTCACAGTACCGGATACACGCATCAGTTATTTGGGCTGTTCGGTCGTTACAGAGATGCGAGGTCGCCTGCCGTGTTGAACATGGCGCAAAAGCATGCACGGGTACAGACCCATGCCCGAGTCGAGCCGGGGCCTGCCTTGAGTGCTGCAGGGTACGGAGTCGCCTGCCGCACCAACCCAAGCATGAAAACTTCAGAATGTGTGTTTTCGTGCCCAGAGGTGCCGCCTGCAAACCAATGTTTTTTAAACCCTTCAGAGGGTTTGTACTCTGTGTCAGAGACCGTAACAGAGGAGCAAAAGCCAGCAGAGGCCGCAGAGAGCACACAGGCAGAAGCGGTAGAGGGCACGCAAGCAGAGACAAAATCCGAAGTGGCCTCCCCGGAGGCAGTCGAGCAGGCAAAGGAGCCTGCGGCAAAGAAGATCGCGCGGGAAAAGTGGGGAGTAGCCCACATATTCAGCAGTTACAACAACACCATCATCCACATGACCGACCTGACGGGCGCAGAGACGGTCTCGATAAGCTCCGGCGGAATGCATGTAAATGCAGACCGGTACGAGTCGTCACCGTTTGCCGCCATGAAGGCCGCCAACGCGGTGGTCGAGTCGGCAAGATCAAAGGGATTTACGGCGTTTCACATAAGGGTCAGGGCAGTCGGCGGAGTCGGCTCCCGCGTTCCGGGTCCGGGCGCGCAGGCTGCAATCAGGGCCCTGGCAAGAGGCGGCTTCACAATAGGCAGGATCGACGATGTGACGCCCATTCCGCACGATACCACCAGAAAGAAGGGTGGCAAGCGGGGCAGAAGGGTCTAGTCTCCTACAGGAACTATCTTTAGCTAGGTAGAGAGTTTATCTAGCGTCGTCATCCATTTGACGGGCACCTGCGATCCCCGCAGACTGGATCATACTTGTGTAGTCCGACAGGCAGCGAAGAGGTCGGGCCGCCTCTGACTGTCCCGCAGAAACCGGCGATGGTAGGCGCGGAACCTGTCCGCATACAGCTGCCAGGACATGCCGCGGCCGGCAGAAGGCGGGGCCGCGCTAAAAGTCGATCAGCCTTACCCGGACGTTGCACTTTTTGGCGTCAAGATAGTCCCCGAAGAACTTTGTGAACTTCTCTGGACGCTTGCTGAACCGGTACTGGCTGATCATGTCTGCGAACCTAGACTCGATACCGCTCTGTAGCTGTGGCTGGATTATCATCTCAAAGAAAGTCCATCCGAACTTTGACTTTGGCGGGCCCAGCCGGTAGCCGTTCCACGCCTCGCAGATCGTCTCAAGGTGCGAGAGCGCCTTCTTGATCTGAAAGGAGCTGTTGTCGTAGTCCCTTGTGCTGAGCTCAAAGACTGCGCACAAGACCGCCTACTCCTTGTCGGCCCTCAGTCGCTCGGAGAGTGAGACCAGCTTGCCGTCCTGCTCTACGCTGATTGTGGTCTTTACCCTTACCGGTAGCCCCACTGACCTGAACAGCGCGAGGAGATCCCCACCGTCGATTGCCTGATCTATGCCACCCTGCAAGATAAGCTCGGCTATCTTTGCGGTTATGGAGCGGGTCTGTACCGGATACTGCCTCTCGGCAAGCTCCAGAACCTCCAGCCCCCGGTATCCCAGCCGAGACACCAGCAGATCCCTGGCAGATTGCCTCTTTTCTGGTTCGGCAGGCTTGGGCTGCTTTGTCGAGAGGTTCTTTTGCATCTCGGCAAGCCTCCTTGCCTTCAGCCTCTCCAGCTCGTCGTCGGTGCTCAACCCTTGATCACCCCCACCGGAACCAGCCTTGCCACCTTGGTTGCTATGCCCAGCTGGTGCGAGACATCGATCACGCTGTCCACATCCTTGTATGCCTGAGGAGCCTCCTCCACGACACCGTTCCGCGTCAGCGACTTGACAAATATTCCCCTCTCACTTAGCGACTTTTTTACCTGCGACTCGGTGTACTGGCGCCTTGCCCTGGATCGGGACATCGTCCTGCCGGCGCCGTGCGCGGTGGAGCCGAAGGTCATATCCATCGAGCCGGGCTGGCCCAGCAGGATCCAGCTGGCAGTGCCCATCGAGCCTGGAACGAACACGGGCTGTCCTAGGTCCCTGTACTTTGAGGGCACCTCCTGCCTGCCTGCGGGGTACGCCCTAGTGGCGCCCTTCCTGTGAACCACCACTGATCTGTTACACCCGTCTACCGTGTGCTCCTCCACCTTGGCTATGTTGTGGGCCACATCATATATGAGATTCATTCCCAGATCCGATTCGGTCTGGCCAAACACGCGCTCAAAGGAGCGCCGTATCCAGTGGGTTATCATCTGCCTGTTGCTCCACGCAAAGTTCAGCGCGGCAAACATCGCCATTCTGTAGGATTCCCCCTCCTCGGACGAGTTTGGCACGCATGCCAGCTCCCGATCCTTTAGTTTTATGCCGTACCGTGGGAGCGCCTGCTCGCAGACCCTGAGGTAGTCGCTGCATATCTGGTGGCCAAAGCCGCGGGAGCCGCAGTGCACCAGAACCGTGACCTGGCCTTCCTCTATCCCCATCCGGGCAGCCGCCACGGGGTCGTGAATCTCGTCCACCCTCTGCACCTCAAGAAAGTGGTTCCCGGATCCCAGGCTTCCCAGCTGCGGGGCTCCCCGCTTGCGGGCCCTGTCAGATACCTTGTCAGGATCCGCCCTGGCCATCTGCCCGTTCTCCTCGCAGACGTCTGCGTCGTCCCTGGATCCGTAGCCGCCATCTATGGCCCACCTGACTCCGCGGACGAGCACCTCGTCCAGCTGGGAGTGGTTCAGCCGGATCGCCCCCTTGGAGCCGACGCCGGACGGAACCGAGTGGAAGAGGTCCGCCACCAGCGTCTTGAGCCTGGGCCGCAGATCCTTCTCCTTCAGGCTGGTCCGGATCAGCCGGACACCGCAGTTGATGTCATAGCCCACGCCGCCGGGGCTGATCATCCCCTCCTCTGCATCCATTGCGGCCACACCGCCCACGGGAAAGCCGTACCCCTCGTGGCCGTCGGGTAGAACCGTGCAGTGTCCCACGATGCCAGGCATGGACGCGACGTTTGCCGCCTGCCGGACGGTCCGATCTGAGAGCATCTTTTGAAGCAGCCCCTCGCTGGCAAGTATTCTCACCGGAACGTTCATCCCGTTTTCGGAGTCGGGCTCGATCACATACTCCATGTTGCCGGTTTTCTTTGGAAGCAGCGACGACATTTCAGATTGGAGACGCGCGGTGCACATTTAAACCATAAAGCGGCCTGCGGGCATGAGATCACTCTTGCCC
Source organism: Cenarchaeum sp. (assembly GCA_965206845.1). Lineage (GTDB taxonomy): Archaea > Thermoproteota > Nitrososphaeria > Nitrososphaerales > Nitrosopumilaceae > CAYGAM01. The sequence continues at coordinate 1,384,057 of OZ242221.1, read as the reverse complement.
AGGCACAAGAATGCGCGTTCGGAGGGGTCTTCACGCCTGGCCCAAGGTGGCAGGCGGTCTAGTGCTGCAGACCCGTACGGAGTCGCTTGCCATACCGATCTAGGTGCGAAAACCAGGGCAGGCGCACAGGCCTGTGCCCGAATGTGGAGTGACCCGGCCCCGCACGCCTGCAGGAATCAGCAGACTTATTTTAGAATAAAACACAGACAGACTGCTTGGCAATACTTCCAATCGACTCCGGCAGGTATGGAACCCCGGAGATGCTCGCGATATTTGAGGAGCAGCGCAAGATAGACTACCAGCTGGAGATCGAAGGGGCGACGGCCGCGTCCCAGGCCGAGATTGGAATGATCCCCGAGTCCGCCGGACAGGACATCCTGGCCGCGTCAAAGTCCGGAAGCGTTACGGCAGAGCGGGTCAAGCAGCTGGAGGAGATAACCGATCACGACACTGCCGCACTGGTGCAGGCGCTGGGCGAAGGGTGCCGCCAGGACAGCCGGCCCTGGGTACACTTTGGCCTGACAAGCAGCGATCTGGTCGACACCAGCAACTCGATGCAGATGAGAGACGCCTTGGACATAATCCAGCCAAAGATCGCGGCGCTTGCCTTGGCGCTGGCGGATCTTGCCACAAGGCACAACGATCTGCCGGCTGTGGGGAGAACCCACGGGCAGCACGCCAGCATCATATCATTTGGTTTAAAGTTTGCCAACTGGGCAGAGGAGATGGCAGAGCACCTGAGGAGAATCGACGGTTCCAAGGGGCGCATGCTGATCTGCAAAACGCTGGGAGTCGTTGGGACAGGCTCCCTGATGGGCGCAAAGGCCACAACCGTGCAGAGGCTCGTTGCAGAGAGGCTGGGGCTGCAGCCGGCCAGGGTGGCAACACAAGTGGTTCCCAGGGAGAGGTATGCCGAGTACGTCTTTGAGACGGCGCTGGTGGGAGCGACCCTGGAGAAGATCGCAGTGGAGATACGGAACCTTCAGAGAACCGAGATAGGAGAGGCATCAGAGCAGTTCAGGAAGGGCCAGGTGGGAAGCAGCGCCGTGCCAGTAAAGCGCAATCCGATCAAGAGCGAGAGGATCTCGTCGCTCTCAAGGCTGCTGCGCGGCCAGGTGTCGGTGGCATTTGAGAACATACCGCTATGGCACGAGAGGGATCTCACAAACTCGGCAAACGAGCGGTTCATCATCCCGATCTCCGCCATAATACTAGACGAGATGCTGGAGGCCATGATCAAGATAGTGGGCGGCCTGCAGGTAAACGAGGACAGAATCCTAGAAAACCTCACGGCCACAAGGGGTCAGATATTTGCCGAGTTCGTGCTAGAGGCCATGATCAGGAAGGGCATTCCCCGGATGCAGGCATACAGGGACATCCAGAGGGTGGCGTTTTATGCAAAGGAGCACAACATGGACTATATCGATGCCGTTGCGGCCGATGCTGCCATCTCCTCGGTCTTGCCCCGGGACGAGATCAAAAAGATATTCGCCCCGAAGAGGCACCTTGGCGCGTCAAGGTCGATAATCGGCTCTGTGTGCAGGTCCGTGCGCAAGACGGCAAAAAGGTTCACATAGACTTTATCAGCGCCTTGTGGATTGCAGAGCCGTACTGGAGCGCCTTCTTTCTCTTTTTTGCGGAGAGCTCCGGCACTCCCACACTTTGTGCCAGCTCGCGGACGATGTGCTTGCGCATCAGATCGTCGCTGCCCGTGATCTTGTATTTTATTGGAATCTCTCTGGCGTATCCCACAAAGTCCGCAGACAGCAGGGGCTGCACGATTCTGGTGCTGTTCCGGGCAGATACCGCGTTCACCACCTCCATCATTCTTACCTCGTTTGCGATCTTGGTATCCATCATGCGCAGCACCGCCTGTTCGCCTTCGGCCATCGTCTCGCGGTACGCGTTGTACCCGCAGAAGAGCTCGTCGATCCCGTTGGCAGTAACCACCACCGATATGTCCAGGGTCCGGGCCAGCTCGGAGACGTAGTGAAATGCGATGCAGTTCTCGATCCAGGAGAGGCTGCAGCCGCCCACCATCTCCCGTATGTCTGCAGACACGCGGCCAAAGGACTCCGGGGGTATCTCAAGGGTGTGGTGGGGCAACCCCAGATGCCGGTTTACCTCCCGGGCAAACCCCACGTCGTGGGAGCCTGCAAACCCTATGGTGAGCAGCGTCACGCCGTATCCCAGGTCGGCGCAGATCTTGGCCATCAGGGTGCTGTCCACACCGCCGGAGAACGCGATGCCGACTCTCCCCCCTGCCACGGCTCCCCCTATCGCGCGCGTCATCTCCTCGAGCAGTTCCCTGTGCCTTGGCTCCATCAGAGTGGGTGACGGGCCTGCAAAATATTAATTTAGCAGGGCGTGTGACACTACGTATGGAGAGGCTTACGCAGGATCAGATCGATGCCGCACTCTTGGGGCTTCCCGGCTGGTCCGTATCCGATGGAAAGCTTCACAGGGATTTCGAGTTTGCGTCGTTCAACGAGGCCTTTGGTTTCATGGCCAGGGCCGCCATGGAGATAGAGAAGATGAACCACCATCCGGAGTGGTTCAACGTCTACAACAGGCTGTCAGTTGACCTGATGACCCACGATGCCGGCGGCATCACGCAGAACGATGTGGATCTTGCCGCGATCTTAAACTCGCTCCGCTAGCGGCGCGAGCAGAACACATAGTAGATACGCCACGAGATGGGGCACTCTGACCCCGCGGGCATACGGACTGGCTCATGGTGAAGGATACGCCCTCAAATGACTCAGTTTGATGACGCTTCTTGACGATGGCAACCGGCCACGTTTGGGAGCAGGTTCACAGGCAGGCACGCCGGACTGATCAATTCCGGGCCGCACCGCCCGCAGACAGGCGGCAAGCCGAAACGGCTCCACAGAGGCATGGAGGAGATCTTTCACTACGAGAGCCCGTCCAGTTATGCTGAGTACTACAGCGAGAGAAGACTACACTTTTCGTTGGACATCGACAACTATGAGACCCGCTCAAGGCGCTTTTCGCCAAAAAGGCAGCAGAAGCGATCAGGAAAAAGACCCAAAACGGGTGGATGTAGGCTCCAGCTGCTAGCGAACACAATTTTCACACAAGAAGAGTCGACGACATGGCAAAATTATTTAGCAGCGTACAACCAAATAACAGTAGGATGAATCCGAAGGTAATGGTGTTGGTTGTCACTGCGGTAGCCGTAGTTGCCATTGCAGCAGTTGTATTTGGAGCCGCAGTCCTGGCAGGAACCGTTGTCAAGACTGACGATCCGGTACTCGATGCCACAGAGACGATTGGTTATGTAGAGCAGTCAATTACCAGTCCCGAGGATGCCAGTGCCAAGTCCATCGTTGAAGAGACTGTCCGCATGTATGACTCGGACAAGGAGAATGCGTTTGCCAACATCAACGCGCTGGCCGAGCACCCCGTTGTGCAATATCCGTTTGTTCTGGATCCTGACACCGAGACGGTCGTGGCGCACGGCGCAGTCCTAGACAGGGTTGGAACACGATCTCTGATTATTGCGGAAGACTATGCGGACAAGCCGTACGATGTAATTATTGACGAACTGCAAAACAGCAACGGCACCTGGGTAGAATACATATTTCTAAACCCCGAGACAGGCACGCAACAGCTCAAACGCTCCTGGCTTACCTTGCACGACGGATACATCTTTGGCGCCGGGCACTACTACTCGCTCGAGTCCAGGATCAAGCACGAGGTTGAACAGGCCGTCCGCCTGTACGAATTGAGGGGCGAAGACGCGTTTGATGCCATTAGATCGCTGTCGGCAGAGCCCAACCGCCACTACACGTTTGTCATAGACGCGTCCACCATGAAGGTTGTAACAGACAGCGCGGCCCCGGACTGGGTCGGGGTCGTGGGGTCAGCCCCCGTTGATCGTATAAACGAGCTGCCCGAAAGGATCATAACCGATCTGCAGGAAGGTAACAGTGTCTGGACGTATATCTCATTTACAAACCTAGCAACAGAGCAGGTAAACCAGAAACGCTCCTGGTTAACCATGCACGACGGATACATCTTTGGTTCCGGATACTACCACCCGGTTCAGGACAGATCCAGGCATGTGGTCGAGGAGGCCGTCCGCCTGTATGAACTTGAAGAGGAGGGTGCATTTGACAGCATCAACGGGCTGTATGTGGGCACCGAACCCCATTACCCGTTTGTCCTGGATTCTGTTACGGGCAGGGTTCTAGTGCACAGCGCATATCCGGGACAGACTGAGATCGAGGCCACTGTCCTGAGAGAGCAGGCAGACAGGCCGTATAGGGAGATCATAGACGATCTGCGGAGAGACGGGAACGCCTGGGTGGAGTACACGGTCACGAACCCCGAATCTGGAGGTGAGGAGTCCAAACGTGCATACCTGCGCCTGTACGACGGATATATCTTCGGTTCCGGATTTTACTATACGGACGTGTCATAAAGACCAGATAACATGCACTGTTGCCTGCGTCCGGTTTGCCAAGATGTGGCAGGCATCTAGCGGGTTTGCAATCCTTCCCCGGGCAGCCATTCCCACCGGTCGGATGCCAGGCTGTGGTTTTTATGTCCGGAACGCAGCAGCCTGAACGGACTCGTGGCACAGCATGGATAGTGCGAGCGGTTCCGGACCGCTAGGTCGAGGGATCGAAGCCCTCCGAGCCCTTCATTCCCTGCAGGAACCGGCCGCATGCAGCCTGCTGCTTCAGAACGTATATTTGCGGTACAACCGGCCATCCTGTACAGTATGAAGTCCACTCCGGCCGTTCTTGACTCGGACTATAGGTTTGTCGACCAGAAGGGAAACCTGCTGAAGAGCAGAACGGAGCTGTCCATTGCCAGGATGCTCTCCTTTCTCGGAAAGGACTACGAGTACGACTGCCCCGTGAAGGCGGGCCAGGAGGTGCGAGCCGACTTTAGGACGAATGTGGGATTCATCGAGGTGGTCGACAGCGAGGCCGACGTTGAAAAGTACAGGAGGATCAAGGCCGACATGCCAGAGACCCGAATCATGGCCATAGGGCACCCCAAGTACGCGGCCCGCATAAAAGACCTGCAGGACGTCGTATTTTATGATCAGGCCGACCCCCAGACAGGCTCCATCTTCATCGAGAGCGAATCGTTTACGTTTGATTATGCACACATACTGCCCCTAGTGGAAAAGTGCTCCATCCTGCACGGCCACACCTCGCTGGTGATGGTGGAGCTGGCAGGCCAGATGAAGGACAACCTACTCATCGACTTTGGCGAGGCAAAGAGGATCATAAAGGAGGTCATCGCAACGTTTGATCACAAGTTCTTCATCAACAAGAGGTACCTCGTAGGCGGGGACGGCGCACAGTGCAGGGTCTCCTTTGAGGGACCCAGGGGCGTCTTTGACCTGCAGGTGCCGCAGGACACCACGTACCTTCTCAAGGGCGAGGCCACAGTCGAGAATCTGGCTACCGAGATGATACGCCTCCTGGCTCCCAGGTTTCCGCCCAACGTGGAGGCCATAGGGGTCTACATCTACGAGGGGTACAACAAGGGCTCGCACATCATATCCAGCCTGGCAGAGAAGTAATGAAGCCCAGAGTCGAGGAGAAGGCATGGAATCCGGAGCTGGAGGCCCAGGTGCGCCGGAGATGGGAGGAGACAGACATCTACAGGTTCGAGCTGAAGGACGAGAACTACACCATAGATACGCCGCCACCATACCCCTCGGGACGGCCGTGGCACATCGGAGCCGCCGCCCACTACGCCCAGATAGACATGATCGCCCGGACGGCCCGCATGGCCGGAAGGAACGTCTACTTTCCCATAGGAATAGACCGGAACGGCCTCCCCGTGGAGATGTACACCGAGAAGAAGCACAACATAAGAATGAGGGAGACTGAGCGCGGCAGGTTCCTTGAGCTGTGCAGGGAGGCGCTAGATGACCTCGAGGCGGAGATGATCCAGATTATGAAGGAGCTGGGGATCAGCGGGCTGATAGACGAGCACTACAGGACGGACTCGGAGGAGTACAGGGCCCTGACGCAGGCGACGTTCATCGAGCTGTGGCGGAAGGGCAAGGTATACCTTGCCACGAGACCCAACAACTATGACTGGGTGTCGGGAACCACCATTGCCGACGCCGAGATACTCTACGAAGATCTGCCGGCAGACCTGGTGTACATGAGGTTTGGCGCAGGCATCGTCATAGCAAGCACCAGGCCCGAGCTTCTGTGCGCCTGCCGGGCCGTAATCGTAAACCCCAATGACGCAAGATACACAGGCATGATAGGCAGCAAGGTAAGGGTGCCCATCTTTGGAAACGAGGTGGAGATCATAGCCCATCCCTCGGCGCAGACAGACTTTGGTTCCGGGGCGGTGATGATCTGCAGCTATGGAGACCACAACGACGTGGCGCTGTTCAGGGAGCTGAAACTCAAGGAGGTGGTGGCCATAGGAATGGACGGCAGGATGACCGGCGCTGCCGGGACGTATGCGGGCCTGAGGCCAAAGCAGGCGCGGGCCAAGATAATCCAGGATCTGGAGAGCGGCGGACACACAGACAGGGTAGAGAGGATCACCCACAGGACGCCGGTCTCCGAGAGGAGCAAGGTGCCAATCGAGATAATCCCCATGGACGAGTACTACCTAAAGCAGGTCGACGAGGTGGACAGGATGAGGGAGCTTGCCGAAGAGATCCGGTTTCATCCCCCCATGCACAAGCAGATACTGCTCAACTGGCTTGCGTCCATATCCATAGACTGGCCCATCTCCCGCAGGAGATACTACGGGACGGAGATTCCCATATGGTACTGCCAGGAATGCCGCGCGCCCCACGTGCCAGAGCCCGGACGGTACTACCAGCCATGGAAGGATGACGCGCCAATCAGCCGGTGCCAGAAGTGCGGGGGCAAGGAGTTTGAGGGCGAGCAGAGGACCTTTGACACCTGGATGGACTCCAGCGCGTCGCCGCTGTTCGTCTCCAAGTTCGGCAGGGACGAGGACTTTTTCAAAAAGACGTATCCCGCCGCCCTGAGGCCGCAGGCAAAGGACATAGTCCGGACATGGCTGCACTACACCATGCTAAAGTGCAACATGCTCACAGGCCAGAAGCCCTGGTCCGAGGCATGGATAATGGGGTACGGCCTTGACGAGAGGGGGATGAAGATGAGCAAGAGCAAGGGAAACGCCATAGACCCCCTGCCGGTGATCGAGAGGCTCGGCGCCGACACCTTCCGGTTCTGGAGCGCCAGTGAGGTGAACCACGGGTACGACTTTAGGTGCAACGAGCAGAAGATCGAGACGACAAGAAAGTTTCTGAGCAAGCTCTGGAATATAGCCAGATTCCTGTCCGGCTTCCCTTTGGTCGAGTCGGCCGTCCCCGCCGCATCAGACCGGTGGATACTCGCGGAGCTTGACCGGGTCGTGGGGGAGTGCAAAAAGGGGTACGACGAGTACAACTTTTTTGTGCCTGCCACCGCGGTTCGGGAGTTTGCCCGGAACGTGTTTGCCGCGCAGTACATAGAGATGGTAAAGGCAAGGGCATACGGGAACGGGTTCTCCGCAGAGGAGAGGGATGCCGCGGTGTACACGCTGCACAGGGTGATGTCTACGATCCTCAAGCTCCTGGCGCCCATCACGCCGTTTATCACCGAGTACCTCTGGCAGGCGCTGTACTCGGACGGAAGCATTCACCGGGAGCGGCTTGTCACCCCGGAATCCTCAGAGGACATGCGGCACATCACAAAGGAGATAACAGAGTTCAACTCGATGGTCTGGAACCTGAAAAAGTCCAGGAACCTGTCGCTGAAGGACCCCATACCGGTAAAGGTTCCAGAGAGCCTCTCTGCATACAGGCGGGATCTTGAGAGCATGCACGGGATAACAGACGGGCCGGACTGATGCCACACTAGACAGCTGGAATCATGTCGACAAAGTACCTGTGAAGGGCCACGTCAGCTGTCAGCTCGGGATGAAACGCAGTGGCCAGCATGTTCTCCTGTTTTACGGCAACCGTGCGGCCGTCCAGCTCTGCCAGGATCGCAACCGTGGGGCCGGCCCTGACGACGGAGGGCGCCCGGATGAAGACGCCGGTAAAGCTCGGGATTCCGGCAGTGGTCATATCCACCTGCCTCTCAAAGGACTGCCGCTGCCTTCCAAAGGAGTTGCGCTCCACGTCCACATCAAGTATTCCCAGAAGCGCCTGGTTCGTCTCCCCGACCACCAAGTCCCGGGTGTTCTTTGAGAGCAGGACCATTCCCGCACAGATGCCAAACACGGGCACTCCGGACAGGATCCTGTCCCTGACCGACTCCAGCATGCCCCCAAGCATCGACATCCGGCCGATGGTGGTGCTCTCGCCGCCGGGAATTACAAGCCCGTCGATGCGCACAACATCCTGTGATGTCTTCACCGGGATGACATTGCCGGCCCGTCCGGCGTCGTCTAGCGCCTGTCGGATGGACGACACATTCTCTGCAACGTCTCCCTGAAGTCCCAGGACGCCCACGGTAATCCTGCTCATGCCGAACCGCCCCGCTCCTGCATCCTAAGATCCAGCGTGTTTACGTCTAGCCCCAGCATAGACTGCCTCTCGTCGATCATCTCCTGGGCCGCCCTCACCCTGCCAGCGTCCTGCCAGAATGTGGTCGCAAGCACGACCGCCTGCGCCCTCTCCATGGCATCTGCGGCCTTGAATATCCCCGAGCCCACGAATATGCCGTCGCAGCCCAAGGACATCAGGTATGCCGCGTCTGCCGGCGTCGCAATTCCGCCGGCTGCAAAGTTCACTACCGGCAGCCTGCCCAGGCGTGCCGTCTCCTCGACCAGATCGTAGGACACGCGAAACTCCCGGGATATGCGGATCAGATCCTGCAAGTCGCCTGCGTCATACACGGACTTTATCATGCGCATCTCATCGTTGACCCGCTTGATGTGCGTGATGGCCTCTGCCACGTTGCCGGTGCCAGGCTCCCCCTTTGTCCTTATCATGGCGGCCCCCTCCTCGACCCGCCGTAGCGCCTCTGCCAGCGAGCGCGCCCCGTTGACAAAGGGCGTGGTAAAGTCCCACTTCCATATGTGGTGGCGCTCGTCTGCAGGTGTCAGCACCTCGGACTCGTCGATCATGTCCACGTCCGCATCATACAAGACACGCGCCTCGTAGACGTGCCCTATCCTGCACTTTGCCATGACGGGAATCGTCACCGCATCCATAATCTCCTGAATGATCCTGACACTGGCGGTCCTTGCCACGCCGCCTGCCGCCCTCACATCAGACGGCAGCTTGTCTAGAACCATCACAGACACCGCGCCTGCCTCCTCTGCAATCCGGGCCTGCGCGGCTGTGGTGACATCCATCACCACGCCGCCCTTGAGCATGTGGGCAAAGCCGCGCTTGAGGGTCGATGTGCCCCGCGCCGACCCGCCAGACTCGGTCATCCCGCTCGCTTTACGGCGGTCTCCTGAAAGAGGTATCATACCACCGTACCGCGCACTCGCTATTTGTATTTATTTACGGATTTCGTTGATCACGCTGTCCAGCTCCGCCTCGATCATGGCGATGATGGGCGGAATGAACTTGGATGTGGCGTTCTGCTCGGGCCAGCGCACCTCGGTTGTGACGCCGTTTAGCGTAACCTTGACGGACGACTTTTGGTACCGGTCGATCCCGTCCATCACGGGAAACGACTCGGGCGGAACGGCGATAAACCCGGTCTCCTTGATTACCGCCTTGAGCCTCTGCAGCTGGGCCTCGTCCAGGCTCCCGCGCACGCTTGGCGCAGACGCGCCGTCTTCGACCAAATAGTATCTTGCGTTCCCGTCGCTTTGGATCTCCAGTATCTCGGTCTTCTGGGCGCCTGCCCTCTCGGTGACGCCGTGCGAGACTACGATCACCTGGTGCTTTGTGTACTCGATGCTGATGGAATCCCGGGGGTTTGCAGCGGAGAACGGTATGTCCGGCTGCGAGACCAGCGAGACGGCAAGGAGGGATGCGATTATCGCAGGAACCGCAAAGCCCACCAGAACTATAGCTCGTACCATACCCCTACGTATGGTGTGGCGCGTTGGCAATAAACCTTGACGGCGGCCCGCGGCTGCGCAGGGCGCCGCATGCAAGGCGGCCTCGTGGCACCAGCTGCCTCGTGTCGCAAGATACCCGGTTGCGCAGGCGCGCAGCGGCTGCCAGCCCCATACCCGGGATCAAGACAGAACAGCGGCCCGCTTGTCACAGCTCAGTCGTCTTCATCGGTCTTTGTATGGGTTCCCAGATACATCCTGCCCAGATCCTTGTTTGCCAGCAGATCCAACGCCTTGCCGTTGTATATGTTCTTACCGTTTGCCAGAAGGTACACGATATCGCCTATATTTAGCGCCTGCTTGATGTTCTGCTCCACCAGAATGATGGTAATTTCGTACTCTTTTCGCACAAGTTTTATCCGGTCAAGCACCTCGGCTGCAAGCTTTGGCGACAGGCTGGCAGTGGGCTCGTCAAAGAGGAGTGCCTCGGGCCGTCTTATCAGAGCCATTGCCATTGCAAGCATCTGGCGCTGGCCCCCGCTGAGGTCGCCGGCCTTTGAGCGCTCGTGTTTTTTAAGCTCGGGAAACGTGCGAAGGAGATCTGGCAGCCGCTCGCCAAACTCCTTGGAGCCAAACGTGTAGCTTGCCATCACCAGGTTCTCCTTTACGGTAAGGTTTGTAAAGACATTCTTCACCTGCGGCAGGTACGCTATCTTCTTTCTTGCAATGACATGTGGGTCAAGGCCCCCAATGCTCTCATTCTTGTAGGTTATGGTGCCAGAGTAGATGTTGGTAAGGCCAAATATGCTCTTGAGCAGGGTGCTCTTGCCGCACCCGTTTGGCCCCACTATCACCGTAATCTGCTTCTCCCTTGCCTCAAAGTCGACCCCAAAGAGCACGTGGCTCTGGGCGTACCCTGCTTCAAGTGATCCCACGCGAATGACGGCATCTTTTGTGTCAGACATCTAATTACCCAGGTATGACTCCATTACTTCGGGGTGGCTTACGACCTCTTCTGCCGTGCCCTCGGCGATTATCTTCCCCCGGTTCAGCGCAAAGACCTTGTCCGTGTACTGGAACGAGATGTCTAGCCTGTGCTCCACAAACAGGAATGTAATTCCCTGCTTCTTGCACATGTCCCTAATATTCCCAAATATCTCCAATGCCAGCTTGGGGTTAACACCTGCAATGGGCTCGTCAAGTAGAATCAGCTTTGAGCCGGCCATCATCGTCTTCCCAAGCTCCAAGAGCTTCTGCTGGCCTCCGCTGAGGTTCCCGCTTAGCGTCTCGCTCTTCTTTATCAGGTTGATCCTCTCTCCCACGCCACGGCTGCGCTTCAGGATGGAACGCTCTGCACCACTCCACAAGCCCCTTGCCAAGGCGTATATGAACGACTCGCCCGGGTTGTCCGGACTTGCCGTCATGAGGGTCTCCGAGGAGGTAAGGTTTACAAACGGCTGGGGCGTCTGCCATGTCCGAATCAATCCGGCCTGATAGCTCTGGAGGAGTCCCTTTTTTGTGAGATCCTGCCCGTCAAAGACGATCTTGCCCTCGTCGGACTCTAGAAGTCCGGTTATTAGGTTGATCAGCGTGGTTTTGCCACAGCCGTTGGGTCCGACAAGCTGGCATACCGTTCCCTCCTCCACCGTCAGGTCTATTCCGTCAAGCACCTTGAGTCCGCCAAAACTCTTCTTGACCCCTGTGATCTCTAGTATAGCCATATCAGAACTATACCAAGTGCAGTTAAAAAAAATTGCGCACGCCGGCCGGTATGCAGCCAGCGCCTGCATCTGGGAGCATGCCAGCGCCACTACTGGAACCAATAAATTCAGGTCAAACCCGCCTTATTCCCATGGAGATCGAGACCACGCAGGCGATGGTGTCGTCGGTGTATGAGAGGCTGGAGAAGAACTCGGCAGCTTACAGGCGCGTTGTGGGCAGACCCCTTACACTCTCCGAGAAGATCCTGTCCGGACACCTGGCAGAGATGCCCGAGGAGAGCCTGGACCAGGAAGCGGGTTACGTCTTTCTGATGCCAGACAGGGTGGCGCTCCAGGATGTCACGGGGCAGATGGTGATGCTCCAGTTCATGTCCGCAGGTGTGAAGCAGGCAGCCATCCCGACGACAATCCACTGTGATCACCTCATCCGGGCCAGAGTCGAGGGCGAGACCGATATCAGGACATCCTTGGACGAGAACAGCGAGGTCTTTCAGTTTTTAGAGTCTGCCGCGTCCAGGTACGGCTGCGGCTTTTGGCGACCTGGTGCGGGGATCATCCACCAGGTGGTGCTGGAGAACTATGCGTTTCCCGGAGGGCTCATGATCGGCACCGACTCGCACACCCCCAATGCAGGCGGGCTGGGTATGGTCGCCGTTGGTGTCGGCGGAGTGGATGCCGCAGAGGTCATGGCAGGGCTGCCCTGGGAGCTCCTCTACCCCCGAAGGATAGGGGTCCATCTCGCCGGGGAGCTGAGCGGATGGACGGCCCCCAAGGACGTCATACTAAAGATCGCATCATTGCTTACCGTATCTGGGGGCACCAACGCCATTGTGGAGTACTTTGGGCCCGGCGCCAGATCGATCAGCTGCACCGGCAAGGCCACCATAACAAACATGGGCGCCGAGATAGGCGCCACCTGTTCCATATTTCCCTATGACGACAGAATGGAGACCTACCTCAGGCACACGGACCGCGGGGAGATTGCCGACCTTGCAACCAGGCACAGGTCCGTTCTTGTCCCCGACCCCGAGGTGGAGATGGATCCCAAGAGGTACTTTGACCAGGTGATCGAGATCGACCTGTCGACCCTCGAGCCGCACATAGTGGGCCCCCACACTCCTGACCTTGCAAGGCCGATATCGCAGCTGGAGGACGACGCCGCATCCAACCACTATGTGGACGAGATCTCGGTTGCGCTGATCGGAAGCTGCACAAACTCATCATACGAGGACATGTCCCGGGCCGCAGGCCTTGCCAAGCAAGCAGGCGCGCGCGGCATCCGGGCAAAGGTTCCCCTGCTGGTGACCCCGGGCTCGGAGCTCATACGGGCCACCATCGAGCGCGACGGCCAGATGTCGTCGCTTCAGGAGATCGGCGCAACGGTTCTTGCAAACGCGTGCGGCCCGTGCATCGGTCAGTGGAGCAGGCCCGAGCTTGAGAGCGGGAAGCAGAACACGATAATCACCTCGTTTAACAGAAACTTTCCCGGAAGAAACGACGGACGCCGGGACACCATGAACTTTATCGCAAGTCCCGAGATGGTGGTCGCCATGGCCCTTGGAGGCAGGCTGTCCTTCAACCCAGTTGCGGATCACCTTGTTGCAGCGGACGGCAGCAGGTTCAGGCTGGAGCCTCCGCCTGCGGCCCCCGAGGTTCCCAAGGACGGGTTCGCCAAACCGCACGGGGTGTACAGCCCGCCGTCAGAGGAGCCCGACAAGGTGGACGTGTCGATCAAACCCGGGAGTCGCCGTCTGCAGAAACTGGAGCCATTTGAGCCTTGGGACGGCCGAGACATGACGAATCTGCGCGTAATGATCAAGGCAAAAGGCAAGTGCACCACGGACCACATATCACCCGCGGGAGCCTGGCTCTCCTTCCGCGGCCACCTTGCAAACCTCAGTGACAACATGCTGCTTGGAGCGGTGAACGCCTTTGGCGGGCATGTCGGCCAGGGCAAAAATGCCCTGACAGGCACGATCGAGCCGTTTTCGCAGATTGCAGAGCAGTACAAGAAGGGCGGCATACCTTGGGTAATCGTAGGCGACAGAAACTATGGCGAGGGCAGCAGCCGGGAGCATGCGGCCATGACACCCAGATACCTAGGAGGCGTGGCAGTGATAGCAAGAAGCTTTGCCAGGATTCACGAGACCAATCTAAAGAAGCAGGGAATGCTTGCGCTGACGTTTACGAATCCTACCGACTATGACAAGATACTGGAGGATGACCGGATCAGCCTAACTGGCCTGAACGGGCTGGCGCCCCGTACCCCAGTAAGGTGTACCATATCCCATAACGACGGCACCGAGGGAGAGATTCTGCTGACACACTCGTACAACCGCCTTCAGATCCGCTGGTTCCAGGCAGGCTCGGCGCTCAACTCGCTGCGGCAGAGCTAGAACATGTGGGGCCGACCGGAATCGAACCGGCGACCTACGGGTCACTGCAGCTCCAAACTCACATCATCTTTTCATCAGCAGTTTGAATTCAACCTCTGGAGCCCTTAGCGGTGACCAAGCACTGTCGCCCTACCAGGCTAGGCTACGACCCCACACATGATAGGTGATACCACTATGATTTTAAGCTATTTTTATCCCCTGGCGGGGCAGCCCTCAGTCCCGGCTTTGGCCTGCGCCGTGGCAGGCATCTGGACTCTCCCACAGGAGCCCAGACTGGAGGCACTATCCGGCAAAGCGTAAGTTAGCGCAGGAAAAAGTCGGTGATTCTTCTCAGGGGACCCGGTGGCGTTTTGTACTCCTTTTTGGGTATGGTATACGTGGATTTTTCAACGATGATTCCCTGCGGCCGGTACAGCAGTATTGCAAGCAGTATGGCCCCCAGCAGCAGGAAGTCAAGCCAGATGACGTCAAAGGGAAGGTATCCGTCCAGTGAGTCCTTGAAGTACGTGATGGTCTTTCTCAGCGTCACAAATATCAGCGTGCCAAGTAGGATGCCCTTGTTGTTTGCAAGGCCGCCGATAAGTATCATGAGGAAGGGCCAGAACGTCCAGCTTGCCCTGTCGTACGCAAAGGCGATCGCCCCGCCCACATAGGACGCGTACAGCGCCCCGCCTATTGCGGCAAGGGCTGCTGAGACCATGATGATCTTTATCCTCACGTGTTTGGTGTCCTTCCCAAGGGACTCGGCCGCATTCTCGTTGTCGCGAACGGCCCTAAGCATCCTTCCCAAGGGAGAGCGGACCATCTTCTCGCTGTACAGGTATACCATGCCTGCTACCACCAGGAGCAGCATCGTTGCCACGGTAAAGCGCAGCTCACCGGGCAGGAACGACAGCGGATCCGGAATCTGGACGCCCAGCGTGCCGCCCGCCAGGGGGGTGTAGTTGTTTCCGATTATCCGTATGCCCTCGCCGCATGCAAGCAGTGTGATTGCCAGGTAGTCGCCCCTCAGCTTTATTGCAGGATACGAGGTGAACCCGCCCACCACGGCGCCCGCCCCGGCTGCCGTAATCAGCATAAGGACGAACACGGCAAAGCCGATCTCCACATTGCTTTCCAGCCATATGTTGATCTGGTGGACCACCGACAGGTTGTCTGAGATATAGTCGCCCTCGATTCCGGCAATGGCCGCATATATCCTTCCCGGGACGGACGCGGCAACAAAGGCTCCGACGCCCACTGCCAGCACCTTTCCAAAGTTTGGAATCCCCGTGTACCCGTACTCTAGGTTCAGGCTCAGGTTGATGATCGCATAGACTGCAAAGATCGCAAGCAGGTCAATCAGAAATATGAATTCAGATGCTAGAGCCATTCCTTCTCAACAACCTCGACCAGTTAACTCCTGCAATTCCCCGCGGAGCGAGGAGCAGTGTTACGACAATGAATACAAGTGGAACCAGCGGACGGTACGCAATCAGCCAGGAGCCAAACTCGCCTGCAAGCATCCTGGTTCCAAGAACCTCGGCCACTCCCACAAGAAGCCCTCCCGCAATGGCCCCGTAGATGCTCGTGAACCCGCCCACTATGCTTGCGGCAAACGTGCTTGGGAGCAACAGGGCTCCAAAGCTGGGATCTCCCTGGAACCACATCGCCATGAGCACGCCTGCCACTCCTGCAATCCCGCCTCCCAGTATCCACGATACCGAATAGATCAGCTTGACGTTGATTCCCACCGTGCTTGCCAGGTCCGAGTTCTCGGTTGTGGCCCTCATGGCGATGCCGAACTTTGTCTTGCGCATGGTGATGTGCAGCCCTATCCCAAGGGCAGCAATGGCCACGGGCGCGGCAACCACGATCATGGGCAGTCCGCCAAAATCCAGATCATAGCTGCGCAGGGTAAACTCTCTTGCCGTGATGTGGTACGTCCGCACTATAGCGTCTGCAAACATGTTCAGCACGGCAATCAGCACCAGATCAAATGCAAGGGTCGCGATCATCTGGATCGAGTACGAGGCGCCCTTCCGGATCAGCGGCTTCAGGATGAATACATACAGCGACAGCGCCGCGATTCCGGACAGCACAAACGCAAGCGGGATTGCAGCATAGGGCGTCACCTCCCAGACCCTGGTTCCAACCAGTGCCACATACATCCCAATGGTTGCAAAAGACGCATGTGCAAAGTTTGGAACCTTTGTTGTAATGTATGTGAGTGTAAGGCCGATGCTCAGAAGGGCAAGCAGACTGGAAAATATTATCACATTGGAATAGATCGGATCAAGTGCCAGTAGGTATCATCTCGCTCATAAGTATCTAACAGAAACTATCTTATTAATATGGCTCACAGAGCAGTTAACCCAAAAGTTAGGCTGCTCTAATGCATTGATTGACCAATCCTTTTGCGGCTCGTCGGCACCCTGCACATGCGCAATTTTTTACACAATCTCGCGCAATGCATGGCACCGTACCATAAAGACATCTTTTACAACAAGTCATCATGCCAAACATCATGGGCCGGGATCTGATGAACAACCCCAAAATGCGCGACGAAGCATCGCGAATGGCAGCAGAGGAGAACATCCTCTCATGCATCAAGGTATCTGACAAGGCAAACGCGACATACGGGCTGGACGACTTTAACCGTGGCATGCTGTGGGCAGTGACGCTTGGCTCCTCGGTCGGCTCGGTGGCCTCTGCCGTGCGGGGCCGGATCGAGGGGATCGTCGGGGCGCAGACCAACCACCGCGCCTCCCCGACTGACGAATGGTTCAATGGCGTTCTTTCCAAGACGGACAAGAACGATCTGATGGACGGTTTTGCCAGATCGGTGCGCCTGCAGATGGATGTGGCACGTGGTCTGGGACAGCTGTCCGGCGACGGGATGGTAATTGCCATTGACATGCACCTGATTCCGCGGTGGGACAAAAAGCGCGACAGCGACCTGACACGCTCAAAAAGAAAGAACGGGACGGGAACATTCGAGCGGTACGCCACCGCGCAGTGCGTCGAGGGCGGGCCGCGCCTGGTGCTGGGAGCCATTCACATGGGGGCGTTTGGTTTTGTTCCAAGATCCGTGCGCAGTCTGGTCGAGGAGTGTCGCCATGCAGGCGCCAACGTCAGGGCAGTCCTGCTTGACCGGGAATTCTTTTCTGCAGACGTCTTTGCCATGTTTGACGAGCTGGATGCAGGCTACATCGTGCCGTGCAAGAACACGGATCCCGTGGTAAGCGCCATCGACGAGTTTGCCGCAGGCATTCGCCCTGCAGTCTCCGAGATGTACATCACTAACGCCGACGGCGTCTCGGTAAAATACACCATGATTATAACCGAGAGAAAGAAGAAAAGCCGCAAGGGCGGAGAGTCAGAAGACCTGCCCCCGAAGGAAAAGTTCATCGGGTTTGCCACCAACATGCCGCAGGCAGATGCCGAACTGTATTCCAAAAGGTGGGGCATAGAGACGGGCTACCGCATGATAGAGAACATGAGGGCAAAGACGTGCAGCAAGCACACCGCGGCCCGCATATTCTGCTTCCTGTATTCGGTGGTGATGTTCAATGCATGGGTGGCGATAAACATGCTGCTGTCAGTCACGTCCAAACAGGCCGGGGCAGGCAAGCGACGCATGACGCAGACGCAGCTGAAGGTCAACCTGACATTTGTACTTGCCCGGCACGGGCCCGATCCCGGAGAATCGCCGGATCCAGACTATCTGCCTCTGTACTGAGCAGCGGATCCCGCGCGTGACGCGCCTGGCCGCAATCCCTTTCGGGCAACATGATGCTGCAAGGCCCGTGCCACCGCGTTTGGAATGTCGGTATCCGTTCTCGCCGTCTGGGGAAATTTTCTGGTTCAGGCACGAATTTAGCGTGCGTGGAGCGTCTCTTGTTTTTCCAAACATGGCATGGATGCACGGTACGGATTTTGATTCCGTACGCGTCGGCATTACCGTTACAGATGACGGTGTTCTGGATCGTCTGCCATGTTAGTTGAACGTGGTTTTTACCAAAATACGGGGGATTGTCGGGCATTGCTTGATTTGCAGGCATTAGGTTAACCTAACTTTTGGGTTAACTGCAGAGCGTGCCGCGTACATCCTCAGGTCCATCTGAAATGACTCTACCCTGACCAAGCTCCACAGGCGCAGGATGACCAAAACAGATCTATAACGGCAGATCGCCCGCACCCACATGGCTGTCGTCATAGCGCCAAGGGAAAGCCCGTCTGAGGGTCAGGCACCGGGCCACGGGGGCGGTTCGTCATGAGAACGCAGCTTGCCGCGTATCGGGAGGAGATATGCCGCCTGCACCATGCCAACGACACCCTGGCCGAATCAAACCGCATACTGCTGGATGCCGTGACCACCATGAAGATGGAGCATGCCGCCGAGATGCAGGGACGAGATGGCGCCGGGCTTCAGCTGGCCTGACCCCGACCAGTCCGCCCTGGTGGAGAGGTACAAGACGCGGGTGGAGGAGCTGGAGGCGGAGGCAAGGGCGCTAAGGCTGCGCTACGAGCACCAAAACCTGTCCGGAAAGACCGAGTACACCAAGAAGAGATTCCGGGTGAGCGAGGACATGGCGCAAGAAGCGGGAGACGCGACGGAGGAAGGGGCGGGGTCGTCCAAAAAGACCGGTCCGCCCGCAGGACACAAGGGATGCAGCCATTCAAACAGGCCAGTCAGGAAGGTCTGGCACGTCTTTACGAGGTGCGCCAACTGCGGGGGGCGCCACACCAAGCGGGGCCGGTGCCGGTGCAGGCTGGTAAATGACTTTGACGGCCCCCGCATCAACATCCGGACGGTGGCGCACATTGGATGGGAGTACGCCTGTGCCGACTGCGGCCATGTCACCGGGCCGGACTTTCCGGCCATATCGGG
Organism: Cenarchaeum sp.; assembly: GCA_965206845.1. GTDB lineage: Archaea > Thermoproteota > Nitrososphaeria > Nitrososphaerales > Nitrosopumilaceae > CAYGAM01. The sequence goes on along the minus strand of OZ242221.1, from coordinate 1,365,074 downwards.
CACGTCGTTTGGCAAGAAGGCCCTAGTGGTGGCAAACAGATAATGAGGACAAAGACTGCAGAAAATGTTGCAAAAACCGATCCTAAAAACAGAGATCCACTCCAGCTGAGGTGCGAGATTGCATGCAATACTTGGCCAGATACGAAAAACCTCCGGAAAATACGCATTTCCCGCTCCCGAATGGCGATGGGGCGTGAGTTTGTACCCAAGAATCTAGTTAGTTTCACAACATTGTCTTCTACCAAGGCATCACCGCCTCAAGCAGGCTATCCCGCATGCCAGACTCCCAGAGGCCAACAGAATTCAAGCTGATGGTTGACTGTTTTAATCCGAAAAGTACTAGGATCAGATCAACGGTGTCACATCCATGGACAAAACCGGGACAGGCCCGATCAAACAGAAATCGCGACTGAAGATAACCCACACCCAGAACGACGCCAGGTACGTGGAGATGGGAAAGCTGCTACATCTGACGAAGGATCCCAGCTCGGACAGGGAGCTTGAGGGCATGAACATGAACAAGAACGGGCGCCCCTACAGTTACCCCGACACCGTCATAATGTCTATCGCGGGAATACGGGCCATTCACGGCCCCCTGCCGTACCGCATGTGCCAGGGAATGGCCGAATCGGCCCTAGGCGAGGAGGATGCCCCTGACCATGTCACCCTGTGGCGGAGAATAAATGCCATGGAGATACGGCAGGAAGACAACATAACCACGGTCAGGAACGGCAACGACGTTCTCTGCCTGATACCGGACGCCACCGGGCTGGCACCGGCCACGCGAAGCGACTGGATACACCACAAGCACAGGAAGGCGCTCGGGTTCATCAAGCTGAGCGCCATGATAAACCAAGAGACCCGGGAGATCCTGGCGTTCCGCGTAACGGACGAGCGGAAGGGCGACTCGTCCCAGTTCAAGGATCTGGTGGACGGTTCGCTGGAGGCGCTCGGCCTGGATTCGGAGAGCCTCAGGGCGGGGGTCCTGGCGAAGGGGGCAGCCAAGGCACAGGGTACAGATGCCGCGGAGGCCGGGAGTCGCGCCGAAAGATCCGCAGCGGGAGGCACGAGGGCCACAGACACCGCGGGATCCGCAGAACGGTACGGCATGCTGCCTTTCTGCCCTGCAATGCATGCCGGAGGGCAGTCTGTGATAGAGCTGCGGGCAGATGCCGGATACGATACGAGGCAGATATTTGAATACTGCAAGAATCTGGGAATAGTGCCGCTCATCAGGATAAAGAAGAACGCCAACAGCAGAGCCGGCGGGGTGGGCAGGACGCGCGGCCTGGCCGCCCAAGATCAGCTGTGCGGTAGCGATCCCGGCCCGAAAAGACTCGCCGCGCTGGACGAGTGCGAGCGCGTCCAGAACCAGAAGGACTGGAAGAGGCGGGTCGGCTACGGCCGGCGGTGGCTGGTGGAGATCGTGTTCTCGTCGCTCAAGCGGATGTTCGGCGGTTCCGTGAACGCGGTAAAGATGGAAAACATCGTCCAGGAGATCGCAATAAGGATCAACATGTACAACAGGCTGTTGGCGGTGGCACGGGAGGCGATCGCAGGGGCATGAACGTAGAGTTGTCGCAAGCGCCCGCGCTTGGATCAAGGAGGTGCCATTAAGACCTAGGTTGTGAAACTAACTACAAGAATCTCAACAATTAAATGCATAACCGACGTATGACTATTGGACATGTATGAACACTGCAAGGAGTCAAAATACAGGAAATGGTAAACAAGGGATTTCCAAAGTTCGGTCTGTCCCAGGCCGGCGCGCATGTGACGTCGCTTAAGAACTACAACCTGCCAGACTTTATCCTAGAGCTGGTTGCCAAGGAGTGCGGTTCGGAGCTTTTGGAGAGGGGGCGCATCATTGATCGCCTGCAGAGCATGAACGACAACGCACTGACCATGCTGCACAAGGTCTTTGTGGACTGCGACGAGGATGACGAGGGCAGGTTTGCCCAGTACCGGTTCTACGCGTACGTATCCAGCATGTTCCACAAGTGTGAGATTCTGGTGGATGAGACCATTCCTGGCAGAACAAACAAGAGCAACATGGTCCAAGTGGCCGTAAAGCAGCACGGCATGTACACTGCCGTGGCGGTCAACAAGGCAACAGGAAACCCTGTCAACCGGAGGGAGACCACAAAATTTTACGACATGGTAGACGACATCAAGGGGGGCGAGCACGGCACGCAGCTCGCCGAGGCGATCTACGGTTCGTCTGTGGGATTCAGAAGCGATGCCCTAGCAGAGCTTGCCAGCCTGAACACGGCAAGATCAAAGGATCCCGAGAACAAGATCGAGTTCAAGACTACCAATTTTGAGAACAGCATCTACACAGTTACAAAGTGCTGACCCGCCTGCCGTACTCAAGAGACGACAGGTCGATGGCCAGAAACCACGGTTCCACATCGGTCCTTTCAAAGTCCTTGCCGTACTGCTCAAACTCGAGCCCGTCAAAGAGGTGCCTGGTCCATATGTCGTGCACGTCCGTGCCGTACCTCTTGTAGCCTGCCTGCCGGAGAAGCTCGTGCGCAAGCTCGTGGGACACGGTGGTGCAGTTCTTCTCTGCCAGGAATAGCCAATCGTCCTGCGCCTTGGGACGCCGCCAAAAGACCATTCCAAAGTTCTCAGAATGATACCCCTCGCAGGTGCAGTCGGTCCACGTGGGACGAAAGTGGCATAGGTAAAAGTGAAAGGTGCCGGATCCACGACTGCGGTGATCATCTATCAACGTGTGCGTGTCCAACCGCTGCAGCATGCTCCGGGCATGAGTGATCATCTGATCGCATCTGACCTCTACATCCAAGGAGAATCTTGCCCGTATCCACACCTGGAAGAAGCGCCCCATCTGCTGGACATACTCAAACTCGCCCCTGCGGTCGTCCAGATCCTCCTCTCGCACTACAAAGACAAAATGCAGGATCATAGTAAAAAAAATGGTTAGTTTTGGCCCTCGATTCCCATCAGAGTCAGCGTGGATCGGATCTTCTCTATCTTTCTTATCTTCCACGTAATGGTCTCCCTGAGCTTCTCTACCGTGTCGGATTCGATCTTTGCAAGGATATCGTAGGCGCCAAAGGTTCCATGAACCTCTCTTACGCCTTCAAGTCCCTTGAGCTGTTGTATGATTGCCTCCTCGGAACCGAGTTCACAGTTTATCAGGACATAAGCTGTCGCCATACATCTCCTACAATTTTTCTAGTATAAGGTTCTTTTGGCATTACCGAGGTTGGTGCGTAATTCTGCTCCGTCCTGCTTATGTGCGTCTCCCGCCGCGTTTTCACCGGCGGTGCTTTGGTGCGTGTCAGGCTTTTGTTGCCCGCACGCCGTGATCAGCTACTGACGGGTCGGATCATCAGGCGCACTCCGCGTGCGCCACGCCACCGTAGGAAGGTATTGGTATGTTTAGCCGGTTGGCGCACTCGAACCGGTTGAGGACCCGGATGTTCCAGGCGATCGCCCTTCCCTTGGCGAACAGGCGCCGGTTGTCCTTCCGGACGAACCGGCAGTGCAGCTGGTGCCGCCGGGTCTCCTCGGCCCCGAAGATGCCCTCTATCAGGGCCCTCTTTCTGTACTCGCTATCGCTGAACATGCCGGCCGCCTTCCTCCTGTGTGGCTTGCCACGGTTGACGGCATCCTTCCGTTGCCTGATGTTGGGGATCATGCCCATCCAGAACAGCAGCTCGCAGTTGTAGTCAGAGTCGTACCCCTTGTCCCCGTCAAAGAAGTTCCCCGCAAAGTCAAACCCGCGGCGCCTGATCTCAGCCAGCATGACTGGAAGCATGGTCGTGTCGTTGATGTTGCCGGGCTTGGTGAACGCCGCCAGCACGATCTGCAGGCCCAAGATGGCCGTTATGTGGTATTTCCAGTAGGTCTTTTGGCGCGTCTCGACGAAGTCGCGCTCCTCCCTGTTCGGCCTCTCGACGTATTCGTACCTAGTGGTCTCCGCCGCGCTGCTGTCGGCTCCCAGCGGGCCCGTCGCCTCGTCCGCCTCCTTGATGCAACGGCGGGCCGTCTCGGCCACGATCAGATCGAGCCAGTCTGCCGGTATCGTCTGGAGGTGCCTGACCAGTGTGGTATGGTCCGGGACGGGCTCGTTGTCCCATGGTGTCCGCATGCCTCGCAGGTCCGATTCGACTCCGCGATAGGTGTTGTTGCCTGCCATCATCAGCAGACAGGCAAAGTCCAGTTTCTCCTTGGAGTGAACCGGGGGACGACCCCTGTTGCCGTTTTCTCGGCGCGGGCAAGAGTTCTCCCGGATTATCTCGATCAGCTCCCTCTTCAGACTAGGCGCCTCGACTTCCTTTGCCAGCTCATAATACTGTCAGTATCCTTCCCGTCTGTTGTGTTCGCTCATTGCCGCGTGCGGGAGATCGCGGATCATTGAACGTATCGGACGGGTCTAGGCGGTTCGGAGAATTACGCACCAACCTCGGCATTACCCCGAACCGTGAGGGACACGCTATGTAGCAGGTCCAGGCTACGTCGGGCCGGCCTCGGACATCTCCATGACGGCCTCCCAGATGCGGTCAGGCACCGGCATGACAGAGAGCCTGGAGATCCGCAACAACTCCCACTGTGCAAAGTCCGGTCTCCTCTTCATCTCGTCCAGCGTGACGGGCCGCCCGAAGGGGGCTACGTACTCGACGTCGACTGCCATGAACCGGCTGTCCGCCTCCTGGGGATTCGGATATGGGTCTGAGATCACCCTCATGGTTCCCACCGCCCGCCTCTCCTTGCCGGTGTGGTAGAAGATCACCAGGTCGCCCCTTCTCATGCCCCTCATGTGTTTTAGCGCCAAGTTGTTGTGGACGCCATCCCAGACGGTTCTGCCGTCCCGCCTCAGATCATCAAAGCTGTATCCCCGTGGACCGTCGGGCTCCTGTTTTGTCAACCAGTAGCCAGTCATGCGCTACATGGCAGGTGCCCCCCCCCCTTATTTAATGTGGGAGTCAGCCATGCTCGCACCGATCAGGGTGCCTAGAAGATACGATCCCATTTTAGTGTCCCCCGGTTCTGACTCGCACAGTATCATTGGTGTTGTAGCCATATGCCTCCCTGCGTTCTCAAACCGGGGTTGCCCCGATGTGCCGCGCCTGGGTGAATCAGGAGTCACAGGAATCGACACGATCATCTCTGCCTGATCCGTCTGCGCGGGTGCTCTTGGGGCACCTCCCCTATGCGGCGTTGGTTTTTAAGTCAATCCCGGAGGCCGGGCACCACATGCACCGCATACTCTGCATCCAGGTCGACCTCAAATGCGGCCACCGGAACCCTGATCCTGAGGTTCCGGATTATCTCGGGGCCCACCTCACCCACATAGCCTAGGCGCCTGCCGTCCAGGAGGATCTCTGCTGCTCTTCCTTCGGCAAGCAGTGGATGACGTGAGGCAGATGTGGTGCACTCCTCCCCCAGGGAGTCAAGCAGGGCCTGCAGCACGGACTTGGTTCCCGAGAAGCTTGCTCCGCCGGAGGCATTTACGCAAGCCAGGTGAACCTGCTCCTCCACGGGGGCCGCTCCGGAGGCGCGCAGGAATACGGTGCCGATCTCAAAGAGCCTCTGCGGGTACGGCTCGTGGACGTTTCGCGACAAGCTCTCCACAAGCCCTGGGAGGATCGCATCCCGCAGTATGGTGTGCTCCCTGCTCTTGGAGCTGGCAACGGGTATCGCCTCTGATGGATCCCGTCCTGGGATGTCATAGAGTACCCTGCTGTTGGTAAGGGAGGAGCCCATCGCCTCCAGGTATCCCAGCCCAATCATTGTGGTGCCGGCACGGTTCAGCCTCTCCAGCCCAGGATCCTTCTGCCCGATCACCTGTGACGGCGACAGCACCGGCTGGAGGCGCCTGATGCCGTATCCCAGGGCCACCTCTTCTACTATATCCATGGGCCCCAGTATGTCAAACCGGTATGGCGGAGCCGTACAGCGTATCGTGCCGTCTTGCACCTGCGCATCCAGCCGGCACTTTGCCAGCGAGGATACAATCTCCTGGTGGGTCATGTCTGAGCCAAGGGTCTTAGCGACAAGCCCGGCATCTGCTGTAACCTCACGGTTTCGCAGGGCCGGAGTCGAGTTGCCCGCCCCGGTCACATCCACCCGGAACAGCTCAAAGCCTGCGGCCTGAAGTGTGACCGCGGCCACGGCCAGCACGTCATCGATGCCTCGGTCAAGCCCCGTCACCTCCACCAGCAGATCCCGGGTATCAGTCGTTACCGTGGTGAGGGCCGAGTTTATCACCGGCGGAAGTGAGATGGTCTGATCCTTTGCGTCAAGAATTACGGGCACCATGGCGTGGTCTTCCAGTATGTGGCTGTATCTGCGGCCCACCGGCGTCCCCTCCAGTATTCCGGAGATCGGCTGCGCCACTGCAGAGTCCAGCGGTACAAAGCTGTGGTTGCGCGGGACGGTGGTGTACCGCAGGGGAAATGACATGCTGCCCAGGTCGTGTATCCCGATGGACGATCTTCGCCGGCGCCGCCCCAGGCCGGAGTGGAGGTCTTCCTGCATTGCCATGAGCTGGCGTATGAGGCGGTCATCCACCCTGCCGCCCCTTGCGGCAATGCAGGTAACTGACGGCCTGACATCCGATACTGCGGGCTCTGCATGCAGCAGGTACCCCGACGCCGCAATGTCCAGGCCGTACAGGCCGGTTCTGGTGCCTGTCAGCCCCTGCAGCCCCAGGGCAATCCCGTACTCTGTGGAGTAGTCCGGCCTGTTGGGGCTGTACTCTGCGCGGACCACGCCGCCGGACTCGGACTCGACGTCCAGCCCGAGAAACGGCAGCGCGTCCCGGATGGCATCCCCGGTGCCGGGCCCCACCAGCTCCTCTAGCCGCGGATACTCGAGATCGACTACCGGCATCTTGCGGCGCTCCTCAACCACCGGAGGTTGTTGCTGTAAAACTCCCGCACGTCGTCAAGCCCGTACATGAGCATTGCGATCCTCTCGATTCCGCCCCCCCAAGCCAGCACGGGCCCCCGGATCCCCAACGGGTCTGTCACCTGCGGCCGGAATATCCCCATTCCGAAGAGCTCGATCCACCTTCCCAGCTGATCGCTGTATACCATGGACTGGAGAGAGGGCTCCGTGTAGGGAAAGAATGTGGGCCAGAACTTTACCCGCTCAAGGCCGATCCTCCTGTAGAACTCCTTCTGGATTCCCATAAGATCCCGCAGCGTTGCGTTCTTGCCTGTGACCACCCCCTCGATCTGGTGAAACTCCACCAAGTGCCTGTAGCTGACCTTCTCGTTTCGAAACACCCTCCCCAAGGAGAACACGCGGGCCTCGTCGGGCCGGTTGTCTGCCAGGTACTTGATGGTAACGCCGGTGGTGTGGGTCCGCAGAACCATCTTCTCTGCCTCATCCAGGCTCCAAGACTGCCCCCAGGCGGCCCGGTGGGAGTCGGCAACGTTCCTGATGGTATCAGGCGACGCCATGTCAGCAGCCCGGACATCCTTCAGAAAGAACGTGTCCTGCATCTCCCGTGCGGGGTGATCCTGCGGGGTAAAGAGGGCATCAAAGTTCCAAAAGCTGGGCTGCACCATATGGCCCACGGCCTCGGTAAATCCCAGCAGCGCAAAGATCTCGCGTATCTCGTTTATCACCTCCCGGAGCGGGTGGTTTTTGGCGGGGTACACCATGGGGGCCGGGGCCTCGAGATCCATGGCGCTGCCCTCCAGGCTTGCAGGGTCGATCTCTGCCACAGCAGGGGTCAGGGACACGGTGCTTGTCTTGCGCACGAACGGCACGACATAATCAGGCCTCCGCCTCAGGGATGCCAGGGCGTCCTGATCCACGGCGTCCGCCTTTACATCAAGATGGCCTATGCTGCGAAGCAGATCCTCTGCCGGAATGCTTACGGGAATGCGGCCCGGCGCGATTCGTCCGCCTTCTACACTCACCCAGCCGCCTCTTCTGGCCACTCCCAAGGCGGGCCCAAAGTCAGAACCCATCTTGGCCTTGAGTCTGGCCACGTCACAGACGCCTGCCTCTACCAGAGCCAGTAGCCGTCTCTCGGGTAGTCCTGCCGACAGCGCGTCCAGGCCGCGCCCTCCCAGCCGGACAAATGCGGTCTCCTTGTGCGACACGGATGCCAGGCCCTTGTGCTTGAGCCATTCCACCCCGCGTCTTACCTGATCCGGCGACAGTTGGGCTGCGTCCCCCAGCGCCGCATGATCCGCCGCTGGCAGGCCCCGCAGTACGCGTATGAGTTTTATCTCGATACCATGCAGAGCTCTAGACACATCTGGATATTTGACAAAGACTTTTTAAACCTTAACCGGCGCCTAGCATAAATGCCAGCTGACGATTTTGTCGTAACGCCGTGGCGCGTTGAGGGCAATATCGACTATGACAAGCTGATCAAGCAGTTTGGCACCGAGAGGATCACGCCCAAGCTCCTGCAGAGGATCAGAGGAGCCGCAGGAGAGGATCACTTTATGCTAAGGCGCGGAATCTTCTTCTCCCACAGGGATCTGAACATCGTCCTAGACGAACATGAGCGGGGCGAGGGTTTCTTTATCTATACAGGAAGGGGGCCGTCTGGCCGCACCCACATCGGGCACCTCGTCCCCTGGGTCTTTGCAAGATGGTTGCAGGAGAAGTTCCATGCAAAGGTGTACTTTCAGCTCACCGACGACGAAAAGTTCTTCGCAAAACAGGATCTGACCCTGAAGCAGACAGAGTCCTTTGCGTACGAGAATGCGCTGGACTTTATCGCGCTGGGGTTCTCCCCGGAGAACACAAAGATCATCATAGACACCAGGGACATAGGCAAGCTGTACCCAGCTGCTGCGCAGGTGGCAAAGAGGATAAACTTCTCAAATACAAAAGCGGTCTTTGGATTCAGCGGCGAGACCAACATAGGCATGATATTCTACACGGCGCTACAGTCGGCCCCGTGCTTTCTTGAGGATCGCCGGGTGCTGATCCCGCTGGGAGTGGATCAGGATCCCCACTTCAGACTGACCCGGGATGTGGCTCCAAAGGTCGGATGGCGCAAGCCGGCGCTGATACACAATGTGATGATTCCCGGACTGCAGGGACCGGGAGGAAAGATGTCCGCGTCCCAAGAATCAGATGCCATATACACCACCGACTCGCCAAGCGTTGTCAGGGACAAGATCAACGGGTATGCATTCTCCGGAGGCCAGCCTGATGTAGAGCAGCACCGCCGGCTGGGCGGAGACCCGGATATCGATGTCTCATACCAGTATCTGAAGATCTTCTTCGAGCCAGACGATGAGAGGCTTGCAGAGATCCGGCGCGAATACGCGTCCGGCAGGATGCTGACAGGCCAGCTAAAGGCGATCCTAATCGAGAAGATCAACACGTTTCTGGAGGGGCACCAGAAGAGGCGCCTGCAGGCAGCAGACGCAGTGCACGAGTTTCTGCTATGAGGATACGGGTGCTCTGCCAAGACAGGTACGAGGCGCAAAAGCTTGCCAGCATGATCTTTGGCGAAAGCCGTGAGACGTTTGTCTGGAAGATTCTCAACGTGTACGGCTGCGAGATGGTGGTGTCCCTCAAGGACAAATCGGCCCACAGCATAGTACTGGCAGACGAGGCCCAGGTGGAGGCCCTTGCAGACTTTATGCAGTCGGTTCTGGAGCGCATGCACCGCATCACCATGGCAGAGGCCTCAGACAGCGCAGTAGAGATACTCAAGGAGTGACCGTTAGACTAGGGATCTGTCTACCTCGGTATCCAGCGACTCTTGGACTCGGAGAAAGTAGAGCCTCGTGGACTGCGGCATCAGGTCTATATTCGAGTCCACTGCCATCATAAAATATTTGACTGCCCGCCGGGATATGTCCAGCTTGAACTTCATTGGAAGCATCGGATCCTGCCTGACGCTGATCCGGTCATAAAGCCAAGGCGGAGCCATCTTCTTTGTCTGGGATATGATTATGCCGTACCAGGCAGACAGACTCTCGGGCTGCAGGCCGTCTTGGAGGCTCTCCACGCTTCCCTGCAGCTTGCGCGCCATGTGATCTGCCATTCCCATGGCAGCGGATCCATAGATGAAACTTTATCATGGTTGATCAAAGAGCTGGTAGCGCGTTGTCAAATCATACCAACCCGCCCCGGGAGTCTATCTCGGAGTTGCGAATCCTGGTGGTGGATATGCGGCGCCCGTCAGATGCCATAACCATTGGCACCATGACGATCACCACCGGCCGGACGCCCCGCGCCCGCCGCATGCCGTTGAGGATGTCGCCCTTGCGGCGGGTCTCCTGGCTGACCACCAAGGCCTGAACATCCTCCTCCAGCACCGCGGGCCCAAAGTCATCATCGAGCCTGCTTATGACATATCTGGAGCCGGGAAACTCGGTACGGAGCACATCGTGCAGGAGTTCAAGCCTCTGCTGGTACGTGTTCAACAGGATCTTGCCCCTCCTCTTGGCAAGGCCGTCGCCTGTGAGGCCGATGATCACGCGCTCCGATACCGAGAATGCCTCAGACAGCAGGGCGCGGTGTCCCCTGTGTATGATATCAAAGGTGCCACCGGTGGCGACAAGGCCGTACCTCTTCACTGCAGAAGATGCCATGATCGAAAAGATAAACCAAGCTGCACGCCTCAGATGACCTCCACTGTGACGATGGGGCCGGGGGCCGCCAGCGCGCCTCCATACGAGGACCACACAAACGTCTCCACGTGGTAAACACCTGGCCTAGGCGGGATCCACTCCACTCCGGGATTCTGAAATCCAGGTTCGTCAAGCCCAGACTCGTACACGCCAACAAACTCCGCGGGGGACTGCTCCGACTCCCGGATCTGGACATAGTAGGTGTAGCCTGCCGGAAGCGGCTCACCCTGCACTGATATTACGCTCTCTACGAGAACAGGAGAGCCAGCAGAAGGCGCCGTCCTGCCCGGTGTGCCGGACGCTGCGGTATCGTGTATGGTTGCCCGGTGTGCAGGGGGCACAAGCGGGGGCATGTCAAGCTCGAGCACATTTGCTCCAAAGTTGCCTGACTCGGCAAATATGGCTACGCTGTATGCCATGTGGCTGCGCTGCTCGTCAAGGACAAACTCCAGTGCGGAGTTTGCACCGATGCTGTCCAGATATATGGTATGCACGTCCAGCAGCCTAGGCGGTATGAATGGATCATAGACTGCCACATGCACCCTGGTGTTCTCAGATGGGACGCTGGCTCCGTTTGTGACCATGCCAGCAAGATACATCCTTTCTGCAAATCCCGATAGATCAAGCGAGACATCCAGCACCTGCTGTTTTGTAGCAGAGGAGGTGAATCCGACCACGGCCATCGTGGCCTGCCTGATGGCGACATCCGTGTTCGTGGTTCTGAGGACGTATGGCGAGATCCCGCCTGGCGGAATTACCTCAAGCAACGAATATCCAGACACAACCTGCTCAGGCAGGGGGCTTGCGTCGTCGTAGAATGCTGCAATGACCTGCACGTCAGTCACAGGAAAGGCGTTGTCGTTACGAACCTCGCCGACAAGCACGGTGGAGTTGTCGCCTGCCCGATAAAAGAACGGGGCATCGCTGGTAGGCCTGACGCTCAGCGAGGGCAAAGTGTCTATGGGCGGGGCTGCGCTGATGCCTGCAGGAATCAGGATTGCTGCCAAGACTACTATCAGAAGGATCTTCACACAGTGCTTGTATAGAGGTGATTAATTTGTCTTGCAGTAAAGCCACATCAAGCACCAGAACACACCTGAATGTGGAATGTGATGCCCGACGGGGTTCAATTTGGATAAAGAAGAAAAAGATTGGAAACCGTGCGTTTCTACCTTCTAGATCGTCTTGCTGTGATAGCGAACCAGTAAACTAATCCTGGAGCTAATCCCACAATAAGAGGTATCCATACCGGCCAACCGTCTGCTGGATTTGCCATGCTAATGGAACAGAACTAATCCTATTTAAATCCATCCGGCAGCCGGGGGTTGGTGCGTAATTCTGCTCCGTCCTGCTCATGTGTGTCTCCCACCGCATCTTCACCGGCGGTGCTTTGGTGCGTGTCGGGCTTTTGTTGCCCGCACGCCGTGATCAGCTACTGACGGGTCGGATCATCAGGCGCACTCCACGTGCGCCATGCCACCGTAGGAGGGTATTGGTATGTTTAGCCGGTTGGCGCACTCGAACCGGTTGAGGACCCGGATGTTCCAGGCGATCGCCCTTCCCTTGGCGAACAGGCGCCGGTTGTCCTTCCGGACGAACCGGCAGTGCAGCTGGTGCCGCCGGGTCTCCTCGGCCCCGAAGATGCCCTCTATCAGGGCCCTCTTTCTGTACTCGCTATCGCTGAACATGCCAGCTGCCTTCCTCCTGTGCGACTTGCCACGGTTGACGGCATCCTTCCGTTGCTTGATGTTGGGGATCATGCCCATCCAGAACAGCAGCTCGCAGTTGTAGTCAGAGTCGTACCCCTTGTCCCCGTCAAAGAAGTTCCCCGCAAAGTCAAACCCGCGACGCCTGATCTCAGCCAGCATGACTGGAAGCATGGTCGTGTCGTTGATGTTGCTGGGCGTGGTGAACGCCGCCAGCACGATCTGCAGGCCCAAGATGGCCGTTATGTGGTATTTCCAGTAGGTCTTTTGGCGTGTCTCGACGAAGTCGCGCTCCTTCCTGCTTGGCCTCTCGACGTATTCGTACCTAGTGGTCTCCGCCGCGCTGCTGTCGGCTCCCAGCGGGCCCGTCGCCTCGTCCGCCTCCTTGATGCAACGGCGGGCCGTCTCGGCCACGATCAGATCGAGCCAGTCTGCCGGTATCGTCTGGAGGTGCCTGACCAGTGTGGTATGGTCCGGGACGGGCTCGTTGTCCCATGGTGTCCGCATGCCTCGCAGGTCCGATTCGACTCCGCGATAGGTGTTGTTGCCTGCCATCATCAGCAGACAGGCAAAGTCCAGTTTCTCCTTGGAGTGAACCGGGGGACGGCCCCTGTTGCCGTTTTCTCGGCGCGGGCAAGGGTTCTCCCGGATTATCTCGATCAGCGTCCTCTTCAGACTAGGTGCCTCGACTTCCTTTGCCAGTTCATAGTACTGCCAGTATCCTTCCCGTCTGTTGTGTTCGCTCATTGCCGCGTGCGGGAGATCGCGGATCATTGAACGTATCGGACTGGTCTAGGCGGTTCGGAGAATTACGCACCAACCCCCGGCAGCCGTTGATCCGGCGTCGCCTGCCGCACAGAACCGAGCGCAGGGATTCGTCTAGGTGTATATCCCAATGCCCGAATGAAAGATGGTGCAGCTAATGCGCGCCGGCTGCTCTGTGCGGTCGTGATCTGCCTGAAGATCTGCCGGTTTTGCGCGCATACCCATGGCAGTCAGGGGATGCATGGGATCATCGGCCGTGTCGAACCGGATGCAGGGACTTCACACGGTGTGTACCTTTGTGCCTGAATGGGAGGTGGAAGTGGAATCCGCGCTCCGGATCGCTCTAAAATTTTATATACCAGTATACTTTATGGTACGGTAAAGTGAAAGTAATTTGCCAAAAGCCGGTTTCAAGTCAATAACACTCTCACAGTACGTGTACGACAGGTTCTACGAGGTATACCAGAGTAACAAGGAACAGCTGGCCTCCAAGGGCGTAAACAGCTTTGCTGGATATGTTACGTCCATGCTAGAGGAGATGATGCAGAGGGATAAAACCTTTGCAGCGCATGCTCCAAAGTTCCAAGAGCTCGCAGTGGAGGGAGATCGCGTAATTCTCAAGGACAACATCAAGAACAGAATTGCCGAGATTACCATCCAGAACGGGGAGCTGTACTGCCATCTGTGTGAGGAGAAGGACTGCATTCATGTAGGGTATGTCTTCTCAATCCCCACAGTCTATGAGAAGCTAGACTCCCGGGGAATCAAAAACCCATACTTTGAAAAATAACTGCAAAAAAAAATTGCGTTCTATTTTTTTAATGTACCAAGGTTTGGCAGGATCTGCAGATCTGTGGCGCGGCCTGTGGGCCTCCGTATGGCATGTGACGAGGATGGAGGAGGTGGGATTCGAACCCACGAACTCCTAGGAGACAGGATCACCCATTGTTTGATCTTAAGTCCTGCATGTCCAAAAGCCAAACGGCTTGCTTTGGCCAGGCTTGATTACTCCTCCAACACAGTACCCTCGACTGCGCAAAATTTAACAGTTTACGAGATTTCGAGGCCCGAGTCCCTGTTCATCTTGGCGCCAGCGCATGCGCCAAGACCAAGTTCCCATGGCAGAGCCAGTACGGTAGGTGATCTCGCCCCTTCCCGAAGTGCAACCGGCGCTGTCGCATAGCCGGATGGGAACCGGCGTTGCGGACAGGCTACCGGACCTCTATCCACCGCATGCAGTCATTCTTTATACGATACCAGTAGCCATAACCACATATGGCAAGGAGCTACTCCACGCTGGAGATCGGAGAAAAGATCCTGAACATCCTGGCCGGATCAAAGATCGGGATGTCCGGCGTGGAGATATCTGCAGAGCTGGGCGTCAACAGGATTACCACAACCAAGTACCTCAGCATGTTTGCCGCCCAAGAGATGGTCCGCCGCAGGGACATAGGAAACATTACGCTCTGGACTGCACTGGAGGGAGCCGAGCTGTTCCGGTTTCCCGACGACTACTTTAAGGTAAAGGCCCGGTTTCTGGACAGCCTGATCGGGGGGCATGACCTACGCGCGCGCACGCTGATTCAAAGCAGCATCAACTCCGGTGCATCCGTACCGCGCCTCATGATCGACGTGATGCTCCCATCCATCTCCTCTGTCCGCCTGATGTACGATGAGGCCAAAATAGGCAACTCGGAGATGGGCATGTTTGAGAGCTCGATCCTCAACTGCGTCAAGCTGGCGCAGGCGCACGCGCCTGATGCCGAAGACGACAGAAATGTCACCCTGATCGCCGCAGACGGCCAGAGCCTCTTGCAGTGCTACTGCGCCGAGGCGTCGTACCGCTCCATGGGATGGCAGGTGTACAATCTGGGCGACATGTCCTCATCGGTAAACGTCTTGTTTGACATCGACCTGCCAAAGTTTCTCTCCCGGGTCTGGAAGTCTAGGCGCGGGATCATGATAATCGTGGTCTTCTCCCAGACAGAAGAGGGCCTCAGCTTTTTTGCAGACGCCGTGAGCTCTGCAGGAATCCGCAAGCGTGGCAACCTCTCCCTGGCCCTGTGCGGCAGTATGAGCGAAGATGCCGAGGCGGAGTCAGACATTCTGTCCCACGACATGGATAAGATACTACAGTGGTCAGAGACGACCTTTGAGAGATACAAGGAGTGAGATGGGCCGAGTGAGATTCGAACTCACGACCTTTCGATATCCAAATGGTTTATCAGTCGAACGCTCCAGCCAAGCTGAGCTACCGGCCCTGAAATTTTTGCAGCCCGCAGCCATTTAAGTCTAATTCTGCTTCCACTTGATCGAGCATCCGATGGATGGATCAAAGTCCTTCTCTATCTCCTGCCCTGCCAGCATCTTTTCTATGTTGTTCATCGTGGTCTTCTCCGTGGCCGTGTCATCGAGCTTGAGCGCGTCATCAAGCCTGCCGTGAAATACAAGCCGCCGCTTCCTGTCAAAGAGGAATGGGTCCGGCGTGCATGCAGCACCGTATTCTCTTGCCACCTCCTGAGTCTCATCTGCCAGGTAGTCAAACTCCAGGCCCTTCTCCTTGGCCACGGCCTTCATGTTCTCAAAGCTGTCGTCGGGGTATCGAGTCGAGTCGTTGCTGTTGATGCCTACAATCGCTACGCGATCCCTGAACCTGCTGTGTATCTCCTTGATGGCGCCCAGTTTGGCCTTGACATACGGGCAGTGGTTGCACATGAAGATCACCAGCAGTCCCTCATAGTCCCCATAGCTGTCAGCGGAGTGTCTTCTGCCATCGGTTCCAAACAGATCAAAGTTCGGGGCGACATCCCCCTTCTTTAGCATCTTTGCAGACTCGAGCAGAACCATGACCCTGATTGTCAGTTTTTCAAATAAATTCTTTCCCTTCGGTTAGTCAGATCGCTCAGAGTCCGCTACCGTGGACACAGGTGCCAAAACATGCCGCCCGAGGTTTTGGGTTCAGTTGGAAGAGCAGGTGAGGCAGTTGGTGGAGGATCGGTTCTTTAGACAACCCTGCCCACGGGCCGATGCGGTCAGATACCAAGCAACAGTTAAAATCTCTAGCACTGCCATCAAGCCTGTGGGCTGGTAGTATAGCCTGGTAGTATACCCGCCTTGCACGCGGGGGGTCAGGGGTTCAAATCCCCTCCAGTCCACTGAATCTACGCAGGTGTCATACAGCAGAGCTCTCTACTCTTTTTAATGCGCCGCAAGCTTGGCCACTCATTCGCTTCCATCTCGTTGCACTCCGCCACGGGAAGCAGATATCGCCGGTGCAAGCATGTTCAAATACCGCTCGCGGCTTGGTTTGACTGAGTGAAGGTAACGTACATTCTGTTGTTGTTATTGCCGGCGGCATCCGCCCCGTTTGCATATGCAGACCATGACGCATACGACTTTGATGGGCTGACGGTTGTGTTCATTGATCTTGAGACAAAGGGTGACTCGACACTTGTCATCTTCCCAAACGAGAAGACCATGCTCATTGATGGCGGGCTATCATCAGCATACCCGAATATCAAGGAGGTGTTACAGTCATTTGACATCAGCACAATAGACGCAGTTGTTGCAACACATCCGGATCAGGATCACATAGGGGGACTCAACGCTTTGTTGCAGGACGGATCGATCGAGGTAAAGGGGATCATAACAGGCCCCACGGAGAAGGAGACCCGGACATATCAAAGATTCCTTAGCCTGGCAGAAGGCAGGTCCATCGCACATACGGGCGACACCATAAATCTTGATGATTCGGTATCTGTCAGGGTTCTCAGTCCGCCAGAATCACTGATCAGTGAAAGGCGAAACGCGTCGCTCGAAAACTCAAATTCCGTGATCATGCTCTTGGAGTATGGCGACATTGAGTTCCTGTTTACGGCCGACGCCACCTTTACCACAGAGTCGTGGCTTGTCAACAGATATGCCGCAGACGTCCTAGATGTGGACATTCTCAACGCGCCGCACCATGGCTCAAAGCATGCAAGCACGCCGGCATTCGTAGATGCCACCACGCCAAGAACCGTAATATTCTCGGCAAACGAGAACAACCAGTACGGACATCCGCACCAAGATGCAGTCAACAGGTATGCCGGCGCGGACCATCTTCTTAGGACACATACCGGGGACATCATCATCCAGACAGACGGCGCAGGGTGCTCAATGTTCCTAAACGGCAATCTGGAGGACGAGGCTGCCTGCTTTGGCGGCATCGCGGTAGTACCGGAGTTTTCGCATATCATGATGATTGGGATAATTGCAATGATTCCCGTCATACTGCTTGAAAGGGTCAGGATGCACCTCTAGATTTAGGGTGCCGGTCGGGTTTTCACACATTACGTGGTGCGGGTGATCGCATGCGCCGGGAAATAATCAAGAATTATAAGGATTTGGACAGTCCAAGTAGAGAGGTGCCCTGATAGCTCAGCCGGTAGAGCGTTACCTTGGTAAGGTAAAGGCCGCGGGTTCAAATCCCGTTCGGGGCTTCAATAGTTTCTTATCATGAGCTCGGTATGCCCGGCTCTCCCTGCTCCAGATGAGTTGATGCAACGGTTGGCGCTGACTGTTGTCACCTCCCAGTCCCCGTCAAAGTGATCTGCAATCTCCTGCAAGTTGGAGTTTGACAGTAGTACGTGGCATCCCCGGGAGTCCAAGGCATGACAGAGATCGACTAGGCGCTTGAGATCTGTTGCGCCAAAGTCTTGGCGGGTGTAGCCGGTAAAGCTGGCAGTCCTGCTGACTGGCTGGTATGGAGGGTCAAAGTAGACAAAGTCGCCACGTCGCATGGAGCTGCATGCAATCTCAAAGTCCCCGCAGGAGATCTGCACCCTCTCTGACTGCAGGGATCTGCTCACCGCACGGAGGTTCTCCTCGTTTACAATGTTGGGGTTTACGTACTTTCCCAGCGGAACGTTGAACATGCCACGGCTGTTTACTCGGTACAGGCCGTTAAAGCAGGTGCGGTTGAGGAAGATGAGGCGGGATGCCTTCTCGACTCCGCCATCAGGCACGGAGCTGCGCACGCCGTAATAGTACGCGCGCGGATCCGACATGTACCCTTTTGCATGGCGCTTGAGTGAAGAGACTACTGCATTCACTCTGTCCCGGATGGCCACGTACGCCAGCACCAGATCCGGGTTGAGATCCGAGACTCGACAAGCGACAGACTGCCTGGCGGACAGCAGGTGAAACAGAACCGCCCCGCCGCCCAGAAAGGGCTCAAAGTACGTACCAAAGGAGAGCGGTATGTTTGCGTTGATTACGGAGATCAGTTGCCTCTTCCCGCCGGCCCACTTTACGAACGGCTTTGGGGAATCCAGCTGCCCTACCTGCTGCGTCAATGTAGAGTAGTGTCAGAGTTTGTTATGATCCCGGATGTAAAAAAAACTTGATCCCAAACTGACTTTTTTTGGATTAGGGGTAACTGGGATGTCCAGGCCGGATCATACGCCCGGGGCAGTCATGCGCGGGAACGGATCCAAACAAAAAGCTGCATCAAGGCACAGCCTCAGACGATACAAAATAGAAAAGGAAAAGGTTGGGGATTTAGTCCCACTTTGACCATGCGGCCATCCATCTATACGTCCACGTAGTTAGCTTACAACCCAACGCCGTAAACGTCACCGACAACACTGCGCCAGCTCCCGCGCCCAACGCTACTGGGCTGTTATAGAACTTACCCACCTGGGGTTCTATCGGGGTCATGTACGGAGGCAGTGTTGGCCTCGGGTATTTGAACGCCGTTTCTAGTGGGTCTGCAACTGTCAGTAGGTTTACCATGTTGAACAGGGGCAATGACATTCCTACCAGTACCCCGCCAAACAGGATCAGCGAGTGTTTGTTTCTCTTCGTAGCCCAGTAAGCCAAATCCAACAGCATTGCCGATGGCAGCCAAACTGGAGTGACGATAAAGTCGTATGGATAACCCAGTGCAAACCATGCACCCTTTGCGATCCACGTGTATACCGTCATTATCAGAGCGTAGTACGTAGCTGTTCCTGGAACGCCTGTGAATGTGAGGTAGTATGTAGCACCAACAGCGAGCATCAACGTCTGCGATATAGAGAATATTACAAACGAAGTCCATGCCCAGTCAGTGTAGAAGATGTAGTCACCTGCGTTAATCGTCAACAGAGTAGAGTTTACTGCAACTACTATTATGAACAAGTAGTGTGTACAACGTCTTAGCCAGACCATTACTAGTAGACTGAACGGTTGGTATATAAAATTTTATACGCCTGCGCGAGAGTCGCATGGGAATCCACGCCTGACTCGGCGCATCAGGTGTTGCCATACGGCAGGGTCGCCATACCCCAGATCGGTAGTCTTCTGCCGGGCAGAGACGTCCTAGAACAGGCCGGAGCACGGTTCTGGCCACAGCAAGCCCAGCATGTAAGCTCAGTAATCCCAGATGTGCCAGTAAGAGGTTAAGTCGCCACCATTTGACTGAGTGAGGGGCTGGTCCCACTCAGATATTTTTGGCCATTTCATGTAGGTTTAGACACAAATGACGACGCATACGACAGAATACGAGGGTTTGACCCATGCCAAATTGAACTCTTCATGGGCATGATGGAGGTGATCTAAACTCTCACAGGTGCTAGATCTGGCACATCTGGGATTACTGAAGCTAGCTTGTGACACGAAAAAGAGAAAAACAGAAGATTGAGCCCTCTAGTTTCCTACGAACAGTGAGATAAGCACGGTACCCACCGCAGTTGCTGCGAGGGTTACCGCTATAACACCATTACTGTTCTTGTTGGATCCTTCCTGCATTACTTTAACGCAGAACAGATAGCCAATCGCCTCAATTATTGTTAGGACAATGAAGGCATAGTGACCGCTTGGTGTGGGGTATGCCCACGGATAGTAGAAGTATCCTGCTGCGGTACCGCCAAAGGTAGCCAGCCAAGCTGCAATGTATGAGATGGTGATCAGACCAGTCATGTTTTCGACACGCTTGCCGATCATCTTTTCTACATCTGCTTGTCCAGCTCCGCCAGCGCCACCTGAGCCAAATCCTTTTGGAAGAGTCATTTGAATTTGTAATATCCAGAATCCTTTTAAGTCTTTCTTAGTCGTATGGGCGTCTGTAGTCCGAAAAGTAGTTCACCCCCTGTCGGAAGGAGCAAAACGTCTGAAAGACAGTGCGAGCGTTTCCCTT
This sequence comes from Cenarchaeum sp., assembly GCA_965206845.1. Classification (GTDB taxonomy): domain Archaea; phylum Thermoproteota; class Nitrososphaeria; order Nitrososphaerales; family Nitrosopumilaceae; genus CAYGAM01. Next base: position 1,344,852 of record OZ242221.1, on the reverse strand, counting down.
ACCGGGAATGAAGGCGCTCGGATCCGGCCAGAATGCGCCAGGCTGTGGAGACACATAGGCGGCCGAAGGGTTCGTGTAATGAAAAAACTAGATGAATCCAAGGTCAGGTGGATCATAGCCCAGAAGCGAAAGGGGGCCACCGCCAACCACGTTGCCCAGACCATGGACGTATCCACGCGCTGGGTCAAGAAGCTCTGGGTCCGGTACAAGCACGCGGATGCCGGCAAGATACTCCATCCTGCACGCATGGGCAGGCCCGAGAACGGCCTCCCGGGCCGCCGGGAGCACTCTGCAGTGCTCTCTGTCCGCTACAGGGAGCACCTGGGGGCTGCAGGCATGCAGGACGGCATAAGGGACAGCACCGGAATAAATATCCCCCACAGCACCACCACAAGATATTGAGGGACGAGCATCTGGCATCCAGGCAGCCAAAGAAGAGCCAGAGACGGAAGTGGATCCGCTACGAGCGCACCTACTCCAACTCCATGTGGCACACGGACTTCAAGCTGTCAGACGACGGCAGGTGGTTCCTGTGCTACGGGGACGACGCCTCGCGGTTTGTCACCGGGTACGGGGCGCTTGAGCATGCCACTACGGAGAACGCGCTGGCCGTGCTGGAGGAGGCCATAAAGAACCACGGCAAGCCGGCTTCGATAATGACCGACCACGGCTCCCAGTTCTATGCCAACGCGTCAGAGGCAAAGAGGAAGGGGGCGTCTGATTTCGAGAAGAGGCTGGTCGGGCTGGGAATCCACCAGATTCTGGCGCGCGTCAAGCACCCGCAGACCAACGGCAAGCTGGAGAGGCTGTACGGGAAGATCCGGCGCAAGCTGCCCGAGTTTGAGGCAATGCTGATGCGCAAGAGCGATCCCATAGATCTGTTCATGCAGTGGTACAATCATGACAGGCCGCACATGTCACTGAACAGGGACGAGCGGGAGACGCCAGCCCAGGCGTTTGTGCGCAAGATGCCTCCAAAGGGAGAGGCCGTTATTGACGAGCAGACGGGGGAGGAGTATCATGCGGCGTGAGGGGGGAACTACTTTCTGGATCCCACATAGTCGTATGGGCACGAGACCTCGTGTTGCACTGGCCAGGCGTAAAGATTCTTCCGAGATGTGCTTTTGTGTCTGAATGGAGTAGGATTTGATCCCATACTGACATGGCCACGCAGTCTGGTTCCTGTGCCTGCCGGTTCCGGGACAGCAGGTCGTGCTCCCGGCCACTGCTGCCCCAGTAAGGCCATCTGGATTCGATCCCTGCGTTCTATCCACTACGCGCCGACTGCTTTTTCCAGTCCTGGCATGCCAGTCACTGCCTAGCAGAGCGAATTTGGGGTTCGGTTACTGCCACCACGCTACTGCCGGAGGATGCAAGTGATCCACTCCTGAGCCTATGCCTCTCGAAGCAAACCCGCATCTAGGCAGGAGAAGATCTGAGATCGTGCCGCAGTACGCGTGGCATTGCATGAAAAAATAAAAGAAAATGCTTACGCATTTAGGGTATTGCGCGGCTGTACAGCTTGCCTTCAAGGGCCATCTTGTACATCTCTGCAACGTACGGGTTCTCACCGGGTGTCTCTGCGCCAAGTTCGACCAGTCTCGCATACACCCTTACGACGTACGCGAGTGCGCCCATAAAGGCCACGACTACACCCATGTTGAACATCCAGTGGTTTGGTACCGCGAAGATCTCTTCCACGAACCAAAAGTGCCACATCTCATTGATGCCTATGGTGAACATGGTCGCAAGATAACCAAGGATGGTCATCTTCAGTCCCGTGTTCATCGAGTTGTTCGGGCCTCTGAGTACTGGCACCCTTCTATCGTAGATTGCGACCGAGCCCCAGCCCAGTGGCAGTGCTACAAAGTGGGAGTATAGCCACCAGTGTGCAGGAGTAAACGCGCTGTCTCTTATGGATGTCTGGTGCAGGGAACCGTCGACAAAGTTGTCTACCTCGACCGACGCTGCAGTTGATCCCATTGCGATGACGATGAGCCAGATCTTCTTGAGTCTCTGGATCTCGACCTCTTTTGGGATTAGAGCGGGCATTTGTGCCATGTGATATGTACGCCGCGGTTCGAATATAAAGCAGGTGTCAGCCACGGATGAGATCTGGTGCCATGTTATTACAAGATGCGCAATAACACATGCCACAATTTACAAAAATACCCGTATATTGGCAAAGGAATTACAACACAAACTTCGTTCTGTCCGCTGTTAAACATCGACAACAAACAGACATCGGATCCTGAAGAGTCCATAAGAACCACAAGAGGCTGGCTTCAGTGACGACCAACCACGGTTCACAGATCTGCACCAGCACGTCAGAAGCAAGGAAGAGCAGGCATTAGAACTTGAGGGGTGGCCGATCGAGTCGAGAGTTCACCGGACTCCGGCATGCGCGAGACATTCCCAAGCCAGCAGCAGAACAGAGGCCACACAGAAGGATTCAGTGTGTACTGCTAGGGTCCGAGACGGTGCTGATGCGCAGAAGCGATCTCGCAGATCTGCTCACGTGGCGGTACAACTGCGGGAGCGCGCATGTCGCCATACCGGGAGGGTGTGCGGGTGCCTGCCAGGCGCTTGTGTCCAAGGTACGGCCCAAGTGGCGGAGCTGCTGCAGATCTGCAGACAATGGAGGGGCATCATGCGGCGTGGGGAAGGATGTACCCGCCAGTATCCGTCCCATACTACAAAATCTACCGATATCAAGGTAAAACATATAACGTTCTATATCCACACAGTTTGTTAAGAAGTGGGAACTATGATCAATAAAAAACTAATCGTATTGGGACTGGGCGTAATACTGACCCTAGGTACAGTTGGCTTCAACTGGGTTGAAACCATCTTACCATCGGCAGAGGCGCACGGTGTCCAGGCACAACTCCAGAGTCGCTTCATCAGAATCGAAGATGAGTCATTCAACAGCGGATCTATGCAGACCGGTGAAACGCTCTGCATAACTGGCAATCTGAACAGCCTAGTAGAGAGGGATCTGAGAGGATGGACATCCATATTCTCAGAGTCAACCAACGCAGGTAACAGATGGGAGATTCAGGAGAGAGATCCGCCAGGAAACGTATTTGACATCGACGGAAACAGCATCGTACCATACAGAGTTTGCGCAATGGCCTTAGAGCCAGGAGTATACCACGTGCACACACAGCTTAACGTCGCGACAGTAGGTCCAGGACTTGGTCCAGGACAGACAGTAGTCGTAACAGGCGAATACATCCTCAAGGAGATTCCGTATACCAACATCATGTATCAGTCAATTCTGATTGGTGTGGGCTACGTTATCACGTTCGCAACACGACCCTGGCAAGTAATCTAACCTCCCAAACCTTTTCCTTTTATCTTAAAGTCGTCCATTGGACACCATACCCATCAATGTTTTTTCTCAGTACGACACAGTACAGGCATGATCAGTTTCAAGATAAACAGGATCGATATCTTCCAGAGCTACTTCTTTGGAAAGATCCAGCTGGGAGACGAGGTGTACTCGATCAACATCCAGAACCAGAGAAGAGGCAAGGTGCTCAAGCTGCCCCCTGGCATGATCCTCGCAAGGCCGAGGGCAATAGTCAGGCTGACAGGCCCCGGAGACATATTCGTGGAGGATCTCCTGCCGTACCGCGGCGAGTCTGAGTGGGTAGAGATAGATTCGGATGAGATCACGTACTTTCTGGCAGACAGGCAGGATCAGTTCGACACCATTGAGATCATGGACGACTGAGCCGGTGGTTTTTTCAGGTAGCCTCCGGATGTAGGCACACGCAGGTATTCTGATCACGGTGATGGAGGTGCCTGTAGGACATGCCGGGATCAGGATTCTGGAGGCAGAAAGTCCGTGTCCTTTGTCTCGTCGTGTGCCTTTGTAGTGAACTCGGCCCGGTACGTTGCCCCATCGATCAGTGGCGTGTTGATGAACTGGGGCGACTCCTCCCCGTTCAGCAGAACTCTAGACTTGGTCTCGTCCATGTCCCTTAGCGGAAACTCCCACATCCAGAGAAAGTGACCTATCTCAAACGGGTACCGGTTCTCCCACTCGGCATATATGGTCCCGTCATCTGTCGTGGTATACAAGGAACGCTGGCACTCGTTCTCTCCGGCTCCAACATTTGCAGGAATGACCGCCCGCTGACCATCAACGTAGAGCTCCAGAACCGCAGAGATCTTGTACGGCGTATCCCTGTCGTTAATGCACACCTTGAGGGGATCGTCCTTGAAGATCTGGCCCTGGATCAGGCTGCTGGCAGCCCCCACGGATATTGCGATTACGGCAGTCATCAGCAGAAACTTTAAGGTCTTTCTTCGTTTTGTGGGATCCCCCATTCCGGGCCAGAACATACTCTAGTGTGCCACCAAATTCCTTAAAGCCCTTTCTGTTGGGGCGGCTGGCCTCACAGCCCTGCCTGGATCGCCCAGGCCGGCTGGCAGGGACTGCCGCGTGAGCCCCACGGCCAGCCCGCTACCCACCAGACCGGGAGCAGGGAACATCTGAGACGCGCATGCCCGAACGGTGGCAACCGCTACGTACGAAGACCAGCGATCCGTGCGTGTGGTACGGCTTCCAGACAGAGGAATTCACCAGAATGTACAAGGTCACCTGCTGCACGTGCCAGAAGTGCGAATTTCCGAGTGCATGTTTTCGTGCCTGAGCAAGGAGTAAGTATGGCGCCGTGCGGCCCGGATCAAGGAAATGTATATAACATACATACCCTTTTTTGATAACTATGGCTCCTATATCGGAAATACTCCTAAACATCCTGTCAGTCATATCAGGGCAGCTGGGCCCAAACTACGATCCGCTGTTCTTCGACGTCATGATCTACATCTTCGGGACCATAATGTTTACAGTGTTCCTCTTGGGGATCATTGCATTCTGGTTGCGTGTCCACGGATGGTCTTACAAGGACAACCGCGAGAGATGGGTTGACGAGCTTGACAGACACTTCGAGCGCGAGGGGATTGGTCTAATTCCCGACAACGGCAAGTACTGGTAAAACCCTTTACTTTTTCATTATTTTTAAAAATCCTCCAGTGTAAACCCTCCTCGTCCAGGATGCGCGAGGCCATCCGATATGCAACAGGGACATGCAGGCAGGCGTGAGGCATCCGGAGGATCCCACAGGCGGGACCAGGTAGGCGCCGGCCTGCACGCTCGGCCGAGTCTTATCCCTGCCCGTGCGGTAGGCAACCCCGTACCGGCATCCGCAGTCCCGGCTTAAATAGAGCTGGCTCTGCCAGAGCATGTTGCCGCAGAGTGGACAGAAGTGGACCATACTGGACGGGCGCGCTGACGAGATCAAGGATCTGATCAGATCATACGGAGCGATCGAGGACGGCACCTTAAAGCCAGATGCCGAGATCTGGCGCCTGCGCATAGACAGATCGATCTTCACACTGTACAAAACCGGAACCCTGTACAGCGACCAGATGGCAGGCGGACAGATGCTGGAGCTGAGGGAGAGGATCTCCGCACTGTGCACACCCGGGTTTGAGAGGACGGGCAGGGAGATCATGATAGGCCTCGATGAGACCGGAAAGGGCGAGGTTGCCGGCGATGAGGTGCTGTGTGGGGTGTGCTTTCCGTCGGAACTCTACAGAGAGATCGCAAAGATGGTCGGGGCAACAGACACAAAGTCCCGCCACACGTCAAAGTACTGGGATGCACTATCCTCCCGGATCGGCCAGCTGGCATCCAGGGGACTTGACTTTTACATAGAGAGGATTTCCCCGCAGGACGTAGACAAATACAACATAAACAGGCTCATGGATGAAGCATACAAAGGGATCATATCGCATCTGACGCACGAGGGTTCCCCGGGCAGGACAAGCATCGTTCTTGACGACTATAACATAGGAGACGGCCTGAGGAGCTACCTTCGCGGCTTGGAGGAGGCAGGAACAGAAGTCATAGTCACAAACAGGGCCGACGACAGGTTCCTTGAGGCCAAGCTGGCGGCGGCACTCGCAAAGGCGGAACGGGGCAGAATCATGGCAGGAATCAACGCAGAGTTTCAGATCAACGGTCTGTCCATAGGCTCTGGAAGCCCGGCAGATGAGAGAACAACAAAGTGGCTCCTCGCCTGGAAGGGATCCGGGCAGCCTTGGCCGTGGTTCATCAAGACATCCTACTCGACGATAAGGGAGATTGACGGGCTGTCCGGAAACGCAAGAAAGTCAAGCCGGCCCCAAGACACAAACCTCGATCGCTGGACAAGCGCAGATGCACAAGCATCAGACCTGCCGCCGGGACGGTAGGTTCGGGGTACGGATCACAACAGATAGCCGTGCCGGGATCAGCATGACTCGGAACCGCGTGACGTCAAAACATGCCGCGCAACACATTGTCACGGTATAAAATAAAATAGAAAAGAAGAGGTTTTTTAGCCTCTGCCCTGTGCAGCGTATTTGCCGGACTTTGATTTGAAGAAGAGGGCCCCTGCGACGCCGCCAAAGACTGCACCTGATATGATTGACGCACCGAGTATGCTACTGGCGTCAAGAATTGGGGTTCCCGAACCGGCTGCCGGATTAGCTTCTGCCGCGGCGACCTTTCTGCGTGCCAGCTCCAGAGTCTCTTCCAGTGTCTGCTGTCCTGTTTCACCCGCATCGCCCACATTGCCCAGATACTGTGCGTAGGCAACGCCGATAAAACCAAGGCTTCCCATGGCTACGACAGCCAACATGCCTGCTAGTAATATTTTACTGGTCATTATATCTACCTAAAACCCCTATCTTCTCATAGGTATTTAATCTTTATTTTTTCAGTCGACATGAATTTGCCCGCCGCGCCGGATCAGGCGTAGGGAGCGGCACTACACCTAGGTTCTGCAGATGCGCCCGAATCCGTGGCATGGCACAGCGGCGTGTGGGGAGCTCTGGCAGTACAGGAGAGCCGTTCAAGTAGTTACCGGGAACCGCAAACCGACACCCGGGGATCATAAAGCAACGTTTAATTTCGTTTCAGATTTGACATACCGCATGGGAAGGCTACACAGTCACAGGCATGGCAGATCGCACTCCATAAGACCTGTTACCCTCACGGTTCCGTCATGGGTAACTCTCAGCACAGAGCAGATAGAGGGACTAGTGGTCAAGTATGCAAAGGATGGCCTCACGCCTAGCCAGATCGGAATAAAGCTCCGCGACCAGCACGCCATACCCCTGGCCAAGTCCGTCACAAAGAAGAAGATCTCACAGATTCTACAGGAGAACGACATGACGCCAGATCTTCCGGAGGATCTTGAGAGCATGGTCAGGAAGGCAGTGGGCCTGCAGAGGCACCTTCGGGCAAACAAGGGAGACAGAAGAAACGTACGCTCTCTGGAGCTGGTGGAGGCCAAAGTGCACAGACTGACCGTGTACTATAAGAGAATCGAGCGCATACCTCAAAATTGGAAATATAAGTCAGTAGTGGCGCAACTCGAGTGATGAGTCAAAACATTGACGGCTCCCTGTCCCTGTTTCGCGATACCCTACTGGACTGCATTAAGTCAAACAAGTCCATCTTGGTAACTACCCACATCGACTGCGACGGATTGACGTCGGGCGCCATCATGGCAAAGGCGCTCATAAGATCCAACGCAAAATGCACCGTCAGCACCGCAAAGGACATGAGTCCAAGCCAGATCATCAAGATGCAAGGCAGCCACAGGGACATGCACATCATAACCGATCTAGGCGGGGGGTTTGCCAAGGATCTCGATCGCATACTGGGGGAGAACTGGTTTGTTCTGGATCACCACCAGATTCCCGAGGACGAGCACGACAACCCCAGGGTAATCAACGCGTGGAAGTACGGCATGGACGGTGGAACCCAGATCTGCTCCGGAGGCATGGCGTATCTTGCTGCAAGGCACCTGGATGACAAAAACGAGGATCTCTCCGCGATGGCAGTGGTCTCCGCGCTGGGCGACCGGCAGGATCGGGGGGAGAAGAAGTCATTCACGGGCAAGAACCACGAGATCGCCGGCACGGCACGGGATCGCGGGCTTGTGGAGATTGATCTTGACCTTCTTCTGGCGGGCCGGGAGACAAAGCCGGTGGCCGATGCTCTGGCGTTTACATCACAGCCCTTCATCGACGGCCTCACGTGGAACCGGGACATGTGCATCAAGCTGCTAAAGACTGCCGGGGTGCGGCTCAAGGAAGGAAGCCGATGGCGGGTTCCCGCGGAGCTCTCCAAAGAGGAGAAGATCGGCGTCACGGAGGCCATAGCAAAGTTTACCACCGGCAGCAATGCCACGGATATAATGGATGAGCTCATAGGATACACCTACACGTTTCCCAGGGAGGATCAGAGGAGCTTTCTCCGGGACGGCCGGGAGTTTGCTACCATGCTGAACTCCTGTGGCCGCATCGGCAGATCCGGCGTCGGGGTGGCGATCTGCATGGGCGACAGAAATACGATGCCGCTGGAAGGAGAGAACATACTAGCCGAGTACAGAAAAAAGATCAGAAACTGCATGAACGTGCTGACAGGCGAGAGGTGGCGCATAGCAGAGGGCAGCGCGTACGTGATGGTAAATGCAGAGGGCATAGTCCCCGAGACCATGACCGGCACCATCTGTTCCCTTCTTGCAGGCTCGCCAAAGTACGCAACCAAGATCGTAATACTCAGGGCTGATGGGGATGACGGTGGCATCAAGTTCTCATCGCGCAAGTCCTTTGGCTGCAGATCCGATGTAAACCTCAGCATGCTGATGCGCACCGGTGCGGCAAAGTTTTCAGGGATCGGAGGAGGCCACGATGCGGCGGCCGGCGCCACCATAAGCAAGGACAACGTGGACAAGTTTCTGGATTTTCTGGAGGGGAGTATCGATAAACTGCAGGGTTCAGATAGTGATAAATGAGATATCGGACGCAAAGGCCGACACCATCAGGATGGCGCTGGCTCCCGACAATGTGGATTTTCCGCCGGGCCTGACTCTGAGCATCAAGAGTACCGATAACAGGCTTGTGGTAGACTTTGAGGCGCGGGGCAACATGGGGGCGCTGATATCCAGCATAGACGAGGTGCTAGAGCACATCACCATATCCCTGAGGGTGATGACGTAATGCTGGATCCCAGGATAATCAGGGAGAGGCCCGACACGATACGGAAGATGCTGCAGGATCGGGCCGTAAGCTTTGATCTGGACGGACTGAGGGAGGCCGATGCGAAGCGGAGGCACCTCATTGCAAAAACAGACGAGCTGCGCCAGAGGAGGAACCAGACCGGAAAGGCGATAGCCGGCATGAAGAGGGCAGGCCAAGATGCCGCCCCGCTGCTGGAGGACATGAAAGCCATCTCTGCTGATCTCGCTGCGTTTGAGGATAAACAACGCAAGACAGAGCGGAGGTACGCCGAGCTTGCCTGCGCAATTCCAAATGTGATCGACCCGTCGGTACCCCGCGGTCCCGATGGATCGGCAAACAAGGAGATGCGGAGGTGGGGAGATGCCCCCACCTTTGGGTTCGATGTCAGGGATCACATAGATATTGCGCTGCAACGGGATCTGCTGGATCTCGAGCGCGCAGCCAAGGTTTCTGGCGCTAGGTTCTACTACCTGAAGAATGATCTGGTAAGGCTGAACCAGGCGCTGATATCCTACGCGCTGGACTTTGCTGCGGCAAGAGGTTATGTGCTGGTGCAGCCGCCCTACATGATAAACAGGGATGCCATGGAGGGCGCCGTCATTGCAGAGGACTTTGAGGGCGTGATATACAAGATAGCAGATGACGACCTGTACCTCATAGGCACATCAGAGCACGCCCTGGCCGCCATGCACTCAGACGAGATCATAGACGGCGGGAGCCTTCCCCTGAGGTACGCGGGAGTCAGCCCCTGTTTCAGGAAGGAGGCTGGCGCCCACGGCAGGGATCAGAAGGGAATCTTCCGGGTGCACCAGTTTGAGAAGATAGAGCAGTTTGTCTTCTCCAAACCGGAGGAGTCAGAGAAAGAGCACGAGAGGATGATCGCCGCATCCGAGGAGTTCTACCAGAGTCTTGGGATACCCCACAGGGTGGTGCTGCTCTCCAGCGGTGACATGGGCAAGGTCTCGGCAAAGACGTATGACATAGAGGCATGGATGGCAGGCCAGGGCGCCTTCCGGGAGATCGTCTCGTGCTCCAACTGCCTCGAGTTCCAGGCAAGAAGACTCAAGATAAGGTTCCGGGACAAGACCAACGAGGACACGTCATACCTGCACACCCTCAACGGCACCCTGATCGCAACATCCCGGGTCATGGTATCCATAATGGAGAACATGCAGACAGCAGACGGGCACATATCGGTTCCCAAGGTGCTTCGGGGGTACATCCCAAAGGACGAGATATGACTGACCCACACACCTGTAACATACCCTTATATTTTGGGCTCGAAGGTCTTGAGTAATTGGCGCGCCGAAAGACACGAGTGAAGGACAAGTGGCGGGAGAAGAAATGGATTACCGTATACGCTCCCGACTCGTTCAGAAACGTCTTTGTGGCATACATTCCCGTTACCAGCGAGGAGGGTGCCAAAGGCAGAGTAATCGAGGTAACCCTGCACGATATCCTAAAGGGGGATCCCTCCCAAAACCAGTACAAGATTTACTTTCAGATCGACGACATTGACGGGGATCGGGCCACAAGCATCTTCAAGCGATACGAGTACGCCAAGGAGTACCTGCGCAGCCTAGTGCGGCGCGGCTCGTCCCGGATCAACTTAATCATGGACGTCAGGACAAAGGACGAGTATACCTTTAGAATCAAGGTGCTCGTACTGACGCACCGCCAGCTCAACACGTCAAGAATGCGCGCCCTCAGGCTGATCGCCAAGGAGGTCATAGAGAAGTCCGTGCCGGAGATGACCATCGCGCAGTTCGTGCAGGCCACATGCTACGGCAAGATCAACTCGGACATAATGGCGGCAGGCAAGAAGCTGGTCCGGCTGAGGCATGTTGGGCTGGAGAAGGTAAAGCTGGTGCAGACGGCGCAACAGCAGATCACACTCCTTGAGGCATAACCCGGGAATTACATACAAAAGTAACCAAAACCCCTGCCTTTTTTGGCGCTCCTTTTCACGCGCTGCCTTTGCGCGATACCGGCGCGGCAATCTGGACGGCGGGAACCGCATGGGCAGGCATAATGGCATTGATGCCCATGCCGGTGCGGACGGTCTGCATGGTATAGTCGCGGTGTTTTTATACACATTTGACATTTGCATGCGGTAATGAAACCCATCATGGCAACCGTAACCGCGCCGGCGCCAAAAAAGGGGCCAAGGCGCGCAAGGAAGGGCATCATGGTCCGCACGATAAAAGTGGACTTTGACCAGTCCGGGGATCTGTCAAAGCTGATATCGCGCCACATGGACCAGCAGAGGTGGGCGTACAACATGCCCGTCCGGAAGGTTCTGGGCGACCCGAGAATAACCAAATTTGACCTTGACGGCATGCTCACCAAATGGAGGAACGCGAACACATGGCTTGTCCGTGATGACGACGCTCAGGCGGTCGGACTCCGGCAGGCCTGTGACAGCAGGGTGCAGAGGACCGGCCTCCGGCAGGGGCTGGACGCCGTGAAAAGGTTCATGGAGTCAAACGCCACCAAGCGCTACAACAAAATAATGTGGAAAAACCTAGCCAGGCACGACAGGGAAAAGGAGGGAATTCCAGACATCGGCACTGCGGCAAACCTGCCGCCTAACAAGTGGAGCAACAAGAGGAATAGGTGGAGCCACAAGGGCGACCTGCTCAGGAGGAAGGACGGAAGGCAAGCTCTCTGTGTTTTCAGAGTCCCGTGTCCAAGGGCGGCGGCCTGCTGCATCTTCCCGGCATAAGCACCGTGAAGGTGCATGGTGACGTGGATGGGCTTGACATGCGTTCATTCCAGCTGGTGGAGACGACCAAGAAGACAACCAGACTCACAAAGGACCGCCACAGGACGTACCGCCTCCACATCCAGGTCGGGATAAAGGCGCCCAAGCCATCAGAATATGCGGTCATCAGGGGAGTCGACATGGGCATAGTCCACGGCGCAACGACGGTCGACTTGGATACAGGTCATCATACGTTCCACGACATTCCGGACGGCTGCAGGAGGACGAAGGGTGATGAGATATCGAAGATGTACTCGGAGCTCTCGCGGAAGCGCGGCGGGAGCGGAAACAGGCGCATCAGGCAGAACGGCAAGGGCGGCGGCCACGATGGCAACGCGAACGGCAAGCAGGACAATGCTAGCAGCATCAACAGGAATGCCAGGCGCGACAGGCCAAGGAAGCCAAAGTCAAGAGGCTACAAGGAGCTCCAAAGAAGAATCCAGAAGAAGAGGGAAAAGGTCGCCAACAGGCAGACCAACTGGGAGAGGCACGCGTCAAAGAAGGTGGCGGAGGGCGCCGGCACGGTGGTCATCGAGGATCTGAAAGTCAAGAACATGACTGCCAAAGGCAAAGGCAGCTCGGCCAAGACCGGCCTCAACCGAGAGATGGCGTACTCGCGTCCCAGGACGTTCCAAATGCGGATTGAGGGCGCATGCGCGAACGCCGGCGTGATGATCATAACGGTCGACCCCAGAGGCACCAGCACAACATGCCACGTCTGCAGCCGCAGGGACAAGGACTCCCGGATATCGCAGGGGGAGTTTCACTGCACGAACCACAGGTGTAAGAACGACATCAACGCGGACATCAATGTCGCGTACAACATTGCCGTCAAGGCGACGGCAGAGCGGCGGGGAACGTCGTCCCAAGGCGCGAGATTCCAGCGCGGGATTGCTCTCGCGCGCTCCGCGAACAACATGCGAGAGGCAAGCATGGGAGGGATCGCCAGAGCGCCAAAAAAAGGCAAGGGTTCTGGTAACTTTTGTATATAACTCCCCATAGCCTAGTCACAAGATGGCAAACAGGCTGGAAGTTAGCATTGATGTCATACTTCACGCCACAGAGGATTCCACAAAATTCTTTGATGCCTTTGAGATATACGACCTGCACAAGGACGACTTTGCCGTGTCGCACCAGACCGGGCACTTTGAGAACCCCATCACGGTTCTGAGCGCCAAGATTGCCAGAAGGCAGGCCAGCAGGTTTGTCGGCAGGATGGTGCGGCGCATGAAGAATGGGCAGTTTCAGGAGATACTGGAGGACATGGATCTCTTTGTCTCGGGTTCCGGAATATACCTGCGCTTTGACAGGCAGGAGTTTGTCCAGGGCAGACTGAAGCTGCTCCAGCAGAGTCCCGTCAGGATCAAGATATTCACGCCGGTGTACCGCAAGGTAGATCTGCAGAGCACCTACAGGGAGCTGCTCGAGTCGCTCCGCCGGGACGGATGATGCGGTGTGGATGTGGGAGGACTCAAATGGGCGGCAGGCGTGCACCGTGCATGCGGCACCACGGCATGGAATCGTGTCTCGGGCGCAGGTACCAGCACATGCAGGGATGCGGAGGCGGCATGCGTTGAGTGACGGCCTGAACCCAGAGCAGCAGCAGGCAGCAGACCACAGACAGGGGCCGCTGATGATCATCGCAGGCCCCGGAAGCGGCAAGACCCGCGTGATCGTCAGCAGGGCACTCAGCCTGATAGAGGCTGGCGTTGCGCAGTCGTCCATTCTCTGCCTCACATTTACCAACAAGGCCACAGGCGAGATGCAGGAGAGGCTGGAGGAGCGCGGCAAGCTCGATGTAAAGGTCAGCACGTTTCATGCGTTTGCAAGGGAGATTCTGCTGGAGAACCTTGCCGAGTCCGGGGTGGGCCGGGAGACCAGAATCTTCGAGAAGTGGGCGCAGCTGATCTGGTGCCTCAGGAACACTGACAGGTTTGGCTTTAACCCAGAGTACGTAGACATCGGAGGGAGCACGAGGGAGATCTACGCCGGAATGCTCGAGGCAGTGAGAAGCCTCAAGGATGAGATGATCTCGCCGCAGAGACTGCAGGGGTACGTCGACGAGCAGCTGGGCTCCCCAGAGCCGCAGAACCCGGAGCTCATCCACAAGCTCGGCGAGCTTGGCAAGATGTACCGGGCCTACGAGGAGTACAGAACCGAGAGGAACCTAGTCGACTTTGGCGACATGGTGTCCAAGACAGTCGAGGTACTCAGAGGGAATGCGGCCCTGCTGGCCAAGTACCAGGAGAGATACCGGTATGTCATGATCGACGAGTTCCAGGACAACAACTATGCGCAGCTGGAGCTGGCCAAGCTCCTTGCCAGCCACAGGAACATCGGCGTGGTGGGAGACGAGGACCAGTCCATCATGGGGTTTCAGGGATCGCACTCCGGGATATTCCAGGAGTACAAGAAGACGTATCCCGAACTGAAGGAGGTGAGACTCGTAAAAAACTACCGCAGCACCGGAAACATCATACGCATCGCAAACCAAGTTCTCGGGCGGGACACAGAGGGGTGTCAGCACCCGAACCCGGATGGGGACAAGATAGCCGTGGTATGCACGCCGACCGGGAACGGGCAGACGGAGTTTGTCGTCCAGACCATACGCCAGATGATCAAGGATGGCATGCGCTATCGGGACATAGCAATCCTGTCAAGGCGCAAGGAAGAGGGTCGCAGGTTCGCCCAGGCTCTGGAGTCCTTTGGGATACCTGCCTCCGTCGAGATGGAGCCGGACATTCGCCGCAACCCGGCCGTCGCCGAGCTCGTGGCTTACCTCAAAATTGCGCATTCCCAGGGGACTGCCGGAATGATGATATTTGATCTGCTAAGGAAACGTGGTATCACAGAGAGGAACATCATGGTGCTGATGAGCCAGGCGCACAAGGAGGCGAGGGGTGCAGGAGACGGGTCCCGAGACCTTGTCTGGGAGACGGTAAGGGATTGTGACAAGCTCGCGATCACACAAAAGCAGGAGATCTCAGAGCTTGTGGCCCTCCTTGAGGACATAATCAGGCTGGCGGCTGGCTCTTCCGTAAGCGATCTCGTGTACCATGTAATGATGAAGCAGTCAGGGCTGTACAAGCGGGCGCTGCAGTCAGGCCACCAGGACAAGACAAGCGCCCTGCTGCTGAGCAAGATCCACAGGATCGCAGAAGAGTACGATGAGATCTTTGCTGATCGCTCGCTTGGCGGCTTTCTCGAGTCCGTCTCGGCACTGGACGGGTGGAGTGTCGAGCTGGAGGATGCCGCGCCTGCTGATGCCGTCAACGTCCTGACCATGCACAAGAGCAAGGGAAAGGAGTTTCCCGTCGTCTTTGTCACTGACATGGCCAAGAACCGGTTTCCCCTCAGGTATCGGGAGAAACCGTTCCGCATTCCCCTGGGGCTGCTGCAGGGAGACAACAGGAGGGAGGACACAAAAGAGATGCACGACGCGGAAGAGCGCAGGCTGTTCTACGTGGCCATAACCAGGGCCATGAAGAGACTGTACATGATCCAGCCAATACGGTACGGCGAGAACGTCAGGGACACGGACCCGTCCCGGTTCCTAGTCGAGCTGGACTACAGGAGAAACCCGCTGATCGAGGTAACTGACTTTGACGAGTCGGAGGACTTTGATGCACAGCCCGTAAGCCGGGTAGAGCGCACAAAGTCAGACAAGCAGAAGCAGGCATATACAGCGATTGGCCAATCGAGTCTCAAGACTGCGATCCACAAGATCGTCGAGCTGTCGCGCATCCAGCACTACGAGCGGTTCGGCAACCTTGACGGCTTTGACCCCCGGAGCATACTAGATGTCGACATGGGTGACGTGGACCTGTCTGCGGAGGTGGCAGACATGAGCCGGCCGCTGTTCAACCACGATGAGCTGACCCTGTCTGCCAGCGGCATCAAGGCGTATGAGAAGTGTCCGCTACAATTCAAGTTCGAGAAGATCGACCGGGTCCCCCGCCCGCCAAGCATCCCTGCCAATCTTGGCAGGGTGATCCATGCAGTGGTCGAGGAGGCCGCAAAGGCGAGATCGCAGGGCCGAGGCGTCACACCAGAGGACAGCATGAAGAAGTTCACAAAGATGTGGAGCCCGGGCATTCAGAGCAGGGCCGGTGAGAAGAGGATCACGGATCGGGCAGACGCCATGATACGGGCATATCTGGAGTGGGAGGAACGCTCGGAAAACGAGCTGGTGGACACCGAGATTCCCTTCAGCATACTGATTGGCGACGTCAGGTTCAACGGAAGGATTGACAGGTTGGAGAGAAACCCCGGCGGCAGATACGAGGTGGTGGACTTTAAATCCGGAAAGAGCGTATTGAGCAGGCCAAAGGCGGCGGCGGATCCGCAGCTGAACATCTACGCAAAGGCAGTCGAGAAGCTCAAGGGCGAGCTGCCAGCAAAGGCGTCGCTGTTCTATCTTGAGAGAGGCAAGGTTGTCGAGTATGCGGTCACCAAAGGGTCGGTCGATGCGTCCATGGAGTCCATCGAGGAGATGATCGCACAGATTCTCAGTGAGAACTTTGAGCCCACTCCCAGCTACGGCGTCTGCAACTGGTGCGACTATCGGAGCATATGCGACGCAAAAGCCGTGTAGGCCCGAACCTTCAGTCCGGGCACGTAAGCAACGCAGGAATCGTCTGCCGTAGCGCCAAGCGCGAAGGCGTGACCGGGTGCGCAGACCTGCGCCCGAATGGAGCAGAAGCCTGCCGCATGCGCGCCCTGCAAACACAAACTGTGTCCTACAAGCACATATGAACTGGAATCGGTTCTGTAGATTTGATTCATTTGGAAAAACATCCTCGTCGTAGTCGTGGCAGTGGATCGACCCCTTGATAACCATGTGCTCCGCGCACTTTCATTTGAATGGGGCAATCCGAGCTGCTGTGTTCCTGTGCTTCGCGCACTGATAGGTGATTGCAGCTTCCGATCCATCAAAAACAATCCGCAAGGAGGTGAGAGAAAGGATGAGAAACATAGGAATAGACATTGGTAAGGGAAAATGCATGGTATGCGTAGTGGACGGCAAGGGAAACGTGCTGGAGAGGACATCATACGTGAACACGCTGGAAGACGCAAAAGAGTTTGCACGCAGGATGAAAAAAGAATACAGCGGGAAGGGACGGTGCAGGGCCGCGTGCGAGTCGACTGGAAACATGTGGCTCAAGACGTTTGAGGCCTTCGAGGGGTGCGGGATACCGGTAAAGCTTGCCAACACGTACAAGATGAAGATAATATCGGACACCGATGTCAAGACGGATCCCATCGACGCGCAAAAGATTGCAAACGCGCTGCGCGTGGGGATTATCCCAGAATGCTACGTGGCACCATCGGATTTGCGCGATGTCAGGGAACTGCTCAGGTACAGGATAAGCATGGTTCAGGCAAGGACTGCCCTGATCAACTACACGCACGGCTTGCTTGACAAGTACGACGTGATGCCAGATGTCTCAAGGATGCACAGCAAAAAGGCCATCAGGCTGCTTTCGCAGATACGCCTTAAGAAACCAAATGACAACATGATCCTGCAAAACTGCGTCAAAAGGATTGCACATGCCACAGAGGAGATATCTGGCATCGAGGCAGAGATAGACAGGCAGGCCGCAGTCAACGAGGATGCGAAACTGCTGATGAGCATGACTGGCATAGAGGCGTTTGCCGCGATGCTGCTGGTATCTGAGGTTGGCGACATCACCAGGTTCAAGACCGCAGACAGACTGGTCTCATGGACCGGGATGTGTCCGCGAGTCTGCCAGTCCGGCAACGTGACGCACCACGGCCGCATGAAAAAGGCGTCAAACCGAAGGGTAAACTGGATAATGATCCAAGCAGCCAACGTGGCGGTGCGCCATGATGACAGACTAAAGTGGTTCTATCAAAATGCCAAGACAAGGCACGGTGGCAACCACCCGATTGCCATAACACACGTGGCAAACAAGATGGTGAGGATCATCTGGAAGATGCTGACTGCCAAGGAACCATACGAGCCCCATGACGCAAGCAGATATGCCAGAAAGCTGAAACGGATGAAGAAGATTCTGCAGTAGGTGCACGGGGCGGACTGGCCAGCTAGGCTGGCCCGCACCAGTACATTTTCTGCAATCCAATTCCTAGCGATAGCTTTAAAGTTGTACGCGCGTAACCTAGGCGTGGATCAGAAGTCAGACGGAATCAACGCTTGACTATGACCGGATGTTTTAACATAGGTGGTTATGCCTGTAGGACGCAGCCGCAAACACAGCAATAAATAGAACGAACCCCCAAGCATAACCGGGAATGAGGAAATAACAGCCGTTCCAGTCTGAGCGCAAGCGTTGAAGACCCCGCGACGATCCGACCCAGTTTAAAATACGAGCCGCTGGCGCGGATCGGCCCGCAGACAACAGCAGCGCCGGAACCAGCTCGCTAGAAATACACGGGGCCGTATCCGTCTTCAATCCGGCACGGGCCCATACGCCCGGACAAGTCCCCACGTCCGGCCCGGCGATCCCACTCACGCCGCGACTGAACTTTGTTTCCCAATCCAAACATTTCGCACTTTTACGATTAATTTAGTCCGTAAACAGCGTCAAGTCACACGAGAATCGTGCTCTTTGTGGCAACTCAGATGCGTTTATCGAAATTGGGAAACAAAGTTCGCGACTGCATTATTTTAAATATCTATGAGCTGCGGAGTATCTTGTTGTCAGATTATGACGTCATCGTGGCAGGGGGTGGGCTGGCCGGAACCGTGGCGGCCCAGTCGGTATCAAGATACTCCAAGCAGGGACTGAAGATTCTTGTGATCGACAGGAACTCAGCCATCGTGCCTGGAAGGAAGAGCATCAGCGGGTGGATCTGCGGCGACGCGGTAAGCAAGGAGGCCGTGGACTACATGAGTGACAGGATCGGCGTGTCCTGGAGCGAGCCGGAGATCGAGCACAAGGTCAAGGGCGTCATGGCATTCTCTCCGGACAGGAAGACATCGATCCCATTTGACGGCGACGGATACATGCTCAACAGGCAGCTTCTTCCCGAGAAGCAGAACGAGAGAACGCTGAATATGGGAGTCGACTTTGATTATGAGGTGAACCTGACCGGACTGCTGTACGACGACTCCCAGGTGGTGGGAGTCCGGGGCATAGACAGCAAGAAACAGCCATACAAGAGAACCGCAAAGGTGGTGATCGACGCCACCGGCGTAACCTCGATGCTGCGAAACCAGATATCCAACACCACCAGAATGGAGAGGAAGGTGGACCGCCAAGATGTCGAGTCCACCGGCAGAAAGATCATGTACTTTGAGCAGGGGGAAGCCGATCTCTCCGAGTTTGATCCCGACTACTGCATAATCCACCTGGATCAGGACATAGCCCCAGGAGGGTATGGCTGGGTCTTTCCCAAGGGAAAGGACAAGGTAAACATCGGCCTCGGCGTCGAGAAGACGCTCCTAGAGAGGCGAAACGCCAGGCTGGGAAGGAAGGACAACGTATCCACGCTCATCGAGGAGTACATAAACAGGAACCGCGCGATAAAGAGGCCCAGGGTGTCTGAGGATCCGGAGGACAGCAACAACGCAGTGGGAAACTTTCAGGTCTCGGTCCGGAGGCAGAATGATTGTATGGTCGCAGGCGGGTTTATCCTGGTGGGTGACTCGGCATGGATGCCAAAGCCGCTGGACGCCGGGGGAATCGGCCCTGCGCTGGTGGCGGGAACCATAGTGGGCGAGTGCGTCGTGGAGGCCATACAGGAGAACAACGTGACAGAGAGCGGCCTGTGGAGGTACAACAAGCGGTTCATCAACGAGTACGGTTACAAGACGGCAGGCCTTGAGATATTCCGCAGGCTCATACAGACGCTCTCCAACGAGCAGTTAAGCTACGGCATGAAGCACTTTCTTGGAAACCTGAGCGTGGAGGCGATCTCAAAGGGCGAGCACCCCGACTTCAGCTCACTGGGAAGGCTGGGAATGATAATCCGCGGAGCGCTAAACAAGCGACTTGCCGGCGGCCTTCGGTTCACCACTAGCCAGAACAGGAGGCTGACTGAGCACTACTACAACTACCCCGACTCCCCCCAGGGATTTGAGGTCTGGAGGGACACACTACACAAGATCCTAGACGAGTCAAACACAAAGCTGGCCCAATACCAAAACTAAGATTTATTTGCAAACACGCAATCATGAGACATATTGCTGCAGGGAACCTCGTACCTGGACTGGAACAACTCCATAGATATACTCAACCGGGCCTACGAGGCTAGCATCTTTGTCCTGATCATAGGCCCCAAGGGAACTGGCAAGACATCGCTGGTAAGGGAGTTTGCGGCAGGCAAATCCCGGAACCTCGAGTCGGTAAACTTTAGCCTCAGAACCAGGGAGAGCCACCTGGTGGGCACCAAGACCCTGAACGATGGCACTGTGAGCTTTGATGAGGGCATCCTGATAAGATCCATGAGGAGCGGGGGCATGCTGTACCTAGACGAGCTTAACGCGGCCGAGGCCGATGTGCTGCTGAGGCTGGACGAGGCGCTGGACGACCGGAGGCAGATCGTGCTCAAGGAGTCTGCAGGAGATACGATCAGGGCGGCACAAGACTGGTTCGTGGTGGCCACCATCAATCCGCTGACACATGTCGGCACCAAGGAGCTTCCGCCACAGCTGCTAAGCAGGTTTCCCATCAGGATCAGGCTAGAGTACCCACCTGAGGATGTCGAGATGCAGATCATCGCAAAGTATGTCTCGGGGGATCACGGCGGGCAGCTGAGACACGGAGTCAAGCTGGCAAATGTGCTACGGCAGGCAGCGGCAGTGGAGGAGCTGGACTACTCCCCCAGCATACGCGAGACCATCGCCTACGGAAGGATGCTGGACTCGGGGATGGGCCCCCTGGAGGCGGCAGGCATCGTATTTGGAAACGTATACTCGCAGTGGGGAAGCGTGGAGTACCAGAAGGTAGGCGACATCATCACATCGATGTTTGGTGCGTAGATGCAGTTCAACAGCGACGTGCTGATCGAGATAGGAACCTTCCTTGCAAGGCGCTGGTCCGGCATGGACGACGTAACTCTGGAGTTTGCCGGTAACGGCGAGAACAGAACCAGGATAAGGGATCGGAGGATCGTCCTTGTTCCCGCAGAGAAGCTGGCAGGGGACAGCTTCCAGAGGTACAGGCAGTTCCGGGCATCGCTGTGGTACGAGTCCATGCGACTGAGGCTGTGCCCGAAGATTCTTAGCAGCGATCACGCCTACGGTTTTATCCTCAACGCGCTGGAGACTAGAAGGGTGGAGCTGCTGGGAAGGAGGATCTGGCGGGGCATGGACTCGGAGATGATACTGCACTACTCCTTTCAGTGGAATTACAGACCACTGCTGAGCAGCGTGTACGGAAGGGCCAGGATAGTCGAGGCGTTCTACCAGCACCTGCTCTTTGGAGACATCAAGGGAGAGATTCCAGCCTCCCTCTTTGAGAGGGTCAAAAGGGCCGTGGCCTTTGCCAGGGAGTCTCTCCGGGAGGCGGCACAAAAGAGCCACAACACCGCATGGCTCGAGAAGAAGGTTCCGAAGATCATCAGGATTCTGGACATAGACTCGCTGATTACGATTCCTGTCGCCCTGCCGTGGATGAGGCCGGGCATGGCCCTCTCCCAGGAGGAGCTGCTAAAGGCCATGGCCAGGGTGGCCCGCAACAGGGACGGCGACTTTGGGAAGGTGGATCCCGCCGCCGTAATTAGGGGCGGAAACGTCATGGACGAATACAAGTCGCTGGTGGATGAGAGCAGGAGGAGTGAGAACCGCGGGCTGGGGGACGAGTCCATAGGCGTCCGGGTACCTCCGGAGACAGGCGTGGACGAGACCGCGATATACGATATGGATCTGATCAGCCGCCTCAGGATAAAGTTTCGGAACTGGCGGTTTGGGTGGAAGGAGGAACACCTCGACGCCGGAGACGAGTTTGACGACGAGTCGTACATCGAGGGGCACCGGCCGTTCTTCACCGACGTCAAAAAGTCCATCAGGACCGAGATCATGATCATGCTGGACCACTCCTCAAGCATATCGCCCGAGCAGCTCCGGTACAAGAAGGCCACCCTGGCCCTGTGCGAGGTGCTGGCGTACCTGAAGGTAAAGTTCTCCGTGTACGCGTTTAGCACCGTGGATCGGGCGGTGGTGTGTTGGATGGTAAAGCCCGACACCCAGAGGTGGAATAACATATGCGCAAAGCGGCTGACCCAGATTGCCGCCAACGGCTCCACCCCCCTGGCCGAGGTCTACGACAAGATGTACGAGACGCTGCAGTCAAAGCGGCCGCGTGTTTTTCTGACGCTCACCGACGGTGAGCCGGCAGACCCCGGTGCGGTGCACTCCATGATCAGAACCATCCGTTCTCTGGACGTAAGGATGGTGGCCATCGGCCTGGGTCCTGACATCGTAAGATCCACTGCCATAGCCAACAACCTAAAGCGGCTGGGCTACGAGAGAACGCTGGCAGTCAGCAGGCTCGAGGACATCCCAAACAAGGTCATCGGCGTGCTGGGGGGCGACTAGCAGGTGTCCTAGGACACGAATCCGCTCGACGCAGCGGACCTGCGGGATGCGGATCAAATCCCACATGGGAACGAAGCCAAGCCAGTCCCCATCTGGGCGCGGGCCTGCGCATCCAGGCAGGTATCCACTCACTGTCCGACACGGCAGACGGCACCGCACGCATACAGTTAGAAAATCCTAAATCAGGGGGCGCCGCAGGTGTGTCATGACGGGCATCACACCAGAGGAGCTGGCAGGCATGATCCAGGACAAGATCCCACTGCTGATTCTGGACACTAGGAACGAGGGCGAGTTTGTGCGGGGCCACATCGCAGGCGCCGCCAATGCGGGATTTGGCACCATGCAGCAAAAGCAGGTGGTCATAGCAAAGACCCCGCGGACATTCAAGGTGGTGCTGATTGACCATGACGGATCCGAGGCGCAGCAGAGCGCGGGACTGATGGCAAGGTTCGGATTTGACGCGCACTTTCTTGAGGGCGGAATGGCCGGATGGACTGGCAGCACCGTGAAGAGCGGCCAGAGGTCTGTGCTCTCAGGTGAGGATCTCTGGAGGTCGATCAGCGAAAAGGAGGATCTGTTCCTGCTTGACGTCCGAGAGCCTCACGAGTTTGCCGATTTCAGAATTCCCGGAGCTGTAAACGTTCCGCTGTCGCAGCTGTTTGCGCCAGGCAGTCGGCAGTCGGTTCCCGAAGGCAGAAAGGTGATCACCATATGCTCCCACGGAAACCGATCCATGGTTGCCACCTTTGCCCTGGCCCAGATGGGAATTGAGGCGTCGTCCCTTGAGGGCGGGATGGCCAGATGGAACCAGGTTCTCAGTCCCACGGCAACCATAAGGGACGCAGGCCTCACGCTCATACAGGTGGAGAAGGTCGGAAAGGGATGCCTCTCATACATCTTGGGATCCGGCGGCAAGGCGGTGGTGATCGATCCGGCGCATCCTGCCTCCAGATACACAGAGATTGCAGCAGAGGAGGGACTTGCGATCGTCGCCGTTGCCGACACACACCAGCATGCGGATCACGTGTCTGCCGCAGCACAGTTGGCACAGATGACGGGATCCCGGCTGTACCTCAGCGCAGACGAGGACTACAGGATTGACGCCGTCCGGATCTCCGGGGGTGGTTCCATACCATTTGGAGAGGAGCGGCTTTTGACGGTACACACACCCGGACACACCGCAGGAAGCATGACGTACCTTGCAGGCAGCTATGCATTCTGCGGCGACATCCTGTCTGCAGACGGGGTAGGCCGCCCGGACCTGAGAGACCGGGCAGACGAGTTTGCCGAAAGACTCTACAACACACTGCACACAGAGATGCTCAAGCTGCCCCCGGACACAAAAATCTTCCCTGCCCACAGGGGTGCAGGAACAGAGCTGGCAGATGACGACACGTACCACACAACGCCAGAGATGGCAAGCAGGATGACCCTGATGGGCCTAGAGAGGGCAGACTTTGTCAAAAGGGTTGCCGGCACCGCAGAGCCAAGACCGGCAAACTACTCGATGATAATCAGGATAAACCGCGGCTCCATTCCGGTGTCGTCGGGGCAGATTCCCGACCTCGAGATGGGGCCCAACCGCTGCAGCGTCAGAGCATAATGAAGTGCCTCAGCGTGTGCCAGCCATTTGCTGAGCTGATAGTCTCAGGCAGGAAGACCGTCGAGCTGCGACCTTGGAACACAAAGTTCCGCGGTGAGTTCCTAGTTCACGCCCCGATAAAGGTAAGAGACACAGACTGTCGGAGGCTTGAAATTGGCACCGACTTGCCTGTCGGGGTGATCGTGGGAAGAGCAGAGGTGTACGATGTCCGGAGGTACGAGACTGAGCAGGAGATGATGGCCGACTCGGACAGGCACATGGCAAGCGCCCCCGGCAAGTACAGGTACGGCTTTATCCTGAGGAACGCCCGACGGCTCCGAATTCCCGTTCCGTGCAAGGGGAGCTTGGGATTCTTTGAAGTAGATCTGCCGGTGCCACGGATCGGCAGGAGTGATCTTGAGGCAGATATCATTGACGAAGAGCACAGGTACAGGTGGATAGGCCGCCACTAAGCGCATTTGGGGATCACCGGCCGCACGTGACTGGCAGTCGATCCCATCCGCACTTTTAAAGCCTTGTATATATACCGGTATTTATAAGCGACATAATGAACCTGCCAAAGCCCAAGATCAAGATCGAGAACGTGGTGGCATCTGCGTCCGTAAATCAGAGCATCAACCTAATCGACATCACGGAGAAGTTTCCCGAGACGGAGTACAACCCGGAGCAGTTTCCCGGACTGGTCTTCCGGCTGACAGAGCCGCGCACCGCCACCCTGATCTTCCGGACAGGCAAGATGGTCTGCACGGGTGCCAAGTCAGAGGAGATGG
This sequence comes from Cenarchaeum sp., assembly GCA_965206845.1. Classification (GTDB taxonomy): domain Archaea; phylum Thermoproteota; class Nitrososphaeria; order Nitrososphaerales; family Nitrosopumilaceae; genus CAYGAM01. The sequence continues at coordinate 1,320,103 of OZ242221.1, read as the reverse complement.
CGGTGCAGGCGGTCAGAATGGTGGTGCAGAAGCTCCGACGGAGCGGGATCAGCATCAAGTCGGATGCAGTGGTGGACGTGCAGAACATAGTCGCGGCGATCAACCTGTTCAGGAGAATACACCTTGAGCGCGCCGCCAGGATCCTGCCCAGGAGCATGTACGAGCCGGAGCAGTTTCCCGGGCTGATCCACAGGGTGCTTGAACCCAAGACGGTCTTTCTTCTCTTTGCAACAGGCAAGATGGTCTGCACCGGGGCCAAAAAAGAGGCCGACGTGTACAGATCGGTGCACAACCTGCACGCCATGCTTGACGAAAAATACCTAATGGCAGACGAGCAAGCCTAGAATTATATTGCTTGCAGAGGGGATGCGCCTTACATGGATGTGGTCATCGAGCCGTGGAAGAAGTTGATCATCCACGAGATCATCGAGTACCGACTTGAGGACTGGGTGGAACGGATAGCCTTCAACAGCAGAACGTCTGGCGGCGGAATTCCCACTGTGCAGTGGACCGAGGGGATAGCCATGGCGCCCATACCACTTCCCAACACCGAGTCAGTCGTGCAGGAGGAGATGAACGGGGTGCTACACTGGTCCTCCGTTTCCTTTGCCATCAAGGAGAAGTTCGAGAACCAGATCGTCCGGGATAACGTCACCATCAACCTAGTGGATGTGAGCCCCAATGAGGTACTCAACAGGGTGGCGCTCAAGCTAAAGAGCATGTCCAAGTACTCCTAGGAGACAGCATTGTCCTGGCTATACCACATACTCTGAACCTAGCAGATCAGAAGAGACTATAGTACAAAGATAAACGTAGAACTGATCTCCGTATCGCCCTGCTGCATGAGCAGGTCGTACTCTCCTGTGGCGTCCCACCCGGAACCGCCGGCGAACAGCAACATGGAGAACGATCCGTCACCCATGACCGTAGCGGTCTCCTTCCAGATCGTGTTCCCGCTTGGATCTGCAATGAGGAGATCCACACCGCCCAGAGACGGATCGGCCGTTCCCGATACATCCACAATGTCTCCCAGATTGTAGGACAGCTGGGAAGTGCCTACAGCGTACTCGGGCGTGGTGGGAGGTTCAACGACAGGAGGCGTAATGTCGGGCCCGGGTGCGGTACCGATCAAACCCAGTCCCACCACAAGTACGGCTCCCAGAACTACGGCCGCCACCGCAGCCCCTAGAATTATCATGGTCTTTGTGTTGCGCGCCGGTCTGGGAGCTGACATCTTCTGCTGCGAACCGCCGGATGCCTCGGTGACGGCAGGCTCCTGTCGGTATCTACCTTGGGGATCGTACCTGTTTTTGGGATCGTATCTGTTCTGGGGATCGTACCTGTTTTTGGGATCGTATCTGTCTTCCGGCTGCCGGTATACCTCCTTTGGCGGATCTGCTGGTCTCTCCTGTCTTGGTGGCTGCACGGACTGGTCACCGCGCATAGGATCCAGATATTGTTTTGCCAGATGAGCTACGTACTCGCGCTCATATATCGAGATGACCTCATCATTCTCTGCTGCGCGCTTGACTTGCTCCAGAATTTTGGGATCGCCGGCCTGCTTCATGAGCAGAACCTTCACATCATCAAGTATCGAATTTGCCAAGTCTCTTACCCACCAGATACTTGTAACAGCTTGTTGTTTAATATTTCTAAGTCCAGATTTTGCCGGCTCGCCTGTCGCGCCGAGCAGGTAGCATAAAAGTCGCATTTCAGAATAGATTTTTATTCGCTTCAGCGACCAGTCTCACCGATAATGGGGCTCAACTACTGTCAGATCCAACGAAACATCAGGCGGGCCCGCAAACTAACGATCAGGGCAACCACGGCGGCAGGCTCGGGCCACCCCGGCGGCTCGTTCTCCATGGCAGAGATCATGGGCGTGCTCTTCTTCAAGCACCTTAGGTACGACCCACAGAACCCGCTCTGGGAGGAGAGGGACAAGCTGGTTCTCTCAAAGGGGCATGCCGCCCCTGGACTCTTCTCCAATCTGGCGGTGGCGGGATACTTTGACGAGTCGGAGATCGAGACGCTGCGCAAGCTGGGCAGCCGCCTGCAGGGGCATCCGGATCTCAAATGTCCAGGAGTGGAGTTCTGCGGTGGATCCCTAGGAATCGGCCTCTCCTTCTCCATCGGATCCGCGCTTGCGGCCAGGATCGACGGCAGAAAGCAGCGGATATTTACGGTAATTGGGGACGGCGAGTCCAACGAGGGCCAGGTCTGGGAGGCGGCGATGACAGGCTCAAAGTACAGGGTGGACAACCTCACGGCAATCATGGATCGGAACTTCATCCAGCAGGACTCGTACACCGAGAAAATAATGCCGCTGGACGAGGAGCTGACAGGCGACGACCCCACAGAGATGTGGAGGGACGCGTCCCGGTGGAGGACCGGCGACAAGTGGAGATCCTTCGGGTGGAACGTGATAGAGATCGACGGCCACCGGATAGAGCAGATTGACGGCGCCGTAAAAAAGGCGGCATCAGTCAGGGGGGTACCGTCGATCATCATAGCCCGGACAGTCAAGGGCAAGGGCGTGGAGCACATGGAGGACAACCCAAAGTGGCACGGCAGGGCCCCGCACCCAGAGATCGCCCCGGTGATTGAGACCGAGCTGGACTGCCAGTTTATGATCGCCCCATCCATCATCGCCGGCAACATGGGCAACCTGGAGAACGAGGTGAAGCGGTGCGCCGAGGGCAGGGCCGACTACATCCACATGGACGTGATGGACGGCAGGTTTGTGCCCAACAAGACCTTTGGCCACTCCAAGATACGGGAGCTCCGGTACCTCACAGAGATTCCCTTTGACACGCACCTCATGATCAAAGATCCCGGAAGGCATGTCAGGAGCTACGTGGAAGCCGGAAGTGACATAGTGACGGTACACGCAGAGGTAACCGACGAGGCGATCTTTGGCGAGATACACGACTACCTGAGGCAGAACCAAGTGGGCGTGGGCCTGGCAATCAACTCCGAGACGGACATTCCCCAGTGGGCGCACCGGTTCATCCCCACCATCGACCAGGTCATAGTGATGTCTGTGGTTCCGGGCAAGTCCGGCCAAAAGTACATCGAGTCAACCCACCAGAAGATGGCCACAGTAATGAAGACCCTGGGGGAGAACGGGTTTGACGGCTGTGTGGAGGCTGACGGGGGAGTGAACATGGAGAATGCCGGGGCATGCTTTGCAGACGGGGCGCGCGCCTTTGTCGGCGGCGGCGCCATAGTTGGCACGGAGGACGTGCGCGGTGCCATCAGGGAGATCCGTGGCAGGATACTGCACCAGAGAAGAAGGCTGTTGCTGGAACGGGCTCACGCGCTTGGCGGAGCCGAGCTGGTCCGCCGGTGGATAGGCCTGCACGAGGTGCCTGCCAAGAAGGAAACACTGGAGAAGATTGCATTGGAGATGAAGTACCTCTGAGCCAAAACCAGACGGACATGCGCTCCGAGTACGGGAAAACCATCATTGAGATCGGCAGGCAGGATCCACGCGTCGTGGTCCTGGGAGCCGACACGACCGACTCGCTCAAGACGGCGGGGTTTGGGAGAGCGTTCCCTGACCGATTCTTTAACGTGGGAATCGCAGAGGCCAACCTGGTATCTGTGGCCGCCGGCCTTGCCATGTCCGGCAAGACAGCCTTTGCCAGCACCTATGCCATCTTTGTTCCCGGAAGGGCAGTGGATCAGATCCGCAACGCCATCTGCTACCCCAGCCCGGGCCGCAAAAAGGGCCTCAACGTAAAGCTGGTGGTATCACATGGGGGACTGTCTGTGGGCGCCGACGGGGGATCGCATCAGCAGATAGAGGACATTGCCATCACACGGGTAATCCCACACATGCGGGTTCTGATTCCTGCCGACGGCGTATCCGTGAGGGGCCTGACTAGGGTGATAGCAGACACATATGGTCCGTTCTACATGAGGATGGCGCGCTCAAAGACACCCGTGGTGCACACCGAGCTCCAAAAGTTCAAGATCGGGCAGGCGATCACGGCAAGGGAGGGATCCGACTGCACCATAGCGGCCTGCGGGATTACGGTCACACTGGCGCTAGACGCAGCGGAGAGGCTGCACAAGGAGGGTGTGTCGTGCAGGGTCCTAGACATGTTCTCAGTCAAGCCCATAGACGCCGACGCGCTTGAGAGGGCCGCGAGGGAGACAGGCGGCATCGTCACCTGCGAGGAGCACAACATAATGGCCGGAATGGGCTCGGCGGTGGCAGAAGCCGTATCGGAGAGGTACCCGGTCCCCATAAGGAGAATCGGCGTGCGCGACAGGTTTGGGGAGTCCTGCCGGGATCAGGAGATCCCACGGCTGCTTGCCAAGCACAAGATATCAGCTGTTAATATAGCCGAGGCTGTCAGGAGTGTCAGGGGTACACAAAGATGAAGATATTCCTTGATACTGCAAGTCTGGATGCCATCAGGAGGTACAACAACATGGGGCTGCTTGACGGAATCACGACAAATCCGACGCTTCTCTCAAGGGAGAGCGGGGATCCCGCCAAGACCATGCACGAGATAACCAGCATAATCTCCGGGGATGTCAGCCTCGAGGTCGTCGCCACCGATTACGATGGCATGATGGCCGAGGGAATGAGCCTGCGCGGATATGGGGAGAATGTGGTGGTCAAGGTGCCAATGACACCCGACGGGCTCCGGGCGTGCAGGTCGCTGTCCGGCTCGGGGATTCCGGTGAATGTAACGCTGGTCTTCTCGCCCAACCAAGCCCTGCTGGCGGCAAAGGCAGGAGCAAAGTACGTCAGCCCGTTTATTGGCCGTCTTGACGATATCGGCCAGGACGGGATGCACCTTGTCAGAGACATCCTGGAGATCTTTTCAAACTATGCCTTTGCGACGCAAGTCCTGGTGGCCAGCGTAAGGCATCCGGTTCACGTGGTGGATGCAGCAAAGGCAGGAGCGCACGTAGTCACGCTGCCGCCGGCGGTGCTGGAGAAGATGCTCAAGCATCCGCTAACCGACACAGGCCTGAAGAGCTTTCTTGCCGACTGGGAGAAGATCAAGAACCGTAACCCTGGAACCGGCATTTAGCCTATACCCCAAAAGTCTCTTCCTTTGTTATCTCCAGGTATACCTTGTCGCCCACAGACAGGCCCATCTGCTTGTATTCGTGCATCTCGAGCTTGATCGTGGTGACCGCGCCGGGTGCACCACCCGTCCCAGAGAACATCTTGTTCAGATCCTTCATCATGTCGTTCATGTTGGTAAATCCCATGACCTTCGGGTTGAAGGGTGATTGGGGGGAGCTGTCCTCGTTGAGATCCTTGGTAGATGACAGGGAGACAAGCACGTACGGCGCTCCGGTGGGGGACGCATCGATGCTACGCACCACAAAATCCTTCTTCATGGCCACTCTTTTCATCTCCCGTATTTTAAACTTCAAAACACATACGATGGGGCAGGATTTCTACTTGCATAGGCACAGGCTTGCATGTCATGGCAGGTCTTCGCGTTCTGCCGGATGCGGCAGGTGGCTGGCGGGCACCAAAATCTTTAATCCCAGCGGGCCGTATCACACATGTGGATCTGAAGGGAATAGCCCCCGTGGTGCTGTATGATGACCGGTGCCACCTCTGCATCAAGTTTGCAGAGGCTGTGGGCAGGCTTGGGAGGAACAGGATATCCCTTGTTGGCCACTACTCTCCGCTGGGTGAGCAGGTGAGAGCGGAGCACCTCGAGTCTGATGCGCTGGACATGTTCTGGTTCATCGACGGCGGCATGGCCTACGGGGGGCGCGCGGCGCTAGGTCCGCTCCTCCGGGCGCTGCTGTCCTCTGAGCCAAGGGAGGTCGATCAGCGCACATCAGAGCCATGCGACGCGGGCTGCAAGACCGCCAAGGCGGTCTTCATTCGCTCTGCAAGCCTGTTCTCAAACAGCAGAAAGATCCGGCTGGAAACGTGACTCTGCAGGGTAACCTATAAAATTATCACGCAGGCACACCACGGTGTTGAAGGTTACAATCGACGGCAGCAGATCCGCACACAAGAAGACTGGCATGCTGTGCATCTTTACCGCAGAGGGCCTGCAGCACAAGACGCAGGATCTGATCGACTCTAGCATGGAGAGCATGTCCGGGGCGGCGATATTTCCCGACAGCCAGCAGCCAGCCAGCGGCCTGGGAAGATACGGCGAGGCGCTCAAGAAGGCCATAAGATCAGAGCCGGAGGCGAGAAAGATATCCGTCATCAACACGCTGGGCATAATGCCGGCAGACAGGATACTCCTGGCCGGCCTGGACATGGAGTCAGGAGACTCTGTCAGGATCATGGCAGGACGGGCCGCCCGGAAGGCGCTTGATCTGAGCCTGCCGGACTTTGCGGTGGTGGTCCCCGAGGGGGTTCCGGACGCCATACAGCAGATAGTCGAGGGCGCAAAGCTGTCCCTGTACGAGTTTGACAGGTTCAAGTCCAAAAAGCAGCCGGCGCATCCGGATCTGAGCATCCTTGCGGCCGAATCGCCAGAGAACGTGGCTGCGCTGCGGGCGTCTGAGGCCGTCGCCGACGGCGTCATACTCACCAGGGACATAGCCAACATGCCACCAAACGAGTGCGCCCCTGCCACCCTGGCAGACCTGGGAAGCGCCATAGCCGCAAAGGGCGGGATGAAGTTTGAGGTGTTTACAAAGTCCAGGCTAAAAGAGGAGGGATTTGGCGGAATATCAGCCGTCGGACAGGGCAGCAAAAACGAGCCCCGCCTCATCATACTCGAGTACCACGGGGCGGGCGACCAGAAACCCACGGTAATCGTCGGAAAGGCAGTCACCTTTGACACCGGCGGCATCTCGATCAAGCCGGGCGCCAAGATGGACGAGATGAAGTTTGACAAGTGTGGCGGATGCACAGTGCTGGGAATCATGCAGGCGGCATCAGATCTCAAGCTGCCGGTAAACCTTGTGGGAATCATTCCCTCGGTGGAGAACATGCCCGGCAGCGAGTCGTACAGGCCCGGTGACATCATCAGGCTGTACAGCAAAAAGACCGCAGAGATCATCAATACAGACGCGGAGGGAAGACTGATACTTGCCGATGCCCTGGCATACGGCGAGGCAAGGTACGCACCCAAGGCCATAATCGACTTTGCGACCCTCACGGGCGCATGCATTGTAGCACTGGGAAACAATGTGGCCGGAATGATCAGCAGCGATGACGGGCTTGCAGAGGGGATGCTCCAGTCATCGGCCCGGACATCAGAGGAGGTGTGGCGGCTCCCGCTAAACGGCGACTACATGGACCTGATCAAGTCAGACGTGGCCGACATGAAGAACCTGGGAACCGCAAGGGCCGCAGGAACGATCACTGCCGCGGCATTCCTGAGGAACGCGATCAAGGAGACGCCGTGGGTCCACTTTGACATTGCCGGCGTCGCATGGACGCAGTCTGCGACAAAGAGGAGATCGTACAATCCAAAGGGCGCAACCGGCTTTGGCGTCAGGCTGATTCTGGACTACCTGGATCAGTAGCCCCGGCTGTTCCTGTCTGGCCTGCCCACCTTGTCGTTTCGAAACCCGTGCTTCTCCATCATATGGTTCAGGAACCGTATGTCATCATCAAGCACTGCAGCGCAGACAGAACACACCGGCATGAGGACACCTGCGCAGGGGCCGTTTAAGAAGCTTGAGACGCCCAAGGCAGGGCTGCCTGCCTGGCCGTGCGCGGGGGTTTGCCCGGATGCACGGATCTGCACCCAAACAGATGACGGATCCGTGCCCGTACCGGCCCGGCCCGCCAAAGATGGAGCCGCGTGGGCCTTGCGGCAGTCAGGCCCTGCGGCCCCGGAACTCGCCGGGCCGACCGGCGGCACGGACCGGCCGCCGGGAACCGCGAAGAGGGCAGAATCCCGGATCAGCTATGCCCCGGTTTGCACATGGATCCAGGCGGACGCCCAAAGGCTGTATAAAGATGCCAGCACTATTGCTTCCCAAGGGCTCTCGCATCTTAGTAACACAATAGCGACACCAGGTTTGACTTCCAAGTTCGGAACGGGATTGGGTCGCACCCTGATACTATGGCCGGCTTGTTCTGTATCGGCATTGTGCCATCTAATTAATCTAACTTTTTGGCCCGGCAGGGTTCCCCGCAAGCCTGCAGAACCACGCTGCAGCCGTCCCTGATCGTGCCAGCATGCGGTGCCGCTCATGCCCCAGGGCTCGATCTGACGCGCCGCGCCGCATGATCCGACCCGCGCCGGAGCCGGGCTGCCAGAATGCCGCCGGCACTACAGAGGGGCTCATGTGCAATAGACCAGTCTGAAAGAGGCTGAACAGGTGGCCTAAGATTCGCGTGATGCCGGTCACGAGGAAAAACCATGTGCAAGTCCATTTTTGCCGGACTGCCGCCTTTACGCCACGCATGCGGTGTGTTGATGGGCCTAGCCGCAAGGACAGAGTCGAAAAGATATCTGCCGTCCGGGATACGGGTGCGCTAAAACACGAGGATCCGGAGAGTCATGCGCAGTCCTGCGATGTGCGCCACAAACGGTAATCGTCATGACGGCCCTTGCCGCCCAAAGTCAGCAGAGATTGTACCCTTTGTTTCTGACACCGTCCCAGACGGAAGCATGACAACATCCGCCAATGTGGTATACGCGGCAGGCTGACCCCCAGAACCGTCAAAGCTGAAGCCTAATTTCTCCTTTTTGGGCAAGGCCACGACTTTTTTGGAGTCAGCGTAGACAGCCCCGGGTCCTGGGTGCACCGTCGCGTTCCGAAGGGGACTGTGTAGGCACATGTCCAGATATGGCGTCGTTGATTTCGCCATCCGTGTATCCCACACCCGTAAGAACTTGCCTAACATCGGGCAGTCCGGCAAGGAAAACAGGCAGTTGTCGATAACACAGACGGGCCATAAGAACTAAAGAAGTATAAGGCAAAACCGTCGCACCACCTGTATGACACACCGCGTGGCCGTCTTGGATGCGGATCTCTGCCAGCCGAGAAAGTGCGGCCTTGAGTGCATCAAGTACTGCCCAGTAAACAAGTCGGGGGCCGACTGCATAGTCCTGGACGAGGAGATAAAGAAGGCCAGGATAGATGAGAACATCTGCAACGGGTGCGGAATCTGCGTCAAGGTGTGCCCCTTTGATGCCATAACGATAGTCAACCTAGCCTCTGAGATGGCATCAGACAAGGTTCACCAGTACGGGCCGAACTCGTTCCGGCTGTACAAGCTGCCCACACCCAAGAAGGGCGAGGTCGTGGGACTCTTGGGAAGAAACGGCATGGGAAAGAGCACGGTGGTGAACATCCTGGCAGGCGCCATCAAGCCCAACCTGGGAAGGTACGACGGGCCGCCGGAGTGGGACGAGATCCTCAAGTACTACAGCGGCACGGAGCTCCGGTCACACTTTGAGAAGATACGGGACGGGAGGATCAGGGCATCGATCAAGCCACAGCAGGTTCACACCGTCGCCCGGGCGTTTGACGAGACTGCCAGGGAGATTCTGGAGAGATACGACAGCCGTGGGGTCGCAGGGCAGCTCGTAAGGGATTTGGATCTGAAGAACGCCATGGAGCAGAACGTGCGGGAGCTCAGCGGTGGGGAACTTCAGAGGTTAGCAGTGGCCGTGGCCGCATCCAAGGACGCCGAGTTCTACTTCTTTGACGAGCCGTCTTCATACAACGACGTATTTCAGAGAACCGGGGTGGCCAAGGTCATACACGGCTTGGCCAAGCTGGGAAGAAGCGTCATGGTTGTTGAGCACGACCTGACGCTGCTAGACTTTCTCAGCGACTACATCGAGGTCCTGTACGGGGAGTCCGCCGCATACGGAATCGTGTCCGGCATTCTGTCCACCAAGGTGGGAATCAACACCTTTCTTGACGGCTACCTGCCCAACGAGAACGTAAGGTTCAGGGACAGAAAGTTCACATTTGACGCATCCTCAACTGCAGGTGAGTTCCAAGGGGGTTCCACGGTAATCTCATACCCCGCCCTAAGCAAGAGCTACCCGACATTCTCGGTGGCAATAGAGCCGGGCACCATCCACAAGGGGGAGATCCTGGGCGTCATGGGAGCAAACGCGCTGGGCAAGACCACGATGATGAAGATGATCGCAGGAGTCGAGAAGCCAGATGCCGGCCGGATCGATGCAGGAATAAAGATCGCATACAAGCCCCAGTACCTTCAGGGCGAGTCCGATGCAGAGGTTGTGTCGGTTCTTGACACGGCAAACGGCTCGCCAATCGAGGGGAGTCAGGAGGAGGAGCAGATCGTTGATCCCCTGAAGATAAAAAAGCTGTACACCAAATCCATAAGGAACCTGTCCGGTGGGGAGCTGCAGAAGGTTGCGGTGGCATCGTGCCTGCTGCAGAAGGCCGACCTGTACGCCCTGGACGAGCCGTCGGCATTTCTTGACGTGGAGGACAGGATTGCAATAGCAAAGTTTGTGCAAAAGTTTGCCCGCTCCTTTGGCAGGGCCGCAATGGTGATCGACCACGACATGCAGCTGATGGATCTGATCTCCGACAGGATAGTGATCTTTGACGGAGAGTCCGGGATCAGTGGACACGCGACGTCGCCGGCAGGCAAGGCGGACGCAATGAACAGCTTCCTCAGGTATCTGGACGTGACGTTCCGGCGGGATGAAAAGTCCATGCGGCCGCGGATCAACAAGTCCGGGAGCCGGCTGGACAAGCGGCAGAAGACATCAGGGAACTTTTACTGCAGGAGTTGACCCGGATGCTTCGCAGGGCCCTGGAAGGGGTTCTGAGCCCGCAGGAATGCAGCCAGCTCTTCTCGGCATTTGATCAGATCGGCGGCATCATCGTGGTGCGCATTCCGGACGCGCTGCTGCCAAAGAGGGGGATCATCGGCAGGGCCCTGCTGGAGCAGGTCAAGCCGGCCCGGTCCGTCTACTGCCAGTCCTCTGACGTGCAGGGCGACTACAGGATCCGGGATCTTGAGATCATAGCAGGCGAGGACTCGACACGGACCGAGTACCGGGAGAGCGGCTGCAGGTTCATGGTGGACGTACAGGGGGCGTTCGTGTCGCCGCGCCTGTCATCAGAGAGGGAGCGCATCGCCGGACTGGTGCGCCGCGGCGAGACCGTGATCAACATGTTTGCCGGCGTCGGCATGTTCTCGATAATAGCCGCCAAGAGGCAAAAATGCACCGTATACAGCATAGACATAAACCCGCTGGCCGCGCAGCTGTGCCAGCAGAACGTCGAGTGGAACAGGATGACAGGCGAAGTGGTTCCGATCTGCGGCGACGCAAGGCAGGTGATTGCCGGGGGCCTTGAAGGGGCATCGGACCGAACCCTGATGCTGCTTCCCGAGAGGTCAGACGAGTTTCTGGACTCGGCGGTATCTGCAACGAGGAGCGGCGGCACGATCCACTACTACTCCCACATCCACGCCGATCTCAAGTCCGACGCCCCAGGCCTCTCAGAGCGGCACTACCTGAAGGTCGCCCCCGTCAGATCCGAGATCCTGGGATCAAGAATAGTCCGGGCGGTGGGTCCGAGGTACTACCAGACCGTGGTGGACGCAAGAATCACAAAAGACTAGACGTCATCGGTTACGGATGACGGCGCGGGCTTGGTGGTTGCCATGGTGTACCCTATCCAAGAGATGATTCCCAGCACGCCGCCGACTGCCATGAGCACGGTAAGCTGCAGGACGATGGGACTCCACTCGGAGAGCATCAGCAGGTACGCGTACAGAAAGAACCCGCCGAGACAGCCGATGAAGATCAGGATGCCTGCTACCTTCCGCCGAGTCAACAGATGTGAGGATGTCTGATTGTTATTTATTAGTTAACGCGTAAATTCCACTGCCATAAGGTAGGCATCCTCGCCGTCCCGGTAGTACGACCTGAGCCTGTGCCTTATTATGAACCCCAGACCCTCGTACAGGCGCACGGCGGCAGTGTTGCTGCACCGCACCTCCAGGTACAGCTCGTCGCACTTTCTGAGCATGACACCGTTCATGGCCTCCTCTACCAGCGCCTTGCCCAGTCCCTTCTTGCGGAACACCGGTAGCACCGCAACGGAGACCACGTGACCCTTCTTTACAAATCCCAGCTTCTTAAAGTTGGAGAACCCGTACTCGGTCTTGCACATTATGTAGCCGGCATGCATGCAATCCACCTCGGCTACCAGGAACGCCTCTGGAAGCTCTGCTAGGAGGCTCTCGTAAAAGTAGTCCGAGTAGTGCTCAGGCAAGGTCTTGAGGTTGATCTCCATTATTGGAATGAGATCGCCCAGCTCCGCCCTCCTCACGATGCCGTCCATCAGCCGACGCAAGACCACTTGCATGACTTGGGTAAGAACTTGGGAATTATATACATTAGTCAATACGGCCAATGCCTCTTTCTGGCGCTCCTGCGATCCCACCAGCACCTGTTTCTTGTGCCTTGCCTGTGGAGCAGACTGGGGCAGTCCCCACCTGCTCGGTCCCTCCCAGGCGGCCCACTGCGCATAAACTCTAATGTACTGAGCATGTAGGAGTACTGAAGACACATTGAGCGAGCCCACTTCAGAGAGGATCATATCCATGGTATCGGCGCGGTTTGAGGTAACCGGCGTGGAGAGAACCCTCGAGAGAGTCAGGATCCAGGTGGAAGATGGAGACCACAAGGAGAAGTTTGTCGCCCTGGCGCATGAGATGTACGCCATGGATCTTGTTGCCAGGATGGTAAACGGGCACGACGGCATCTACATAATCGTCAGCCGCCTGCCGCCCAGAAAGAACAGAAGGATACTGTCCTCCTCATGGATTCCCAGGGCGCTGTTTGGGATAGTGGTGGCGTTTGTGATGATAAACGGCTACTACAGGACACTTGAGGCAAACAGCGTCATCTATATCGGCGAACCACTCGAGATGGCAGGCATCTTTACCTTGGCGCTGCTGGGCATCCTAGGCGTGCACGAGCTGGGCCACATGGCGGTAGCCAAGTATCACAGGCTCAAGGCAACATGGCCGTACTTTATTCCCGGAATCCCCATAGGCGGCATTCCCACGTTTGGAGCGGTCATATTTCAGGTCAGAGGGATTACCATAAACCGGGAGATCCTCTTTGACGTGGCAATTGCCGGCCCGGTGGCGGGGCTGGTCATCACAGTTATCGTCACCATGTACGGCGCGTACACCGCGCCCGTGATCCCCATGGAGATGGCAGACCGGCTGTACGGAGACAGGAGCCTGGTTTCCTGGGATCTTGGTGAGCCACTGCTGATGACCGCGGCATTCAACATATTTGGCAAGGGCGGCCCCGGATCCGAGGTGCTGATGACGCCGCTGCTCTTTGCGGCGTGGTTTGGCTTCCTCATCACATTCCTGAACATGCTGCCCGCCTGGCAGCTTGACGGCGGCCACATGGCAAGAACCCTCCTGGGCCTGAAATGGCACAGGATCACCACGTATGGCAGCATAGGCATCCTGATCTGGCCGCTGAACTTTTGGATCATGGGGTTTATGATCCTGGTTTTGAGCTCCAGAAATACCAGCGCGCCCATAATGGACGATGTCTCGCCCCTGCCGCGCAGCCGCAAGTACGCATATGCGGCAATAGTCGTGCTGGCCGTACTCTGCGCGCCGCTACCGGCCTCTCTCCTACCGTAGCAGCGTGCGTGCCCCGTCAGAGGCAACCAGAACCTTCTGGCGCGGGCCCTGGTTCTTGAGGATATACTGCAGCGCATGCTTTGCGCTGCCGAGGGGTATCATGCCCAGCCGCTTTACGTAAAACTCTGGAAGCGTTGACACAATGCCGATCCTGAGGTTCCGGCCCACCTCGGAGAGGAACAGCAGGTTCTCCATTCCGTCTATGTACCTTGCGGGGTTCCGCAGCGAGTTTGTCCTGAGCCGGTCCTCGATCTGCTGCCGGATGGCTGTGGAGCCGACTCCGCCGCCGCACTCGGCCATCAGGATTGCCAGTCCGCCACTCTTTACGGCGGAGCTGCAGCTCCACAGCGAGGAGAGGGATCGGGACAGCGTGTCGTTGCTGGAGCCCTTTCCTGTGCTTATGATTACGGACTTGTGCCTTCCCGCGTCCCGCGATGCCGCAGATCCAAAGGCCCCGGTGAGCGCCATCGTCTTTGAGGGGTGGTCCACCTGCATATCCACGATGCCATCCGAGTTTGCCACTATCTCTATCCCCTGTATCTCAAAGCGGTCTGCAAATGCGGCCGCCTCGCGGATGCTGTCGGTGTCCTGTCCTGGCACCGGGGCGTCTCCCTTGCGCTTTGTGTATGCAGCGAGCATGCCGTCCACCCCAAACCTTCGCAGGAGCCGGGTGGCAATCGTATCGTAGCCGAACAGCCCGTCAAGCTCCATCTCGGCGACAAATACCAGGTTCTGGCCGTCCAAGCCATCTGTCTCAAAGGGCAGCACAGAGCTTCCCTCGGGGAGGGATGACCGGATGAGGCTCATTATTCTGGCATCGGCCAAGACTCGTGGAATCGGGTGCGACTTTTGTTCACACTCCGCAAAGAGCGCCAAGGTCGCCTTTTGAACTGCCTTGGAGTAGTGTAGCATCACGAGCTCCGTGGGCTTGGACGTGTCCAGAGCCGCTAGCCTCTCAGATACTGCGGCATCATCCATCACCTGGCCGCCGGAGCCGATGTTCTGTTCCAAGTTCTCAGCCCTCACGTCCAAGACCACATCGTGCATGCCGTAGTTAATCCAGATCTCGGGCATGGGTATGCCACGCCGCAAACTCAAATAAATCCAGCGCTTCTGAATGTGGCCATGCCTCGCCTTTGGGACGCGCCTGTCCTGCAGGGTGGGGGGGATCGCGCAGGGCATGCCTGCAACAGCTGCGGCCGGGCATAAACGACGCAAAAAAACCGCTCAGTCAAATGCCTTCACATCACCCATCAGCCATAACTCTGATTCTTCATTGCGGCAAGGTATGGTGCCGGGCGCCTGTCTTTAAAACTGATCGGCATGGGGCACGGTACCGGCGGTGCGGCACGGCCCCTGATGTTGGAGAGGCGGTGATGAGAGTGGGCCCGAAGGGCTTCGATCCCTTGGCTCACCGATTATGAGTCGGTTACTCTACCAAGCTGAGTTACGGGCCCCCATGCCAGAGGCCCCCCGTTCATTATAAATTGTTTTTACAATGCCAGACAGGCGCAAGGATCCGTGTGCGCAGGCCACGCGGAATAGGGGCAGGGACGACTCCGCACGGGCACGCAACATAGATTCACAATGCAGTCAAAGTTGGACAAGAAGTTCTTTTTTAAATGGAACCGCCAATCCCAGACATGGCCAGAACGGCATCAGACGCGGAGGCAACGGCGCGCATCGAGGCGGCGCTCTACTCCGCAGGGAGGCCCCTCAAGATCGAGGAGATAATGCGGGCATCCGGAACCGAGTCCCGAACCAGGACCGCAGATCTGCTCCAGAAGATAGTCAAGAACATGAGAACCGCATTCACCGCACTAGAGATAACCACGCTCCCCGACGGATCTTACGTCTTTCAGCTCAAGCCAGAGTACAGCCAGTACATCCGCAGGTACGCCTCAAAGCCCATCCTGCCAAAAGCCACCCTCAAGACCCTGTCGTACATAGCATACATGCAGCCGGTCTCATCAAAGGATCTGGTAGAGGCCCGGGGCACCGGCGTCTATGCTCATTTCAAGGAGCTAAGGCAGCTGGACTTTATCAGGCACGAGAACGTCGGGAGGTTCAAGATATATTCGACCACAGAAAAGTTCCAGAAATACTTTGGCATCCAGGGGGACACCAGCGCCGTGAAGGAGAGGCTCTTCAAAAAGGTAAGAAAGGTCGATCAGGCTGCCCCCACGGCGTAGGGAGCAGGTACGGGTTCCGCTAGTCCGGATATGGTTCTTGCACATCCGTGTCTCCATGCCCGGTCAGGTATGGCAGATGGCGGCACGTCGGTGCAGCTTCGTTTTGTATAAATTAGAGTATCGGAGAGGCATCTTGTGAGAAAGTCCGTAGAGAATCTGGCCACCAGCAAGCTGACCGGCGGCAGGAGGCACCCGTTGCGGATCAGAAGAAAGTACGAGATCGACAGGTATCCCAACGAGGCGAGGATCGGGGCCCAAGAGACCATAACAAGAAAGGTTCGAGGAAGGGGATCAAAGACGGCGCTCAAGACGGTAGACTTTGTGAATCTGGCCGTACCCGGCGAGAAGGTAAGAAAGACCAAGATACTCAAGGTGCTTGACAACCCCACGAACAACGACTACAAGAGGCGTGGAATAATTACAAAGGGTGCGATCTTAGAGACGCAGGAAGGCAGATGCAGGATCGTCTCCAGGCCAGGCCAGAACGGTAGCGTCGCCGCAGTACTCATAGAGTGATGGCGATGAAGGATTACGATCACATCGTAATCTGGCTGGACTACTTTAACAAGAATCTGACCAAGGCAAAGGGGAGGCGCCTGCCCCGGGAAAAATGCATCTTTGAGCCCACCATGAAGGAGCTGACAGACGCCACAGTGGAGGCAGATCTAAAGGTTGTCGAATCCAAGGATCAAGTAAGGTTCCCACGGAGACCATACGTCAGATCCGGGTACGTGGTGCTGCCAAAGACATCCCACAAGACCAAGGCGCTAGGCAGCATATCCCGGAGACTGGTGGCAAAGCGCCACAAGAAGACAAAGAAGAGTCAAATCTAGCTTGTTGATGGAAAAAGTTTGATAGAAATCTATGATAATAGGTAGTTCGCTTAATCCTGTATGCATGAAGTTGGCGAGGTACTTCATGTGGCTGGCAGTGGTAGAATCATAATTCAGCTGAATGGTGATGCCGACGAGGGCCACATACTCTGTGACAGAAGCGGGACAAAGATAGCAAAGGTCATGGAGCTCATAGGCCCCCTGACCAGACCCTACGCATCAGCCAGACCGCTTACCAACAACTTGAGAAACATTGTCGGAAAGAAGCTCTTCGCGCTAGGGGCCGAGTCCGAAAGGAGGAGAAGAAGATGAGGATTAGGGGGGCGCAGTGCTGCCCGGAATGCAGATCCTCCCTGGTAGACGACATACCGAACGGTGAGATCATATGCTCGGGCTGCGGCATGGTGGTGGCAGAACAGATGGCAGACTGCGGCCCCGAGTCGATGAGCACCGACATGGAGGAGCGCATGAGGGTCGCACGAGCCACCGGACAGACGACGTACTCCCAGCATGATCTTGGAATCTCAACGGAGATATCCATCAGTAAAAAGGACTACAGCGGCAAGACGATCACATCCAATGTTGCAAGCCAGATGCACAGCATGCGCAAGTGGCAGCAGCGTATCCGGGTATCCAATCCCCGGGACAGAAGACTGGCAAACGTGCTCACAAAGATCGGCGAGGCATGCCAGAGCCTCGGGCTTCCAAAGAATGTGCGCGAGACATCCGCCATGACGTACAGGAATCTGGACGGCAAGATCGACGTTAAGGGCAAGTCCGTGACAAGCATATCCATTGCGGTCATCTACATTGCCTGTAAGCAGTGCTATGTGGTAAGATCCATGGATGAGATAGCCCGTGGAATCTGTGCCGCAGGTGACGTCAGAACCAAGACAAAGCTTGCGGCCAAGTACTACAGGACCATAGTGATGGAGACAGACAGCGTCATGCCCGTGGTCACCATGGACAGGTACATCTCCAAGATTGCAAACCTTACAAGGACCGATGTCCGGGTCGAGCGCCTGGCACTGGAGATTGCCGAGAAGACAAAAGGCAGCAACATGACAGACGGCAAGGCGCCAAACGGCATCGCCGCAGCATACCTGTATGTTGCGTCAACGCTTCTGGGACTCAACATACTGCAGAGGGACGTATCCAACATTGCCGGGGTTACCGAGGTGACCATAAGAAACCGGTGCAGGGAGATTATGACCAGATACAAGATCAACGTTGTCCTGCAGCCCGCACACGCCAGACGCTGAACCCGCATTTTCCGCCCATATTAGGAATAGCTAAAATTCGGCTGTGTTATATTATGGAGAAAAAGCAGGGGTGTTATGGCAGTGCTGGAGATAAAGGATCTTCACGTGAGGGTAGACGGAAAGGAGATCCTCAAGGGAGTCAACCTGAAGACAGGCCCGGGCGAGGTTCACGCAATCATGGGCCCCAACGGATCTGGCAAGAGTACCTTGGCATACACCCTCCTGGCACACCCAAAGTACGAGGTCACATCAGGCGACGTCCTGCTTGATGGCCAAAGCATTCTTGGGATGAAGGCCGACGAGAGGGCAAGAAAGGGGATCTTTCTGGGATTCCAGTACCCCACCGAGGTCTCCGGCGTGGGCTTTTCACACTTTCTGAGAACATCCTACAACTCGCTTAGCAGGGCACTACAGAGCGAGGACAGGGAGGTCTTCATCACGGTAAGGGAGTTTCAAAAGTACCTCAAGAGGAACCTGAGCCAGGTGGGACTCAGGGACGAGTTTCTGTCAAGGTACCTCAACGAGGGGTTCTCCGGCGGAGAGAAGAAGCGTTCCGAGGTGCTCCAGATGGCCGTCCTCAGGCCGAACATATCCATACTGGACGAGCCCGACTCGGGTCTGGACATAGACGCGGTGCAGTCGGTGGCCAAGGCGATAAGCGAGGTATCCGGCAAGGACTCGACCACAATAGTGATCACCCACTATGCAAGAATTCTGAGATTCCTCAACAAGCTGGACTTTGTGCATGTGTTCGCCCAGGGCAAGGTACTCAAGAGCGGTGACGCGTCCCTGGCAGACGAGCTAGAGGCCCGGGGCTATGACTGGGTGCTAGAAGAGGCCCGCATAGGCCGGCTGTAAACCACCACGCGCTTCATCCTTGCTACGACTGTTTTGCTCCCCATGGGCTAATCAGAGAACCGCAGTGACTGGTTCCCCGGCCAGGCACGCCGCGCGAACCGGAGATGGTACAGAGACCGGCCGCACTGGGTTGCCTGCGCCACACATGCCATGACCCATTAGGCCCCCCACGGATGCCAGAATCGGAAAAATACCAAATGGCATGTAGTCATGCGCCCTTCCCGGAGCCGGGCGGTGGCATCCCTGCGGTTCGGACTAGGGAATGCGCGTAATCGACTCGTGTAGCGGCGAACTCTCCCGCAGTCGCTCCGCCCTTTCAGCGTGACGTGTCTTATCGGGTTTTGTGTCTGGAAACTGGTCATATGTCCTTCCGTTTATTACGCGGCCGCCAGAGTGGGGCCTTGGTCCGCCCCATTGCTTGAAGAACACGCTTACGTTCTGTCGGAGGCACTGCTCTAGCAGGTTCTGCACCCACCCCTCCCTTACGTGCCTGTACCGGTGGCCGCTCTCTCCGCCGATTATGGCCCAGTCGATCTTCCGCAGGTCGGTCTTCTTGATGTCTGCCAGTAGCGGCTCAAAGCTGACAAAGCGCATGGAGCATTTCACCTTCTCCAGCTCCCTGATCCTCCATGTGGCATCGTTGTCCTCCACGCTTACCCCCATCCAGATGTGGCCGGGAATCGGGAACTTGAAATATCTGGCGAACAGGTCTGAGAACTCGGACATCTTCTGGGGACGCTTCGTCAGGATTTGGTAGATGTGCCAGTCCGCCCTGACCATTGTAGAGAAGCACCTTCCGGCAAACTCCATCTCCACATTCTCGTGGAACAGGTCCGACATGCTGTTTACAAAGATCTTTTTTGGCTTCTTCCAGTGCAGGGGGCGCTCCACCTCGTCCGCGTGCTGGGTGAGCCTGAAGTTGTTCCTGTACTTCTTGAGCCCCATGGCCTTCAGTCTCTTGGAGAGCGTCTCGGCGTAGCAGTTCTTGCAGCCCGAGGATATCTTGGTGCAGCCGGTAGTGGGGTTCCAAGTGGCCTCCGTCCACCCTATGCCGGACTTGTCAGCCATGCCGCGCGATCCCTTGCGCCTCGCAGGCCGATCCTAGCCGCTTGCCGGGGATCGGGGCCACCGTCTTTTTGCCCATTCGCAGTTTCTTGGGGAATGGCAGTATATAATTTCCCTTAAATAGGGCATCGGCGAATGCGCGTCATGTCCGAGGACGACACGTACTACTTTGACTTTGCGTTCTTCCGCATAGATCCCAAGTGGAGATGGATGGCAGACCTGGCAAAGGAGGAGTCCGCCCGGGAGGTGGACAATGTAATACGCAACTCCGGGATCAAGTTCAGATCATACTCGACGCTGGGCATCCGGGACGACGCCGAGTTCCTATTCTGGTTCTGCTCCAATGACGTAACGGAGATCCAGGATGTCATATCAAAGCTGTACCTGACGGTCTTTGGCAAGTACATCGCTCCATCAAGGACATACCTCTCGTGCACCAGGCCGTCGATGTACGCAAAAAAGGGCACGACCGCCGCGTTTGTGAGCGGGGCCGATACGAAAAAATACATAATCGTGTACCCGTTTGTCAAGACCCGGGAGTGGTACCTACTGGACGAGTCCCTGAGGCGCAAGATGATGGACGAGCACATCGGTGTGAGCCAAAAGTACCCGCAGGTGGTTCTGAACACGACGTACTCGTTTGGCATTCACGACCAGGACTTTATGCTGGCCTTTGAGTGCGACAACCTACTGGACTTTCAGAACCTGATCATGGAGATGAGGCAGACGCAGGTCTCCAGATACGTCCAGCAGGACACGCCCATGATCGTGGGAGCTAAAAAGGATATTATTCCCCTGATTGCCAGCTTGGGTTAGCGTGAAATCCCTAAAGGAGTGGGCCGCTGTCGTAGTGGCCCTTGAATCAGGAGACCAGTGTGTCATACTCCGCAAGGGCGGCATCATGGAGACGGCATCGGGCTTTCGGACCGAGTCCGACAGGTTTCTCCTCTTTCCCACGTGGGAGCATCAGGATCAAAGGCACATCAAACCCCGGTTCCTGCACCACCTGGACGGTGCAGAATCAGGCGCTCCACGGGAGGGCTTCAACAGGATCACGTCATATGCAGATGTGGTGGCAGAGCTTGATGCCGCCGGGGACTGTGACATATCAGGGCTGTCAGGCCTCCACATATGGAGCGACTCCTACATAGGGGAACGGAGGGGCTGGATGCCAGAGAAGCCCCTCAGGGCGCTGCTCCTCAGGGTATACCGCATACCGGCAGTCGAGATACCCATGATTCCCGCATACCGGGGCTGCCGATCCTGGATAGATGCGGATGCCGCAGCCGTGGATGGCACGCCCGTGCTGGACGAGTCACAGATGGCATCCAGGCTGGACACGTTCAGGAGCGTGATGGGTTGAGGTACAACAGGCTCGGAAAGAGTGACATCCGGGTGTCTGAGATCGGTTTTGGCGCGTGGACCATTGCCCTTGACTGGTGGGGCAGGAGCATAGACGAGGCGGAGGCGCGGCGCATGCTCAAGAAGGCCTATGACGTGGGAATCAACTTCTTTGAGACCGGCGACATGTACGGCAGGGGAAAGAGCGAGAGGCTGATAGGCGAGGCCTTTGCCGGCATGAGGGACGAGATAGTCATATCAACAAAGTACGGCTATGACTTTTCCGGGGTACAGCAGGTAGGGCACAGCGAGCTTCCCCAGAGGTTTGATGCCGGATTCACGGAGAGGGCGCTGGAAGCAAGCCTGGAGCGGCTGCAGACGACGTACGTCGACGTGTACGGCCTGCACAATCCAAAGATGAACCACATAACGGACGACTCCATATTTGACACCCTGGACGGGATTGCCAAGAGGAGCAAGGCCAAGGCGTTCCAGGTGGCTCTGGGCCCCGCCATAGGGTGGACCGCGGAGGGCCTGGCTGCCATGAACCGGCCAAACGTCAGCGCCGTGCAGACGGTATACAACATACTGGAGCAGACCCCGGGAAACGAGCTTCTAGAGGAGGCCGCAAGAAGGGACGTAGGAGTCCTGGTGCGCGTGCCTGACGCATCTGGAATCCTCACGGGAAAGGTCACGGCAGACACCAAGATCGACAGCAAGGATCACCGCTCGGTCAGGAAGGGCCAGTGGGTACGGGCATCACTGCGCAAGGTAGAGCAGCTGCGGCCCATTGCGCGCAGAAACGGCCTAAGTATCACCGAGCTTGCAATAAAGTTCATCCTATCCAAAAGGGGCATGGCATCGGTTCTCCCCACCATGGTAAGCGAGGAGGAGATTGCAAGCTTTGCCGCGATGTCTGACGGCAGGTACATTCCCGAGGATGACATGCAGGAGATTGCCGGAATCTACGCCACATGGCCGCCCTACGAGCTAAAGGCCACGGTAGGGGCGTGACCCGGATGCCGCCACATGCAGACCACCAGGCCACGCGGGATCTGATCGAACGGATGAAGCTTGCCCGGGTGGGCGAGTACAAGAGGTGGGCAAAGCTTGCAAAGAAGATGGATCGCGGGATCCAGCTCAGCCCAGACGAGGCGGCATATGTTGCAAGGATGGCAGGAACCTACCGGAGCGGCGTGGCCCCGAGGAGCAGAATAATACACACCAAGCTGTCTCCAGAGGATCCAAAGCCGCGCTGCAGCATGTGCGGGGATGCGTCACTGTACTATTGTGGCATGAACGACGCGTACTTTTGCCAGGAGCATGTGGTAGGACATGACGAGAACGAGTCATGACGGAACCATGCATGGCGCGCCATGCGCATGATGCTGCGGTTCCCCATTCGCCCAGGCATGCCCATCCAAAAGAGCCGTCACGCCTGATCCGGCGCAGCTGTCAGGATCCCACACTGATTTTTTGGATTAAAACAAACGGGTCGTTTCCCTGTTGATGCAGTATCAGCAGTATGCCTCGTAGCAGCTATCAAGCAGAAGGTTCTGTGCGGCCATCGACTTTGTGGCAATCTCAATCAGGTGGTCGGATTCTGTGGATCTGGCCAGTATTTGCCGCCATGAGGCGGCATGCCTGATGTCTGCCGTGGCGTGGAGCTCAAAGTATTCTGTGGCACCGCTGTCCGTGATTCCATAGAATTCAGCCAGTCCGTCCAGTTTCGTATGGCTTATCTTGGGAATCTCCTTCTCCAGCGCGTACATTGCGCACGAGCCGCCCTCGTAGTCACCCATCAGGGCAGACAACTCTTCGACTGCCTGTCGCGTCTTTGGCAGGCCTTGGTAGTGATCCAGGTCTGTCACATCCAGGGATGCCGCAAACCTGCCCCATGGCTCAATGTGCTCCTGCTCCTCCAGCTGGTTTGCCACTAGCTCGTCGATCTCCTCTGCCGGCGCCCGCTCGATTATGGGCGTCATAAAGGACGGAACCGCCTTTACCAGCTGAAAGTACTCCCTAGAGTATCCAGCGAGGGACTCCTTTGTGAGCTCCCCGGCAGACCACATCTGGTAGAACCTGTGCTTGAGCAGGCTCTTCTCCTCGATTATCTCATCTATCTTCCTTATGGTGGAGTTCATGAGTTGTATGCCCGACAGGGCGGTAAAAAATCTTGTGCAAGGGAAAGGTGTGCGCTACGGAGACACGCCATTCCAGACACAGATCTCCGGATCGATGCCTGGGATAACTGCGCGTAGTATGCGCCAGCAAGGAAGCGCCACCCGCAGAATGTTCCCTGCATACCATGACTCGGGACTGCGTACTGCTGCGTGCAGCGCGGAGCACCGCGAGCCAGACCGCAATGGAGCGAAGCTGCAAAAGTATGTTACCAAAGGGTTTTATGGAAACGCCATGTGACCCAGCTGGGCTCCAGTGGTGTAGACCGGTCAAGCATACTGCCCTTTCAAGGCAGTGATCTCGGGTTCAAAATCGACAAGATGAAAGTCCCGACTGGAGCACCAAGGTTTAATTATAAAACTCAGGGCACCCTAGAGAGAGGGTTTAGTGTGGACAGAAAAAATCTCAATGGCAACCCTCTGCTGAAGACGTACAACGGGTACATCGGCAAGATCGAGCAGGCCATCGATTCGGAGTTGAACCTTTACAGCAGATCCGAGTTCATCGAGCCGCTCAAGTACTCGATCCGGGGCGGAAAGAGGATCAGGCCGGTCATACTGGTGCTGGCTGCCGAGACGGTGGGAACGGTCAACGAGGACACGTATGCCGCCTCGTGCGCCGTGGAGTTTCTACATACCGAGTCCGTGATTCACGATGACATAATAGACGACGAGACCTCCCGCCGGCACAAGGAGCCGTTCCACATCAAGTATGGGTACAACACGAGCATCCTGACCGGCGACTTTGTCCTGGGGCTCATCCTCAACATATCGTCCAAGCTGAACAACCCGCGAATTACCAAGGATCTGGCCACCACCGCAATGCTCATGAGCGAGGGCGAGATGATAGAGTCCAGGCTGGAGGTCACAGAGGATGTCACATTTGATGACTATCTCAAGGTGATCGAGTACAAGACGGCCACCGCCTTTGAGGCGTCGGCAAGGATAGGGGCGGTCATCGGCTGCGGCTCGGAGGCCCAGATAAAGGTGCTCACCGAGTACGGCAGGAACATCGGGATTGCATACCAGATAAGGGATGACCTCCTGGACTGGAAGAACGAGGACAAGCTCTTCAACCTGCTCATAAAGAAGAGCCACGATCCCAGAGTCGTCTTTGACAAGATGGAGGAGATGCTCAAGAGGTATGCCCAAAGGGCCCGGGGCGCGCTGGTAAGCCTTCCCGACAGCAGGCCCAAGGGGCTGCTGGATCAGCTCATCCGGTTCACCAGTTTTAAAGAGTAGCCCCTTTTACGTCAGTCCGGCACTACCGTTTTACCTGTGGGCGCCGTCGTACCGCGCAGGGATGGAGCCGGACGGCACAGGGGGAGTTCGTCGATCATGCAAACCCGGCAAGAGTTATGCCGCCGCAAGCCTAGGGGACAAAGCTGGACAGTGCGGGTGCCGCGCTCCCTGCAAACTGTATCAGCGGATCCGGATACACGCCAAAGCCCACGATGAATATGATCGAGAATACCATCACGGCGATCACGGACCGGGGTTCTGAGACCCGCTTCTCCGTCTCGCCCTCAAAGTACATCTTGCGTATGATCCAGCCGTAGTACGCCAGTGACAGGGCGCTGTTGAGGACTCCGGCTATGGCAAGCCACGGGCCCCACCAGACCACGGTTCCTGCATCCAGCGCCGAGCCAAACAGCACAAGCTTGCTCCAGAATCCGTTCAGTGGCGGAACGCCCGCCAGCGCCAGAAGCGATATCACCAGGCCGACAGAGGTGATGGGCATCCTCCTTCCAAGTCCCTTGAGCTTGTCCAGATGTGTGACTGCCAGTGTGGTGACTATTCCCGCGATGGCGATAAACGCCGCCCCCTTCATTACGGCGTGGTTCATTATGTGGAAGAGCGAGCCTGACATGCCGGTAGACGAGAATGGCGCCACCGCAAGTCCGATAAGTATGTACCCCGCATGGCCGATGCTGGAGTACGCCAGCATCCTCGAGAGGTTCTTCTGCATTATGGCAGCTATGTTGCCAACGGTCATGGTCATCACGGCAATGACCCCCAGGGCCAGCGTCCAGTCCAGGTGCAGCGCGGCGGTGCCCAGCACCACGACGCGTATCGCAGCGGCAAATCCCGCCTTCTTGGTGGCGGCTGCCAGCAGCGCGGTGATCGGCGGCGGCGCACCCTCGTATGTGTCAGGTAGCCACATGTGGAAGGGGACAAGGCCCATCTTGAACCCGAACCCGGTGATGAACAGCCCCACGGTCAGCAGCCCCAGCAGCGCCATGGACTCGTCCAGGTTTGCCATTCCCTGGATCACCTCCCCGATGTTGGTGGAGCCTGTCAGCCCGTAGGCCATGGATATTCCGTACACTATGATTGCAGACGACAGGGCGCCAAACAGAAAGTACTTGAGCGCCGCCTCGTTGGAGCTGGGATCCTTCTTCATGTATCCCGCCAGGATGTATGTGGGAATGCTCATCAGCTCCCAGGCGACAAAGAGCATCACAAGATCGGTAGAGTACGCCACCAGCACCATGCCGATTGCGGAGAGCAGGATCAGCGAGTAGTACACCGCGGTGTCCTTCTGCTTTCGCATGTAGTTGAACGAGCCCACCGTCGTCATTATGGCGACTATGAGCATCGCAATGGCAAAGAATCCGCCAAAGGCGTCGTCTGCCAGCACATCCTCTGAGAAGAGCACCGCAGGGGCGGCGGCTCCAGAGACGAACTGGTACAGCACAAATGCCACGGCGGCGAGCAGCGCGCCAAAGGCGATGGCGCCGTAGAACGAGTTGGATCCCCCCTCCTTTCTCACGATGCTTATCACAGGCAGAATCACGCCGATGGATCCCAGCATTGCGATTATTATAATCGGAGTCGAGTCAAGTCCCATCATACCATATCACCTATATCAGCAGTATCAGGACTACGAAGAGCAGCCCCGCCCCAAATACGAATAGATACGACTGTACGATGCCAGTCTGCGTTCCATGCACCACCTTGGCACCCCAGCCCACCGCCTTCTCCAGGCCCGTGTTCATGCCATAGTCGATGGTGGTCCGCTCAAAGTAGCGGAAGACGCCGCGGGCAACCCAGAGCGGCGCCACGACAAAGCACCAGTAGACCATGGCGTTGAGGTACCACCTGTTCAGCAGAAACTTGTGGATCGAGTAGAAGAATATGTTGGAGTTTACGAACCTGCCGGCATCAACGAACCTACCTATGTAGAACACGTACCCCAGGATTATGCCTATGGCAAAGGCGGCCAGGGACGCCGTCAGCGCGGTCGGGTTGACGCCCGCAAGGAATCCGCCCAGCTCCTCTCCTGCGATGGCATGCTCTGTGTGAATGCCAAAGGAGTGATCCAGGTACTCGGTAAAGAGGTGGTGCAGTTCGCCCTCAAAGGCCAGTCCCATGACACCCACCCCTATCGTCATGACAGCCAGTATTCCGTAGGGTATCCACATGGACATCGGCGCCTCGTGGATGTGGTGGCCCTCTGACTCCATCTTCTTGACGTGGTTGCTCTTGGGTCCAAAGAAGACCATGCCCATCATCCGGGTGGTGTAGAATGCCGTAATCACCGCGGTGATCACCGCGATCGCAAAGAGCGGCAGGGCCCATTCGCTTGAGGACTCGTACACCGCGGCAAAGACCGCATCCTTGCTCCAAAAGCCAGTGGTGATGAACGGCGCGCCCATCAGTCCAAGGCCGGCCGCCCACATGAAGATGAACGTCTTCTTCATGTGCTTGCGCAGGGCCCCCATGTCGGTCATGAACCTGGATCCAACCACATGCAGAAGCGAGCCGGCGGCCATAAAGAGTGATGCCTTGAACATTGCGTGGGATATTAGGTGGAAGAAGCCCGCAGTGTACCCGTCGACGAACTGGTCCGAGAGCCCGGCGATTCCCAGCGCCATCATCATGTAGCCGATCTGGGAGCCCGTTGAGTAGGCCAGGACCTTCTTGATCTCCGGGTTCACCAAGGCCTGGGATGCTAGCAGCAACGCCGTGATGGCGCCGACCCAAGCCACGATCTCAAAGAACTGATCCGCAAGGATTCCGGCGGCTCCCAGCGCAAAGAAGAGCGGTCCCAACCTGGCAACTAGGAAGACGCCCGCCTTGACCATGGTTGCCGCGTGGATGAGCGCAGAGACTGCCGTGGGGCCGGTCATGGCCTCCAGCAGCCACTCGTTGAGCGGGAACTGGGCCGACTTGCCTATGGCGCCTCCAAAGAGCAGGACGGCGGCAGGTATCAGGAATCCCTCGGCAGACATCGTGACTGCCCATGCGGTGTCTGTCATCAGCTCGCGGAATCCAAAGGTTCCCGCATAGAAGAAGATGAGGAACATGCCTGCCAGCATCATCACGTCGCCGATCTTGGTCATGATGAACGCCTTCATGCCGGCGTGGGTGGGGGAGTAGTAGTCCAGCAGGCCCAGGGTCGTGCGGCCCTCCTGGCCCACGTGATCCTTCTTCTTGTCGCGATACCAAAAGCTGATCAGCGCGTACGACGCCAGCCCCACTCCCTCCCATCCAAAGAAGACCTGAAGCAGGTTGTCAGAGAGCACGATGAGCTGCATTGATCCTATGAAGAACATCATCCAGAACCAGAACCTCACTATGTCGCGGTCGCCCTTCATGTATCCGGTGCTGTACACCATTATGAGGAACGATATCCAGCCCACAACGTTTGCCATGATGACGGCCAGTGGATCCGCCAGGACGCCGGCCTTGAGTCCAATGGCCTCGATCCACATGATCTGATCGTGTACCTCGCCTGCATCCAGCGCAACGGGCAGGAGCAGCGCAGCCGAGATTGCGCTCATAAGTGCAAAGCCCACGGCAACGTACCCCGTGGAGTGCTTGGATGCCTTGCCGACCGCAGGTATTATCAGGGCCGCCGCGAAGGGAAGTATCCAGACCAGCCACGCAAATGACGCAGGCGCGAAACCCAGTATCATGTCTGCCATGGCCTAGGCCCCCAGCACCCCGCTCATATACGGAATGATTCCCTCAAGGAAGATGTCAGGGTATATCCCAAGCACTATGGTGAATCCCGCCAGGACCATCATAGGAGCCAGCATGTACCAGCTGCCGTCCTTGACATGTGCGAGGTTTGATGGCGTCTTGCCAAAGAAGACGCGTTTGAGCATCCAGAGTATGTATGACATGGTGAGCGCCGTGGCCACCAGCCCCAGGCCAAAGGTGACAAACCTCAGGGTCGAGCCCTCCTCGATGGCAGTCTCCAGGGCGCCGTAAAACAGGATCCACTCCCCCATAAAGCCGCTGGTCGGAGGCACGCCCATGATGGTCAGCGCCCCGATGACTGCGCACACGGCGGTAATGGGCATCCTGCCTGCCAGGCCACCCAGCTTTGAGATGCTCCTGGTTCCCACCTTCACTATGATTACGCCTGCGGTCATGAAGAGGAGCCCCTTTCCCAGGGCGTGCGTTATGTACATCATCTCGGCGCCTGCCAGCCCCAGTGTGGAGTAGGTTCCGATTCCAAAGAGCAGGTACCCCATCTGGCTGATGCTCGAGTACGCAAAGAGTCGCTTGAGGTCGTCTTGCATCAGGGCCATGGCCCCGCCGTAGATCATCGTGACCAGGCCCCAGACGTGGAACCATATGGCCATGTCTGCGTACGCAGAAGGCAGAAACTCGATTATCAGGCGGAATATGCCGTACGCCCCTATGCCAATCATCACAGGCGAAAGCAGGGCGCTGATTGGGGTAGGCGCTGCACCGTGGACCCAGGGCAGCCATATATGGAACATAAAGGCCGCAAGCTTGACCCCCAGGCCGATGGCAATGGCCACCGCCGAGAGCAGCAGTATGTCACTGGGAATCGCATCCTCGTTGATGTCTGCAAAGTCAAAGCTCCCAATGGTCAGGCCGATCATAAGAAAGCCCAGCAGCAGGACCACGGCGCCCACATGGGTCCAGAAGAAGAACATCAGGGCGATCTTCCGGCGGTTTCCGTCGCCCCAGAACGCCACAAGGAAGAAGGCAGGTATCAGCATCACCTCAAAGAAGACGTAGAACTGGATCAGGTTAGTAGACAGGATGGTGCCCAGCATGCCCATGGCAAAGACCAGGTATAGCGCAAAGTAGATGCCCGACTGGGCGTTGACGTGCCTCTCAAGGGCTACCCGATCCACCACCTCGGCAGTCTGCCCCAAGCCTGCCTCCACGCGCAGCTCGGTAAACTGCTCCCGGAACTTGTGCACCATGTAGGGCTTTGAGTACAGCACGAGGATCGCGCTCAGCACGTATATCATTATGGCAAAAGGCAGTGCCAGGCCGTCCAGGTTGAAGCCAAACTCGCCGAACATCTCCGTCCATGGGTAGTGCTCCTCCAGGTGGCCGTCAAGGGATGGCAGTACTATGATTACGGTGCAGTAGAGCAGCAGGCCAAATGAAAACCAGGTGGCGGCTCCCGGCCCGCGGTACCTGCCCAGAAGGTACGCTACTGGTGACAGTAACAGGGGCAGGAATACTGCCTGCAGTAGCTCAAATACCATTATCCCTTCAGGCTCCTAAACTCGGTAATGTCAACATTCTTCCACATCCTATACGCCACTATGATAAGCGACAGGCCCACCGCCACCTCGGCAGCGGCAATCGCAATGGAGAAGAGCGCCAGCGTCTGGCCCCCGCTGTGGGGCAGGAACCTGGCAAACGCCACCAGGTTGATGTTTGCGGCGTTGATCACTATCTCTATCGCAAAGAGCATCCTCAGCGCGTTTCGCTTTACCGCCAGGCCATATATCCCGATTGCGAGAAGCGCCACGGACACAATGACAAAATCAATCAGCTCGTTGCTCATTTTGAACATCCTCCCGTTTAGCTAATACGAGTGCGCCGGTAACGGAGCCTGCCAGGATCAGCGCCATGGCAATCAGTGCCGGCCAGTAGTACGTAAGAAAGTCTTCACCGATATTCCTAAAGTCCACTGCAGGCTCGTCGGTGGTGATCTCCCGGATGCCGGAGTCCAGTATGATGGCGCCCAAGGCCACCATCATGACCAGCATCAGTCCGATTCCGGCCCACTTTCTCCTGGGATCCTCGATCTTCTTGAAGATCAGCTCCCTCCTGACCAGCATGACGGTAAAGAGGATCAGCACGGCAATGGCTCCCACGTAGACGACAATCTGGAACAGCGCTACAAACGGCGAGTCAAGCAGGAAGAAGAGTCCAGCCACGCCGGCCAGCATTCCCATCAGCGAAATGGAGCCGTATATAAGCGAGCGCATCTCCAGAGCCGCAATGGCTCCCCCGATGGTCAGCACCGCCAGTGCCAAAAGGGCCACGTCAGCCATGGGTCGCACCCCTGTCGGTGATTATGATCTCGGCATCCTGCGCCACGTCGGGCTTGACTGCCAGCTGCTCGGGCGTGTATATCAGGCCCTCCTTGGAGAAGGACGACAGCTCATAATCGTTTGTCATGTACAGGGCGTAGAAGGGACAGGCATCCACGCACAGGCCGCAGAAGACGCACTTGCCGTAGTCGATCTGCGGCATTATGGATTTTTTGTTGTGCTTCCAGTCCTCGGGAACCTTGACCATGCCTATGGCCTCTGCCACGCCCTCGCATGCGATGGCACAGAGCTGGCAGCCGGTGCAGTGGTCGTGAAAGAGCATGTGGCGGCCCTTGAGGCCGGCTATGCCCACGCCGCTCACCGGATCGTACTGGTAGCCGTCGCCCACAAACTTGAGCTTCTGCTCGGGGTATCTCAGGGTGAATCGCTTTATTGCCAGGTGCTTTATCCCCGAGTTTAGTGCCTTGATGATTCCAGTAGCCGTGCCCATTACAATATCCCTCCCGGTCCCAATACTCCGGCGTACAGCAAGCCCAGTGCTATAAAGATGTTAATGAAGGCAAGGCCGATGAGCTTGAACCAGCCGATCTCAAGGAGCATGTCGATCCTGATGCGCGGAAAGACGCCCCGCGGCAGCAGTATGAAGAAGATCACGGCGGCCGTCTTGAGCACAAACCACAGGACGCCGTTGAGCATCTCTTGGGAGAATACAGGCAGGCCCGGTATCTGTATGGTGATAGGCCCTGCAGCGATGCCCTCGGTTATGATCTCCTCGGGGAACGGGGGCCACAGCATGGGCCCGCTCCAGCCGCCCAGAAACAGCACCACAAAGAGCGCCGCAAAGGCGTACAGCTTGACGTAGGAGCCCAGCTGCACCAGGCCATACATCATTCCGGAGAGCTCGGTGAGCCAGCCTGCAACGATCTCGCTCTCAGCCTCGGGCAGGTCAAATGGAATACGCTCCAGCTCTGCAAGGGCGCACACAAAGAAGACGATTGCCCCGATGGGCAGGAATATGATCCAGGGGAAGAACGGCTGGGACTCGACGATCTCGGTGAGGTTCAGGGTCCCGGTGAGCATGACCACCCCAAGACATGAGAGGATAAGCGGGATCTCAAAGGAGACCATCTGGTAAAGCGCCCTGATGCCGCCTATGAAAGGGTACTTGCTGTTGGCAGACCAGGCGGACAGTATGGTAATAATCGGAAAGAAGCCGATCACGGCAAAGACTGCAATCAGGCCGACGTCAACGTCGGCGACCACCCAGCCGGGAGCCACGGGTATCAGCGCCACAAAGGCGGCTGCCGTGCCCACAAAGAGCAGGGGCGCCACAATGAAGATGGGCTTGTCGGCCTTGGCGGGAATTATGATCTCCTTTGAGATGAGCTTGAGGCCGTCGCCCATGAGCTGCAGTATTCCCTCTACCTTGCCGCAGTAGAATGGGCCCACCCGAAGCTGCATCTTGGCCAGCATCTTACGCTCGACAAAGATAGTTCCGGCTGCCAGCAGTGCCGCAAATCCAAAGCCCGGGAACACCGCTATGCGGAAGATGTCTGTAAGCATAAGCGCCTTGATCAGGGGCAGGGTACGCGAGGGGTCAGCCAGCCAGGTGAGCGCCAGGAACGGGTTTACCAGCTCACCGTCAATAACAGGCAGATCCGTAAAGAAGAGAATTATCTGGATGAGCGGTATGCCTGCCAGCGTCAGCAGTACGATGATCCAGAATATGTTGTCAGTGAGGGAGGCAAGAAACAAGCTCAGCCTGAACTTGGGTGCTATAACCGACACTATCGGTCAGCCTCCACGGGCCAGTAGTTCAGGCTCCAGTATACCGAGGGCATGTTTCCCAGCTTCTCCCCTTTCAGCAGGTATGGCATGCAGATCAGGTTTCGGAACGAGCCCACGCTCAGCTTGACCCGGTAGGGCTCGGGCCGCTTGTTTGATACTATGTAACACCCTAGGGAACCGCGACCGGACTCGACGCGCCTGTAGACTGACTCGTCACCGCCCTTGGGGTTGGGCTTTAGCTTTACTCGCACCGAGCCCGACTTTGGCATCTTCTCAAGCGCCTGGCGTATTATGTTGCAGCTCTCCAGCATGTCAAGCCAGGGCACCTTGGAGCGGGCGTACGAGTCGCCCTCCTTCATCACGTTGGTGTGGATGTCAAGCTCCTCGTAGGCGTCGTACGGTTCCTTTTTGCGCAGGTCGTAGTCGACGCCGCTGGCGCGCAGAACAGAGCCAGTGGTGCCCAGCCGTATGGCATCGTCCCGTGAGAGTATGCCGGTGTCTCGGGTTCTGGATATGAGAACCGGGTTGTCGTAGAAGATATCGCCGTACTCCCTGAGCCGCTTCTCAAAATAGTTCACCTGCCTTAGGCAGACGTCCTCAAAGTTTGCCGGGAGGTCGTTTCTGGTACCGCCGGGCACAAAGTATGCATGGGTCACGCGGGCGCCGGTCATCTTCTCCATCAGGTCTATGATGAGCTCACGGTCGCCGGTGGGCCACATGAACATGGTAGAGTGGCCCAAGAAGATTCCGTATATTGCAAGCCAGTACTGGGTGTATATGCAGCGGTTCAGCTCCGAGGCGATCACCCGGACGTATTTGGCGCGCTCGGGAACCTCGATGCCCAACAGATCCTCGACCCCCAGGCAGTACGGGTATAAGATGTTGCACGAGTCATGTATTACCGGCCTCTCAAGGTGCGGGATGTTGGTTATGTAGTTCCGGTACTCGGCCATCTTCTCTTCCCCCCTGTGGACGTACCCGGGGTCTGGATCGCACGAGACGATATAGTCGCCGTCCACCTTGATGATCAGCCTCATATGCCCAGAGCCCGGGTGCTGCGGGCCCACGTTAAGGGTCATTATTCGATCATCTACGGGCTCGATCTGTAGTCCCGGCGGTAGCTGTCGGTCCATGACTCTATCTTCCCTTTATCTTAAAGTCTTTTCTCATAGGTGGCAGATCTGCCCAGTCCTCGGGCAGAAGCAGCCGCCTGTTGTCCGGATGTCCTTCAAAGTATACCCCCAGCATCTCAAAGCACTCCCTCTCGTGGAACTCAACGCTGTAGAAGACATCGCGGAGGCTGGGCAGCCGCGTCGAGTCGTTTCCCGGATCCGGCTTCTCCTCCCGGGGCACCCTTGTGGCAAGCGTGAGTACGTGGCCCGCCAGGGAGTCATCGGTGTATGATCCCAAGTGATACACCACCTCGATCTCGCCGTCTGCCGGATAATCGACCCCGCTGACTGACTCGGCGTGATCAAAGCCCAGATCGTCACGGATAAATCTGGCAACATCAACGACATCCTCCTTCGTCGCGGTAACGCCGATGCGGCCCGGCTTGATCACGTCTATCCTGGCGCCGTCGCCGAACTTGGCGCGTATCATCTCTGCCATGTTCATCTCTGGGCCGGCAAGGCTGCCTTCCTGCTCCGCAGGCACCAGCTGTTCGCTCATACCGCCTTCCTGACCTTCATTCTCTTGATCTTCTCCTGTAGCAGCATGCAGCCCTGTATCAGCGTCTCGGGCCGTGGCGGGCAGCCGGGCACGTACACGTCTACCGGAATCACGTTGTCGATGCCCGGAAGGACATTGTATGAATCAAAGTACAGGCCGCCGGTGATGGCGCATGCCCCCATGGCGATCACGTACTTGGGCTCCGGCATCTGATCGTAGACCAGCCTGAGGCGCGGGGCCATCTTTCTTGTTATGGTCCCCTGAACCACGATAAGATCACACTGCCGCAGCGAGCCAAAGGCCTCGATGATGCCGAACCTCTCGACGTCGTACCGCGGGCCCGACGCGGCGCCGAACTCGACGCTGCAGCATGCTGTCTCGATGTGCACCGGCCACAGCGACCATATGCGGCCCCAGCTGATGGCGTACCCCAACGGCTTGTCGATTGCCTTCTCCAGCATGTCTCCCAGCTTGCCGACAAATACGTTGGCGTTCTGCGGGGTTATGAGATCCTTTAGCAGTTTGAACCCCTCGCGTGCGTGTTAGTTACCAAATGTTGCGCCTCCTTGAATGGGACAGTGCAAAGGCCATAGCGGCAAACATTATCCCCAGGAATGCTATGATTGGCAGCGTGGCCGTGTTGGGAAGGCTCAGCAGCGTGCTGCCCCAGGCGTATAGGAATATGGCCATGACATCAAAGATGACAAACATGAGAATATACGCATAGTACTGCATCATAAAATGGGTTCTTCCCTCGCCACTGGGAACCTGGCCGCACTCCATGGGAAGGAACTTGACCGGATTGTGCCTCCTGCGCGGAGCCACTATCCTCGATATCAGCAGCGCGGGCGCCGTGGCGACAACGGCAAAGCCAAACATCATCAGGATTGTACTATAACTACCTGCGACTTCGCCCACCAAGGTAGCTTTGAAGCTCTGAGAATAATATAAAAACGTATGCAGAAAAATCTAACACGTCTTGGCTCGGCACAGAGATCTATAAACGCCACGATCGGTGAGCCCACATGCCCAATCTGGACACCAAGCTGCACCCCTGGCAGACATCACCCAGTGAAGAATACGGTGCATGGCGGGTATGTCGATCACGTCATTACCGGCAGCGCTTACCGCCGTCAGGTTGTGGCTGCTGCAGGATACGCATCTTTGGGAACCGCTCCGGATGGTCTGTGTGGCCTTGCGGCTGATCGCGTAGCCCCTACAGCCTCTCTTGCGGCCTCGTCTCCCCACAGGGTTTTGTTGGCGCCGCTCCCCCTTCTTCTCCTTGGCCATGTTCCACCGATTATCTTGGCCAGCTCATCCCGTAGCAGCTTGGCATTCAGATTGGGCATGCGGGCTCGCCTACCGGGCAGCCATAGATCTTTGTGTTGAGCCGAAACGCATATTCCCGTCTCCGACACAAAATTAACAAGGGACGCCTGTTTCTATCGGTTATGGTAGAGCTGCTCGATATCGCAGTCGTGGGCGCCGTCAGCCTTTTTATGGGAGCCATCACCAGTATGTCGGGCCTCAATCTGGGGCGCTTTACGGTCGTTGCCCATGTCGAGTCTTCGGTGCCGGCGGCCGTGGGAACAACCATCGGCATTACTGCGATGGTCACGGTGAGTGCTGCTCTCTCATACATTAAAGCCGGCCACATACACCGTAAGGCATTCCTTACTATGGCAAGTACAGGGGTCGCAGGATGTGTCGTAGCATCGTTCTTTACCGTCCTGCTTCCCAGCCTGTTAGTGCTGGTAATGATAGCAATATCGATGGCATGGAGCATCTACCGCATAGGCCGCAGTGGGATCGCAAAGGTGGATTCTCAGGAGATCCAGCAGACCGGTACGGGACGGCACGTAAGGCAATACCTGACCGGCCTCGTCGTCGGATCACTGAGCGGTCTGATGGGCATAATATTTGCCAGCATCATACTGGGCTCGCTGGTTCACGTGGTTAAGGGGGATCCGAAGATGTTGATCGGAACCACTCTGGCGTTCTCGGCCGTAATTGGCGTATGCGGTGTTTTGGCGCATCTTGCCCAGGGCAACATGAACTTCATACTTCTTGGCGTCATGGGATCGGCCGGAATGATCGGTGGGATAGTGGGTTCAAGATTCTCTACTGCCATGGACCCAAAGAGGCTCAAGATGATTTTGATCGCAACTCAAGTGGGGACGCTCATCTATCTGGCATTCATGATAGGCATCACGGTACTGCGGCCTGCCGTAATTCACTGCAACTCCTGCTTCTGATCCTGCCAAGACCCATGCGCAGTCAAAAGGCAGGCACCTGGTGTCCAAATCTTCCGAACCGTTCCCGTCAGATTGCCTGGGCCGCCCTCAAAAGTAGCACCTGGCCGACGAGTCCGCAGCACATACGTTGGGTTGAGGGACCAGTTTAGTTAACTTCGGCCCAGTTCCAGCAAAAGGACGAAGGCGGTGTTGGGGAATGGTCGCGAACGGATATGTGTCCGACTCGTTCCAGGCCACATGGCGGGTCGATACCCCGGTGAAGATCGCAGATACGGTTCACGCGCGTGCCTGCGGTTGGGTACGCGTGACTCCGCGTTTGGCAGGGCCGGATGCCCTGTAGAAAGGTGCAAGCGCGGATGTCATGGAGCGGTGCGCCGATAGGCGGCAGACTTACGGGATGCTGCAGTACCGGCAGGGGAGCCCCGCTTAAGATAACTTTGTGGATATCTCTATGCCGTTCCCGATGGGAACGGTTACGGTGCGGACTTGCGGTATTGAGCGAATATGGCGCGCCAGCGCGTCCATCATGCTCCGATACCTGGCCGGATATGTCATATTGTCAACCGCTATCATCCCACCGGGCCTGAGCATGCTTAGGGCAAGATCAAAGTATTTGGGTGCGTTCCCCTTGTCAGCATCAATAAGTACAAAATCAAATTCCTCGTCCATGCCGCGCATGGTGTCTAGCGCCGTGCCTTCAAGTATGGTTACGTTCGAGACTCCTGCTTCGGCGATATTCGCTTGCGCCCTGGTTATCTTTGACGGGGTACGCTCTATCGTAGTTACTCTGCCCCCGTTGTGCCCTGCGGCTTCGGCGAACCATATGGTCGAGTATCCTACAGACATGCCTACCTCAAGCACGTTGGCGAATCCAGCGCTGCGAACCAGTATGTTGAGGAATACCGCGCTGTCTTCTGTTATTGCAAACATGCGCGGACTGTGAGGTTTTATGTCCCCGACCCCTGCTTCATCAGGCGGTATCTCGTCATCCTCCCTTCTCTCAGATATCGACTGTGAGTTGAGTCTGTTGAGCACTCGGACCATGTCCTTGCTCATGCCGAACGTGTTCATGCATTTCTCCCTTCCGGCCTGTCCCGTCCACATATCTGAGGGGCGGGTGCGGAACTAAATGGGCATATCATACAATTTCAAGCCGGTGCAGCAATAAAAGCATTAGCGGGCATGTGTTCCGCCCGTCTTTTCTGCGGTCCGGCCGGACGGCTTGATCCCTTTTGCAGAGCGCGCCTTCTTTTGCTGTGCAGGCACGCTGCCGTGCGACGGCGGGCGTGGGGGTTCTCGTAGATCTTCAGGCGTCTCTTGAGGGAGTCATTCTCCATGATCACCTCCGCCATTGCCCGCTTCTCCTCCTCCAGCGCACGCATCAGTTCCTCAATTAGCAGGTCCCTCTTCTGGTTCCCCGCTATTATCCTGGCCAGCTCGTCTCGCAGTATCTTGATCTCTGGGTTTGACAACGGAGTGATTTGGGTGTGGCAGGATTTAGATCACCATGGTTACTGAAATTGACCTCGTGCTGAACGTAACCTGTTACCTCAAGTAGTGCATCCTTAGGTTCAGATCAAAACTAAGCACAGTTTTGCACACCGTCGTGTGTTTTTACGCCCAGGTGCATCATGGACGTGAGAATGTATCCCAATGGGTTGCCCGCAGGTATGCGTTCACGTCCATTCTCGATCCGTGCCCACAGGTATGCCTGCATGGTGGCAGTTAGGCGTGGATTAAGGGGGCGTGAGCGCTTACACGGCGCTTGCTTGAGGAGCCGCACCAGGCGTACATATAGGCGCATGGTGCCTCTTGTGTTAACCGGCCTTGGGCTTCAGGCTATAGGCGCAGGTGGTCCCGCGCAGCCGGCAGCCCCCAGACGCATTCTTCGCTTCGCAGTGGAGCGCCATGCGCCATACGGAAGAGCATCATCCTCCCGCCGAGACGCCAAACGTAGTGAAGTAAAATCCGGATCCGAAGATGTACCCGTCGTGAAGGCGCATGTGCGTCCTCTTATGCTCAAGCTCGCCGGTGCGAGGGTTCTCAAACTCGTAGTCTGTCCATGCGATCGTGTTTGCCTGCAGGGCGGCTATGTTTTCATCCGTGGCGATCAGTACAGAGTCCACCCCGACCAGATGCGGAAATGCTCCGTGCGCCACGACCTTTCTGGTAGTCGGATCTACAACAAAGGGATAGTACGGATCGCTGGACTCCAAGGAGGTGATTTGGGAAAATGCCTCATCCCTGCCCAGCTCCACATAGAGATCCACCGCTCGGTCTACAGTGAAATTGGACTTGTCCTCTGCATAGTAATAGTACCCTGATGAGAAGTAGTGCCCGTCGTGAGACACCACCCAGACGCGTTTCTGGTCTGTCAGGCCGGTCATTGGGTTCTTGTTCTGCACGTACAGCCAGAAGGCGTCACCGTACTCCAGATCCGTCAGTCCCTCGCGTGACTGGCTGACCTTGGTTCCGACAGTCTCTTCCGGAAATGCGCCGTGGGCCCTGACCTCTGCCGACTTGATGTCTATCACCGCCACATAGTACGGATATGGAACTTCTGCCAAGCTGTTGATGTAGTCAAACGCAAGATCCTTCTGGAAATCGTACATAAAGATGGCCTTGTCTACCTCCTGCTTGACCCGGAGCTCGGCTGGGAAGTAGTGTCCGGCGCCGAAGGCGACGCCGTCATGCAAGACCAGCCAGGAGCGCTTGAGCTGATCGTTGGCGAGGTTGACGTCAAATAGCAGGTATTCCACCCACACACCGGTGCCCTCTCCGCCTTCCAGCAGCTCGGACAGGACATCACCGGCCAGCCTGTCGGCATCGTCAGAGAACAGCAGAGATGGCATCCCGATCCGTTCCGGCAGCGCCCCATGGGCTATGACGGTTCTGCTTTCAGTATCAAGCACAAACGGATACTCCTCGTAGTCAGCCTCAAGGGCCGTTATGCGCTCCAAGGTGCCCTCTCTGTCAAGATCATATTCGCGTATCGTGTCCTCAACTACCTTCATGACAAAGCGATCGGCATCGGGGGTAACCGAGCCACCGGCATACGCATCAAGGGCCTCGAGAAGCTCGGTATAGTCACCTTCGCCCGCAGGCAATATTGCATCCGCCAGCGAGGTCAGGGCACGGTTTGCGGGATTGGTCGGCTGCGAGGCGATTACCGAAAGAGCCAAGATAGCTATAGACACTGCCAGCGTGACCATCTGGTTCTTGCGCATGTATATGCATGCTTGTGGTCGGATATAGGTTCTTGCAAGGGATTAGTGGGGATCATATGCATGATTAGCTGCATGTGGGCGTTCGCGCCCAACCGCTGCCATGCAGGCCATGCCCATAGGCACTGATCTGAGAATGGGCACGAACGCTTACCCGCGATCAAAGGCCAGCAGTTACAAAAGTTCTTAATATGACACATAATGCAGAAATGCCATGAATGTAGGAGATGCCGCACCCGACTTTGAGCTCCCAGATACAGATATGAAGATGAGAACCCTGGACGAGTTTAGAGGGAGGAAGATAGTGCTGTCGTTCTTTGTTGCCGCAAGCTCGCCGGTCTGCGAACGGGAGCTGTGCACGTTTAAGGACTCCCGGGACGAGATCAAGGATCTGGATGCGCAGGTTGTTGCCATCAGCAACGACGGCCCCTTTGCAAACAAGGCGTTTGCGGAGAAACACGGGTTTGACTTTCCCGTGCTGGCAGACTACAAGAGCAAGACCATACGGGACTACGACGTGCTGATGCCGGACCTGCTGCACATCAAGGGATACGACGCGGCAAAGAGATCGGTCTTTATCATAGACGAGGACGGCAGGATCGGATACAAGTGGGTCTCGGAGAGTCCGCTAAACGAGCCAGACTATGAAGAGATCAAAAGATATCTGAAGAGCGGCTAGGGCACGCGCCCAATACCGGTTTTATTTGAATCTGTTTTTACTCGATCTCGGCGATGGTGTCGTTCTTGGCGACGCTGTTGCCGACACTGGCCTTGATGGACTTTACGGTACCCGCCTTGTGTGCCTTGATGCCCACCTGCATCTTCATGGACTCCAAAGTGCAGACTACGTCGCCCTTCTCCACCATCGTGCCCACATCGACTGCAATCGAGACCACCTTGCCAGGTATCTGGCTCCTCAATACCAGCTGTGAGTTTGCCTGTCCGCCGGCGCCGGAGTTCTTGTACACTATGGCGTCCAGATCCGGGTGCATTCCCACCTTTACCGTGGTGCCATCCACATTGATGCCAAACTCGGCAGTGGATCTCTCCAGGTACACCGCCCGGTGGTAGCCCCGATCCAGCACAAACTCAACCCCCCTGGCATCCATGCTAATTATCTTCAACGAGTGCTCGGTGTCGTTGATCCTGATTGTGTAGCTTCCGCTGCCGAGGTTCTTCACTATGCTGCCGGCAAAGGTTCCGACGTCTTCTATCTTGTAATCCATGTCACTACCCAGGTGCGTACCTCCACGGGTTTGGTGCAGGGGCATCAACCCTGGCTCCCAGATACTCGGAGTGGATTATTGCCGCTGCCAGGGCCGCATTGGCGCCCTCCCGCACTCTGGACTTGATGTCTGCAGACAGCCGGTCTATAATGCCGTACCGCTTCAGGAAGTCGGTGGTGAGCTGGCCGCGTTTGTACTCCTCGGTGTCCAGAATCGTTCGGTACAACGGAATCGATGTCTCGACGCCGGATATGTAAAAGTCCCTGAGCGCGCCCAGCATTCTCAGTCTGGACTCCTCAAAGGTCTGGCCCCAGGTGCACAGCTTGGCCATCAGTGAGTCGTAGAACGATGATACGGTGCATCCGGGATACAGATACGTGTCGCACCGCACGCCGGGCCCCGAGGGCACGGTCACATCAGGCACGGGACCGGTCGAGGGGGCAAAGTCCAGAAACGTGTCCTCGGCGTTTATTCTGCACTCTATGGCGTACCCGTTCATCACGAGATCCTTCTGCTTGAAGGGGAGAGGCTCGCCGTTGGCGATGTCCAGCTGGAGCTTGACCAGATCCAGGCCCGACACGAGTTCGGTGATCGGGTGCTCGACCTGAAGGCGGGCGTTGATCTCGATAAAGTAAAAGTCCCCCGAGTCGGCGCGCAGAAACTCCGCGGTGCCCAGGTTGGTGTAGTCCACGGCGTTGGCTGCACGAACCACTAGTTCGCCTATCCTGTCCCGGGTCTCCTGATCCATCACCGGGGACGGTGTCTGCTCGATGAGCTTCTGGTTGCGGCGCTGGATGGAGCACTCCCTCTCAAATATGTGGACTGCGTTGCCGCGGCTGTCACGGGCCATTTGAAACTCGATGTGGCGGGTCTTCTGGAGGAACTTCTCCACCAGGATTGCGGACTTGCCCACGGCAGCTATGGACTCGGCTGTCACGGTATCAAAGGCATCCCGCAGATCCCCTTCGCTGTTTACAAGTCGGATTCCGCGTCCGCCGCCGCCGTACACCGACTTGAGCAGCACCGGATAGCCGATCTCGCTTGCAATCCCGGCAGCCTCGTCTGCATCCTTGACAAGATCCGGGCTTCCGGGCACCGTGGGGATGCTGGCCTTGAGCATTGCCGCCTTGCATCCCATCTTGTCGCCGCAGAGCCTCATCGAGTCAGCGGCGGGGCCGATGAAGTTGATGCCGCGCTTCTCGCATGCCAGTGCAAAGTCGTCATTCTCGGAGAGGAATCCATACCCCGGGTGCACCGCGTCGGCGCCCGACGAGAGTATCACGTCAAGTATCTTCTCCTGGTTCAGGTACGACTTTGCCGGCGCGCCCTCGCCTATGTGGTACGCCTCTGTTGCCTGCTTGACGTGCATGGAGTCATAGTCCTCGTCTGAGAAGACGGCCACGGTCTTGACGTCAAGCGCCCGGCAGGTTCGGATTACCCGGAGGGCAATCTCGCCTCTGTTTGCGATAAGAACTTTCTCGATCAATTTAATCACAGGTTGATGTTTCCGTGCTTTCTTGGCAGATGCTGGTCGCGCTTGTTGGTAAGCATCTCCAGTGCCTTGATGAGCATGGGTCGGGTCTGGGCGGGATCGATCACCGAGTCCACGGTTCCGTGGGAGGCGGCGACATAGGGGTTGTCAAACTTGGATGCAAAGTTGTCGATCAGGTCTTTCTTCAGGGTCTCGGGATCTTTCGACGCGGCCAGATCCTTTCTGTTCATTATGCGGACGGCCGCCTCTGCCCCCAGGACTGCACACCGGGCGGTAGGCCACGCGTAGTTGATGTCGGTCCGCAGGTTCTTGCTTCCCATGGCGATGTATGCCCCGCCGTAGGCCTTTCCTATGACCAGTGTGATCTTGGGCACGGTGGCCTCGCAGTATGCATAAAGCAGCTTGCTCCCGTGCCTGATGATTCCGTGGTGTTCCTGATCTGAGCCCGGCATGTATCCCGGGGTATCCACCAGCGTAATTATCGGTATGTTAAACGAGTCGCAGAGCCTGATAAAGCGCGCCGCCTTGTTCGAGGAGTCGATATCCAGTGCGGCCGCCAGGTGCAGCGGGTTGTTTGCCACTATGCCCACCGTTCTGCCGTTCATGCGCGCAAACCCCACGACAATGTTTGGCGCAAAGAGCTCGTGTACCTCAAAGAACTCGTGATCGTCCACGATGGAGCTTATGATCTCCTTCATGTCGTATGGCTGGAGCGGGTTGTCGGGCATTATCTTGATCAGGTTGTGGTCCATCCTGTTGGGGTCGTCGCCGGTCTTTACCCGGGGCGGCTCCTGCGTGTTGTTCTGTGGCATAAAGGAGAGTATCTTCCGGATGTAGTCCATGCACTGGTACTCGCTCTGCGCCACAAAGTGCGCCACACCACTCTTGGTGCCGTGGGTCACTGCTCCGCCCAGATCCTCAAAGGAGATGTCCTCGCCCACAACCGTCTTTACCACGTCGGGCCCCGTAACGAACATGGTGCCTGCCTTCTCCACCATAATTACAAAGTCAGTCATCGCGGGCGAGTATACCGAGCCGCCGGCAGACGGGCCTGTGCTGGCGGTAATCTGTGGAATGACACCGGACGCCAGCTGGTTGTGGTAAAAGATGTCTGCAAAGCCGTCAAGGCTCATGATTCCTTCCTGGATTCTTGCGCCTCCCGAGTCCATGATGCCGATTATCGGGCATCCGTTGCGAAGGGCGTGATCCATGAGCTTTGTGATCTTTTTGGCCCCCATCTGGCTGAGGGTTCCCCCCAGCACGGTAAAGTCATAGGCAAAGACATAGATCTGTCTGCCGTCGACATTGCCGTAGCCCCCGACTACGCCGTCGCCGTAGAACTTTTTCTTCTGCATGCCAAACTCGTGGTAGTGGTGCGTCACCAAGGAGTCTATCTCCACAAAGCTTCCCTCGTCAAGCAAAAGGCCGATCCTCTCCCTGGCGGTAAGCTTGCCCTTGCCGTGCTGGGCCAGTATGCGCTCCTCGCCGCCTGCCTCGGATGTCTGCCTCATCCGCTGTGAGAATTCGTCAAGCTTGTCCGAGTACATAACGGAAACTTGAGATATTGATATACATATATTATTTTTGGGAAGAGCGGCGGTATCTAGTCCAAAAAGTAGTTCACCTCCTGCCGGAAGGAGCAAAACGCCTGAAAGGCAGTGTGAGCGTTTCCCTTACCGGGAATGAAGGCGCTCGGATCCGGCCAGGATACGCCAGGCTGTGGAGACATATAGGCGGCCGAAGGGTTCGTGTAATGAAAAAACTAGATGAATCCAAGGTAAGGTGGATCATAGCCCAGAAGCGAAAGGGGGCCACCGCCAACCATGTTGCCCAGACCATGGACGTATCTACGCGCTGGGTCAAGAAGCTCTGGGTCCGGTACAAGCACGCGGATGCCGGCAAGATACTCTATCCTGCACGCATGGGCAGACCCGAGAACGGCCTCCCGGACCGCCGGGAGCGCTCTGCAGTGCTCTCTGTCCGCTACAGGGAGCACTTGAGGGCTACAGGCATGCAGGACGGCATAAGGGACAGCACCGGAATAAATATCCCCCACAGCGCCATACACAAGATATTGAGGTACGAGCATCTGGCATCCGGGCAGCC
The DNA here is from genome assembly GCA_965206845.1 of Cenarchaeum sp. Lineage (GTDB taxonomy): Archaea > Thermoproteota > Nitrososphaeria > Nitrososphaerales > Nitrosopumilaceae > CAYGAM01. The sequence continues at coordinate 1,275,742 of OZ242221.1, read as the reverse complement.
AAAGAAGAGCCAGAGACGGAAGTGGGTTCGCTACTAGCGCACCTACTCCAACTCCATGCGGCACACGGACTTCAAGCTGTCAGACGACGGCAGGTGGTTCCTGTGCTATGAGGACTACGCCTCGCGGTTTGTCACCGGGTACGGGGCGTTTGAGCATGCCACTACGGAGAACGCGCTGGCCGTGCTGGAGGGGGCCATAAAGAACCACGGCAAGTCGGCTTCGATAATGATCGGCCACGACTCCCAGTTCTATGCCAACGCGTCAGAGGCAAAGAGGAAGGGGGCGTCTGATTTCGAGAAGAGGCTGGTCGGGCTGGGAATCCACCAGATTCTGTCGCGCGTCAAGCACCCGCAGACCAACGGCAAGCTGGAGAGGCTGCACGGAGAGATCCAGCGCAAGCTGCCCGAGTTTGAGGCAATACTGATGCGCAAGAGCGATCCCATAGATCTGTTCATGCAGTGGTACAATTATGACAGGCCGCACATGTCACTGAACAGGGACGAGCGGGAGACACCCGCCCAGGCGTTTGTGCGCAAGATGCCTCCAAAGGGAGAGGCCGTTATTGACGAGCAGACAGGGGAGGAGTATCATGCGGCGTGAGGGGGGAACTGCTTTCTGGATCCCACACACAAACTTATTCCTCGCAACACATATCTAGATATTTCCACACACAAGCATGGTGAACGTACAAGCGACGATACCCATACTGTACCGATCCGTAGACATAGATGGCATAATTCGGGACTGCAACATGCACTATGCCATGAGGTTGGGATACACCGTAGAGGAGGTAATCGGCGCCTCCGTCTTGGATCACACGACGGAAAGGTACCGCAAGGAGATGGTGGCACGGATTGCCAAATGGAGGGATACGCCCGCTACAAACATCTCCAAAAAAAACAAGCTGATGACAAAGGGGGGAGATGTCATTGACGTGCTACAGGTAGTCAGAAAGAGGTATCAAAACAACGAAGTGATCGGGATGGACGTGGACATGAGAGATGTCTCCGTCATCAAGGCGATGCAGGATCTGTACGATGTCGACTCGAGGGATGACTACGAGGATCCTGATATCCTGCGCAGGTCCGTAGACTACATCGGCACGATAGTGAACTGCAGCCAGTCCTATCTGGACAATCTGGGTTACACAAAAGACGAGGTCATCGGAATCAGCCTTTATGAGCACACGGCTCCCAGAAGCAAGGGCAACCTGCATGCAAATATGGAGAACTGGAGGGCAGGATACCGCGATGCGGCCGTGATATGGATGCTCAGAAAGGACGGAACCGAATTCCCAACCACCCTTACCGCAGCCGATGAGCTCAACGAAGATGGCGTGGTGGTCGGTAGAACGGTGGCCCTCAAACTGATGGATATGTGAACCTCCATTCCTGTCCGCGTCGTTTAGGCACGTTTTGCCGCCTCCAGGCGGCAGTTCGGCCCGCGGCTCCACGCGGCGGGGAACTCCCAAGAGTCCGCAATACCCGTTCCTATAGTTTCCAGATCGGCGGACAAATCTTCACAGCACATCACCCCTGTGAGGCGGCGCCAGACATTCGCAAATCCTCCGAGTTTGTGGCATTTTGCCGGCCTTCCCGGCCTAACAGATACCGCGGAATCCCACAAGTTCAGCGATACGATGCGCAGGCTCCCCCGCATACGGCACGACCTCCACCGCGCCTGCCGGGATGCCGTTGCGGCGATCGTTTTGTGTGCGGGCCTGCCGTCTTGTCCAGAGATGTGATTCGTAATTAGCACGCAGGCACATTAGAGCACGATCTTTGGCATAATCATACGAAAGTTGCATGCTTTGGAGCGCACATCTGTAAGATTATGGGCATCGAAGACCCGATTCTTAATTGCGGATCATGTCTCAGGATCCGTCCACCTGTTCTGTGTTGTGGCAGATTATGCGCGCCGCAATCCCATGTCAGGGTTCTTTCGCATGCGACTCCCGCGCAGTAACGCGCTCGCCGGTTGGACAACGCCCGGTGTGCATGCAGATGCCGCATTTGGCCTACACGGCGCGCGCTCGGACGGCTACCAGATGTCCTGCTCCTCGGTCTCCCTGAACCCCACACTCCGGGGCTTTTTCATGACATCCATTCTTGACACATCCCTGCCAAAAAACAGGTCAATCGTCCAGTCTAGGAGCACTCTGATCCTTTTCTCCGTCCCCGGTATTCTTGAGAGGTACATGTTCCTCCACAGAATCCATGCCCAAAAACCCACAATGTTTCTGCCCATGAACGTCGCAATGCCGGCGCGCTTTCCAATTATTGCCATGTGGCCCTTTGCCCTGTAATCAAACTTTGCCTTTTTCTTGTTTCTTATCAGCGCGTGAAGGTTAGCGGCCGCGGTTTTTGCCTGGGCCTCCGCTATCTGGGCCGTCGGGGGAAACGGCCGCTTTGTTTCGGGATTGATGCACAGCGCGCAGTCTCCTGCTGCAAAAACCCCCGGAAAGCCAGACAACTCGAGAAACTCGTTTACAACCAGCTTTCCCCTCTCGGTCTTGAGCATTGAATTTCTTATCGCATCGGCCGCTGCTACGCCGGCAGTCCACACCAGCGTGTTGGTTCTGACTACCTCCTCCTGTCCGGCCCCCTCGCCACGCAGTTTTTTTATGGTGGCCTCTATCCCGTTAAAACCGGTAACTGCGGAGTTTAGCCTGATGTCTATTCCGCGCTTTACTACCGCCCCATAGGCGAACTTTGCCAGCTTCTCGCCGAACCCTGGAATTATGGTAGGGCCTGATTCTACCACTATGACGCTTATGTGATCCTCACGGATGCCCGGGTAGTGCTTTCTGGCATCTATCAGCAGATCCATCAGCTCCCCGGCGGTCTCGATTCCCGCAAACCCGCCGCCCACAATCACAAACGTCAGCATGCTTTTCCTGTGGATTGGATCGAATTCAGTTTCTGACTGCTCAAGCATGTCCATGGTCTTGTTTCTTAGTACCAGGGCGTCATTGAGCGTCTTCATCGTGTGCGCGTGCTTTTCAACGTCTTTCATGCCAAAGAAGTTGGTCTTGCTTCCCAGCGCGATGACGAGAAAGTCATAACGGACACCGATCCCGCGCTTTCTGCCGGTTCTGCGCAGGTTTACAATCCTTCCGTGTGGATCTATGCTTCTTACCTGGCCTTCATAGAACGTCGTCTTTTTGCAGATTGCCCTGATCGGCGTTATGATGTGCCTTGCCTCTGCCATGCCAGAGGCCACCTGCGGCAGCATGGGGGTAGACAGGAGAAAGTTGTCCTCGCTTATCAGGACCATCTCGATACTCTCGTCGTTCCGAAAGTACGATTCCAGCTTTCTGGTGCACCCTGTTCCTGCAAACCCGCCTCCGAGAATGACTATTCTTCTTTTGCTTTTTGCCATTACCCGCCCACGCCGAATGCAGGCATCGTTTAGCGACCAGCCCAGAACGGCTCGTCAAGGAGCGGATCCGGCTCCAGTGGCTTGAACTCTCCCCTGAGCGGAGCCTCGCCGAGCATCAGGGACTCCCAATACTTGAAGGAGGCCGTGCCCACGACTTCGCCTATCTCATCTAACACCTGCACAGACGGCCAAAAGTGGACTCCGGCCCAGACGCGGCTGGCGCCACACTCCTCCGCGTACTCACTCCAAGAATCAAAGCCCAGGTGGACGTCCTCTACCGGCGTCTGTCCCGGTTCCCATGCCGCCGAACCGGCCGGGCGCACTCCCTCGTATGCTCCCACCAGCTCGCCATCCATGTTGACATACTTGCCTATCTCGTCCGTGCCGCTGTAAAGCCTCCACACAACCGCATCGGTTGCGCAGAAGGAGGCGGTTGCCGACGGGTACTCCGGATGGTTTGCCGTGTTGACGTAGGTCGTCCACTCGCTGGCTGGAACCTCCACTGGATCCCCTCCGGGCGGGCCACGGGCCTTTATCAACTCGTCGCCGTACACGTATGGGATTGCCGAGGCCGGGCGCACTGCATCGTGGCGGGCCTTCTCCTGCCATACCACTATGCCGGCGTCGTAGTTGGCCATGTTGACCAAAAAGTCCCACTGCACAAAGTCGACCGTGTTTTGGTGGTTGCTGAGAGTGGGCCGGAACAGCGATCCGCGGAGCTTGTTGTCGAAGAATTCTATAAGCATCTTCTGCTCGTCTGTTATGTTGTGGGTGGCCTCGATCACCGTGTCCACCTGTGCCTTGTAGGTCTCCGCGTCTGCGTGGTTGCTGTTGGTCGGAGGCGGCACGCGGACAGAACGCGGATCAAAGTCCGAGAATGGTTCTATATTGGCGTACTGGGGCGTAACGAACGTTTGCGGGACGAGCTCGCCCTGTAGATTGGGTGCTATCAGAGGCTGCCAGCGGGAGGGATCGTTGAGCATGTCATGCGTGTTTACGGAGACGTATCCTGTGGTGTCGCCGAACGGAACTCCGTCGGTCTCAAGCCCGAACTGGTTGAAGCCGTCGTGCCTGTGTGCGTCAAGCACGCACTTTGCCGCAAAGTTGCCCACCGCCACCGGCGATGACACGTCCTGGGTCACGCTACAGTCAAGATCGAGGCCACTCTCATCGTCCGGGTCGAAGCCGTGAACCGTCATCATGTCTCTCCAACCATCGGCGCGCTGCGGCGCAAACTCAAGCATCATGCGGTATGCGGCATGCATCACGGCGGTATTGGGATTCTCGTTTGTCTCATATTCCGAGGACGGGCGGTGCTCCATGCGAGAGCTGACTCCGACGGCAGTCTCGTGATATGGAGCGACGGCGTCAAACGCGCCGTTGAGCAGCAGCGCAACATAACGGAAGAGGAGGGACGGGTCGTTGAGGTTCGGGGCCACTTCCTGCTTTATGAAGGGGGCAAGATGCGGAATGAATACGCCCTGGAGGGCGTTGCCGTTCACCATATCAAATTCGTGGTTGCGTGGCTCAAATGCCAGGGGTGGAAGGTCGACGACGCCAAAGTCTGCCCACACGCGCGTGGGCTTGTGCGTGGAGGAGGCAAACGGGTCGTCCAGTACCGTGTCTCCAGAGTACACCAGGTATTCGTCGTCTGCCGTGTCGAAGATAGAGGGGAACGGGGAATCGCCAATCAGTGCGTCTGGATGCGCAATGAACGCAGACTGATAGTATCCTGCCCCGAAGATGTACCCGTCGTGCATTACGAGCCAAGAGAGTTTCTCCTCGGTGTAGTCGGTGCCCGGATACGGGTACAGGTACTTTGCCCAAGCGCTGCCATCGGTTTCCAACTCGGCAATGATCTCATCAAACGGCCTGTCGGTAATATCATCAAAGAACAGGGAACTGGCGCCCACCCTTGCAGGGTTCGAGCCATGAGCCAGAATCTTCTTGGTTACCGGGTCTATCACAAACGGATAGTGTGGATCAAGTGACGCTTTGGAAATGAGCCCAAATGTGTTCTCCTTGTCTGCATCGTACATCGCGATGGTCTCGTCCACTATGCGCTTGACCTTATCTTCGGCCGGGTATGTGTACCCGTTTGCCAGAAGGTACTTGTCGTAATCGTCAAACAAGCCAGTCGCCTGAGAGGGTTCACCGGTCGCGGGGTTGATGATCAGTACGTATGCCCAGATGGGCTCCTCGGTAGCTCGGAGTATCTTCGCAAAGTCTGTCCATGGTATGGGCACCGGTGGAGATGGGCCGCCTACCCTGTGAGGCTGTCTCGAGTTAGCCAGTTCCACCTCGGCAACAGGATCGAAGATCGTCGCGTACTTTCCCCTGTCGCTTGCCGTGTTGATGATCTCAAACGCCCCCTCGCCCTCCGACTTGAGCAGATCGATGGAATTCTGGATTCCGATAACCATCTTCTCCTCTATCGAATAATAGTAACCCGCACCAAAGACATAGCCGTCGTGCAGTACAAGCCACGAACGCTTGAGCTGGTCGTTGCCGGTTTCTGGATCCAAGGATGTGTAGTCCTCCCAGATGCCATCGCCTGCCTGCAGGCGGTCGATTATCTCGTCCGCCGGATTAGTCGCAAACTCCCCAAAGATCGGAGCCAGTTTGCCGGCCTGTTCGGGATCCGAACCGTCGGCCACAAGAGTCCTCGTCTCCGGATCAATTACATACGGATAGTGTGCAATGCCGGGATCCGACAGTGAGTTGATCGCGTCAAGCGCGCCCTCCGGATCGATGTCATACATTCGGATTGCCGCCTTCACTATCTGTTGGCTCTCCTCGGACCCAGCATCCTGTATCGAGCTTATCAGGCTCGCCAGCGTTGGAATCTCCAGATCCACGCCTTGACCTACGAGGGTGTCGTACGTGGACTGGGTAATACAGACGGGGGAATCAGAGTTGCGTATGTAGAGATCCCTTGGCTCGTTGCACTGAACGGCCTCTGCGGCAACCCCCTCACTCAACTGCCGGTATGGTGTAGGGTATTCGGCCGCGTATGCCAAATCGATCGAGGCGGCTCCCGCAAGCAGAACAGCTATAGACAGTAGCGCAACTCCAAAGACGCGCACGCCTAACACCCCCCGCCCGACGTTGCTAACCTCTTTGGCAAATGACTCCATGATGCCCGAGGCTTTTCTATGTCAAAACTAACAATAACCGATTGCTTTTGCGTTTCATTCTGCATCGTACAAATATGTTCAATATATCAAACTATTAAGCATTTATCTGTAGTCGGCTGTGTCCTATGAATAAAAGCCACCACTCCCTGCTTGGTGGCTGAGACACCGGCCGTCTCATAATTCGCAGACATTGTGGCAGCTCCGCTTCACTGATCATCCGGAAACCATAAAATCGCCCCCGTCCCAAGGCATGATGCGCAGGCTCCGCTGGGTAGGCGCGGTGGAGGCCGCGCCGGTCATGCAGTCATGGTAGCGATCATCTTCGGTGTGAGCCTGCCGTCCCTTGCCTTCGATCTGGCCACGAGTTCTATGTTGTAGCAGATTATCCGAATTGCAATCTCCTTGCACTGGTTCTCCGGCTTGTGGCAGCGCGTGTGGTTTCCGTACATCTTCTTGATGGCGCCAAACACCGCCTCTATGATGCTGCGCTGGTGGTACTCCGACTTGAACGTGTCCGGATCCTGCACGGACAGGTCTACCATCTCGCGCCACGCCTGGCTTCCAAAGGCGTTGTGAATCGTGTTGGATTTCGGCTTGATGCGCGGCACCATGCCCATCTTCGATATCGCGCTGCACACATCCCTTGCAAGGTAGGCCGAATCCAGGCAGAAGTGGCCCGCACCCCCCTCAAATCTGGCCAGCATGCTTCGCAGTCCAATGATGTCAGCCACGTTGCTGGCCGTCACGAGGTAGTCAAGCACCACCCTCGTCTGTATATCGATGATGCTGTGGAGCTTGACCCAACCCCTCTTGGTTTTCACGCTGTCGGTCCGCACGTCATACCACCTGACGAAGCTGCTGTCAGAGTATCCTGTGCTGTCTCCTGCCACCGATCCTGCAGATATTTCGCAGATGACCCTGCGGTGCACCTCCGCCAGGTACCGATCCGGAATGAGGCCGTAGGCGCGGGCAATGGTGCTCTTGGAGGGAATCTTGCGCAGTCCGATCTTCGCGACGGTGTCGCGGTTGTTTCGGAGATGGCCGACCATCTTGCGATAGGTCTTGCGCTCGGCCTCCATGACTATGCACACTGCGGCCATGGCCCTAGGCGGATATGCAGTCATGCCGCCCAGGCTGGGCCTGGCAGTATACGGGTCGCCCAGGTCGTTGGCTATTTTCAGAATCGTGTTGAGGATTAGACCGGGCAGGTATTGCTGAATCAGGTCGTACTGTCGTTGATCGCGTTTCCTTTCAGACACTTGGCGGGCCCGCGATCCTCAGATCAATATGCCTTGCTATTGGACAGGTATATCTTAGTAGGACACAGCCGACTACAGAGGCTGTGTCCTACAGGCATAACCACCTATGTTAAAACATCCGGTCATAGTCAAGCGTTGATTCCGTCTGACTTCTGATCCACGCCTAGGTTACGCGCGTACAACTTTAAAGCTAGCGCTAGGAATTGGATTGCAGAAAATGTACTGGTGCGGGCCAGCCTAGCTGGCCAGTCCGCCCCGTGCACCTACTGCAGAATCTTCTTCATTCTTTTCATCTTTTTGGCATATCTGCTTGCGTCATGGGACTCGTATGGTTCCTTGGCAGTCAGCATCTTCCAGATGATCCTCACCATCTTGTTTGCCACGTGTGTTATGGCAATCGGGTGGTTGCCACCGTGCCTTGTCTTGGCATTTTGATAGAACCACTTCAGTCTGTCATCATGGCGCACTGCCACGTTGGCTGCTTGGATCATTATCCAGTTTACCCTTCGGTTTGACGCCTTTTTCATGCGGCCGTGGTGCGTCACGTTGCCGGACTGGTAGACTCGCGGACACATCCCGGTCCATGAGACCAGTCTGTCTGCGGTCTTGAACCTGGTGATGCCGCCAATCTCAGATACCAGCAGCATCGCGGCAAACGCCTCTATGCCAGTCATGCTCATCAGCAGTTTCACATCCTCGTTGACTGCGGCCTGCCTGTCTATCTCTGCCTCGATGCCAGATATCTGCTCTGTGGCATGTGCAATCCTTTTGACGCAGTTTTGCAGGATCATGTTGTCATTTGGTTTCTTAAGGCGTATCTGCGAAAGCAGCCTGATGGCCTTTTTGCTGTGCATCCTTGAGACGTCTGGCATCACGTCGTACTTGTCAAGCAAGCCGTGCGTGTAGTTGATCAGGGCAGTCCTTGCCTGAACCATGCTTATCCTGTACCTGAGCAGTTCCCTGACATCGCGCAAATCCGATGGTGCCACGTAGCATTCTGGGATAATCCCCACGTGCAGCGCGTTTGCAATCTTTTGCGCGTCGATGGGATCCGTCTTGACGTCGGTGTCCGATATTATCTTCATCTTGTACGTGTTGGCAAGCTTGATCGGTATCCCGCACCCCTCGAAGGCCTCAAACGTCTTGAGCCACATGTTTCCAAATGAATCAAATCGACAGAACCGATTCCAGTTCATATATGCTTGTAGGACACAGCTTCTGTAGTCGGGGGTTTATCTAGTCCGAAAAGTAGTACGCCCCATGTCGGATAGCGGAACGCGTGACAAGCCTGCACCCATGACACCCACGATATAACCACATCAGCCCGATTGCGCCGGCAAGTGCGCTTCGGGCGGTTTTTGCTTGGAACCATAAAGGGGCACCCCCTCATTGATCTGTTCCGACCGGGATCTCGCCCCCATAGTGGCACTTTTGGGTTAACTGAAGATGAAGCCGCCGGTCTACCCCCGGAGCTTGTCCCGTCCGCCCTTGGCGGTACGGAAGACATTCATCCCCAGATTAAAGTTCTCATATAGGCAGTCCAGTGTCTTGAGGGCCTCCTGCGCCTCCTTGATCTCTTGGGGGCGGACATCGGGGTTCTGCTGCAGACGCTCCAGTCTGTCCATGGCCTCCCGCTTCATGTCCCGCATGCCTATCTCATAGCTGGATGTTCCACCAAACTCGGGACTGAGCTGGTGCTGCGGGTCGTAGGGCGGGGTGTTGTCCCTGGGCGTCTCGACCATTCTTGCTATATCAGCGATCTCTTCTGGAGTGTAGGTCTTTGGCACCAGTTCCTCTCTTACCTCCACATCTGTCTGGTCTGCCATAGGGAACATTAGCCAGGCCCGAATTTTAAGGTTTTATCGAAGATTCGCAGAATTGCATGCAATAAAAGACACAATCTGGTACGGCTTCACAAGAGTAAAAAAAGAGACTGCGCCACCTTGGATCGTGCAGCTTGCAGCGTATCCGCTCAGGGCCGACAGGCAGGACGAAGAGTTTGATGTCTTTGAGGAGCTGGCCCGGGCCCTGCAGAAGAGCGGCCTTGAGCCCCAGAATGAGGATGTGCTGGTGATATCCAGCAAATACCTCGCAGTCTCGCAGGGACGGACGATCTCCGTCGCGAGGATCGCCGGATCCGCACAAGCCGCAGAGATGGGACGAAGGTACAGGATACCGCAGGAGATCGCCGAGGCCATACTGCGGGAGTCGGATGAGGCATTTGGCGGCACTGCGGGCTTTGTCCTCACTGTGGCCGACGGCATCATTGCGCCAAACGCCGGAATAGACAGATCCAGTGCCGGCAGGGGCAGAATAGTACTCTATCCGCAGGAGCCATACCTGGCAGCAGAGCAGATCCGCAGAAAGATCTTTTTGAGATACACGACCAGCACAGGGGTCGTGATAGCCGACAGCAGGCTGATGCCGGGACGGGCTGGAACCACCGGAGTCGCCATAGGTTGTGCCGGGATCGAACCCGTGACAGACATGAGGGGGCAGAAGGATCTGGACGGCAACCCGCTCAGGGTTACGTTCCAGGCAGTAGCCGACAACCTGGCCACTGCGGGCAACCACACCATGGGCGAGGGCGCCCAGTCAACACCGGCGGCGCTGATACGGAACTCGGGGGCAAGGATCGTGGGAAGGAGGATCGAACCCCGGGAGGCGGCAGTCTCCCCGGACAGGTGCCTGTACGTCCGTTCCCTGGCCAAGCATACCCAAGCCCCAGAGTTCGGATGATCTGTTCCGGTAAGCCAGGTACCGGATCAAGGCCCATAGGACCCCAGGCAGGTCCAGGTAGCGCAAGCAACTCGGTTCGTTAAAAAAAGCTGCAAATCAGTTTTAAATAGAGGGTTTTACGAGGCGAAAGCAATTGGAGTTCGTAACCACATATCCAAAGTCGATCTCGTTCCTTGACGGGATCAAGGGAATCATCAGAGCCGACAGCCTTGCCGGTGTGGAGCAGCTGCATGTAGTAGTAAAGAAGAGCTTTGATGAGATGAGCAAGATCTTCGATGAGGAGGGATTCACAAAGGTAAAGTTTGAGCACAAGCAACCCAACCAGATTGGAAGTGGTCTCAACCTGAAGCTGAAGAAGCCATGGGAGATGCACATCAGGATGACACGTCTCAAAAAAGATCTGGTTGCCATACACGCAGAGGTTGAGGTGTCCAGGGACTACCTGCAGCACCTCTTCTGCCAGAGGACTCCGGTGGTTTACGAGATAGGGCAGATGCTCAAAAAGCATGGAGTAGAGTACAGGATCTGGAACAGCCGGATCAGCAAGTTCGTGCACGAGGTCTTTGACAACTACAGGATAAAGCTATCAACTCCCAGTATACCGGTACTGGCGTGGAAGCCCATGGCGCTCTTCATAGGAGCAGTGGGTAGCCTTTACCTGTGGAAGTACATACTGACAATCTAGATTTATGGGTACGGGTTGCCCTTGCGCCACAATCAAGGCATGATACCCGTACGGATGCGTACACCCGGCCCATGCACCGGTACGGGCGGTATGGGTACGGCAAGGCCGCATCCCTACAGGATCCTCTCTAGGATGTCTCCAAACTTCCAGGGACCGCACCGGGCATCCTGGAGCTGGTTCACAAAGTGACCCCTCTCTGAGAGCATGTGTAGTGTTTGCGCCACAAAGGGAAGCGCTCCCGTGGCCCCGGGGGAGTTATAGTTGAGTATGTGAAGGGACGACTCACCCTCCACTAGAACTGCTTCTGGGAGGAATCGGCCACGATCATCAATCACCGACGACCGGATTCCCGCCGTGCCGCGCTGGGTAAACTCGTCTGCGTTTAGCGCGGGCAGAAACCGCCTCACCCTCTCAACCATTGCGGGTTTGGAGATCGACGACTGGATCTCGTTCAGCGCCAGCTCCCGGAACCGCCTATCAAAGATGGCCTTGCGTGCGCCAGACCCCAGCATCTCTAGAACCTTGGGTACAAACCTTCTGACATTCTCTGCACGGTCGTACCCGTATGGGCTGAAGACCGGTACTGCGTTGGGCCCGATCTCGCAGCTGCCGTCCACCCTGATTATCCAGTGTGGATCCAGGAACGGGTACTCGGGGAAGTCTGGCACAGAGTAGACGCTGGTCCGGGTCAGGTTTCGGTGTCTGTGGGGCGCCCTCCAGTACTCGCCCCTAAAGTGCACGTCAGTTAGGTCTTCGGCCACACCCACGCTGTGCGCTATGTCAACTGCCCTACCGCCGGCGGCATTTATCACAAAGCCCGCGGTGATCGAGATGTCGCCATCCAGAGTTATCTCCCAGTCGCCGGCTCGGGCAATCTTAATCACCCCCATGCCCAAAAGAAGCTCCACTCCCGAGCTGCGGCTGTCCCTCATCAGTGAATCCGTAAACGCAGCATAGTCCGCAGAGCCGTCCCGGTGGACGCGCAGAGCCGAGTGGCACCGGACCGCAGGCTCGATCTTCCCCAGCTGCTCCGCGGTAACGAGCTCGATGTCGTCCTCGGTCAGGCCGTTTCTTATTCCCCATCGGAGATACTTTTCCAGGGTTTTGGTTCCGGCCGCATCAAGCGATACCTCCAGTACCCCGTCCCTCTTGAAGGGCAGCCCCTTCTCCCGCGCATACGTCTCCCACATGTCAAATCCGCAGAAGGCGGCCCTTGCCATGGATCTCTTCTTCACCGGGTGGTACAGGTATGGCGCATGAACCTTGCCCGTGTTTCTGCCGCTGGTGTGAAAGGCCACCCGGTGCTCCTGCTCCACCACTGCGATCTTTTTACCGGGGTTCAGAAACGAGGCAAAGTACGACAGCGATACGCCAAGGATTCCGCCGCCAACAATTACCAGATCAAATCTCTGCGCCAATTATGCTCTACATGATGCGTCAGTTATATAACCAAATCATTCCGACGAGTGCCCAGATTCGGGCACAATTTTGGCGCACATGCATTGATTACAAACAGTGACCAGGTTCAGATTTACCACGTACAGGATCTCTGCTTCCAAACCCTTTCCTCCCAGGAGTGCAGCTGCCCAGTTTAGCGTCTTCTGGATCTGCCGGGTTTCGGGAGCTGACATATGCGCATTGACGGGTCAGGCGCCATGTACCAAGCTGGGCAGATAGCAAAGGGCCATGCCCTGATCTCCTTGCAGGTTACACACAAACAGAATAGCACTTGCCCGTGCCAAGCATGATCAGGTTGTCAATGATGTTCCCATTATTGTTGCAGTTGCAGCATCTATGGATTGTCTTCCATGGCATCGTCTGACATGGCATCATCTTCCATGGCATCGTCTGACATGGCATCATCTTCCATGGCATCGTCTGACATGGCGTCATCTTCCATGGCATCGTCTGACATGGCGTCATCTTCCATGGCATCGTCCTTCATGGTCATAGTGTCGTATTTTTCCACCATGGCGTCGTGCAAAGTTGAAAACAGTGTCAAATCTATGCCGCGTTCTGTTAGGATTTCAGCCGTATCAGGGCTAAGGCATAACGGCGTGGCATCATCGAAGGCCATCTTCATGGACATCATGCCGGAATCCATCCGCCCGTCTTTCATGCTGTCGTCTGACATGGCGTCATCTTCCATGGCATCGTCTGACATGGCGTCATCTTCCATGGCATCGTCTGACATGGCGTCATCTTCCATGGCATCGTCTGACATGGCGTCATCTTCCATGGCATCGTCTGACATGGCGTCATCTTCCATGGCATCGTCTGACATGGCGTCATCTTCCATGGCATCGTCTGACATGGCGTCATCTTCCATGGCATCGTCTGACATGGCGTCATCTTCCATGGCATCGTCTGACATGGCGTCATCTTCCATGGCATCGTCTGACATGGCGTCATCTTCCATGGCATCGTCTGACATGGCGTCATCTTCCATGGCATCGTCTGACATGGCGTCTCTTCCATGGCATCGTCTGACATGGCGTCATCTTCCATGGCATCGTCTGACATGGCGTCATCTTCCATGGCATCGTCTGACATGGCGTCATCTTCCATGGCATCGTCTGACATGGCGTCATCTTCCATGGCATCGTCTGACATGGCGTCATCTTCCATGGCATCGTCTGACATGGCGTCATCTTCCATGGCATCGTCTGACATGGCGTCATCTTCCATGGCATCGTCTGACATGGCGTCATCTTCCATGGCATCGTCTGACATGGCGTCATCTTCCATGGCATCGTCTGACATGGCGTCATCTTCCATGGTCATCGTCTCTTCCATGACATGGCGTCATCTTCCATGGCATCGTCTGACATGCTGTCGTCCTCCATGCCATCCATAGCATCGTCCTTCATGTCCATATGGTCACCCATCGATTTGTCCATCATACTCATCATGGTATCAAGGTCTGGTGCATCCCTGATGTACAGCATCAATGGATCATTACACTGGATCTTGTAAATAGGAACCCCGTCACTCAGCTGTTGCTGCGGTGCGCTGTACCTTCCAGACTCGTCAGGCATTGGACTCATCATAGAGTATGATTCCATGCGTTCGTCCTTGTCATGTCCTGTAGAGTTGGAATTATAACCGCTTCCAGCGTATGCCATAGGGCCGGCTGCCACCATGATTCCAGTTATAAAAACGGCAAAGAGAAGGGATTTTGCATTTTTCATACCAAGTCTAGAAGATGTCATTGTAACATCATACGATAATTGCTGAAGTATTTAATCATAGCTGCAACTTATATGCAAGAGGTTAGATTAATTTGGATATTTCTGACAATTCTGTGCAAGTTTTTGCATAAATAATGACCGGTACGGTCGAAGGCGAGGGTTTGACCCATGTCCAACCCGGCCCTCTGTGGTTATGAATGCGAACGGCCAATCTTAATATCCCATGGAGTAGCCCTGCGGATTATGCTGCCTGACAGGTGCTCAATAGTAGCAAATGAGCGACGCTGTGTAAACCCGCCCACATTTGTCATATCGGTCATGTCCGAGGACGGGGAGTACATGGTGGGTGTTGTGTGTCAGCTTCACAGGCACAAGATGTCGGACACGATGGCATCACTCCAGAAGCGGCAGATTGTTCCGCAGGGCAAGATCAGGTTTACCACACTGAAAGCTGTGGGCACTGACTGCATAAATGCAAGTCCCGACAGCCTGATTCAGCTCTGACGTCAATAGGTGTGCCTTCCTTATGCCGCCGTGGTTTTCCTACCTGCTATCCGGATCCCATCGAGCCGCGCGGAATGGTACTTGAAAACCGGTGCCCGATTACGCCTTGCGCATGTCCTGTCACTCACAGGCTGGCTCGTGCTGGGCGTGAATTGATCCTTCGATCAAAGACATGGCCGCCACATGTGGCGCCACGTACCATACAAGAGTATCGCGAACCATTTTTGGTATGTGGTGCGCCTGCCTCAACGCGACTACGGAGCACGATTGTGCAGTTCCCAAACAGCCGTCTTAAACCATTTATAGCATTAGGTTTCACTGGAAATTAATGGCAGACGATGTACCATACGAGGAGTTTGCAATCTGCGTAACATGCTCAAATCCCATTGAGATGTGTCGATGTGTCTGCCCTTTTTGCGGAGAACGCGACAGTTGCGAGTGCGCGCTGTTTGATGCGGCCACAGGCGGCTAGGCCGGTGCGGCAACTGCCACACGGTTGCCATCTGCAGATCACGCAGAGGCAGACGCAGGCTCGCGCTACACGCCGGTGAACCTTTAATTAGAAAACCCCGCCCCTGAGATCGTTGAGCGATGAACCTCTCAAGGCTGGCCTGCGATACTACGGCATCTCGCCATGGGAGATAGAGGTGGTGTACAGCTATCTCAATTCCAGATTCAAAATTACCCAGGAGGAGCTTGAGCCGGACTATGCTGGCTTTGCCAGCGTCATGCACATCGATATTCCGGTGGCGTTCTCAGAGGAGTTCTTTGAGTGGTTTGACTTTAGGAGGTGGGAGAACGTCAAGGCGCTCCTCAAGGAGATGAAGCGGCGCCGCGGCCGAAACAACGCGCTCAAGATAACCATCAACTTTGCCGGCAGTCCCTCGATAAGGTTCGTCCTGGACGCCGGGGACCGGCAGTGGTACAACAACGCGCTGGAGAAGATAGACTTTGTGCTGGAGCTGCTTCCGTACCACATGGGGTCGCCAAAGATGCCGCAGGATGTCTCGGATATGACGTACCGGTTCGACGAGGGCGCAAAGAGGTGGAGGCTCCACGAAGTGCAGGCAGGCACGAGGCGGTACACCATGACAGATGACGCCTGACGGGCGCCGGGCACGATCCGGCAGTCACCGACCCCGGCAGAGTCTGCCGGGGCTAGATCTCCAGCGAGTCCAGCAGTCCAGAGATGTCGGTTCTGGGTTTGGCATTTCTGGCAATGCTCTGCGCCGCGGGGGGGTTCTCCATGTAGTTTGGGATGTTGTTGATGATTCTATGCTCGTAGGGCCCGACGAGCTCGTTCTTGTAGAAGACGCCGATGGGTATCTTACTGTCCCACTCCAGCGACCTGATGAGAGCCTGGCTGAGCCGCTCGTCAACCTCTGCCCCCCCGCTGTAGTGAACCACGGGGTCGTACCCTTGATCCTCCAGCTTGTATATTCGGGAATGCCGCGCCTGTGACTCGGTTGCTAGGTCGTGGCCGGCGTACCAGTCCCTGGTGTTGATGTCGTTGTAGGTGGGGCAGGGCTGCAGCACGTCAAGAAATGCAAGCCCGGGATGCGCGATGGCGGCCTTGATCAGATCCTTGAGGTGCCGCACGTCGTACGAGTACCCCCGGGCCACGAACGTGAACCCGCTGACTACAGCAAGTCCGATGGGATTCACGTTGTAGTTTGCGTTGGGGGTGGGAAGCGACTTTGTCTTCTCTCCCAGCCTTAGTGTCGGCGACGCCTGGCCCTTGGTGAGGCCGTACACGCCGTTGTCAAATACAATATAGGTCATGTCTATGTTCCGTCTCCCGGCGGCAACAAAGTGCCCCGCCCCGATTCCCAAGCCGTCGCCGTCGCCGCCGGCTGCAACCACGGTCATCTGCGGGTTTGCCAGCTTGGCTCCCTGCGCAAACGGGAGAACCCGGCCGTGCAGCGTGTGAATGCCGTACACGTCGATGAAGTGGGAGGTCTTGCCGGAGCACCCGATCCCCGAGAATATGGCCGCCTGGTGCCGTGGAATCTGCAGCTCGGCCATGGCCATCTGGATGGCGTTGACGATTCCAAAGTCGCCGCAGCCCGGACACCAGTCATTGTGCACGTCGGTCTTGTAGTCTGCCAGTTTAAGCGCCATGCATCAGAACCTCCCTTTTGTCTGCCACTCCCGCAATAATACGTTTGAGGGCGTTGTATATCTCGGTACAGGTCATGATCCTTCCCGAGTACTTGAGGATGTAGTAGTCAGGCTCACGGCCCGTGTTTTGCCTGAGGATCTTGCCCAGCTGGCCGGAATGGTTTGCCTCCACATCGATTATGGTCTTGGCGTCCTTGAGCAGAAAGTCCACCAGGCTCGAGGGAAACGGATGAAGCATCTTTATCTGTACAAAACCCACCTTTATGCCCTCGTCCTGCAGCATCAGGATGGCGTCAACAACGGGTCCCTTGGCAGAGCCCCAGCTGACCACGGTATGCTCAGAGACCCCAAAGGAGACCGCCTGATCCTCGTCTGGAACCGACTGCAGAATCCGATCCAGCCTTCCCATGCGCTTGTCCATCATCTCCACACGGGTCACCGGATCTTCCGTGATGTGCCCATACTCGTCACTCTCGTCGCCGGTGTTCCAGAATATTCCGTTCTCCAGCCCCAGCTTGGAGCGCGGCGATATTCCGTCAGAAGTCTGCTCAAACCGCCGGTAGTCGTCCCGCTCGATCCTCTCCAGCAGCTTTCCACGGTCGATCTCGACTAGCTCCGGATCAAACCGCTGGCATGTGACCGTGGAGCTGGCAAGAAACTTGTCCATGAGGTGGATTACCGGCACCTGGTAGACGTCGGCATAGTTGAAGCACCGCGCGGTGTCGTAAAAGCTCTCCTCGATGTCGCCTGAGGCGTAGACTATTCTTGGGAACTCGCCGTGGCCCGCATGTATCGCAAAGAGCAGGTCGTCCTGGCCGTGGCGCGTTGGCAGGCCGGTGGCCGGGCCGCTTCTCTGGTAGTTTGTAACTACTATCGGCACCTCGTTCATGCCTGCCCAGCCCAGGCACTCAGCCATCAGCGAGAATCCCGGGCCGGAGGTGCAAGTGGAGGAGCGGGTCCCCGTAAGGGCGCCGCCGATGGTCATCCCGATGGCCGAGATCTCGTCTTCGGTCTGGACCACCACGACGGATCCAGGGCGATCACCGATTGTGTCCAGGATCGCGTTTGATTCCAGGTACACGGACTCGTCAGAGGCAGGTGTGATGGGGTAGTAGGGCTGGAACCTGCATCCGCAGACCATCTTGCCGATGGCAGTCCCGTGAAAGCCCTGCACAAGCATCGTGTGTGGCTCCTTTGGAACCGAGCTGAGAAAGTGCCTGAACCCGGAGAACGACGCGCTGGCATAGCTGTAGGCAAAGTTGGCAACCTGCCTGTTGAGCATGGCCACCTTGGGCTTTTTTGAAAAGATGAACTCGATGGAGCTGAAGAGCGGGCCGGGCGGCATTCTGAGAAGCCCCATGGACAGGGAGACCCCGATGGTGTTAAACATTCGAACCATGCCCTTTATCTTGGGATTGTCCTCCCTCTGGGCAATCTCTGCCAGCGTGCCCCTAAAGGACACCGGGTAGAGCATCACCCCCCGTGCCTTGCTCATCTCAAGTATCGATGCCACGGTCGGCTGCTTGCCTGCAGACAGAAACATCCGTCTGATTCTGGCCTTGAACGGGCCATCCAACGTGTGTACGTCGTCGATCGAGACGTCCGCAAGATCAGAGTCGTACAGTATGCCGCCCCCGGGAACGACCTCGAAGCAGTGCCGGAAGATGGTCTCTGCATCATAGGAGACCATCAGCGTGACGCTGCTGACGCCGGAGTGTATCTTTTTGTCAGATACCCTCACGACAAAGTAGCTGTGCTCCCCCTTGATATTGGAGTAGAACTCACGCTTTCCAAAGATGCGGTAGCCCAAACGGGCGCACACCCTGGAGAATATGTTGGCAGCCGATTCCACACCGCTTCCCTGAGGGCCGCCAATCATCCAAGAGATATCGGTCCTCACAGTCAGTGTTCACACTCTGGATATTAAAAGATGCAGATGGCATGGCGCCGGGAGGGAGATTTGAACTCCCGATCCCTTGCGAGAACGCGCTTTATGGCTTGTTTCCAGGCGCGCGCCTTACCAGGCTAGGCAACCCCGGCACTGTCTCTTCGACAAAGGCAATCTGCCGCCCGATTATATAATAGGTTATTTCCCCAAGGCTACCCCAGAACCTGAACGCTGACGTCGTCCCGGACTACCGTTCCGTCCGGGGCCGATGCCCTGATGTGTATCTTGTAGACCCCCTGCAGCACCGGAGTCCCGTCGCTCTTGGTCTGATCCCAGGAGATGTGGACTTCCTGCCCCGGCTCCAGCGCGTGCGGAGCCTGGTCAGGCACGGAGTAGATCAGCATTGTGTCCAGCCCCCGGATCTCCAGGCCATACATGCCAGGCGACTCCAGTGGTACGGTGCCCGAGTTTATGACTGCGATCTTGACGGGCTGGCCCGTCTTGTAGTGTGCCATATCCGTTACCACAGATACTGATGCGCCATCCACAAACACCGGATCCCTGCCGTCACCGACATACAGGAACAAAAGCCCCAGCAGGCCTGCAGATGCAACCCCCGAGGACACGGCCACGATCAGACTCTTGGGAAGCAACGTCACTTCTCCGAAGGCTTGCGCGGGGATCTCCAGTTCTTGGGATACGTGCCTGCCCCCATTATGATTCGCCTAGTCTGAAAGGCATATCCCTTTGTAAGCTCCTCGATCTCCTGCTCGTCAAGCGTGGCCTCGGCCAGTGCCACCGCCTCGCCTTTCTGCGTGTAGACTGCCACAGTATCACCCTTCTTCAGGCCGGGGCTTATCTCAAGTACGCCGGGGATTGCCAGCTGGGCTCCGTGGCACAGCGCATCAACGGCCGAGTCGCGGATCACCACCGACTTGATTCCCTGCAGTGCATACTCCACGGGGTGGATCATGCCGCAGAGCTTGGAGCTGTCCTGGCTCTCCTCCCAGACTGCGTATGCGTCTGCCAGCTCGTGCAGCGTCACCAGGTTCTCTTCAGTAAAGTGATCCACCCTGGTTCTCCGCAGCTCCACCATGGTCGCTCCGGGGCCCAGAACCTCGCCCATGTCGTAGAGCAGCTTGCGGATGTAGGTGCCTGCCTCGCACGACACGCGAAGCAGCACCAGGCGCTCCTTTCGCTCAAGAATGTCCATGTCGTATATGTGCCTGCTCCTGGTCCTGCGCAGCACTGCCGACCTTTGGGGCGGTTTCTGGTATATCTTGCCGGTAAACTGCGCCAAGACGTCATCCAGGCGCGCCGCGGAGGGAAGGACATGCAGTCGCCCCAGCGCATGGTACTCCTTGGGGCCCAAAAGCAGGACGCCCAGCGCCTTTGTGGCTTCGCCCAGGCCCAGGGGCAGAACGCCGGTAACCTGTGGATCCAGAGTCCCGCTGTGGCCCACCTTGGGAATCTTGAGTATCCTCTTTGCCCAGGCCACCACCTCGTGACTGGTGGGTCCTGGAGGCTTGTCAAGCAGTATGATGCCGTACCTGAGGAGCTGCTCCACGCTCCGATGGTCGTAGTATGT
This sequence comes from Cenarchaeum sp., assembly GCA_965206845.1. Taxonomy (GTDB): domain Archaea; phylum Thermoproteota; class Nitrososphaeria; order Nitrososphaerales; family Nitrosopumilaceae; genus CAYGAM01. The sequence goes on along the minus strand of OZ242221.1, from coordinate 1,255,248 downwards.
GCCGTAGCTGTCGTCTGTGGCATCCTGGTCTATGACCTGGAGGTTCTGGAGCTGCGCAAGGGTCATAGCCAGCTCCTGACGGCCCTGCCTGCCGTATCTATGACGCTCTGCGCGCTCATCTGATCCGTGTCTATCTTGGCATGAAACACCGAGAGGTCGTCGCCAAAATCGATGTCGTAGAGCTTCTTGTAGAAGATCTTATTGGCATCGAACCTCTGTTTGGTGATCTTCATGGCCTCCTGCAGATCCATGTTGTCCCTGACCCGCATGCGTGCGGCGCTGCTACGGTGGGAGCCAGACAGCCAGATCTTGATCCCACCATCCACAAGCCACGGCAGGGTGTAGCTGGTGATGACCCTGTTACCCTCCCGCAGGAACTGGATCAGCCTCTGGTCCACCTCCCGATCAAAGCTCCCGTCTGCCTGTCGAACCTTCAGGAACTGTATTCCCGGTTCCGTATCCCACCAGTCGGCACCGCCGCTGTCATAGCCTGCGCTCTTTGCCATATCCTTGAGTACGTCGCCCCCACTGATGTGCTCCATATCAAACTCATCGGCTAGCGCCCGTGCCACCGTGGTCTTGCCCACTGCGGGAGGCCCTGATATTACAATGGATCTTCTCAACTGAAATCCATGGACGTTTTTGTGACTTTCATTACAATGCCGCTGAATGCGATGGAGGACAAAAAGTACCACGCCCACAGAAACAGCTCGTTCTCCCGGTTGCAGAAGCTGCCGTCCGCAACGCCTTCGGCGGTACAGGTAAGCTGGAACCAGTCGCCGGGGATGACGTTGAGTGGAATCGGGGAGAGCGCCACGGTGTATGAGAAGACCTGCGGCAGCACAAAGTAGAATATGAGTATAAGCGGAATGAACGTGATCATCATGGGACGCATGTTCATCTGCATCATCTCCATGTTCAGCTTGTTCATGTAGGAGGACTTTTTGCTGAGATCGGCCTGCTTCTTCTCGTCTTTGGAGCGAAATGCCGCCATCCTCTCCTTCTGCCAGGCCTTGGTCTCTTTCATGATCCGCTTCAGCTTTACCTGGTCGACCATCTTCTTTCTGATGCCTGCGTTGAACAGGTTCAGCAGTATGCCAAAGCCGACCACCGCAAACATCGAGACTATCATGCCCTTAATGATGGGATCGTCGCTTCCCAGGGCCCCACGGTTCTGGAAGTCAAAGAAGCCTTCCTGAAGGAAGACAGACTCCAAAAACAGCGCTACGGTTCCTATATCCATGCAATCACAACCCTATTGCATCTATTACAGACTGTGCAGCTTCTTGAACCTTTCCCTCCCCGTTCATGACTGACTTGAGCGGGGATCCTGAGAGCACGGAGCATGTGGAGAGCATGGCGTTCTGCACGTCCATCTCCCTCTTTATGGCCGATATCGATATGATGTCACGTCTCCGGGTGGGGTCGTTCATCCGGCGGTTGTAGATCTCCTCCGGCATTGCAGTAACGGAGACAAAGTTTGACGGTCGTATTGTCTTGAGGACGTACTCGGGGAGGCCGGGGTAGAATCCCGCGGGTGTAGAGATGAACGCATGGGTGTCCACTATCACCACATCCTCTGTCATCAGGGATATCTGGGTGCCTGCCTGCATCTGCAGGCTCTGCTGCTGCTCCATGGGAAGCCGCCGGAGCTTGTCCCGGTCGTTTACGCCCACCTTCTTTGCCGCCTCGAACATCATGGTGCCAAAGGAGACCACAGAGACGGTCTTGTTCCTGTGCTTGAGCAGCTCCACGATGGCAGAGACCAGGGTGGTCTTTCCGACACCCGAGATTCCCACTATGACCACCTTTCTGCCCATATCCAGAACCTACCTTCTTCCCAGAAGCGCTCCCAGGCGCGGCATGACCGTCTCGACCTGTTCCCGTATGAGCTGGTTGTAATAGTTGATCAGGATGTCCACCATGAGCAGTATGCCGATGCCGGAGCCAAACACGCCCAAGACGTCAGATATTCCCGCCAGGGTCCCTAGTATTATGGAACCGATGAGCGTGACTGACGGAATGTATCTGTTCAGAAGCGACTCGATGGGCTTGTTGGAGCGGCGGAAGCCAGGTATCTGCACGTCCGCATCAAGCAGGTTCTCTGCCGCCTTCTTGGGCGACAGGCCCCCCAGCTCGACCCAGAGTTTTCCAAATACCACCACTATGCCTATCATGAACAGGACATAGCCTATGGCCCGACCGGGATCCAGCACGGCAACGTCCAGACCCCTGGGCGGCGTCACGTAGTATATGAGGCCGCCGATGGGCGAGGAGGGGCTGGTGGGATTGAACTGCGCTATGAGGTTCATAAAGGCGTTATTATTCTGCGGGTTGAAGTTGGCCCAGAACATCTGCCCCATAAACACCGCGTTGGCGGTAAGCGCCGATGCCAGGATTACGGGTATGTTGGAGACATACATGAGCTTGATGGGGTACACTGCCGAGAAGCCCCGGTACTTTGTGGATACGATCGGGATCTCTATCTTCATGCCCTGGGTGAAGACCAGAATCAGCAGGACGCCTACCGTCAGCAGCAGGCCGAATATGCTGGGCAGCTGGTTAGCCCTGAAGAAGACGCTGCTGAGATCCCCGGCTACGGCGGACTGCGCCAGGTACGGTACGATGCCGATGTACCCGCCGTCGCCCCCGGGCAGAGGGCTGAACAGGCTCCAGAGGATCTGCTGCGCGACACCTGCCATTATGAAGAGGCTGATTCCGCTGCCCAGTCCCCATCCCTTCTGGATCATCTCGTCCAGGAACATGACTATGATCGATGCCGCCATCAGCTGGCCTACCAGGATGTAGAGGACGTTGGGATCTGCAATGTTGGGCCCGTACACCGCTATGCCGTACACGCTGGACTCGACGATGATTACCACATACGTGACAAGCTTGGTGGCGGTCTGAAAGACGCCCCTCTCCTCGGGCTTTTTAAAGTTGAACTTGAGGATGTCCGAGCCACGCAGCAGCTGCATCAGGAGACCGGCGGTCACTATGGGTCCGATTCCCAGCTCCACCAAGGTACCCTGCTGCGATGCAAAGATCACACGGGCAAAGGCCAGAAAGTCAAACTCGGGGGTGGTCGCCCCAAAGAGCGGCGTCTGGCCCATCACCATGTATATGAGCAGTGCAAGGCCCGACCAGAGCAGCCTGGTCTGGAGCTGCAGCTTCTTCTTGGGTTTTGGAACCTGTGGCAGGTAGGGCTCTACCACCACCACTACCCTGCGGATAAGTGCGGTTGCAGTGCCTTCAGCCATGGGACTTTAGCACCTCGCCGCCAGCTGCCGTGACCTTTCTTTCTGCTGCTGCAGTAAAATATGGCACCGTAATTGCGTATGCGGTAGCAACCTGTCCGCCGCCGAGGAGCTTGTCGTAGCCGCCAGAGCCCAGATCGATTATGTTCTTGCCGTCCCTGGTCTCGCCTATTCGGGTAAAGATGTCATCAAGATCCCTGACGCTGGCCCACTTTCTTGTGACGATGGGGTGTGGCCTATGGGTGGAGTCATGGCCAAAGTGATCCGGATCGTACTTGAGCATCGAGCTGAAATGGTGCTTGAGCTGTCCGGAGACTCCCAGTCCGCCCTTGTGGCCGCTGGATCGGTGCTGGCCCACCTGGCCCCAGCCGCAGGTACGGGATCCCCGAAGCCTGCGCGTCTTTCGCAATCTGGTTGCCATTATATCATGCTCCTGACCAAGGTGTCCAGTTCCCGGTTGTGGCCCAGTACGCCCTTCTGGCCGTACAGGCGCTTTGTGCTGCGCTTGAATCCCTTCCGCGGAGGCGCCAGCGCGAACCACGGTTTGAATGGCTTTATCTTTGTCAGTGAGGACTTGCCCTCGGCCAGCGAGGAGGCCATGTCGTCCATGTCATCAAAGCCTGCCTGGGCGACATCCTCGTGGGTGATCTTCCTGTAGCCGGACTTGCGGGCCTTCTTGTCCAAGAGTTCCCGAGCCAGTGCCGGATCGGCCTCGATCCATGAGACATAGTGCTTTACCTTGTTTAGCATGCCCAGTGTGTTCTCCTTGGCGGGAACGATGGTCGCCCTGTATTTCTTCTCCAGCTTTAGGAGCTTGAGTGTGGTCTCTGCCCAGTACGGAACGTCAACCTGTCCCTTGATTCTCACTACCAAGTATGCGCCGACCATATCCACTAACCCTGACTGAATGTCTGACGTAGGCAGTCAAGCACCGCCTTTGATGTTGAGTTCATAGTAGCCGTGGATCCCCTTGCCTTGGTCCACGCATCCTTGAGGCCTGCAAGCTCCAACAGCCGCCGGATCTTTCCGCCTGCCACCAGCCCCAGCCCCCTGGGAGCAGGCAGTATCTCGATCTGGACGCTTCCGCCCTTGCCGGTAACCCGGAATGGAACCGAATGCTTTTGGTCGCACCTGCACTCCCAGCTGCCGCAGCCCATCTTCACTGGGCTTACGTTGAGGTATGCCGCGTTGTTTGCCTTTTCTATTGCAACCCTCATCTGCCTGGACTTTCCCTGGCCGATTCCCAGCCAGCCGTTCTTGTTTCCCGCAGCCACTATGGCCTTGAAGCGCGTCGACTGGCCGTTGGGCGTCATCTTCTGGATTATGCCCACATCGATCACCTCGGTCTTGAGATCCGGCAGCAGCTTCTTGATGATTCCCGCTTCCTGTATGCGCAGGCCGCGCTCAAGGATCTCCTTCATGGATGTGATGTCCCCGGCAGACACCTGCTTGCCCAGAATCGTCTTTGGAACCCATGGTGCCTCCTGTGGCTTGTTCCTGCTTGATCTGGACGGATTCATCTCCTAGATCGCCTCGCCGTCAATCTGTGCCTTGAACTGTGAAATGTCATTCTTTATCTTGAGGTGCTCGCCGTTGATTCTTGTGTCGGGTGGAAATGCCCCGTCGTCTGCAGGCATCTTCATCCCCGCGTCCCGGACTCCCTTGAGGGCTGCCGCCATTCTGTCGGTGTACCGCCGGGTGCCAGAGTACATGATCGCCTCTGTCGAGTCGTGTCCCAGAGCCTTCTTTCCTGCCAGGTAGCCTGTAAGATAGGCCGCAGGTATGTTCTTGCGGGATCCCTTCCACCCCTTGGAGATCAGGGAGCGGGAGTGCGCCGAGGCCAGAACCTTGTCGCCGCCCATCTCCGGTCTGTGAATCTGAACCATGGTGTTCTCGTTGGAGATGTACACAGTTACAAAGTCACGCCTGCCCATAAGCATGGAGCTGCGCTTCTTGTAGTTGGTCTTGCCCTCACGGAGCCTCCTCAGTATCTTCGAGTAACCCATATCTATAGGCGAAAAACTTCCAACAGCTCTTATAAACGTTAGAAGGTCGGTCCGGCGCCATAAACCGATCTGCTGCGCCAAGATATCCGCAAGGACATGCGCACGAACACTTTAAAATCTGCACTGGATGCCCGATGACCAGATGAGCGCGCTTGCAGTGGTGGTTTGCAGCATCGTACCGGGAAGGGTTCCGGCAGAGGATCTGGGCCGCCACATCACAGATGTGCTGTCAGCCGGGATAGGCCGGAGGGATGGCGACTTTGTCGTCTTCTCTGCCGGTGACAGGCTCCGGTGCGCCATGCTGGCCCTGGAGGGTGGCGCGCCCATAGACGAGGTGTCAGAGTGTCTTGACTGGAGGGACTTTGAGGGGCTTGTGGCAGAGATTCTCCGCGACAGGGACTATGCTGTAACCCGGAACCTGATGCTTGCGTCTCCCAGGATGGAGATAGATGTGGCAGGCAGAAAGGGCGACACCGCGGTGCTAGTTGACTGCAAGCACTGGCACAGAAGTGTGCCGCTGGCATCGGCGGTGGCAAAACAGGTGGCCCGTGCCAAGCGGTACGTCTCCAAGAGTCCGGAGTGCCGCGCCCTGCCCGTAATAGTCACCCTCTACAGGCAGTCTGTATCATATGTCCGCATGGTTCCCGTGGTCTCAGTGGAGCAGTTTGCGTCATTTGTGGATGGTCTCCCCGGACACATGGACGAGATGAGGGTCATAACAGCAGACTAGCCAGAAAGAGGGCAACGCCGGCTGCCATGAATATTTTGGAGAGCCTGAGGGAGCTGTCCAGTGCGCCCGAAAAGTCCTCAAATATCTTGGGACCCATAACCTGGAGATCCGTCTGGTTCTCCAGTATCTCAAAGGAGCCAGGCGTCAGTGTCTTTGCTGCACATCTGGCAAGCCCAAGGTACCACTCGGAGATGTCCTCCCGCGTAGTGATGGCGCCAAACTGGTAGTAGCCCTGCTTTGTCCTGACCGGGCTCTGTGTAAAGTGGGTGTCTGATGTGGATATCTCGATCAGGCTGTACCCATCCCTTGCCAGCCGCTCCACAACATACTCCCTGATGCCGTTCTCCATGTTGTTTGAGTCGGCCCAGCCGATAAAGTACTTCCTGTCGCCGATGCCCAAGCAGAGGACCGCCAGTCCGCCCATTGCCAGGTCCTGCACGAAGATGTCCATGTCAGAGGAGTTTGCGTAGCCGAACTCGAACGGATGATCCTCCTTTGTCACCAGGGAGTCAAGACAGGACCGGGCGGCCTTGAGCATGTCTATCGAGTCGTCCCCGGAGATCTCCTGCCCCATGGCGTTGTGGCAGTCCACTATCATGACCCTCTCAAAGTTTCTGTTCCGGGAGTACTTCTCGATGTCCTTCTTGATGTAGCTGGGAAGATCCTCCATTCCGTGGGGCGACAGTGAGAGAAGCAGCATGGCGCTTTTGTCAAACCGGATGCCCACCGCCCTGGCTCTGTTGATCTGAACCGTCACCGGCTCGGTGCACGATGCCCCGGTTCCTGCCAGCGAGGCCTTTGAGAGGCTCTGGAGGTAGTACTCCACCTGCTGGCCCGAGGGGAGGTTCAGGGCATGATCTGATATGCTGTGCATTACCATGGCCGACGAGTCCAGCGTCTGGTATATCCGGTACGATATGTTGCTGCCGCCGATGGGGTGGAACGGCCCCGGATGGATCTCCGGCAGCACCAGCCGGACATCCCGCTCCTCTGCCTTGAGCCGCAGCTGGGCAGTGGAGATCTTCGAGGGCCTTGAGTGCTCCTCCAGTATGGACTCGATCTTTCCTATGTCCTCCCGGGAGTACAGGTACGCCTGTATCAGGCTGTGTGTGCTGTGCAGGTCAGGCCTTCCGGCCCTGTCTGTGAGTATGGACCATATGGTGGACAGTGCCATAAAGAGGATTCCAAAGCCCAGTGTCAGGGGGCTGTACAGCACAGGCAGCCACATCTCCGACGGAACCAGCACCAGGAACACCGCCAGGGGCTGAATCAGGCAGATTCCCCAAGCCCGCTTTACATCCACCCCCAGGACAGTTGTCAGCAGTCCGATCCTAAAGCTTGACACCACAAACATCCCAATCCCGATGTACACAACGGACGCCTCGGGTCTTGAGAGGATGGCAGCAGCCGCCAGCGCAGTCAGCAGCGATATTAGCCAGAGCATGTTCGAGTAGAGGGAGAGGTGGATGGCCTTGGAGTAGTCCCTGTTCCTGATCAGTCTCGAGTCCAGCGCCTGGGCTGCAGCTAGAACCACCATGACCATGCCAAGGCGGACGGCAAGGTTCTCCTCTGGCACAAACCCAAAGACGGCAGCAGCCACGAATGCGGTAGCTGCTATCATCGAGTAGATGAAGGAGCGAATCTTGGAGGATGGCGCAAGAAGCGTTACGGAATACTTGCCGTGTATCCTTGAGACATCATCAGAGTTGGGCATTGTCACATCACGGGGACAGAAAAATCTCGATCAACCACGATGCCACGATCAGACTAATTGGAATGGATACGACTATCTTAGGATCTATCTTGAAACCCTTGGTCTCGTCCTCAAAGAATCTTAAAAGGCCCGCACTTGATGCTGGTAGAGGGGCTCCTCTCTTCTTGCTGCTCATGGCTTAAGTTTCAGGGATCAAGTATTTACATAAAAACTTTGTTCCGGTTGTAGTTAGCTCAGAAGTGACTGGCATGACTGCGTGGAGACGTACTACGGATCGTTGCTGACGGCACAGACGCATGCGCAACCGCCCTCGTGCTGTGAAGTATTTGCCAACGCCTGCAAAACAGGCAACATTGCATGTTAAATGAACGGCGTGAGAGTACCCGTCAATGCACAACCATGAACGGGCTCACACACCGGTTTAGACTCACAGAATCGACATTTAAGCCTAACTCGATCCCGCGCCCCGCTGGGAACGGAGGTTGGAGGAGCGCCAAATGACAGGCAAGCCGCGCCTGCCGAGAGGCATGCGGCGCTCCATCGCAAACGACCGGCGGCTCCGCTCGTCCGCCACGAGCGAGGCAGAAGCCGCGTTCGATCCGATCGTCCCGCTCTCCAAAAAGCCCAACGCAAGGTACGGATCTGCCGCCTTTCATGCAATCATGATGGGGGCCGCCGCGCTCGGCGCCTCGATCTTCGGATATACCGCAGCCGTGCGGAGATGGAAGACGGCCTCATGCATGCTCGCCAAGCGCCACCGCGAGGCCCCCTGCGGCGAGTGGATGTCCCACATCTGCCTGGGGATTGACCCGGGCGATCTGGCAAGGTCGCTTGAAGGAATGATATCCTCCCACCTGGACAGGCTGCAGTCGCTTGGCCTGCTTCGCGGAAAACGGATGGACATTGCCATTGACATGCACCTGATACGGCGCTGGGATCGCAAGCACGGGGCCGAACTGGTGCGCTCAAAGAGCAAGGGCAGGACGGGCACCTTCGAGCGGTACGTTGTGGCGCAGTGCGTCAGGCCGGGCGTGCAGCTGGCGCTGGCGCTGCTGCACATGCCTGCCCTTGAGGACACGGCCGACTACGTGCGCAGGGCAATCACGGCGTGCAGGAGGACGGGTGCCGGGATCGGAACGGTCATGCTTGACCGCGAGTTCTTCTCTACTGACGTCATCAGGACGCTGGAGGAGCTGGGCGTGGGCTACCTCATTCCCTGCGTCAACACCCCCAACGTGGTCGATGCCATTACGGAGTTCTCCAAAGGGGAGCGCCCGCCGGTATCGGGGTTCCGCATAACAAAGTCCAAGAACGATTACGCAGAATATGCCATGATCATAACGGAGCGCAAGAGAAAGAGCAAGAAGAGGCGGAATCCTGCGAAGAAGAGGCGGAATCCTGCGAAGAAGAGCCCGAGGAGCGGTACATCGCGTTTGCCACAAACAGGCCAGAGATCGACGTCGACAGGTACGCCGAGAGGTGGATGATAGAGACGGGCTTCAGGATGGTGGAGAACGAGAGGGTAAGAGACATGATCCGCAATTAAGAATCGGGCCTTCGATGCCCATAATCTTACAGATGTGTGCTCCAAAGCATGCAACTTTCGTATGATTATGCCAAAGATCGTGCTCTAATATGCCTGCGTGCTAATTACGAATCACATCTAAGGACGCGCAGCAGGAGCGTCACCGTCAGGACGCTCTGCTTTCTCTACTCGCTTGTACTGTTCAACGCTTGGGTTCTCGCAAACGCCGAGCTGACAGGCAACCCGCTCACGCTGGGCGGCGCCTACTCCAGATTCACGCAGACCGACATGAAGGTGATCATGCTGATGGAGATCCTTCCCCGGGGCATGGACGGCGGAAAGCCGCCGCCCGATCCGCACTGCCCCTGCTGCACAGGTGCCACATGCCGCGGCGTCAGCGCCGCCCCACCACTTCCGCAGTAGTCCCTACGGGGCCGCCTGCCGCAGTAATGGGCCGGAAGGTCGCGCGCCGCCAATCCCGGGGCTGCACCTGCCTCCCCACTGCGTTGCAGCCGGTCCCACACTCCGCACCGGCCCGTCCTTTTGCGCCATACGGGGATCACCGATGGCATGCTGCGCCCCCGCACACCCAAATTGCACATGATCACACAGGACGGCTCACATTTTGGCTTCTGGCGCGTGGCCTGCCGCATATTCTCCAGCCAATGCCCACCCTAGATACTAGTCACTTCTGAGCTAACTGGGTTGAAACGTCCGCGTTTGGGTCAGGCGTAAGGATCGAAACTGGACATAATCTTTATGTGGTTCAAGGAGGAGCCCGTACTGTGGTAGGAGCCCAGAGGGTTCTGCTGACCAAAAGATTGCAGGACTTTGCCATGAAAGATCTGCAGGACGGATTCCGTCTAGAGACGCATGCCGGAAGGTTCCCCATCTCAAAAGGGGAGCTGATCGCGAAGATCGCAGACAAGGAGGGCATCCTCTGCATGCCCTACGATACCATAGACAGGGAGGTGATCGAGGCAGCGGCAGACCTCCGGGCGATCAGCACGTACAGCGTGGGATATGAGCACATAGACTTGCAGTGCACAAAGAGCAGGGGCATACTGGTAGGGTACACGCCGGATGTCTTGACCCGCGCCACGGCGGATCTTGCGTTTGCGCTGATGCTAGACGTGATGCGGAGGGTCAGCGAGGGAGACAGGCTGATACGATCCGGCGGATGGCATCAGGTGTTTGGGCCCTGCGACTTTCTGGGTACGGATCTGGAGACAAAGACTGTGGGCATCCTAGGGCCAGGAAGGATTGGGTTGTCCTTTGCGGAAAAGGCGCAGGCGTTTGGCATGAAGGTGGTATACCACGGGAACGGCAGGCTGTCGGAGCGGCAGGAGAGGCAGGCCGGGATAGAGCATGTCTCCCTGAATCAGCTCTTTTCGGAGAGCGACATCGTATCACTGCACATTCCCCACACCAAGCGAACCCACGATATGGTAAATCGAAGCCTCCTGGCGAAGATGAAACGTGGCGCATTTATCGTAAATACGTCCAGAGGCAGGGTAATCAACCAGAAGGATCTGGTGCTGGCCCTCCAGAACGGGGATCTCGCCGGCGCGGCGCTAGATGTATTTTATGACGAGCCGCTAGGAGCAGACAGCCCGCTGGCAAAGATGGAGAATGTGGTGCTGACGCCGCACATGGGTTCCTCCACCAAGGAGACTAGGGAGAACATGGCGCGTCTGGCGGTCCTCAACCTCAAGATGGCAATGGCCGGCAGGAGGCCCAAGTGCGCCGTATAGGCCCAGATCCTTTGCCTTTGCCCTTATACGGCAGGTACCCACGGATTCAGTGCACGGAAGCACAGCGCAGAAAGGGGTTCAGGGAAAACAGAGCCTGCCACAACCGTGCTGCTGGCCGGCTGATCCGAAAGCGACCTGATGCCGGAACGCTGGCAACTTTGGCAGCAGGCTGCCGGATCCTTTACGCCTGCACTGCGCCCTCCGTGCCGGTGTCACGGGATCAGCTCAGCACCATGTTTCTAACAATCTGGCTCTTGTCCGAGATGATCTTCCCCGGATTGAGAATTCCGTGAGGATCGAGCAGTTTTTTTAGCCGTCGAAATCTCGAAAAGATCTCGTCCCCGTACTGCTGTCTGACGAAGTCCGTCCGCGCCTGCCCGTCGCCGTGCTCTGCGGTGATTGTGCCGCCGATCTCAATCACGCCGGCAAAGTACCGCTTTGCAATTCTTTTAATCAGTTTCTTGTCTTTCTGGCCAGGAATCATTATCATATGAGGGTTTCCGCTGCCCATGTGCCCATACAGGATGGCGCGGATGCCAAACTCATCCTCCATCTCTTTTATCAGCAGCATCAATCTTGGCAGATTTTCCACCGGGACTGCTGCATCCTCGAATATGTGCGGGCCGCTTTGGGCTTTTGACATGTTTCTCAGGGTGAGCAACAATGAAGTGTGCCTGTACCTCCACCATTTTTTGATCTCCTCTGCATCGTGAGTATTTTTGATTAGCCTTCCCTTTAGGATCCCCTCTAGCGTCTCTGCGCCTTCTAGGCCATTGTCAGCCTCTACTAGGAGCAGGCACTTTACCCATTCTGGGATGGAGCTCATAACGTTTCTCATCATCGCACCATCGACAAGTTCCAAGGCGGCGGGATTTATCCGGTTGATTTTTTTGCAGTCGTCTGCAGCGTCATAGAGCGACTCGTATCCGTAGACCGACAGGCTGCGGCCTGCCGGTATCGCATGGACTTTCAGCCTTGCCGAGACGATAATGCCGAGTGTCCCCTCCGATCCAGCCAAAATCTTATGCACGTTGTTGACTGATGACACCGCATCCATCCTGTATCCACACGAGTTTTTTATCACCTTGGGAAATTTTTCTCGGTTGATGCCCTCTACAATGTCCAAAATCTTGGACGACATGCGCGATCTGCCAGGAAACTTTTGCAGGTTTCCGCAACCGTCTATGAACTCGATCTCCAAAATATTATCGACGATGGATCCATACTTTATTGCCAAGGTGCCGCTTGCATTGGTGGCAATCATTCCGCCCAGTGTGCAGTACGGGCCAACGGAAGGATTCGGACTGAGAAATTTTTTATGCCTCGTCAGAAACCTGTCCAGCTCTCCCTTTAGCGTTCCAGCACCCACCGTAACGTGGTCTCTTCCAATGGCAATCCCTTTTATTCCCATGAGGTTTAGTACGATTCCGTTCCCAATTCCGCCTCCGACCAATCCGGTTCCGCCGCCACGTGGTGTGATGCTAATCCTGTTTCTGGCGGCAAATTTTACCGTCCTGATTATGTCCTGCCTGTCTTTTGGAAAGACGACCACCTTGGGCCTGATTCTGTACGAGCTAGAGTCGACCGAATAGCCGTCGACCACCTCCCTGCTCCACTGCACGCTGCCTGAGATTAATCCGGTCAGCTCCTCCCCGAGCCTGCTTGCTCCCACGGACAGAAGACACTAGTTCAAATTTATAAATTGGCGCGGTGCTGTCGGCCATGTCCCACAGGGACATATCGTCATGTTTTCGTCTTCAGACCACAAGGCGTATTTGTAGTATATGAAAATCATGTAGCCCTCTGTCTGGGCCGTTGGTCATCGATATCTGCTTCCATCCATCTGGAATTTTGCTGTCTTATCTAGTCGATCGCCCCCTTGTTGCGGAGTGCCATCAGCGGCGTCTCGTAGTTGTCGGTGTCCAGTGAAAAGTGTAGCCTGTCGGTGTAGTACTCGACATAGTCGTCCAGACCATCGTAGTGCCATATTTCCTCCTCGATGCTCCTGTGGAACCTCTCCAGTTTTCCGTTGGTCTGCGGGCGATATGGTCTTGAATCGATCAGCCCCATGTTGCGGTTCAGCAGCTCGTTCTCAGAGGGTCGGAGTCCAGGTGCCTGTCTGCTTCTTGTGGCCGCCCCTGCCGACGAAGCACGAGCCGTTGTCAGACAGGATGGTCGCCGGCACGCCGAACCTGCCGACGGCCTGCCGGAGCACCGCCACCGTGTTCTCTGAGGTGGCCTCCTTGAACAACGCCGCGCCCGTAACGCACCTGGAGGCATCATCAAGATACGTGATCAGGTTCAGATCCTTCATGCGCTGGTTCTTCATCACATGCCAGTCAGTATGCCACATGGCATTCGAGTACAGGCGCTCGTACCTGACCCGCTTGCGCTTCCTCGACTTTGCCGGGAAGCCGATGACTAAGCCGTTGGGCTTCATTATCTGGTATACGCGAGAGTAGATTATATCGTGTCCCTCCTCCCGAAGCCCCTTGGCTGTCCGTAGCACACCTTTCGGCTTGCGCCCGTGAACGTCTAATGCCATATTGATTTCCTCGTAGGACGGTGGGAGATCTGCTGGCAGTCCTGCAGGCTGCTGGACATGGATCGAACCGGTCCTGTTGAATTCGGCCCACAGCCGTTGCACATGCCTCTGGGTGACGTTGATCTCTTCTGCGACCGCCTTGGTGCCTTTGCCCTTCTCCAGCTGGCTGATGGCGCATCGGATGGCCTTATCGGTCAGGCGCATTGGCGTGGGGTGCCTGGACTTGTGCAGCGTAAAATATTCTTGGACAGTACACCGGACTCTTGGCGCGCGGCATAATTTCTGTACAATAGAACCACAAGGCGTATTGAACCGTTGAGCGCGGCCTCGCCTAGCGACGTCAAGGAAACGCGATCAACGACAATGCGACTTGACTCAACAGCGCATGCTCGGCCCCATCTTGAACACGATTCCGAAGAGTATGAAGGATCCAGTAGTTGGAAATGTACTACCCGACAAATTCCAGGTAGTGAGAATACCGCGAGGAAAGTACTGACACCGCTATGATCAGGATAAAGCGGGACATGAGGCGCCTGAGTGTGATGACGGGCCTGCCCCCACCGGCGCATGCGCCAGCCGCGTAGTTTTCCATGATCCACGCGTTGTAAATCACCAGCGGAAGGTACATCAGAGATGTGATTCGTAATTAGCACGCAGGCACATTAGAGCACGATCTTTGGCATAATCATACGAAAGTTGCATGCTTTGGAGCGCACATCTGTAAGATTATGGGCATCGAAGACCCGATTCTTAATTGCGGATCATGTCTCAGGAGTATCCTGATCGAGTCGTTCCTGCTGGAGGTTCGCGGCCTTGCCCTTTCCATGCAGGCATATCCGGTCTCGATTCCCCATCTTTTTTTGTACTCGTCGGGAATCTTGGAGATGAGATCCTGCTTGCTCCTAGCCCGCACGTTGGTTGCAAATACAATGTACCGGTCCGTCTCCTTCTTGACTTCGTCGGGCTCTGGCGTCTTTTCCAGTATTACCAGCGTGAATGTCGCGATGTATCCTTCCCTTGATGTCATGGTGTACTTTGAAACGGCCGGGCGTTTCTCTTTCACATGCTCCATTATGGCCTTCCTGATTCCCGGTCCCTTGATGGCGGGCATTATGAACGCCTTTCCGTAGTGATTCAGGGTCTGGATCACGTCAACCGAGAAGAATCCGCGATCCAGCAGAACCCTGCTGGACCTTATCCTCAATTCCGAGCATTTTTCGAGCAATTTACTCACGACATCGCCGTCATTATCCGTTTTCTTGACGAGCCGGGCCCCAAGCGCGGCCCTGGATCCGCCGGCCACGCAGTGCACCGTGGACAAGCTGTAAAACCTGCTCGTCCCGTTTTTCGACTTGGAGCGGGTTATGTATTGCGAGCCCGAACCCTTGCCGTACCAGCCCACCAGGTGCTCGTCTATCGCCACAACAACAGGATTCCTGAACATGCCTGCCTTCTTCATGTCCAATACCTCCCGCTTGATCGCGTGATCGCACCGCTCGCGGATCTCCCTGGCATCGATCGCGCGGATCTTGCCCAGCACCCACCGTGAGGATGGTGTCTTCCCGCTGTCCTGCAGGTCAGACAGCGCTCCTGCCTCGGAGCTGCCGGATGCCTTGTTCGTGCACATCATTGTCAGGACACGGTACATATCATCGAATCCATACATGGCATTGTGCCTGGTGGATAACGGGAATGATATTGTGGTTCGCAAAAGCTTACCAAGGTATTCAAATACCGGCCTTGTAACGGATATCTGGTGTGCTTGCCCGTCGTCCTTTGGCGAGGTCATAATGACGGGTGGCATGCTTTGCTTTTTACCTCACGTTTTGTGAAAACGTGTGCCTTGGCTAAAATAATTTAGCCACGATGCAGTGGATTTTGGGTACATTTCCAACTACTGTAATAGACTGTAGCCAGTCATATCTGGATAATCTGGGTTATAGAAAAGACGAAGTCATCGGAATCAGCCTCTATGAGCACACAGCGTTCAGAAGCAAAGGTAACCTGCATGCAAACATGGAGAATTGGAGAGCCGGATACCACAGCAAGTCCAAGATATGGGTACGAAGAAAGGATGGGAGTGAGTTTCCAACCATCCTTGCGTCAACCGATGAGACCGACGAAGACGGCGCAATAGTAGGCAGGACTGTCGCTCTCACGCCTGTAGACGAGTAGCAATGCATTTGTAGCTATTTTTTATCAATTCTTTTGGGATAGGCCCTTACGTTATTGGGAGCCGGCCGAAATTCTCATTACCGCATGCAATTCTCGGCCCGTGTACTGATGGGCATGCAGAATTATGATTCTCTTGACAATCCGGCGCAAGTCGGCAGCCGGTCGTCTAGGCTGCAGGTCGTGCCCCTACGGACAATACGCGCATGTCTTCTGCCGTACGCCTGTTGTGAAAAGTATCCGGGGCAACGCATGCGCCTACGGGCAGAGCGCTGCCGCATGCCGTAATCTTGCGTGCGTCGATCAGTGCATTCAGAAGATAGCAGTCATTGGACAGCCGCTCCCGGGGCCGGCCGCCGGGAAGGCAAGCAGTGGAGACAAGGCAGAAGAGGGCTACAAACAAAATCGCCATCTATCGCAGAAGGTGGGGCATGATCTATGCGGGAGTCGATCCGCGCAAGAAGAATACCCAGATAGCCGCGGTGGACTAGCGCGTGAAGATCCCCCACGAACAGAGGGATTCCGCATACCTGCGAGGCCATAAGGCATGGGCCCGCCGGCTTCCCAAGAATTGTTCGGCTACGGCACCCGAGGCAAGACGGCCTTCCTAGTTGGCTGCGATCCGGTTCGGACTGAATGCTGCCTGGCTTGCGGTCGGCAGCGGGCCGACATGACGCGGTGCCGTGGGGCAGGCACTGGAACAGACTGCATGCCGGTACGGCACGAGATGCGATCCATGACAAGACAGGACACAATCGATCGTGCACAAAACCCCGCCTGTCCTGCGCCCAGATCCTGCGGTGGTGGGTTGGGTGTGTCACCCGGTGTGGCTGCCGTGGTTTGGTGGATCGGGGCCCGAGGATTTGCCCTTGAGCCGCTCCATGGTATCTATGAGGGATCGGATGGATCTTAGAATCTCCTGCTGCCTTTGGTGATCTTCCTCGGTCGCCAGCTCCCCAGTCAGTGCCTGCAGCTTTGACTGCAGCGCGTCGATAGGGCGTGGTTCAGCACGCGCCTCCCGTACCGGCTCGGCGCCGCAGCTGGTACACAGGGCGCTCCCGCTCTTCATCACCCTCACGCCGCTACAGTAGGGACACGGTTCAGCAAGCAGCGTGGCCCCGTTCAGGAGCATCTCGGCTGCCCGTTTCTCTAGCCCGTGTGCCATGTGTTGCCGTGTGCGCACCTTCGTAAAAAACCAACCCGCGCAGTCGTGGCGGCGCGATCCCAGGCACGTGATTCCCACACGGTATGATACTGCCAGTCGCGCCGAACCAGGCGCAAAACCCCGGATGTAATCCAGCCACGAACCAGGGCCGCACGCCAGACAAGGCTTAATAGTATGTCCCATGAAGATGAATCAGAACGAATGGCAGTTATCTGTAACACCTGTGGCCTTCCAGAAGATCTGTGCGCCTGCGAGGATCTTGCTAAGGATAGTACAAAGATCATAATCCGCTTGGAGACCCGTCGCTTTAGAAAGAAGGGCACCATGATCGAGGGTTTGGATCCCAAACTCAACAACCTTGAAGGTGTCGCCAAGGAGCTGAAGAACAAGTATGCCTGCGGCGGAACCGCCAAGGATGGCTACATCTTTTTGCAGGGAGATCACCGGGACACCATCAGCGAGACGCTGATAAATCTGGGCTTCTCAGAGTCGTCCATAGAGCTCCACTAGATTGGACTCCAGATACGACAGGGCACTTCACGTAGTCGGAATCCTCTACGCGGCGCTAGTCTCCCTAGTGTTCATACTGATGCTGATCTCCCTGCCACTGGGTCCGTACATAGTGTTTCACCTGGATGTGGGAGACGGGCTCAGCTCCGAGTTTCCATTCCGCGGCCTGGATCTGCTCCTAGCAGAGGCGGGATTTGGCTCCCCGTCGGGACTGGAGCTGGGCGACCTATTCATCGTGATGTGGTCAGTATATGTTATCCTGCTTGCCGTATCGATGCTGGGGCCAAAAAAGAGCCTGATCAAGTTCATCCTTCCTGCAGTAATGGAAGGAAGGATGTCATCAGGCGGCAGCTATGCGGCCTCGGTAATCAAGTGGTTCTCGATCGTAGTTGTCGTCTCCGTGGCAATCACGTTTGTCCAGGACGGGTTTGGCATCGCCACCGAGCCACCGGAGACAGGAGACGACCTGCTGCAGTTTGTCAACGTGACCAGCTCGCCCATTCTGGAGGAGCTGGGGTTCCGGGTGCTGCTCGTTGGGCTTCCGCTATACCTGGCATACTCGCACAGGATGTCGGCTGTGCACTTCCTCAGGTCGCTGTGGAGACCCGGCACAAACCTGCATCCCGACGACTACAAACGGGCAATATGGCTTGTTGTGGGCACAAGCGTACTCTTTGGCCTCGCCCACATACTCCTGGGGGAGCCCTGGACAACGGGAAAGTTCGCGCAGGCGGCTGCCAGCGGCATGATCATCGGCTGGGTGTACCTGAGGTACGGCCTGCTGCCGGCGATTCTGATTCACTGGGCCACCAACTACTTTATCTTCACATACGCATACTTTGTTGCACACGCAGCGGAGCTGTCAGTGGAGCAGGCGTTTGCCCACCCCCTGATGGGCTCGCTGGAGATACTGTTCCTGGCAACCGGGGCGTTCTCGCTTCTGGTCATCGTCACGACATGGCATCGCTCCCGCAGCGGGCGCATGGCAACGGATCTATCGGTACCTTGAGATTTGGCTCTAGCGACGGCCTTTGTGCACGGCTACAGATCCAGAGATAGCTTGAGGCCCTTGTACCTGTTTCTTATGGTAACCTCGGTCACCCCTGCCGCCTCTGCCACATCGCGCTGGGTCTTGTTCTCCCCGTTTGCAACGCAGGCCACATACAGGGCAGCGGCCGCCAGACCCATGGGATCCTTGCCCGAGGAGATCTTGCTCTCCTCGGCGGTCTTTAAGATCTTGGTTGCGTCCCTCTTTGTCTTCTCTGAGAGGCCGGTCTTACTGGCAATCCTGGCTATGCAGTTTACTGGATCCACCACCGGCATCTTCAGGCCAAGCTCCAGCAGAAGCAGCCTGTAGCATCGCGTGATATCCTTTCTCTTGACGTTGCTTGCGATGCCGATATCCTTAAGCGTCCTTGGGGTCTGGGTGTCACGGCATGCCGCGTACAGTGCCGATGCGATCAGCGCCGAGATTGATCTCCCGCGGACCAGGCCCTTCTCCAGTGCCTTTCTGTAGATGTACGCCGCCTTCTCGATCACCGCGTCGCCCACTGCCAGCTTGTCCTTTAGCCTGTCAAGCTCCGAGAATGCCTGCCTGTAGTTCCGATCAATGGGCTCGTGAACCTGTGTTCGATTATCCCACGTGCGCAGCCGCTCGATGGTGCTGCGCATGCTTGCAGAGAGCGGTTTTCCCGTTGCGTCCTTGTCGGTGTGCCCGATTACCGTTGCCAGCCCCATGTCGTGCATCGCCAGAGACGTCGGGGTTCCGGCCCGCGCCCTGTCTGTTCCGTCATCCTTGGAGAACGAGCGCCACTCGGGGCCGCTTGCTGCCGCCTTGTCTGACAGCACAAATCCGCACTTGTCACAAAAGTTTTCGCCGGTGGTAGTGTCAGATAGTATGCCGCCTTGCGCGCACCTAGGACATCTATCCTTTGTCGATCTATTGACTGTCAGTTCCATCATCCTCTTAATCTTATATTTAACTATTACTATGCACTCATATTTAACTATTGCTTAGCCGATCTGCGCACAGGATCGCCTGCTGCGCCGAATCAGGCACAGAGAACCCCTCGGAATGCGCTTTCTTGCCCCCAGATGGGTGGCAGACACGATCGCGTGCTGATCCGTTGCCAGAGTCGCAAGAGGGCGCGGAGGCGCCATCACTCCATGATGCGCCTGATCTCTTCGCACAGGGCTGGTTTTGCATTCCTGGCCACTGCAAATTGCAGGTCCTCCACAGTGTCTATGTCCATCATTATTCTCTTGACAAACACCAAGGAGGTGCTGGTGGTTTTTGTCCTTCCGACGCTCAGGTGTATGCGGTAGCTGTCCTCGTCGTAGTGGGTATCCATCAGATCAACTGGCATTCTTACCAGCGCGTTTGTCCCGTCAAACTTTCGTGAGGGAACGATCAGGGAGAACCTAGGTGGAGACTGAAAGCCCAGCAGAAAGTCGATGTCCTGGCTTTTGATGAACGGGATATCTTGAGGCAGGACGATGGAGGCGTCAGTGCCGTTCTTCAGCAGGTACCTGTCTGCCAGAGACACCGCATTGTTTACGCCGCTCTCGCTCTCATCGACAATCCGAACCGCCCCGAACTCTGCTGCAACATGGTGCACCTCCCTGTCACCGGAGACCACAACCGTCTCGTCGACTCTGGCCGATGCGGACAGCGTCCGCAGAACCTCCCTTAGCATGAGCCTGCAGATCTCCTCCTTCCTCTCCCTGTCTATGTCCAGGCGCGACTTGGCCTTGGCAAAGCTCTTGACCGGAATAATGGCAGACAGATTCAAGCTATGAGCGGACTTGTTTTATGATAAAGGATGCCAAGGCGTCTTCGGCCTGCTTGTTCCTCATGGTTATCTTCGTCTCAAATACCCGAATGTCCATGCTCTGAATCTTCTTTGAGAGCATCTTGTCCTTGGTGTCGATTACAATATTTCCACACACGTCAGAGTACATTTGGGCCAGGCCGTAGGGGCTGACCTCGATGCCTGCCGCCTCCATATAGCTTGCGGCGGGTCCGCTGATGGACTTGTTTCCAATCAGCGGGCTTATGGCGACGACCTTTCTCTTCTTCTTGGAGAGCTCCTTTCTTATTCCCTTGATCTGCAGCATGGGTCCGATGCTGGTCAGCGGGTTTGCCGGCGCCAGCACCACCAATTCTGCGTCATGGATTGCACTGATGACCTCGGGGTTGGGCCTTGCCTTGTCCACGCCAACGTACTGGATTCCCTCCACCTTGTCCTTGCCGCGGTACTTGACCCAGTGTTCCTGCAGGTGAAGATCCCCCCGCTTGGTTGTGATTCGGGTTTCCACATTGTTATCGGTCACCGGAATTACCTTGGCGCTTACGGCGAACTTTTCACACATCCACTTGGTAATCTCCCTGAGGTTCTTCCCGTTCTTGAGCATGTTGGTTCGAATCAGGTGGGTTGCCGCATCCCTGTCGCCGATCCTAAACCACGTATCCTCGCCAAACACCTCCATCTGCCTCAGAAAGTTGACAGTGTCCTTTTTGATTCCCCATCCCCTCTCGACATCCAGGATGTCTGCCAGGCCGTAGATTATGGTGTCTATATCGGGACACACGTACATCCCATACAGCCAGTAGTTGTCCCCGACGTTGCTGATCACGTTAATGTTGCTCTCCTGCGACGCCAAGCCACGGACAATCTTGACAGAACCGGTACCACCGGCAAGTACGGTAATCATAATTCCCACTGCATGTACACACCGGACAAATATTACTGTTGAGTATGGATCAGGCTCCCGCCCTGCCGCATTCGCCGGGCCGGGTCTACAAAAGAACCTAAATATGGAAAATGGCAATACCGATCATGGACTCAAGTGGGTGCGACAGAGGAAGTTGAGGTACCAGTCACTGAGACAGAACCGCGGCCGCAAGATACCAGGCAAGCTGGTGGTAGTCGAGGGAATCGACGGCTCCGGCAAGTCCACCCAGATCCACCTGCTTGAAAAGTGGCTCAGCTACAACAATCTGGAGGTGTTTCTCACGGAATGGAACTCGTCGGAGATGGTAAAGGAGATAACCTCCCGGGGCAAGAAGAAGGCCACCCTCACTCCCACCACATTTAGCCTGTTGCACGCAACCGACTTTGCCGACAGGTTTGAGAGAAACATCATGCCGTTGCTCAGGGCCGGCTACTTTGTGCTGGCCGACAGATATGCCTATACCGCCTTTGCCAGGGACGTTACCCGAGGATGCAATCCCCGATGGGTAAGGAAGGTGTACAGCTTTGCGCTAAAGCCCGACATTGCGTTTTACTTTCGCGTTCCGATAGATGTGGCCCTGGACAGGGTTCTGGCGGGAAGGCCGAAGCTCAAGTATTACGAGGCCGGAATGGACATGGGCCTAAGCAAGGATCCCTATGAGAGCTACCGAATATTTCAGAGCAGGATTATCGAGCAGTACGAGTCCATGGTGGAGAGCGAAGGGTTCACCATAATTGATGCAACCATGGGGATCAAGGAGCAGCAGGACATAATGCGCGCAAAGATGGAAGAGGTGATACCCGGCGGCATTCTAGAGCGGATCGCGGAGGTGCAACATGAAAGAGACGCATGAGATGCACGCCCGGCCGATACGGTGGTACGGCGACTCGGTAAAGGACGGCATACCGTACCTGCACGATCTGGAGATCAGGGGGAGGCTGATTGTGATCGAGGGCCCCGACGCGTCGGGCCGGAGCACACAGATCGAACTCATTACGGCAAACCTAGAGGCCAACGGGTATGCGGTACTCAACACAGGCCTGAAGAGATCTGAGCTCATAAGCCGTGGAATCCTGGAGGCAAAGAGAAACACGTCCCTCGGAAAGAGAACCCTAGCGCTGTACTACGCAGCCGACTTTGCAGACCAGCTGGAGCACAAGATAATCCCGGCGCTACAGGCAGGGTATGTGGTCCTATCGGACAGATACATCTACACCCTGATGGCAAGAAATACCGTCCGGGGAATCCCGAGATCCTGGTCCCACGACCTGTACAGCTTTGCCATGGTGCCGGACATGGTATTTTACATCGATGTGGATCCCTACAAGCTGGTGCACCGGGTCTTTCAAAAGCACCGCTCCCTGGATCACTACGAGTCGGGAGCCGACATGGCGCTCTCAGACGACATGTTCGAGTCGTTCATCATGTACCAAAAGAAGATGGCAAAGGAGTTTGAGATAATGAGGGACAAGTACGGCCTGCGTCATATTGACGGCCAGCTGGAGATAGAGCGGGTTGATGAGATGCTCCAGAAGCGAATCAACGCGTTTCTTGACAAGTATGGCTGATGAAGTACAAAATCTCTGCCGACGCGTTTTTGGCGAATCATGAGCGGAGCATCAAGCGCACCACACGCAGGTTGAAGAGGCACTTGGCAGATCCCGGAGAGAAGAGCACCCACGACCTCCGCACTGCCGTGCGGCGGCTGAGCGCGTCCCACGCGGTGCTGCCAGGCAGGTTGCGCCGCAATGGCAGAACCAAAAGGTTTGTGACGCTCTACAAAAGGCTCTTCAAGATGAGCAACAGGGTTCGCGATCTTGATGTCATGATGATGAGGCTGAAGAGGTTCGAGCCGGATGCAGCAGTCAGGGAGCTGCTGGAGCAGATGAGAGAGGAGAGGCGCGTCTGTCTTGAGGAGGTCAGTAGACTGGCCGCCGTTCAGGAGCGCCTGCGCGAGCCGGTGATCCCGCAAAAGGAGGTGCCGGCAGGCAAGCTGGAGAGAAGGTTCAGAAGGCTGATCATTCCACTCTTTGGCAGCATAGAGGAGCTGCTCCCCGTTGTGGTGGCAGACAGGGGACGCGTCAAGGAGATGCACCGGTTGAGAGTGAGATGCAAGAAGCTGCGGTACCTGCTTGAGATCATAGCCGGCGACGCGCCGGGCAGCGCGTTAGAGACACTTCGACGCATGCAGGATCTTCTGGGCGCCGTACATGACTGCGATGTCATGATCGAGTTCCTCAAGGGCACCGAGCAGCGCCAGGCCCTATCCAAGGTCATTGCCTCCGAGACTCGAAGGCGCCAGCTGGCATATCGCAAGTTTGTCAGTTTTGCAGCCAAAGCGCCCAGGCTCTAGACACCGTGCGCCGTCAGAGACTCTGCTGTACGCGGGCACCTACTCCGAAACCTGCCATGCCAGATATGCGGCAATCCGGAAGCAGAGACTTGATTCGTAATTAGCGCCCGGGCATAAAATAGCGCAATCTTCGGCATAATCACGCAAAATTTGTTTATTTCGAAACACATCTCTGTAAGTGTTGGACGAAAAAGGCTCGATCTTTAATTACGGATCAAGTCCCAGGTTCGCAAGTATCTGCCCTGTCTTCGCTGGGCCGACAGGCTCTATCGGCATACTGTTTGCGCTCTCATCCGAATGCCGCCGTCAGACACGCACGGCATTTTTCACATCTGGCAGCAGTCGTCTTTTCAGTTACGACCATTCCATCACAGCAGATCCTTAGCATCTCTTCGATGTCAGATTTTATATTTTTCGCTTTTTAATCACCGACAGATCACACCCACTAATCACGGATCTGTATCCTGCCAGCGCGATCCGGACTGCCCCATTCAAAAAAGATCTCTTTTGGATCATGAGCTGCTAAAAGTCGGGACGCCGCGAATACCAGACAAAGACACATTGCCGTGTTTTTAAAATAAGCCAAAATTAAAAAAGTCAGAGTCCAGCGTTGCACACTGTCCCTGATCAAATTTCCGTAGGAGTTTAGTAGATAGCGTTCTCTACTACGTACTTTGATCTTCTGGTGTTTTCTGCGGTGCTGGACGCTTTGCCACTGTTGGTTTTGTGGCGGCGGTCGCCTTCTTTGCTCTTGTCGTTCGTGTAGTGTCGGGCGCCTTTTTTGCTGTACGTCTTGCCGCCTTGGCCGCTTTTTTGGTCCGCGCTGCATCCTTCAAGGCATCTTTTTTGGCCTGCACTATGCTCCTTTTGGCAGTCCTCTGAGTCTTCTTCAGTCGGGACTCGGCGGCTTTTACTTTTTCCTTGGCTGCGCGCAGTGATCGCTTGGCTGCTTTGACACCCGTCTTTGCTTTGCTGATGTTTTTGTTCTCTGTGGATCTTACTTTTCTTACAGAATCAACTTCTCGCATAAACAGCAATTATCGTCAAAGTAATTAAATGGTTTGCCACATTCGCAGACAACCACATTACCGGAAATAAATCCATAAAATAGATTGGGCATAATTGTCAGATTTGTAAAAATTATAGAGTTTTTTATTTTAAAAAAACCGGCCGGACCGCAACATGTCATACACGGGATTCCTCCATGCGGAACTACCTGCGCACATCCTGGTAACAGTCATAGGTTTTGGCAAAACAATACGGGTTTTGTGTTAGATGTCATGCACAATTGCTTGCTGAAAGTTTGAGTTGGAGATGGATTGCCCGTGATCACATGCCATGCCAGGATATGGCAAAAATACAGGATCCGGCAGCATGTAAACCGCAGTGTGTGATTGGAGCTTCCGGTGGAACCGTAAAGAGCCGATCTACAGAATATTGAGGCTCGCGAGCATAACCAAATGACTCTGGTCCACATACCAAAAGTTTCGGGCGGCATTATGGCCAGCCGCGAAAGCCCACACGGCATGACACTGTGATCCGGATCGGTTGGCAGGCGGCCTTACACAACTGCACAAACCTGCCCCAGTAGACGCGAATCACCACGCCTGCCACTGCAGCAGAGATGTGATTCGTAATTAGCACGCAAGCACATTAGAGCATGATCTTTGGCACAATCATACGAAAGTTGCATGCTTTGGAGCACACATCTGTAAGATTATGGGCATCGAAGGCTCGATTCTTAATTGCGGATCATGTCTCAGGAACAAGTGCAGCGGTCTGACTAGGCACACATACACACCATAGAACCAGTAGAACAGACTTTAATCATGAAAAAAATGGTCATATCTGTGGTCAAGGTGGCACGGATCCTGTTTGTGTGTGTGGAGAATACAGGGAGGAGTCAGATGGCTGAGGCATTCCTCCGCAGGCATGCCCCGCATATTTGCGCCGCAAGCGCCGGAACGGTGCCCCGTAGCACAGTAAATCCTGTGGTGGCAGATGCCATGGGCGAGGTTGGAATCGACATCAGGGGCAATACCCCAAAGCACCTCACTCAGGACATGATCGACGGTTCGACGGTGATAAACATGGGATGCGTGGACCACGATACATGCCCCGCACTGTTCGCCAAAAACATCAGGGACTGGCAGATTCCAGATCCCAAGGGAAGGGCGCTGGAAGAGGTAAGGGAGATCCGCGATCATATCGAGTCAAAGATAAGGGAGCTGGCAGACGAGCTTGGGTGTGAGCGAGAGCAGTAGCGCAGTCATCTTTGCGGCAGAGGTGGTGGGAACATTCGGCCTGCTGGTGGCAGCCACGGGATCCATAGTGTATGATGGGAGCGTGGGATCAGTTCTGGGCCTGCCGTTTATCGCGGCAATGCACTTTGTCGGCCTGTTCATCGTGGTGTTCATATTTGGAAGATACTCGATGGCGCACTTTAACCCGGCAGTAACCATCGGTTTTGCGCTGTCAGGGCACATACGGAAGGAAAGAATCCCGCTGTATCTCGCGGCCCAGGCAATCGGGGCCGTATCCGGAAGTCTTTTTGTAAAGTACACCATAGGGGAACACGCCAGCCTGGGCCTCAACTCCCCGGACTACATGTACGGGGCCCCGCTGGTCTTTGGGACAGAGGTGGCAGCAACCGTCTTCCTGATGGGTGGAATCCTGCTTATCGTCAGCCTCCGCATGGCTCATGCGGCCGTGGTAGCATCCGTTGTCGGCGGAATCGTGGCGCTTGACGTTCTCTTCCTGGCGCCGATATCAGGTGCGTCGATGAACCCGATCCGCTCGCTGTCACCAGCTATAGTCACGGGCATCTTTGATAACATATGGCTGTACCTGACGGCCCCCCTTGTGGGTGCTGCGGTTACGGCGGCCATATACAAGAGGGTGCGCGCCATCAGCCGAGCCAGTAGGTAGGACGATCCGCCGTGCGTGGACACGGGGCCAAGACCGGACATGTATCTGTGTGCCAGGACCGGCCTGCACGCCCGATCCGATGTGGCAGGCTGCCCCACACCTAGGCGCGCATGGTCAACACTGATAATTGGGTACTGCCGGACAGATGTGATGGTGCAGGAACAACCCAGACCGTCCAGATCCCGGGATCTATTTGACCGAGCATGCAAGACCATACCCTCCGGCGTAAACAGCCCGGTCAGGTACTTTGAGCCGCACCCAGTATTCATTACAAGATCCCAGGGAGCATACATCTGGGATGCCGACGGGAACCGACTTACGGACCTCTGCTGCGGCTACGGGGCTCTGCTGCTGGGGCACCGGAGGCAGGAGATCATCTCTGCGGTGTCAGAGCAGCTCCTGCGGGGCACCCTGTACTGTTCGCCCACCAGCGAGGAGACAGATCTGGCGGAGCTCGTCACCGGAAACTTTCCGTCGATGGACAAGGTAAGGCTGGTAAATACGGGCTCTGAGGCCACTATGACTGCCATACGACTGGCTCGGGGATTCACAAAGAGAAGAAAGATAATCAAGTTCGAGGGGGGCTACCACGGGGCCCACGACTCGGTTCTGGTCAGTGCGGGATCCGGCCAGGCCCACCACGGGATCTCCACATCCGAAGGAGGCCTGGAGGAGGTGTCGCAGAACACGCTGGTGGCAAGGTACAACGACCCGTCAGGCCTGGAAGAGACGATCAGACAGGACGGGGATGTCGCTGGGGTGATAATCGAGCCGGTAATGGCAAACATGGGACTGATACTGCCGCAGGATGGCTTTCTGCAGCAGGTAAGAAGGATCACGCAAAAGAACGATATCCCGCTGATCTTTGACGAGGTGGTGACGGGGTTTCGCGTCTCCCCGGGAGGGGCGCAGCAGCACTACGGCGTGAAGCCAGACATCACAACCCTTGCAAAGGCGCTGGGCGGCGGTTTTGCCATTGCGGCAGTTGGCGGAAGGCGCGAGATCATGGACAACCTGACCCCTGGTGGGAGGGTCTACCAGGCAAGCACGTTTGCCGGAAACCCCGTTGCGGTAAGTGCCGCCATCAGTTCCGTTAGGACGATAAACCGGATCAAGGATCAGATATACCCGCATCTGGAGCTGCAGTGCGCCGGCCTGTCCCGCGCAGTAGCTGACCTGGCATCAGACATGGGCATTGACGCCCAGATAAACCACCTTTCGTCCATGATGCAGATCTTCTTTACGGCTGAGCCCGTCACAGATTATGACTCTGCCAAGAGATCCGATGCCGCCAGATTCGGAAGACTCTTTGCGGAGCTGCTCAAAAACGGCGTCTTTGTGGCGCCCTCGCAGTTTGAGGTGGTGTTTCTGTCCAGCGCCCACAGTGGGGAGGATCTGGATCATGTCCTTGACGCCTACCGTCTGGCTCTCGGAGCGATAAGAGATTGAGGTATACAATCGGAACGCGGGGCAGCCGGCTCTCCATGGCGCAGACCCGGTGGGTTGCAGACCGGCTGGCAGAGTCAGACCCCGGGGCAACGTTTCAGATTCAATCAATTCGCACCACCGGCGACGGAGATCCGCGCCCCCTCTTTGCCATGGATCAGAAAGGGATCTTTGAGAGGGAGGTAGATGCAGCAGTGGCGCAGAGCAGGGTGGACTTTGCGGTGCACAGCCTCAAGGACGTGCCCTCGCAGCTTCCCGACGGGCTGACGCTGGCCTGCGTCCCAAAAAGGGAGTCAGCAAGAGATGTCCTGATCACCGGAGACGGCTCGTCCCTGCAGTCGCTGCCACGGGGATCCATAATCGGAACTAGCAGCCTGCGGCGAGCGGTCCAGATAAGGAGGAGCAGGCCCGATGTGGGGGTAAGGCCCATCCGTGGAAACATTGAGACGCGGATAGCAAAGATTGACGGAGCGAACTACCACGGCATAGTGCTGGCACAGGCGGGAATCTCCAGGCTGAACCTGGACGTAATATCTGCCGCATTGCCGGAGGACGAGTTTGTGCCGTCGCCGGGCCAGGGTTCCCTAGCCGTGGTGTCTCGGGCCGACGACCACGGTCTCATCACACTGCTAAAGGGAATAGAGGATGCGGACTCGAGGCTCGAGGCAGAGGCAGAGAGGGCCCTGTCAGGCTACGTCGAGTCCGGATGCCGGTTTCCCTTGGGCGCGCATGCCAGTGTGGATGGCCCCACAATGACCCTGAGGGCGGCGGCATTCTCTGCTGACGGCAAGAAGTCTGCCGTAGCCAGGATCGCAGGGGATCGCCGGGCTCCGCGGGATCTGGCGGACCGTACCGCGCAGGATCTCCGGCGGCAGGGTGTGGAGGCGCTGGCATCCGGCTGGAGAGAGAGCTTGGAGATGTGGAACAGATGACCGGAACGGTGTACATTGCGGGCGCAGGACCGGGCGATGCCGGACTGATCACGCTGCGCGCAGCCGAGCTGGTTCAAAAGGCAGATGTCATACTCTACGACAGGCTGGTAAACAAGGAGATACTCGCAATGGCCAGGGATGGTGCACAGAAGATCTACGTGGGCAGGGCAGTGGGCGATGACACCACCCACCAGGATGCCACAAACAGGCTGATGGTGCACCATGCAGAGGCCGGAAGGGACGTGGTGCGCCTCAAGGGCGGGGATCCGACGATCTTTGGAAGGGGAGGCGAAGAGGCCGAGTACCTGCAGGCGCACAAGATCAGATACGAGATCATACCCGGGATCACGTCTGGAATCGGATCCGCCGCATACTCGGGGATTCCATTGACCCACAGGCAGTACGCCTCGTCGGTGGCATTCGTTACGGGCCACGAAGACCCCACAAAGGGCGAGGAGGCGGTAAAGTGGGAGGCGCTGGCAGGATCTGTGGACACCATAGTGGTCATGATGGGACTGTCCCGCATCGGGGAGATCTGCCGTCAGCTGGTTCAGGGTGGCATGGATCCCAAGACCCCGGTGGCCGTAATCCAGAACGGCACCACGCCACTGCACAGGATGGTTACGGGGGACCTCACGGACATAGCAGATGTGGTAGGGAAGAGTGGCATCACCCCGCCAACCAACATTATAATAGGAAAGGTGGTCGATCTGTCAAAAGAGATAGGGTGGAGGTAGACATGCTGCACAAAAAGACCATCGCAATAACCCGCTCGAAGGACGACGCAAAGGAGTTTATCGCCATGGCAGAGAAGCGCGGGGCAAGGCCGATTGCTCTGCCCACAATCCAGCTGGTGGCAAGAAGTCCCGACATAGCAGACGAGTTTCTGGATCAAATGCAGCAGTACGATCCTGACTACTGCATCTTTATGAGCTCGAAGGCGGTAAGGCTCCTCTTTGACTCGGCCAAGGACAAGCCCCGGTTGCAGCTGGCAATAGCAAACACCACGGTAGTTGCCGTAGGTCCGGCGACCCGGGCCGCACTGCAAAAACACGGAATTAAGACCAACAACATGCCGGCGCGGACATTCTCCTCTGTGGGCGTGGGCGAGGTGCTCACAAGGCTGGGAGCCGTAGGAAGAAAGGCGCTGGTGCCCCGGAGCAGCGCATCCACACCGTTCCTCAGGGATCTGCTACAGAAGATCGGACTTGACGTCAAGGAACTCCACATGTATGACGTGCGCGCGGTGGCTGACACGCCTGACTGGGACGACTTTGCGCAGCTGTTTCTGCAGTCGGCCGTGGACGGAATCATATTCACCAGCGCGTCCTCGGTGCGCGGATTCTTTGAGATAATGCAGAGGCATCACGGCAAGGAGGCTCTGCTAGAGGGACTAAAGGGCATGAAGGTGGTCTCCATCGGCCCATTTACGGCCGACGAGCTGGCAGAGCATGGCGTTCAGGGCACCACGGCACAGGTGCACACGGTTCCAGGTGCCCTTGATGCGATCACGGACGCGGTATCAGAATAGCCGCACACTTTGGACGCAAATACACGCATTAAGGGAACTCGTCTTGGCACGATGCGGTCCCGTACGAGATCCCCGCACCCGATGAAGGCGCCTCCGGATGCGCATCCCGGCGGCCGAATGTAGAACGCGCCCCCGCACGGGCCGCGATCTAATGGATTAAAAAAAAATTACTGGAGGGACAACTCTGCACTTCCAAAGTACAAAGAGAATGCCCTGCACCAGATCAGCACAGTATCGTATTTGTCAAGATCCGTGCCTTCTGGTATGTCGTAGTTCTGGTTTCCCATGCTTGCCTTGAGCACTCCCAGGTTGATAAACTCCGACGCCCCCTTGTCAGTTGCCAGATAGACAAACAGGTCAGGACCGTTGGTTGTCCGGAAGTTCTCCATTCTCAGTACGTTACCGCCGTCCTCCAATGGGAGTGCATATGCGTTGCCTTCCGCATGATGGATTCCGTCTCCAACCCCGACAAATGTTCCGGCATAGCTCGTAGGAGTCTCCACCATGTCATCCATCATGGCGTCGTCGTCCTTCATAGTATCGTCCATCATGGCGTCGTCGTCCTTCATAGTATCGTCCATCATGGCGTCGTCGTCCTTCATAGTATCGTCCATCATGGCATCGTCGTCCTTCATAGCGTCATCCACCATGGCGTCGTCTTCTGTCATACTGTCTTTGGGCTCTATTGTTGGCGGAACAATTACGCCTTCTGGCAGTGCCTCATCCACAGTTGATTCTGTAAAGTAAGGCGACAGCGCAGCTGTGGCAATTGCCCCGAGTATCACGACGGCCCCAATAGCCGCCAGTCGTTTATTCATGAATGTATGCCGTGGTCTTGGTATATTATCGTTAATCCAAATGTGATCCAAATCTGGCACGCCAGCGCCAAAGAGGGCCTGCTTTAACCCTCATCTACAGATCCGCATTCCCGGCAGGAGTCTAGAGGAGAGTACGGCCATTGAGGCCAGTCCGATCACCAAAACCGCCGATGCGACGATCCCAAACTCCGGAATTACGTACGTCCCGGTTATCGTCACGGTTCCCCGCTTCACGCCCTCGTCTGGCACCAGCTCATACCTGTAGAAGTTATCCTCGGTGATGCCTATTTTATGATCTTCCCGATATGCCGTACCGCTGTCTGACTCCACCGCTATGACATACGGTGGGGAGATCAGGGGCCTCTCGATCAGTACTCCGATGCCGGCCTGCAACGGGTGCCCCGGCGGCGCAGGCCGGTCGTCTAGCCTCTCAAAATCAAAGCTGACGCTCTTCGAGTCGATATCAAAGCTGATCGGCGATACCGCATACTCCACGTACTGCGCGCTTGCGCTCAGCGGTCCGCCCTCGCCGGCATACAAAAAGTGCCGGCTCTGTCCTATGTGGAACGCCGCCTGGTATTCTGCCGGATGTCCGGCGCCGTCGGCCGTGTATGTTGTGTGAAGAAGATATGCTCCCGGATCAAGGCCTTCTGCGACCGGAATTGCGAACTCCACGTAGCTGCCAGAGACCGGAATGCGGCCCGCCATGGTTACCGTCCTGCCCGACGGCATCGTCAGCATGATGTCTGCCGTTCCGGTGCTTGCCTTACCGGGATCCGCCGCCTGGCCAAAAAAGTGTACCTCCCCGCTGACCGTGTCCCCTACCTCAAAATGGTCTCTCCAGAATCTGCTACCGGCATCTATCGTTATGCCGGCATCGCCAACATGCGCTCTGTCGGGGGCCGCATCGCTGTAACCCACGCTCCTACCAACAAATGCAATTATGGGAGTGTCCCTGGCATACGGCCTGTCCGGAACCGCAAACGTGGTCGTCCCCGCATCCTGGCCGTCCAAGTCAACTGTTGCAGAGTATATCCCGCCATGATCCAGTCCGATGACGGATACGGCAAACGACCCGCCATGATCCAGAACGACCGGATATCCCTGGATGATGCGGCCGTCAGGATCCAGAACCATGACGCTGATCATCCCTGTACGCGCAGTCTCGTGGACGCATCCCCTTATTATGGCCAAAATCCCAGGATTAAGATCCTCCACATCCGCGCTGACGCTGATCGGATCCGACTCGGAGACATCCACGCAGCCGCCTGGCACATCAACAAAGCGCAGCCCGTCTGCGGTACTGCACTGTCGCGGGTGCGACTCCATCACCGGATTGCCTGCCGCAACACAGTCATCAAAGCTGCCCACCCCCACGGATAACGGGACAACTCGAAGAATCCGATCGTCGTTCAGGTCCGGATGCCCCCTGCCGTCACGGTTGCTAGTCAGAAGGTACAGGAGCCCGTCGGGTCCCGTCTGCACGTCCCGCAGCCTTCCAAACTCGCCCTGGAACAGCCGCTCATGGGAGATTACCGAGTTGTTCTGCAGATCAAGATCAACCACGTGCAGGTGGCTGCCCCGCAACGTTGCAACAAAATATTTGCCCGTCCATTTGGGGATCCTGTCCCCGTCATAGAACTCCGCACCCGACGGCGCCCACGTGTCCTCCCCGGTGTGCAGGATCGGTACCTGCAGGCCCTCTGCCGATTCGTCCCCTATGATGTCGGGCCAGCCGTAGTTTGCGCCCGGGACTATGAGGTTGATCTCGTCGTGGGCCACGCCCCTCAGCCCCGACGGCCCGTGCTCTGTTGCGACTAGGTTTCCAGACATGTCCCAGTCCACACCCTGTGGGTTTCTGTGCCCCACAGACCAGACCGGGGAGCCGTCAAACGGGTTGTCCTCTGGTATCGTTCCGTCCCGGTTGACTCTGAGAATCTTTCCCGCCAGTGAGTTGGGATCCTGCGCCAAGTTTGCGTTGCCCGCGTCCCCCGTGGTGATGTAGAGCTTTCCGTCCGGCCCAAACTGGATTCTTCCGCCGTCGTGGAACGGCCCTCCCGGGATTCCGTCTATCAGTACCATGTCCTCGGCCACCACCCCG
The DNA here is from genome assembly GCA_965206845.1 of Cenarchaeum sp. Classification (GTDB taxonomy): domain Archaea; phylum Thermoproteota; class Nitrososphaeria; order Nitrososphaerales; family Nitrosopumilaceae; genus CAYGAM01. The sequence continues at coordinate 1,222,026 of OZ242221.1, read as the reverse complement.
TCGGCGAACTGGTAGCGGACCACCTTGTTCGCGGTCGAGATAAACTCGTTGTAGGTGTAGTACAGGTAGACGTAGCGGTTGTCCCCAAAGTCTGGATCAACTGCGACTCCCAGCAGTCCGCCCTCCACGCCGCTGACCTCGACTGACAGCAGCGGCTCGGGCACAAGGACCCCGCCCTGGATCGCCCTGAGATCCCCGCCCCTCTCGGTAAACAGGGCCGTGCCGTCGGGAGTCCAGTCGATGCTCCACGGGATCCGCAGGTTCTCGGCTACGGTCTCCACCATTACCCCAAGCTCCGGGTACTCCTGTGCCGATGCGGCAGGAACCACCAGGAGCAATGCCAGAACGGCTGCCAGTTTCACCACACCAGACGGAGGAACGACAACGCAATTAAGACTGCTGTAACGGCAGGCGGGATTGTTCCGGTGTATGGATGCCGTAACGGTTCAGGTGGCCAGGACCGCGACCGGCGATTCCTGCCTATCGCACCAGCATGCTTGCCCTCTCAAAAACGTCAGACCACGCCTTCCAGCCCAGCCGCCCCGTCTGGGTGTTCTGCCTTGAAGGATGGTATGATGTCAGAATCTGAACCCCGTCATACCTGAACAGCCTGTTGTGACCAAACCTTTCACGCTTTACCCCGTACAGCCTGCATGCAGAGCCATAGGCAATCTGTCCAAGGCACAGAATCGTGGTGACGTTGCCCAGAATCTTCAGTTCCCGCTCCAGATACGGGTGACAGGAGTCCATCTCCTCCCTTGTGGGCCTGTTCTGCGGGGGCGCGCATCTCACAGCCGCGGTGACGTATGCGTTTTTGAGAACCAGCCCGTCTCCCTTAGCCTGGCTGGTTGGAATAGAGGCGAACCCGTGGATGTGCATCACCCTTGCAAGCCAATCGCCCGACGAGTCTCCGGTAAACATCCTCCCGGTCCTGTTTCCGCCGTGTGCGGCAGGCGCCAGACCGATGATCAGCAGCCTTGCGTTGACGTCGCCGAATCCCGGCAGCGGCCGTCCGTGGTACTCTTGGTTCCGAAAGCGCCGTGTCTTGTTCCTTGCGACATCCCGGATGTACGATGCAAGCCGGGGGCACCTCTTGCATTCTGAAATCTCCCTGTTGAGCGACTCGATTGTCTTCAGTTCAGGCACAGTACCGGTACTTGGTGCCGGCCATCTATAAACCACCTACCGGGCCATGGGCTGGCCGCGGCCTGGGACGGCTGGGCGCGGCGTGGAAATACCTAAATTGCAAGACATTTGCCCATAATGCGCAGTTGAAGTATGAAGTTATGAAGAACCCGATGGGACTGATCCAGTTTACCATGAACCGTGGGGAGAAGGTCACAGCCGAGGCCGCGGCCATGGTCTTTATCCGGGGGCACATCGAGACCGAGACCAGAATGAGAAAGGGCGGCTTTCTCAAGTCGCTCAAGGCGGCAGCCTTCGGCGGGGAGTCGTTCTTCGTAAACGAGTTTACCGCACAGGAGGACAACTGCACGCTTGGCCTTACCGGAAACATGCTTGGCGACATCGAACCCATCCGCATTGACCGTGAGTTCATTATCCAGTCAGGGGCGTTTGTGTGCTCCACAGGAGATCTGACGCTGGATACGCAATGGCAGGGGTTCACCAGGGGCATCTTTGGAAGCAACCTCTTCATGCTCAGGACGGTGGGAATCGGAGACATGTTCGTTAACGCGTGGGGCGGCATTCTCAAGATGGAGCTTGAGGCCGGGGAGAGGATGATCGTTGACAACTACCAGCTGGTTGCCCTGAGCGCCACTGCGGACTACCGGGTCGCAAAGCACGGAAACCTCAAGACCACGCTGTTTGGCGGAGAGGCCCTGGTGATCGAGGTCGTGGGTCCGGGAACCATCTATCTGCAGACAAAGAACATCATGGAGTTTGTAAGGGCCCTGATACCGTTCATGCCAAGGCGGCACTAGCCGGCGTATGGATATCAGTTTCAGTATGCTGCCGCATGTCTTTTCTGGTCTCATCGTGCAGCAATGAGCCTGTTGGCACCATAACCCTGCCTTGCGCCACTACTGCGTGAGGCCGCCTGCCGCACCAAGCCAGGCTGGAGGCCACATTCCAACGTACAGGCCCATGGCTAGGTGAAGCCGACACCGCACAAGGATGCAGCAATGATTTTCTAGCCCGTGAGCCAAACCGGCATAATGGAGGTCATACTGATGATCGGAATTCCGGGCAGCGGAAAGACGACGCTTGCAAAAGTCGCATTTCCGGATCACGTTCACATATCCCTGGATGCGCTCAAGCGGTTTCCGGCGAGCAGAAGGCACGGGCTCCAGAGGCGGTGTGAGAGTGGCGAGCCGCCACACGCCATGGGGTTGAGCAGGAACAGGCAGATGGAGTACGTCATGGTGCACGACGCGCTCAAGGGAGGCAGAAACATAGTCATCGACGACACAAACGTGACAGAGGAGATACGCAGGGTCCACATCAGCCTGGCTCAGGAGCATGGTGCCAGCATCAAGGCGATATTCTTTATGAATACGCGGCAGGCATACGTGCGAAACGCGGGGCGCGAAGGCAGGCTGGATGACGCGGTTCTTGGCGGGTTCCTTGGCGAGATGGAGCCGCCCCGCATGAGCGAGGGGTTTGAGTTTATCCAGCACATAACCTGGTAATCTGCCAGGCCTGGCGCAAAGACCTGGCCAGGCATCCAAGCCCGCGCCCATGCCAGGAGGCCCGTACCATGCTCGGACCGCCCAAGAATAAAATACGCATCGCACGGAGCCGAGACATGCTCAACCTGAGACACCAAGTTATGATCGGGGTTGCCGTATTTGCCGCGGTAACCGTATCCCTGTATGTGATCCTGGCGCAGGAGAGGGGCGAGCCTGCGGATCCGGCGTACATCCAGCAGTGCAGGGATCTGGCGCGGCAGGTCATGGATCTCTCAGTCGAGGCGGCCAGGGCAGACCTGGGCCCTGACGACACAGAGCGGATCGACGACTTTAATGCCCGGGCAGACGAACTCCAGCTGCAGACAGACCGGGTTGGGTGCAGCGAGAACCCGGAGAAATGGGTCTACGGATCCTTCCAACAGGAGATGATCGAGGTGGAGAGGTACATTGCAGATCTGATCCGCGACAACCAGGGCTGAAGGGCCCTCTTAGCTATACCTTATTTTCCGTAGTTTTTTATAGCAACACATCACATACAGGATCGTGGCAGCCAAAAATATCGAGATGGATTACTCAAAGTATGATTTCAAGGACTCCACCGAGCTGTACGTCCACCTTTCAAAGAAGGGCCTCTCCAAGGAGGTTGTAAAGAGCATCAGCAAGATGAAGGACGAGCCGCAGTGGATGCTTGACTTTAGGCTGCGCGCCTATGAGACCTTTATGAAGAAGCCCATGCCCAACTGGGGAGCCGATCTCAGCTCGATAGATTTTCAGAACATATACTACTATGCAAAGGCATCCGAGAAGACAGAGAAGAACTGGGATGACGTTCCCGATGATGTCAAGAACACGTTTGACAAGCTGGGAATCCCCGAGGCGGAGAAGAAGTTCTTGGCCGGCGTCGGAGCCCAGTACGAGTCAGAGGTGGTGTACCACAGCCTGCGAGAAGACCTGCAGAAGCAGGGCGTGCTGTTCCTGGACACAGACACCGCGCTAAAGGAGCAGCCAGAGATATTTAGAAAGTACTTTGGAAAGATAATTCCCCCCGAGGACAACAAGTTTGCGGCACTCAACAGCGCCGTATGGAGCGGTGGCTCGTTCATCTACGTGCCCCCTGGCGTAAAGGTCGACATGCCACTACAGGCATACTTTAGAATCAACGCCGAGAACATCGGCCAGTTTGAGAGAACCCTGATAATTGCCGACGAGGACTCGGAGATTCACTACATAGAGGGGTGCACCGCACCGGTCTACTCCTCAGAGTCACTGCACTCTGCCGTGGTGGAGCTTGTGGCGCACAAGAACGCCCGCCTGCGATACACGACGATCCAGAACTGGAGCAGTGACGTATACAATCTGGTAACAAAGCGCGCCTATGCATACGAGGGAGCCAGCGTGGAGTGGATCGACGGCAACATCGGAAGCAAGGTCACCATGAAGTACCCGGGAATCTACCTTCTGGGACGGCGGGCCTACGGCGAGACGCTGTCCATCGCATTTGCGGGGAAGAACCAGCACCAGGACACCGGAGCAAAGATGGTGCACCTGGCACCGGACACAAAGTCAAAGATCACCTCAAAGTCGGTAAGCCGCCTCAACGGACGCTCCACATACAGGGGCCTGCTCAACGTAGCAAAGGGCGCCACCGGCGTCAAGGCCACGGTAAGATGCGACGCGTTGCTGCTAGACGACACCTCCAAGACCGACACGTACCCCTACATGGAGATCAACCAAGAGGACGCCACCATCACCCACGAGGCCACGGTGGGCAAGATAGGCGACGAGCAGATATTCTACCTCATGACCCGGGGATTCACCGAGGAGGAGGCGCTCAGCCTCATAGTAAACGGATTCATGGAGCCGTTCACCAAGGAGCTCCCCATGGAGTACGCAGTGGAGCTGAACCGGCTGATAAAGCTGGAAATGGACGATTCGGTAGGCTAGGGTCCACATGTCTCTTGCACTGTCTACAATCGGCCCCAAAGCTGTAGACGACATCTCGCATGCGTATAACGAACCGGACTGGCTGAGGAAGCACAGGAGAAACTCACTCTCGATATACGAGGAGCTTCCCATGGAGACATCCCCGCTGTACACAAAGTACACCGACGCCGGAAGGATGGATCCCCGGCAAGTCTCGATATCAGCAGGCTCTGATGGCAGCGTGCCTGAATTTCTCAAAAAGAGGCTCGTGGAGCTGACAGGCGAGGCCTGTCTGGTCCAGGTGGGCACCGGCATCAGCGCCTCGGTGCCCGAGGAGCTGCAGTCCCAGGGGCTTGTAATCTCATCCATAGCAGACGCGCTCAAGAACAACGGTAGCCTGGTAAGGGAGGCGCTGGAGTCGTCAAACCCAAGGGAGGACAAGTTCACAGCGCTAAACAACGCGGCCTTCAACTCGGGGTTCTTCATTCACGTGCCACGGGGCATGGTACTTGAGAGGCCAATCCATGTGGTGTCGTCGCTCTCCGTTGACGGCACATCCACCATATCCCGAAACATCATATCTGCCGACGAGGCGTCCCGTTCCACGATAGTGCAGGAGATCTACTCGCCGCACGCGCAAAAGCAGCAGGCGTACCTCGAGCTGCTCAACGCAAGAGTGGCAGCGGGGGCACAAATTGATGCCACTACGCTCCAGGTCATGGATGCGGACTCGGTCAACTTTTCAACCCGCAGGACCGATATCGAGCATGACGGCAAGGTGAACTGGTACTTGGGCCTCTTTGGGGCAATGCTGTCCAGATACAGAATCGACTACCACCTCAACGGGCCAGGGGCCGGCACCAGCGACTCGGAGGTCGTCTTTGGAAGCAGCAGCCAGTCATTTGACATACAGTCAAACATCAACCACAACGCGCATGACACCGAGGGCCGTGTGACCGAAAAGTCAATCCTGAGGAACAGCTCAAAGTCGCTCTTCAAGGGAATGATCAGAATAATGGAGAATGCCGCAAAATCCAGATCGTTCCTCTCGGGCCGTTCCATACTGCTTGATCCCGGCGCCAAGTCCGAGGCGATACCCGGACTTGAAATCTTCACCAACGATGTCAAGGCCACCCACTCGGCATCCGTTGCACAGATAGACGAGGAGCAGATCTTCTACCTCCAGACCAGGTGCCTGAGCAAGCAGGAAGCGGAGAGGACCATTGTGGAGGGGTTCCTGGAGCCCATGTCCCGCAAGATGTCCTACCAGGTCCGGGCATGGATCGCGTACCTCATAGAGTCAAAGTGGGAGGGAAGGGAGCTCCGAATCAACACAGACAAGGAGCTGACAAAATTCGTCGAGGTGGAAGAGACGCGATACAACGAGAATGCAGAGATTGAACAGCACTACAAGTACCGATAGATCATGTCGCGGTGGATAACGGCCTGCGGTCTAGACGATCTGCCGGACGGCCAGATGCGCTGCATCGGCAGCGGCGATGACAGGATACTTCTTGCCAGGTTGGGGGATCGCGTATTTGCAACCGACCTCATCTGCACCCATGCAGAGGCCGACCTGTCCACGGGATTTCTCACGCCAGAGGGCGTCCGGTGCCCGCTGCACCTTTCCGTCTTTGATCTGGAGAGCGGAGCCCCGCAGAACCCACCGGCAGAGCTGCCGTTGCGCACGTTCAATGTTAAAATAGCGGACGGCCGGATCCATGTGGAGGTTTAGCGATTGCAGAGAACCGAGACACAGTTTGAGAATATCAGGGATGACTTTCCCATACTGGCGCGCCGCGTCAGGAATAACAAGCCGCTGGTATACCTTGACAACGCGTCCACCACCCAAAAGCCCCTGAGCGTAATCGAGAAGATCACAGAGTACTACAAGGGGTACAACGCAAACATACACCGAGCGGTCTACGCGCTGGCAGAGGAGGCCACCGCCGAGTACGAGAAGACACGGGACAAGGTGGCCGAGTTCCTCAACATACGGAATCGGGAGGAGATCATCTTTGTCCGGGGAACCACCGAGGCCATCAACCTAGTCGCCTACTCCTGGGGCCGCCCACACATCAAAAAGGATGACATCATTGTAGTCACAGAGTACGAGCACCACAGCAACATAGTCCCGTGGCAGCTGCTGGCTCAGGAGACCGGCGCCAGGCTAGAGTACATCGGGGTTGATGACGACGGCGAGCTCGTACTTGAGGATCTGGAGAGGCACCTGGCCACGGGCAGGGTAAGACTGGTCGCATTCAGCCTGATGTCAAACGTACTGGGAACCATCTCAGACGCGGACAGGATAATACCCATGTGCAAAAAGGCTGGCGCGCTTGTGCTGGTGGACGGCGCGCAGGCAGTCCCGCACATGCCGGTGGACATGCAGCGGCTGGGATGCGACTTTTTTGCCTTCTCAGGACACAAGATGATGGGACCCACTGGTGTCGGAGTGCTCTGGGCCCGAAGGGACGTTCTGGATACCATGGTGCCGTTCCAGGGCGGCGGCGACATGATCCGCGAGGTGCACAAACACGAGACCACATGGAACGATCTTCCCTACAAGTTCGAGGCCGGAACGCCGAACATAGCCGATGTGGTGGGACTGGGAGCCGCGATCGACTACCTGACTGGAATAGGAATGGAGAATATGAGGCGCCACGAGATGGAGCTGACAGAGTACGCCCTGGGGAGGATGTCTGCCATAAAGGGGGTTGAGATCTACGGCACTCCAGATATGAAGAAGAGGGGAGGGGTAATCTCGTTTAACTTTCATGACGTACACCCCCACGATGTGGCCCAGTTGCTAGACGACGACGGCATCGCCATAAGATCAGGCCACCACTGCGCCCAGGTTCTCATGGAACGGCTGGATGTTGCCGCCACCTCCCGGGCCAGCTTTTACATATACAACACAAGGCAGGACGTGGATGCCATGATAGAATCGCTTGAGAACGTGGCAAGGGTGTTTAAGATATGAGCAATGCGGGCATCTACCACGAGATGATAGTGGACTACTCCCGGTATCCGCTGAACTTTGGCAGGATCGAGAAGCCGGACGCAACGCACCACGACGCCAACCCCCTGTGCGGCGACAGCATCGACATCGACCTCAAGATAGACGGGAACAGGCTGACAGACATCAAGTTTCACGGCAAGGGGTGCGCCATCTGCATGGCCTGCTCGTCCGTCCTTACCGAAATTGCAAAGGGAAAGGATATCGACAAGGTAAGGGACATTGCAAAGGGGGATATCCTCTCGGAGCTGGGCCTGGAACACCTACAGGCCGTCCGCATCAAGTGCGCCCTGCTCTCGCTCAAGGCGCTCAAGTACGCGCTATACACGTACCTGGCAAAGCACATCGCCGAGGGCGATGCCGACAAACTAAAGGAAGAGGCGGCAAATCTTTACTGACAAGACACCGGTCCAGCTGCAGATCCGCCGCGTGATATACGAGCGGTTCAACGACATGGAGATCCGGTTCAGTAACGACCAGATACTGGAGGTGCTCAGGGAGGAGGGGTACATCGATGACGCGATCACAATAGACGACATAGAGCCACACTTTCGGGAGATCCGAGACCGTGGCCTGGTCAGGGACATCGGTGAGAACTTTACCACCATCTGGTTCAAGCTCTTTGACACCATGGAGAAGGCGCACTGCGGTGGCTGCGGCGACGTACACCTAGGAACAGGCGAGCAGAAGGTGTGTCCTGGCTGCGACGGGCCACTCTAGTGCCGTCTTGCCGCGTCTTCCAGGGCCTCCATCATGGGAAGCCTCTGACCCGTCAGGTAGAGCACAAGCGCGCCCCCGGCGGTACTAACATGGTCTATCTTGTCTATCAGGCCGTACCTTTTTAGCGCCGACGTGAGATGGCCCCCGCTCACTATGGTGGTAGCAATGGATGATGCCACGCCCTCCAGTAGCGACTTGGTTCCAAAGCTGAACTGCTCGTTCTCGAATAGCCCTGCAGGCCCGCTGATGAAGACGGTGCCGGCGCCGGCAATCAGTCTGCTGTAGTGCCTTACCGTCTTGGGCCCGAGATCCAGGATCTTGTCATCGCGGTCCAGCTCGCGGACATCCATCTCCACCCTTCTGCCTGCATGGTCTACTGCCACATCCACCGGGGTAGAGAAGACATCAGGGTACTCGCCGATGAGGGCGTGCGCCTTGGCCACTGCCTCGTCCTCGTGTTTGATTCCCAGGGGGGACTTTATCCTGCCCTGTGCCCTCATGAAGACATTTCCTATGACTCCTGTGAGCAGCACGTGATCCGCCCTGCCGGTCCTGATCAGCATCTTGATGGACTCCAGCCTGTCGCCCACCTTGGATCCTCCCAAGACTATGACGTGGGGCGCCTTGGCAACGGTAATTATTTCATCCAGACGGCGGACCTCCCTCTCGACGATCCTGCCTGCGCAGGCGGGCAGCACCTGTGGGAATCCCACTATTGAGGGATGGGATCTGTGGGCGCTCGGAAACGAGTCCAGTATGCACAGATCAAAGAGGCCCGCCAGCCTCCTTACCATTATGGTCTTGGCTGCAGCCTTTGGGGAGAACTCGTAGTTCTCCTCTGCGCAGAGTCGGAGGTTGTCCAGCAGCAGGATCTCTCCGTTGTGCAGGCTCTTGATCTCCTTCTGCGCCGCTTGGCCGATGGTGTCCTCGACATACTTTATCTCCTTTCCAAGAAGATCCTCTAGCGCCAAGGCATGCTCGCGCATCCCGGTGTAGTCTCTGTTGCCCACCCTTCCCTGGTGGGAGGCCACCACGACCTTTGCGTCACCAAGGCACCTTATGGTCTCGCAGGCCTCCTCGATCCTTCCAAGTCCTGCGATCTTCATGGTTGTTGGATCCATTGGGCAGTTCATATCCACCCGGAGAAATACGGTCTTGCCGCGCAGATCAAAGCTGTCAAGGGTCAGGATGTTCATACCAAGGGTCTTTTTCACCGAGTTAAAATTCTTGAGTAGCTCCGGTGTCTGCCGCGCCGGCCAGGCGCGGCGATCCGGCCGGGGCGTGCGCGCCCGCACCCAGGGGAGCCGCAATTGAGAAATAAAGGAGCGTGTGAACCCACCATGCAGAAGTACCGAAGCCCGGCCAACCGAGAAGGACTCAAGATCAGTTCATGGGCGATCCTTTCCCTTAGGGGTTCGTGGGTTCGAATCCCACCTTCTGCACCATACTGTACCGGCTACGAGCCGTCACCGGATCCGCCCGCGCCGTGCAGATGCGGGAGCGCCAAGCCGTATCGCATACCCGGGAGGCTCTCCACCGGGTTTGGTACGGCAGATGAGCCCACATGCCACGCCAGTACAGGGATCACCTGCTGCCTTGGGCCAGGCGCAGAGGCCTCTCCGGGCGTGCGTCCTCGTGCCCGGATGGGGGAAAAGACGCGATCCCATATCCACGCCACATCGGGGTTGGTGCGTAATTCTGCTCCGTCCTGCTCATGTGTGTCTCCCACCGCATCTTCACCGGCGGTGCTTTGGTGTGTGTCGGGCTTTGTTGCCCGCACGCCGTGATCAGCTACTGACGGGTCGGATCATCAGGCGCACTCCACGTGCGCCATGCCACCGTAGGAGGGTATCGGCATGTTTAGCCGGTTGGCGCACTCGAACCGGTTGAGGACCCGGATGTTCCAAGCGATCGCCCTTCCCTTGGCGAACCGGCGCCGGTTGTCCTCCCGGACGAACCGGCAGTGCAGCTGGTGCCGCCGGGTCTCCTCGGCCCCGAAGATGCCCTCTATCAGGGCCCTCTTTCTGTACTCGCTATCGCTGAACATGCCGGCTGCCTTCCTCCTGTGCGACTTGCCACGGTTGACGGCATCCTTCCGTTGCTTGATGTTGGGGATCATGCCCATCCAGAACAGCAGCTCGCAGTTGTAGTCAGAGTCGTACCCCTTGTCCCCGTCAAAGAAGTTCCCCGCAAAGTCAAACCCGCGACGCCTGATCTCAGCCAGCATGACTGGAAGCATGGTCGTGTCGTTGATGTTGCTGGGCGTGGTGAACGCCGCCAGCACGATCTGCAGGCCCAAGATGGCCGTTATGTGGTATTTCCAGTAGGTCTTTTGGCGTGTCTCGACGAAGTCGCGCTCCTTCCTGCTTGGCCTCTCGACGTATTCGTACCTAGTGGTCTCCGCCGCGCTGCTGTCGGCTCCCAGCGGGCCCGTCGCCTCGTCCGCCTCTTTGATGCAACGGCGGGCCGTCTCGGCCACGATCAGATCGAGCCAGTCTGCCGGTATCGTCTGGAGGTGCCTGACCAGTGTGGTATGGTCCGGGACGGGCTCGTTGTCCCATGGTGTCCGCATGCCTCGCAGGTCCGATTCGACTCCGCGATAGGTGTTGTTGCCTGCCATCATCAGCAGACAGGCAAAGTCCAGTTTCTCCTTGGAGTGAACCGGGGGACGGCCCCTGTTGCCGTTTTCTCGGCGCGGGCAAGGGTTCTCCCGGATTATCTCGATCAGCTCCCTCTTCAGGCTGGGTGCCTCGACTTCCTTTGCCAGTTCATAGTACTGCCAGTATCCTTCCCGTCTGCTGTGTTCGCTCATTGCCGCGTGCGGGAGATCGCGGATCATTGAACGTATCGGACTGGTCTAGGCGGTTCAGAGAATTACGCACCAACCCCCGCCACATCTAAAACTTTATAATCGGAGTAGAAGTTGAGATCTTTATGAGCATGGTAACAGCTGAACAGGCAAAAAACCTGAGAAGTAACATCAACATCGAGGGAAAGATAAAAGACAAACAAGAACCCAGAACAGTCAACCTACGAACCGGAGGCACCACAGAGGTATGCGACATGTTGCTGCAAGACAGTGAAGATGGCGAAATCAAACTTACCCTATGGGGCGACGAGATAGAGAAGGTCAGCGACGGAGACACAGTAAGAGTCACAAACGGCTACACCAAACCCTTCAGGGGCGAGGTTGGACTTTCAATAGGCAAATACGGCAAGCTCGAGATAAACCCTCAATAATCCCGTGAGCAGGGCTATATTTTTGATCCTGTCACTTAATTTTATCAAGTTCCCGGCAGCTTCAGGTTCGTTTTTTCAGCCAACTGGGTGCAGCTACTGCACCCACACCGATCTCGTCTGGTTCAGTAGCTGGCGGTTCTCTTTTCACTCTTCCAGTCAACCAGCGTAACTACTGCGCCCACAATGATTACAACCACGCCCACCAGGAAGACCACCCCAGCCAGTCCGATGTGTATTATCTTCTGTATCGAGTCGCTCTCAAGATCTGAGCTGTCCAGAAACGTCATGAACACCGAGAACGGTCTGTCGCCGATGTTTGTCACCTCAAAGTAGTAGGTGTCGAGGGATTCTGCCACGTGGGGTTCGAACACTTCCCAGCCCTGCAGTCTTACCGTGTCCAGCACGTTTCCTGTCGAGTCGCTCATAACGATGGACGCCCCATCGCCTGGCTCATAGTCAGGTATGTGCGCCCCCCACATGAAGGAAGAGACAGAGTCAGACAGCGTGCGCGAGCCCGAGGGGACGTACTGGAACGTGGCCGATTCGCCGGGGCCGATCGTCTCTGTTGTGGTTGCCCTGTCAGAGAGAAGCGGCACCGCACCGCCGAGTGGCGAGTGATCCAGCGAGGGGAAGAGGGACAGCAGTATCAGATACGTGCTTCCCGCAATTACCAGCCCGGCTATACCTATTATGGGCCCGCGCCTTCTCAGCATACGAAGCTATAAGGTGGCAGAACATAAAATATAAGTTCTGATCTGCACAGGCTGGCCCGCCATCTTGCGATGCAGAGGAGGCGCGCCGAGCATGTTCATGCCCCTAGAGGTGACCGGTGACCTCTGAAGCCGGTAACTGCGGCAGGATCGATGGACAGGCACGTGTAAAGGTTATTAATTAATCCGTCCCCGACTATACGAGATGGACGTTCACCCATCAAAGATTCCGGTTGCAAAGGTGTTTGAGATCAGGGACGAAAGGCAGGCAGCAGAGGCAGCCGAAGAGATGGCGAGGGTTGGGTTCCGCAACAGAAGCGACGGATTCAGGGTGCTGATGCCAAAAGAGAAGAAGGTGGCAAAGAGAATAGGCTATACGGTGACCACCACTCTGAGCAGCATGCTAAGAAAGGATAACCAACACAGGGATCTGAGGTACTGGACGTACCACCACGATGACGACCACTATGCCATTGTGCTGATCAGCAACAACGTGTTTGAGAGCCTAGAGCTTTGAGCTGGCAAAGAGCCGGTAGAGCTTTGATCGCTGCCCGATGGCTCCTGCGATGAGTACCCCCAGTATGGTACCGCCGATGACGTCCATTGGAAAGTGCTGCAGGACGTAGACCCGGCTTACAGACATCAGCAGCGGATAGAGCAGCAGCAGGTAGCACCCGCGCGGAAACCTTTCAGACAGCGCATAGCCGAGAATCACACCAAAGACGGCCGCCCGGGCCGCATGCCCAGAGGGGAACGAGGAGCTGTAGCCCCCCTGGCAGAAGAGTGGGAAGGTGTCTATGCTGCTGGGAATTGGAAAGTCAACCCCTGTAAATTCAAGATCGGGCGAATCACGGCTTATTCCACACTTGAGGTATCCCGTTGCCAGAGTTCCAAGAACCAGGCAGATCATCAGCGTTATCCCTATCCGGCGCGTCCTACGGATGATCAAGAGGGCTATCCCAAAGACGAGCATGTAGTATATGTCTCCCGCCTCGGTTATGGCCCACATGGATATATCCAGCACCGGGTTGCCCGCTACTGAGTGGAACGTCTCAGAGACCCACCGGTCAAACCCCTCGGTTGCAGCGGTGGCCGCCAGCAGAGTCGCCAACAAAAATGCCGCCGCAAGTACTACAAATGGCCTGGATCTGATCTCAAAGATCCACTGCTGCATAGCTCCCAATCAAAGCGGTTTTGCTATATAGGTTATGGGAAGCGCAGATCTTTCAGTCCGCAGGATCCAAACATTGGGCAGTTCGTCCCACACACGGCCCTTGTGCGCTGCTTGCGGAACGGCAAGGTTGCGATGCACCATGCAAGTGTGAGCTTGTGCATGCGGTCAGGCTTTCGTGTTCCGCCAGGTGAGACATGCGGCATCACACAAACAGACATTGCAGGTGACCTTTGCATTCAGCCCGGCATCACGCGGCAGGCCCAAAGGCATGCAGATCCATAGCTAAGCTGCGCATCAGAGGACATCTGCTGCTGCTGGCGCCTGTGGGATGTTATGCGCGCCTTGCTCTTTTGCGGATGGCGTGTACCGTCAGGACCGGTCCTGCCACGTAGATGCCTGCCATGGCGGCAATCGCGAGTAGGCCAAATGCGATGACCGAGGCGTCAGAGTTCTGGTCCGCAAGCGTCATTATGTTCAGCGTGTACAGTCCAGGCGTTATCGCCACCCTCACGGCGTCCCTGAACATGGCGTTCTCGCGCTCAAGGTCTGCAACAGCGGGGGAGAACGAGTAGTAGAACTGGTTGAAGCCCGTCATGAATGACGTCCCAGAGTCAGTCGAGAGCAGCGTGTTGTCCCTGATCTCACGCAGTAACTGGACCTGCGGTGCAAGCTCACTGCCGTATGCGGCGGTCGCAATCAGGCATCCGCCAGGGGGCGTGGTTTCGTCAGGCATGTCCGGCACTACTTCGTCAGGCATGTCCGGCACTACTTCGTCAGGCATGTCCGGCATGGCGCCCTCTAGCGCGATGGTGTCTGATGCCGAAAAGTACGTCCCGGCCAGCGTCCATGAGCCGTCCCTGATGTCCCAGACGTCGTAGTTTGTCTGGGCCAGGTCGCCGTAGTCGTTGAGGCGTGTCGAGCCCAGTGCGCCCGTGTGCTCTGCGGCAATCTCGGGAATCGCCTGGCTCAGCACCGCAACGTCCGTGCTCTGCTCCCTGTCTATCGCAAGGCCTACAACCCATACCGCGTCGTATGCGGAGCTCGCATACGTGCTTGGCACCCTTCCAAGCTCCGCCACCAGCGCCTCGTCCACGCGCTTGCTGATCTCGTTCTTGCCTGATGCCACCTGCACGGTGGTGTAGCTGGTGTCAGTCACAAATTCAAGCCCTATCGGATCGTCGATGAATGTCGGATCCCGGGTGTTGCCGTCGGTGCCGAACCACCTCACGTCATGGAGTATCTCCTGGCCCGATGCGGACTGCATGAACAGCAGGCCCTCGCCGAACCCGATGTACATCACGGCCACCTTGTCTGGGCCGTACTCGTCCACATACTCCTGCACTATCTCCGCCAGGAGCGATGTCTCGGCCGAAAAGTCGCTGGCCTCTGGGTTGTATCCAAGTCCGTCGGCTACCGTGCCGCCCCTAGACGCAAATGAGTCACGGATGGATCCTATAAGTCCCACGCCCCACGCGTCCTCGCGCCATACCGGCACCACGGCCTCTATTCCTGCCTCGGTGAAGATCTTGCTCAGCGCGGTGCCCTGGTTGGTGTCGTCTGGCGCCATCCTGAATATGGTATCACCGGATATGGCAAGAAGCGGCGACGTGGAGCAGCAGCTGAAGAGCAGTATCTCGTTGGCATCCGCATATCCCTTTATGTTCTGAAGGTTGGAGCTGGTCTCGGGTCCCAGCACGATCTTTATGTTCTTGGCGTGCAGCGTCTGCAGCTTTTCAAGTGCGACCGTGGGCGACGTCTGCGAGTCCTCGACTGTGGCGCTGAGCGTCCAGGTTGCGCCCTTGTCTGCCAGGTACTTGTTAAAGTCTACCGTGGCAAGGACAGAGGCCACCCAGTTCTCCTCGCCGTGCTTTGAGAGCCTGCCAGTGAGCGGCAGGATCGAGCCTATCTCTACCTCTCCGGTCAGACCGTCCTTCATCATGGCGCCCTCAAACTCTATGGTGTCTGATGCCGAAAAGTACGTCCCGGCCAGCGTCCATGAGCCGTCCCTTATGTCCCAGACGTCGTAGTTTGTCTGGGCCAGGTCGCCTGCGTCATTGAGGCGCGAGGAGCCCAAGGCCCCAACATACTCCTCTGCAACCTCGGGTATCGCCGCGGTCAGCACCGCAACATCGGTGCTCTGCTCCCTCTCTATAGTCAGTCCCATCAGCCACATCATGTCGTATGCGGAGCTTGCGTAGGTGCTTGGTATCCGTCCGATGCTCTCATTCAGGGAGTTGTCGACATACTGGCTGAGATCGTTCTTGCCTGATGCCACCTGCACGGTGGTGTACATTGTGTCAGTCACAAACCCGAGTCCGATGGAGTCCTCCACCAGCTTTGACTCCTTTGTGTTGGCGTCGCTGCCGAACCACCTTACGTCGCCGAGCACCTCGTAGTCTGATGCGGCCTGCATGAACAGAAGCACCTCGCCGAACCCGACGTACAGCACGCCCACCTTGTCGGCGCCGTGATCATTAACATATCCCTGCACGGTGTCTGCCAGGATTGAGGCCTCGACTGAGAACTCGCTGACCTCCGGGTTGTAGCCCAAGCCATCGTCGACTATGCCGCCCCGGGACTCAAATGACAGCCGTGAGGCGTCCTGGAGTCCGGTTCCCCATGCGTCCTCGCGCCATACCGGCACCATGACCTCGATTCCGGCGTCATCGAAGAGCTTGCTTATTGCGGTGCCCTGGTTGGAGTCGTCCGGTGACATCCTAAAGACGGAGTCCCCGGAGATGGCAATGAGCGGTGATGTGGAGCAGCAGCTGAACAGCAGCATCTCGTTGGAGTCGGCGTACCCCTTTACGTTCTGCAGGGACGCGCTGGACCAGGGCCCGAGCACTATGCTTATGCCCTTGGCGCGCAGCGACTGGATCTTCTCCAGCGCTGCTGTGGGAAGCGTCTGCGAGTCCTCTATCGTAAGTTCAATTGACCAGCCGGCATCCTTGTCGGCAAGGTACTTGTTAAAGTCATCTACGGCAAGGTTTGTTGCCGCCAGGTTCTCCTCCCCGTACTGGGCCACGTCGCCCGAGAGCGGCGTGATCAAGCCAAGGCGGATCTCCCCGGACAGTCCGGAATCGGAGCCGTCCTGCGCGTACGCGCCGACGCCCATGGTACCGGCCACAATTACTGCAAGAGCAAACACGCCGGTGATTCCGTACTTCATCTATAACCCTAGAATTGTGGCGTTAATAAACATATTTATGCAAAACAGACTTTTCTATTGTCCAAGAATCATGTCGTATAGGTGCAGTCAAGCGTACGCTGGAAGATTACCTTAAGCTGCATAGATCAAAGGGGACGATAAGGCCAAAGCTGTCGGACATATCCATTCGATGCCTCATCAGGCAGCTGGAGGGGGGCAGGGACACCAAGGTGGCGGCAGGGGAGATTGATGTGACGCAGCGGCATGTCCGGCGGTTGTGGGCGGAGCATCTCAAGACAGAGACCGCACATATCCAGCGCCTCGCCGGTCGGCCGAAGAGCCCTGCACTGTCTGACGAGGAAGTCCAGATGGTGCTAGATGCCCACCACCCAGGCCGGAGGGCGTGGTGCGGACGGCCAAGACACTCAAGAAGGAAGGACATGATATAAGCCGCTCCCGCGTATACCAGATAATGAAATCCCACGGCCTAGTCGTCGACTCCCCGGCAAAGTCGAGGAAGCGCAAGTGGATCAGGTAGGATGACATTTGCGGAAATGGACAACGCCATCTGACTCGGAAATGATATATAGAATGCACCAGTCAGATGGTTATATTGGCAGGCAAACGAATAGTCCTGACTGCGGATCGCAGTCTGATGACAAACTATCGCGGAAATTTCCTTTACGGTTTTATTGCCTGCGGCCCCTACGAGGTGCTGCCCGAGTGGGTCTTTGACAGGGTTTTCTGTCCTCCGGTGGAGACCGACCCGGTAACCGGCGAGGCCAAGGTGGCCCAGGTAGGACTGAGAAGGGTCGAGAGCGCCCTCCTCCAAGGGTACGACAAGAACGAGGTGTTCGTGGCAAACCCAGACTATATCGAGAAATCCGTGGGATCCGACACCAAGGTGGTGGGAATCAATGTAATGGATCCCCTGGGCATGGCACCGGTCACGACGACGATGTCGCCAGAGAAGCTCTCCTACGTGGCCATGAAATTCAAGAAGATGTGTGCAAGGATCATCCAGCTGAAGAAACAGTACGGCTTTCGCGTGGTGGTAGGCGGAAACGGCGCCTGGGAGCTGGCAAAGACGGACAGGATGCGCGTTCACGGAATCGACACCGTAGTGGTGGGCGAGGCCGACGAGCTGGCCTTGGACCTGTTCAACGATCTGGAGAGGGGCGACGCGCCGGAGCTGATGCACTGCTTTGTCAAGAACATACAGAACATCCCAGTCATCAATGGACCGACCGTAAACTCGCTCATAGAGGCCATGCGTGGCTGCGGCAGGGGCTGTGACTTTTGCGATGTAAACAAGAGATCAAAGAAGGATCTTCCTCTGGACAGGCTGCAGAGGGAGGCCAAGGTAAACCTGGACTATGGGTTTGACTCGATCTGGCTCCACTCCGACGAGATGCTACTCTACGGGTGTGACAACAGGGACTTTAGGCCCAACCGGGAGGCCATCACGGATCTCTGGCGGGGGCTCAAGGGCCTGGGTGCAAACTTTGTGGGCACCACCCACATGACCTTCTCGGCGGTAGCGGCAGACCCGGATCTGATGCACGACATATCAGCCATCAACAGGCAGCACGAGACCGGCCGGTGGCTTGCCACCAATCTGGGCATCGAGACCGTGGCCCCAAAGATGGTAAAGAAGCACCTGGGGGTCAAGACGAAGCCCTTTGCGCCAGAGGAGTGGGGAAGCGTGGTTCTGGAAGGCGCAGAGATACTGAACCGCAACCACTGGTTCCCGGCGGCAACCATCATTATAGGCTGGCCCGACGAGACGCCCGAGGATGTCCAGGACACCATAAACATGACCAAGGACTTTAAGGCCATGGACTTTAGGGGACTCGTGGCGCCACTGCTCTACCAGGACTTTGGAGAGAGAAACTCGATGCACTTTGGCAACCTCAACGAGGCCCAGTTCACGCTGTTCTGGAGATGCTGGGAGAACAACCTCCAGGTAATCAATGACATAATTCCCATCATACTCCGCAACAAGACCTACGGCCCCGCCATGAAGGTGTTCATGTACGGAATCATCAAGGCAGGAACCTGGGCCATCATGAGGTACCTGCGGGGGCTCTGCAAGGATCTCTTCAACGGAAGAACCCCGGACGAGATCATCGAAAAGTATGACAGAAGCAGATCCGTATCTGCCCCCAGAATCGAGACCAAAAAACTATAGTGTTGCCAGCGCCGCGTCGGCGATCGTGTTTCTTACAGGTGTCAGGGACACAAAGTAGACCCTGTCGGCGCGCTCAATGGTGTTTACCTTCTTGTATGACTTTGTGCCAAAGTCAAACTCGTAGATTCCCGGCTCAAGCTCACCCTTGGCATATATCATCAGGTATGTTTCGCCGGTTGCAGGACTCAGTGGAATAAGCGCCAGCACATACCCCTTGTACGAGTTGACAGGCATGGTGTTCTTCATGGGCGGAGCAGCAGACGACATGTACAAGAAGACGTCTTCAATGGCATCAAACTCCTCATACTCTATACGCATTGATCAGCATATCCAGTCACGGTATAATAGAGTTTATGCGTAGATGCTACCAAGGCAGGCCAGGGGCCTGCGGTTCGGGCCCGGCGGTGCCGCAGATGAAACAACGGCGGCAGAACCTGCATTAGAGGCAATCCGCAGAGCCGGCGCATGTCAGCAACGGGCATGCCGCCGGAGGCTGCCGCGCAGAACGCCAGTCACACAGAAACTACATAGTCCAGAGTAGGTTGCGTCCTAGGCAGGCACTTGTCTTCTAAAGTGCCGCCTGAGTATGAATATACCCACAGTCGGTGCTGCCACATACATTCCCAGGTTGAGCGCGATTACTGCCACACCAAGTCCCAGTACCTGCGACTCGGAGCCCTCGTCAGCCATGCTCATTATGGACAGCGTCGAGACCATCGGTGTGATGAGTGCCCTTACTACCTCACGGAATACGGGACTCTCCCTCTCCCAGTCTGCTATAGTTGGTGAGAACGAGTAGTACGCCTGGTTGAATCCCGCCATGAATGCAGATCCCGATGCCGTACTGAGCAGTGTGCTGTCGCGAATCTCCCGGAGTGCCTGTACCTGTGGCGCAAGCTCGGAGCCATAAGCCGCCGTTGCGATTAGGCATCCGCCGCCATCGTCTGGATCGGGTGCCGGAGCAGGCGCTGGTTCGGGTGCCGGTGCAGGAGTCGGTTCGGGCTCTGGTTCTGGTTCGGGCTCTGGAGCTGGTTCCGGTTTGGGCTCTGGAGCCGGTTCTGATGTCGGTTCGGGCGTTGAAACTGGTTCCGGCGTTGTAACCTGTTCCGGTTCTGTCACCGGCGGTTCTACAGGTGTAGGAGGCGTAGTTATAGTGGCTGCTGTAAAGTTAAAGGCGCCGGTTGCCTTTTGCGAGCCATAAGCTACCAGTATTCCGTACTCGCCGGACTCCTTCCACAGGGGGCCTCCGACAGTGAGCGATACAAAGTAATTCCCGTCAGGGTCTGTGGGAACCTGCTCAATTGCAAGCCTGCCGCTTGCGCCTGGGGTGAGGATCTGAATCGTGACATCTGTAACAAAGCCTGCAGGGCCCAGATCCCTTATCTTTCCGGATATCGTCATGATGTCACCGTCATCATACTGGATCCTGTCGGTAATTATCGAGATCGGGTACTCTGTCCCCTGCGCATGCGCCGCTCCAGGTATGCCATAAGTAAGTATGGAGAATAACAATATGGTCACTCCAAGGTATCCAATCTTCTTCATTTACTGATTTTTTCACATGGCAAGTGTATTTAATGTGGTAGGTAGAAGAAAAGCTGACTTTGTTGTCTGAAAATGTTATTCAGGACGCAACCGTCACACCCGGACTACGCCGGATGCGATAAGGAACTGCAGCGACCCGACAAACTCGTCATCCGTAATGTCACCCTGGGCCCACCAGCTGGCAACCTGCTTTACCCACCGGGGCACCTGCTGCGCGCCGTCCTGCGGGAGTTCTGGCAGCACGCCCTTCTCTATCAGGTATCCTATTCCCGCGGCAAACTCGTCATCGGAGGCCCGATCTTGCGCCCACTGACCGGCAAGATCCCTCATCCAGGAGGGCATCCTCTCCTCTGTCACATCAAAGAAGAGCTCGCCGATCACGGCACCCAGATAGCGCACAGTGACCATGTATGTTCCGAGATTGGCCCCCGGACCGATGGCAACAGGCGCCTGATAGGCCCCCTGTCCTGATGGCAGCACATGCCAGGTCTGCGCCAGACCCGCGGGATCGGTTACTGTAACATCCACTACGGCCCCGCGCCGATAGTCGGGTATCACGCCGCGTATGGTGTTCGTGGCAGACTGCCATGGAGGCGGCACCTCAAGCTCCAGGGCATCCAGCCGCGGCATTGGTACCGCACGCTCGGCACTCGCCGTCTTGGTCGTAAAGACGTTTGGATGACCAGAGTCGTCCTGGTAGTCGTGGTAGAACGCCACCACGCTGCCCCCTGCAGTGGACATCAGCCCGGTCCCGGCCTCGTTGCATATCCAAGTAGGCAGCTTGAAGCGGCCCTCAAAGGTTCCCGAGCCGGGCGCGGTCTCCACCAGCGCAAAGTTCGTAGATCCCAAACCGCCGTGGGCCTCGCCTGCCACGGTGCAGCGCTGGTACCGCACGCCCTTGAGCAGGACGTCCAGCAGCAGTCCGCCCCGGGTGTCGCCCACCGTATCCACAAACTGTGATGCGGGATCGTTCACCACCCGGTACACCTCGATGCTGTCGTGTCCCGTGTTGAGGTCCGGATCGTACAGCCTGACCACCACATCCCGGCCAAAGCGGAACGGGGCGCCGTCAAGGCTTACCGAGCCGGAGTGGGTCACGTCCGGGGGCGGCCCGTCAAAGGCGGAGATCGACTGCTGCACCGTACCCGAGCCCTGGGCATCCTGGTAGGTTATTCGGATGTCATCTGCCGATACCCTGCCTGTTGCCAGGAACCTTACATCTTCGTCTATGACCCGCAGCGACCTTATCAGGTCCGGATCGTCCACGTTGAGCTGGTTGGGCACCGCATACTCGACGGTACCTGCAAAGACGCCCGAGTCGGTCTCGGTCTCCTCCAGCTCGAACCGGTAGATCGCGCTGCCGACGCTCTCGCTATCCTTGATGCCAAAGGAGAAAAAGTCAGACACTATGGGCTGCACGTCCGTCTCGTTGGAGATGACTCCACGGACCCCGTTACCCTGTGAGTCAAAGTCAAACACAAGGTACAGGTCGCCGGACTTTGAGGCCAGCGCGACCACGGCGCCATCCTGGATCCGCACAAGCCCCTGTCCGGATGAACCGTCCCGCTCCAGTATCGTCACCGGCGAGCCGTCGTCCAGTCCGGCGTACAGGCGTGCGGCAGTCTGTGAAAGGTCAAGACCCAGCTGGGAAAGGGACCGCAGGTCATAGTTGAACCAGTTGGTTCCACGGGACCGCGGCTCCCGGACATCAATGAGCGAGTCCGCAAGGTCCTCTGCCGACACGCCAAGCCGTAGCGAGAGAGTATCAAAGACAAAGCCGTCTGGAGCCCGCCTCGAGTCCACAAGGAGCCGGTCGGAGTTCCGGTCCAGGTCAAGTGACGGGGAATAGGAGTCAGCAGACGCATAAAGGCGCGCATCTGAGGCCGATGCCAGCGTCACCGGACTCTCCAGGCGCATCGTCGGGATTATGGCAGAGCTCCTAAAGACGTCCAGGGTGTCGCGCCTCTGCGAGTCCGTGTTCTGATCCACATCTGTGATGCGCACCGGAATCGAGGTTCCGGGCCGGAGCGTGGAGACCACCTCAAGTGAGGCGGGCGACGTGCCGGACAGAACCGAGGTGTTCTCGTCGTTGTACTCAAAGTTGGCCACGTTGTTGCGGGGGGCACCATGTGCAGTGCCGATCACAGACATCTTGGAGCCGTAGCTGGAGAAGACCCCAGAGTTTGGGCGCGTCTCAAGCAGGGTGACTATGTCGCGGTAGACGGTGGATCCGTCGGTGACGGAGGTGGCCGGCTGGTGGTCGTTTGTCTTCAGGAGGATGACGGGGTTCTCGTCCATGGACAGGATGCCGTTGTCCTCAAATCCCAAGCGCGGCAGGCTGGCGGCCAGGTTTACCAGGCCCAGGCCGCCGTCGGCTGCCCTGTTGCCGTCCTCATCAAAGGCCATGTAGAACGTGGCCTGGGGCCGGCTCACACCAAAGCTCCACGAGTCCCGGGAGGTCGGATCCTGGTTCAGCTGCGCATCGCTCACCTCAAGAATCACCTCGGCGCCCGCGGGGTACGACTCGCGGTCAAAGACCATGGAGATGCCAGATACGCTGCCGTACCGCAGGCTGACCGTCTCCGCCCCGGTGTACCTCCCGTACCACACCTCCACGTCGTCATCAAGGGAGAAGAGCTGCACAATAGGCCACGCATCGGGTTCGATCTGGCCGTCAACGATTGATCTGGGGTTCCGGACCACGTTGCTTGCTTGTGATGGCACAAATTGTTCGGTGCAGGGCGGTATGTCGCCCCCGCCGCCAAACGGCCCTTCCAGCCCCATGCCGGGAACCGCCACGCCCTCGGTACGCGATATGTCCATTCCCAGAACCGTCATGTCGGTAGCCGGGCCGCAGAACATGCCAAAGTCCAGCCCCTCGCCCGGCGCGCCTCCGGCAATCCCGTCTGCCGCCAGCGCCGCATCCACGTCGGCAAAGTATGCATACCAGTTGCCGTTTGTCCCCTGGACCATCTTCAGGCGGCGCTCGTCTACTGTTACCTCGGGCTCGCCCACGCGCTGGCTTATGTCCTGCTTTAGCGGATCCCGGACGATCACCTCGACTACCACGGAGCCGGCAAAGCTGTTCCCAAAGGTGTTGCTCTCCGCTGAGACGTACAGGTGGTCGTTTGACTGCTGGGCCGACGCCGCCGGCACGGCAAGGGACGCCAGCAGCACAAGCGACACGACTAACATCCTCACGGGTATTGGTTGATCCTTCTGGTAGATAACAATACTGTGCCGCACGGTGCAGCATGCTGGCCGAGCGCAAGGGATCCCTCGGGTGCATATCCCCAGTACCGCGTAGGCAGGCAGCCAGATGCTGCGTTTATGCCCGGCAAAAATTAGCCATGTGCAAAAAAGTTAGACTAGGCTAAATTTTATATAAACGGGCGGCACAATACAGATGACTTGAGGAACACCAAGACATCGACCATGATGGTTACGGTGCTTGCGGCAGCTGCTGCCGGCTCACTGCTCTTTGTTCTGGCCCCGGCATCTGAGGCGCAGGACCAAGAGAAGACGTTCTTTACCCACTCGGGCGGGGTGATAAAAACCACCGGCGATGTCCTGGATCCGATGTACGCCGTATCGGAGGTGGAGTTTGATCCCAGCCAGTTCCTCAGGGAATTTCACTACGGCAAGACGTCCATAATGGAGGACGGCACGACGCTGCGGGAGTTTACCATAGTGGCAGAGGATCACCTGGTGCAGGAGATCTCCCCCGGCGTCTTCTTCAATGTGTGGACGTTCAACGGGACGGTGCCCGGCCCGACCATAAGGGCTACTGAGGGCGACCTGGTAAGGATACACTTCATCAACAACGGCTCCAAGTCCCACACGATGCACTTTCACGGAATCCACACCGCCGTCATGGACGGTGTCTTTGAGATCGTGGGAGGCGGAGGCGGGCGGTTCACATACGAGTTTGTGGCGGATCCCGTCGGGGTCCACCCGTACCACTGCCATGTGATGCCGCTAGAGGAGCACATTGCCCACGGACTGTACGGCGTGTACATTGTGGATCCCGCAGAGCCGCGGCCGCCGGCAGACGAGATGGTGATGGTCCTGAACGCCATGGACACGGACTTTGACCTGGAGAACAACTTTTACGCGGCAAACACGATTCCGTTCTACTACCAGCACCACCCGATTCAGATCAATGCCGACGAGCTGATCAGGGTGTACGTGGTGAACATGGTCGAGTTTGACTCAATAAACAACCTGCACCTGCACGGCAACCTATACCACTACTACCCCACGGGAACAGACACCGTGCCGTCGTTCTACACGGATATGATCACGTTGTCGCAGACCGAGAGGGGAATACTGGAGTTCGAGTACCAGTTTCCCGGCAAGTACCTGTTCCACGCGCACAAGGTGGAGTTCTCTGAGAAGGGATGGACAGGCACATTCCTGGTGAAAGAGCCGGAGGCATGACTTGCCGGGCGGCGGGGCGTCAGGGGCAAAGCTGGTAGCCAGCGGAGCGGTGCCGCTCCTTCTCGTGGCGGTTCTGATAGCGTACGTCTCCGGACCGGGATCCAACCTGTTTGACTTGGGCGAGCCGCTTCCGGAGATAACGATAGAGCGGGTCGACTTTGCGGACTCGGAGATCCGGGCCACGATCCGCAACACGGGCCCGATGGCTGTGAGCATAGCCGTAGCCGACATCAACGACCGGATACAGCCGGCGGCCATAGAGCCGGACCGCTTCCTAGAGCGATACGAGACGGCGGTGGTCAGGGTACCCTTTGCGTGGAACGTGGGGGAGCCCTACACGGTGGGGATCACCACAGACGACGGAACGCGGTTTGAGAGGCAGATCCAGTCCGCGGCTCCGGTTCTGGAGCCCGGGTGGGGCCTGGCCGCCACGTTTGCCGTCATCGGCACGTACGTGGGGGTGATTCCCGTGGTGATCGGAATGCTGTGGCTGCCCTTCATCAGGAGGATATCAAGGGACAAGTACCGGTTCTTTCTTGCGCTGACGGCCGGCCTGCTGCTCTTTCTGGGAATCGACTCCATAGAGGAGGCGCTGGACGTGGCAGGTCAGAACCTCGCAGGCAGCTTCAACGGGGCCCTGCTTGTGGCCACCGTCGTGGTGCTCGCCTTTATGGGGCTGTACTACAGCGCCGGCCGCCTGGCCGGGAAGGGAGCCATCCAGCCGGCCGCGATGGCGCTGATGGTGGCCGTGGGAATCGGGCTGCACAACTTTGGCGAGGGGCTTGCGATAGGGGCCGCCGTCGGGCTGGGCTCTGCCGCCTTCTCGGCGTTTCTCATAGTGGGCTTTGCGCTGCACAACACCACCGAGGGGCTTGCCATCGCCGCCCCCCTGTCGCGGACAAAGGCGCCGATAATCCGGCTGGGCCTGATGGCGGCCATCGCCGGAACCCCGGCGATCTTTGGCGCCTGGGCGGGGGGCTTTGCGTACTCGCCCTTTGCCACCGTAATCTTCCTGTCCGTGGGGGCCGGCGCCATCTTCCAAGTCATCGTGATAATGCTCAAGTGGATGCGAAGTGAGAAAGACAGCAGTCTCTCGGGCGCCCCGGTGGTGGCAGGCATTGCCGTTGGCATGCTGGTCATGTACCTGACCAGCATCCTAGTCTAGGGACATGCGGGACTGGCCGCATTTGGCGCTTTATATTGGCGTGGTGCCATCTCCTACCCGTGAACAAGCTGCCAGTTATGCTGTTGACGGCAACGGGGCTCCTGGCTGTGGGTCTGGTCCTGTCGTTTTACGGATCGCAGGTGGTCACCGAGGGACTGATCACCGAGACCGGGATCGCAGGCCCCGAGCAATCCATGAGGATTACGGTGGAGCTGGATCCCGGGGTGGCCGGCACCGCCGTGTATGTCGTGCAGGTCATGAGCCTTGAGGGCTCACAGGTCTCTGCCAACATAGCGGATCCCCTGGGCACCCAGATAGAGAAGACGGACATCGACCGCGACTCCTACGAGTCCAGGTTTGAGATTACAGATGCCGGCCCGTACACTCTGACCATCAGCAACACGGGCCAGGCGACCGAGGTGGTGGCCCTGCTAGGCCACATGCCCGGCACGGAGGCGTTCTCGATAGGGTTCACCGGGTTCTACATCCTGCTGGCAGGCCTTGCCGCCATGGTCGTGATGACCATATACGCGATAAAGAGAAAGCGTCAGTTGAGGTAGCTGTCCATCGTCTCAAGGCCGTCCACCGCGCCGTCAAAGCTTCCGCTGCCCTCAATGGCAGATGCGAGCTTCTCTGCATCTGCAGATATCATGACGGCCGAACCCTCCACGGTCTTGATGACAAAGCCGTGCTGCACAAGGTATGAGAGCTGCTCAAGCACCGCATCAGAGGACACCCCCGAGTCCTCTGCCAGCTGCGACAGCGCTCTGGGGCCGTGCTCCAGCATGGCCATTATCTCAGAGGTGACGGGATCAAACATGCACGCCACGATCTTCTCTGCGTCGTATTCCATGTGTCACAGGTTCTGCGTGGATCTTAAAATTCTTCTGGTGTTGGAGATATAGTCTGCGATCAGGACCCGGCTCATGCCGGAGTCCTGGATGTGGTACGTCCTGCCGTGGAGGGCCGCCTCAAACCCCCGGATGTAGTCCAGCAGCTCGGTCTCGTCGCTGATCACTATGGAGTCGATGCTGATGCCCTCCCCCAGGCACCTCTTGGCCTCCTGCAGCGTTTGGTGGCTTATGCGGGCATCCACCTTCCTGTACCTGTAGCAGAGGTACACCAGCCTGCCGGGGCGGGCATCCAGCCTTATGTCCTTCTCGCGCCTGACCTTGGCCAGCAGGGCGCCATCAACAGAGTAAAAGTTCGAGTAGGGCTTCTCGGACACTATCGCGCTCTTCTGCTGCTCGTTCTCCACAAAGCACGCCGACGGCTGCCCGTCGGTTATCAGGACGATTCTCCTGTTCCGGGCGGCCGTCCTGCGGAGTATCCTGCCTGCAAGGTGCAGGGCGCCCTGGTAGTTGGTATAGTGGAGAAAGCCGTCACCGGCATCATACGTCTTGAGGTACGGGATGTCCTGGGGTTTCACCACGGATGCCATCGACGCAAAGCCCACTACAGAGACCGAGTCGCTGGGAAAGAACCTCCTGTTCATGGCATACAGGCTCCAGAGCGCCCTCTTGGCGGCCTCGATCCTGCTCATGCCGTCGGCCAGGTTGTACCGCATGGTGGAGCTGAGGTCGATGCAGTACACGATGGCGGTCCTGACGTCATCCAGCCGCTCGGACTCCTCCAGGTCCTCCGGCAGGATCTCCACCGGAAAGTCCACCCGGCCGCGCCCCCTCTCCAGCCGCAGGACGGAGTTGAGCAGGGTTGTGGGCACGTTCAGGTGCGCGATGTCGTCGCCGGGCTCGAACCTCTTCGTGGTGTCGATGGTGGTGTCGCCGTCGCCGCGGAACCTGGTCTCGTGCAGGCCAGGATCCCCTGCGCCCATGTCCCTCAGGGCGTCCCTGAGTATCTTGGAGCCGATGAGGAGGAACCCCGCGTCGGTAAGCCACTTTTTCTTGTTCCGGAGGTAGCCGCGGTCCTGGAGCATCTTTGTGATCGAGGCCGAGCCGTCGCCGTGATCCAGCTCCCGGGACTCGGCCTCCTGCCCGTCCTGGAACCGGCGGAGCGAGTCCTGCAGTATCGACTCCAGCTCCTTCAGGTCCGGTGCCCGCTCCCTGACGGCCTGCCGCCCCACGGTCTCAAGTATGTGGCGGAGCTCCTCCTGGGAAGGGCCCTGCTTTGGCTGCGCCTTTCTACCACTGGCAAAGTACACCAGGTTCTTCACTCTAGGCCGAGACGTATCCGGCATCCCTTCTCTCCAGAATCTTGGGCGTCGACCAGCGGAGGCCCTCAAGCACCATCTCCACAAGCACAGAAAGCAGCTCGGACTGGCACTCGGGAGGAAAGGCAAGCGGATCGCCCCCTATGCCGTGCCTTGCGGCCCTTGCGGCCGTATCCTCCTGGTATGACACAAAGGCGTCCCTGCACGAGTGCACCAGGCTACGCAGCGCCCCAAAGTCTGCCAGCTGGGACTCGTAGGACGCGGCGCCGCTCCACCGCATCTGCTGTGACACGTGAAAGGTCCTGTCCGCAAACTCTGCGCCGACGGACTCGAGCTGGGCCTTCTCCGCTCCCGAGAGAACCTCAAGGCAGGCGTCCCGCATCGACTCTGCCAGCAGGTCAGAGAAGACCTGGCGTCTGGCAGATATGCCGTCGTCAAGATCCGTCAGCTCGAACTTTGCCACCTGCTCCAGGCAGTACATGTCTGCGGGGCGCGGAACCAGCGGGGCGCCGGGTGGCGGCGCACGGCACCTGTGGGCCTCGCCTGCCAGGAGCTCCAGGCCGTGAATCCCCAGCCTTACGCTCACCCCCCGCTCCTGGTTTATCTGCTGGGACGCGCGCATCTTGTGGACCACCTGCGCCAGCATGCGCAGCACAACGGCCGGGACGCGCGCCTGCGATATCTGCGCCTCCTGCATGATTATCATCATCTCGTCCTCCACGGTGCCCGGATAGTGCGTGTGGATGTGGCTCTTCAGCCTGTCGTAGAGCGGCTCGATCACCTTGCCGGAGTGGGTATAGTCCACGGGGTTGGCGGTCGCAAAGAAGACCGTCCTGGGCTCAAAGACTACCGGATACGCCCCGGTGGTGAAACGGCCCTCCTGCAGTACGGAGAGCAGCGCCACCTGCTTTCTCGGATCCAGCACCGGCAGCTCGTCGATGCATATAACGCCGTGCTTTGCCTGCATGAGCTGGCCGGGGGAGTAGGACTCGATCTTGTACATCTCTGTTCCCTGCTTGGCGATCTTTATGGCGTCGATGTAGCCCACCAGGTCCTTTACCGATATGTCCGGCGTGGCCAGAACGTACCGGAACCTGGAGGAGCCGTCTGCCCAGGATATGCGGGTGTCAAGCCCGTTGTCGCGGATCACAGACGCGCTCTCTGGGCTTATGAAGAAGTTCGGGCTCGGCCTCTCGGGTGCCGTATCGTCAAGCAGGGCGATCAGCTCCGGTGCCGGCAGGTCCATGGGACAGTCGTTGGTGAGGCCCTGCCTAATGACTGGCATGGGCGAGAGCAGCGTCTCGGCTGCCGTCTGCACAAGCCGCGTCTTGGCCTGCCCCATCTGCCCGATCAGGAGCATGTCGTGGCCTGCCAGGATGGATCGGCACATGGCTGGCAGCACGTCGTCGTCGTACCCCACAATCCCGGGGAATGCCTGCCGGCCCGACCCCAGGAGGGACGCCAGGTTGTTGCGCATCTGTTCCCTAGAGTTCACCACCTTGTAGTTTGCCGACAGCAGGTCCCCCAGGGTCTTGATCACCCGGTAGTTCTCCGGCTGCCCCGCCATGACCTCCTTGTATGCGGGCGCAGACGAGTAGCTCTGCTCAACTATACTCCTGTGACTTTCGGGCAACTGTTCGGTGTGGCATACGGGGATTTATTAGCATTCCATGGGCTGGGGGGGCCAGCTCCGCTTTGCCTTGGCAGACCTCTGCGCCTGACTTGGCAGGCAGGCATCCACGCACACAAACCGATAATAAAATAAATCAGAGAGGCCAAGCCACATCATGAAAAAGCAGTTTGTTGGCGATCTAAGGGACGGGGATCGTGTGTATTCCCATTTTGGCGTAACAAAGAAGGAGGCTCCACGAACATACAAGAACGGATACTCGTTTGTACTAAATATCTCTGACAGGACGGGCGAGATCGAACTCAAGTACTGGGGCGGAAGCAACGAGACGGAGGTAAACCAGGTGTACCGCTCGTTTGACGAAGGGGATGTCATCGAAGTCACCAATGGAAGAGTCAGCTCATATCTGAACAAGCCGCAGATTTCAATCAATCCCCCGGCTGGAAGAATCTCAAAATCGGGCGGGCACGACGCCAAGGACTTTCTCAAGACATCCACTAGGGACATTGAAGAGATGAAGAAAGAGCTTGTATCGGTTATTGTGGAGATCGGCAACCACGACCTGAACAGGCTACTGGCGAGCTTTGTCGAGGATGCAGAGTTCTTCAACAGGTATGCGCAGGCCCCTGCTGCAATAATACACCATCACAACTATGCGGGCGGGCTCTTGGAGCATGTGCTTGACATGGTGCACTTGGCCAACGGCGTGGTCGCTGTTCATCCGGAACTGGATCGCGGTCTGCTTGTTGCCGGGTGCATCCTTCACGACATCGGGAAGGTTGTAGAATACAAGATCGGGGCCACCATTGGCTTTACCAGGGAGGGGGAGCTGCTGGGCCACATCAGCATAGGCTACAAGATGGTCGCCGACAGGATGGAGAGGTTAGGCACTCCGGAGATTCTGCGCCAGAAGATCCTCCACATGATACTGAGCCACCACGGCAAGCGGGAATGGGGCTCCCCGGTAGTGCCCAAGTTTGCAGAGGCCGTGGCGCTGCACCACATAGACAACATCAGCGCCAAAATCAAGGGCATCCTCCAGGAGATCGAGAACCACAACCCAGAGGACGAGTGGCTCTGGACAAAGAACGACGGACGGATGTTCCTGAAATGACTCCTTCACGGCCGCTCCGGGTTTAGGCGCGCAGGTAAGATGAGGGCCGACACCACGCCTGGCCATACCGGCCACACGCAGCTGAGCCGGGCCCCGCTGCCACGTCCGTCCGGGTTGCCGTGCGGGATCCGGGCCCATATCGGGGCGCGGCAGGCAGGAGCCCGATCGCGACTGCCCCAGCAATGGTTTTTATCAGGGATATCTTGAATTTTGCATACTTGGCCGACCAGGAGTACAGACATATAGTGAGGATTCTCGGCAATGACATCCCCGGAGACAAGACAATACTTGTGGGCATGACCCAGATCCGCGGCGTGGGCCGCAGCTTTTCCACAGCGATCCTTGATATGACCGGCATACGCCCCAGCTCGCACATCGGATACCTGACCGAGCCGCAGGTGGAGTCCATCGAGAAGATCCTGCAGGATCCTAAGGCTGCCGACATTCCCACATGGTTCCTCAACAGGCGCAAGGATGCGGAGACCGGGGAGAACAAGCACATCTTCAACTCCGATATCGAGTTTACCATACGCAATGACGTGGAGAGGGAGAGGATCAGCGGCAGCTGGAGGGGCTACCGCCACATGTACGGCCTCAAGGTAAGAGGCCAGCGCACCCGCACCGCCGGAAGGAGAGGCGGAGCCGTCGGGGTGGCCAAGGGCGGAAAGATTCAACCGGCAAAGTCCGGGGGATCCAAATAGGGTGATACCATGGGAGATCCAAAGCTGCCAAGAAAGAACTGGAGAAAGCCAAAGCGCCCGCTCAATTATGATCTAAAGGTGGAGGAGCTCAAGACCTTGGGCGACTTTGGGCTCAGAACCAAGAGGGAGCTCTGGAAGACGCACACCGAGCTCTCAAGGCTAAGAAAGCAGGCCCGCGCTCTCCTAGCGCTGAGGCAGGAGGAGAGGCAGGAACGGGAGCCGATACTGCTCAGCTCGCTTGCGCGCATAGGCCTCATACAGGCCGAGTCAACGCTGGATGACGTGCTGAACCTGCAGGTGACCGACCTGCTGCAGAGGAGGCTGCAGACCATAATCGTAAAGAGGATGGGCTTCAAGACGGCATACCAGGCACGGCAGGCCGTGGTGCACGGGCACATATCAATCGGGGACAGGGTAATTGACATTCCGTCGTATATCGTGACAGTGGCGGAGGAGGACGGGATCGGGCTTACGCCGGGCTCGTCGTTTGGCGACATCCTAAAGAAGGCTCCCGCAGAAGAGGCGCCTGCGCCCGACGTGGCAATCGTAGAGGCGTAACCGGGGAATTATATACATGAGTACGCAGTACCCCTGCCTTTTTGTGGCGCTCTTGCAATCCCTCCAACGCTTGGTTCTCGCGTTTGATTCACGGAACGCGCGGGAGCAATCCCGCGCCGGAGTCTCGCGCCCGACCAGTGGCAAAAATGGCCATTACGGTATTGACAGTCTGCATGGTCTGCATACTAATGACAGTGTTGCATCGGCGCTTTTATGCGATGTGGAATATTGAATGCGGTAATGAAATCAATCGATATGGTGGCAACGGCAGCCGCGCCAGAGCCAGAAGCGAAAGCGAAATCCGCCACGGCGGCTACGCCAGACACGATGATCCGCACCATAAAGGCGGACTTTGACCAGTCCGGTGATCTTTCCGTCCTCATATCGCGTCACATGGATCAACAGAGGTGGGCGTTCAACATGGCCGTCCAGGAGGCGCTCAGAAGCCCTGACGTAACATTCTATGACCTCTGCAGGATGCTCACGAAATGGAGGAACGCGAAGGCGTGGCTGGTCCATGATGACTATGCGCGGACTGCCGGGATCAGGGAGGCCTGCGACAGCAGGGTTCAGAGGGTAGGGCTCCGCCAGGGCCTGGACGCGGTAAAGAAGTTCATAGAATCCAACGGGAAAAAGCGCCGCAACAACGCACTGTGGAAACACCTGGCCAGGCGCTACAGGGAAAAGGAGGGAGTTGAGGATGTTGACACGGCGGCAAATTTACCATCCAACAAATGGAGCAACAAAAAGAACAAGTGGAGCCACAGGGGCGACCTGTTCAAGAGGAAGGGAAAAATGCGGTCCCTCTCCGTGTTCGAGAAGCCGGTGTCCAAGGGCAACGGCATGGTGATGCTTCCCGGCATCGGTACCGTGAAGGTGCATGATGACGTTGAGGGATTGGACATGCGATCCTTCCAGTTGGTGGAGACGACCAAGAAGACCACTAGGCTCACCGAAAAACACAACAGGACGTACAGGCTTCACATACAGGTCGGGA
Organism: Cenarchaeum sp.; assembly: GCA_965206845.1. Lineage (GTDB taxonomy): Archaea > Thermoproteota > Nitrososphaeria > Nitrososphaerales > Nitrosopumilaceae > CAYGAM01. The sequence continues at coordinate 1,188,930 of OZ242221.1, read as the reverse complement.
TGGAGGCGCCAAAGCCCGAAACGTCAGATGTCATCAGGGGGGTCGACATGGGCATAGTTCACAACGCCACCACCGTCGACCTTGATACCGGCTACGCCGAGTTCCACGACATCCCGGACGGCAGCAAGAGGACGAAGAACGACGACATATCGAAGATGTATGCGGAGCTCTCACGAAAGGGGGGAGGCAGCGGCAGCAGGAGGATCAAGGCTCGCAATGGTGGCGCAAACGACGGGGGCAAAAACACGAACGGCAGCAACAGGAATAGGTCCAGGAACCCCAAGTCCCGCAGCTACAAGGATCTGCAAAGGAGGATCCGCAAGAAGCGTGAGAAGATTGCCAACAAGCAGACCAACTGGGAGCGACACGCGTCCAAGAGGATAGCCGACGGCGCCGGCACGGTTGTCATCGAGGACCTGAACATCAGGAACATGACGGCCAGGGGCAAAGGCAAGGGAAGCTCCGCCAAGACCGGCCTCAACCGCGAGATGGCATACTCGCGCCCGAGGACGTTCCTGAGCCAGATTGAGCAGACATGCGAAAACATGGGCGTTGCGGTCATCACGGTCGACCCAAGTGGCACGAGCATCACATGCCACATGTGCGGCCACAAAGACAGGGACTCCCGCATATCGCAGGGAAAGTTCCACTGCACCAATGACAAGTGTGACAATGACATCAACGCCGACATAAACGCGGCGCATAACATTGCCTCCAAGGCGACAGCCATGGCGGCAGGGCGGCGGGGATCGTCGTCCAAAGGCGTAAGATTCCAGGCCGGGATTGCTTCCGGACGCTCCGCAAACAACACGCAAGAGCCACGCGTGGGAGGGATTGCAAGAGCGCCACAAAAAGGCAGGGTACTGCGTACTCATGTATATAATTCCCCGTAACCGCGCAAGTATCTGTAAATATGCCAGTACTGGATAAAGTAGACATATGTGTTCGATAATCGGCTATCGCGGGCGCGGCGTCGCGGCCCCCATCCTGGTGCACGGACTGAAGCGCATGGAGTATCGCGGGTACGACAGCGTCGGCGTGGCCACCCGGAGCCGGGGCAGGATTCAGGTAAGGAAGGGCGTCGGCGGGGTGTCCGCCGTAAACAAGTCCGTCGGGCTGGACTCGATGAAAGGCACCATCGGAATAGGCCACACCCGATGGGCGTCCCACGGTGGCATAACGGATATCAACGCGCACCCCCACTCTAGCAGCACCGGCGGCCTGGCCCTGGTGCACAACGGCATAGTCGAGAACCACAAGGAGCTCAAGGAGGAGCTGCTGTCCTGCGGGTTTACATTCGAGTCGGAGACTGACACCGAGGTGCTGGCAAACCTGCTCCAGAAGAACTATGACGATGCGGGCGACATCCTGGAGGCCGTGCTCAGGACCGTGCGCAGGATACGTGGCGACTATGCGTTTGTGGCCATGTTTGAGGACGGCACGCTGGCAGCCGCCAGGCTTCACGTGCCGCTGATCATAGGTGTCAGGGGCGGCGCGCACTTTCTGTCAAGCGACGTATTGGGATTCATCGAGAAGACCGATGACGCCATATACATGGACAGCGGGGACGTGGCAGTCATCGGGGACGCGGGTCTGGACATCTACGACTTTGAGGGGAACCGGGTCAGGAGGCCGCTGACCAAGGTCTCAAAGGAGTTTGCCGACGTGTACAGGGGCGAGTTTGCCCACTTTACGCAAAAGGAGATATCCGAGCAGCCAGACACGGTGCTCCGGTCCGGCGAGGGGGCCGCAGACGCCATAGAGCATGCCGCCACCTTAATCCGGAATGCCGGGTCCGCATACATAACAGGCAGCGGCACCAGCTACAATGCCGCCTTGGTGGCAAGATACCTGCTCTCAAAGTATGCAGGGGTGCGGCTTGAGCCCATAATATCCAGCGAGATGCCGTTTACGCCAGGATCCATCGATCCGGGCTCGGTGCTGATCGCAATATCCCAGAGCGGCGAGAGCGCCGACGTCTTAGAAGCTGTGCGCATAGCAAAGAGGTCGGGCGCCAGAGTCATCTCCATCGTCAACATGCTCCTCTCGTCCCTGGCGCAGGAGTCGTCGCAGGTGCTGGCCATGAACTGCGGGCCCGAGATCGGCGTGGCGGCCACCAAGAGTTTCACCGCGCAGCTGGCGGTCATATACCAGATCGTCGACAGGCTGTGCCACGGGTGCCTGAAGGTGGACTTTGGGGAGATATCCCATGCCATAAGCGGCATACTGGCAGACTATCACAAGATAAGGAAGATTGCCTCGGAGCTTAGGGACTCATCAGACATCTACGTGCTGGGAAGGGGCGTCCACCACCCGATCGCCGCCGAGGCCGCCCTGAAGCTCAAGGAGCTCTCCTACATACATGCCGAGGGCATTCCCGGTGGCGAGCTCAAGCACGGGCCGCTGGCGCTGATGGGCCCCGGCACGCATGTAATCGTGATAAATCCAGATGACGAGACATACCAGGACATGATAAACAGCACAAGCGAGATCAAGGCCCGGGGCGCCAGGATAATCGGCGTATCGGACCGCCCCAGCGATCTGTACGATCACTGGATCCGGATTCCAAAGCTGCACGAGTCCATATACCCCATAGTGGAGATAGTCCCGATTCAGCTGCTCTCGTACTATACCGCCCTGGAGAGGGATACGAACCCCGACCGGCCCAGAAACCTTGCAAAGTCAGTCACCGTCAGGTAGATATCCGGGCGTACTCGGCCTCTGCGAGGGTGCGCAGGCGTGATGTTGTGATGCCCGCCTTGAGGACGGCAGATATCATGCTGCCGCCGGCGCCGGCGCCCTCCTTGGCAAAGCCCTCGGAGAACGCCCGGAGCCCGCCTATGTGGGAGCCTGAGACGCCTGGATCCACTGCCAGCACGGGCACGTCTGCCATGTCCAGGAGGTTGGCGGTCCTGTCGTCTGTGATGTACCTGGTGGTCCCTATGGCGGTGCTCCTTATCCCAAGGTTCAGGGATCTGGCGACTGCCAGAACGGCTGCCATCTGCGTTCCCCCGGCAAGCATGACGCGGGCGGTCCGGGATGCCGATGAGAGCATGCCAGCAACAAACGGGATCATGGGGTCTGCCAGCTGTGATATTATGTCTTGCGGGTCGCTGGAATGCAGCCTGTCCAGCGCGGCCGCTACGACCTTCTCCTTCAGGAACACGGGGTTTTTGGGCATGCTGGAGCTTGACCGGGCGTCGATTCCCAGTCCCCTCATCACCGCCTGCGCCGTGGTGGTCCCCCCCGGAAGGCTCTCCCCTATCACCAGGCAGTCAGTCAGCGGCGCCAGCATCTGGCCCGTCGCCTTGCCGTACTCTATGGCCCTCAGGAGGGAGGGTTTGGACATTGCCGGCTCCCGGGAGATGTCCCCGCCCGGTTTGAGTCCTGTCTGAATGAAGGGCATCTGCGGCTCTATGACGCCGCCTGCGTCTATTGCGACAAAGGGGATGTCGGCTGCGTTTAGCGCCACGCGGGTGAAGAGCGCCGGCGTGGGCTTGCCGTCTGGCGTCATTGGTATGGCGTCGATGCACCTGCAGCGCCCGTAGCGGATGAACTCTGCGTCTGCCGGCGGCGTGAACTTTAGCATGTCCGGGTTTGCGCCGGCAACGGTGATGCCGGGTATCTCGCAGGTACGGGTGTACGACATGACAAGGGAGAACAGAAACCGCTTCCCCTCCAGGCTTTTGGCAAACTCTTCTGCGCCGTAGGCCCTGATTCCCTCCAAGGCTACTGCCCCATCATGGATACGAACTCTTGCTCCGGTATGCGCCGCATCACGGGGTTCACCCTCTTCTCCCGGCCCAGTGTCGAGGTCTCGACAGAGCCGTAGTTGTGGCCCGGGAAGAGCTCCAGATCGTCGGGCATTGCGTACAGCACGCCAAAGAGGCTGTGGTAGAGCTCCTGCGCGCTGCCGCCGGGAAGATCCACCCGTCCGCAGTTGCCCACAAAGAGGGTGTCGCCGGAGAAGATCTTGCCGTCGCCTGTCAGGCAGATGCTGTCCCGGGAGTGGCCCGGCGTGTGGTGCACAAGAAGCTGCGAGTCGCCAAACTGTATGGTATCGCCGTCTTTTACCGCCATGTCGTGGTGCAGCTCCGACTCCTCGTGCTGCACTATCTTTGCGCCCGTGTGCCTTGCCATGGTCTCGTTTCCCATGGTGTGGTCAAAGTGGTGGTGCGTGTTTATGATGTATTTTATCTCCAGGGAGTTGCGGGTTATGACCTCCTTTACCTTGTCCAGATCCCAGGAGGGATCCAGCAGGATCGCCTGGCCGGTCTTCTCGTCCTCAATGACGTATGTGAAGTTGAGCATGCCGCCCACCTGTATCTGGTGAACCTTCACAGGACTCCCTCCTCGGCCTCGGGCGGTATCCCGATCTTTTCCACGTACACGCGTCCTGTCAGATCAGGTCTCTGTGGGATTCCCCGCTTCATCTTGTGAAAGGTGACGGTGACGTCGGCCCGGACGGACGGGGTCGCCGCCAGGCCGGTCTCTGGGTTCAGGCCCGATGGCACATCGACTGCCATCGTAAAGCATTCGGTGCCATTGATGTGCCGGATGGCCGACGCGTAGGGCTCCCTTATGTCGCCTGCAATCCCGGTGCCCAAGACGGCGTCGATCATCACGTCCGGTCTTGGGTAGGAGTCACATCCCTCCATCAGCCTTACCGAAGGCATCTTTTTGAGTATGGACCAGTTCCAGCTGCTCTCCTCGGTCCTTATCCTGTCGTGGGTGCCCAGCAGTATCACCGTGACCCGGGCCCCGTGCCCCGCTAGGTGCCTTGCCATCACCAGGCCGTCGCCGCCGTTGTTTCCCATTCCAGCAAGGATCAGCACCTCCTTTGAGGCGATATCCGGTACCCTCTCACACAGTCTGCGCACGGCGGCGGCGCCCGCATTCTCCATCATGAACTTTTTGAGAAAGCCCATCTTGTGGCCGTTCTCCTCTATGTCATACATCTGCCTGACTGATATCTCCATCAATTGTGCGGGTCTTGCACATAAAATAAGAGTTGCTGATCTAGTCAACGCAAAAGGATCATTGGGGGAAGGGATCAAAATTAGAACGGAACAATAAATGAGTGTTTCAGACAACCTGCTGCTATAGCGCCGATCGAAAGTTCCTGCAGAGTATGTCGCTGGCTTCGATCACGTTTGTCTCAAACATGGACACCAGCCATTGACAATTGCCGCCTAATCCGTTCCTAATCTTGGCATACATAACGTTCTGGTATGTGGCTTTGCAGGGAAGCCTGACTGAAATGATTCGTGGATTCTGCAAGAACTTTTAGTCGGCGCTATAGTCAAAAGAAAACAGTGTATTTCATGAAGGATTTGATTCCATAAGTGGATTTTTGAGCGTATCAAAGTCTTACGGTCTGCTTACACACTGCACGAATTTTTGCGTGTCGCTATAGGACACAGCTGAACATTTGTTGGTGCTGTATCATAGCCGGGCGCCTAAGCTAGGCAAAACGGCTTTATCACGGAACGCGACACACTACAAGCAGCATGTTATTGGAAGGCATCAGATCATCACTTGAGACGATAGAGGAAGGCCTGAAGGAGGCGCACGAGTCCCGGGAGCACCTCATCAGGGGTACCCGGGACGTGGTCATACTCTGCAGCCAGGCCATAATTGCGGTGCACGGAGGCGATCTGGAGGCGGCAAAGTCCAAGGCCGGCAAGGCCCAGGATCTCCTGGAGTCATACCGGGAGGGGACGAGTGGTGCCCTGTCAAGATACCTGGCAGTGCCTGGGCAGGAGCTGGTCGAGGCGCTCTGCCTGATTGCGCTGGCAGAGGACAGGCCGGTGCCGGACCACAAGGAGCTAAAGGTCTCCGGCGAGTCATACATTCTGGGCCTCCTGGACTGCATAGGGGAGCTCAAGCGCATGACATACGACATGATCCGCCGCGGCAGGGCCGAGAAGGCCGAGAGAACCTTCTCCACCATGGAGGAGATCTACAACATGCTGTACCCCTTTGCCACGTACGACAAGGTGCTAAGGGACGTCAGGAGAAAGCTGGATGTTAACAGGTCGCTCTTGGAGGGCACCCGCGCGGCAGTCACGGAGGAGATCCGCCGGTCAGACCTCATCCGGGCCATGGGCAAGTAGCCTGCGATGCCACACCATTTGGATTCCCGCACAAGACCGACCACATCATAGCCATAAAGCAGGTAGTGCGGGCGATGGGATTTGAACCCACGAACTCCTTAGAGACTAGCCCCTCAAGCTAGCGCCTTTGGCCAGGCTGGGCGACGCCCGCATCCAACAATCCATGCAGGGTTTTTATAATCCTTGATTACCCTGCGAATCTGTGCTAATTCCAGTCAGATGTTTTACCTGCGGCAACCTCATCGCAGACAAGTTTGAGAGTTACAAGGCCAGGGTAAGCGCAGACGAGGACGCCGCAACGGTTCTGGACTCGCTGGGAGTCAGCAGGTACTGCTGCCGGCGCATGCTGCTCACAACCGTGGAGACCATACAGCAGATTGTCCCATTCTACGAGGCGATTCAGAAGAGACACCTAGAGATCGAGCACGAGCTTGAATGAGTTGCCCTCGATCACATCCATAACGGGCCGCATCATACACAACAGCCGCGGCAGCAAGACCATCGAGGTTGACGTCATGTCAGACGGCACCCACCTCGGAAGGGCGTGCGCCCCGTCGGGCGCAAGCGTTGGAAAGTACGAGGCCCAAAGCTTTCCGGAAGGCGGGCCCGAAAAGAGCCTGGAGATTCTCAAGGTAAACGCAGGGAAATTCGTCGGGCTGGACGCCGGGGATCTGGAGTCGGTCCACGCTGCGGTGCGCGCCATAGACGGCTCGGCAGACTATGGCATGATCGGCGGCTCTGTGGCATACGCCGTCACCATAGCTGCCGCAGACTCGGCCGCAAGGGCGCACGACATGCCCCTCTTCAGGCTGCTCTCAGGCGCCGACACGTTCTGGTTCCCCTACCCTCTGGGAAACATACTGGGAGGAGGCGCGCATGCGGGCCCCGGGACTCCGGACATCCAGGAGATCTTGATCGCCGCAACGGGCGCAAAGTCCGTCCGGGAGGCGGTGGAGACAAACCTTGCCATACACCGGGAGCTTGGGCGCGTCATACTGGAGCGCGACCCGGGATTCTCCGGCGGCAGGGGGGACGAGGGCGGATGGGCCCCGGAGACGGACAACTACGGGGCGCTGGAGATGGCAACCCGTGCATGCGAGAGGCTGGGATACACCCCCGGCAGGGAGGTCTCCCTGGGCGTGGACTTTGCGGCATCCACGCAGTGGAACGGCAACACATACGACTACAGGAGGGGCGGCTTTGAGAACGACGCCGGAGAGCAGATCGAGTTTGCCTCGGATATAATAAAGAAGTACAAGCTGGCATACGCAGAGGACGCAGTGCACGAGGAGGCGTTCGAGCAGATGTCCGAGCTTGCCAGGAGGTTCCCCGGCGTCATGATAACCGGCGACGACCTCACGGTGACCAATGCCACGATACTGCAGAGGGCCATAGACTGCGGCTCCTGCAACGCCGCCATCCTGAAGGTGAACCAGGCAGGCAGCCTGCAGGATGCCATGGAGTTTGCCCGGCTGGCAGACCGGAACGGCATATCGCTGATCACGTCCCACAGGTCCGGCGAGTCCACTGACAGCCAGATCTCCCACATCGGCATAGCCACGGGATCCAAGCTCCTCAAGGTGGGCATAGTGGGCGGCGAGCGGGTGGCCAAGCTCAACGAGCTGCTGCGGCTCGAGGAGCATGACTTAATATGTGGTATGGCAAGAATCAGAGATCAAACATGAGCCAGCAGCAGGAGTTTACTGAGATAAGAAAGAGGATCCTCACCACGGGCATCAGGGTCGGCACACCGGTAAAGACCAAGTTCATGAAGCCGTTCATCACAAAGCCCGACCCCGACGGCCTCTACATGCTGGATCTCACCATCACCCTGGACAGGATCGGCATCGCGGCGCGGTTCATCAACAGGGTAGGCATAGAGAACATGATAGTCTGCTCCGGAAGGATAAACGCGACCACGCCCATTGAAAAGTTCTGCGAGGTGACAGGCGCAATGGCAAAGCTGGGCAGGTTCATGCCCGGCACGCTGACCAACCCGTCACTCCCGTACTATATCGAGCCCAAGCTGGTGGTGATAACGGATCCGGCGGTGGACGGGCAGACGATCACCGAGGCCACCAACGCGGGAATCCCCATCATCGGGATGTCAGACACCGACAACATCACCTCAAAGATCGACCTGGTGATACCCGCAAACAACCGGGGCCGCAAGGCGCTGGCGGCGGTGTACTGGCTCTTGGCCCAGGAGATCCTGATGGATCGCGGCGATCTCAAGGCCGGCGAGTCCATAAAGTACGACATAGACGACTTTGAGACCAAGAGCACCGAAGAGGCAATCGAGTAATGCGCACAAGGACACCCGCGGTAGCGGGGGCGTTCTATCCCGCTGACGCAAGCAGTCTCAGAAGAGCTATCGAGGAGTCATACCTGCACCGGCTCGGTCCTGGCAGCATGCCCCCGGCAGAGCCACGAAAGATATACGGCGCGATCTGCCCCCATGCGGGATACGTATACTCCGGGCCCGTGGCGTGCCACTCGTTTCACGCCATGTCCGGCAACAGGTACAACACGTTTGTCGTGATAGGCCCCAACCACTGGGGGGTGGGCCGCAACATGGCGGCTCCCGCGGACTGCCTCTGGGAGACCCCGCTGGGGGGCGTCGAGGTCGACTCGCAGGCGGCGCGCCGCCTGGCGGGAACATCGGACGTGGAGATCGACTTCTTCTCCCACTCTAGGGAGCACAGCATCGAGGTCCAGATCCCCATGATACAGCAGGCGTTCTCGGACTTTAGGATACTGCCCGTTGCGATGATCGACCAGACTAAGGCGGCGGCCATCGGGCTCGGCATGGCGGTGGCCCGGATGCACGATGCCGGCATGATGGTGATAGGCTCGTCTGACTTTACGCACTATGAGCCGGAGGGGCGCGCCCGCGAGCAGGACATGGCGCTGATCGGGGCGGTGCTGGAGCTTGACGTGCACCGGTTCTATGACATACTGGAGGAGCGGCAGGTCAGCGCATGCGGGTATGGCGCAGTTGCCGCCACCATGGTCGCGTCCCGGGAGCTGGGGGCCACTCGGGGGGAGCTGCTAAAATACGCCACAAGCGGTGATGTCACAGGAGACATGGACTCTGTCGTAGGGTACGGTTCTGTGGTGTTCGTATGAGGGTGGCAGTGTCAGCTCCGGGCAAGGTGATCCTGTTCGGGGAGCACTTTGTGGTGTACGGCGGACGGGCGGTGGCCACCGCGGTAGACCTGCGGGTCACGGTATCAGCAGGGGAGCAGAAGGAGCAAAAGACCACGGTGACCGGCATGTTCGGTACCCTGGAGCACGGGCATGCAGACGGCGAGGCGCGCCGGGAGATCAGGCCCTTTGTCTACATGGCAGAGAGGATGCGAGAGGAGTACGGCTCGGAGTACGGCGCCAGAATCTCCATAGCCTCGCAGATTCCCCCTGGTGCGGGACTCGGCTCGTCCTCTGCATGCTGCGTTGCGGCAGCCGCCGCGGTATCCGGGATGTATGCCGGGATGGCCGGCAGGCCAAGGATGGGCACGGATCGCATCATCGAGGTGGCAGTGGACGCCGAGAGGACCATATTTCCCCGCGCATCTGGAATAGACACGGCCGTGTCCGCGCGGGGCGGAACCATCGAGTACAGCACCGGCGCCGGCATCAAGAGGGTGGAGGCGAACCGCGACATCACGGTACTGATCATAAACTCGGGGCAGGAGCGCTCCACGGCAGACGTAGTGGACAGGGTGGCAAGGTACCAGAGGGACAACCCCGAGGCATTCGCAGGTATGATGCGCGCCCAAGAGGCGCTGGCAGGCGCCATCATGCCCGCGCTCAAGGCAGGCGACCTGAGGGAGCTGGGCCGGTGCATGAGCGAGAACCAGAGGAACCTTGCCAGAATAGGGGCATCAAACGATACGCTCCGCCGCATGGTATCGTCAGCGGACAGGCACACCTACGGCTCCAAGATAACCGGCGCCGGGGGCGGCGGCTGCATAATCGCGCTGACAGACAGGGGCGCCGCTCGCTGGACTGGCCCCGAGGAGCACATGTCAAGCCAGATAGACTGCCCAGGACTGGAATGGGAACCATATACTTGATTAGCAACCAGGCCTTTTTCTGACGTTCCTGCGATCCATCCCACACTTGGCTCTCCTGCGCTGTTGATTGAGCTGACTGAAGGAATACCGTCATGGAGTCCCATATCCGACAGACAGTCCGCGCAGGCGGAGTTCAAATGCACGAATGACAAATGTGGATGTGCAGACAACGCGGACGTCAATGCCGCATACAAGTTGCCATTTGGGCAACAGGGCGGCAGGGAATGTCGTCCCAAGGCGCGAGATTCCAGCATGGGATTGCTCCCATGCGCTCCGTTAACAAGGCACGAGAGCCAAGTGCCGGAGAGAGCGCCAGAAAAAGGCATGGTCGCTAACCAGGCATATAATTCCCGAATACCTTTAACTGCATGAAAATATGCAGGATGATATCATGATAATCCTAAAGATGGGCGGCTCGATAATCACCGACAAGGGCAAGCCGCTGACGCCCAGGCACAAAACCATAGACGGCATGGCAGATGTCCTGGCGGATCTCGGCGAGCCGCTGGTCATAGTGCACGGGGGCGGCTCCTTTGGGCACCACTGGTCTGTAAAGTACGACATGCACACAAGGCCCGAGAGGCATGACGCCCGGGGCGTGGCCACCGTAAAGAACTCGATGGTAGAGCTGAACAAGATAATCCTGGACTCGCTTCTTCGGTGCGGCATGAGCCCGTACTGCCTGCCGCCGGCGGGCTTTGTCAGGGGGGGCAGGGCCGCCCCCGCAGGCATAAGGGAGGCTGGGGACATAGCCGAGTCCGGCATGACCCCGGTGACGTACGGCGACGCCCTCTGGCACGGCCGGGGCGCATCGTACATACTCTCGGGGGATCGCATCGTGGGCATGATGGCCCGGACGCTAAAGCCGCGGCTCTGCATATTTGCCACGGACGTGGACGGCCTGTACCGGGATCCCGAGTCCGAGTCCGTCATAGACGTGGTGGACGGCCAGAGCTTCCGCACGTCTGATAACGGAATGGACGTCACCGGCGGAATGGCGCGAAAGGTGCAGGAGGCCATGCAGATATCCGGTATGGGCCACGACGTGTTCTTTGTAAACGGCCACGACCCCGGGCGCATCGCAGACGCGGTAAAAAGAAAGAAATTCCGGGGCACCCTATTCAGAGGCAGGTAAGATGACTGAGTATCTAGTTCTGGTAGACGGGGACGATCGCCGGACCGGCACGGACGAGAAGGTAAGGTGCCACCTGCCCCACGGAAGGCTGCACCGCGCGTTCACCGCGCTGCTCTTTGACGCGGACGGCAGGCTGGTCCTGGCGCGGCGGAGCCCCACCAAGATGCTGTGGCCCGGCATATGGGACGGGACGTTTGCCAGCCACCCGCGGGAGTCTGAGACGTATGTCTCGTCCGCAGAGAGGAGGATGCCCGAGGAGATGGGGGCGGCCTGCAAGATGGACTACCTCTTCAAGTTCGAGTACCACGTGCCGTACATGGACGTGGGATCCGAGAACGAGGTCTGCGGAACCGTAATCGGGCTGGTGGACCAGAATGAGAGGTTTGGCGTGGACGCAGGCGAGATAAGCGAGGTCGCCACGGTGTCCCCCGGCGAGCTGCTGGCAGGCATGAGGGAGGACGTCATGATGTACTGCCCCTGGATGCTCATCGCGCTATACCTCCTTCCGGAGTCCGACGCCGGGGCGCGGGAAAAGTACGGCAGCGTCCTGGAGGAGTGGTCCGGGCCTGCCATGAGGGAGCAGCTGGCAAAGTCCATACGGAAGCACATCCCCGACGGCAACTGGAGGCTGGTCAGGTGAGTGGGCCGCAGAAGAGCGCCGGCGCTGTAAACCGGTACCTCCTTGCAAGGCTACGGGGGAGCCCCGACAGCCTGTATGTGGCGGCATCGCACCTGATCAGGAACGGCGGAAAGAGGCTCCGGCCGTACATGGTGTTGAAGAGCTGCCAGCTCCTGGGAGGCAAGCCGGCAGACGCCATGCCAGCTGCCGCCGCAGTCGAGATGATCCACAACTTCTCTTTGGTGCACGACGACATAATGGACAACGACGAGGTCAGGCACGGCGTCCCCACCACCCACAGCAAGTTTGGGGTTCCGCTGGCGATCCTGGCAGGCGACGTGCTCTTCTCAAAGGCGTACCAGGTGATAGCGAGCCTTGCCCCACAGGATATGGCAACGGAGCTCATGGGCAGGCTGGCAGGGGGGTGCGTCGACATATGCGAGGGCCAGCAGCTGGACATAGCCATGTCCCAGAGCAGCAGGATACCGTCGCAGAGGGAGTACGTCAGGATGATCAGCAAAAAGACCGCGGCCCTCTTTGACGTCTCGTGCTCCATGGGCGCCATCTGCGCCGGCGCCGGGCGGGATGACATCTCGAACATGTCCGCATTCGGGAAGAACCTTGGCATCACATTCCAGATAACTGACGACCTCATCGGCGTGATGGGGGATCCTGGCCTCACAAAGAAGCCCGTGGGAAACGACCTGCGGGAGGGCAAAAAGTCCCTGCCCATACTGGCGGCGATTGACGGGGCGACGGGGACGACCGGGACGCCATACTGAAGTGCTTTGGAAACCCCGGCGCCACAAAGGAGGACCTAGACGCGGCGGTGAGCGTGATCCGGGATCTGGGGATAGAGGATGCCGTCAGGCTCCGCTCGAACCGGTACGCCAAGAGGGCGCGCACCCGCCTGGGCGCGTACTCGGGCGCCGCAAAAGACGAGCTGGAGTCCCTGCTGGACTTTGTCGTAAAGAGGAGCCTTTGACTTGGCAGCGCCCGCAGACGACATCAGGAGGATAGCCCTGCAGAATGCCGCCGCGCACGGCGGCAGGACCCGCGACGGGATCGTCCTGGCAAAGCTGCTGGGCGCAAGGCCCGAGTACAGGGGCCAGGCAAAGGAGATCATGGGCGAGATTGCAGATATGGTGGCAGAGATCAACGGCATGTCAGCAGAGCAGCAGGGGGCCGCCCTGGCAGAGTACCAGGACGCGGCCAAGCCGGGCCCCGGCGATGCCGCAGGGGACGCCCCCACAGATGCGGGCTACTCCACCGGGCAGGCGCTTCCGCCCCTTGAGGGCGCGCAGGACGGCGGCGTGGTGACGAGGTTTCCGCCGGAGCCAAGCGGCTACCCGCACATAGGACACGCAAAGGCCGCCATCATAAACGAGTGGTACGTCGACAGGTATGGCGGAAAGAAGATCCTCAGGATGGACGACACCAACCCCGAGGGGGAGCGGCTCGAGTACTATGCGGCCATAAAGGTGGGCCTGGAGTGGCTGGGCATACGGTACGACGTAATCAAGAACACGTCAGACGACATGGGGCTGCTGTACGCCAAGGGCGCCGAGATGATAAGGACAAACCACGCGTACGTCTGCACATGCAAGCGGGACGAGATCAGCAGGAACCGCCAGAGAAAGGCGCCCTGCAGGTGCAGCAGGGCAGAGCCCGGAAAGAACCACGACATGTGGGAGAGGATGTTTGAGAAGTACAAGCCCGGCGAGGCCGTTGCCAGGTACCGGGGCGACATGGGTTCGGAGAACACGGTGATGAGGGATCCCATCATATTCAGGATAATCGACGCCCGGCACCCCCTGACGCTTGACCGGTACCGGGTCTGGCCGGGTTACGACTTTGCGGTGGCGATTGAGGACAGCTCCGACGGCGTCACGCACGCCTTCAGGACCAAGGAGTACGAGCTGAGGGACCAACTGTACTGTTCCATACTGGACGACCTGGGCATGAGAAAGCCCGTCCTGCTGGAGTTTGCCCGGCTGGAGTTTGAGGGCATGCCCGTGTCCAAGAGGATACTGCGGCCGCTGATCGAGGAGCAAAAGGTCGCGTGGTACGACGACCCGCGGCTTCCCACGCTGGAGGCCATGAGGAGGCGCGGCATAAGGCCCGAGGCCATAAGGAGGTTCATCCTGTCCCTGGGGTTCACCAAGTCAAACACGCTGGCGCCCTTTGGGGCGCTCGAGGCGTTTAACCGCAAGGCGGTGGATGCCACAAGCATCAGGCTGCACATGGCAAGAAGGCCCACGGAGCTGGCAGTCGGGGGCATGCCCGCATCCCCGGTAAGGCTTGCAAACCACCCGTCTGCTGACCTGGGCAGCCGCATGCTGGCAACCGATGACACCGTGCTCATCTCTGGCGACGATGCGGAGAGGCTGTCCCGGGGAGACTGCATCCGGCTCATGGGGCTGGGCAACGTGAGGATCACATCCGAAGGCCGCCTGGCAGGGGAGTACTCGGGGGACGAGATGAAGGGCTACCCCATAGTGCAGTGGGTTCCCCGGAGGGTGGCGCACAAGATAAATCTCATAATCACCAACCGCCTCTTTGTGGACGGCAAGTTCAACGAGGACAGCCTGGTGGTGGAGGAGGTGGCAGTCGAGCCGCACTATCTCGAGCTTGCCGACGACACGGAGATCCAGTTTGTCAGGTTTGGCTACTGCAGGAAGGAGTCCGGGTACCGGGCGATCATGACCCACAGGTAGGATATCATGAGGGTGGCACGGCTTTGCAGCGGGGGCGTCAACACGTATGGCGTGGTAAGGGACGGCATGGTGGCCACCATGGAGGACATGGCGCGCCAGACCGGCGTGCCGGTGCCTGCCAGCGTCAAGAGCTTTCTCTTTGACGGCTGGCTGGAGGAGATACGCACAAAGGGGATATCATACGAGCAGGATCTGGACGGGTTTACGGTCCTTGCGCCCATCGATGCGCCGCCCAAGATCATATGCCTTGCCTTCAACTATTATGATCACGCATCAGAGCAGAATGTCGCGGTATCTGATGGCCCCGTCATAGTCTTCAAGCCCCGCACCGCCCTGACCGGGCCGTACGCAGACATCAGGTGCCCGGGCTTTGTGAGGGAGCTGGACTATGAGATCGAGCTTGCCTTTGTGATGGGCAGGGAGTGCAGGAACGTATCCGAGGACGAGGCCATGGGTGCGGTGGCAGGATACATGATACTCAACGACGTGACAGCCCGGGACATCCAGTTTAAGGACGGGCAGTTTGGCCGGGCAAAGGGCATGGACACCTTTGCGCCATGCGGGCCCTGGATCACCACCGCAGACGAGATAGCAGACCCCCACAGCCTGAAGCTTGTGACCAGGGTCAACGGCCAGACAAGGCAGGACGCCACCACCGCCGGCATGTCCGTGAGGATACCGCAGATAATATCAAGGCTCAGCCGCGGGATGACCCTGGAGCGGGGCGACGTCATCTCCACCGGCACGCCCGCGGGCGTTGCGCTGAAGAGCTCCCGCTTTGGGTTTCTGAAGGACGGCGACAGGATAGACATGGAGATCCAGGGGCTGGGAGCCATCTCGAATGTGGTGCGGTTTGACGACCCCTAGGCGCAAGCCACCCGCGGGCCCCGGATCGTCAGGGTGTGACGCTACTTCCAGGGAAGGTAATAGACCATGCCCACGTAGGTCAGCGCAGCGGCAACGGCCATGGTAATCCACCAGTAGCGCCTCATGCCCGATTTTTTGATGCAGTTAATAATAAACCTAGAGTCGGAGCCGCCGCGGCGCAAGCTCCGCATGCGCCTATGCGGTAGGCGTCGGGTCACGGCTGTCCGGGCATCTGGGTGTCAGGGTGCCGTATGGCTACCTGCTGTACCATGTCAGGCGCGCCGCATATTCCGGGGGCGATCTCAAAGATTAATACTGGAATGCATTGCCGTGAATCTTGTGGCCTCCGTCGTATAGTGGTGAGTATAGGGGACTGTGGATCCCCGGACGGGAGTTCGATTCCCCCCGGAGGCCCTCACTCTATCTTTAGGGCTCCGGACGGGCACAACCCTACCACCCTTTTGATCTCCCCTGGGTCTGCGCCGTCCTGGGTTATGACAAACCGGCCGTCCTGCACGCGAAACACGGACGGAAGGTTCTGTACGCACTTGCCTGAGTGAATGCAGATCTTCTCATCCCATGATACCTTCATGCCCCGTCTGTGGCAGACGCATACAAAAGAGTGTCGGCGTCTTTGGCGGGTACCGCCGGGCTACGGCGCCCGATCCGCTGCCAGCCCAAGCACGGACGCGTCGATCTCCAGCCTCTCGGCGATCTTTTGGGCAATCCTCTTGCGGACGGCGCCGTCCTCCGGGCCGAACGCGTAGAACTTGACGTACCCCACGTGGGCAGATATGGGCGACATCGCCTTCATGTCGTGAACCTGGCCGTCGTCCAGCAGCAGGATGTCCATCTCGCCGAACAGTTTTGTCTCCGTGTCAAACCTGTGGAGTACGATCTCGTGGACGCCGAGGCCGAGATCCCCGGCCACCTCTGCTGCCACAGAGTCCAGCTCGCGCTGCGGCATCTCGACTATCCGCTTCTTGGACCGCAGGCGCTGCATCTCGCCGGCCTGCCCCGCGTCCCTCAGGGGCAGTGTCCTTTGCACCCTAAACTGGCAGGAGCGCTTTAGCAGCTTGCGCCGGCGGATCTGGTTCAGTATCTCCCTTGACAGGCCCGCCTTGGGATCGTTTATGACTAGATCGTTGACGGAGTCGTCATCCAGGCTCCTGTAAAAGGGGAGGAATCTCCCCGGCGAGTCCATCCTGAGACGGTTCCGGTCGATGATCCCCTCGTCGTAGATTGCGGCATGCATCGCATGCAGGAACATGCGGTCCGCCGCAAGGTGCGCGTGGTGCCCGTAGACCAGGGCATGCATCAGGTATCGCGCAATCCGGTAGTTCTCCACGGCCCCCGCGCTCTTTGCGTCCACCGCCAGCAGCGGCTCCCTGCCAGGGGTCCTTCTCAGCGTGTAGAGTATCCTCTCCAGGTCAAAGGTCCCGTATGCGGCGCCCACATGGTACGAGTCGCGCCTGAGGTAGTCCAGCCTGTCGGCATCCAGTCCGCTTGAGATGATCTGCGAGAGCAGCGAGAACTCCCGGATGTCGCCGGTGGTGTCAGCCCTGCCGTCCAGGAGATCGACGATCCTCCTCCTGTCGTCCCCCAGGATGTCGCCGATCTCCCCGTCTTCCTCGACGATCAGCCGGGTTATGCGCTCGTGGATATCTGACATCCCGGGATTGGCCCACCGGAGGACATGCTCGAACAGGTGGGAGAACGGGCCGTGCCCTACATCGTGCAGAAGGGCCGCCATCCTGACAAGCCGCTTCTGCTCCACATCGAGATCCAGCTCGTCGCACATCCTGCCGGCGATGTGGGCCGCCCCAAGCGAATGCTCAAACCGGGTATGCACCGCCGAGGGGTACGCCACATAGGCGTGCGACAGCTGCTTGATCCTCCGCAGCCTGCCGAAGATATCCGTGTCGATCAATTTGGTCTCCTCCCGGGAGAGGCCCACAAACCCATAGAGTGGATCCCTGATGGACTTGTACCGAAAGTCGTGTCCGGTGTTACGTGACAAGGCCCAACCGTGAAAGGAGCTCAAAGCCCCTGTCCGCATTATTCTCAGATATCGTCCACCCAAGGCCCTCGCCGGCCTTCTTGACGTCGCTGCGCGTGATCGCGCCTTTGCTGCGGCTTGCGCTTAGAATGTAATGCGCCTTGGCGGCGTGGGAGAGCTCCCTGGGCCGCAGCCGGCAGAACTCGTCGCATCCGTCTACGACGTCCTTTATGGCTGCGTAGTGCGGGCTTCTCCTGCTGTCCTCCCTGGCCAGCTCCACCCATTCCTTAGTCAGGTTGTAGGAGTACGACTCGTGGTCGTATGCCAGTGTTACCCTCTCATCGATGCAGTCGGCCACTATGAGATCCTCCAGCGCGGCCGCCACATCCTTGCTGAAGGGGCCAAAGTAGTGGGACCTGTAGGATATGCTGGCCGGAACCTTGAGGGACTCGAAATAGATTATCTTTTGCAGCGCGGTCCTCCCAATGGGATTGTCTCCCTTGGCAGTCATCGTCAGCATGATGGCGTCGTGGGCGCCCAAGGGCTGCGGCTGCTCTGTCATCATCACGTATTGCACCGCCGCGCGTATAAGAATATGGGAATTGCGCCATAACCCGCGACCGGGCGCAGGCGCGGGTCGTGACGGGGGTTGCAAACGCTCACCCAAAATGTAAAAACTATTAAGAATGGGCCGCCGATGGATTTCATGGGAAGAGTTATAGCTGGCAAGGCATCAGACATGGCCCCCGGAAGCCTCCACAAGGTCACCGTTGACGGCAGGGACGTCATGGTTGTAAACCTGGACGGAACCTACCATGCGGTTGACGACACATGCACCCATGCAGGCTCCAGCCTTTCGGAGGGGACGCTGGACGGAACCAGCGTGGTCTGCGGCTGGCACGGCGCGGAGTTTGACTGCACGACCGGCAAGCTTGCAAAGTTTCCCGTTGCCATAAAGGATCTGCAACAGTACAAGGTGACCGTAGAGTCAGGGAACGTCTTCGTAGAGGTGTAGGGGAATGGCAAAGGAGAAGAACAAGGGGACACTGACAGAGTCCATAGCCACGCTCAGCCAGATAGCCTCAAGCCCGGCGACGCCAAAGACCATCAAGAAGAGCATCGCGGACATGGTCTCGGATCTTGAGAGCGGCGAGTACTCGATGGCCGTGCGCGCCGCAAACGCCATGAGCGCCCTCGAGGACATCACCCAGGATCCCAACATGCCGTCCTTTGTCCGGACCACCATATGGCAGGCCGTGGCCAAGCTGGAAGGCATCAAGGACTAGGGCCGTACCGCCATCTAGACATAAATTTACCAGCCCCAGAAATAGACAGGTTGAGAATCGAGGAGTACATCGACTCGCTTCCGGGCGAGATAATCTCCGGGGAACAGGTCCAGCTTACCGAGAGCTCGCTGCGGAGCATCTTTGATCTTGTGGGGCTGGGGGAGAGGGACGTCTTTTACCACCTGGGGTGCGGTGACGGCTCGGGGGTCAGGATTGCGTCAGGGTATGGCGCCAGGAGATCCGTGGGCATAGACACCGACCGGAGCAAGATCGAGTCCGCAGGGGGCATTCAGGGTAACGTGGAGTTTGTGTGCGGCGACGTGCGGGATGCCGACCTGTCGGATGCAACGGTGGTCCTGTTCTGGTTTGCCGATGAGGGCATCACAGACGCGATGATGCCAAAGTTTGAGGGACTAAAGGAGGGCTGCAGGGTGGTCACGGTGTGGAGCCCGCTGCCGGGATGCCTCCCCACCCTGGTGGACTTTCCGTACATTGTGAGCCAGGCGCCGTTCTTGCGGGCGTCAAGCCTGCAGGAGCAGCTGCGGGCGGTGTTTGGCGTAAAGTGCATCGATTTTGTCACCGCCTGGGAGTACTCGGAGCGCTACACCCGGGCGATAGGGTCGCCGGACGCAAAGAACGACCGGTTCCTCACCATACTCCAGTCGGTGACCATGTGGATCAACGCAAGGAACCTGGGCGTCACGTGCACCGAGGAGATACCGGAGTCCATACGGACGTACATGGGGATACTGCGCACCTTCTTTGACATAGAAGTGGAGCACCTGCTGGAGTAGGCGGCGCGCCTGCCGGAATGGATGCAGATGCCCGGCCATGCCCGACGCAGGCGCCCTGCGGGGGCGCCGGGGCGGCCTGGCACCATGTCCGGAACGGGCCTATAACCCTTTTATCTTGCAGGGAGCAATCTGGTATCATGCAGAGCAGGATCAACATCAACGTGTCCGCGGTGGACTATGACAAGACAAGCATGGCGATCATCTCGGTACTCGGAAGCCTGGAGGAGATGGTGCACTCTCAGGAGGAGTTTGCGGTGACCGATTCGGAGTTTGCGTTCGGCTGGCACTTCTTCGTGGTCAGCGTAAACAGGGAGCTGGTTGAGAAGCTGGCAGAGCAGATGGGGCCCGACTTTGAGAGGATAAAGGGCAGGGGCATGGACAAGAAGTTTATTGCGTGGCTGACGCAGAGGGTGGAGGCCGGCTCGCCCCGGTTCAAGCTTGCCATAAAGGAAGAGATGGAGTCAAGCAAGTTCGGCATATTCTAGAGATTCACAAGTGACAGCAGGGCCACCGAGCCCATGATTACGGCAAACAGCCAGAACCTTACCCGCCCCGCGATCCTCAGCAGGATCCCTATGGATAGGTATCCCGCAGCAAAGGAGGCCGCCAGGCCGGCGGCCAGGTCCGCCGCAGGCACGTCCGGAATCCCGCCCACGGCAACCAGACCCGCCTGCGCCCCAAGCACCGCCGGAATCCCCATAAGAAAGGACAGCCGCAGTGCGTCCTGCGCCCGGTAGCCGCGAAGGAGCAGCGCCGATATCGTGACGCCGGACCGTGACAGGCCGGGAATGGCAGAGAACGCCTGGACCACCCCCAGCAGCACCGAGTCCCGGAGGCTCAAGTCCGCAGAGGACCGGAGCCCGGTCTGCCGGACAAACCTTTGGACCAGCCCCGTGGCTATGAGCGCCACGCCCACCATGCCCAGCAGCAGCTCCCCGGATACCGCGTACTCTGCCGATACGGCATAGACCGCAAAACCCAGGGCGCCGCTGATCAGGCTGGTGAGGATCAGAAACGAGACCAGGCCGTTGCCGCCGGCAAAGCCCGGCCGGTATCTCCCGAGGCCGGCAAGTATGTCCCGGACGTCCCGCCGAAAGTACAGCACCGCGGAGAGCGCAGTGCCAAGGTGCAAGAAGAACGAGAGCGACGTGGCCCGCTCTGCCGCATACCCGAGGAACTCCACCATTACTATGACGAGCCCGCCAGTGCTAGAGACCGGCAGCCACTCCAGCACCCCCTGCAGCATACCCAGCAGAACCGACTCCCCAAGACTCACGCCAGCAAACTTGAATTACATGGGACTCTTATCACTTTGGGTATGATGCGAGATTCCAGCATCGAGAGATCCCTGGACATATACATCAGAAGAAGGATACGGGAGATTCCCGGCGAGGCGGCGCAAGCATTCCCAAACACGAAGGCGTGGGGGTGCGGCAGCAACCTGGACTTTCTGTACGGGTACTACGTCGGCAGGCTGGAGGAGGGGGCGCTGCACTATCTCCTAAAGGCCACCCGCGCATCCGCCAGCAACCTCATGGATCCCTTTGAGATACGCGCAAGGATACAGGTGCACAGAAAGGAGCTGCAGGAGGCCGTGGCAAAGGCCGTCTCCCCGTGACGCGGCCGGCCCCCTGCGCCAGGCAGGAGCACAACTCTGCGGCATAGCCCGGGTGTCGGGCACCGCACATGATCAGTTTTATATTTGAACCACAGGAACATCTCAAAATGAAGAAAGTAACCATACCCAAGAAGCTGCTCCACGGGCGCAAGCCCGCAGAGGAGGCGGCAACGTCCCAGAAGATGGAGGAGGTTCGCGGGAACGGGTTTACGTGGCTGAACCTGCAGAATCCCGACAGGCAGTACATGGAGCAGCTTGCAAAGCGCTACAACCTCAACTCGCTCAACGTGGAGGACTGCCTGGCAAAGTTCGAGCTTGCCAAGCTGGACAGCTACGACGACCACGTCTTTCTCATACTGCACTTTCCCCCCCTGTCCTCAAAGTCCCACATGCCAAAGTACAGCCAGCTGTCCATCTTTGTGGGAAAGGACTTTCTCATCACGGTGCACCAGGGCGACCTAAAGCCACTGGTGGATCTGGCGGACATGTGCAGGAATGGCACCGATTCCGAGAGAAGCCGGCGCCTGCTGCAGCGTTCCACCGGCGTCTTGCTGTACGAGATAATAGACGTCCTAGTGGACGACCTGCTCCACACCATGCGCCGCATCATAGCCAACATCGACGACGTCGAGGACGGGGCCTTTGACGAGCGGAGATCCATCGCAAAGAAGATCGCCAGGCTGCGGCGGGAGATTACCATGCTAAGGAGGATCGTAACCCCGCTGAAGAGGATAACGGTGGAGACGGCAAAGCACCTGCCCAAGTTCTCTGCAACGGAGGATCTCATCCTGTACTTTGACGACATAATAGACCACATAGACAAGGTGATCGAGACCCTGGAGGAGTCCCGGGAGACCATGGAGATATACAAGGATACCGACTACATGCTGAGCACCGAGAAGACAAACCAGGTGCTTGCCTTGCTCACGATAATATTCACGCTGGCCATACCCGCCACGGTGATAGGGACCTTTTACGGCATGAACGTCAGCCTGCCCGGCGGGATAACCCAGAACGGGGACTATACCACGTTTATCATAGTGATACTGGCCTCGGTGATTCCCGCAGGAATAATGTTTGCCTACTTTAAGAGGCTTGGCTGGCTGAGCAGCTAAGGCCGGACGCAGCCCCGCAGCTGCCGGCATGGTGCCACTCGCATCCAGACTGCTCTCCGAAGGCATGCGTTACCGGACAGGTACGGCCGCGCAGGCAAAGCCTAGACACACATATCCAGAATAACACTCACGCCCGGCGCGATGCCGCAGGCATCATATCCCTACGGGTCGGGACAGCCGTCGGTGTCGCGGTCGCCGTCATAGTTCTCGGCCTCGCTTGGACACGCGTCTACGCTGTCCGGAATGCCGTCGCCGTCGCTATCGGGTGTAACCCTGGGCTGGCTCGGCAGTGCGTCCGGACATCCGTCGTAGTCCCGGTACTTGTTCCAGGTCTCAGGCTCCGTGGGGCACGAGTCGGCCTCGTTTATGAAGCCGTCGCCGTCGATGTCACCCTCGGACTCGTAGCTGGCCTCCTCCGGTATGACATCTGGGCAGCCGTCGTGATCCAGGTATCCGTTGAACTCCTCTGGCTCGAGCAGGCACTGATCCCACCTGTCATCCAGGCCGTCTCCGTCTGTGTCTGGGAACTCAAAGTCGGTCTGTCCCGTGATGACAGAGTCTGGGCAGCCGTCAGAGTCCTGGAACCTGTTGTACACCTCTGCCTCGTCAACACACTGGTCCAGGGGATCCGGTATGCCGTCGTCATCTGCATCCAGGCTGCTCAGCACCCTGTCGGGGCAGCCGTCGTGGTCAAGCACGCCGTTGTAGGTCTCGGGGGCCAGCGGGCACAGGTCCAGAACGTCGATTATTCCGTCTATGTCACTGTCCGGAATGCCGCCCACACCTCCGATATAGTCGGGGCAGCCGTCGTCATCCTCAAAGCCGTTATACGTCTCGGCAATCTGCGGGCAGGCGTCAAGCGAGTCCGCTATTCCGTCGGTGTCCGAGTCGCCGTCGCGGAGGACCGGTATCAGGTCTGGGCAGCCGTCCTCGTCCAGATAGCTGTTGTACCTCTCGCCTATGTCGGGGCACAGGTCGTTTTCGTCAATGATGCCGTCACCGTCAGAGTCGTTTATCAAGGCCGGGGACACCACGCCTGGCGTGTCCGGGCAACCGTCCCAGTCAAGGTAGCCGTTGACGTTCTCGGGTATGTCCACGCACTGGTCCCACCTGTCATCCAGCCCGTCGCCGTCGGTGTCGGGGAACGTGAACTCGGTCACGCCCGCATCGACTGCGTCGGGACATCCGTCGTTATCCTGGAAGTTGTTGTATACCTCCCGCTCGTAAATGCACGAATCCACACTGTTTTCAATGCCGTCGCCGTCAGAGTCCTGCGTCAAGGAGTAGTCGTCGCGGCAGCCGTCCCGGTCCAGGATGCCGTTGAAGGTCTCAAGCTCCGTGGGGCACAGATCCAAGAGGTCGCTGATGCCGTCGCCGTCAGAGTCGACAGGCCTGGCTATCCCCGGTGGCACTACATCGGGGCAGCCGTCCTCGTCCTGGAACCTGTTGTAGGTCTCCCGCACCTGCGGGCACTGGTCCAGGCCGTCGGGAACCCCGTCGCTGTCCCGGTCACCGCTGTACTCCAGATCGATCACGTCCGGGCAGCCGTCCTCGTCAAAGTAGTTGTTGTACCTCTCGCCTATGGTCGGGCACAGGTCGGCGCCGTCCAGTATCCCGTCGCCGTCGGTGTCAACCACGGCGCCCAGGTTGAATCCGGGCACGTCGGGACAGCCGTCCCAGTCAAGGTAATCGTTAAAGTTCTCGGGCACATCCACGCACTGATCCCGCCTGTCATCCAGCCCGTCGCCGTCGGTGTCGGGGAACGTAAAGGTGGCAGAGGTGTCCTCGTCAACCGCATCCGGGCATCCGTCGTCATCCTCAAAGCCGTTGTGCACCTCGCGCTCGTCAGGGCACGCATCCAGGTTGTTTGGTATGCCGTCGCCGTCGCCATCATGCAGCGGGGTGTAGTCGTCGCGGCAGCCGTCGGCATCCAGGATGCCGTTGAACGTCTCGGCCTCTGTCGGGCACTGGTCGATATAGTCGTTGATGCCGTCGCCGTCAGAGTCGGCAGGACCAGCAGTCCTCAGGTTCACATAGTCGGGGCAGCCGTCCGTGTCAAGGAACCGGTTGTATATCTCTGCGCTCAGCGGGCACTGATCCACGTCATCTGGCACAAAGTCACCGTCGAGATCCCCTACCCTGGTGATGACAACCGTGTCTGGGCACCCGTCGTCATCCTCAAACCTGTTAAAGTTCTCGGCCACCTCCGGGCACTGATCCAACAGATCAGGAATCGTGTCAAAGTCCGCATCGCGCTCCCCGCCCAGCGTCACTCCCGGTATGTCGGGGCAGCCGTCCCAGTCAAGGTAATTGTTAAAGTTCTCGGCCACGTCCAGGCACTGGTCCCACCGGTCATCTAGCCCGTCGCCGTCGGTGTCGGGGAACTCGAACCGGTCCGTCTCCTCGGCTACCTCATCCGGACACCCGTCGGTATCCTGGTAAAAGTTGTACACCTCCTGATCCAGCGGGCACAGGTCCACTGCGTTGGGTACGCCGTCCTGATCCTGGTCCAGGAAGGGCAGATAGCTGTCAGGGCAGCCGTCCCGATCCAGGATGCCGTTGAAGGTCTCAGGCTCCGAGGGGCACAAGTCCAGATAATCTATAAACCCGTCACCGTCAGAGTCGGGCAGCGCCCCGGTGCCGTCACCGGGAGCCACGTCCGGGCAGCCGTCCTCGTCCTGGAACAGGTTGTAGTTCTCCCTTGCCACGGGGCAGAAGTCCAGGTTGTCCTCGATTCCGTCGCTATCGGCGTCGTACCAGGGCACAAAGTCAGACGGGCAGCCGTCCAGTATACCTGCAAAGTCCTCCCTTACAAACGGGCAGGCATCCACGTTGTCCGCAACGCCGTCGTCGTCCAGATCGTTCTCTGCGGCAAGGGTATGCGTGGTACCTGCAACGGAAGCCATAATCAGCAAAAACCCAAGAAGATAATGTACTCTCATATCCCGTATCAATCTTTCAAGCTGTCTCTATTAAACCTCACGGTAAGTGGATTTTCCCGCGGGCGCGGGTGGAACTTGCCGTTCCCACCCCATGGATGCCTCTCCGTCCGGTGTAGGGCCGGCCGGTATCCTTCGGCGCCGGACCGCCTGCGGACGTGCCGCAGCCGTGGGGCTTTGATCCCAGAAGATGTTCCATGGGGATAGCATGGAACGGGGCGGATGCGTCTTGCAGGCCGCCTGCGACATTTGGCAGGCAGGCGATCGTCATTAGTATGTTGACTCGTTGGTATAGTGTCGCAAAATCGCTCCATTAATAGTGAACTTCGCAAGAGACAGGCATCCTCATTAACGGAGTCTCTTGACGGATCGTCTGCAATCTCAAGTATCTGTGGATCGTCGAATGATCCGGTGGCCGAGGCACTAAGCGTTCCTGCCTGTGCAACTGTCACCGGCAATTCGCCTAGTATCGCGATGGTCATCCCACCTGCAAACACAATCGTCAATGGCATGCAGCTGTCATTTGGCGGTACCGTGATCAGCCGACCGCCGTATCCTGCGGTCTGTGGGATAGCGCATGCCTGCAAGGTACGGCCTCTAGGCGCCCGGATTTGGATAGCAGCCGTACAGGTCAAATAGTTCGTTGTAGCGTACGATTAGGAGATCCAGCTCGTCGGCAATTTGGTTCAGCCGGTCGTACAGCTCCATTGCCCTCGTGTATTCCCTAGATACAAGGGGCTGGCTCTTGTTCACGTACGGTTCGTATTCTACATTGAGCTCGCCCCATTCGGACTTCAGGGTACCGATCTGGACGTCCAGCCCGTCCAGCGTGCTGACGATCTCCTCCTGCCCGACAAACCAGCCATCAAGCCGGTCTGGAATGACGTACCCAAGCGTGTCAAAATCATCCTGCACATAATCCGTGCCGTACATGAGGTGCTGCTCATCACTTGTGTGGTTGAGTCCCATAGTGTGCCCGATCTCGTGCATGATTGTGTTGGTTACAGAATCCTCGTCGTACTGCACAAAGTCTCCGTTGCAGTCATAGCCGCCCAGCCAGATTTCGAGTACGCAGGTGCCGGAGGCCGTGCATAACGCGAGACCCACATGCTCGGTCGGGATGCCGACAGACCACAGGATCCGGACCGTGTTCACATCCTTGATGCTCATGCGGGGGTTGACTTGCTCCCATGTGGCTGTCGCCCTTTTGATGGCGTTTGCGGGAATTGTCGCGTTCTGGATGTCCGGCAGTTCGTCGATTGCGAGCAGGACGCCGCGCGCAAAGATCGCAGTGCTCCCGGATGCCTCTCCGGGGTGTGTGCCACCTGATTCGAGCAGCGCTATCCTCTCGCGCAGCACCCGGTTCTTCTCCTTTAGCTCAAACACTCTTTCAGAGTCATCGACCTGAATGGCGCCCTGCCTTATCAGAAACTCCAGCGCCGCGACAAACTCCGAATCTGTTATCTTGTCCTCTGCCCAGAATCCGGCCACCTGCTTGATCCACGCAGGTATCGGCTCGCCAGACGAGTACGCGTAGCCAAAGCCCGCACAAAGGACGACTGCAAGTGTCAAAAGTATGGCCTTCATGTCGGCAGCCTGGCCTGCGCGCCCCCCACGCGGCGGCCTGCGATGTCGGTGCACCCCTGTGGGGTGCCGGCGCCTATGCGCTCTATGCACCTTCCGGCTCCAGGAACCCCTGCAGGAACGGCAGGTAATCCTCCCGAGCCGTAAATCCGCGCCGCGCCGCCGTCTTTTGCCATGGCTACCATGGGATGTAGGTCAGATATGTATCTGCGCGGCGGCTCCGGACAGCTCCGATCCTTTTATCGACCTGCACGTGGTGCAGATCCCGCCCATCGGGAAGATTGTCACTTCGTGCAGCAGCCCGGTCATGGTATACAATACGGGATTAAAGATCTGGGACTATGGATCCGGACAGCCGTCGGTGTCGCGGTCGCCGTCATAGTCCTCTGGGTCTGCAGGGCACGCATCCACGCTGTTTAGCACGTTGTCAAGGTCCATGTCATTTGAGTACCTGGACAGTCCGGGGAAGATGTCTGGGCACCCGTCAGAGTCGCTGTACTTGTTCCATGTCTCAGGCTCGTCGGGGCACATGTCCACATCGTCATATATGGCATCGCCGTCGCTGTCGGTCCTGTGTGACGGCGTCGGGATTACGTCTGGGCATCCGTCGGTGTCAAGATAGCGGTTTATGACCTCCAGGTGGTCGGGGCACCAGTCCCTGTAGTCGGGTACGCCGTCGCCGTCAGAGTCGGGCCCCAGCACCAGCTCGTCGGGGCATCCGTCGTCGTCCTGCAGGCCGTTTACGACCTCCGCCTCAAAGGGACACGCGTCAGAGCTGTTCTCCACCCCGTCGCCGTCGGCATCGTTGAACACGGGCACCTCGATTACATCAGGGCACCCGTCGGAGTCCTGGAACCCGTTAAAGTTCTCGGCCATCTCCGGGCACGAGTCCGCGCCGTCTGGGTATCCGTCACTGTCAGTATCCGCAAGCCCCACTACATCGTCGGGGCACCCGTCCAGGTCAAGTATGTTGTTGAATGTCTCGGGCTGGTTGGGGCACAGGTCAGCAGAGTCTATGAACCCGTCGCCGTCAGAGTCGGGAATGCTCGTACCCTGCTCCACAGAGTCGGGGCAGCCGTCCTCGTCCTGGAAGTTGTTGAAGACCTCAGGTACCGACGGGCACGCGTCATCCGGATCCATGATGCCGTCATAGTCAGAGTCCACGACTATCAGGTACGGCGGGATATCTGGGCACCCGTCCTCGTCCTCGTAGCCGTTGTGCCTCTCGCGCTCCTGCGGGCACTGGTCGTCTGCATTGGGTATCCCGTCAAAGTCCGCGTCGTTGCCTGTGGGGTCGTCTGGGCACCCGTCATAATCCAGATAGTTGTTCCAGTTCTCCGGTTCGTCGCTGCACAGATCCAGGTGATCCGGCACAAAGTCCCCGTCCGTGTCGGTTGCCGGCAGTGAGTCAGGACATCCGTCCTCGTCAAGGTACCCGTTGGACGTCTCGGGTACCGTCGGGCACCGGTCGCGCATGTCGGCTATGCCGTCACCGTCGTGGTCCGCCGGTGCTGCACCCGGCGGCTCGTCTGGGCATCCGTCGGTATCCTCAAATAAGTTGTACGTCTCTGCATCCTCCGGACACGAGTCAAACTCGTTGGATATTCCGTCCGTGTCAGAGTCATTAAAGGTGTCCAAGTCGGGGCAGCCGTCGTAGTCAAGCACGCCGTTGAACGTCTCAGGCTCGCTGGGGCACGAGTCGGCATAGTCGGGGAAGCCGTCCGAGTCAGAGTCCGGAATCTCCCTGAACTGGCCGACAGAGTCGGGGCAGCCGTCCTCGTCTAGGAACCTGTTGAATGTCTCAGATATCAGCGGGCATGTGTCCTGCGAGTCTATGATTCCGTCCCGGTCGCTGTCCAGTATGGGCGGCTCTGTAAAGTACACGCGGAGCATATCCACACTGACCGGGGCGTCTGGGCACCCGTCGTGATCGTTGTAGCCGTTGCGGGTCTCGGGCTCGTCTGGGCACAGGTCGACCCCGTCGGCTACGCCGTCGCGGTCGGCATCTGTAGTGGGCAGGTGATCGGGACAGCCGTCAAGATCCCTATACGCGTTGTATGTCTCGGGGTTCAGCACGCACTGGTCAAAGGAGTTTGGTATGCCGTCATCGTCCTCGTCGGCAAGGTTGGTGTCTAGTATGCTGTCAGGGCAGCCGTCCAGATCCTGGAACCTGTTGTAGGTCTCGGGACTCCTGGGGCACGCGTCAAAACCGTCGGCTATCCCGTCGCGGTCGCTGTCCCGGGTGATCTCCCGGTCTGGGCAGCCGTCAGTGTCCAGTATGCCGTTGAACGTCTCAGGCTCGCTGGGACACGAGTCCGCAAAGTCGGGGAACCCGTCGCCGTCAGAGTCTGGGATCTCCCTCTCCGTGCCGAGATAGTCCGGGCAGCCGTCGTCATCCTGGTGATTGTTAAACGTCTCCGCTACCAGGGGGCATGCGTCCACGGAGGTGAAAAGCCCGTCCATGTCCGGATCACCGTCGGGCTGGTGTGGCGGCATGTCCGGGCAGCCGTCGTCATCCTCAAACTTGTTGTATCGCTCAAGCTCCAGCGGGCACTCGTCCTCGGTGTCCGGTATCAGGTCGCCGTCGGTATCAAGGGGACGGTCAGATGTGGACAGGACGTCCGGGCAGCCGTCATAGTCTGCAAAATTGTTAAAGGTCTCGGGCTGCTCCGGGCAGGAGTCATAGCGGTCATCTATGCCGTCGCCGTCAGAGTCAAAGAATATGCTGTCTCCCAGAGAGTCCGGGCAGCCGTCCTCGTCAAGGTACCCGTTGTGCGTCTCGGGCGCCGTAATGCAGAAATCAGAATCATTGGGAATGCCGTCCGAGTCCACGTCGTTGGGCCGGAACTCGGTTATGTCATCGGGGCAACCGTCGGTGTCCTCAAAGTTGTTGAACACCTCGCCCTCCGAGACGCACTGGTCGTCTGCGTCGGGAATGCCGTCCGAGTCAAAGTCGGGGCCGTATCTGGATTCGTCGGGGCAGCCGTCGTAGTCAAGCACGCCGTTGAACGTCTCAGGCTCGTTGGGGCACCTGTCTATCACGTCGGGTATGCCGTCAGAGTCCGAGTCTGGCGCCCCTGCACCCGTGCCTCCCGCTACTACATCGGGACAGCCGTCAGAGTCCAGAAAGTTGTTGTATGCCTCTGGCAGGGCTGGGCAGTCATCTAGGCGATCGCGTATCCCGTCACGATCTTGGTCGTACCAGGGCACAAAGTCAGACGGGCATCCGTCCAGCTTGCCTGCGTTGTCCTCGGGAAGGTGGGGGCACAGATCCGCGTCGCCCGCATAGCCGTCCCCGTCAAGATCCACCTGTGAGTGCGCAGGGTATACGGGAAGGCTCGTCATAATAGCCACCAGTAAAAACGCTACAGCAAGTCTGGATTTTTTTAGCACCAGTCATACGTTATGGATCCTGTTATTAAACCCCACTGTAATTACACCGCCGAGCTACAGGCACCCGATCAGGCCTGTTACTGGTGGTTTGTCTGGTGCCAATCAGGGTAGATCCGAAGTGGCCGGGCCCTGCGCGGCAGGCCGGGTGGGGAGTGTGGGGATCTTGCGCCGGGGAGGCTGCGAACGGTTTTTAAACAAATTTCGCGGCTTGCTGGTATGAGCTGCTCCGGCGAGACCGTGGACGAGGACGGGCTGATCCGGATCAAGCCGGGTGTCATGATGCAGCTGAAGAAGGCAAAGTACGGGGTCTCGGATCACTCCACAGTCGAGCTGTGCCACTGGACAAAAAAGTCCTTCCGGGGGGAGGGCAGCTGCTACAAGAACCGGTTCTACGGGATCTCGACCCACCGGTGCATGGAGTTCTCCCCTGCGGGAATGCACTGCCAGAACCGCTGCGTGTACTGCTGGCGGCCCATGGAGTTCTACGAGTCCATGAAGATGGAACCGCAGCGGGTGGCCGAGCCGCAGGAGATCCTCGCATCGCTAATGGAGGAGCGGAGAAGGCTGATAATGGGCCACTACGGCGACGAGAGGTGCGACCGGCAGAAGCTGGACGAGTCGCAGCTTCCAAGCCACTACGCGATATCGCTCTCCGGCGAGCCCACGATGTACCCAAAGCTGCCGCAGCTCATCAGATACCTCAAGTCGCTGGAGTCCACAAAGTCCGTATTCCTGGTAACCAACGGCCAGGAGCCGGAGATGATCCAGAGACTGGCAGACGAGGACGCGCTGCCCACGCAGCTGTACCTGTCGGCCAATGCGGCAGACTATGACTCATTCATGAGGATAAACCAGCCCCGGTACGACGACGCCTGGAATAGGTGGAGCAGGACCCTGAAGATGCTGGGGAGGCTGGAGACCAGGACGGTCATGCGGGTCACCCTGATTCGCGGGTACAACACGGGCGGCGGCTCGCGCGCGCCTTTGCGGCCATGTTTGACTCCGCATCCCCCCACTTTGTCGAGATCAAGTCATACATGCACATAGGCAGGTCCACCAACAGGCTGGAGAGGGAGAGCATGCTGGAGATGGAGGAGGTCCGCGCCTTTGCGGATACGGTATCCGCACGCGGCGAGTTCTCGGTGATGGATGAGAGCTACATCTCCAGGATTGTCGTGCTGCAGAACCGGCGCAGGTTCACCGATCGCTGGATTCCCGCGTACCTGACCACGTAGCGAAGCTTTGCAGCGCCGCATACCTGTGGGAGACTTGGTTCTTGTCCGGGATCTGGGCGTACGTCTCTGTCCTCCCGTCTGGAATGAAGATGGGATCGTATCCCCAGCCCTGGCCGCGTATCTCTCGGGATATGGTCCCTGGCACCTGTGCGCGAAACTTCCTGGGCTTTAGCGTGCGGTCGCAGTATGATACGACCGAGGTGAATGTGGCCTTCCGGTTCTGGCCCACCAGCTTTAGTATGCCGCCGTTTCCCAGGGTGCCAAAGATATATGACGAGTAGGGTCCCGGAAACCCGCCCAGCGCCTCTACGTGCAGCGCCGCGTCCTCTACGATGACGGGCCTCTGGCACATCCCAAAGGCGGCAACGGATTTTTTTCCCGCGATCGTCTCGATGTCATCTGACTGCACCTCATCTATGTCGCATGGAAAGTGGACTGCGTCTATCCCAAACCCCGCCAGTATCTCCCTTGCCTCGGCGAACTTGTGCCCGTTGGAGGATGCAAAGAGCACGCTAGACGACGCTGGCATACCTCCCCCTTGACTCGATCACCGAGACGAGCCTTGTGATTCTCTCGAACCTGGCCTGCCCCACTGCGCCCCCGTACCCCTCCAGGAAGCTGCCCCATGCATGTTCCATCGACTCCGTGTGGGCGCTTCCCAGTATCTCCTTGAAGAGGCGGAGATCGATTGCGTGATCCTCCGGCTTGGCTGTCCGCTGCGACAGCCCAAAGTCTATGGCGCATATCCTGTCGTGCTGCAGGATAAAGTTGGACGTGGTCAGGTCACCGTGCATTATCGAGTTGCAGTGCATCGTGGCAGTGATGTTCCCTATGCCCCTGCAGGCGGCTGCCAGCTGCCGCGCCGGCAGGCTCTGCACGGTAGGGCCGTCCATATACTGCAGGTATAGCCGGCATCTGGCGGCATCCGCAAAGTAGACCAAGGGCGCCCGGATGCCCAGCTCCTTGACCTGGCGTATGATCGCAGACTCGCGGATCGTCCTGCCCCTCCGTATCCTGTAGTCGAGCTGGGGATTCCTGTAGGCCTTTGGCCTGCGCTCCTTGATGACGCATCTCTTTTGGTTCCATGTGGATTCAAAGAGATCCCCCTCGGCACCCCGCTTGAGCAGCCTCACTGGGAGGTATACCACACATGGCATAATTTAGGGTTGCCTGTGGAATGGGCTTCGCTGGGGGCCGCACGGAACAGCCAATTCGCGTCTTGCGGCCCCGTATGCGGGGATGGTGCATGTGGGGGCCCGGCGCATCAGGAGGATGCGGGACGGGGTGCCGCTTCTTTTTGCGCTATGTTTTGGTTTGGGCTCTGACCTGACTGCCTAGTATTGCGTTCAAGGTGCCGCCGCCATACCGGCGGCTGTAGCATGTAGGACATCTGCCGTTGCGGACTTATGGGGATTCTGATCTGATCGAGTCTTCTACCGCCTTTAGCAGGTCTATGACTCCCGGAAACTTTGTGCTGGCGCTGCCCACTAGGACGCCGTCGATGTTGGGCTGCCTGACATAGCTGCCCACGTTGGAGGGACTTACGCTGCCCCCGTAGAGGACTCTGATTTTTTTGGCGATCTGCTCACCGAAGAGCTGCACTAGGACGCTTTTGATCCTCCCGTGGATCGCATCGACATCCTGTGGCTCCGGCGGGCTTTGCGGATTCTCGGAGCTTATGGCCCACACCGGCTCGTAGGCAATATCCAGTCTGCCATCCACATCGACTCCGGGAATGCCTCCCAGACCTGTTCTCAGCTGTGACTCCAGCGTGTCCAGCGTCCTGCCTCCGGTCTTCTGCCTGTAGCTCTCGCCTATGCAGAGCACCACACCCATGTCTGACTCTGCCAGCACCACCTCTGCCTTCTTTTTTAGGAGCAGGTCCGTCTCTTTTTTGTACTTTCTCAGCTCAGAGTGCCCGAGAAGCACATAGTTGCACCCGGCATCAGAGAGCATCTGCGGTGGGGTGTGCCCCGTATAGGCCCCGCGGCCTGCCAGATCCACGTTCTGCGCGCTTATGCCTACGGCGGTGCCAATGGTGTGCCTTACCGGGACTATGTGCGGGAACGAGGGGGCCAACACGATCTCGCAGCTTGTGGGGTTCTTTGCGACCCAGTCCCTGATCTCCCTTGCAAGGTTTTTTGACTCTGTCAGGGTCAGGTAGGTCTTCCATGCGGCTATGACGAGTTTTTTGCTCCGGGCACTGTCGCTTTGCATCGGTTGCTTGTGGCTGCCGGGAGATATATGTGTGGTTTGGCTGGCTTGATCTAGATATCTAGGAGTCACGGGTTTGGATCCGAGGATATACGGCACGCCGGACACTAAAGCCGTGCGCAGGTTAGCCTAGTTGCCCAAAATAAAAAAAGAAAAAAGAAATTTTTCTAGCATTATGCTACGTCGATTGTTATTGAGAGTTGTGGGGACAGTGCGGTCGGGTTGGTGACTGACTCCCACACGAATACGGTAACCACGTAGCTGCCGGCCGCATCCGGCGTCCATGACTGCGACGGGCTGAACGTCTTGCCCGCCCCAAGGGAGCCGGAGATCCACGATATGTGCACCGGTACGCCGTCCCCGTCCTCCACCAGAACCAGGTATGTGGTGTACTGGTCTGTGTCCTGGCCGCTTGTCAGGTCGGCGGTGATCTGGATCTGCTGGCCGGCCGACACCGAGGGCATCATGCTGCCCGAGGCATCCACCATGGCCAGGTTTGAGGCCGACACCCTCTCCAGCGGTGGCACGGCGGATCCGATCAGTGCAGTCGCCGTAACCGCGAGGCTGTCGCCCCTGCCGTCGGGCTTTGGAAGCGTCTCATCGTCGTACGCGGCGGTGACTATGTCGCCCTCCGAAACCTGAAGCCTGTGCCCCTGCGAGGCGGCATGGGGGTCAAACTCCACCACCCCCTCAAAGACGCCGGACGACTCCTGCGTCTCAGTCGCCGTGAGATCGACGCCCCCCAGGGACGTATCAGAGTAGACGACGATACCGATATCGTCGACCGCGTCCGGATTGGTGTTCATGTCGGGATCGGTCACCCTCACCACGCCGGAGCCGGTCGCCGCATAATCTGCCTCAAGCCACTGCACCTCGCCGACGTTCCATCGGATGGTAGCAGAGGCCACAAGCGGGGCTTCTGAATCGGAGTACTCGAATGAGACACTGAGCCCGTCCTCGTTGTTCGTTCTTAGGGTGCCGTCGGTCGGCCCGCTGCCGCCGGTCTCGATGCTGGTGTGTATCTTGCCGTATGTGAAGCCGGTGAGCGTCACCTCGCCGGCAAATACGCCCGTGTCGGGGCCCGTCTCGGCAAGCCGGTACCCGTCGATCTTGGCGGCCCTTGTCCTGACGGTGACCTCGCCGTCGCCCTTGCCGCCGATCTCGTCGATCACATCAGAGTCAAAGTTGTAGTCCGGCGCCACGATGGTGACGAAGACCTTGTCGGTCCACGTGTAGGCGTCCCGGTCAAGCTCTATGGCCGCGCCGAGATCCGAGGTCGCAATGAAGAGCTTGATGTCCCTCTCGCCGTCGCCCACGGTATCGGCGCCCGACGGCCCCTTGTCCACATATGTGAGTGTGATTGGCTCGCCGCGCTCCAAGGCGTTGCCGTTGATCGCCTTTGGAGTGGTGATGACGACCTGGAAGACCCCGGTGTCAGGGCCGGTCTCCCTGAGCGCCTGCGGCACCGCCCCAAACGCCGCATCGCCAAGGTCCGCCTTGCCCGCCTCAGAGTCCCAGCCGATTAGATCCAGGGGAACGGACTCCCGGTCGGCAGAGTCAAGGTTGAGATCCGGCTCTATCAGCGTCAGGAGCGCATCCTGGCCTATCACGTAGCTTGACTTGTCTGATTGCAGTGTGGCGCTTCTCAGGTCAAACACGGCAGAGTCGGTCACCGTGTTCTCGCTGCCCGAGGCGCCCGTCGGATCCGTGTACGATACCGTAATGACGCTTCCCTGCCCTATGGCGTCGTCGCCCCCGATCTCCACGGAGGCCTCAAAGACGCCAGAGTCGCCAGAGATCTCTGAGAGCGGGTTGTCCACGGTGCCGAGCTCGGCGACCGTCTGCGTCCCTATCCTCACAATTACCGGCGGCTCATCGCTGGCAAGCCTGATGCTCTCCACGCTGGAGGACGACTCGTCAAAATCTGCGTCTCGAACCGACACATGCACGACAACCCTAGAGTCACCGGCAGGCACCGGATAGACCGCCCTGTCAAGGCTGACAGAGCCGGTATCTGCGCGCACCGTGACCGAGTCCCTCCATTCGGCCATTCCGCCGTATCCGTCCCTAAAGTCATAGTAGGTGACCGAGAGGCCCTTGCCTGTCGTCGTAGCGCCGCCGCACACCCTTGGAACGTCAAACGTCCCCACAAAGCTGCCGTCGGCAGACTCGCGCAGCGAGAACGCCGCAAGGTCGCCCGGCGTGCAGCCGTCGGCCATCTCAATGTGCAGCAGGGTGTCTGCGGCATCCTCGCTTGCGGCATCAACCCTGTATATGTCGATCCCGTCGGACTCTACGTTCAGGTCGGGATCCACCAGGGTCACGGTCACCTCGTCTGCCACCGTGTAGGCGCCGGCATCAAAGCTGACCTCGCCTGTGTGCGTCGGCGCGTCCTCCCTCACGTGGTCGCCGCCGTATGCTACCGTCGGTGCGCCGGTGCCGGTATAGTCCCCGTCCAGTATGACGACCAGCTCGTCTCCCACGGCCGCAATGTCTGCGTGCGTCCCGGGGTCATCTGCATTGATCTGGTTGAGCATCTTGTACTCGATCGTTCCCTCAAACACGGCGGAACCGGGACCGGTCTCCTCCAGCAGCGCCCTGTAGATTGCGTGGTTTGCGTCTGCCCCAAAGGTGAAGATGTCCGCCACGATCGTGGCCTCGGCGGTAACGAGGTTGTCGCCAATGATCCTCCTGATCTCCTCAAGGACGGATTCGGGGGTGTCAAAGACGTCAGTGTCGATGGCATTAATGGAGACAGAGACGGCGTCATCAAGCCGCAGTCCGCTTGCGGCCATCTTGACGGTACCGGCGGTGGCCCCGTCTATGGCAATATCTCTCTCGGCATCCGCTACGGCGCTCCGCAGATCCGCGTTCCGATTCATATTGTCCATGGTAAACACCGACTCGGGTGCGGTAAACGTCACGTTGAACCTGCCGTCGGCGCCATCTGCCACGTCTATTGCCGTTATGCCGTTTGCTATGGCAATGGTGCCGTCAGAACCTGCGAGTTGGGCATCGGTGGTGGCAGCAAAGGTGCTGGAGTAGTGTACATAGTGGCTCTGTGCGCCGTTGTCCTTGAGCCGTTCCAGCTGCTCCTCTGTCAGCGTTATGGCAACCGTGGTGTTGGTATCTGTTACCGCTAGCGTGGCCACATGTGTATCGTAGTTGACGAACCACGCCCCGCCAAGTGCCGTGTCGCCGGTCACCTCTGCGGAGGCCACGGTGGCCAGCGTGATGGGCTCTCCCAGTATCAGCACGGGAAGATCGTCGTCTGCTATCGTCATGTCGTCATCCTTGAGTGTGTTGAGGTTCAGGCCCTCGGCAGACAGCCTGACGGTGAGATCCTCGCCAGAGTCCCACGTGCTGCCTATGCCGTCCCTCACCAGCTCCATGGCAAAGTCAAAGTCATCGACTATCACCTGCGCGTCGTTGCCTGCATAGTCCACCGTGAAGGTACTGCCGGCGCGGGCGTCGCCGTTGACCGTGATCCTTGACTCCTCGTTGGTGTCATAGCTGACAAACACGCCCGTGCTAGGGCCGGTCTCCTCAAACTCTACCATCGCGCCGTCGTCTGCATCATACTCAATGGTTATCGGGTCAAGGTTGTTGATGGCAAGCCTCCCGGTGTCGCCCCGGAATATGTCCTGCCAGTCGATGGCTTCCGGGTCGGCATCGCCGTACGTCGTAGTGCCGTTGGCCCACATGTACCACACGTCGTCCTTGGTCGGGTTCAGGTTCAGCTGGACGTCGCTAATCGCCACATGCACCTGGCCGCCTGCCGGCACGTCTACCCTGTCAACCCGTATCGAGGCAAGATCGCTGAGATCTGCCTTGTACCTCAGGGTTACCGTCTCGGCGTTGTGCGTGATGTCGACCGGCGAGTCGTCCTTGAACTCGTACACCTGGATGACGGGCCAGTCGTTATCAAGGACGCCGATCTGTCCGCCGTTGTTACCGCCGAGCGCCTTGGCGCTCAGGAACTGCCCGGCGCCGACAAAGAAGGACTCCGCGCCGGAGTCGCCATACCCTGTGGGCGCGGCCTCGTCTGCGGCGATATAGATGAACAGGCCCAGCATGACGCCGACTTCTGAGGTAAGCTCGTCAGATGCCACGTAGGCATACCACTTTCCGGTGTCTGACTGGGCCATGACCACCTTGTTGTCGTCTATGCGGACGTCGGGCAGCGGGGTGCCAGAGTCAAGCCCGTCCCTTGAGGGGTCGTCCACCACAATCTCAAGTATCTGCGGTCCGCCAAACGCTCCCGTAGCCGAGACGCTAAGGGTCCCTGTCTGCGCCGCTGCCTGCGGCGGTTCGCCGGGCATTGCGATGGTCATCCCGCCTGCAAGCATTATTGTCATGAGCGCAAGGCTGGCTGCTTTGCGCCTGGCTGTATCCTGCATGCTGCGCCATACTCAAAAAAGTAGCATTTAACCGGAATGAACAACTTGTTCATTGGCCTGGCCGGCAGCCCGCCCCGATGCCGGCGGCGGCTTTCCGCGCACGGCAAGGATATCCCGGCACAAGGGCCACCCGAGCCGGCACACATCAAAAGACGGTAGGCAGAACCGCGCATCTTCAGTGATCCATGACAGATACAAGTTCTGAGAGCAGATGCCATGCCTCAGATTCCATGACGGGATCCCGCAACCGCCCACAGGAGGCATAGAGCAGAGTACGCGCAATCGTTAATAGACTGCGCCGTGTAGATCTGTCATGAGCAGAATAAGGATCCCTAGGCGCAAAAAGTCTAGGATGGGCGAATACGAAAGAGCTGCAGTCGCGGCTTCGTTTGCGCTCTCTGCCGTGTTGTTGTGGAGGTCTATGCAGAATCCTCCCAAGGTCTACCCAGGCGGCCGCAGGATGCATCATGGGTTACTTGGGGCAGTGCTGGTAGTTCTGGGTGTGGCGCTTAAAAGATCAGACGTAGTTGCATTTGGCTTAATCTTGGCGCTAGACGATATCGAGGATCTTCCCCACTGGTTTGACTTTGAGCGGTGCAGTCCTCAAAGCATAGAGTGCGTTTAGCAAGCTCTGCCGACTGTCCGGTACTGACACACATTCTTGATGTGTATTTGAGTTCGTTCGCAAGTTTGGGACGGGCAGATACGGGGCACGGATCAATGCTCTGTGCAGTAATAGAGCTAAAGATCCGCAGCATAACACATCCGGATGCAGCGAAGGAGGCTCAAAGGGGCAATCGCAGGTATCGTCTTCGGTAGATTCGATGATATGTAGAAGAAGATCAGGCTGCTACGCAGCTAGAAAGTCCCCATAACCAAGCTGTTTTGGCACATGATGTAGACCGTCAGGGACAAAAAGAGGCCTGGGAATGCGACCCCCCACCCCGTACCGGCAGGGTCATAGAACCGTAGCCCCACAGATCGAGCCCTTCGAGATCAGCAGGAGTTGGCAAGCTGTACACCGCATACACCTCCGGATCAAAGGCACGAGACAAAAGACTGCCGGTAGCGCTACCTTTGCGCCATGCCGACGGCAAACTCCACCATCTCCCGGGGAATGTCACGCCGGGCGACGGTGGCAAGGCCGCGGAACTCCACCGTGCTGTTCACCTCGTGGACCACAAGCCCCCTTGCCTCGTCCTCCATCAGATCCACGCCCAGGATCCCGCCGCCGACGGCGCGGGACGCGGCGGCCGCAACATCTTCCAGCTCGCCCGTAATCTCGCAGGGCTCGGGATCCGCTCCGGCGGCCACGTTCGTCTTGAACCCGCCGGAGGATCTCCTGTACATGGCGGCAACCGGCCTCTCCCCGACGGTAACGACCCGGATGTCCCGGGGCGGCCTCTTTACCACCTCTTGTAGGTAGTAGATCCTGTCGTGGGGGGTGTCTGAGAGCGCCCTGACCTCGATTACGGCATCCATGGTATCCCGGTCTGCCACCTTCATGACGCCCCTTCCCCAGCTGCCGATGACGGGCTTTATCACCATGGGGTATCCGGCGCGCTCGATGCACTCGGCTGCCGCCTCCTGGGAGAACGCAAAGAGGGTCCGCGGCGTGGGCACTCCGCTCCTCTTTAGCTGCAGCGTGGTGAGCATCTTGTTTCCGCATAAATGCGAGACTGCGGAGCTGTTCACGGACGGAACCCCCAGAAACTCCAGGCACGAGGCAAAGTACAGCCCCCGAAAGTGGCTCACGCACCTCTCCAGAACCACGTCGCCAAGATCCGGCGCCTGGCCATCGGTGTCAAACTGTGTGATCTTGGCGTCTGTCATGACCGTGTCGTGGCCCATGCCGGCTGCCGCCTTTTGCAGCATCTTCTCCTCTGACCGCAGCCGGTCAAAGACGATGCCGATCCTTGGCATTACTCTCCCCAGTCTTCGCCGACGGTCTCCGCCTGTTTTACCTCGATCGCGGAGCCGTTCTTCTTGGATATCTCATAGTCGGCCCCGCAGTCCGGGCAGGAGACTATCTCACCCACGGCGGCGTCATCCGGTACTGGCACGTCAGCATCGCATTCGGGGCAGTTCATATTTTTTTCAGCCTTCCCTCTTGTAATTTATTAGCTTCTGTTGACTGCAGCCCCCAGAGGTTCACAAAGCCGCGGGCAAGCCGCTGGTCAAAGGAGGACTCTGCCCCGTAGGTGGCCACCTCGCGGCTGTACAGGGAGTGCTCGGAGCTTCTTCCCACCACCCTCATGGATCCCTTGTGCATCCTTATGCGCACGGTACCCGAGACCACGCCCTGGGAGCTCTCAATGAATGCGTCTATGTCCCTTCGGAGGGGATCCTCCCAGAGCCCCGAGTATGCAAGCCGGGCCCACTCGTCGTCCAGTATGGACTTGAGCCGGGTCTGGTGTGACGTGTGGACCATCTTCTCCAGGTCCGAGTGCGCCTCGATGAGGCAGGACGCGCCAGGCGTCTCGTACACCTCCCTGGACTTTATCCCCACCACGCGGTCCTCTATGTGGTCGATTATTCCCACTCCTGCGGCACCCGCTTTCTGGTTGACGTACTCGATGAGATCCACGGGCTGGAGTGTCTTCCCGTCTGCCGCAACGGGAACCCCCCTCTGAAACTGTATCTCAAGGTAGCTGGGCTCGTCGGGAAGATCCCTGGTCTTTACCCAGATGAACGCGTCGCCCGGGGGCTCCGTCATGGGATCCTCCAGCACGCCGCCCTCCAGGGCGCGACCCCACAGGTTCTGGTCTATGCTGAACTTCTTGGCCACGCCGTCTATGCGTATGCCGTGCTCCTCTGCAAACTCCAGCTCCGCCGGCCGGTCCAGGTTCAGGTCGCGGATGGGGGCGATGATGGGAAGGTCAGAGCCTGCCCTCATGGTAGTGTCAAAGCGCACCTGGTCGTTTCCCTTGCCGGAGCAGCCGTGCGCCAGAGCGTCGGCGTTCTCCACCCTTGCGATGTCCAGGAGCTTCCGGGCGATCAGCGGGCGCGCCAGGGCCGTTGCCAGGCAGTACTTCTTCTGGTACAGCGCGTTTGCCTTGATCGAGGGGACGATGTAATCGCGGGCAAACTCCTCCTTTGCGTTTATGGTGTAGTGCTTGCGCACCCCAAGGGTCTTGGCCTTTGCGTCGATTGACGCATAGTCATCGCCCTGGCCGACATCGACTGTGACCGTTACGACATCCATGTCGTACTTCTCCTGCAGGTACTTTACGACGACCGAGGTGTCAAGTCCCCCGGAGAACGCCAGCACGGCCTTTTTGATCAATGTGCGCTGATGTCATGCCGGTCGGGATTTATCTTTTATGTTAACCTGGCTCACGGGCCACAAGATACCCCGCGACGCCGATGCGGCTCCTGCCCACATACGGGCAATGCCCCGGATCAGGCAGCCTGCCGCGCCGGGCCGTACGTGAAAGCCAGCAGATGGGCAACCCCGGGATCGGGCAAAAAGGCATCTGGCCCTACGCACATTCGAGAGCAACAAGAGTTAAATCAAAAGAAAGACAGGGGTTACTGATGGGAATGCCTTGGGATCTTGGCAGCGCCAAGACGTATGTGTTGATGGCACTGGCGGTGCTGTCGTTCTCGCATCTGGTGGTGTACATATTTGGCCAGCTCATCCCCAACGTGGTACTCTCGTTCTTCCGGTTTGCCGGGGAGACTGTAATCCTGGGCACCGTGCTGATCTTTGCCTTCGTCTGGCTGCTAAGGGCGCGCCCCCACAACAGGCCAAAGGGCTACTTTGTGGTCACCTTTGACGTGTACGGCAACGAGTCGGAGATCGACGGGATAAGGACGGAGTTCAAGACAAGCGACGTGGCATGGAGTTTCATGAAGCAGTACAAGAGGGCATACCCGCTGTACAACTTTGCCCTGGTAGGCGATATTCCAAAGGCAGAGAAGCGAACCATATTCAGATACATCTAGCCGGTGCAGGCAGCTACACCTTTTGCAAAAAGACGCGCTCCCACAAACATAGGATCCCCCGCATGCCGCCGGGTTCCGGACGCAGGGCGGCGCCGTGCCCGGTTCCGGGCGACAGACTTACACATAAATCGAGGAAGAAAGCACGACAGATATGCGAGTTACCGTATCTGCCATCAAGGCAGACGTGGGCGGAGTGGGCGGCCACACAAAGCCCAGCGACGGCCTGCTGGACGCGGTCAGGAACACCATCGAGTCAGCCAAGGACATGCTGATCGACTACTACATCGGGTACTGCGGCGACGACGTCCACATACTCATGACCCACACCCGGGGCACCGACGACAGCAAGATCCACAAGCTGGCCTGGAGCGCCTTTGAGGAGGGAACCCGGGTTGCCAAGGAGGAGGGGCTCTACGGCGCGGGCCAGGACCTGCTCAAGGACTCGTTCTCCGGCAACGTAAAGGGCATGGGTCCCGGCGTGGCGGAGATGGAGTTTGAGGAGAGGGCCAACGAGGCGTTTGTCGTCTTTGCGGCAGACAAGACCGAGCCTGGCGCGTTCAACTACCCGTTCTACAGGCTGTTCGTGGACGCGCTGAGCAACACGGGCCTGATCGTAAACGAGTCCCTGGCGCGGGGGGTCATATTCAACATAATGGACGTGGAGGAAGGAAAGATAGCCCGCCTGACGCTGTGGGAGGACAAGCCCACCGTGGAGGCGGCGCTGATGTACCCCGGAAGGTACGTGGTCTCCTCCATCGAGACAAGGGACGGCGAGCCCATAGTCGCCGCGTCGACTGACCGGCTGCACAACATAGCCGGCACCTACGTGGGAAAGGACGATCCCATATGCGTGATCAGGACTCAGAAGAACTTTCCTGCCACCGAGGAGGCAGGCAGCGTATTCAACAACCCGCACTATGTCGCAGGCAACACCAGGGGAAGCCACAACATGCCGCTGATGCCGGTCCGGCTCAACTCCGCTGCCACCATCAACTTTTGCATCCCCATCGTGGAGTCGCTGGTCTTCAGCATGCACGGCGGCAAGCTCACGGGGCCCTTTGACGGGTTCTCCACCCCGGACTGGGATCACATACGCGAGATCGCCACCAAGA
This sequence comes from Cenarchaeum sp., assembly GCA_965206845.1. Classification (GTDB taxonomy): domain Archaea; phylum Thermoproteota; class Nitrososphaeria; order Nitrososphaerales; family Nitrosopumilaceae; genus CAYGAM01. The sequence continues at coordinate 1,145,763 of OZ242221.1, read as the reverse complement.
AGGCGCTGGCGATGAGAAGCCAGGGGTTCCTGCACCCGGCCACGCTGGTTCCAGACGAGCTGGAGTACGCCCAGGGGTACCGCGCCCGGATGGACATGCTAAAGGAGAAGATGAAGCCGGTGGAGGATGCCTCCGCGGGCCAGAAGAGAGGATCCTACGAGGATCCCGACTAGCGCCGCACCCGCAGAACCGGCCCGACCATACCCGCAGGGTCAACAGAATATCACTTGCCCTGCGCCCACAACGGCGTACCCTCCCCACCCGCGGGGCAGAGACGCAGGAACACGCGCGCCAAAAAAAAAAATTCAAGAATTCCCCAAATTTCGTCAAAGAATCGTAACGGTAATAAATCCCCCTGATGATGCAACCATATGGCAAACAAGCCCCACCTGAACCTGATAATAACGGGTCACATCGACAACGGAAAGTCCACCACCATGGGACACTTCCTGATGGATCTGGGAGTCGTGGACGAGAGAACGATCGCCCAGCATGCCGTAGAGTCAGAGAAGACCGGCAAGGGAGACACCTTCAAGTACGCGTGGGTAATGGACAACATCAAGGACGAGAGGGAGAGGGGAATCACAATCGATCTCGCGTTCCAAAAGTTTGAGACACCAAAGTTCTTCTTCACCCTGATAGACGCGCCCGGCCACAGGGACTTTATCAAGAATATGATCACCGGAGCATCCGAGGCCGACTGTGCAGTCCTGGTCCTCTCCGCAAAGGAGGGAGAGACGGACACCGCCATCGCGCCTGGCGGACAGGCGAGGGAGCACGCATTCCTGCTAAAGACGCTGGGCGTAAACCAGCTCATAGTCGCAATCAACAAGATGGACGTCGGCAACTACAGCGAGGAGTCATACAAGAACGCCTGCGAAAAGGGAGAGAAGCTAATCAAATCGGTGGGCTACAAGGCAGACGCCGTTCCGTTCGTACCCGTATCCGGCTGGAAGGGGGACAACCTGGTAAAGAAGTCCGAGAACATGCCGTGGTACAAGGGCAAGACGCTGCTTGAGGTGTTTGATGATTTCAAGATATCCGAAAAGCCCACAGGAAAGCCGTTGCGCATTCCAATCCAGGACGTCTACACGATCACCGGCGTCGGCACCGTCCCCGTAGGGCGCGTCGAGACCGGCACGATGAAGGTAGCCGACAAGATCGTCGTAATGCCCTCTGGAGCCGTCGGGGAGATCAAATCCATCGAGACGCACCACACCCAGTTGCCCACGGCAGAGGCGGGCGACAACATCGGGTTCAACCTGCGGGGAATCGACAAGAAGGACATCAAGCGCGGCGACGTACTGGGAACGCCCGACGCACCGCCGCGGGTCGCAAAGGAGTTCTTGGCGCACATTATAGTAATTCACCACCCCACGGCCATAGCCCCGGGATACACGCCCGTAATGCACTGCCACACCGCACAGGTAGCCGCCACCATCTCGGAGTTCGTCTCAAGGATAAACCCTGCCACAGGAGCGGCAGAGGAAGAGTCACCCAAGTTCCTCAAGGTAGGCGACTCTGCCATCGTAAAGATCAGGCCGGTCAGACCTACACCGATCGAGACATTCAAGGAGTTCCCGGAGATGGGCAGGTTTGCACTGCGTGACATGGGAGCGACCATTGCCGCCGGTGTTGTAAAACAGATTACCGAAGAGCACAAAGTGTAGGTAAGAGCAGTTGTCCCAATGTGCTCGAATCAAGATTACCAGCATCAACCTGTCCAAACTTGACGGCGTGTGCACCAAGATCCTCCAGATCGGCAAGAACACCGGCGTCCGCGTAAAGGGGCCGATTCCGCTTCCCGTAAAGCGCCTGCATGTGGCCACAAGAAAGTCGCCCTGCGGCAACGGGACCGAGACCTATGAGAAGTGGGAGATGAGAATGCACCGCAGGATAATAGTCATCAACGTAGACGAGAAGGCCATCAGGCAGCTGACCAGGATAGACCCGCCCAACGACGTCTACCTCGAGGTAAAGATAACGTGATGAGACATGTCTGAGTTTGAGAGCGACGCCAAGCCGAACAGCGTAGACTATGCGTGCCTGCGCTGCGGAACCAAGGTGTCAAACACGGAGCTGGGCAGGCTCCCGGAGATAAAGTGCATATGCGGGTTCCGCGTCTTCACCAAGGTGAGGCCGGGCATAGACAAAGAGATCGAAGCCGTCTAGATGCGGCATGCCAGACCCAACACAGAGTAGCGCCTATCCCATTCTTGCCTTGTGCTCGTCCCAGCAGGTTCGGCACATCTGGCCATCTATCTTCCACTTCGGCTTTGGGTTGTACCTTATGAACCCTATCTTGGCGTTGCAGAGGCTGCAGTAGTTTCGCTTGGTGTTGTGGCCCGCCTCCTTTTTGTCAAAGCACTCCTTGCACAGCAAGCCGTCCATGTCCCACTGCCACCGGGGCTCCCACAGATCGGTTATCTTCCTTACCGTTCCGCAGGACTTGCAGGGCTGCCTGACCTTTCCCTCGTAGAACTCCTCTGCCTTGTCCATGTAGCAGTCGCCGCACAGCGGCCCCTTGATGTTCCACTCCCGCTTGGGCTTGCTCTTGTGCTTGAGCTCCTTGCCGCACACGGTGCAGCTCGCTGGCTTGCCGCCAAATAGACCCATCGGTATAGGGATTGGCACATGTGCTATTTGTAGTGATCGACGATCCCGTCCGGCTACGGGAACCTTTTGTGTACCAGCCGCGCCTCTAGCCGGAGAATACAGTCAGGAACGGGGATCATGCGCGCTCCGGGGGCGCCAGCCGTCTGCCCGACCATACAGCAATGGCACGGCCTTGGCCGCACCCTAGGTTCCGGTACCGTCTGCCGCGTCCAAGCAGTCGGTATTCCTGATAAAGCTCTCCGCGAACAAGCCATCTATGTGCGTTGATCCGTCCCTGGCATCACTCGTGCAAGTCACGTCGATATCCACATTGTCATCGTAAATAGACATGCCCAGCACCAGCTGGCTGCCGCTCTCAAAATTCATGGCCCCTACCTCCATGGAGCTGCGGCCATTCCCTCTGTACGTGACCTCCTCCACGGCATCGGGGAACCGCTCATACATCGCCGCGTACGCCGGATGCCCTTGGAACCTTGCCAGCAGTTCCGCCTCCGACTTGCCCGTGTCGCCCAACTCATCCCACTGGTTGGCCGCGCTCTTGATTATGTCTGGAAGGGCTGCAACCATAAACAGGGCGAACAATGAAACGGCCATCCCGATTCCGACACAGAATGCAGTCTTTGTCAGTCTCTCCATGAGCAACCAGGCAAGGCGGGACAGCGCTTGTAAACCTTTGCGGCTCCGACGGGGCACACCCCCAAGTCAGTCGGCCCGCGGGTTCGGGTTCCCTGCCGGTTCCTGTCCGGCCCGCCCGCTGCAGGCAGGGGCGTAGAACTGATCAGGCACGGGTGCGGTAGGGCCGGGAGCGCCGACTGCGCAGCTCTCCGGACTCCGATCATGGACGCGGTGACGCGCCCCTGCCGGAGGCTGGCACTACCAACCAGGCACCGCCGGCGGGCCCTTGGGGGGTTTTTGGGCGGGGGCGGCCCGTGCCCAATACATAAAACCCCCCGCCTCCAACCGTGACCGGAGGCATGAACCCCAAGAAGCCGGCGGCATCACGGATAAGGAAGCTGTGCACGCAAAAGTCCTTTGAGCGCGGTCAGGGGTACCACAATCAGGGCAGGGTGGAGCGGGCCACGATAAGCCGCGGCATCGTGACGGCGCATGTCGAGGGAAGAATGGTGTACCGCGTCATGGTCTCGCTCCTCCCCGGCGACGCGACAAGCGTCTGCACATGCCCGTACGCGGACGCTGGGGTCTGCAAGCACATCGTTGCGGTAATGCTGCATGCGTCAAAAAACTTCCGGGAGTTGCTCAAGGAAGAGAGCAGTCTGGCGGCCTGCATCGACGACGCCTTTGACGGCCTGTCTGCCGCGCAGATGAAGGGGTTTCTGGTGACCGAGATGGAGTCAGACGAGGGGTTGCGGGGGCGCTTCATGTCCCGATTTGGCAGGGCCGGCAGCATGCCCCCGCGGGACTACCGGAGAGAGATAGACGCGCTGTATGGCAATGCCGACTGCGATGCAAGAAGGTACGGAGTCGCGCCAGACTTTTACAGATTCTTCGGCGCCGCCAAGGCATGCGAGGAGGGCGGGGATCCGGCAGAGGCCGCACGGATATACAGGGAGATATCTGAGGCCATAACCCGCAACGTGGGCGTGATCGACAACACCGACGGGGACAACATCGAGGACTTTGACAACGCCATGCGCGGGATGACATCCTGCACAATGCGGCAGAAGTCCGGACGCGAGCAAAGGCGCCTGTACATATCGTACCTGGTCAAGCAGTTCGTGGGAAACGACTCCGAGTACTTTGAGGACGTCTACTGCAGATCCATTGAGGAGACATGCACGGACAGGCAGGATCTCGCCTACTGGAGGGATGCGCTTGCGCCAGCCCTGCCAGACGCGATACCGGACAGTAGGAGAAGATACGGTCCGCACCTCGATGCAGTAAGGCTGGTGCAGATGCAGCTTGACGTGCTTGAGAGGCTGGAGGACGGATCCTTGGAAGACGTTTACCGGGCCCACTACCGTAGCAGCCAGGACATATGCGCCAGATATATCGCGTTCCTGCAGAAATCGGATCCCGGCAGGGCGCGGCAGATCGCAAAGGAGGGGGAAGAGCTCTTTGCAGGCAGGGAGTTCGAGTATGCCGTGGGCAGGTATGGCAAGGGCGAGACATGGAGGGCCAAGTTCTCATAGCCCGCGGCACAGCCCCGGGGCAGAACCCACGCGGCATCCCCCGGAGGTGTTCGGCGGCGCCCGCATCCCGGGACGCGGCCGCGGGCCCGGAGCCGCGGGGAGCGCCGGCGGTCCTGCGCAGCGGACGCGTCCTGCCGGCGCGCCCAGACCCCCAAGCGGCGCGCCGTCCAGGTTCTCCCCGAAATTCGGGCGCCAGCCAGCGCGTCCGTTCTGCATGACCAATCCGGGCTGTGTCGAGCAGCTTCATACGGACGCACCAAGAATGGTGGAGGCGGAGATCATGAGACATGATCCGCAATTAAGAATCGGGCCTTCGATGCCCATAATCTTACAGATGTGTGCTCCAAAGCATGCAACTTTCGTATGATTATGCCAAAGATCGTGCTCTAATGTGCCTGCGTGCTAATTACGAATCACATCTATGCAACCAGGCGCAACATGATGCGGCCAGCCACTCCTGCGCCCGAGTTTCTGGATAAACCCGCCGTCCACTAAAATTATAACGCGCGCTGTCCTGATTCTGCCATGGAGGAAGGGGAAAAGAGGATCAGGCAGGAGGACTGCAGCGAGGATGCCCTGCTTGCCGGAATTCTGACCCTGACAAACAGGCGGCTTGCCTTTGACAAGACCAAGGGAAGGATAATGGACTTTACAAAAAAGTTCGGGGACACGGTCGTCGACGTTCCCTTGGGTGACGTAGAGAAGGTCTGGAAGGAGGGATGGCTGATGAAGAAGGTCTGCTTTACGGCAAGGGTCGGCGACGGCACAAAGACCTACAAGTTTGGCGTCTTCAGCAACGGGAGCTGGCTTGAGTCCATACAGCAGGCAATCGGCGACCTCGACAAGTAGGCCCGCAGGCCGCATACAGGCACTGCCCTAGTAGGCGATGTCCACGGTGTCCAGGCGCCACGACTGCCGGACAAAGGTCTCCTCCAGCGGTGCGCCGCCCTTTACGCCGGCCTCAAGCAGCCCGGTCCAGGCGATCTGCGAGCCGCAGTCGCCGGAGTACTGAAGCGGAGCGACGGAGAACCGGACCCTGTGCCTCCGGCAGACCTGGCTCAGCATCCTTGAGAGCCGCTTGTTTGCCGCGACCCCGCCCACGGCAAGAAACTCCCTCTTCCCGGTAAAGGCCAGCGCCCTCTCGACCGCCTCGCACATCATCGCAAAGGCCGTCTCCTGCAGCGAAAAGCAGGCCGCCTCCCGGCCGTTCCTGGACGCCAGCTTTGTGGCTGACAGCAGCCCGGAGAACGACACGTCGTTTCCCTTGACCGTGTACGGCAGCGGTACGTAGACATCAGACCCCAAGGCAAGCTCCTCCACCTGCCTGCCGCAGGGCGAGGCAAACCCGATGGATCTCCCGAACTGGTCCAGCAGCTGGCCCAGGGTGAGGTCCAGCGTCTCCCCAAAGACCCGCCACCTGCCCACCATGAACGCCAGCAGCATGGTGTGGCCGCCGGACACCAGCAGCACCAGGGGGTTTTTTGCCCTGGTGAGAAGCTTTCCCAGCTCTATGTGCCCGACGGCGTGGTTGACCGGGTATATCGGGATGCCGTAGTATGACGATATGGAGCGCGCCACCACGGCGCCCACCCTCAGGCACGGGCCCAGTCCGGGCCCTGCCGCATACGCCACCATGTCCAGGTCTCCCACGGACACTTCTGCCTCCTGCAGCGCCTCGTGCAGGACGTCCGGGCCGCACTCGGCATGGTGGCGCGAGGCCTCCCTGGGGTGTATCCCCTCCCCGTCCGGGGGCCGGTATATCCTCCTCACATCAGAGCGTATGGTCCCACGGCCGCCGCTCCTCTCCAGGACGGCGCACGAGAACGTGTGCGCCGTGCTCTCGACACCTAGGCAGATCATGCCCCCCTGCTTCCCGTCGAGACGATCTTGACCACGTCCCCGTTCTGGAGCCTGTGCTCCACGCCGACCCTCTGCCTCTTCTTGCAGTCTATGGCGTACAGGAACCCCTTCTCTATATCCGCGTGGATGGTTGCGGCCAGATCCCGGGGACCCGAGCCGGCAGGCAGCAGCCTTGCGTCGGGGAGCACCTCGCCGTCCCTGTTGGTGAACCTCGTCTCGTCCTCCACCGGATACACCACTATCATGCCCAGCATGTCAAAGACCGCGGCGTTCAGCACCCGCTGGACTCCGGTGGTGCCGATCCTCCCAAGTATGGCGCGCACCGTCTCCAGCGCCCTCCTCTGCTGGGCGGACACCTGCACGCCGGGCCCGACGGCAAACGTGCCGGCGCCGGGGGCGTACTCCACAAGCCCCGCGCCGGACGCCTTGCGCAACAGCAGCTCGGCCTCTGCGCTGCACGGCACCACGTCGCACCCGGTGATGCCCTTTGTGACAGCAAGGTCCCGGCACAGGTCTGCCTTGTTTGCCGCTACTATCATGGGCCTTGTCATCTTTCTGAGCCCGACGACAAGCGCCAGCCTGTCGCCGTCGGTCCAGTTGTCGGGCTTCTTCACCAGCAGGTTCATCTCCTGGAGGACCTGGTGCACCTGGTGGCTCTCCACCCCCAGGCCGCTAAAGCGCCGCGCTATGCCGTCTGCCAGGCTGGCCCTCTTCTGGACCAGCTCCCGGCGCAGCTTGTTCCACTCCCGCATCAGTATCTGCAGGAACCACTGGTCAAACTCCTCCTGGACGAATTTCACGTCCTCCAGCGGATCGTGGCTCCCGGGGGAGACGGGCTGTCCCTGCAGGTCCGTGGCCCCCGCTATGTCCACCACATGTATCAGCACCCTGGCCTGCCGGGCATCGTCAAGGAACTGGTTGCCCAGTCCCCTGCCCTGGTGGGCCCCCGGAACCAGCCCCGCGATGTCGATTATCTTTACTGGAATGAGCCGGGTGCCGCCGGAGCACAGGCTGTTCTCGTGCGTTATGCCCAGGTGCCTGCAGGCGCACTCCGACTCCACATACGCCACGCCGACGTTTGGCTGCACGGTGGTAAACGGAAAGTTGCCTGTCTGGACCTGCGTCTGCGTCGCCGCAGAGAAGAACGTGGACTTGCCGACGTTTGCCTTGCCCAATAGACCGATCTGCACAGGGATCCGCCATGCCACGGCCACACATAAACACTTTGATGCCGGATCTCCCCGCGCCGGGGCGCAGGCTGCCTCCCGGGCGGCGCAGATACAGCACAGTAAATTAACCGGATCCGCCCCAGTACGGGTGTGCCGATCATAGTAACCGGAAACCCCGGGGTGGGAAAGCACACCCTGTCGGCCCTGCTGGCAGAGTCGCTGCACCGCAGGACGCTTGACATATCCGCGCTGGCGCAGCGCTTGGGCGCGGCCGAGGACGACCGGAGCGTCGACACCGACATGCTGCGGGAGTTGCTTCCCCCATACCTGGATGATGACACCATAGTCGTGGGACACCTGGCGCCCTACGTCGTTGCCGAGTCCCAGGTGGAGAGGGCGCTGGTGTTGAGGCGGAGCCCCTATGACCTGGAGAGGGCATACCGGGACAGGGGATATCCGGCCCGCAAGGCGTCCCAGAACCTGCAGAGTGAGATCCTGGGCATAGTGGCGTACGACGCCACAAGGAGCTTTGGCATCGCAAAGGTGACCCAGATAGACGTAACCGGCAGGACGCCGACTGCCGTGCGGGATCTGGCGATGCATGCGCTGGGGCACAGGACCACGGGCGACGCCGTGGACTGGCTGTCGCAGGTGCTGCAGAGAGATGACCTGAGGAGGTACTTTGCATACTGAATGGGAATTAATAACCCGCTGCCCAACGCGCAGGCATGTTTGAGATCCTCAAGAGCGACCTTGCCGGCAGGATAGGCGTGCTCACCACCAACCACGGAAGGGTAAGCACCCCGGCGTACGTTCCGGTCCTGCACCCGGTCAGGCAGAACATACCCGCGGCAAAGTTTCACGAGCTGGGATTCGAGCTTGTGATCACCAACGCGTACCTGGCAAGAAAGAACTACGGCGACACCAGCAGGCCAATACGCGACATAATAGGGTTTGACGGCCCCGTAATGACAGACTCGGGGGGGTACCAGGTGCTGGAGTACGGCGACCTGGACGTCACGCCAGAGGAGATGGCATCCTTTGAGACCGCGATAGACTCAGACATCGCGATACCGCTGGACCGACCCACGGGGTTTGGGCTGCCCCGGGACGTGGCCCTGCGCCACGTGAAGCACACCCTGAAGGTCTCCAAGAGGACCCTGGAGGATTCCCCCGACAACGGGCAGATATGGGCTGGCCCCATACAGGGCGGCGAGCACATGGATCTGGTCCGGAGATCCACCAGGTCCCTTGTGGGGTACGGCTTTGAGATGCTCGCACTGGGAAGCCCGGTGGAGTTCATGAAGTCGTACCGGTACAGGCTGCTGGCCCAGATGATCATGCACGCAAAGAGGCAGATGCCGCCGGGCCTGCCGCTGCACCTCTTTGGCGCGGGCCACCCGCTCACCATACCCCTGGCAGTCGCCCTGGGCTGCGACACGTTTGACTCCGCGTCCTACGTGCTGTACGCGAAGCAGGGCAGGTACATCACGGAGGACCGGACGCGGCACCTGGCAGAGATGAGCTGCTTCTCCTGCCCCTGCGAGGTCTGCTCCCGGCACACGCCGCAGGAGCTGCACGCCCTTGGCCACCCCGACCGCACCAACAACCTGGCCCTGCACAACCTGCACGCCATAAAGGCCGAGGTGAACCGGACGCGGGAGGCCATACACGAGGGAAGGCTGTGGGAGTACGTCTTCAAGAAGCTGCGGGCGCACCCCAAGCTCTTTGAGGCGGGCGACGTCCTGACGGAGAACCACCAGTACCTTGCAGACGGCACCGCAAAATTCAAGGACAGGGCCATCTTTCTCTTTGCGGCAGAGGACCAGTTCCGGCCCGAGATAACCTCGTACCACCGCATGGTGCGCAGGTTCACCTCAAAGAAGAGAACCCTGTGCATATTCGCGGATGCCGACATAAAGCCGGCATACCTCTCCCCGCAGTACGCCGCGGCAAGAAGGAGGCTAGAGTCTGACGACGTACAGTTCTGCAGCTACAACCCGTTTCTGGGCCCGATACCAATCGAGATCTCCGACATGTACCCTGCGGCCCACCACGTCATGAGCCGCCAGGAGTACGCCCCGGAGCGGTTTGGGCAGACAAGGGAGACGTTCCGCACATTCTTTGAGAGGAACCGCTTTGAGGTGACGTACCTGCCCGAGGATGCGTTCCTTGATGCCATGCTAGAGGGCATCAAGACCGAGAGGAGGCGCATGGGCCAGAACCCGCACCACGTCCCAGAGGCATGATACCACAATACGCCATGCAAAGGGGCCAGCGTGCCGCCTGTACAACAGCCTGGGGCGCGCGGCATGACCGGCCCGAAGAGGTCGCATCTAAAAAATGAAAAAAGAGATGTACAGAGACTCCGCCTAGAGGGCGGCGTCTTCTGCCCAGCCTTTCTGGAAGACTCCGTTTGCGTGAAGAGGTACCGGCTGTCCGGCGGTGTAGTTCATTGGCCTCATCCAGAAGATGGACTTTGTCGGACACACGCCGATGCATGCGCCGTCAGAGATACATCTCTCCGGATAAAAGACAAATGCCTTTCCCCTCTTCCAGCCCTCAACGGGCTTTACGCGGAGTACGTCTGGACCGAGAGTTGTACAGATTTCCACACAAAGTGCGCATCCGATACATCTCTGCTCGTCTATGTCAGGAAGTATTGCTATTGGCATTTATTTCACTTAACTAAACAATCTTGAGATTGCTATTTAAACTATGATTGAAATCCATAACGGGGTTATAGAGTTATGTCGATCGCATGTGCCGCAAACCGTGCGTAAGTCCTCGGAACCCGGGCTGTGCCAGTCTGATCGCCGATGAGGGAGCAAAAAACTGCCGCCGGACGAGCCCGCGCCAAGCCGCGATCATGTCCACATTAGAAACAAAAGAAAAAACAAAAGAGAACTATGTGAAAGATCTTACTTTCTCATTGCGTCGATCTGACCGGAGGTTACCCAGTCAAGTAGTTCGGCAGAACTTGGGTTCAGGTCCGCCTTTTGTGCCATAAGGTTTGCAACCCAGATCCAGTTGATCTGGTTAAGGAGGGGCTTGTTGTCCTCGTCGCCAGCTCTAACCTTGGCAACTAGTGCCTGATCCTGCTGATTTATCCATTCTTGGTAGCTTCGTCCCATAAGACTCACGTCTTAGCTTGTACTAATTAAAGCTTTGTCAGATTGTAGCTTTATAGGAATGATCGCCCGCGGGATCCAGGGATCCGCGATCACGCATTTGCCCGTGCGCCGGGATGTGCGCCCCGGATACCCCGTGTCCCAAGCGGCAGCCGGCGGCGCACCGTGCAAGATATGGCCCGCATCCTGACCAGGCATCCGGGCCAAGACAGATCCCCCCATGGGGCTTTCTCCGGCCACGGATCCAGAGACGGCCTACAGGTTCGTGGGCATCCGGCAGATCATGCCAGACTGGTTTTATCCTCAAGTATCGGCCAACCGTTCGTACACCGCCTTGTTCTTGCGCAGTGTCTCCTCTACAAACTCGTGCAAGCTCTCCCCGTCCATCTCCGCCTCGCCACTCTCATCCTCTGCCGGATCGGATACCGGTTTGGTGTCGGTTCCAGTCATTGTGGTACCCGTTGCACTTTTTGTGTTTAAACAGCGCGAACCGTGGGCCCCGGCAAGGCCCCCAGGCATGGATCTGCACACGCAGAAGTGCCTGCACGCCTGGCTTGGCGCGGCAGGCGGTATTTTGTCGCACAAGCCCACAAAAGAGTAATATTCTTTGCGCCCCCGCCCACATGCGTTGATAACTGATACCCGGCTCTTCTCTGTACGCGGTTTTGAGTTCAGGCGCAGCCACCTGCTCGTCATAGGGATCCTGATCATAGCGTTCTCGCTCTCGTCCATGATCCGCTTCCAGGGGGCGGACTACGGCTTTGAGCTGAACGAGTTTGATCCCTACTTCAACTACAGGGCGACCGAGTTCCTGGTGGAGAACGGGCTTGAGGAGTACTACGAATGGCACGACTACATGTCATGGTATCCCAACGGCCGGGACGTCTCCGCGACGTCCCAGATAATGCTGCACATCACCGCGGCCGCCACGTACTACCTATTTGGCGGCGGCATGGATCTGCTCTCGTTCATAATCATCTTTCCCGCGGTCGTCGGCGCGCTCACCGCCGTGGTGATCTTTGCCCTGGTGCGCACCATCGGCGGGACCGGCGCGGGGCTCTTCGCGGCCCTGTTCTTTGCGATCTCCCCAGCCATAATCGTCCGGGGCACCATGGGGTGGTTCAAGTCAGAGCCCATGGGCCTGTTCTACGGGCTCCTGGCCATGTACCTCTTCCTGAGCGGAATAAGATCCGCAGACAGGAGGGTTGCGGCAGCAAAGGTTGCCGCCGGCGGCCTCTTTCTCTCCTTCGGGCTGGCATCCTGGGGCGGGATACAGTACTTTGTGATACCGATCGCGATCTTCATCCTGGCCCTGCCGTTCTTCAGAAGCGACCACAGGTTCCTGCTCTGGATAGTCCCGCTCTTTGGGGCCGTATTCCTGAGCACGGTCCTCCTATTTGAGAGGCCGGGGCTCGAGTTTGTCGCCGGCCTGGGCGGCATAACCATAGTCGTGCCGACCATACTCATGGCGGCAATCATACTCATCAAGACGCGGAGCGGCGCCGCGGGGCTGAGAAACAGCCTGATCTTTCTCTTGGGAAGCTTTGCCGGATCCATGCTGCTGCTCTACGTAAACTCCCTGCAGCAGTTCATACCCCTGCCCTCCTTCCGGTACCTCAACGCCGTCAACCCGTTCCTGACGACCATCCACCCCCTTGTGGACTCGGTGGCAGAGCACGCAACGGCCGACACCGGCACGTCGTTCTGGTTCCTGTCGGTCCTGATGATATTTGCGGGAATCGGCGCCTGGCTGCTGCTCTCCGGCAAGATCAACGGCCCCCTCCGGGAAAAGCCCGAGATGGCCGCGTTCGCGCTGATCCTGGGAATCACCGGCGTCTACGTGAGCTCGGCGTTTATCAGGCTGGAGATATTTGCCGCGATAGCGGTCATCATACTCTCCGCCCTCGCCCTGTCCATAATCTCGGGAATGTTCTTTCATCCGGAGAATCCGGACCGGAGGTCCCGGGGCAGGACAAGAAACCTCATGCAGGCATCCTTCGTGGCGGCCATCGTCATGCTCCTGATCATACCCACCGTGGCGCCCGCCGACGGGAACTGGATCACCGGCGTCAAGGCGCCCCCCACGATACTCAACGGCGGGACAAGCTTTGGCGTGGTCTCCAACGACTGGCACCACGCGCTGGAGTGGATAAGGACAAGCACCCCTCCCGACTCGATAGTCGCCGCCTGGTGGGACTACGGGTACTGGATCACCACGCTGGGTGAGCGGACCACGCTGGCCGACAACTTCACGTCAGACGACAAGCGCATAGCCGATCTGGCAAGGATGATGCTGAGCCACCCCGACGACGCGTGGGCAAAGCTGCAGGAGCTGAAGGCCGACTACGTGCTGATCTTTATCGCCGCCCTGGGCATCGGCAGCGAGCCTCCCACCTACGTGCTCAACGGGGGCGGGGACGAGCAGAAGAACTACTGGTTCATACGCATAGCCGAGGAACCGCTCTCAAGGTACCTCCACGAGGACCAGTCCACGGAGACCAACTTCTTCTGGGAGAACACGATGCTGGGAAGCATGATCCCGTTCTCGCCGCGCGTGTACATAAACCCGGAGACCGGCGAGCAGGCGCCCGACTGGCAGCCCAACACCCTGGCCCTGCTGGAGAAGAACGTCAAGCTCCCAGCGGACGGGGACGGGCCGCTGCGGCTGGCCTACTCGTCCCCAAGCTTTGCCGCCGAGTCCGGCCCCATAGTGGGCGTGTTCATCTACGAGGTGAACCAGGACTATGTCCCGGGCCAGGCGCCGCCGGTCGCATCCACGCAGAGGCAGCTTGAGATAGCCACCATCAGCACCGGCCAGGGAGAGATAGGCATACTCCTTGACAGGAGGACGCAGCCCGAGCTGGTCGAGGGCTTTGTCGCGCAGGCAGATGCCGGCGCGTACAACGGAGCATTCTTCCACCGGGTCGTGCCGGGAATCCTGCTGCAGGGAGGCAGTCCCGGGGCCGCCCTGCCTGCGTCTGCCGCGCCGGGATTTCCCGCGGGGCCCACATTTGATGACTTTGTCGATGCCGGATACCTGCTGGCAGCCGCCAGGGGATCCTCCCTTGGCGGGGCCGACCCGCAGTTCTTCATAATAGACTCCGGCACCCCGTGGATCGCCGACGGCTACGTGGCCTTTGGCAGCGTCTTTGTGGGGGATGACGTGATAGATGCGATATCCGAGCTGGAGACCGACGATCAGAACGAGCCGCTGGATCTCGGGCAGGCGGAGATACTGGAGATCAGGATCAACTCGGCCACCCTGCCCTAGGCCTGTTCCTCATACTTTGCCCTGAGCCGGTACCGCATGTACCTGTCGTCGGGGGAGAACTTTGCCGGGTGCGCCGACTCGGCGGGCCCGCCGCACTTGGGGCATGTCTCTTCCAGCGTGTATGCGCGGCAGCTGCTGCACCTTCTAATCTGGAACCTCATGCCTACTCCCTGGTCTTCCTTGACTCTTCCCGGTCAAACTTGAAGGTCCCCTTCTTTGCCTCAATGGAGCGCCGTATCTGGGTCAGGATGGGCTTGAGTGACTTTTCTGCGGACTTGAAGTCCTGCGAGGTGAGGGACAGTCTGTACCTTGGCGCCCCAAGGTACGTGATCATCACCCCGGGGCTGCGCTCGCTGTTGCTGGCGCCTGTCAGGACCTTTTTGATCACGTCAACGCCGTCGGGACGGTTGCTTGAGATCTCCAGCACGCCCCTTATCTCCACCGAGGGGAGCCGTATCTTCTTGCAGACGTCCTCGAGCGCGTCTGATATCTTCTTTGAGATGTCCATGCCGTCAAGAACGCCGATGCCGTTTCTTGCCACGTCCACAAAGGCGCCATATATGGAATCATACTTGTTGTACAGATCGTCCTCCAGGCTCTCCAGCCCGGCGTCTGAGAGTCCGGCGTTCTCCTTGATGCTCTCCAAAAACGTCTGGGACTTTTCAAACCGCTTGACCTCCAGCAGCTTTTTCTTCTTCTGATCCGTGGAGACCTGCTTGAGGGAGAGGTCAACGTCGGAGCGCTCCAGGTTCACCCTCTTGACCAGCAGCACCTTCTTCTCGCCATGCTTGACGAACTTGCTGACGGACCTTATCCAGCCCGGGGCGATCTCGGAGATGTGGAGAAACCCCTGTATGCCGCTGTACTCGTCCAGGCTGACGTACGCGCCATGGTCCATGATCCTAGTCACGGTGGCCAGTACGATCTCTCCGGGCTCCGGCAGGTCCTGCTCATCCACTTCCAATAGTGTGAAATCACCTATGTTGCTAATTTAATGTTGGGTTCTCCGGTGCCGGAGCCTAGTTGTGGCTCTTCTTGTACATCCGCACATATTCCGCTAGAACACCAAAACACACACGCACTATCCAAGACGTCACTATTCACGGCGTCGTGCGATAATCCGCTGCGGTACTTGACCGATGCCATGCCTGTGGAATACTTTACGCATTCAGCCGTCCATGTCTCAAACGGGCCAGCTCTTCATAGGTTCTTCTGCAAATACAGATGGTGTCTAAATGTCCTCGTTTTGGTGCCGATCTCGCGCTTGTAGCGGCACTTTATGTAAGATCTGGATGTGGGTTTTGTGCGGAGCCGCGCGCCAGGCTAGCACAAAGTCATGCTAGATCGGTGCAGAATCACAAGACATAGTCGCCGGATCACCCGGCACCATTTCCTGTAGACTGGCTGCAGGGCCACCTCCCAGCGTCTTGCTTCCAGCCTCCTGGCCTAGTTCCGCTGGCGATCTAGATGCTGAGGCGCCCAATCTCCCAGGGCAGGATCTCTTTTTGGCACCACTTGCTGGTTTTCCTGTTCGCCGTAGCAAGAGTCATGCGGGCCGGATCTTCATGTTTTGTAGATCCTGTGCCCGGGGGCATCATACTCTGCGATCAAATTTTTCAGCTGTCCGGCGCGTACGCTGGAGATCTGATCCTCTGCATGGAGAGGGGCTGTCGCGACAGGGTGTGAACAGTCGGATCCACCACTCGTGTTTGCAGAAGAACCCACTCATGTTTGTACGGGTCTGCACATTCCGCCTACCATCTGGTACCTCCTTGGAATATGAGGATCTGGAATGTCTATTTTTCTCCCAAGCGTTTTTCTAATTTCACTCACTGCGGATATGACTTCGGTTCTTGAATGGCCGGTTACAATGTCTATGTCTACACTTAGCCTGTGTAGTGTACTGTCATTTATGTGAAAGGGCACGGCCATTCCACCTCTCACTACGCAATCAGGTAATTTTTCTTGGATATGTACAAGCGCTTCGAAATCCATTATGAATTGCTCTACAGGATACGCATTTTGAAAGTCATTTTCTGCCAGAATTCTTTCTATGTTATCCTGTTTCAGCTGATCGGCGAAGTGAAGCTCTACCACTGCAGTCCGTCCCCCAGTATGCGCTCAAGGGCGCCTATTCTCTTGGTAAAGCTGGCATATGTCCTTAATTTTGTGTGATCAATCAGGTTGTATCTCCGCATGCTTGAAAATACTTTTCTAAGCTCTGTTTCGCCTACAGGGACGCCCCGGCCAGCCTCATTTACCAGATCAAGATAGGCCTTTTCCGGAGCTGCCACTGTTGATCCCCCAATTACCGAGTATTCTCTTATCGCAATAATTCTGTCTACTGTCGGGATTTGCAACAGCATGTTTAGCATATCGGATTTGGGTTTGTTTACCACAACAAACTTGCTGTCAAATTTTTGGCCAAGCATGTCTGCAAGGTACTCGCCCTTCCCAGGTTCTGTATACACTGTATACACTACCTTACCGCGCAAATTGTGCAGGTATGGTACTAGGGTTGACAGTGCGGTAAACTGAAACCTGAACCCTATTTTTTCTTTAAGGTATTCGTGCGGTTCAAACAGATCGTTGGCTAGTTTGTAGTTTACCATATATGGTATCTCTACTTCTCTGTCCCTGAAACTCGCTTCGCCTGGTTTTTTGGACCATTCTTCTACAAACTTACCAAGGCTCCGATTTCTTTCCTTGACAACATTCTCAAAATTGGGACTCGTTGCAAGAATTTTTATTTCCGATGCAATCATCCCGATCAAAAATAACGGATTTTTTACGAATTTGAATGCTCTATTGTCCTTGTTTATGACAACGGTGATTTGCGAATTGCCGCCGTTTATTGTATAAAGAGGAAGGTCTCCCAGTGCCTCCAGACGTATATCTACCAGTTTGTTGTCCATCTTCACTTCCAGCCTAGGTGTTTTGTCCAATATCTCGCCTGCAATTTTCAAGTTTACGCTGCGATCCAAATACTGTTGTGGTGATTTCCCGCCAAAGTAATCAAACACTGACTCTACAGATGCAACAATCTCTCTTCTTGATTGGGCTAGGCGCAATATGCTCTTTAATTCCGGGGATTCCTGAAATGCAGATAGGGCTTCTTGGTATTCCAGACTGTCTTCAATGAATCCGCTCTTGTTAAAATTAACCGGAACGTGATCCATGTTTAATGCTCCAACCACCTGTGCCTGTTTTGGGTGTGCGGAAAACCCAAATTTTTCATTTGCCTTGATTAATCGTTTGTTCTTAAATAAATGGATGCCATAATCTCCTCGTACAGATCTTTTTTTCAATAATGCAACATGCCCCCAGAGTTTGTTGCTTTTTGATAGACCTATCTTGACCTCGCTTGTGCTGCCTTCCACCACATCCGGTTTTTCCGGTATGCAGAACGTCGTATTGATCCTTATTGAGATGTGGCCGGACTTCAAGTATGGAGCATAGCGTGTTCCAAAACTTTCCTTAAACTTCGATACCTGGTTTGGATATACTGGGACCTTTAGTTTTTTGATTGTGATTTTTGTGCCGTGCCATTTTTCACCTTCGCCCAACGTTCTTGCAGTTATTTCAAGGTTCTTCCAACCTTTTGATTCGTCTGACAGCCACTTTTCCTCGTCGTACTCTGTCTGGTATTCCTCATCCGAGTCGGCCTTTGATGTTGCGATAACGAAGTTTTTCCCTAATGCGGAGCACGCGCTGTTCATCCCCATGCCGAACTGCCCTAGTTGTCCTTTTAGTTTTGTGCCCTTTGCAACCGTCATTGCATCGGCCAGATCATCTTCGTTCATGCCATGCCCATCGTCTGTGACTTGAATCATTCTCTCATTTGGGCTTAGCCGCACAGTAATCATTTCCTTTCTGCCTTCAACTCTCGCGTCGATGGAATTGTCCAGCAGCTCTGCAATCGCCTGCTCCGTTCTGAGATGTTCGTAATTGTCAGGCACATTAGCAGCTCTGCAATCTTTGGAGCACTCTGTAAGATTATGGGCATCGAAGGCTTCTTAATTGCGGATCATGTCTCTGTATCCCACCAGTCCAAGCTTTTGAATCAGTGACTTGTCTGGAGTTATGTCTGCTCTCTTAACCATATCTAAGGAGCATAAATCTAGAATTTAAAGCTTTTTCTGCACATATAATCCTATATGTATCACCCATATACGATTTCGCGAAAGTGTATAATCTAGAATGGGCAGTTTTCTGCATTTATGATCAATACAAGCATGTACCATGGCTGCAGACATTAGGACACCGGCTCTGACTCCAACCGATTGCTGTGCGTTACGCTCAAAACTACTCCCTGCGCCTGGTCCGTCCTGTGCCATGGCAGGTTTTCCATCTCGGCTTGTACCTTGCGTCATGACTGCGTTGGTGGGCGCGCAGGCCGGACACCATCAAGTATAGCCGCCATCAGATGCTCCTTGTCTTCCCTTTGACGTTGGCATCTACCCATTTCTGAAACTTTTTGTTCTCTTTGGCTTCTGTTTTTCTGGCATGCCTCCTTACGTGAATCTTTTTGGAATATCCCCTAGAACCACACCGTCTCGTGCGAGTCTGTATATCTCCGTCTGCCATCCGGTGGGCGGCCTTCCTTGCCTCTTTTTTTATCCATACCATGATTCTTCCTAGAATCGGCAACGACCTGTCCGGTCTGGAAAGGCTCCGGTCTCCGCATGCTCCTTTCTCGGCATCGGAGGTACCACCTATTGCTCCATGGCAGGAGCTGCCAAGAGATGTACAGCCATGGCAATGTCCGTCTTGCACATGGATGACTGGCATTCGGGCTCTTGCCCGCACATCCTCATCAGGCAAATACGCCATCACCGTCAGTGAATTCTCTGCTTGGTGAAAGCACAAAGCCTTGTGCTCTGGGGCTACCATACGTCGTTGAACCTTGCGGTGTCCACGACATTGAGGCCCATGAGATAGATCTCGCCTTGGTGCTGCGCAAATATGTTCAGTGACGCGTTTGCGATTATCAGCCGGTACAGCGAGTGCGGGTTCAGGCCCGTCACGTTTGCCAGCATGGCCTTGACGGGATCCATGTGGGTCACCAGCAGGGTGTTCTCCTCGGGGTGGCTCCGGACTATATGGTCTGCCATGTCGGCCACCCGCTGCCTCACATCGGCAAAGGACTCGATGCCGTTCTCCTCAATATCCGGGCTGCCGTGGTAGAACTTTTCAAAGACGTTTCCGTACCTGGGCTCGATGTCGTCATATCTCATGCCGGTAAAACTGCCCATGTCCAGCTCCAGGAGGCGGTCATCCGGGGTGACGTCTGCCGATACCTCCCCTGCCACGATACCGGCGGTCTGGCGCGCGCGCTCGATGGGGCTGCAGTATATGTGGGATATGCCAAGGGGCCGGAGCATCCGTGCCGCTGCCCGGGCCTGCTCCACTCCCTTCTGCGTCAGCTCGTAGCCAGGCGTCCTGCCTGCAAGAATCTTCTGCACGTTGTTTAGTGCCTGGCCGTGCCTCAAAAATACTATCAGCGACAAGTCCACTGCCTTCGCATAGAGATAATAATAACATTCCCAGACGATTGCTGTGAGAATCGGCATCATCGGAGGCACCGGCGGAATGGGAAGGGGGTTTGCGTTGCGGTGGTGCACAAGGCACGAGATCCTGATAGGCTCCAGGGATGCCGGAAGGGCCGCTGTGGCAGCCAGCGAATACCTGGAGCTTGCAAGGGGGATCCACGGCGACATAGGCGGCACCATCTCAGGGGACGGCAACGCAGAGGTCGCAAGGCAGAGCGACGTTCTGATACTGTCCATACCGTATGAGAACATCGACTCGGTGTGCCCCCAGGTGCTGTCTGCGGCAGGAGACGGGTGCGTCGTGGTATCGCCCATAGTACCCATGGTCAAGACCGACACCGGCTTTGAGTTCATTCCGATGATGGACGGCAGGGAGTCGTCCCACGTGATGGTCTCAAGGCACGCAAAAGATGCGTCCCGCGTGGTATCTGCGTTTCATGTAATATCCGAGAAGAAGCTGGCAAACCCAAAGCTGCAGCTGAACTATGACATATTTGTGTGCGGGGATGACAGGGAGGCCACCGCCACAGTCGAAGGCCTGATAAGCGAGATCGACGGGCTACGCCCCATACGTCTGGGACCGGGAAAGCTTGCGTATATGGCAGAGATCGCAACGCCGCTGCTCCTCAACGCCATGATAAGAAACAAGATCAGGAATCCCGGCATCAAGGTTGTCTAGTCCCGGCATGAGCACCGAATACTACCGCCGCGGCAGGAACTGGTACACCGCCATCGGACTCCTGTTCATAATTATGGCATGCATCACGCTCGCGAGACAGGTTGCCCTGTGGACTCCGGACTTTGTGCTGGACTTTATACTGAGCGCGGAGTTCACAAACGAGAAGCTCTCTCTTGCGATGATCGCCTTTGGGGCATTCATGATAGCCATGGGGTTTAGGAAGAACGTTGCGCCGCGATGATTTCCTGCGCGACTCCCGGATAATCCGGCTTGCCACCGCCGAGGACGGCGGGCCGCACGTGACGCCGCTATGGTACCTGTACGACGCAGGAAAATTCTACATCGGCACCAGCGCAAAGAGCAGAAAGGTAAGAAACATCCAAAGGGACGACCGGGTCGGCTTTTGCGTGGACGTGGGGATAAACGCGCCGAACATATACGGCGTGGCAGGCCAAGGCCGCGCCCGGCTCATCCTGGACTCCAGCGTCAAGGGGATCGCAACCAGGATCCTGATGCGGTACTTTGAGAGCATGACCAGGGCCGCGCAGGACCTGCTTGATGACACGGACTGCATCGTAGAGATCACGCCCGACAGGACATGGGGCTGGCAGTACTGACCGGCTAGGGCCGCATGGCCGTGCCCACAAAGGACTCGATCCTGTCGAGCGCCGAGTCCAGTATGTCCGGGTGCGGCAGGAACACAAGCCGAAAGTGGTTCGAGCCGTGCTGCGCCCCAAAGCCGGAGCCGTGAACCGCCAGCACACCCTTCTCCAGCAGCCCCAAGACGAACTCCAGGTCAGACGGGAACGGGTTGTGCTCTATCCTCGGAAAGACGTAGAACGCCCCCCGGGGATTGGAGCACGACAGGCCGGGGATCGAGTTGAGGCGCTTTACCACCATGTCGCGGCGCTTCTTGATCTCCGAGACAAAGTCAGATATGTAATCCTGCGGCCCCCGAAGGGACTCCAGAGCCCCGTACTGCACCGGCAGGTTTGTGGAGATGCGCACCCGCGCAAGCTTGGGCAGGTTCTCCCTCAGCTGCTGCAGCGACGGAGACCGGTTAAAGGCGATGTAGCCTATCCGCCACCCCGTCATCAGGTACCCCTTGGAGAAGCCGTTGAGGATTATGACCGGCGAGTCGCCGGACGCGCCGCCCATGCCCGTAAACTCTCCGTCAAAGACTATCTTGTCGTATATCTCGTCGCATATGATGTAGAGGCCGTGCTCGTTGGCAAGGTCCACCAGGCCCTTGAGGGCCCGCCCGTCAAAGACCACACCCGTGGGATTGTTGGGCGAGATGAGGCATATTGCCACGGTCCTCGGCGTGATCCGGGAGCGGATATCGTCCATGTCCGGCGTCGGGTCGTCCGGGTTCACGGCAAACTCCACCGGCACACCCCCGTGCAGCCGGATGTATGACGCATACGGTGGATAGTAGGGTCCCGGGAGCAGGACCTCGTCCCCGTCCTCCACTATGGAGGACATCACCATGTCCAGCGCCTCAGAGACGCCGTTGGTGACCAGGATGTCGTCCGCAGTGACCGAGAGACCCTTGGACTCCTCCTTTTTTGCGATCTCGGCCCTGAGCTCGGGCAGGCCCTCGGAGTGCGAGTAGTAGTTGTCTCCCCTCCGGATCGCGTCTATCATGGCCTCCCTCACGTTTGCCGGAGGCTGAAAGCCGTACTGCACAGGATCGCCTATGTTGAGGTAGTCGACACGTATGCCCCGCTGCTGGACCCTCCTGGCAGCCTCAACTATGTCCCGGATGGCATACTCCACGCCGGTCACCTTCTTTGACACCTTCAAGGCATATGGTGGAACCCGAACCGTAATTTAGGTTATCGATGCGGGACGCCCGGCACGAAAAGTCAGGTATTTAGGTTGCCGCCGCCCCCGTCCTGCTGGACTCGTAGCACAGTCAGGACAGTGCGGGCGGCTTCGGACCGCCAGATCGGGGGATCGAAGCCCTCCGAGTCCTTTACGCGCACCCCCCTGCCATGGCGCAGGACCGCCTGCCGGGAGCAGGAACCTGTACGGACGCGTACACCGGCACAGCATGCCGCACGCCGTGTGGCAAGACATTAATTTAGCAGATATCAAGCTAAAGCAGTTTTGTATAGCACGTCCACCGAGAAGGCTCCCCCACCAGACGCGGGCAAGTATGTCCCGTGGGCGGTTGTCGGAATACTGGCCATCATCATATTCATCATAACGGGGAACCAGAGCATCACGCTGTGGATGAACTTTGGCGAGTTCGCCGACGAGTTCACAAAGCCGCTGTACTACTCCGTCATATCCGCCCTGGTGCTCTCGGTCATCGCCCTGGTCAGGGTGAACTTTGTGTCCAGGTCCTCGATCTTCTGGTACAGCATAAGCACGGCCATCTCGTTTATCAACCGCGGCCCCCGGGATCCGATCGCAAAGAACATCAACGGCTTTCGCGACTACAAGATGGGCCTGGTCCAGTTCTCGATATGGCAGGTCACAAAGATACTCCTCTTTGGCGCCTTCTTCACAAACGTGATGTTCGGCTTTGCCGCAGTGGAGTTCTACGACGGCAACACTTTGGGCGTCGAGAACCTGCCCGTCCTCTTTACGCTACCGTTTGTGACGCCGCCAACGGACAGCGCCTATGCGGCAGATACCGTAATCCCCATGGTTCCGGCGCTGGTCATCCTGATCCCCTCCCTGCTGAGCGTAATCGGGCTACGCCTGGTCCTGTACGTCGGCGCGCACAACATGCTCAAGGTGATAACATCCTACATCAAGGACACCGCCGACGGAAAGCCCCGGTACCTCAACTACGTCGCCACCATCGAGGCGATAATAGGGATCGGCGTCCTGTGGGCTGGCTTCAACCTCTTCTTTACGGCGGAGATCGACTACAACACCAGGTATGTGATTGCGGGCATAATGCTGGCAGGCGTGGCGCTCATTGCGTTTGCGGTCACAGATCGGATCAGGGCCAGGATTCTGACCCACATGCTAAAGCGCGACGTGTACATCAGGATTCTCATACTTTTGGCCATCGGCATCATACCCGCAGGCATCGTAACGGTAAACGACAGCGTCGCCGACGCAAGGAAGATCGAGTTCCTGGGCCCGTACACCGCACAGCAGATCGGCGTCAACAGGTACCTGGGGGAGCTGGACAAGATCAACGAGAACACCCACGACGTCCAGCTCAAGTCCATCTCACCCAACAACATTGAGAACTACGTAGAGAGCAACAGCGACGTGCTGGGCGTGATCCGCGTCTGGGACTGGGAGGCCGCCTTTGCCAAGCTCAAGCCAGAGATCGGCCTGATTCCCTACGTGGACTTTGAGGACAACGACATCCTGCGCTTCAACAACACGCTGTACTGGACCGCATCCATGAAGCCCATAACGCCCCCGTCGGTAAGCCAGGACAACCTGTGGTACAACGAGCACCTTGTGTATACCCACGTTCCAAACGGCTTTCTGACCCTGCAGGCGACAGACGGCAGCATAGTGGACAGCGGGAAGTTCTTCTCACAGAGGACCATCTACTACGGCGAGGGTGGACTGCTGGAGGAGGAGTGGTCCGCATACCCCGTCAACAGGGTAGAGAGCGCCGAGCTGGGTGGTGTGTCATATGACGGGACCGGAGGCCTCACGGTACCGCCACCCCTGAGCTACATGTTTGAGCCAAACTTTCTGCTGTCGTTCCCGACCGAGCCGGTCCACCTTATGAGGTACAAGGACATCACCGAGAGGATGGAGACGCTGTACCCGTACTTTCTCTACAACCTGTTCAACAACGAGCTGGACTCGCTGCCGGTGACCGACGGCGAGAACTCGTACTGGCTTGTCCCGCTGATAGTGGGCTTTGACACCGACGACGTGCCATGGTCCATGGGCAACCCGTACCTGAGGCTGGTGGGCTATGCGCTGATCGACACGTACGACGGCAACATCAGGCTGCTGCAGTCCGGAGACGACTTCTTTGCGGACATGTTCGTCAGCCAATACCAGGACAGGTTAGAGCCCGTCCCCAGCTGGCTGGAGGAGCAGATCCGGTACCCGGTGGAGCTCTTCACCTGGAAGACCGAGATGTACAACATATACCACGTGGACAACGTGGAGACATTCATACAGGCAAACGAGTTCTACGAGATACCCAGGGGCCTGAACCCTTACTACATCGAGGCCAAGCCGCCGGGATTCAACCAGACGGAGTTTGTCGGGCTGCTGTCGCTGGAGCTGCGCGGCTCCCAGGGCAGGAACCTGGCCGGATACATGATAGTCGAGAACGACCTCTCCAGCCTGGGCAACATGCGGTTCTACGAAGTGCCGCTCAATTCCACCACCAAGCTGATCGGGCCCACCGCCGTCCGCGAGGCGCTGGACAGGGATCCCGACTTTGCACAGCTCAGAACCCTGCTGCGCAACCCCAGGATCGGCGACAACATCCTGTACAACGTGGGCGAGCATGATACCTACTTCATCCCCGTGTATACGGCCGGCGCCGGCGGTGTGGTGGCGCAGCTGGGAACCATCGCCGCGGTGGGCGCCGCGTTCACCGGGGAGTACTATGTAGGGCTCGGCGATACGCAAGAGGCCGCCTTTACCGCATACCTCCAAAAGCTCTCGGGCGTGGCCACGACGAGCGCCGTGACCAACGGCGACCAGCCGGAGCTGACAAGGGAGAACCGCATAGACACGATGTTAGCGGCGTTCCAGGCAGAAGACATCAGCATTAGCAGGCCCGCGTCGATCCAGGTCACGCTGTCCTTCAAGGAGGGCGAGATCTTCTACATCACCGACACCGAGACGGATGACACGCTGGAGCTGATAGACACGTTCATCAGCAGCTACGTCAAGCCCAGGACCGACAGGGTCTTCATGTGGGAGGAGAGCGAGGACGTCTTCAACTTTGGCACCATAATAAACACCGAAGGTATCACCGAGATGCACTACATCTCAGTAGAGGTAGGCAGCTAGTTGCTGCTGGTAGTCGACAACGGATCCGTGTTCACAAAAAACCTGCAGGAGATACTCACCTCGTGCAATGCGCGCTTCAAGTCCGTCCGCTGCGCCGACGTCGGCCCGCCAGACGGATTCGACTCGGTCATCCTGTCGGGCCGCAGGGTAAACGACTCCAGAACCAACGTACCCAACTCCAGGATCATCAGGCACTGCGTATCCGAGGGAAAGCCGCTTCTGGGCATATGCTACGGCGCCGAGATACTTGCGCTGACGATGGGCGGCACGCTGAGGCGCTCCGACTCGCTCAGGGTGGGCCTGCACAGCATACAGGTGTCTGGCCAAAGCCCCATCCCAGGCGGCAGGCTGCTAGTCTTTGAGAGCCACCGCTTTGAGATCGCCAGGATGCCGGATCCCGTCGTGTGCGTTGCCAGCTCGCCCATCTGCAGGTACGAGATGATCTGGCTCCGGGACTCGAGGATCTTTGGGACGCAATTCCACCCCGAGGCGACCCAGGACGGCAGAAGGCTGATCGAGAGGTTCCTGGAGCTCTAAGCCCCACCCCCAGGCGCAGATTACCAGAGGCGCAAAATGGCAACCGCGCCTGATCAGGCAGAACGATCCCGGATCTCCCTTATGCCCGCTTCTAGTAGGTAGCGGTACGTCCCGTCGTAGAACTCGCGGTTCCGGGTGCCGTCCTCGGGATCCCCCTCGGGCACGAAGATGACCATGCCTTGCCTTGCTCGGGTCAGGAGGACGCGGTACGCGTTCTTCAGATATCTCTGCTTGTGCACCTTTGCTATTCTGGTCCACCGGTCGCCGCGGAACTCCCGGTGCTGCCATCCGGTTCCGACGTACCTCAAGTCTGCATCCCACGCGACGCACGCCCAGTCAATCTCCAGACCCTGTATCTTGAACTCCGTGGCGGCGTACTCCAGGCTGTACGAGGAGCGCGGATCGTCCGGGGGATTGAGGAACCAGTGTGCGGCATCCACCGCAAGCTCCACGTATATCCCATGTGGCTTGAGGCGGTATGACTTTGCAGCCGCCACTATGCCGAGCCTCTCGCTGCCGCGGGCCATCTCTCGCAGCCACCTCTTTGCAAGCCCAAAGTTCCGCGTAAGTACGATCGGGTACTTGTCCATCCCGCGCAGTATCCTTCCAGCCTCTTTTGAGTCAAGATCCAAGAGCGCCTTGACGAAACCAGAGACGTGCTTGCTTCGGAAGGATCTGATCGAAGTGGCAAGGTGCAGTCCCAGGCGGTAGTTCGGGCTGATGCCCTCAAGCATGCCCTCTACGCTACTCCCCTGCACGTACTCCTCGTCTGTTATCTCATCTGACAGGTACACGCTCCACCCGGGATAACGGTCCCGTATGGCCGAGAACCATTCTGGCAGGCCGGCCTCGTTGTGGTTGATCTCCTGTCCCCCGCCCACCAGGCACACTATCACGGCCCAGTCGCTGCGCCTGTCCATCACGCTGATCAGAAACGCCGATTGCGACATGCAGGGCGGTTCCCTGTTCTTCTTCTTTGCGAACCTGTCGATTGCGTCACTGTCCCAGGCACGCTGCGCCTCGTCGAATATGACAATCCGCTCGTGCTGTACCGACTCATCTTCCATCGACTCGGCAAGAAAGCCGCTGACGCTTTGTATGAATACCTTGGCCCTTCGTAGGGCCCCTGCCTTGGTGATCTTCGGCTTGTCCGGGTTCTGCTTGGAATTTTTTACATCGTCGCGCGCGAGAGCCTCCTGCAGAACGTGGATCAGCGGGCCGTTGCCGGACAGAAATACCGCGTGTTCCTCCCTTGCGAGATCCTGCCTCCTGCTTGCAAGGTTGAGCCCCGCCAGCGTCTTGCCCGCTCCTGGCACTCCGGTCACGAAGCAGATCGACTTTCTCTTGAGTCTCTTGGACTCGTCTATTATCTCATCAAGGGTGTCTGCCGTCCGGGTGAGGTTCTCGGCTCCCGCCTCAGAGCGGGTTATCTCCGAGACGTCGTGCCTTGCGTAAAGTGCCTGGGCCGCCTCTATTATGGTGGGTGTGGGCCGGTAGCCCGATCCCGCCCACTTGCCTGTGTCAATCCCGTCGGCGCTGCACGTGCTGGCAATCTCCAAAACCGCCCCGCCAAGTCCTCCCCCGTTCACCGCCACCGGGTGGAAGACACCGTCCTCGTCTTTCTTGTACTCGTTTCTGTTGTCGGGCGCGTCGGTGGCGACTAGGATCGGCACGATCGGCACATCATAGCTCCCCACGTGAAAGTTCTTCAGATCCAGCGCATAGTCGACGCACTGATCTATGTCGGCTTTCTGGTACTGTGTCTCCCCCACCTTGAACTCTATCACGAACACCACGCCGGAGAAGATCAGGATGGCATCCGCCCTCTTTCCCATCCGGGGTATCGTAAACTCCAAAAAGATGTGCCCGGATGCAAACCCGCGCATCGCTTCCCTGAGGACCTGAATCTCGCCCACCCAGGCATCCTTCTGCTCCCGGGTCGGGCTGTACTCGGACGCGGCGGCCAGCGCGCCAAACACGCTGTCCGCATCGTCGTGCAGAAACCCTTCCAAGTCATTTGAATAGTAGGATCTCATGTGCGGTCAGGATGGGTTTCGTGCTACAGCATTTAAGTGGTTTTTGCGGATGGTTCTCTCCCAAACTCGGGCGCCAGCGGCATGAGTGGCTAGTCGGGTCTGCTAACCTCGACGTATCCGTCGCGGATGGTAAACTTGAGGCCGTCCGGGCTGCCCAGTGCCTGTAGTATCGGCTTTGGTATGTAGCTGTAGCTGCAGTAATCCCAGATGTGCCAGTAAGAGGTTAAGTCGCCACCATTTGACTGAGTGGAGGGTTGGTCCCACTCAGATATTTTTGGCCATTTCATGTAGATTTAGGCACAAATGATGACGCGTGCGGCAGAATACGGGGGTTTGACCCATGCCAAATTGAGCTCTTCATGGGCATGATGGGGGTGACCTAAACTCTCACAGGTGTTAGATCTGGCACATCTGGGATTACTGTACTTGACGAGAAAGCGAAAGAGGCTGCCAGAGCACATGCCATGCTCTTGTCATAATTTTACAAAATGAGCGGATTGTTAGATCCACAGTTAGAACCGGGCGCGGATTAGAGCGGTTTGTGGGATCAACCACGCATGGACTGCCTATTGCGGATCATCTCTATCATGGCCAGCACCAGTGGCATGCCGCTCTCAGGGTCCCACGCACCTCCCGGAAGGCCGGCCGCTTGGACCGTCGGGCGGTCTGTTCGATCCCCGCTGGCAATGCCGGACCCGTCGTCAGTCGCCGCCGGTGTACACCCAGTACCCGGTCCTGCCGTCGGGTTTCTTTCCGGCGTAGGCGCACACGCCCGCCCGCGGGGACTGCGCCGCCACCAGCATCGACTCCATGCCGCAATCATGCTTGGGGGCGCATTTGTAGCAGTGCGCCCCACCGTCCCAAAGGCCGCAGCTGCCGCAGACATGAACCGCCTTGGAACCGCACACGCTGCAGAGGAACGTGACGTCGTCGTGTCTTGCAAGCACCGCCACCTTTCTCCGCTTTCCGGAGAGGGCGGGCGCCCCCGCCGCAACGATGGTCAGGCGCAGGGCGGTGGTGCTTCCAAAGTCGTACTCGTACCGAAACTCTGCCTTCTCGCAGAGGACCTTGTCCAGCCTGCGGCCCATGGATAAGGCGCCCCCGGCATATCTGTTCGAGCAGTACTCGGCCTCGCCTATGTAAAACGAGCTCTCGTGCCCACAGCACTCCAGCCACTCCTTCCTCAGAAACTCGTCCAGATCGGAGAGTTTTCGATTCCCGGCAATCTCCAGATACATCCAGAACAGGCCGTCGTCTTCGCCGGCGACCTTGATGACGAAGCGGCCTTCCGCGGTCCGGGACGGCTCCGATCCGCCACCGCCCAAATGCCTCCGAATGTGCCCGGACATTTCACCGTGCGGGCAGCTGCTGCCACACAGGCTGCACGTCCCCCGGCCCGTCGCCTCCAAAACCTTGATCTCGCCCAATCCTAAACGTAGGATCTGCCCACATAAGAGACTATCAGAGACATGATCCGCAATTAAAAATCAAGTCTTTTTCGTCCAACTCCTACAGGGGTATGTTTCCAAATAAGCAAATTTTGCACGATTATGCCGAAAATCGCTCTATTTTGGTAACTGTTTTGGGTTTTGAAGCGATGTTGGTCTCGGCGCCGTTTTCTATATCGAGCGCCACGTCATCTTCCTGTACTTTTCTTTCTCAGCATCCGCGGCCGACCTGATGGGGCGCACTTTTTCCATTGTGGCAGCATCGGCCCCCATTTCGTCAAAGATTCTGGCAATGCGTCCAATGCTGGCATCTGCCTCGCGCGCAATCTCCTCGTACAGCTGCATGTTCTGCACGCAGCATGTGCAGTTGGGATCGAGGCACGGCCCGCCCCGGTCCCGCGCAGCGTTCCGTTTTGTCCCGGCCATGCATAGATCGCGCGACCAGCTGAAATAAACATAACTGCGCCGGTTTTTCGGATGCCGGCGCCTCAAGCCCCGTTCCGCCACAAGTCGGAAGAAATAGATCGCCCCGCCCCGGGCTGATAGATCGAGATGTCCGCCTGCGAGCAGCCCAAACCCGTTACCCGGCAGTGCGACGGGCCTGATTGCGCGCCGCTGACGGGATACGCCGTCAGGGCGCTCGATCTTGCAGATACTTTGGCTGGTATGGTCAAGACGCTCCTTGCGCAGCGGGACGAGATGGCGCGCGCCCTCCGGGAGCACGAGGAGACCGTTGCGAGGCTGGAGGCCGAGAGGCAAAGGTACGCGGAGCTGAACAGGCGCCTCAACATGCGCGCAAACGGCATACGGGCGGTTACCGCCTGCGAGAAGAAAGAGTCGTCCGGAAGGAGGGGCAGGCCCCCGGGGAAGGGGGCCACGGTAAGCAGGCAGTTTGAGGAGTCGGAGGCCGACGCGAGGGAGACGGCCGACCTTGGCGCCTGCTCCGGCTGCGGCGGGGAGCTGTCCGGCGTAACAGGCGAATACACGCGGCGCTACGAGCGCGTGACCGTCGTCACGGAGAAGGTGCTGTGCACGGTCAGGCGGAGGTACTGCCGCAAGTGCAAAAAGCAGTACACGGCCAGGCCGAAGGGGGTAGCCCCCAACGCGCGCGTCTCGGCAAATCACTCGGTACTCCTAGCCTGGCTCAACGTCAAGGGCCTCTCACATGGGAGGATCGCCGAGCTGAGCGCGGACTTTCTGAAGGCTCCCGTCTCGCGCTCCGGCTCGCATCGCAGGAAGGTGCGCACGGCAACGGCGCTCCGCCCCGACTACGAAGCCGTCCGGGAGAGGCTCGTGAAGGAGGAGGTCCTCCACTGCGACGAGCTGTGGTGGCCCCTGGGGGAAAAGAAGGGGGTCGTGGTAACCGTGCAGGGCAGGACGGGCTGCCTGATGTCGGTCGAGACGTCGCGCTCGAGCAAGACGCTCAAGGGAATCGTTGGGGATTTCCAAGGGATCACGGTGCAGGACTCGTACACGGGCTGGCTGCACATAGGAGTGAACCACCAGATGTGCATATACCACCAGATGCGCCTAATAAAGTGGGATCTCAAGTACAGGAGACTCGACGGGGAGACCGCCGCGTTCCTCAAGGAGCTGCTCTCCATACACAAGGGGATCTACGAGGCGAGCAGGGACGGGGACGAGGGCATCCGGCTCGCCGAGGCCGACCGCCTGGACGCGGAGCTTGCGGCCCTGATGGGGCGCCGGTAGGAGGACAAGGACGGCAACATCGAAAGGTACAGGAAGCGGTACAGGAGGGAGTCGAGGTTCCTGACCGTCTGCCTGCGGGTGCCGGGCGTCCCGCCCGACAATAACCCGGTCGAGAGGTCAAACAGGAAGGTGGTGGCGGCCCGGAGCGACGGCGGGGGAAACCGGTCCGGGAAGGGGATGGAGGCAAACTCGATCCTGTTCACGAACATGGTCACGGACTGGCTTGCGGGCAGGAGCTTTTTTGACCACATGGTGCTGGCGGCCTCCGGCGACGGGTAGACGGGCGCTGCAGCCGGATGGAAATCGGAAAAGCCGCAAGGCCGGGGGAGGCTGCGCACGACTTGTGGCCCTTCCATGCGCATGCGGCCGCCTGCCAATATCGCTTCAAAATCCAAAACAGTTACGAATATTCCTCTACATCCATCCACGGGGCATTGGTGGCAAACGCAATGTATCGATCTTCCGGGGCGCCCTTGGGGCATGTAGGTTCCGAGGTGGACGGCGGGCGGGACGTGGGGGCGGCTACCGGCCACGGGGATGGCGGCGCGCCCGGGCGCCGTTCCGCCCAATTCTATCCAGAAGCCGCCCGGCCGCCTCAAAGCCAGGATCTAGCTCCGTGGCCTTCCTGAGACAGGCGGCCGCCCGGCTGTACTCGCCCAAGTCCACCAGAATCAGCGCCAGGTCGTACTGAATGGACGGGTTGTCCGGATCCAGCTCCGTTGTCCTGTCCAAGCACTCGACGGCCGCGTCGAGCTTCCCGAGATCGCGCAGCAGCAGCCCCATGTTGGCGTGCGCGTTGACGTGCTCGGGGTTCAGCTCGACGGTCCTCTCGAAGCACGCGATCGCCCCCGAGGCGTCCCCTAGGAACATCAGCGATACGCCCCTGTTGTGGTGCGAGCTGGGATATTGGGGGTCGCGCTCCAGCGACATGTCCAGATACCTTACCGCCTCATCGTACCTCCCCAGGAACATCAGCGACGTCCCCTTGTTGTAGTAGCCATAGGGGTCGCCGGGGTTCAGCCTTATCGCACTGTCGGCGCATTCTATGGCATCATCGAACATGCCCAGTTCGAGCAGCGTCGAGGACTTGGTGCGGTGCGCCTCGTAGCCGTTCCGATCCAGCCTGATGGCCTCGTCTATGAACTCCATGGCTAGGGAAGGGTATCCAGCGCTGGTCAGCAGCTGCCCGGCGCGGCAGTGCGCCGCGGCGCCGGCCGGATCCAGGCTGATCGTCCTCCTGAGCGTGTCGAGCGCCTCGGCGACCCTGCCCTCGGCCGCCAACAGGGCGCCCTTGGCGTAGGACGCGTCGTGGTAGCCTGAATCCAGCCGTATCGCCTCGTCGAAGCAGACCAGCGCCTCTTCGACCCGGCCAAGGGCGCTCAGGGCGTCCGCCTTGTATACGTGCAGGGTGGCGTCGCCGGGATCCATCCGTACCGCCTTGTCGTAGTGGGACAACACCGTGTCGTCGCCTGCGTCCAGGTAGGATAGCGCCGCCCCCTTGCAGCAGTACGCGAGGGGGTTGGATGGATCCAGTCTGATTGCACGCTCGACCATCTCCAGCGCCCTGCCGGCATCGCCGACGCCAATCATCTCGGCACCCTTGCCCAGGTACCATTGCGGGTCGTCGGCCGGGCCCAGCTCCGCGGCCCGATCCAAGTGACCGGCCGCCTTGCTGGCCTCGCCTAGGCGCAGCAGCGCCAGCCCCATGCCCCAGTGGGCGTCGACGTACTTGGGATCCGCCCTGAGCGAGTCTCTGAAGCGCTTCTGCGCCTCAGCGTACCTGCCCCGCTCGTACAGGTCCATCCCTCTCCGGTAGTGCTCGGCCACCTTCCCCGGGCTCCTCCCGCCGGGAGCAGCGCGGGACGGCGCCCGGCCGGCGCTCCTCATCCTGCATCGCCACGGGCCGTCCCGCGCTGGCACCTCACGGACTGTGGTGACGCGTTCTTACACCTAACCTTTTCGGCGCCCGGGGACTGTAAAGTTAACGGCGCCTCGGTTCTCTCCGAAACTCGGGCGCAACCCACCAAGTCATTCGTTGGATCGCCCCACCTCGATATAGCCATCGCGCACGGTGAACTTGAGGGCGTCGGGATTGTTCAGCATCTGCAGTATGGGCTTCGGTATGTAGCTGTAGCTGGTACGTCTCTTCCGGTTTTGGATTACGGATACGGTAAACTCTTTCGCATCCTTCTGCCAGGTGGTCATCTGGCGTTGGTCTGTCTTTCACCGATTTATAGATTTAACCAATTGGAAAGATCAAAATATGGCCAACCGGCAGGCCTGCCATAGCAAGGAAGAAGGGACGCGGAAGCGGATCTGCCGTATCGCTGTTGAACGCGCATGCCGAGGAGACCATCCAGAACGGCGTGATCCTAGATATCGGCTCCATGCGGTACCGCGTGTCGTCCCAGTCAGTCATCCATACATACTACGACGTGACGTTCGGGGAGAGGGGTTAGCAGTGCTCCTGCCCATACCACATTCATGGCGACAGGAGATGCAAACACATCAGAGCCGTAGCCGGGATGGTCATGAGGGAGCGAAGACTCGCAGACGACGGGCTCGAGGAGATGCTGATCAGGGAGCCCGACGTGGCGTGCAGGTTCTGCCGTAGCAAGGACTGCTACGAGTGCGAGGTGCGCAGGAACCAGGGCTGGAAGGTAAGCCGGTACCGGTGTAGGAACTGCAAAAGACGGTTCACGCACAACCCCGGCTTTGTGGGCAAACACTTTCCGCCACACGTAATCACGGATGCGCTTCAGGATTGCGCCGCAGGCATCTCCCCGGCCAAGATCGTAGAAGGAATGGCGAAGAATGGGATCAAGATCAGCAAATCCACCGTGCATCAATGGATCAGTGATTACGGCCGGATCATCGAAAGGTTCCACAAGAAGGCGGGGATACCGGTGTGGCATACATGGCATGTGGACGGGATCCACTTCAAATCGCAGGGAGAGTCAATGTGGATGTTCGGGGTAATGGACGCAGAGACAAGACAGATAGTCGCGTATGACTTCTCAAGGATCAAGTTCGGCTACGATGCCACTGGCCTGTTCAGGGACGCGGTAGCCACCGCGGGAGGGCGCCCAGACGTCCCCATAAGCGACGGCCTTGCGGGATTTGAGAAGGGGTACAGGCATGTGCAGTAATCCCAGATGTGCCAGTAAGAGGTTAAGTCGCCACCATTTGACTGAGTGAGGGGCTGGTCCCACTCAGATATTTTTGGCCATTTCATGTAGGTTTAGACACAAATGACGACGCATACGACAGAATACGAGGGTTTGACCCATGCCAAATTGAACTCTTCATGGGCATGGTGGAGGTGATCTAAACTCTCACAGGTGCTAGATCTGGCACATCTGGGATTACTGATGTGATGTATACGAACACAACACCCCGCCTTACCACATCTCCGACGTGGGCATACACTACAGGCACGCCACAAGCAACCCGTACGAGCGCTTCAACGGAGAGATCAAGGATCGCATAGCGCGCATACGCGGCTTCAGCTCAAAAGATCCGGCCCTCTTCCGTCTGCTGATCGTGTATCACAGCTTCGTGCGCCCCCACAGCGGCCTCGGCGGCAGAACGCCTGCGGAGGCAGCTGGCGCCACAATAGACGGGTGTAACAAGTGGTTCGCACTGATACGGCACGCGGCGGCATTTTGCGCATAGACTGCGGGCGCCGCAACTGGCCGGTTCACAACAGGCGGGCAGCATAATGTCCGAAAGCCCACCTGTCCCGGGTGCTGCCACAATCGCGTCTGTGAAAGATTACGGCCGCGTATGTACCGGCGTGCGTCAGAGGCTGTTCGCGCGCTGTCGGGAAGTACTTGAACAGCGTGTAGGCAGTCGGCGTAGGTCTGCGCCCGAGTTTCGGAGAGAACCTCGCCCGTCAGAAGCATTATTTACTGGCACAACGCTTGCATAATGTTGCTGCAGATGCAAGTTGAGAGAAACCGTCGTGCTCCCTACATGCAGGTCTCGAACGCAAGCTCTGATCCAAAGTGAGCGCCATTGAACAGTTATGATCCAATCAAAGCCAAGGTTGAAGACATGGAAAACGTGACAACCAGACCCATGTTTGGCTATCAGTGTTTTTCAATCTCCAGGAAATTTTTTGTGGGGTTTAGCAACAAGAACAATTTTCAGGTCATAATACGACTCCCCAAGGATCAACAGGAACTTGCAATAAAAAACAAGGCAATCGGACCCTTTTCCCATGGAGCCAAAATGGGATGGATTGAACTAGACTCCAAACAGACAACAATCGGCACCGCCATGAGATGGATTACAAAGGGCTATGACCATGCAGAGCAACTCGCTAAACCGAAATAACCGTTAATCCGCACTACGCGCATCAACCTCGTGCTTGCATTGGGCACGAACCTGTGTCCGGATCCGAGCATCCTGCGCCCATCTCCGGATTTGGCCTGCCGGTACTTGCGGAGCCGTCGTGTCTGATCATGCTGTGCATTTTCTCGGCGACAGGCGCCATGAAGGCGCCAGGGGCGGTCCCGGGATCTGAGTGCATCGGTAAGACAGCATCCCAAACCTCGTGGGATTCGACGGCTGGCCGGATTACGAGCTCCGGATGATCAGATTGCCATGGCCCCATA
The DNA here is from genome assembly GCA_965206845.1 of Cenarchaeum sp. Taxonomy (GTDB): domain Archaea; phylum Thermoproteota; class Nitrososphaeria; order Nitrososphaerales; family Nitrosopumilaceae; genus CAYGAM01. The sequence goes on along the minus strand of OZ242221.1, from coordinate 1,110,020 downwards.
CGTCAAAGGCCGTCGTGCGTCATCCGGCAACATATGGCCTGCCGCATGGCGGCCAGCTGCTGGCATGTGTCCGAGTTTTGGGGAGCGGCACCCTGAACGTTTTTAACAACTCTGCAGGGCATCCCATGCATGGAATCGGATCACGACCTGTTGCTGCCCCTGGTGTCCGAAGAGAACGTCTGCCTCCCCCTAGCGATCAACGCCGTATCGAGATACTGGGATGTGGATCTTCCGATGGCAGAGGCAGCGGAGATCGCCCGAAGGTACCCCGCAGTGGACGGCAGCATACTGATCGAGGGGGTGGAGCTGGCAGAGAGGCACGGACTGGCGTGCCCGATCCTGCACTCGTCCCTGGCCGAGCTGAAGCGGGTCATAGACTGCGGAATTCCACCTGTTGTGATACTGCCGGGAGTCCACAACACCATTCAGCACGCATCGGTCATATCGGGGTACAACAACGAGGACGGCACAGTCATGCACTACATACCCCAAGCAGACAGCAAGGGCGAGTACCAAGTGGGTGTGATTCCGGAGAAGAGGTTTGATGAGATGTGGTCAGAGGACGGCAGGCTGGCGATCCTGGTTGCGCCGCCTCAGACGATTACCGATCTGGCTCTGCCAGACGAGGAGCTTTTGCGATCAAACAGGCTCTGCTTTGAGTCAGAGAGGCAGAACCTGCTGAGGCGCCCAGAAGACGCCGTCGGATCCCTCAGGGAGGCCATTGAGCTGGACGGCTCAAACTCCACTGCGCATGCGCTTCTGGCAGGGATTCTCAACGGGCAGAACTCCCAGGAATGCGTCGGACACTACAAAAGGAGCATCAGCCTGAACGGGAGGTCGTATCTGGCGTACCGCGGACTGGGAAACTACTACCTGAAGACCAAACAGCACGCAAAGGCAGAGGAGTGCTACACCAAGGCGATCTCGATCAATGCGACGCGGTACGGCCCGACGTACAAGAACCGCGGAATCGTGCGCCTAGAGCAGGGAGATGCCGACGGTGCACGGAAGGACCTGGAGGCGTACCTCAAGCAGACGCCGGGGGCGCCAGACGCTGCCTCGATCAGGGCGGCCCTAAGGGAGATGTAGGTGCGGAGTGCGGGACTTGAACCCGCGGCCTTCAGCTTGGGAAGCTGACGTCATACCGGGCTAGACTAACTCCGCCTGAGGTTTGGACTAAAACCAGTTTTATATGTCTGAGTTCGTGCAGCGTGGCCGGGCGCAGGTATCGCCGCTAGATATATCTGGAGTCGTTGGGGTTTGCGACCTTGCCGGTATCTGCAGGCGTGTTGGGAAACTTGCTGTCCGCCGAGGTCTCTGCAACGGCGGCCGCCTCCCTCAGGATGCCCTCGGACTCCTCGCTCACCACGGCATCCATTCCAAACGACGTGTCACCGCTGAACGTGTCCTGCATTATGCCGCCCAGCATGTCTGCCATGTTCGTGATCTCCTGATCCGCACTGGGCATGAACGCTCCCAGCTGGGTCTTGAGGTTCTTCATGAGGCCGATTGTGGGCACTATGGTGGTTACCGTATCGCCTATGTCGTTTGCGGTCGTAAGCCGAAGCTCGATCTGTTCCAGCGCCATCCTGGCGTTTCCCAGCACCTTGGTGACCTTGCGGATCTCCGCCAGCTCGTTTGAGAACACCCTTGCCGATCCGGCGTCGTGAATCTGGGTCGCATCCACGACCCGCTTGAAAATTTTAGTGTCACGCTCATTCAGCTTGAGTATCATTCCGTCAAGCTTGGCAATCTGGTTTTGCAGCCTTGCGATGGCCATCTGAACCTTGGGCTTGAGGGGCGATCTAGGCCTGAAGGTGTCTACAATCTTGTCTCCGATGCTTGGGCTCGCTGGCTTGGACCATTTGTTCTGGAAGTTGGTCAATGTCAGCAGATACAGGAGTTAGTTCTTAATTTTTCGTGTGAAATATGGTTCACTAGTTACAGTATTACTGCTAGCTAAGGCCGCCTGGCATGCTCACCCCAGAGCCGCGCCTGGGCGGCCATGGGGCTCGCTTGCGGTCGCGCGATCTGGGGGAATTAATCTTATGTACGCCGATCAAAGCATTCAGAAGATAGCAGCCGTGAGACTGCTGCTCCTGGGGCCGGCCGCCCAATCTTTAATTGCGTCTGCGCGGAACAGAAGGTGTGAAAAGGGGCATTATCGCCGTCCTTGCAGCCGTAGTCGTTCTTGCGGCAGTCCTGATCTATGCAGACAGCGGGCCGCGGGACGGACCGCAGGTACTCTTCAAGGCTAGGCTGGCCGACCCGAGCCTGTACCAAGACGGGCTGTTCTCGGATCAGAGCCACATGGAACAGGGCTCCTACGAGCTCAGGTTTGTGCCCAGCGGGGACTCGCCGCGGATCCTGGATATCACCATACTGGACGGTGACGAGGTACTATTCTCAGAGCGCTTTGAGCTGGAAGGCACGGAGCAGGGAACAGAGTCTGCCAGGTACTTTACGTGGGATTACCTGGGAGAGAAGCAGCTGGATCTCACAGAGGATCGCGAGGTGACCATCTGGATCGACCCCAACGGGAACACGCTGGGCTCCGTAACCGTAATGATCGTCCGCCCCTATAGCGACACGACAAAGTTCGTTCAGGGTGTAAGCAATCCGTAAGACGCTGGCGCGCTCAAGAATCTGATTATAGGATCAAATCCTTCGTGAAATACACTGCTTTTTTGACTATTTGTGAACGATTCCAATAGGTGCTGGTCCGCGTTCTACACGAACTTATGCTCTTAGCTATAGGCGCCTGCTGCCTGCGGGTGCAGAGTGCGGCAGGCAGCCCCATAGGGCACGTGACGGCAATTGAATAAATAGCGCGTATGCGGTTAAAACGGCATGATGCAGAAGAAGGGAAAGGTCAAACTGATCATTCTGCTGGCCTGCATCTGGTTTGTGGTGTCGCTGCCCCTGCCCTGGATCGTAAACAATCCCGACGTGTCCCAGTCGCACCTCTTCACAATTCTTGGAATTATCGGAATCATCTCCATCCCGTTTGTGGTTCTGGGGACAGTCTGGACCCTAAAACCAGAGCTGACAACGTAGGCCGGTCGACGTCACCCCTGCGGGGCAGGCACATGCGGCTCCCGGATCGGGGTTGGGGATCGTATGGATCCTCCAGTCAGGTACGCAACCAACGCAGCTACTTCCAGATTTTTTTGCAGGCATGGCCAATACAAATCTGGCAAAATATTTTAATGGGGAATCGCAGAGCACATGTATGAGACTGGTAATGGCGGCAGCTCTGCTCACCCTGGCAGCACTGTACATAGGGGCCACCTCTGCATCAGCAGACGACGGACAACTGCCGGACACGGAGATGATTCCGCTTGATGGCAGCACGGCCATCGAGAAGACCCGCCTACTCTTTTATGCCCCTGAGGACAACACTCTTCCCTGGGCATATGTAAAAGGAAAGATCGCGAACCACGTTGCTGGCTATCCTGTAATCATTCAGATACACGAGCTTGACGGAAGCGCGGTGCACTTTGCGCAGACAGATGTCAATGAGGCTGGCGAGTACGAGTACAAGTTCAGGGTAAGGAACGTGCATGACGGCGTGGTCATCAACATCTTTGAGGGCCACTATCAGGTCACCATATTCAAGGTCGTGTACCATAGCTCCCTTGAGATGGTCTAGGACCGGCAGGCGGCCTTTTGCCTTAGCGCGCATCAGGATACATTTGGGACGAACTAGAATCCACGAAGGCCCTTGGGCCGCACGATCTCCGGATGCTGCCTCCCGTATGCAACCTGCTCCAGCATGGCCTGCTTGTCCTGGGGAAACGTACCCCTAACCATGTATGCGTTTGAGCCGTGGTTTGCCCGGAACACGATCTCGTCCCCCGCGTCGATCTGCGATATCAGATCCTCAAGCTCCTCCAAGGCCTCCGAATCCGATATGGGAATGAATGCCTCGCCAAACTTTGTGAGAAACTCTTCCTTGATTCCATTCTCCAGATACAGCGTGAGCGCCCCCACATAGTGGGGCGATGCGGCGCTTATCACCTTGGCGGTGCCCCGTATGTGCTCCTTGGAGTGCGTCTTTCCTCCCAGACCCAGTATTATCATGCACGACATCACATACCCCGCATCCTTTGCCTTCTTTACCGACCGGACGATGGTATCTGCCACCGCGCCCTTGGTGACCTTTCGCAGTATGAGATCAGAGCCGCTCTCAACCCCCAGGTACAGCATGTCCAGTCCGGCAAGCCTCATATCCTGGAGCTCCTGCGCGCTCTTTTTGAGCACGTTCATGGGCATGGCGTAGCACGAGACCCGCTCGATGGCGGGAAACTTGTCCCTGACATACCGCACAATCTTGATCATGTACTCGGTGGACAGGTTAAGCGCGTCGCCATCGGCAAGAAAGACCCTCCGGGTCTGCGGGGCGCGCTCTGCCATAATGTCGATCTCCTGCCTTACCTCCTCCCAGGGTCGCTCCACATACTCCTTGGAGCGATACATGTCACAAAAGGAGCACTGGTTAAACGAGCACCCCAAGGTAACCTGAAAGATCAGAGATCGGGCTTCCGAGGGCGGCCTGTACAGCGGGTAGTTGTAATCCAGCATCTTCTACAACTCTTGCGCGGTCATCCAATATTTGATTTTGGTTACAGACGGCAGGCCGGGCAGCCCTCTCCGCGTACTGCCACCCTGACCCATGTCTGAAGCGATCCGCCAAAGCCGGTACGCCGCACGGCATGCAGGCTAAAAGGCCGACGTGTGGCCGCCATGGTGCTCAAGCATGTACAAGCAGACACGCCAACAGATCCCCGCAGATATCCCAGTCCTGATTGGTGCGCATTTCCTCTCTTGCGTGCGGATCGAGTTTGGCAATGGCACTAGAAGGTATCTACTGCTGCTGGCGCCTGTGGGATGTTATGCGCGCCTTGCTCTTTTGCGGATGGCGTGTACCGTCAGGACCGGTCCTGCCACGTAGATGCCTGCCATGGCGGCAATCGCGAGTAGGCCAAATGCGATGACCGAGGCGTCAGAGTTCTGGTCCGCAAGCGTCATTATGTTCAGCGTGTACAGTCCAGGCGTTATCGCCACCCTCACGGCGTCCCTGAACATGGCGTTCTCGCGCTCAAGGTCTGCAACAGCAGGGGAGAACGAGTAGTAGAACTGGTTGAAGCCCGTCATGAATGACGTCCCAGAGTCAGTCGAGAGCAACGTGTTGTCCCTGATCTCACGCAGGAACTGGACCTGCGGTGCAAGCTCACTGCCGTATGCGGCGGTCGCAATCAGGCATCCGCCGCCGGAAGGCGTGGCTTCGTCAGTCTCGTCATCCATCATCTCGTCGTCCTTCATGGCATCATCCATCATCTCGTCGTCCTTCATGGCATCATCCATCATCTCGTCGTCCTTCATGGCATCATCCATCATCTCGTCGTCCTTCATGGCATCATCCATCATCTCGTCGTCCTTCATGGCATCGTCCATCATGGCGCCCTCAAACTCTATGGTGTCTGATGCCGAAAAGTACGTCCCGGCCAGCGTCCATGAGCCGTCCCTTATGTCCCAGACGTCGTAGTTTGTCTGGGCCAGGTCGCCTGCGTCATTGAGGCGCGAGGAGCCCAAGGCCCCAACATACTCCTCTGCAACCTCGGGTATCGCCGCGGTCAGCACCGCAACATCGGTGCTCTGCTCCCTCTCTATAGTCAGTCCCATCAGCCACATCATGTCGTATGCGGAGCTTGCGTAGGTGCTTGGTATCCGTCCGATGCTCTCATTCAGGGAGCTGTCGACATACTGGCTGAGATCGTTCTTGCCTGATGCCACCTGCACGGTGGTGTACATTGTGTCAGTCACAAACCCGAGTCCGATGGAGTCCTCCACCAGCTTTGACTCCTTTGTGTTGGCGTCGCTGCCGAACCACCTTACGTCGCCGAGCACCTCGTAGTCTGATGCGGCCTGCATGAACAGAAGCACCTCGCCGAACCCGACGTACAGCACGCCCACCTTGTCGGCGCCGTGATCATTAACATATCCCTGCACGGTGTCTGCCAGGATTGAGGCCTCGACTGAGAACTCGCTGACCTCCGGGTTGTAGCCCAAGCCATCGTCGACTATGCCGCCCCGGGACTCAAATGACAGCCGTGAGGCGTCCTGGAGTCCGGTTCCCCATGCGTCCTCGCGCCATACCGGCACCATGACCTCGATTCCGGCGTCATCGAAGAGCTTGCTTATTGCGGTGCCCTGGTTGGAGTCGTCCGGTGACATCCTAAAGACGGAGTCCCCGGAGATGGCAATGAGCGGTGATGTGGAGCAGCAGCTGAACAGCAGCATCTCGTTGGAGTCGGCGTACCCCTTTACGTTCTGCAGCGACGCGCTGGACCAGGGCCCGAGCACTATGCTTATGCCCTTGGCGCGCAGCGACTGGATCTTCTCCAGCGCTGCTGTGGGAAGCGTCTGCGAGTCCTCTATCGTAAGTTCAATTGACCAGCCGGCATCCTTGTCGGCAAGGTACTTGTTAAAGTCATCTACGGCAAGGTTTGTTGCCGCCAGGTTCTCCTCCCCGTACTGGGCCACGTCGCCCGAGAGCGGCGTGATCAAGCCAAGGCGGATCTCCCCGGACAGTCCGGAATCGGAGCCGTCCTGCGCGTACGCGCCGACGCCCATGGTACCGGCCACAATTACTGCAAGAGCAAACACGCCGGTGATTCCGTACTTCATCTATAACCCTAGAATTAGCGAGTTAATAAATATAGTCAAATGGTAGCTGCGTACTACATACAATAACCCCAAATGCGGCCACGCCGTGTGGCGTGCTGGCTTTGGTGTATTGCTTTAGATGCGGGTCAGGGTGTCGGTACCCGGAGAAACATGTTCTGCCCACTGGCAGAAATAGAAAATGAATAAAAACGGATCGAACTCTGCTATAGCAGGGGCCGGTGGTTTAGTGGTATAATGTCGCGTTCGCAACGCGAATGTCGGGGGTTCAATTCCCCCCCGGTCCACTCCCATATTTGGCGCGCCGCCTCCCGGAGCCTGGCAGGCATGGACGCAACCGGATCCACCAACCACGACTCCCAGTACGTCAAATTATTAAACCCACAAAGGCATACACCCCACATGAAGGTCTTTGACGGAAGAAAGGCGTCCCAGGACTATATGTCAAGCCACACACTGGCGTTCTCCACACCGGATCTGACGCTAACCCGGTTTGCGTTCTGGCTTGGGGAGATGGTTCCGGATCCCGCAGACAGAAAACAGACGGTTCCGCGGCTCTACACGTTCGTGGAGGAGAAGGACTTTGAGCCCGTGCAGATAGTGGACGACGAAAGGTACGTTCCCACCGGTGCCGTCAAGTCTACCAGCATATACGGCACGCCGTCAGACGCGGCAACCGGAAAGTTCTGTGCCGATTGTGGCGCCAAAATGGCATCCGCTGCCAAGTTCTGTCCGCAGTGCGGCACACTGTGTGACCCGGCATAGGCCCTGTTGCAATATCTGTGGATCACGATTCCAGGTGTCCTGTCTGGCCTAGGTTCTGTTCCCACACTTTGTACAGAATTTTGCACCGGCCCCGAGCCCCGCCCCACATGAGGAGCACCGGTTCGCCCTGGGCGCAGATATCATCCTGGGATCCGGCGTTGGAAGGGTTCCTGGCTGGCCGAATGCGTCCTGGGTCGATACCACACCCGGCGGGCCGGCCGGATTCTGCGCAGTTCCCGTTCTTGGGGGCATGGCCATTCCCGGCATCATGCCAGGCGTCATGCCCGGCATCAGGCCGGCAGACTGCGTGCCTCCCGGTGCCTGGCCGCCGGCCATCTTGCCCAGCGCCTTTTTCAGTTCCATGATCACCTTGATCGACAGGAACTCCAGGGCCGAGTATGCTACTATGTAGTCGCCCATCTTCTGAAAGAACTCCCTGTCGTCCAGCTTGCCGTTCTTGTAGAGGGTGTTGGTCTCCAGAAATGACTCATAGTACCCTTGGGAGTCGGTAAACAGGTTGTCAAGCTTCTCTGCAAGCATACCCAGAGTATCCACTTCACCCATTGACATGATATAGCACCATGCGCCCCTGTTCTATTAATTGCTTTATGGGCCAGAACCGGCGGGGTCGGATCCTGCTCTCGTTTGGACTGGATCTGCGCCAGACTCTGGTCTTCACGCCAGGTTCGGTACGGCAAGCGGCCCCGAACTCGACGTGGATGCAGGATGTGGGCAGTGGCATATGGGAAGCTCCACGGACAGGCTGTGACACGCCCAGAGCGTGGCCTATTCCCCTTTGTCGCTCTTTAGTCTGTCCCTTGTGGCCTCATACATGGCCAAAAACTGATCAGGCTCGTGCTGCCGGTAGTGCTTTGCCATGACCCTGGCCTCCCTCTCTGACATGTCGTTTCCCCGGCTATGGTGGTACTCCCTGACGATCTGGGACTGGGTCTTTGCAATGCTGTACTCGCGGAGCGTCTTTTCAACGGTCCTGCTGCACATCATGTCGTAAATTAGAAACCGGTAGATCAGGTAGCCTGCCGTACCAACTATCCCAATGACGATCAGCGGTATGATTATTACAAGCGCCATGCCTACCTATGGGTTGCTTTGGTATTTTAACTGTTCAGAAGCTATGGCATGTAATTCCCCAGCGTTACGGAGAAATAGGTATCTGAATGAATGGGGTTCCGCCCTCGCCGACCACCAGCGGCAGCTTTCCGTCCCATGCCCGTGTCTTGAACCACTCCAGATAGTTCGGGTTCTCTGCCAGGGCCTGGTTGATGATCCTGATCGCCTTTGCCTCTCCCTCTGCCTCCGCAATGTTGGCGTTTGCAATACCGATGGACTGGGCCTCTTGCTGCTGCGCCTCAACCTGGATTCTTAACAGGTCGTTCTCCGCCTTGAATGCCTTTTGCTCTGCCTCCACCTTTGACTCTATTGCCTGGGAGAATAGGAGTGAGAATTCAAAGTCCGTAATCGAGATTACCTCTGTTGCCAGGTTAAACTCGTTGAGCCTGTCGGTGATCTCGTCCTGGATGTCGGCCTTTACTAGCGGCCTCTTTGTAATGAGCTCCTCTGCGTTATAGTTGGCAGTCACCTGCTTGACGGTCTCCTCGATTGCCGGCTGGATGACCCTGTTCTCGTAGTCAAGCCCCAGGTTCTTGTACAGGTAGTGGATCATCTCCTTCTCCGGGTGGTAGTTTACGGTCACGGTGGTTCTGACGGTCTGCAGGTCCCTGGAGGCAGACGTGGTCGATCTCTCATACTTGAGGGTCCGAACCTCGACATTGATAACATCATCAGCAAAGGGAGTCACAAAGTGCAGGCCCTCCTCAAGTGGCGGCTGTGTCAGATCTACCGCACTCCAGTGAAGCAGGACGCCCCTTGTTCCGGCCTCCACAATCTTTACCGAAGAAGCAGCCACCAAGCCCGCCACAACCAGTACGATGAGCACTATTAAGACCACCTTTGCCGCACCGGCATTGACTCTTGGAGACTCGTATCTGGACAATTACGATTTATGGTAAACAGATGTGCACTATTATACCTATCTCGATCGCGCACGGCGCGCCCTCAAGCCTGGAATAGCTGCGCCTATGTCTTGCCCACAGGAGTAGCATAAGCCAGAGCTGCATGATGACGAGGATCTCCTGCACTCTTGGCAGCCGTTGCCGCGCCAACAGGGGATCAGCCCGGCAGCTGTGCCGCCGGGCAGCAAAAGTAGTTCGTCACAGGTTGGAGTTGTAGGTTTGGGCCCGAGGACGCGCCCAAGCACGAAACGGGTGGACTGATTCGGGTGTCGCGACCAGCGGAATAAAAAAGAAACTTATTCCAGTTTTTAGGACGAAGGGATGCGGGAGTCGCCCAGCCTGGTCAACGGCGTAAGGTTCAGGTCCTTATCTCCTAGGAGTTCGTGGGTTCGAATCCCATCTCCCGCACTACAAACCATGCGGAGATTATACCCCCGCGCCCCAATCAACACCGGAGCGGATGCGGGCCGATTCCGGAGTATCCTGCGGCCGGGAATCGGCCAAGGGGCCGGATCGTTTGATCTCCAAAAGTTAATTAGTGGAGCGCCGCTTTTGTCGTCTGCTTGACTGACTTTAAGCTTACCATATCCGACAGCAAGGGCAGATCCATAACCAAGGAGCTCAGGGACAACGAGGGCAGCGCCCTGCTAGGACAGACGATCGGCAGCAAGGTGGATGCGGCCGTAGCCAGCTTCGCAGGCCAGATGAGGATCACCGGAGGCAGCGACAGGTCAGGCGTTCCCATGCGGCAGGATGTGCACGGCAGCGCAAGAAAGTACGTCCTGCTCTCCAAGGGGGTGGGCCTGCAGGATGCCGAGAAGGGCAAGAGGGTGAGAAAGCTGATCCGGGGCAACCAGGTATCCGAAGAGACATACCAGATAAACTGCAGGCTTGACGGGCAGCTGCCTGAAGAGCGGGGAGCAGACGCCGCGCCGAGCAAAAAAGAAGGTTAACATAACAGCCGCATAGTTTTGGAATATTGCACTGGAGAGAGTCCCTTCCTGATTGGTACATCAAAGAATACGGCTACCAGCCCTGCGTCAACATTGGAACCGCAGGCCATGTGGATCACGGAAAGACCACCCTGATCCAGTCGCTGACCGGACAGTGGACCAGCGTGCACAGCCAGGAGCTCAAGCGCGGGATTACAATCCGGGTCGGATACTCAGATGCCGCATTCTACAAGTGTCCCAGCTGCGAGGATCCCCTGGGGTACTCGACCAGACCAGAGTGTCCCGGCTGCGGCTCCAAGAGCGAGCTCTCCCGTGTGGTGAGCTTTGTGGACAGTCCGGGCCACGAGAGCCTGATGGCAAACATGCTCTCCGGCTCTGCGCTGATGGACGGCGCGCTGCTCCTTGTTGCCGCCAACGAGAAGGTGCCAAAACCGCAGACAAAGGAGCACCTGCTGGCCCTGCAGACCCTGGGAATAACACAGATTGTCACGATACAAAACAAGGTAGACCTGGTATCATACACAGACGCCATGGCAAACTACAACGACATTGCCGCGTTTGTGGACGGAACCGGCGCCTCGGGATCGCCCATAATCCCGATCTCGGCACAGTCGAACCTGAACACCGACGCGCTCATCGGCATGATAGAGTCCACCATCAAGACGCCGATCCGCGACGAGAAGAGCAGCACGGTGATGCATGTCCTCCGCTCGTTTGACGTAAACCGGCCCGGCTCAAGGATCACAGACATCAAGGGAGGGGTCGTGGGAGGAAGCCTGACCGAGGGAACCCTTAAGATCGGAGACGAGATCGAGATCAAGCCCGGGATCGTCACCACAAAGAGGGGGGCGTACGAACCCATACTAACCGAGGTGGTCTCGCTGGGCACGTCTGCCGGAACCGTCGAGTCGGTAAGGCCCGGCGGCCTGGTGGCCGTGGGCACAAGGCTGGATCCTGCAATTGCAAGAAGGGACTCCCTGGTGGGATCTGTAATCGGCAGGCCGGGAACCCTGCCCGAGAACTCCACGGGAGCGCAGATCACAGTCAGCCTGTTTGATGCCGTCGTGGGCGCCACCGATGAGACCAAGGTAGCGCCGATCCAGAACGGGGAGGCCCTGCGGCTCAACATAGGCACCGCCCCGGTGCTCTCCAAGGTCACCAAGGTAAGAAACGAGAATATATCAGTCGAGCTCCGCCGGCCCGTCTGCATATTCGAGTCAGACAATGTGGCCATCAGCAGGCGCATAGCGGACAGATGGAGACTCATCGGTGCGGGAACCATTGGTTAGGGTAATCTGCGACACCAGCTTTCTGATCCACCTTTTCACCAGACGCATCAGGAACATCGACACGTTTGAGGCCGAGATAGGCCCTGTTCGGTTTGCGGTTCCCACATGCGCGCTGTCGGAGCTGAACAGGCTCATGGACGATCCCCGAAGGGCTCCCGAGATATCTGCGGTTCTTGAACGTGCGAGAAGGATGGACATCATAGAGATGGACGGCGACTTTGCGGACAGGGAGATACTCAGGCATGTGAAGCAGAACGGCGGCATTGTCGCAACCATGGACAGGGAGCTCAAGCGCGGCGTCAAAAGATCCGGCGGCTCCGTCATCTCGATGAGCCGCGACCGTGTCGTGCTCGAGCCGTAGGCCTGCCGCAGGCGTGCCATACCCCCGCAGCGGGAAGACGGAACGGAGGCTCCGGCAGAAAGCAGGCCGGGCCGCTGACTCCTGCCGGTGCCAGGTTTTTTGCTTTATATTGTCAGGGCGCATCCCGACAAATTAGTCAGGTACTTGATGGATACTAACACGCTAAAAAGATTCGACAGGCAGAACATGCACAAGGCTTACGACACCTGGCCCGAGACGGCCTCGGAGTTCTACGGGACAGATCTGCCCGCCATAGACCTGGATGAGATCTCACACGTGGTCTTTGCAGGCATGGGCGGATCCGGGACGATCGGGGACGTGTTCTCGGCAATCCTCTCCAAGACCGCCATTCACGTGGACGTGGTCAAGGGGTACCAGCTGCCCAGAACGGTCAGCTCAAAGAGCCTGGTGGTTACCACCAGCATCTCCGGCAACACCGAGGAGACGCTCAACGTGCTGGCAAAGGCGGCATCCCTTGGGTGCCAGGTGGCTGCGTTCTCCAGCGGCGGAAGGATGGAGGAGTTCTGCGCCAAAAAGGGGATCAATTACAGGAAGATTCCCATGGCGCACTCCTCGCGGGCGTCGTTTCCCGCATACATGTTCTCCATACTCAGGGTTCTCGAGTCGTTCCTGCCCGTAATGAGACGCGACATTACCGACTCGCTGAAGAAGATACAGGAGACAGGAGAGAGGATCTCGTCCTCCAACCTCTGCGTGGAGAACCCGGCCATATCCCTGGCCCGGTGGCTTACCGGCATTCCCATGGTATACTACCCTTGGGGACTGCAGGCAGCCGCAACAAGATTCAAGAACTCGCTGCAGGAGAACGCAAAGATGCACGCCATCACCGAGGACGTCATAGAGGCATGCCACAACGGAATTGTGTCCTGGTGCGGCCCGTCCGGCATCAGGCCGATCCTGATCCACGGGGCCGATGACCACCAGAAGACCAAGGAGAGGTGGGCCGTTTTGAAGGAGTTCTTTGCAGAGAGGGGCATCGAGCACAATGACATCCATTCGGTGGACGGAAACATACTTGGGAAGATGATCAACCTGATCTACCTCCTGGACTACTCCACCATATACAGGGCGGTCATGTCAGGAACGGATCCCACTCCGGTTGAGCCGATAGAGTTTATCAAGAGGAGGCTCGCCGACCTGAGACGCGCCGATGCGCAGAGGTGACACCCGCAGGAACAAGACAATGGCGTGATCCCTAAACTGCAGGACCATGGGAGATTTCCTCCCCTTCCAGACACGCGTTGGTCTGTTTTCACCATTTGTCCTGCGGGATCACGCCCGATTAGTCGATAGAGGTTAGACCCATCGGCATGGTTATCCTACGCAAATTTAGTATTTAATATTTTAATATGAATTTTATGCATATATGGTGTTTTTTATAAGATTATTCACATGATGACATATAGTTCTTAGGTAATCCATGAAAAATCTTGCAAAATCCATTAGATTATAGCGGTTTGTGGATGCGGCTACCACTCCGGTGGCCGGTCGTCGGTGCTCGGATGGCAGAACGGGCACTTTAGGAACCCCTTTTTGCGGCCGCATGTCGTGCATCTGCTCTGCATGGAGAGCGCGCTCGTCTTGCTGGTGCTGCGAATCAGCTTTACCATCACAACGGCAACGATCGCCAGTACCAATACGGCTATGTAGATCCCCAGTGACATACACCATATGGGTGCCACGTCTATTCAAGTCTTGGCAACCGCATGGCTGTGTCCTACGGGCATATGTGAACTGGAATTGGCTCTGTCGATTTGGCGCGTTTGGCTATGTCTGTAGGACGCAGCTCAACCGCAGGCCGGTCCTTGCGCGCAGGGGCCGGGATCTCCCGATCCGCGGATCCGGCGTCGCATGGGTGGGAAAAAAGACGGATGTGGTTATGTCCGAGCGTTTTTGATCAGCTTCTCAAGTGCCTGGCTTGAGTTGAGTGTGCCGTTCTGCCTGCCGTACTCCTCCAGCTTCTTCAGCTGCTCCTTGGTAAAGCATACCGGTATCGAGCGTCGTGCCATGCCATCAGTCCGGCGCATTATTTAATATCCTTTGCGCTTTGCAAACTTTGTTTCCCAATTTCGATAAACGCATCTGAGTTGCCACAAGGAACACGATTCTCGTGCGACTTGACGCTGTTTACGGATCAAATTAATCGTAAAAGTGCGAAATGTTTGGATTGGGAAACAAAGTTCCTCGTGCCCCACTTTGCTGTCATCCAGTCACCGCGGTTTGTAGGCTTGAGCCCGGTGGAGTCAAAGGCAAACAGGCTTATCTCGGTTCTCGTGCTGCCATCTGAGAACCATGCGGCAGCCGTATTGCCACTGCCTTTCTCATCAAAAGTGCAGCTGAGTTTTGTCATCCTCTTCTGGAATGCCGAGTATGTGGGTGCGTTTACCTTGCCGACGATTGTCTCTGCCAGGCCCTGCAGCTGCCTGTACTTTATGCCCGTGGCGTTTCTGAACAGGGATGCTGCCGCAAAGCATGCGTTTGAAAAGCCAAACGGACGGCCGACCTTTCCATGATTTAGCTCCTCCAGGCCCTGTTTTAGGATCGCCATGCTTATCTGAAGCACGTACAGCCGACCACGGTTTATGTACTTGCGGTCATCGTACTGGAGCCTGCATTTTTTCGGATTGAAAGATTTTTTAGTATTATGTGGGTCGGGTGTATTCGGAGAGGAGGTGTTTGTGGTCATGTTTCGCAGCCTGACTACCGGCACGCCTCTCTGATCAATATGGCTTCTTGTTGAAAATGCTTGATATGATGCTCAAATTCAGTTGGCGTGCCTAGTCTGGCCTGATTTTGGAGCCATTAGGCGTGACTGGAAATAATTAGGAAACAGAGTTATAAAAACAGAACCAATATCTAGTAGCAGACCAATCAGGGATCTGAATGAGAACAACCGTGCCGCTGATGGCGCTGCTCATGGTCACCGCGGCAACCGCCGCCGGAACCCAGAGCGCCAGTGCGGCCGAGATATTTGCAGACAACGTGGTGTACGCCAGCGGCCAGCCGCTCCTTCTGTATGGAACCGCCGAGTCCGGGGAGAATCTCATCATAAGGCTGCGCGCGCCCGATGGCGCCTTTGCCAAGTTCGACCAGATAGAGATCACAAGAGAGGACGGGACGTTCAACCATGTCCTGCTGGTGTGGCCCCAGGCCTCGACTGACTTTCCCTACGGCACCTATGCCATCGAGATCATAGGCACTGTAGACCCGGCGCTGTCACAGTCGATCGACATCAGGTTTGCGCCCTCGTCTGATCTTGTCCAGGTTCCCATCGAGCGGAGCATCAGCACCCTGGTGTTTGCGCCCGAGACCGCCGCCTTGGGATCCTCGCTGAGAGTCTTTGTGCAGACCACGAGCGACGGACTCCTCATCGAGGGATCCCCAGACGAGATACTGGACACAAGTCACATCCACCTGCCCGACGGAACCGTACAGGACATCACCGAGAGCTTTGACACGCTTCACCGCGGACTGCACTTTGTGGACTATACGCCCCGGCAGCTGGGCACCTACATATTCCACGTGGTGGCATTCCATCAGGGCACAACCTCCCACGGCTCTGTGGCCACCACGGTAATGAGCCAGGATATCGAGAGCATCTCAGAGCAGATCATCCGACTCAACAGCGCCCTCAATGAGACATCCACGGAGCTTGGGGTACTCAAGGCGGAGATAGCGGGATTTGGCTCCACGCTGGAGGGAGCAAACCAGACCATCGATTCCAGCGTCAGGTTCATGTCCGCGTCGGTCGACAACATAGTGGAGGCGTCACTGCAGCTCAACTCGTTGCTGTTTCCCATTGTGGGATCCATTGCAATAATAGTGGCCCTGCAGATAGCCATACTGGCGCGCCGCAGGTAGGCAGGCAGCCCCGCAAACAATGGCTTTTATACAGAACCGGCATATCTGAGCCATGATCAGACTGATAGCAGTGATCGTGACGGCGTCACTGATATCAGGCACCGCCTACGGACTGCTCGGCGGCGATCTGCCGCAGGTCCGCGAGGAGGCCCGACCCGCACCCACGGAGTCAGGCATCATACACATGGACGGGGCCGCCTGGACGGAGGGCGAACCTCCCAGACGCTACATAGTGTTTGGCCAAGGCACCGGCAACTGGCTCCCGCAGGTTGCGGAGAATATGGCATACACGGCAAGGACGGATACGGGATTTCTCTCCGTGGGCGCATTTCCGGAGAACGCGAGAGCATCCATGGAGAGGATGGGATACCACGTGATAGAGGACTTTGAGCTGGAGTTTGACTCGATGGGCGGCGACGCTTCAGGAATCGGCGACATCGTGGGCTCCAGGCATGTGAACCGCGCCCTGGGGTATCAGGGTTCGGGCGTTACAGTCGGCATCGCCGACACCGGCGTGGACTTTTCAAACACCGACATACGCGACTCCCTTGCCCGCGACGAGCTGAACAGGCCCATAATGCTTGACGCCGACGGCCAGGGCATCGTGCTTACAAACGCCACGTTTGTTGCCAACATAGACGAGTTCGGCGTCATGCGAAACTACACCGGCGACCTGCCTGAGGGGGCGACCTCCCGGGTATACGTCTCAGACGACGGCGTGTTCCTGGACCTGAACCAGGGGAACACGGGAACCACGATCCAGGTGTACAACGCGTTTTACCCGTATGGCGGCAGCAGTCCGGTCCTCAACGGCACCATGATAAACGACCTGAAGATAGGGACGGACAACCGCGACTATATCGTATCGCAGAGCGGCGTATATCACCTGGGCGTCATATACCAGCCGGCGCCCGGCGGGATCTTCCTTGCGGCGCAGGTGGTGCCCATACTTGTGGTGGACGCAGAGGAGGCCGGCGTATACGACACCATAATTCCTGACATGTCCACCTCTTGGGAGGACTATACCAGGTTCGATCTGGAGCCCAGGGAGAGTCCGGACTATGACTTTGACTTTACCGACGAGACCCAGATACAGCTGGGGGAGGGCAAGGAGTTTCTGGTGTACGACTCTGACGGGGACGGAAGGGACAACTACAGTAGCGGCACGGTGGGCGCGTGGGTGCTAGACGTCCACAGCGTCATCGAGCCGGACTACACAGCCGAAGAGGTGGATGCGCTGGGCGCAGTCAACGGTACGCTCCTGCCCCCGATGGATCCCGCAGGCAACTTCTTTGGCCTGATGACTGACTATTATGGACACGGCTCTGCTAGCGCCGCCACCGTTGCGTCTGCAGGCCAGAGGGAGTACGACATCTACGGTACCGGTGAAAAGTTCAACATCGCCGGCGTGGCGTCCGAGGTCGAGATACTCCCCATCAAGGTCCTGTGGTTTGGTGACGTGCTGTACGCGTGGATGTGGGCTGCCGGGTTTGACAACCACGACACCTCCTGGACCTACTCGAACCAGACCAGGGCGGACATAGTCTCCAACAGCTGGGGAGTCTCCGCGTTTCCCAACCTGGATGCGGCACCAGGCATGGATGTCCTGTCCCTGATCAACAACGCCATAGTAACGCCAAAGTCCATGCATCCGGACTACCCGGGCATCACAATGGTGACCAGCGGAGGAAACTCCGGTCCAGGATACGGCGCCATGTCGGTACCTGCTACCGCGTCCTTTGGGATCACCGTCGGGGCCACCACGAACAACGTGTTTGTGGGATACAGCAGCTTTGACGGGGAGCCGCGCTTCGGCAACACCACCGCGCACCGGAACCACGTGGTGGACTTTTCAGGCCGCGGCCCGGGCATCATAGGCGATCCCAAGCCGGACATCATGGGGATAGGGGCCTATGGCTTTGTGCCGGCGCCGGTGACCGAGTCGGTCCGGGAACCGGAGAACAACCCGTTCTCCCTGTACGGCGGCACCAGCATGGCGGCCCCTGTGGTGGCAGGCAGCGCGGCGCTGGTGATCGAGGCGCTGCGGGACCGCGGAGCCGATGCGGATCCGTTTCTGATAAAGAGCATCCTGATGTCCACTGCCAGCGACCTGGGCAACGATCCGCTGACCCAGGGCAGCGGACTGGTCAACGCGACCCGGGCGGTGGCGTATGCCCGCGGCGAGCCCGGACAGTTCATAGTCCACAACAACTCCACCTACGGCAACGTCAGGGCTGCACTGGCCGAGGCCATGCAAGCGGTAAACCATACCGGGTTCGGGGCCGAGAGGTTCGTGCTTCCCGACACGGCGCTGCCGGCCACCTCCTGGTTTGCCGGGCGCATGGAGGCCGGCCAGCGGAGCACGACCACGTTCACCATCGAGAACCCCTCGATCCTGCCCATAAACGTCTCTGTCACGCCGCAGACGCTGCAGCTGATAAAGAGGACCGAGTACCAAGGAACCACCTCACCCCACGAGCAGGACCCGGTGCTGAACAGCTCAGGCATCTATGCGCCAAACTACATCCGGCTCTCAGACGTCAAGGGGTTTGACACGCTGGCAGACTACTTTGACTACCGGTATCCCGTGCCCGAGGATGCCGCCCTGATGATCCTGGGCCTCACGTTTGACTTTGACGCCTTCATGAACAGCACCGACTCTGTCATCTATGCCGATGACATGAAGATCGCCTCGCTGTACCTGTACGACTGGAACGACACAGACGGCAACACCCGGATATCCAGCGACGAGCTGTCGATGGTCAGCCGGGCCGGCTCCTGGGGCACTGTCCAGGAGATGAGGGTGACGGATCCCGACTCGAAGTTCCAGCACGAGCCGGTGGTGGGCGTGTATCCGGTGCCGAGCCGGTACTCGTACTGGCTGGGTCTCACCGAGAACAACGCCACGGCAATAGACTACACGCTGTCGGCATCCTACTACTCCCGGGGCGACTGGGGAGCTGTGTGGGTGGACGATCGGGAGGCGTACGTGCCCGGCAGGGGCACCGCCGAAGTGACTGCCACGGTGGTAGCCCCTCATGGTGCGGCCGTCGGCGTGTACCAGGGAGTGATCACCTTTGAGGGGGAGCGCAGCGCGGTGCACGCGCCCGTCTCCTATGTAGTAAAGGAGGCCATAGACTCCAATGACGTCACGGTACGCATAGGGGGGCATGACACAAACGACGTCATGTACGGCAACGGGTACGTCAAGGGCTCCTTTGACATGCTGAGCAGGTACATGGCCGGGGACTGGCGCCACTACCACTTTGAGATCAGCGACCCCGACATAGACTCGGCCGCCATCAAGGTGTCCTGGAGCGACGAGAACAGCAGCATGTCGGTGTTCGTAATCGATCCCGCGGGACAGATAATCCAGACAAACGTGCCCTCGGGGGTCTTTGGGCACCTGGCCGGCTGGCCCAGCAACGACTGGCTGGGATCCACCAGCTTCTCCGGCGGAGGGGGCTTCTTCCACGTGAGCGGCCTCAACGCCACATCCACGCTGCTGCAGGTACCCATAAACCAGACCGGCACCTACGGCATGATGATGCACTCGACGCTGTTTGGCGGCGGGAACTTCACCGAGCCGTTCTCGGTCACCGCCAGGTTCTTTGATCTGGAGCTGTAGCCCGCCGTGGGGCACCCGCCGCGCGCGGCGGAACGGGAACCTACCGGCTTTTGACCAGCGGGGGCCTTCCCAGAAGGGAGCAGTAGAGATGCAGCGCCTCGTCCTCGTCCCGGGGCCCCACCACCACGGCCGAGCATTTTTTCATGAAGCTGACGGCAAGGTCGGTCGTGCGCACGGACAGCCCAAGATCGCCCTGGTTGTCCACCGTGAACCCCTTCTCCCTTGCAATTCTCGTGACCCGCTCCATGTCAAGATCCGCTGACTGCGTTGGCGTCAGTGAGAACGTGCGCCGGCCGCGGTTGCGGCCGCACAGCTCCTCGATGATCATCTCCTGCCTTGGCGCCTCCCGCTCCCTGCCGGAGCCGCACACCGGGCACTCCTCGGCCCGGAACGTGCGCGTAAACGAAAAGTCAAGGTTCTCGATATCCACATGCAGTATGCGCTCTGACAGGTTGGGGCTCTTCTTCAGCATTATCTTGACCGCCTCGGCCACCTCGATGGCGGCCACTATCGAGAGGACCGGCGGATGCACCCCCTCAATTGAGCATGTGGGCATCGAGTCCTCGTCAAGCTCGGGAAACATGCAGTGGTAGCAGGCAGTCCTGCCCGGCAGGACGGTAAAGACCTGTCCCGAGGTCCCCACGGCGGCCCCCGTGACAAACGGAATCCCCTTCTTGACGCATGCCCGGTTCAGCGCGTACCTTGCGCTGACGCTGTCCAGCGCGTCGATCACCACGTCGCATCCGTCCACCACATCTGGCGCGTTGTACATGTTTACAGAGACAGCCAGCGGCTCGATCAGGACGCCTGAGTTCATCTTGCGCAGGTGTGCGGCCGCCGCCTCCACCTTGACCTGGCCCACGTCCCCCTCATCAAACAGGGTCTGGCGGTGCAGGTTTGAGAGCTCGATTACGTCCCTGTCGACCAGCCTCACGGTTCCCACCCCCATGGCCACGAGGCGCGACGCTATCGGATTTCCCAGCCCGCCGGAGCCCACTATGCAGACCCTGGCCCTGCGGATGTCCAGCTGGCCGTTGTAGCCTATCTCCTCCAGCATTATCTGCCTTGAGTACCTGTCAAGGTCGCGGCCTGACATTCCAGAGCCGCCGGCCACCGCGGGAAGGATGTAGATGTCGTCGCCGTCCTTGAGGGCGGTCTGGATGCCGTCGGCAAACTTGGCGTTCTTGCCGTTGATGTATATGTTGATCAGCGCCCTGGGCGAGCCGTCGTCGTCAAGCACCCTCCTTGCAAAGTCGGCGCCCATCTGATCTGCGATCACCCTGAACGCGTCTGCCAGGCTGGATGCGGACACCGGCACCTTCCTCTCGCCGCCGCCGCTGTTGAGGACGGATGGAATCGTGAACGTAACGTCGGCCACTACTTGATCACCGCCGCGATCTTTCCCAGATCGGCCTCCACCGCCTGGGGCCTTGGCAGGACTCGCATCAGTGGCTCGATCGACTTGAGGCCGTTGCCCGTAATGTAGCACACGACGGTGTCGCCCGAGTCGATTCTGCCCGACTCGGCCATCTTCCTGAGCGCCGCGACAGACACGCCGCCGGCAGGCTCGGTAAACACTCCCTCTGTCCTTGCCAGCAGCAGTATCGCGTCCATGATCTCCTGGTCGGTGGCGTCATCCGCAGAGCCGCCATACTGGGCGAGCCGCTTGAGGACGTACCTGCCGTCCCCTGGGTCGCCGATGGCCAGGCTCTTGGCAACGGTGTCCGGGCGCTCGACGGGCGTCACCTCCCTGTGGTTGCCCCTGAACGCGTCCACGACAGGCGCGCATCCCCGCGCTTGTGCGGCCTCCACGCTCATCTGTGAGACGTCTCCCAGCAGGGAGGCCTGCTGCAGCTCCTCAAAGCCCTTGCAGATCGCGTTGAGCATCGCGCCGCTGCCCACAGGAACCACAAGGTGATCCGGCACCCTCCAGCCCAGCTGCTCTGCGACCTCAAAGGCCAGGGTCTTGGAGCCCTCCACATAGTACGAGCGCATGTTGATGTTTACAATGCCATACCCCTTGCTGTCCCCCACGTATGCGGCGATTCTGTTTGCGTCGTCATACGTGCCCTTGATCGGGGTGTACCTGGCCCCGTACGAGAGGGCCTGCGCGATCTTTGCCATCTCGATGTCGCTGGGGGCAAAGACGTAACATGGCAGTCCGGCCCTTGCCGCGTGCGCCGCGGTGGCAGACGACAGGTTTCCGGTGGACGCGCAGCCCACAGCGGACAGGCCAAACTCCAGGGACTTGGAGACGGCCACGCCCGCAGGCCTGTCCTTGAACGAGAAGGTTGGGTTGACAGAGTCGTTCTTTATGTACAGGTTGTCTATCCCCAGCTCGCTGCCGAGCCTGTCGGCCCTGAGCAGCGGCGTCATGCCGGCGCCTATGTCGACGATGTTTGACTTGTCCAAGATCGGGAGAAGCTCA
The DNA here is from genome assembly GCA_965206845.1 of Cenarchaeum sp. Taxonomy (GTDB): domain Archaea; phylum Thermoproteota; class Nitrososphaeria; order Nitrososphaerales; family Nitrosopumilaceae; genus CAYGAM01. Next base: position 1,087,994 of record OZ242221.1, on the reverse strand, counting down.
AAGTACCTCCAGTAGGTCTGCTCCCTGCCCGCAAAGGTGTCCGGCGTCACAGAGACGGGGTCATACGCCACGTCAAGTGGGCCAAAGCACTCCTCGCACACGTACCGGAAGGTGGGCTCGTACTCTCTTCTGCACTCCCTGCACTGCAAGTGTATCCTGGACATTCTACTAATCATGATACCGGTTAAGGCATTGATAAAAAATCCTAAGATCAAATTAAGCAATGCTTAATTTTTTGTTCGAGAAAATTTAATATTAATTTCATTTTTCTTGGGACTTCTCGAGAATGCCGGCCGCCGGCCGCAATTTATCACAGAAATGCCCAAACATGGTGCAATATCTCCTGCCGGTATCAGAATCCGCGACAGGACGGGCACGGGCCGGGCGGCGGATGCCGCAACTCTCTGGGGACGGGGTCCAGCACGGGAGCGTGGCATGCGCCGAGCCCAGAGCGTGCCGGCCGGCTACCGGACTTCGGAGGAGAGCCGGGCGCCAGCCGCTCACAATAACTATTAACTTCAGACCTGTTGGTTTCTTATGGACAACATACGCGTGACCTATTCCGGCTTGATCGCGTTTGCGGTGTCGCTGATAGGCGTTGTCACGGGAGCCATCTTTGTCATAATCGTCACCCGGCAGCTGGAGCCGGAGGAGTTTGCCATCTGGAGCATCCTTGGAACCATGCTGTCCTACGTCGCAATATCCCAGTCTGCAGTCTCGTACTGGACGTTGCGGCAGGTTGCCAGGGACGAGGCAGTGGCAAAGACGTCCGTGATATCCAGCGGGATGCTCTCGCTGGGGGTTCTGCCGCTGTACTTTGCGCTGGTAACCGTCTACTCCGGGGTGGCCCCCGAGTTTTACTTTTCAATGGTCCTGTCCATGCTTCTCATTCCGGCCAGCTTTGTGAACGGGGCCCTCCAGGCAATCAACCTTGGCTACCAGCCCCACAAGGTGAGCTACAGCATACTGGCCTTTGAGGGCACCAAGATTCCCCTGGGACTGGTTCTGGTATACCTCCTGGACCTCGGGATAGACGGGACGATCGTCACCGTCGTCCTGGCGTATATCGGCCAGATCATCATACAGATGATCTTTGCAAGGAAGAGGCTGGTCAAGAGGTTCAACCCCGCATTCCTGTACCGCTGGATAAGGCTGTCGTGGATACCCATCTACAGCAGGCTGGGGGGCAACATCTGGAGCTCGGGCATAGTCATATTTCCGCTGATCACGGGCTCGGTCGTGGGGGTGGCGTACTTTGCCGCGGCCATGGTCATCTCGGAGATCCCGGCGCATGCAAAGATGGTCTCCCAGGCGGTGTACCCGAAGCTGCTGGCCTCAAAGAACCACAAGTACATCGCAGAGAACCTGACCAAGCAGTTCTTCTTCCTGCTTCCGCTGACAGGCATCGCAATCGTCTTTGCCAAGCCAGCGCTCTTTATCCTGAACTCGGCGTACCAGGAGGCGTACCTGGCCGTCATATTCCTGACGTTCTACAGGTTCACCACGGCGCTGATCTCCACTGCCAACGACATACTGACGGGCCTTGAGAAGGTCGACGTGGAGCAGAATCCAGGATTCAGGAAGATGCTGCGCAGCAGGCTCTTCATGGTGCCCACCCTGCTCATAATCAACAACTCGCTGTACATAGCCATCCTGGTCGTGATCCTGCTGCTGCTGGGCGGCGCCGCCGAGATACAGTTGGTAACGATCTGGTCCCTGCTGCCGGCGGTGGTGTCCGTTCCGTTTGTGGCATACCTCTGGATCCTGGTCAGGCGGACGATAAGGATCCCGCTGCCAAAGAGGCGAATTCTTGTGTATGCCGCATCAACGCTGGCGTTTATGGCGGTATACTATGTGACCGCTGACCACGTCATAACGTACCCGGAGAACATATTCGAGCATGTCCTGCAGATGGTGTTGCAGCTTGCGCTGTGCGCCGGGGTCTACTTTGCGATAACATACGCCGCCGACCACAAGACGAGGCACCTGGTCAGGCAGGTGATCGCAGAGCTCAGGGCCGTCGCGGCCAGAAGGGAGTAGGCGCCCAGGCTACTCCCGGTTTGCAAGATCCCTTGCCCTGCTAAGCGAGATGTTGCCCTCGGAGACCATCCTGTCGACGATCCCGTCTATGCTGCCGGGGGCGGCTCCCGCGGCGGACGCCAGGTTTCTTGCGTGCAGCCTCATGTGGCCCTTCTGGATTCCCTCGGTGGCAAGGGCCCGGATGGCGCTGTAGTTCTGGGCCAGTCCCGTCGCGGCGATTATGCAGCCAAGCTCGCCTGCAGATCTTGCGCCCAGGATCTTGCTGCAGATTCTGGCTAGGGGGTGGACGTTGACTATTCCGCCCACCGTGCCCACGGCCATGGGAACCTCCAGCCTTCCCACCAGGTTTCCGTCCCCGTCTCTGGACCACTCGGTGAGGGACCTGTAGGTTCCGTCCCGGGCGGCGTACGCGTGGGCGGCCGCCTCGATGGCCCTGCCGTCTTGTCCCGTGGCGGCTGCCACCGCCACGATGCCGTTCATCACCCCCTTGTTGTGGGTGACTGCCCTGTGCACGTCGTGCCGGGCAAACTGGTAGGCGTCGATTATGTCGTCGACCACCTGCGGCCCCCCGACCGCCTCCCGGTCAAAGACCGCAGATGCCCGGACCATCCTGCGGGTGGAGTAGTTTGAGAGTATCTTCAGGAGGGCCGTGCCGCCGGTGGCCTCCTCCACCAGCGGGGCCGCTGCCTCGCACATCGAGTTGGTCACGTTTGCGCCCATGGCGTCGCCCACGTCTATGAGCAGCTCGACTATGAGCATGTCCTTGGAGTCGGTCCGTATCTCCCTGCAGGAGACGCTCCGGGCGCCCTTCCCAAGCCTTGAGAGGGTGGAGCTCTTGGCGTTTGCCGCCCTGAGGATGTCCGGCTCGGACTCGGCGAGCCTGGCAGCCGAGCCCTCCCCGGCGCCCAGGACCTGGATCTGCCCCGTGCTGTAGGATCCGTCGGCCTCGGCGGCAAACCCGCCGCGAACCCTGGCGGTCTTGGCACCCTTTGAGGCCGCTGCCACCACCGACGGCTCCTCGATCACCATGGGAACCAGGTGGTCCCTGCCGTTGATCCGGAAGTTTGTGGCCACCCCCACGGGAAGCGAGAAGGTCCCGATTGCGTTCTCGATCATCTTGTCTGCCTGCTCAAACCCGATCCCCCCGGTGGACTGGGCCAGGATATCCATCTCGTCATCGGACAGGCCGGCAAAATCGCCCAGTATCTTCAGGCGCTCCCGGTGGCTCTTCCTAAAGAATCCCGGGATCGCCGAGTCCCGGCTCATCGCACTATCCTCAGGAGCATGTCGTCGTCCTGGCCCGGAAAGCCCTTTCCGTCGGTGTTTGACGTTATCACGTAGAGATTTCCGTCGCCGTCCTCATATACATCGCGCACCCTTCCCAGTCCGCTGAGGATGCTCTTCTGGGAGCCCAGGCCCTCCTCCATGTCCAGCTCGAAGAGGTTGACCGCCCTCAGGGACGCCACTATAAGCCTGCCCTCCAGCGGCAGCCTGTCGCCGGAGTAGAGCACTATGCCCCCCGGCTCGATTGCGGGATCATAGCATATGGCCGAGTCCACAAACTCCGGGTTCCCCTGGCACTCCTGGTCCGGCCAGCCAAAGTTGCCTGCCTTTTGCACGACGTTTATCTCGTCGTTCTTGGTCGGCCCCAAGTCTGCCACGATCAGATCCCCGGACTCGTTCCAAGCCAGTCCTTGGGGATCCCGGAACCCCAACGCATACACTGCGGAGCCGGGAACCGGGTTGTCGTCTGGTATCGTGCCGTCGTCGTTTATTCTCAGTATCTTCCCCGCCAGGGAGTCGGCGTCCTGTGACAGGTGCAAGGAGTCAGAGACGGAGCCGGTACCGGCGTAGAGCTTGCCGTCGGGGCCAAACTTCAGGAACCCGCCGTTGGCGAAGGGTGATCCAGGAATCCCGTCCAGTATGGTCTCAGCAGACACCAGCCTGTTCTCTGACTCGGTTATCCTCATGATCCTGTTCTGGAGCTCGCCGCCCTCCACATAGGTAAAGTAGACGTACAGGAGGTGGTTCTCCTCAAAGTCCGGATGCGTGGCAATCCCCAGCAGCCCGCCGCCGAAGACGTCTGCGGTTCTCAGGGTGGCAAGGGGCCGCTCCAGCAGGGCGCCGCCCTCCACGACGCGAATCCTCCCGTCCTTCTCCGTGACAAAGACCCTGTCGCCGGAGGCCGCTATGCCCCTGGGCTTGTCCAGGTTGGTAGCCAGGATCTCCACCGGCCTGCCCTCGGGCTCCGGGTCGGTGGGTCGCGGCAGCGGGATGGTCTCCGAGGGCGAGCTGAGGATCAGCGCCGATGCGGCAACTGCTGCCGCAATGCCCATGATTCGCAGCCTTTTATCCAATACCGACAGGATGCCCGCAGATCATTTAATTACTTTCGGAGATGCGGCCGCACCCGGGCTACGTGGTGGCGAGCGGCCTGTCCGGCCGGAGCTTGTTCCAGAGCGAGCCCAGAATCAGCGGCAGGACAAGCCAGTAGCTGGAGACTGCCACCACAGACATTATGCGAAAGCCGTCCACCAGATCGGCAGGGGCCGTCGTCTCGTCTGGATTGTCTGGCATTGCGACAAACACGGCGCCCACAAGGATGCCGTACCCCGCAGCGGCCAGCAGCTTGCGGGAACCCCGCAGCCTCCTTGAGAGCATGCAAAAGCCCAGAGCCGAGAGCCCGGAGATTGCTATAAACGCCAAGTACAGGGCCCCGCGCAGCACCACGGTGTCACCGTCACCCACCGTGGGCGGGTTTGCGGGGTACTTGAGGAACGGTATCAGAAACACCGCCAGCCACATGACACCCGCCAAGACCAGCGCCTTTCGGATGTCGTGATCCCCGGGAATGGACTTCCTGGAGAGGGCGTAGACTATGCCAAACAGGGCGCCGGTGGAGGTGCCCAGGATGACGCTGGCCAGAACCTGGCCGCCCTTCTGCCAGTACCTGTACGAGTCGTACTCGACCCAGAACTCCAACGTGTCGTCCGCCTCGTCTGCGGCAAAGAGGTTCTGGTTCTCTATGCTTGTGGCCCGATCCAGGTACGGCTCGACTATCGCCAGGTTTACCGTGCCGTGAATGGCGCCAGCAGCGGCGCCCGACAGTAGCACAATAATGATAAAAATGGTTGATCTCATGGTCTGCTAGTGACAGGGGAAACCTGCAGCGTGTCGCGTGTCGTGGAACAGTTCGTGCAGTAAGTTCTCTTCAAAGGCGTCAGGGCCCTGAATTATGCTGAGTGCGTGGCCCTGATCGAACCCCACAAGAAACAGGCCGACAACAAAGACTATCGCCAGCACCAGGATTGCAGGCACGGGAACGGAGAACTTTGATACGGTCGCCCCTCTTGGCTGTAACATGATATGCACCAATGCAATTTATTATTTAAATTGTGGGATGGATGCGGGACTCGAGGCCTCCTGCCACACCGGACCGGGCGCAGCAGCCACCTGAGACGCACGATCCTCCGCCCCCTGATGGGGGGAGGCGCGATCCCCTGCAGGGACAGGAGCCCCCCAGTAGCCTGGGATCGGCATCCGCCGGATGCGAAGGGATCCGCCCCTGCACTGCCGGATCGTGGCAGGGCCGCCGGATCGCATGGCAAACTAGAAAGAGCCGTAGATACCAGCAACAACTGGTTGCAGTTGAAGGCAGAGAACATCTCATCCACCTCCGCGGCGGTAATCCTGCTGGCAGAAGGCCGGGTGCACACAAGTCCCCTTGCAAGGAGGTTTCTTGGCATGCTGAACCTGGACTCGGGCAGGTGGCTCCACGTAAAGCTTGCCAGATACTGGACACACTACGACCAGATCGTAAAGAACAGAAAGTCGTGCATACTCGGACTGGAGCGCCTGGCCGCGGCGGAGGGCGGGATCGAGCAGGTCGTGATATTCGGAGCCGGGTTTGACGCGCTCTCGCTGGAGATACATGCGCGACAGGGCCGGTGCAGGGTTTTTGAGATCGACATCAAGAACATGGACGAGAAGAGCAGCCTGATGCGATCCATGGATCCCTCCATCGCGGATCATATCCGGTGCATCACGACAAACATGTACAGTACGGATACGATCATACCGGGTCTAGTCGAGCAGGGATGGCGCCCCGACGAGCCCTCGACTGTCATATTTGAGGGAATATCCTACTACCTGCCACCTTACATTCTCTGGGACGTGATCGGCAGGTTCAGAACCGGAACCAACACAAACCAGGTCATCATGGAGTACCTGGTTCCGTCGGAGGCGATCGCAAAGGAGAGGAACCACATAGCACAGTATCCGTTTGACCTGATTGCCGCCGATTCCGGCCTAATCTACATCACCAGGTATGACGTCAGGGAGATAACGGCGCGCGTAGAGAGTCTCGGCGGCGCGCTTGTGCAGCACTACGACATGATGAGGATGGAGAAGGACAGGACATCAGGCAATGCGATCTTCAAGACAAGGGAGAGCGGATGGATCGAGGTGTGCAGGTTTGCGATCTGAGTGTGCTGCAGGGATCCGGCGTGCTGGGGCTCCCCGGCCAGTCCCGGCGCACTCGCCGGGGCGCGGGTGCCTCCCCCGCAGGGCGCGCTCCTAGCGGCGCATCCGCTCTGCGGTGCGCACCGCCTCCCGGGTCTGGGCAACATTGTGGGTCCGCACCACGTCGGCGCCCATCAGAACCGACATCGCCTCAAACGCCAGGGATCCCGGGAGGCGGTCTGCGGGATCCGGCGCCCCCATCAGCCTGCCTATGAACGACTTGTTTGAGACCGACACCGTGACGGGAAGATCCTGCTTGATCCCCTGCAGGTTCTGAAGCACAAGGATGTCCCTGCGCACCCAGTCCAGATCGGTCCGGGTAAAGAACCTCCCGCGCCGCCTGCGGAAGAACCCGATGGCAGGATCCACGGATATGGTGCGCGGATCCGCGCCCGCCTCCTCTGCCGCATCCACGCTGCCCCGCAGGAGGAGCCGCGCATGGGACACCGGGTTCCCCCGCAGCGGCAGAGGGCTGTGGGCGCACAGGATGAGCGAGGGCAGGTATCTCTCTATCACGTCTGCCATGCCCCAGTCGTACTGCAGGCCCGTGATGTCGTTGAGGATCACGGCTCCCGCATCCAGGGCCTCCTCTGCCACCGCGGATCTCGGCGTGTCCACGGATATTGGAAGTGAGGAGACGTCCTGGACTGTCCTGATGGCCTGCGTCACCCTGCGTACCTCCTCGTCCTGGGATATCGCGATCCCGGCGCATGGCGCAGTCGACATGCCGCCGACATCGATGAAGTCGGCCCCCTCATCCTCCATGCGCACCGCCGCTGCGGCAATCGATCCGGCCGCGGAGCTCACGGAGCTCTTCATGAACGACTCGGGGCTGACATTGAGGATGCCCATTATGCGCACCGGCGCGGTGCCGCCGATTCGCACTCCACCCAGGGTGTGCATACAGTTTATGGGAAGGTAAACCAATTTGAGTTGTATGGTACCGGGTTGGCGCAGCAAGTATCTGAAGATCCTAAGGGAGTTCGGGTATGATGAGGGACAGGACGTCAGGGCGGCGCGCGTACTTGATGCGGCCATCGGGACACACACGCCGGTACGGCTGCTGGCAGACGCAATAGAGGACAGGGTAGTGTTTGTGGTAGGGGCCGGCCCGTCACTGCACCGTGCCATGGCGCCCCTGAAGGAGTTCCTGGACATCCCCAGGATTGCGGCCGACGGGGTGCTGGCCGCCCTGACGGGCAACGGCATCGGGGCAGACGTGGTGGTGACTGACCTTGACGGTGACCTGGAGGCCCTGAGGGTGGCAGACAGGGACACCATATTCGTGGTCCACGCCCACGGCGACAACATCGACAGGCTGGGTTTTGTCAAGAACCTAACAAGGTGTATCGGGACCACCCAGGCAACAGAGCAAGGCAAGATACACAACTTTGGCGGGTTTACCGACGGGGACAGGGCCGTGTTTCTTGCGGAGCACTTTGGGGCAAGGAGGATCATCCTGCTGGGCATGGACTTTGGGGACAGGATCGGCCGGTACTCGTTCACCCGCAGGCGCGACAGGCCAGTCAAGCTGAGAAAGATGCGAACGGCGCAGGATCTTCTGGTGTGGCTTGCGTCGCAGTCCAGAGCCGAGATCTGCACCACGTCAAGGGCCCTGCCGGGAATCAGGAAGATCGGCTACGGGGAGATCCGGAGCGTCCTTTAGCGTTTTAATAGGGAATTACATACAGTAACACCATGCAGTATCCCGATGAGGAGATGAAGGACGTGCTGGAGCTTCGGGAGCGCATCACGCTGGAGGCCGAGAAGCTCGAGGAGAGGCTTGAGTATGCCAGAAGACACATCCACGTTCTGGATCTGATCCTGAAGAGTTCCAGCTACACCAGAGCATCATCGCTAAAGGTGCCGGCGCCCACGCCAGCCGGGCCGGATCCGGCCCCGGGGGGCTCTGACACTGCCGGGACGCGGCCGCCAAAGGAACCGGCGCCCGGGTCGGACCGGGAGTTCATCAGAAGAGATCGGGGCGGCAAGAGGCTTGCCAGATTTGACACCGCAGCAGACGAGATAGCCATCACCTTGGAGGGCGGACTGGGCCTCAAGGCCGACATCCCGCCCCTGAAGACATTCTTCCTGGACAGGATCATAGGCGACATGAAGAGAAAGGACGAGCAGGCCGCGGAGGGCGCGGCGATCGAGTGCCTGCTTGAGCAGGACGGCGGCGAGCTCCGCCGGATCATAGTCAGAAACTACCGCACCAAGGACCGGGCCAAGGAGATCAGGAGCTCCATCGGCTGGACACTCTCGCGCATGCTGGAAAAGATCGAGTGATCGCATGGACAGAATAGTGGTCCTGGACTTTGGCTCGCAGTACAGCCACCTCATATGCAGAAGGATCCGGGAATTCTCGGTGTATGCTGAGCTGGTCCCCTACGACATCACGCTAGGGGAGCTGGAGGGGCGCAACCCCAGGGGGATAATACTCTCGGGAGGCCCGTCCAGCGTCTACAGCGCCGATGCGCCCGTCCCCGCGGCAGGGATATTTGACCTGGGGCTTCCGGTCCTTGGAATATGCTACGGGCACCAGGTCATAGTGGACAGGTTTGGAGGCAGGGTAAAGAGGGCAAACCGGGAGTACGGCTCGTCGCTGCTCACGGTGGATGACGACGGGAGCCTGCTGGGCGGCATCGGCCGGTCTGTCCGGGCATGGATGAGCCACGGCGACGAGGCCGAGCAGATCCCCCCGGGATTTCAGATCATAGGCCACACAAGCAACGCAAGGGCCGCCGCAATCGCAGGCACCGACAGGCCAGTCTATGGGATACAGTTCCATCCGGAGGTGGTCCACACACAGAAGGGCACGGAGATCCTGAAGAATTTTGTGTTGAAGATATGCGGGGCCCGGCAGGACTGGACCATGGAGGCGTTTGTGGATCGCGCGGTGGGCGAGATATCGGGGATCCAGGGCCGCGTCCTGTGCGGGGTAAGCGGCGGGATAGACTCGACTGTCGCCGCGCTGCTGATTCACAGGGCGATCGGGGATCGACTGCATGGGGTCTTCATCGACAACGGGCTGCTCCGGCAGGACGAGGGGGACGAGATCGAGGCGATCTTCCGGGATAACTTTCACGTGAACTTTACGGCGGTCTCCGCCGCCGAGAGGTTTCTCGAGGGACTGAGGGGGGTTGCAGACCCCGAGGCCAAGCGTAAGGCGGTGGGAGAGGAGTTTGTCAGAGTCTTCTCGGAGTTTGCAGAGAGGAACGGGCCGTTCTCCTGGCTGGCCCAGGGAACGCTGTACCCGGACGTGATCGAGAGCGGGGTGTCAAAGGGCCCCGCGGCGGTGATAAAATCGCACCACAACGTGGGCGGGCTGCCCGACTGGCTGGATCTTAAGGTGCTGGAGCCGCTGAGGAACCTCTACAAGGACGAGGTGAGGGAGGTTGCAAGGATCCTGGGCGTGCCTGACAGGATAGTCAGGAGGCACCCGTTCCCCGGCCCCGGCCTGGCGGTGCGGATCATCGGGGAGGTGACCCCGGCAAAGCTCCGGGTGGCAAGGACCGCCAGCAGGATAGTGGAGGATGTGCTCCTGGAGGCAGGCGTCTATGATGACGTGTGGCAGGCGTACGCCGCCGTGGGAGACGACAGGGCGGTGGGGGTGGTCGGCGACGAGAGGAGGTACGGAAGCATAGTGATGGTCCGGGTAGTCAACTCGGTCGACGCCATGACCGCCGACTGGACGCGGCTCTCCCATGAGACCCTTGAGAGGATCAGCAACAGGATCACCAACGAGATCGAGGACGTGACCTGGGTGACATACACGATCTCAAGCAAGCCGCCTGCCACCATCGAGCCGCAGTAGGCCATTCCGGCATGACATGCAGGCGGTCTGGCGCGCGCACCCTCACCAGACGCCCCACAGAACCGCAGGGACATCCCGGAAGGACGGCAGCAGCGGACAGAGCCACATCATGCGAATCCTGCTGCACTGCACGACCCAAAGGAATGGCCGGTGGGATGCGCCACGGCGCTCTGCCCTCGGACTTGACCCGTTTTGCTAGGGAATTATATACATGAGTGTACAGCACCCATGTCTTTTGCTGGCGCTCTTGCATTGCCTCCCACGCTTGGCTCTCGCGTGCTGTTTGCGGAACGCGCGGGAGCAATCCCGCGCTGGCTTCTCGCGCCTTCAGACGACGATCCCCGCCGCCCTGCCGCCACGGCTTTCGCCTTGGAGGCAATATTATACGCGGCATTGATGTCCGCGTTGACGTCATTGTAACAGTTGTCATTGGCGCATTTGAATCTGCCCTGCGACACGCGGGAGTTCCCGTCCTCGCGGCCGCACTGGTGGCATGTGATGCTCGTGCCCTTGGGATCCACCATTATGACGGTCACCCCGGCGTTCGCGCACGCCTGCCCGATCTGGCGCTGGAACGTGCCGGGCCGGGAATAGGCCATCTCGCGGTTGAGCCCGGTCTTGGCGGAGCTGCCCTTTCCCTTGGCCCTTGCAGTCATGTTCACGAGGTCCAAGTCCTCCATGACCACTGTGCCAGCGCCATCGGCTATCTTCTTTGACGCGTGCCTTTCCCAGTTCGTCTGGCGGTTGGCAAGCTTTTCCCTCTTTTTCCTGATCTTCCTTTGGAGTTCCTTGTAGCTTCTTGACTTTGGTTTCCTCGGCTTGTTTTTTTTGTGGCCGTGCGTGTTGTTATTGCCGATGCTGCCGCTCGTGTTGCCGCCGCCGTTACCGTTATCTTTATCGTTGGCTCCGTTCCCGCAGTCCGCGCCCTCCTTGGTGTCCTGCCTGATCCTGCGGTTGCCCCTCCCGCCGCGCTTCCGTGAGAGCTCGGAGTACATCCTGGACAGGTCGTCGTCCTTGGCCCTCCTGCAGTCCTTTGGGAGGTCATGAAACGCGTGGCGGCCGGTATCTAGGTCGACGGTGGCGGCGCCGTGGACGATTCCCATGTCGATGCCGCGTATGGTGTCGGATTCCGCGGGCTCCGGCGCCTTTGTCCTGATCTGGATGTGGAGTCTGTACGTCCTGTTGTGGCTTTCGGTGCGCTTCGTGGTCCTCTTCGTCGTCTCCACCAGCTGAAAGGATCGCATGTCGAGCCCCTCCACGTCGCCGTGCACTTTTACGGTGCCTATGTCGGGGAGCATCACCATGTTGTTGCCCTTATGCACCGGCTTCGCGAACACCGAGAGGGACAGCTGCTCCCCCTTCCTCTTGAACAGGTCATTGGTGTGGGTCCATTTGTTCCTCTTGTTGCTCCACCTGTTGGACGGCAGGTTGGGCGCTGTGTTGATGTCGATGTCATTGATGCCCTCCCTTTCCCTGTGGCGCCTGGCCAGGTATTTCCATAATGACTTGTTGCGGCGCTTTTTGCCGTTGGAGTCCATAAACTTCTTTACCGCGTCCAAGCCCAGCAGGAGGCCGGCCCTCTGCGCAAGGAAGCCGCCATTCATCCACTTCTTTCCGTTTCTCCATCCTGTGAGCATGTTGTTGAGGTCAAACTTTGTCGTCCTGGGGTCTTTCAGCTTCTCCTTGACGGCCATGTTGAACGCCCACCTCTGCTGGTCCATGTGGCGCGATATGAGATCCGACATCTCGGCCGACTGATCAAAGTCCACCTTTATGGTGCGCATCATGGTGCCATCTATTGAGCGCTTTGACCACTTTTTTGGTGCCGGCTCGGTTGCCGTTGCTGTTGCCGCTACCGTTGTCGCAATTGCGGTTGCCATGATGGGTTTCATTACCGCATGCAAATACCTGCCGAATATAAAAAGGAGATATGGCGGTGCCGCTCCGGCCGTGCGGACCGTCCGCACTGTCACGTCCGTCATTTCCGCTGCGCCTGCCGGCGCGTTTCAGGCCTTCACTGGCGCCGGGCCGGCATCGCGCATGAACGGCTCTCGGAACAAAAAGCCCGAAAAGGACGGGTTTTGGCCGCTTTTGAATGCAATTCTCGTCTTACAATGCCGGATCGGTCTGAGACTGCATCCCAAGTATGGATCCGGCATTTGCCTATATGAAAGGCGCAACAAAGCCGTAGCTTTCCGGGGCTCCTGCCTGCCCCGGGATGCAGGTCGGCGTCAAAAAACCCGGACAGCCGCCGGCCGGTCTGGAACCGGGAAGACCGGTCTGCCGAACCGCATGATCGGCCGGGACGGGAGGCCACGGCCGTGTGGCGGCGCCGGCAGTTCACTTAACTATATAATTCCCAAACCAAACCATCCCAGGCGTATCGGCTTAGACAATATTTGGACAATACGGACAGATCTATATTGTACGTGATGCTGGCGGCCCTGTACAGAAAGGAGAAGCTGGGTCTCCGGCTTTGACGGTTCCGGTGGCAGCCGGGCCGGCAGAGCTGGAGGCCTAACTCCTCCCTTTTGGACAGGGCCATTCGTTGGATAAAGCGTATATACGGCCTTTTTGTTTTGTGTATCAGCGGGGTGGGGAAGTCAGACTTGAATCTGGGACAAAGTCATCCCGGCGGGCTCATAATCAGTGATGAGATACCCGCAAATCAGTAGTTCAAATCTACTCCCCGCTATTTACGATACACCACAAACCACGGAAGCTCGTCGTCAAACGCGGCGTTGTTGATCCGGCCCAGCCTCTGCCTCGGCCTTGTCAGGTGCCTGTGGGCGCCCACGGCCGGGATGTAGAGGTCCCGCCGGATGTCCCGTGGCACCGGCCGGGACACCCTGACAGGGCTCTGCATCTTGCATATCTGGCACCGGTACCCCTGGTTCTGCCCCCTTGACTTCATCCTCTTTTTGCACTGCGGGCACGCCGGATTGGTCCAGACCGTGCCCCGCGCCAGCCTCAGGACCCTGATGAACTCCACATTCAGGGTTCTGGGGCGGCCCGGCGCCGCCCGCCGGATGCCGCCGCCCACCTGGATGCCGTCCCCCGCAATCAGCTCCCCTGCCGTTGTGGCGATTCCGGTCTCACGGTATACCGCGCAGCAGACGTTCCTGCCGCCGGAGACGACATCAAGGAACACGTTGCCGCCGCGGCCAGTCACGGGCTTTGCCGCCACCGTGCCCGATATGACACCCGAGTCATACGGCCTCAGGTCACGGGCATCAAGGCGGTTCTGCAGGTGATCCCCGGTGCCCTGGTTTGATCGGAAGAGAAGGTATCCTGCCAGCGGCTCGCCTGCCTTGATCATCTCCGATGCGCGCAGCAGGGACTTTGGATCCTCGCCGCGGATTCCGTAGAATACGGGGTCAGGCCCGCCCGGCGTGATCAGAACCCTGTCCCGGCGGACATCATAGCTGCCAAAGGTGGACGGCACCTCCTCCTGCATCCGCCTGACGCTGGGGGCGGATATGTCGCGCCTAGTTCCAAACCTGTCGCCCCTCCTGTAGCTTAGCATCTCCATGGTGTTGTCCCCAAAGCGGTACCCCAGGGCTGCGATGGCGCCCACAAGCCCCTGGCCGTTGCCCAGGTGGTGCGACTCGAGGCCGCACCGCCGGACAAGCCTCCTGGCATCCTGCCTTCTTATCAGCCGCCACAGGGCCAGGCTGCCAAACCGGCTCATCTCCCCCGGCATGTCGTCCCCCTCGAGGAAGACGAGGCCTGGATTTGCCCCGTTTGCCGTGTCTGCGTGACTCTCCATCATATCCAGGGCCATCTCCTTGAGCCTGGGGGCATCATCGGTCCTGACCTTTAGCGCAACGGCCCCATTTCCCCTGGTCTTCCAGGGGATGTTGGGATTGAGCCGGACCAAGCGAGGATAGTCAAGAAACCGGGCCCCCTGGTCCCTCAGCATGCCCACCATAGCATACGCAAGAAACGTGGTACACATCCCCCGGACAGAGTCTGTGTCGTCCAGTCCGATCTGCAGCGTGGTGTGTCCCATCGGTAACGCAACGTGCCAGGCACATTTTTGGGTTGCCTTGTGAGCGTCCGCGGTTCCGGGCACAAAGGCGCCCCGGGAGGTGCGGACGGCGTCATGGCACGGGTGGGTTTAAATTAAAACCGCACACAGCACACATCTAAATTGATTGTAGTAGACCTAGAGAGGATCTTTGCCGTGATTCAGGAGCGCAGGCCGGTGTCTGTGGCGCTCAACGGGCCCGACGGCATTCTGCCGCAGGTTCAGGATGCCGCAGAGAGCGTAATGCGGCGGTTTGGAATCCCGGCCTATGTGATTGCCGATGCCACCTGGGGCACCTGTGACCTCAACTCCGGCGGCGCCCGCACGCTGGCAGCAGAGGTGCTCTTCAACGTGGGCCACACCGTCAACGTGGAGGAGTTTGAGGGGAACGTGGTCATGATCAACGCCTACGACGACATAAAGTTTGACGCGGTGGCAGCCAAGTGCGCCGAGCTGCTCAGGGGCAGGATCGTCTCGCTGCTTACCGACAGCCAGCACCTGCACGAGATTGACAACGTGAGGGAGACGCTGGAGCGGGGCGGGGTGAGGACCGAGATCGGCGAGGGCAAGGGGCAGCTAAACGACGGCCAGATCTTTGGGTGCGAGTTTTATCCTGCCATGGAGAAGAGGGACGTGGCCGATGCCAACGTCTTTCTGGGGCAGAGCAACTTTCATGCCGCCGGGGCCGCGCTGGCAACGAACCTTCCGACGTATGTGCTGGATCCCTACTTTAACGAGGTGAGGGAGGTCTCGGACTTTGCCGCAAAGCTGCAGAGGAAGGCCATCCTGTCCATATACAAGGCGGCCGACGCGCACAGCTTTGGCATCATCGTGGGCCTGAAGGAGGGCCAGATATCAAAGACCGCGGCGCTCAAGCTCAGGCGGGAGCTGGAGAAGGAGGGCAAGCGTGTCCAGCTCTTCGCGCTCACCGACATCACCAACGACAGGCTGCGCAACCTCAAGGGGATCGACGCGTTCATCCAGGTGGCATGCCCCAGGATATCCACGGACAACCAGTTTGACAAGCCTGTCCTCTCGACGCCGCAGGGGCACGCGCTGCTCAAGGTGCTAAGAAAGGAGAGCATCGAGGGGTTCCTGCAGATCCCCCACTGGCTCTAGCCTAGAGCTGCGGTTTGAGCAGGATCTTTCCAAAGAGCGAGCCGGCAGCCATCCTTGCGTGCGCCCGGGCCGCCTGCTTCAGCGGGTACGTCGAGTCGATTATAGATCTGATCTTCTGGCGGGACATCCAGTACAGCCCCTGCTCCAGCTCCGCCCTGGTTCCCTGGGTGGAGCCCAGGATGTTTGTCCCCTTGAAGAACACGTGACGGAGGTCTGTCCTCACGTCGTACCCGGTGGTGGCGCCGGTGGTCACCAGGGTGCCGCCGTATCCCAGGAGCGCAAGCTCCTTGCCCCAGTGGGAGCCCCCGATGTGCTCAAATATCACATCCACCGTGGCCTGCCGGTCTGCGGCAATCTCGCCTGCGATCCTTCGCACCTCCCTGTGCCAGCCGTCCCTCCTGTGGTCCACCACAAAGTCGGCGCCCATCTCCAGGCACCTCCCCAGCTTGTCTGGCGCCGCGGTGGCGATCACGTTGCACCCGTACAGCTTGGCAATCTGGATTCCAAAGGTGCCCATGCCGGAACCGCCGCCCATAACCAGCACCGTCTGGCCCGGCGTGACCCTTGCCCTTCCCACCAGCATGTGCCACGCGGTCATCATGGTCATCGAGGCGGCAGCCGCCTCGTCAAAGGACACCCCGTCGGGGATCCTCACCACGTTTACCTCGGGCAGGTGTGTCAGCTCGCAAAAGCCGCCCCACAGCGGGCCCGTCTGAAAGCCCCAGATGGTGCGCCTTGGGCAGTCGTACTCGCGGCCCGAGGTACACGCCCGGCAGACGCGGCAGGACAGGTTCCCGTGAGAGACCACCCGGTCGCCTTCTGCGATACCCCTCACCTGGTCGCCTGCGGCAACGACCGTGCCAGCGGCGTCCGTTCCGGATATGTGCGGCAGCGGAACCGGCACGGGCCTCCCCCTCATGCCCCAGATGTCGTCGTGGTTCAGCGCCGCAGACTCCACCCGCAGTATGATCTCATGGGGCCCCGGCACGGGATCCGGCAGATCCCTTACCTGCAGGATGTCACCAAAGTCGTCATCCCTGGCATATCGCTCGTACACCAGCCCCCTCATAACCCGTGATGGGCGCGCTCGGTTAATATCGATTCCCACCGCGTGCCTGGGGGCGCCGGATTTTTCTCCCATGCGTTAAAAACAATTATAATCAAAGGCGCAAACTCTGTGGTATGTCAGAGGCCATGACCTTTCCCGGGGATCAGATAGCCACAATCGAGGAGTTTGAGGCAGGAATAAACACCTTCGATGACGGCGACAAGGTCAGGGCGGCGGTAATCGGAAGGACGGACATCGACAGAAAGGGGCGCGTGGCAAGCGTAAGCAACCCCAAGCTCGTTCCCGTTCCAGAGGCGGGCGACACCATAATAGGGATCGTGGCAGCGGTGATGTCCTCGATGATCGCAGTAACAATCAAGTACATCAACGGAGAGCCGATAACCTCAGGCGTCGAGTGCGTCTGCTCCACCAGGAGCTTCCGCAGGAAGGGCATCGCGTTCGTAAACGACATCATGGTGCTGAAGATCATACGCCGGCTCAACGGCGCAACCCATGCCACGTTCAGCGAGCCGCACCTGGGCGTGATCCACACGCGGTGCAGGAAGTGCGGCGACAGGGTAATCCGGTACCGGGATGCCATCAAGTGCAAGGAGTGCGGATGGATCGACGAGAGAAAGATCTCGTCGGACTTTGAGAGCTCCGCATTTGTGCAACTGGGCAAAAAATGATCAGGGTTTCCTTTCCGGGAGAACGGGGCGCCTACAGCGAGGACGCGGCGCGCGCATTCTTTGATCAGGATATCGAGACCGTGCCGCTGCCGTCATTTGCAGAGGCGCTCGAGCACACGGTATCTGCCAGGACCGACTTCGTGATACTGCCCGTGGAGAACTCGATCGAGGGAAGCGTCGGCGAGAGCTACGATCTGCTTTACCTGACGCCGCTGAAGGTGACCGGCGAGATCTACCACAGGATAGAGCACTGCCTGATCGGGTCTGGGGACCTGGATGAGGTGGATACGGTGTACTCGCATCCGCAGGCCCTGGGCCAGTGCAGGGGTTTCTTGCTGCAGCGCAAGATGAGGGTCGTCCCGGCGTACGACACCGCGGGAAGCGTCAAGATCGTAAGGGAGATGAACAGCAGGAACGTGGCCTGCATTGCCAGCAGGAGCGCCTCGGAGGCGTACGCGCTTCCGGTAATACGGGACGGCATAGCGGACAATCCCGACAACTTTACCCGGTTTCTGATTCTGGCCCGCGAGCGCTGCGAGGCAGAAGACGCCCGCAAGACATCGATCATATTCTCACTCAGGCACGAGCCGGGGGCGCTGTACCACATACTGGACAAGTTCCTCGCATACGGGGTCAACATGACGAAGATCGAGTCCCGCCCCAAGAAGGACACGCGCTGGGAGTACAACTTTTTTATGGACTTTGAGGGGGGCAGTGCTGATACGGTCCAAGAGATGCTGGAGCAGATCAGCGATGACGTCACATTCGTCAAGGCGCTGGGCACGTACCCGGCTGCAGGGCGCGGCTAAAAGCCCTTTGGCCGCCTCATGCTGAATCCGGCGCTGAACCCGATTATCACTATTCCCGCCACGATCACCATTATGTGGTACGTGTAGAGGATCGGGTCGGTTGTGTACCGGATCGTTCCCGTTATGCGGAGATCGTCAGAGCCCGTATTCTGGACCTCGACTCTGCTGGTGCCGTCCTGCGAGAGCGTCCAGTCTATGCTGGCCTGACCCTTGTATGCCGTCAGGGTCTCATCCCCGCCGGGATCCCGAAGCGATACGTCAAACGAGTTCCCCACGACCGCCATGGATCCTTGCGTCCCGCCTGGCGCGTCAAACTGGTACACCGTCGAGGCTCCCGGGACGACGGCCTCGTCCAGCTGCGATTCCTGAATCCCCAGAGCCAGCACCAAGGATATGACTCCCAGCGCGGTGATTGTGCCGCCCACGATATTTCCGATGATGGTCCGCTTAGTCAGCACAGTGGGCGCATGCGTGAACGCAAATAAAAGACTAGCGGGTGAGGGTCACATCACGGAGACGTCGTGCGGCTGGCTCTCGGCAAAGCCGGCACGGGATATCTTGACGAACTCGGCGTTCTGCTGCATCTGCCGTATGCTGTGCGCGCCGCAGTAGCTGAGCCCCGAGCGGATTCCGCCAGTCATCTGCCGCAGGATGTCCTTTACCGAACCCCTGTAGGAGACCATGGCCTCTACCCCCTCTGCCACGTAGTCGTTGAGGTCATCGTCCGGGGATACGTCGCCCTCCTTTGTCTTGCGCCCCAGAGATGCCGCCAGCGATGCCATGCCGCGGTACACCTTGAACTGCTTTCCGTTCTTTGTGAGTACCGTGCCTGGCGTCTCGTCGGTGCCGCCAAGTATGCTTCCCATCATTACCGTGGATGCGCCGGCGGCCAGGGCCTTTGTGGCGTCGCCGGACGTCCTGGTGCCGCCGTCAGATATTATCGGGATGTCGTGGTCCCTTCCCACCTTGGCGCAGTCCATAACGGCCGTTAGCTGGGGCACGCCGGAGCCGGTGATCACCCGGGTGATGCAGATTGAGCCGGAGCCCACGCCCACCTTCACGGCATCCACTCCGGCCCCGATCAGGTCCTCCGCACCGCCGGCGGTGGCGACGTTGCCCGCGATAAGCTCGCAGTCGGGAAATCCCTTCTTGATGTGCCCGACGGCCCTGATGGCATTTTCGCTGTGGCCGTGGGCGATGTCCACCACTATCGTGTCGGCTCCCGCATCCAGCAGGGCCTCGGTCCTCTCCATAAAGTCGCCCTTCACCCCCACGGCGGCGCCCACCAGCGGCCTGCCCTTCTTGTCCTTTGACGCATGCGGATAGTCCTCGGTATTCCTGATGTCCTTGCTTGTTATCAGCCCCCTGACGCGGCCAGACGCGTCCACCAGCGGCAGCTTCTCGATCCTGTTCTGGTAGAGGATCTGCTTTGCGTCCTTCATGGCAATTCCGGGATCCGCCGTGACGACATCCTTTGTCATCACGTCGCGAACCAGGCTGGACCTGTTAAGCTCAAAGGCGGTGTCCCGCTCCGTCATGATGCCGATCAGGCGCCCGCCGGAGACCACCAGCAGACCCGACACGTCCCTGTCGCGGGCATAGTCGATGGCGCTGCCGACGGTCTGGTCGGGCCCCACGGTGTACGGGTTCTCGATCATGATGCTGCCCGAGCGCTTTACCTTCAGCACCTCGTCCACCTGCTCCTTTACGGTCAGGAACCGGTGAATGATCCCTATTCCGCCGTACCTGGCCATGGCAACGGCCATGCCCGACTCGGTGACTGTGTCCATGTTTGCAGATATGAGTGGAATGTTCAGTGACAGGTTTCGCGACAGCCTGGTGTTCAGGTCTGTCTGTATCCGGCTTGTGATGTCAGAGCGTTTGGGCACAAGCAGGACGTCGTCAAATGTTAGCCCTTCTCTAAACTCCAATGAAACCCTTTTCAGAGAGCTGCGAACGGGTTATAACCTTTTGTTTGCGGAGCCGTCCCGGCGCGGGCTCCGTGCCTGCGTGCA
Organism: Cenarchaeum sp.; assembly: GCA_965206845.1. Lineage (GTDB taxonomy): Archaea > Thermoproteota > Nitrososphaeria > Nitrososphaerales > Nitrosopumilaceae > CAYGAM01. The sequence goes on along the minus strand of OZ242221.1, from coordinate 1,067,906 downwards.
CCGGATCTGCATCAGGAGGCCCCGCGCGAGACCGCATGCTGCGCCCGGCCCGGATGGAGGCTCGGGCGGGCGCCGCACGCAGGTGTATTGTAACAAAACTATGTCCTCCCCCCTTTGTCCGCCGGTCATCCATGGATGTCAACCTCCATCCAGTTTGGATTGTCTACTCTTATAGTTTCATACGTCGCCTTATCATGGAACGCCTTGAGCGGCGTCTGGTGGTTGTCTATGTCAAGCGACCAATGCAGCCGCCTCTCGTTGTAGTACGTGACGAAGTCGTCCAAACTGTCGTGCCGCCCCACCTCGGTCTCCAGTGTCCTGTGGAACCTCTCCAGCTTACCGTTGGTCTGGGGATGGTACGGCCTTGAGTTTATCAGCTGTATGCCGCGATCCAGAAGCTCGCTCTCAAAGATAGTAGGCGTCCATGTTCCCTTCGGCGTGCCGCTTCGCACGCCCACAAAGCAGGATCCGTTGTCCGACAGGATGGATGCCGGGGTGCCAAACGCCAGAATTGCCTGCCTGAGCACCTCCACAGCATTCAGGCCGGTTGCTTCTTTGAACACGCCGTATCCGGTGACGCATCGCGAGGCATCGTCCAGGTACGTGATCAGGTTCAGATCCCTCACGCGGAAGTCCTTCATGACATGCCAGTCCGTATGCCACATGGCGTTAGAGTACTGCCGCTCAAATCTCACCCATTTGCGTTTTTTTGCCTTTGCGGGGCACGACTCCACCAGCCCATGTTTTTTCATTATGTTGTATACGGTGCGGCCGCTTATGTTTTTGTCCGCCAATGCCTTGGTGACCCGTCCCACCCCCGAACAGCCTCTCCTGCACTCGGCCAGCACCATCTCGACTTCCTCATCAGATATTGTCTTGGTGGCAGGTCGGCCTCCACTGCTGATCGTCGGCAACGAGCCGGTACTCCTGTACTTGGCCCAAAGGCGTCGCACATGTCGTGAGCTGATCTTCATGCTTTCAGCTATTGTGGCGTTGAGGGTCCCTTTCTCCTTCTCGCGAATGACGTACTTGATTTTGTCGTCATCCAGCTTGACCGGCATCAGGCGTCTTGGATAGTGTAACCTAATAAATTCGCGCAGAGTGCGTCTGATCTGGGGAGGACATAGTTTTGTTACAATACAGCGCCGCACGCAGAGGCAAGGCTTTTTATCTTAGAAAAAATCGCTGACTGTCAAGTGAAGATACGATGTCGCAGTCAGCCGCTCAAAGGCCATTAACAACCCTTCAAAAGAGCACAAACAAGATAGTCACCGTCAGGCTCAAGAACGAGGTGGAGTACAGGGGCAAGATAGACAACGTTGACTCCTACATGAACCTAATCATGACAGACGCCAAGGAGCAGCAGGGCAACAAGACCGTCGCAAACTACGGCAGGGTCTTAGTCCGCGGAAACAACGTACTGTTTATCAAGCTGAAAGACGATCTCTAGTTTTTCTGGTGCTTGCCATGACCAAGAGCTTTCTGTTTACCTCCGAATCTGTCACAGAGGGGCATCCGGACAAGATATGCGACCAGATATCCGACGCGTTCCTAGACGAGTACCTGAGGCAGGATCCGGACTCGCGGGTGGCCGTGGAGACCGCAATAACCACGGACTTTGTCGCCGTAATGGGCGAGGTGACATCAAAGGCATCCTTTGAGGTCGGGGACCAGGACGCCCTGGTGAGGAAGGTCATACGGGAGATAGGATACAGCGATCCCGCCATGCTCTTTGACGCTGACTCGTGCAAGATAACACTCAAGATTCACGCGCAGAGCCCGGACATCAGCCAAGGGGTGACCGCAACCCACGCGAGGGAGCAGGGCGCCGGCGACCAGGGGCTGATGTTCGGATTTGCATCAAACGAGACTGAGGAGCTGATGCCGCTGCCCATTCTGCTGGCGCACAAGCTTACAGGGAGGCTGGCGGAGGTGAGAAAGTCCGGCCAGCTCAAGTGGGTTAGGCCCGACGGCAAGTCTCAGGTCTCCGTAAGGTACGAGGACGGCAAGCCCTCCCGGGTGGAGGCGGTGATAGTCTCAACGCAGCACGCGCCGGAGGTGGACAACGAGGAGATAAGGGAGCAGATAATCGAGAAGGTGATCAGGCCGGTGCTTGGCAGCCACTGGAACGATCGGATCAAGATACACATCAACCCCACGGGCAAGTTCGTGATAGGCGGCCCACACGGGGACTCGGGGCTCACGGGCCGGAAGATAATCGTCGACACGTACGGCGGCTTTGGAAGGCACGGCGGCGGGGCATTCTCCGGAAAGGATCCCTCCAAGGTGGACAGATCCGCCTGCTACATGTGCAGGTATATCGCAAAGAACATAGTTGCGGCAGGGATGGCGGACCGGTGTGAGATCCAGGTGGCATACGCAATCGGCGTCGCCGATCCCGTGTCGCTCATGGTGAACACCTTTGACACCGGCAAGATTCCCGAGGAGGATATCGAGGGGATAGTAAGGAAGCACTTTGACATGCGGCCCTCGGCCATCATAGCGCACCTGGATCTCAAGAAGCCCATCTACCAGAGGACGGCATCCTACGGACACTTTGGAAGAAGCGATGCGGGCTTTAGATGGGAGAGCACCGACAGGGCCGACACCCTGAGACAGGCAGCCGGACTCTAGGGCACCGCCGTAAAGTCAAAGCCGGCCAGCCCGGCGAGCTCCCCAAAGTCCCCCTCGTACCTGCCCACCAGGATGTTCAGGTCGTCTATGCCGTAGGGGAACCGGGGGTTGCGAATCGCCTCAAGGTACGCACGCTCAAGATCCATCCTCTTGACGGGCGCCCTGCCGCACACAATACGGCGGACTAGCTCCTCAAAGGTCATGGTGCGCGGGCCCACCAGATCCAGGGTGCGCCGGGAGAACCTCCCGTCGGCAACGGACATCAGCAGAACCCGGCATGCGTCGTCCACCGATACGGGCTGGACGGGAAACCCGCCGGAGCCGGGGACGATGACGGAGCCTGCGCTGGCCTGTCTTCGGATGTTTCTTGTGAGCGGGTCGTCTGTCCCCATTATGTAGGAGGGCCGGAAGATGGCATAGTCCAGCCCCGAGCCGGCAATCTCCCGCTCGGCATGGAGCTTGGAGATAAAGTAGTCGGTGGTCGCATCATCAGAGACCCCGAGGCCGCTGCAGTACACCAGTCTGCCCGTGCCGGCCTCTTTGCACATCCGGATCACCCTCCCCGTGAGGTCGACGTTTGCCGAGGTGTAAGTGGAGCCCGCAGCCTGCCGCCCGATGCCCACCAGGTGAACCAGGCCTGAGCAGCGGCGGAGCTCCGGCAGTATGTCGTCCTCTGCATAGCCCGGGGAGACGACCTTGGTCTCGTGCCGGTATGCCACAAAGTCCCGCCTGGCAACGGCGACGGCGGGGATCCGCCTGGCATCCAAAAGCCGCCGCAGGTTTCTTGCGACAAAGCCGTTTGCCCCCGTTACCGCCACAGGCCCTGGTTCCACACGATGCCGGGGGGGCTCCAAGAATTTTAAACGTATGGGAACTATATACCACAATTCCCCACACAAACAAGAATTAATAGATTAGGGGAACAGTGCAGGTGTGAACAAACTTCGGACCGGCTTTTCAACCGGCACCTGCGCCGCAGCAGGGGCCGCAGCGGGACTTGCCGCCATAATCAGCCAGAAGGGAACGGGCAGCGTAGACGTGTCCCTTCCCAAGGGCGACACCGCCAGCATCACGCTGCACAGCTGCCGGTTCGGGGACGACTGGGCCCGGTGCTCCGTAATCAAGGACGGCGGGGACGATCCCGACGTCACGCACGGGGCCGAGATCGTGGTGGACGTGACGCTTACCGGCTCGACTGGGATAGAGATCGACGGAGGGGACGGGGTCGGCACGGTCACAAAGCCCGGGCTGGGGCTTGAGATCGGCCGGCCAGCGATAAACCCAGTTCCCAAAAGGATGATCCGCGAGAACCTCGCAAGGGTGGGCGGGGATCTCCTCTCTGCAAGGGGCATCCGGGTCGTCGTCTCGGTTCCCGCGGGAAGGGAGCTGGCACCCAAGACGGACAACCCGCGGCTGGGCATACTTGGCGGGATCTCGATCCTTGGAACCAGTGGCATCGTGGTCCCCTTCTCCACGGCATCCTATGCCGCCTCGATCAGGCAGAGTCTGGACGTGGCCCTGGCCATGGGGGACACGAGTGTCGTCCTGACCACCGGGGGACGGAGCGAGGACTTTGCCAGAAAGATCGTGGATCTTCCGGACCACTGCTTTGTGCAGATGGGTGACTTTGCGGGGTACTCGATCCAGCAGTGCGCCAAAAAGGGCATCGCCGACGTGACGGTGGTGGGGTTCATCGGAAAGCTGGCTAAGATGGCCAAGGGCATAAGGCAGACACATGTCAAGGGATCCAAGGTGGACGTGGGCTTTCTGGCGGGGCTTGCCGGGGAGGCCGGCGCCGGGGAGGCCGTGGTGCAGAAGATACGAAAGGCAAACACCGCAAGGCACGTGCTGGAGATGGTAAAGGAGAACCACGTCGAGGGGTTCTTTGATGCGGTCACCTCGCGGGTGTGCCTGCACATGAGGGGGCACGCAGAGCAGAAGGTGGCCGTGACCGCAATGCTGTTTGACTTTGACGGCAGCCTGCTCTCAAGGCACGCATCAGAGTAAGATATTTTATTGCTGCGCCCGGATGTCTCCTGTGGATCGCATATCCGTCATCGCCATAACAAAGAACGGCGTAAAGATCGCCTCTAGGCTGAAGGGCACTCCGGGCTGCAGGATCTACGCCCCCGCAAAGCTGGACACCGGGGATGCCGGCATAGAGTGGTATCAGGAGCCGACATCGGCCAAGATAGGCAGCCTGTTTGAGGCAGGCGGCGCCTTGGTGTGCCTCTTCTCGCTGGGGGCGGTGATCAGGCTGATCACCCCGCACATGAAGAGCAAGAAGACGGATCCCGCGGTGATCGTAATCGACGACGGGGCAAACTTTGTGATCAGCGTGCTCTCCGGACACATAGGCGGGGCCAACAGGCTGACGGTGGACCTGGCAGGCAGGCTGGGCGCGACTGCGGTGATAACCACGGCGGCCGACGTAAACCGGACGGTGGCAGTGGACATGGTTGGAAGGGAGTTTGGCTGGGAGATAGAGGACGACTCGACGGTAACCCGGGTCAGCGCGATGATGGTAAACGCAGAGAAGATCGGACTGCTCCAAGAGGCAGGCGAGAGGAACTGGTGGAGCGGCCCGCTTCCGGAGAACATCACCCGGTACTCCGACATGGAGGAGCTGGCGGGATCCGGCTCCATGGGCCACCTCATAATATCGGACGTGGCACTAGCGTCCGTCCCGGAGAACTCTGTAATATATAGACCAAAGACACTGGTTGTGGGAGTGGGACTGCACGGCGATACCAGCAAGGAGAAGATCAGGGCCGGGATCCAAGAGTCGCTTGGTAGGTTCGGGCTACATCCCGGATCGGTTGCCAGGATCGCCTCGATAAGAAAGCCCGAGGACGTGCAGGGCCTGGTGCAGTTCGGCCAAGAGAGCGGCATACCCATAGAGTATATCGACCGCGAGGATCTGGCCCAAGTCAGCACCCCAAACCCGTCAAGGGTGGTGAGCGCCTTTGAGGGAACCCCCAGTGTGTCGGAGGCCGCGGCAATCCTGGCCTCGGGCGGCGGCCTGGTGGTAGAGAAGCAAAAGTTTCCCCCGGATCTTACTGTGGCAGTGGCGAGGATTGAGCATTGAAGCGCGGCCTGCTGATCATCGACAGGGGAAGCCGGGAGCAGGAGGTCCGGGACGAGCTGGACGACATATCCGCCAGGGTAAGACAGGGTGGCGGGTACCAGTACTGCGGCTACTGCTTTCTGGAGGTGCTTCCGCCGTTCATCAAGGAGGGGGTGGCAAAATCCCTCAAGGACAGCCTTGACCAGCTTACCATCGTGCCGTACTTTCTGTACCCCGGCAGGAAGGTCAAGGCGGCGGTGACAGACGTGATGAGGCTCCAGTCCTCAACCAGAGCCAAGTTCCTGGTGACAAGGCCCATGAGCATGCACAAGACCATGATAGACCTGGTGAACCGCAGGATTGCCGCCGCGCTGGACGGGGACGGCACGCCGGAGGGTGAGGTGGACGTGCTGATAGTCGGCCACGGAAGCAAGGATCCCAACGCCCGGATGGCAATCGAGTATGTGGCCGGCGGGCTCCGGCCACGTTACAGGAACGTCAGCTACTGCTTTTTGGAGATGGAGAAGCCCGACATAGCGCAGGGCATAGAGGCCTGCAGGAAGGACTGGCCCAGGGTCCTGGTGGTCGTCTTCTACTTTCTGCACGAGGGGGCCCACGTAAAGAGGGACATCTACGAGGACCTGAACCCCGCGCTGGAGAAGGCCGGACTGGCAAAGGTCCTCATCACAAAGCACATCGGCGCGGATGCCATGATGGTGGACCTGGTTCTGGAGAGAGCCATGGAGGTGGAGAATGCAAACAAGAAAAGGCCAGTCGATTGAGGACGCCAGCATGCGCGTGATCGAGGACGAGATAGGCGCGCACGGGTACGGCAGGATGGAGTGGCCGGTCGTAAGGCGGGTGATTCACTCGACCGCGGACTTTGACTTTGCGGGAAGCAACGCCATACTCTTCTCAGACGGCGCGGTGGCAAGCGGCATCGGGGCCATAAGGAGTGGCTGCCGCGTCATAGCCGACGTGGACGGCGTGGTCGGGCTGCTCAACCGGCAGGCCCTGCGGGACTTTGGCATCCAGGTCATCTGCAGGATCTCCGATCCCGAGGTGGCAAGGGTTGCGGCGCAGCAGGACGTGACGCGCTCGCAGGCATCCATGCGCGCGGCAAGAGACGACATGGATAGAGGCATAGTAGTCATCGGCAACGCCCCCACGGCTCTCCTGGAGGTGATCCGGATGATCCGTGAGGGCATCGCAAGGCCCGCCCTGGTCATAGGCATACCGGTGGGGTTCATCTCTGCTGCCGAGTCAAAGGCGGAGCTTGCGGGGACCGACACCGAGTACATCACCAACATCGGAAGGAAGGGTGGAAGCCCGTCCGCCGCGGCAATGCTAAACGCCCTGCTGCGGCTGGCAAGGGAGTCACCCCCTTGAGTGCCTGACGCAGGAGTCCACCAGATTTCCCGCCCGCTCGCCCGCAAGGTACAGGTGGCAGTAGGAGGCCAGGGTGTCGTACACGAGCAACCCGTCGCGGCCCTGCGCTATCCCCTCGCCGACAGACAGCCGGTAGGCAAACCTGGCGTCGGACGGGACTGACTCGAGCCGGGAGTAGTGGAACTCGTGTGCGCGCACCACCCTGCCCGGGCCGGACACTATGCTGTCGTGCATGGTCCGGCCCCGGGTGTAGTTCAGCGTCATCTGCCTGGTCATCCTGGTGTCTGCATCAAGGAGGCCCACCATGGGGTGCCTCTCCTGGCCATACACGATCGACCTTGTAAGGTACATCAGGCCGCCGCACTCGGCATACACCGGGGTGTGGTCCTCTGCGGCCTTCCTTATGGATGCGGCCATGCTGCGGTTCCCTGCAAGCTGCGGCCCCAGGATCTCCGGAAACCCTCCCCCGATGTAGAGGCCGTCGCAGGGTGGAGCCTCTGCGTCTGCGAGGGGGCTGAAGAACCTGATCTCCGCCCCGCAGCGCCGCAGGGCGTCAAGGTTCTCCCGGTAGTAGAAGTTAAACGAGCTGTCAAGCGCCACGCCCAGTACGGCGCGCCTGTCTGCGGCCCTTGGTGGCTCCACGCCCTTCAGCGGCCCGGCACTGCGGCATATCGCGACTATCCCCTCAAAGTCCAGGTAATCGGAGAACGTCCTTGCAATATCCCGGATTGCCGCTGCCTGAGTCTCTCGCTCCACGGCGGGAACCAGCCCCAGGTGCCGGGACTCGAGCCTTGCGGACTCGCTGCGGGGTATGACGCCCACCACGGGTATCTTCAGCGGCGCCAGCGCCGCCCTGCACAGGAGCTCGTGCTTTCTGCTCCCTATCCTGTTCAGGATTATCCCCGAGATCCGAGAGTCCTTGTGGAATCCTGCAAAGCCGGCGGCGACTGCCGCAACGGAGCGGGCCACCCTGGCCGCATCAAGCACCAGGATGGACGGGCACCTGAGCCTTGTCGCCACATCAAACGTGCTGGCAAAGTTCGAGTCCCCGGCAAAGCCGTCATAGTATCCCATGACGCCCTCGATGACAGAGATATCAGACGTCGAGTTTGCGACAAAGCTCCTCTTCAGCTCGCCGCCCCCCATCAGCCAGGGATCCAGGTTCCCCGCCGCATTGCCGGACACGGCGGAGAGAAACGTCGGGTCGATGTAGTCGGGGCCCGCCTTGAAGGGCTGCACCGAGTAGCCGCGGCTCATCAGGCCGTGTATGACGGCGCAAGTGATGGAGGTCTTGCCCACGCCGCTTGCGGCGCCGGCGATCACGACCCTTGGGATCCTCAACCCGTCTTGGTTGGTCGGATTTTAATTTAAACCGACTTGTTGGACTGCCAATCTTTTTAGCGGGAGCGCACCCACACACCATGATGCCCGAAGAGGGACTGGTGATAGTCTACACCGGAGGCGGTAAGGGAAAGACGACGGCGGCGCTGGGACTTGCGCTCAGGGCCACGGGATACGGCCACAGGGTGTGCATGATCCAGTTCATAAAGGGATCCTGGCACTACGGCGAGATGGACTCGTCAAAGAGGCTGGAGCCCGGCTTTGAGCTGATAGCCGCGGGCAGGGGCTTTGTGGGCATAATTGACGACACCAGCCCCCGGAAGGCGCATGAGGAGATCGCAGGCGAGGCGCTGAAGCTGAGCCGCGCGAAGATCCAGTCAGACGCGTACGATGTGGTGATACTGGACGAGATAAACTACGCGGTGAAGCTGGGGCTGGTGGAGGCAGGCGACGTGGCAGGGCTCATCAGGAACAGGCCGCGCAGGCTGAACCTGGTTCTCACTGGGAACCATGCGGCGCCAGAAGTGCTGGAGCTGGCGGATCTCGTCACGGAGATGAGGGAGATCAAGCACCCATTCAGGTCAGGCATCAAGGCGAGGCGCGGGATCGACTTTTAGCGCAGTGTGGGCTGCGCACGCCACGATAAATGGGCCCACAGGGATTCGAACCCTGGATCTTCGCCGTGTAAAGGCGACGTCATAACCGAGCTGGACTATGGGCCCAGCAAACAACCTTGGTAAAATCCATTTAAACTTTGCATGCCAGGGTGGGCACATACTCAGGTTCCGCTCGATGCTAGGCATGGTTTTGCATAGTGTCGTGTGTTTTTGTGTCTAGACAGACTGCCGACCTGAGCATATGCCATGGTGGGGTGCGCGTTTTGGCCCGGCGCAGACCGGGCCTGTGCCTGCAGGATGCGTTCCGTCTCCCAATAGAGGTCGGGTTCCCCTTTGCGTCGTGCCGGTATGCATGAAGCATGCCAGCCCCCCACATTCCCGCGCTGCCGATCCGGTCTCGCGTCCCACCGAAAAGTAGAAATTAAAAAAGCGCCGCACACCGGCATGAGGGACATCCTGTTCTTTACAAGCCCCATCGGACTGGGCCACGCCACGCGGGACTATGCGGTGGCAAGGCGCCTCAAGGGGCCGGCGGTGGGGTTTGTCACGGGTTCTGGGGCGGCCCGGCTGTTTGAGCGGTACGGGCTTGACGTGCGCGACGCGTACCATCCGCCAAACTTTGCGGTGCAGGATGGCTCGCTGAAGAGACCGCTGAGGTGGCTGTGGAGGTACTACAGGTACTACAAGGACTGCAAGCGGATCGCGCGGAAGATAATCGCAGAGGAGCGCCCCCGCGTCATAGTGAGCGACGAGGACTTTGCCGCGCTGGTGGTGGGCCAGGAGATGGGCATTCCCACGGTGCTGATAACAGACATACTGGAGACTGACTTCACCCGGGGCCTGGCAGCCATACTCGAGAGGAGGATGAACCGCTCCATGCAGAATATGATATCAAGGTGCGACGCGGTGATCCTGCCAGAGGACGGGGCCGGCCAAGGAAACATCAGCCGCGTCGGGCCCATAGTCCGGGAGACCGGGCAGACTAGGAGCCAGCTGCGGGCAAAGTTTGGCTTTACGGGACAGACCGTACTGATCAGCGCCGGTGGAACCGATGCGGGCAGGTTCCTGATAGAGAGGGCGGTGCGGGATGTCGCAAGGCTGGGCCTGGACGCGGTGGTGGTGTCCGGCCCAGCGATGGAGGCAGAGTACGACAGCGCCAGGTGCATGGGGTTTGTAAGTGACATGCACGAGGTGATCTGTGCCGCCGATGTCGTCATATCCCTGGCCGGCAAGTCCACCATCGACGAGGCAAGGGTCTACGGAACCCCGGGAATCTTCATTCCCATAAGGAACCACTTCGAGCAGGAGGACAACGCAAGGGAGATGGGCTTCTCCCCAGATGATGTATACAGGCTGGAGTCCCTGGTGCCGCAGAAGCTGTCCCAGGGGAGGGAACCCGCGGCATCAGACGGCGCCGCGGCGGCAGCGGGAATCATCTCCGGGGTGCTGGCGCAGAAAACCAATAATTAATAGACTGACAGGTTTGCAGGATATACTGCAGTGAACAATCTGGTTGTGGCAAAGTTCGGGGGCAGCGCGATAGGGCCTGACGGCCTGTCCATACCCATCGTACTCCAGCGAATCGAGGAGATGAGAAGGGACTCCAAGGTCGTGGCCGTCTTCTCCGCCCCGCTGACCGTATACGATGGCCGGCCCCGCTCGCTTACCGACGTGGTTCTGGAGATGGGCCGCAACGCGGGGTCTGGCCGGGAGCCCGAGATGGGAACGGTCCGGGGGGCGTACGACAAGATTCTCGAGATGGTAGGCCAGAAGTATGAGGCGGAATGCCGCGGCATGGTCGACTCGTATCTGGGCAAGGCGAGGCAGTGCCTCCTGAAGGCAGCCGGGCAGGGATTTGCCGGCGAGATCCGCTCCCTGGCGCTGGCATACTCCGGGGAGATCCTCATGTCGCACATCATGGCATACATAATCAAGGGCCGGGGAATCGGCGCCGAGGCGGTGGACCTGGACATGTGGCCCATCATCACCGACGACAACATCGAGTTTACCAATTTTCTGTACTCCCAGTCTGTCAGCAGAATGCAAGGCATGGAGAGGCTTGTGAGCGAGAACGAGGTGGTGTCCATCGGCGGATTCATCGGAAGGACTGCCGGCGGGACGGTCACCACGTATGAGAGGGGGGGCTCTGACCGGACCGCCGCAGACATCGGCATCCTGTTCCACGGCAAGTACAACACCCGGATCGACTTTGAGAAGGACAGCTCGGTTGCGTCTGCAGACCCAAAGACGGTGCAGGACGGGCTTGGGACCGTTCACCAGCTGTCGTACAACGAGGCCCGGCTGGCGGGAATGTTCGGCATGAAGATCCTTGATCCCATCGCAATCAAGGAGATCCTGGAGAACGGCGTGGACATTCCCATCACAATCACGGACATGAAGAACCCCGAAAGAACCACCGTCATAAAGCGCAAGACCGACAGCCGGAACGGCCACCCGCTGAAGATCGTCACCGGAAAGAGGAACTGCGCGATAGTAAGAATCGAGAGGAACGCGTCGCAGAGGCTACAGAGCTCCCTCAAGCAGGACAGGCGCTACGGCGAGTATGTCACGCTGTCGCCCTTCGTCAGGGACGAGATAGAGTTCTCAAGGTTCCTGTTTCTGGATGCGGACTATGTCCGGTGGAGCGAGAAGTACATCAGAAGCTTTGATCCGCTTGCGGCCATCACGTACAACCGCGGCGTCGTTACGCTGATCGGCGACGAGATGTGGCGCGTCCAGCAGGTGGCATCCAGGGCAAGCGCCCGGGTCGGCGAGGCCGGGCTGAACATACTGAACATGGACGCGCAGGAGGAGACATCGCGCATAATCATAGTCATCGAGGACTCGGAGGACAACGTCGATACTGCGATAAGATCGATCCATCAGGAGAGAGACGTCGCAAGGTTTGTCTGAAGCGGCACCGTCCACTGCATGATGGGGTTCATCGTGCCATGCGGCATTCTGGAGTGCGCGCCTGCAAAGTATAAAGTGGCGTCGGGGTTTTGCAACCCACGATGCCAATACTAGGGTTTGTTCTTGATCCATCGTCTAGAATCGGATCGGCGTTACCCAAAACACGCTCTGTCATACATGCGCGTGTCCGATATATAGATGTGATCTATATAGAGATGGGCGGGATCTGCTCTGCCACATACCAGAGTATGACTCCCGTGCCTATCAGCGCATACCACTTGAAATTGCGCCGATCCGTAAATATGTTGGGGGAGCCCAGCTCTCCCTCCTGGGTTGTCGATATCCTGATCCTTCGCATCTCAAACGCCTGGCCCACCAGGCCCACCACGAGCAGAATGATTGCAATGCCTCCCATAAGCCAGTCCATGGATCGGGTACGCCGACGCAGGATATGAACTTGTGGCGGGCGGGCCGTTTCTCAAGGGGATTATATAGTTGAGTGAACGTCTGCATGCAAACCGCAGTGCCTGTTGATCCAAGCGATATGTCCTGTTTCTGTTGTCAAAGAGATCGGAATGCCCCTCTAGTATGGCCGGCAGGGTTGTCCCGTTCATGTTTTTCCGTCCCTGGCGCGGGGAATCATATACGGCAAACATGGCCATACGCTGCCCTCGGATAGGGTTTTTGTTCGGGTCTCTCCACACAGTATCCACTCCCATCTGGGCGCCTGCAACCTGCCACTCCCTGATGGCCGTGACGGCACGGACGGTCCGCATGGTCTGCATGGTATTGCCACGGTGTTTTTATACATATTTGGCATTTGCATGCGGTAATGAAACCCATCATGACGGCAACGGCAATAACAGCAACGGAGCCGGCGGTAGCAGATGCAACCGCTGCCGCGACCGAGCCGGCTCCAAAAAAGTGGTCAAAACGCTCAATGGAAGGCATAATGGTCCGCAACATAAAGGTGGACTTTGACCAGTCGGCGGAGCTGTCGGATCTCATATCCCGCCACATGGACCAGCAGAGGTGGGCCTTCAACATGGCCGTGCGCGGGAAGCTGAAAGACCCGAGGACAACCAAGTTTGACCTCAACAACATGCTAACGAAATGGAGAAACTCAAAGGCGTGGCTCGTCCATGACAAGGAGGCGCGGGCCGCCGGACGCAATGAGGCCTGCAGCTGCATGGTGCAGAGGGCCGGCCTCCTGCTGGGCATGGACGCCGTAAAGAAGTTCATGGCATCCAACGGGAAAAAGCGCAGCAACAAGTCCCTGTGGAAACACCTGGCCAGACGGGACCGGGAAAAGGAGGGGATACCGGACATCGACATCTACACCGCGTCAAACCTGCCGTCAAACAAGTGGAGCAACAAGAGGAACGAATGGAGCCACACCAATGACCTGTTCAAGAGGAAAGGGGAGCAGCGGTCACTCTCGGTGTTTGAGAAGCCAGTATACAAAGGCGACAACATGGTGATGCTACCGGGAATCGGCACCGTGAGAGTGCGCGGCGACGTGGAGAAATTGGACATGCGATCATTCCAATTGGTGGAGACGACGAAGAGGGCCACGAAGCGCACGGAGAACCATAACAGGACGTACCGCCTCCACATCCAGGTCGAAACCAAGGCCCCGGAGCCGTCTGAATCCGCGGTCGTAAGGGGCGTGGACATGGGCATAGTCCACGGCGCCGCCACGGCAGACCTCGGCACCGGCCATCATAAATTTCACGACCTCCCAAAGGACTGCAGGCGCTCCAAGGACGACGACCTGTCCAGGATGTACTCCGAGCTCTCTCAGAAGCGCGGCGGGAGGGGCAACCGCAGGATCAGGCAGGACACCAATGAAGACTCTGGTGGCGGGAGCAAGGACGCGGACTTCGGGAACGGCACCAACGGCAGCGGCGGCAGCAGCAGCACCAACAACACGAGAAGCGGCAGCAGCAGCAACACCAACAACACCAGAGGCCACAACAAAAACAAGACAAGGAAGCCAAAGTCCCGCAGCTATAAGGAACTCCAAAGGAAGATCCGCAAGAAGCGCGAGAAGATAGCCAACCGCCAGACCAACTGGGAAAGGCACGCGTCAAAGAAGATAGCCGATGGCGCCAGAACCGTGGCCATGGAGGATCTCAACCTAAACAACATGACCGCCAAGGTCAAAGGCAAGGGAAGATCCGCCAAGACGGGGCTAAACAGGGAGATGGCCTATTCCCGGCCCGGAACGTTCCAAAAGCAGATCGGGCAGGCGTGCGCGAACGCCGGAGTGACTGTAATTATGGTGGACCCCAAGGGCACCAGCATAACATGCAGCGCTTGTGGGCGCAAGGACAAGGAATCCCGCACATCGCAGGGCAGGTTCCGCTGCACCAATGACAACTGTTACAATGACGTCAACGCCGACATAAACGCGGCGCATAACATTGCTTCCAAGGCGAAAGCCTTGGCGGCAGGGCGGCGGGGATCGTCGTCTGAAGGCGCGAGAAGCCAGCGCGGGATTGCTCCCGCGCGTTCCGCAAACAACACGCGAGAGCCAAGCGTGGGAGGCAATGCAAGAGCGCCAGCAAAAGGCATGGGTACTGTACACTCATGTATATAATTCCCTTTCTCAAGAGATATATCAACCGGCACTCCAGCAGATCACATGGCCTGCTTTTGCGGTTGCGAGACATACCAGAAGAACACCAACGGGTACCTCATTGCCTGCGTAAAGTGCGGCCACGGGCCACAAAACCACAGCGACAAGTTTCGCGCGGCAGCCAGGAAGAACGAGGGGCAGAGCCAGAAGCGCGACGTGGACTTTGGATAGGTCACTCGCCGATTATCTTCACCAGCACGCGCTTGGATCTCCTTCCGTCAAACTCACCGTAGAAGATCTGCTCCCACGGGCCGAAGTCCAGCGCGCCGCCCGTAACCGCCACGACGACCTCCCTGCCCATGACCTGCCGCTTCAGGTGGGCGTCCGCGTTGTCCTCGCCGGTCCGGTTGTGCAGGTACGCGTCTGTGGGCTCGTGCGGGGCGAGCCCCTCAAGCCACTGCTCATAATCGCGGTGGAGCCCGCCCTCGTCATCGTTGATGAAGACGCTGGCAGTGATGTGCATCGCGTTGACCAGGCAGAGCCCCTCCCGGATCCCGCTCTCCCTGACCAGTGCCTCGACCTCCGGCGTTATGTTGACGAACTCCCTGCGGGTCTTTGTCTCGTATCTGAGGTACCGTGTCAGCGATTTCACACCTGCCGCATGCGCGGTCTGCCATAAAAATCAGCAGGCTCAGAACTCAAGATCCACATCACCAATCAGAGGGATATGCTCATCAATGCCCGCGCCCTAACCCCGCCACGTTCCTAATTGAGTTTTTTGGCATGGGGCTGCCGTGTGCGGGGGGCGCGCAGCGAGAGCCCGGCGGATCGCAGTCAGGGGGCAAAGGTTCCCTTCAGGACCGCCTGCCCGATGACATGTCCCTTGATGGCGCCCTCAAGCTCCGGCTTTCTGGCCCCGCCAGCAAGGCTCAGCCTGGCGTCCAGCGCATAGATTTTGAAGACGTATGTGTGCCTCCCGTCCGGTGGGGCCGGTCCGCCGTATCCCGTACTGCCAAAGTCGGTCTTCCCCTCCACGGCGCCGTCAAAGGCGGAGCCTTCGGCAACCCCGGCGGCTGCCGGGCCTATGCCCCACACGAGCCAGTGCACCCAGACCTTGCCTGCAGGCTTCATGGCGTCAGGATCATCCATCACCAGCGCAAGCGATCTCGTGCCCGGCGGGATGTCGCTGACATGCAGGGCGGGGCTGACGTTTTTTGTCTTGTAGCCGCACCTCCTGGGAATCTCGGATCCGTCTTGAAACGTCTGGCTGGTCAGCTTCACGTCAGAGGGTACGATCCGTCTCAAGTTAAGTTTTTTGTTCGGCGGTTTTTTGCCGCAATGGGTATCCCCCTATTGGATATCCCTGTTGAACTTTTGCTTGTATATGCTTGCCCTGGGCTTGGTACGCACCCTGTACCCGCAGCACTTGCAGAACAGCCCCATGGCCTCCGGGGTTGCGGTGTTCCCGCTCTTGTCGGCGCACCCCTCCCGGCTTATGAAGATGTCACAGATCATGCACCTTACCTGGCCCGACGAGTAGCGCCCACGCCGGGGCGGCTTGATGGCCCTGAACCCATAGCAGATTTTTTTGCACTGGCTCTTGCCGATCTTTTCACCCTCCTTGGTCTCTACGGGGTTCAGCTGCTCGATCAGATCCATATCCGGATCGTGCCGAGCCTGTCCCGGTTCTGCAAATACGTCGGAATTGTAGGGGTCTGCCTCTGGCACCTCTGCGGACCCGATCTCCTCACCATACTCCGGATAGTCTTCTCCCATGGACACCTTGCTGATCTATTGTTTTGAAGCCTATTTAGGGAATTATATACTTCGGTTACAGAACCGTTGCCTTTTTCTGGCGCTCCGGCGATCCCTCCCACGCGTGGCTCTTGCGTGTTGTTTGCGGAGCGTCCGGGAGCAATCCCGGCCTGGAATCTCGCGCCTTTGGACGACGTTCCCCGCCGCCCTGCCGCCGCCCTGGCGGCAATGTTATACGCGGCATTGACGTCCGCGTTGATGTGGCATTCGCATTTGTGATTCGTGCATATGAACTCGGCCTGCGACACGCGGGAGCCTTTGTCCCTGCGGCCGCACATGTAGCATGTGGTGCTCGTGCCCCCCGGATAAACGGAGATTACCTTCACGCCGGCGTTCGCGCATGCGCCCTCGATCCGCCTTTGGAACGTCCCCGGCCTGGAGTATGCCATCTCGCGGTTGAGGCCGTTCTTGGCGGAGCTTCCACTGCCTTTGGCCCTGGCCGTCATGTTTTTGATATTCAGATCCTCGATGGCCACCGTGCCGGCGCCGTCGGCTATCTTCTTTGACGCGTGGCGCTCCCAGTTCGTCTGGCGGTTGGCGACCTTTTCCCGCTTTTTTTGTATCTTCCTTTGCAGATCCTTGTAACTTCGTGATTTGGGCTTCCTTGGCCTGTCGCGCTTGGCCTTTCTGTTGATGCGGTTCGGCCCGACGGTCTTGCATTGCTTGCCCGATTTGCCCGGCTTGCTGTTACTGCCGTTCCCGTCCCCATTGGTGCCGCCGTTGATGCTGGCATTGCCGGGACAGTCGCCTTTACCATTCTGCCTGATGCGCCGGTTGCCGCTGCCTCCACGCTTCCTTGAGAGCTCCGCCTGCATCCGCGATACCTCATCGTTCTTTGACCTCCTGCAGTCCTTGGGCATGTCGTGGAACTCCGTGTAGCCTGTGTCAAGGTCCACAGTTGTCGCGTTGTGGACAATCCCCATGTCGACACCACGGACTATATCACACTCCACCGGTCGGGGCTTTCTGATGCGGACATTGACGTGGAGGCGGTATGTCCGGTCGCGGTCCCTGGTGCGCCTGGTGATCCTTTTGGTTGTCTCCACAAGCTGGAAGGATCGCATGTCCCATTCCATCATCTCGCCGTGCACGCCTACTGTGCCGATGCCCGGTAGCATGATCCTGTTGTTGTCCTTTTGCACGGGCTTTCCAAACACACACAGCGCCTGCCTGTCGCCCCTTGCCCTGTACAGGTCGCTTTCGTGGCTCCACCTGTTCTTTCTGCCACTCCATGGGGTCAGGGACAGGTTTGCGCCGGCGCCATCTCCGTCTTCCCTGAGCCTCTTGTCATTTTTTTCCGTTTTATTTTCTCTATATTTCTTGGATTTGTCTTTCCACATGATCCTGCGGGCGCGCTTTGTAGTGTTTGATTCCAGAAACTTCAGCACGGCATCCCTTCCCTGGGCAAGCCCGGCCCGTTGCACAGAGACGTTGCCGTCAAGCCAGTCGTGCTTCTGCCTCCACGCGGTGAGCTTGTTGTTGAGATCAAATTTGCTTACTGTCGGGTCATTCAGCATCTCCTCTACGGCCACGTTGTATGCCCACCGCTGCTGCACAATGAGGCGCGATATGAGCTCTGACAGCGCCACGGACTGGCCAAAGTCCACCTTTATTGTGCGGATCACCGTGTCCTCCCTTGCCGGTTTCGCTTTCGCTTCTGGCGCCGGTACCGTTACCAGCGCCGTTGCCACCATATCGATTGATTTCATTACCGCATGCAATATGCCACACCGCATAAAAGCGCCGCGGCAACACTGTCATTAGTATGCAGACCATGCAGACTGTCCATACCGTCATAGCCATCCTTGTCGCCTGCCTGGCGCGGGATTCCATGACAGGGCTGCCCAGTCCGCTCCACAGACATCACGCAAGAGCCACGAGTGGGAGGGATCGACAGAGCACCAGAAAAAGGCAACGGTTCTGTAACCGAAGTATATAATTCCCTTTTTTTACGGATCGGCCAGCAGGCGGCTCCCCGGAGCCCGGCGGGATGAATTTTATGGCGTTTGGCCCGCATTGGTGAGCCCTCTAACCAATGGGCTGCCTCGTCCAGAGCGCAAAACCGGCATGGCACGGGTGCCAGTGCGGGGACATCCATGCACAGGACGCAGGAACCGCATCCTTTCCGGGTACACAGGCCGATGGCGCCCAAACACAAACCGATCCATCAAAATCTGAAGACGCAGTGTTCTGGTCTACATCAGTGACTGTGATGCCTCGTGGAACATCTGGCTTTTGGCACAGCCTGCAGCTAGCTCGTCGCCGGCACCGCGTCTCATAAGGCCCCTGTACAGGCCGTCTTCCAGCTTTACGCCCTCTCTCTCCTCCCATTCCTCCACGGTAATGGAGTACTTTTTCTGGATTCTGTCACGGTACCACTCTGGAATCACGTTGAAGGCACAGAACGGAACGATTCTGAGATCCGGTGTGAGGTAGTGTATGTCGCATCTCTGCAGCCGCTCCAAGTCCTCGTTGTACTTGTCCTGGAAGTGCATCATGCCAAGGAACAGGCCCTTTACGTGCCAAGAGCCCACAGAGTCAAAGGATCTCTTCATGAGTATGTTGCCAAACATCTTTGCCAAGTCAAGGCCGGCAGGCTGTTTTTTGGTGTCCACGAAACTCTTCAGTTTTCTCACCACCTCAAGCATTGTAAAGTACTTGTTCTTGCCGGAGCGAATCTCCTCTGACTTGTCCTCAAAGAGCTCCAGCATTCCCTGGATGTCGCAGAATTTGGTAAGTGGGACAAACTTCTTGGTGTCGGCATCCTCAAAGATGTACGTGCCTGCGCCGCATGCAAAGTGGATCGAGAGTTCGTACTTTGGCTTGCTGGAGAACGCCTCGATGACGTTTGTCAGTGGCATGCAGCTGGGAACCGGGAACCAGTCGTCTATGGTGACCTCGCCGTTGGTCTGCTCCTCGATTCTCTGTATGCAGTCTGGTATGGTGATTCTGTACTTTTCACGCTCTTGCTTGCCCATTCTGCCTGTGAGGGACACGGGCTGGAAGTTGACTGCGTGAACGATGTCCATGTTCTTCTGTGCGTACCTGATGATTCCGCCCAGCTCGTGATCGTTTATTGACTTTATCACTGTGGGGACAAAGACCACGGTGGTTCCGGTCTTGCGGCAGCTGTCAAGAGCATGTGGAATCTCCCAGTGGTTCTTCGGGTTGGTCCTGGCGGTAACGCCGTCAAAGCTGAGATAGAGGTTGTTGCACCCTGCAAGCCTTACATCCCTGGCAGCCTCCGGATCCATTGCGTGCCTGATACCGTTGGTGTTCATCTGGATGTGGTCGACACCCTCCTCCTTCATTATCTTGATTACGGTGTCGATGTCCTCCCGGAGCATGGGCTCGCCGCCGGTGATCTGCATCGAGTTGCCCGGTATCGGCCTCTCGGCCCTGAGGGTCTTCATCATTGCGCGCACCTGGTCGTGCGACGGTTCGTACATGTACGCCCCCTCCAGGCCCTTCTTCACATAAAAGAAGCAGTACCAGCAGGTAAGGTCGCATCTATTGGTAACAATCATGTTGGCCAGTCCGCTGTGGGACAGGTGGTTTGAACAGAGTCCGCAGTTGTTGGGACACGAGCACTTGTCAATCATAACGTTGGGAGCGTGGGCACCCTTGCCATCCATCCAGTACGTGCTGAACTTGTTGTACATCTCGTACGAGCCAAAGTACAGCTCCTCACACTCGCCGTGGGTGGGGCATGTCTTTGTCATGTATACCATGCCGTCCCTCTCAAAGACCTCTGCATCCAGGATCATGTTACAGTCGGGGCATATGCTCTGGGTAAACCGGATGGTAGATCTCTTGCCTACCTTCTTTATAGATTGATTCGCAATCTGAATTAGAGCCATTACTGTTTAGCAATCAAAATAATCATATATAATCGCTTTCCGACCACACACCGGTGGTTTTGTAGGAAAACAAACGATAGTTAAATAGACAGGCAGGCCGAGAGGTGGCGTGAGCATATCTCCCGGCACCAGAGAGGCCCTCAAGAAGATCGGCCTGACCGGCTATGAGATCAAGATCTTCACGTCACTGCTGCAGCGTGGGGAGCAGAACGCCCTGAACCTGAGCCGCAGCTCCGCCGTGCCCTACTCGAAGATCTACGAGGTGCTAGGCACCATGAAGACTAGGGGATGGATCGAGTCAGACGAGTCCCGGCCCACCAACTACTTTGCCAGATCCCCCCCGATGATAATGGAGGCCGCCAAGCAACAGATGGAGGCGGAGTTTGCGGAGCGCCAGAGCGTCATACTGGGGGAGCTGATGCCCCTGTACGAGAAGAGCGGGACCAGGGAGAGGCCCGACATCTGGGTCCTGTCCGGGACGGTCAACATCGCCACAAAGATGCTGGAGATGGTCGAGTCGTGCCGGAGCGAGGTGATGATCGCGCTCCCGGAGGCGGGGCAGGCCCTGGTGAGACAGGCGCTGCCGAAGCTCAGGGCGCTCTATGACCGGGGCGTGAAGATCACCATCCTGACGTCGGACCGGATGGACGAGGAGTCGCTCAAGGCCGGGTCACGCATTGCGCAGATCAAGGTAAGGAAGGGCCTGTTTGGCGGCGGCATCATATCGGATCGCCGATACGTGGTGATACTCCTGGGATCCGAGGTCAGCAGCAGCTCCCTGAAGGACACCGTTGCCATATGGGCTGACCATGCGGGGCTGGCGGGGTTTGCCCGGCAGTACTTTGAATACTTATTAAAAGACTCGAGGGAGATATGACATGGATCAGTTGGACGAGGAGGTTCTGTTTGTCGGCACCGCAGAGGCAGAGCATGTCGAGATGTACCTCAAGGCCATATGGCACCTCAAGGAGAACAAGACCCCGGTAAAGATCAGCACCATCGCCAAGATGCTCAACGTGAGGCAGTCCAGCGTGGTGCAGATGCTCAAAAAGCTCAACGGCCAGAAGCTGGTAAACTACAACAAGGCCGGCGTCAAGCTGACGCTCGATGGCGAGAGCATCGGCTCTGGCATGATGAGAAACAGCAGGCTTCTGGAGGTCCTGATGAGCTCCGCCATGAAGCTTGCCATCGACGAGGAGATGGTCTGCGGGATCGAGCACCACATGAGCAAGCAGTTTACCGACGCGCTCTGCACCATGCTGAACCACCCAAGAAAGTGTCCCCACGACCTGGACATCCCCATGGGCGACTGCTGCAGGCAGTCAGAGTCGAGGAGCGCGGCAGGGCTGGCCGCGCCTAGCCCGGCGTGAGGGTTTCTCTGTGACGCGCCAGAGGCGGATTGGATACACTCGCCAAAGTAAATTAAAGCCGGCTGCCTGGATACGGCATGAAGTGTGACAGGTGCCAGAACCAGGCGGCATACTCGAGAAGGTACTCCGGAGAGAACCTGTGCGGGGGGTGCTTCTCTGACTCGATACAGAGAAAGGCCGCAAGGACCATCTCAAAGTATAACATGATACGGAGCGGCCAGCTGGTGTGCGTCGGAGTCTCTGGCGGCAAGGACTCGCTGGCGCTGCTGTACGTGCTCTCAAGGATGGCAGAGACCCACAACTTTCGGATTATGGCAGTCACCATAGACGAGGGCATACCGGGCTACCGGGACGAGGCGCTGGGGATTGTGGAGAGGTACTGCGCAGAGCTGGGTGTTCAGTACAGGGTGTACTCGTACGGGGATCTCTTTGGCATGACGCTGGACGAGGCGCTCACGCTGCGGGATACCAAGACCACCTCGTGTTCCATATGCGGCACCCTGAGAAGAAGGGCCCTTGACCGCGCCGCAGAGGAACTGGGCGCCGACGTGATTGCGACGGCCCACAACAAGGACGACAGCCTGCAGACGTTTCTCATAAACATGATCTCCGGGGATGTCACCAGGATTGGGTGGATGGATCCCGACGCGACCCCGGACGGGATCAGGAGGATAAAGCCCTTTGACGAGCTGCACGAGGCCGAGATAGCGTTCTTTGCGTTCACCAACGGCATCCCCTTCCAGACGGAGCCCTGCCCGCACATGAACGAGGGCATAAGGACCGAGATCCGGAGGTTTCTCAACGCCCTGGAGGACGGGCATGCCGGGGCCAAGAACAACATGTACAGGTCCACACAGAAGGTGGCGCAGGCGGTACGGGGCACCGGCAGCAAGGTGCAGGTTACCTGCCCCGGCTGCGGGAGCCGGTGCACCGGGGACACGTGCTCTGTGTGCAGCATGGTTCTGAGGCTGAAGGGCCGCAGGGGATAATGCAAATATAGCCAGCCTCCTTTAGGGATACCGGTAGTAGGGAGGATTGGGGTGCCAGCCGTGCCCCGTTCTGAAACCGGCTATATGCAGAGATCAGCAACTGTCGGGTAAATCTCTGGAATGGCAGTTCCCGCTTGGCGTGCGGAGATGAAATCACGCCGGGGCGGGTGGTTGCAGGATTGGGATTGTCTGAAGGGACAACTTCTAAATCTGAACCATCGAAAGGGGCGAGGTCCGGGAGGGAGCAGCCCTAAGGTGGAGCATCCACGCTTCCCCGTCAACGTGGCGGATCTTGTACGCCGGGAGATGGGGCCGTCAGTCCAGATCGGAGCCGGCGGGGCTACTACCTTTTTGTTCCTGTGTGGGATGGCCTGGCCTGAGGGAGTCAGACGCTGCCATCCTCCATGATTTGGGGCGGCTGCGCGTAGTTTTTTATAGCCAGGCGCAAAAGGCGCGATAAAATGTACGGTGGGCGCAGCTACGAAGACTTTAGGCAGCAGATTCCACACGGCGTGCGGGATCACTTTGACGCGCTGAGGGAGTACTGCCTGTCCCTGGAGGGACGGGTGACGGAGGATGTGCGCATGCACCGCGTGGTGTGGGGCAAGTCCATCTCCTTTAGGTGGTTTGCCGATGCAGAGCCCACTGTGGATTCGATACTGCTCAAGATCCAGAGGGACAGAAGGGAGCCGGCGGCGACGGTGGAGATCCGAAGCGGTCAGCAGCTGGAGGATGCCAAGGAGCTCATCCGGACGGCGTTTTCGTCTATTCGCTAGTACCGGTACGGGATCAGGCGCTCCGGTTCGGGCACGGGTGTGTGTCCGGGCCGGTTTCTTGTGCCGGTGTGGCAGATCTTGCACAGGTACGGCGGGGCGGCCTCGCCCTAGTACAGCACTTCAAAGTTTGAGTACTCGCCGGTGTACTCTTCGTTTTTAATATTCAGATCGTCAACGTTGGCGTGTGCCGGGCCGGCGTGGCACCATTCCACCACATAGCTGACGCTCATGCCGTCGCCCTCGATGACCGCCTCCACCCGGCCGTCCCGGAGGTTGCGGACCCAGCCGCACACCTTGTTCTTTCTTGCCACTACCTTGAGCGCCTGCCTGAAGAACACGCCCTGGACACGGCCGGATACGAACAGGTGTGTGCGCTGCTTGTCCATGCCATGGAATGACCGGTTGCCATTAATCAATTTTAGGTTGTGTCGGATATGTCCAAGGGCGCATGAGCACCCGGTCTGCGGGCGTGCGGGCCTGGAACCGGCCGGACTGCGACGGGCGGCCTTTGGGCGACTATAGCCCGGATCTGTCCGGGATGTAGTCTGTCGCCATGTTGACTGCCTGCTCCTTCATGGTCTCGATGTATGCGTCATAGTCTGACTCAAAGCCGCAGTGGGGGCACCGGACCCGCGTGATCTCGTCGTCAAGTACCGCCACCCTTTCGCATTCTGGGCACCTTGCATCCATGCACCCTGTACGGGTTTTAGACTATATATGATAATTCATGCGCAACGGGCCAACCTGAAAAGACCGAACAGGCCTGTCGTGCAGTCCGAGTGTGTGGGACAGGCCTTCCATGCCCCTGAGCCTGGCCATGCCAAGGCAGTCAAGGATGGCAGGAGAGGAGGGGCCAAATCCCGGATGCCCATACGCAGAGTGACAGGATCGTTCTGGAAAGCCAGGCCTACAGAATTGCAGACGGCGTGATGTGCATACCCATCCTGGCAGGACAGTGCATCTACATCAAGCTGGCGTCAATTCCGCACAACACCTAATAGCGGCCTGCACCAACGCAGCTTGATGGGCGGCAGCGTACTGATAGACTACCAGCTAAAGGGATGGGCCTTGAGGAACGAGTCACGGATCAAGGAGAACTATTCCGAGATTCGCTATGTCGGGGAAACTCCAAACCCAGACGCAAGCAGTTCCGACTCGGTGCTGGCATCGTTCTGCAAGGCCAACGGTTGCGACATGTTGACGAGCGACAAAAAGGCATATGCCCCGCTACTGGAAGAGCAGAACGCAGGGGCGGTTCACATAATGATATATGACAAGGACGAATCGGCCGGGCGGCCGGTATACCGCGTAAGGATGGTATGACCTTGGCCATATTGCAGTCCGGGCCATAACGACCCCCGGTTCGGTGCCCGCAAGCCCCGCCACTCACACGTCCTCCGTCCGGCGCGCACAAGCTTTTTTTGGATGCACGGGATCGTGATACTTACACAATGCCGTACATGGAGATCTACTGTAGCAACTGTCGCAAGGCCCTTGGCACATACAACGCCAAGTACTACACCGACAGCAGGCTGTGGGAGGTCACCCAGGCCAGCCATGCCCGCCACATCAGGGACGGCCACGTGCTGGTGATGCGCACAGTCAAGGCGTAGAATTCAGGCGCCCTCAAACTCTTCAAGCAGGCGCTTCTGGTTCTTGGACAGCCTGGTTGGGATCTCCACCACGAGCCGCACGTACTGGTCTCCCCGGCCCCGGGCGTTTATGTGCCTGACGCCCTTTCCCGACAGCTTGATGATCGTGTTGGGCTGGCTGCCGGACTTGATCTTGATCCTCTCCCTGCCGTCCAGCGTGGGAACCGCCACCTCTTTGCCGAGCGTGGCGTCCACAATGGAGACCTTCTCGTCGTAAAAGATGTCGCGGCCGTCCCTCTTGAAGTGCGGGTGCGGCTCCACCCTGACCCTGACCGTAAGGTTGCCGCTTGTACCTCCGGGCATCGCGCCGCCCTGGCCCTGCAGAGTGTACTCGCCGTTGTCTACCCCCTGGGGCAGATCAAAGCTCACCTGCTTTGTTCCCTTCTTTACCCCGTTTCCCCTGCAGTCCTTGCAGGGTCTCTCGATCGTGTGCCCGGCCCCCCGGCACCTGCTGCACGGCTGCACGGTCACAAAGGCCGTAAAGCCCATGTTCCTCTGTACCCTCACCTGGCCGTTTCCCCTGCATGTGTCGCAGCGTCTCTTGGATGTGCCCGGGTAGCACCCCGAGCCGCTGCAGGTGACGCACGGCATGTTCGTCTTCAGGCCGACCGTGATCCGCTTGCCGCGCAGGACATCTGCCAGGGACACGGACACGTGGCAGAGCAGGTCCTCTCCCCTCTGCCGCTCAAACCCGCCAAAACCCCCGCCGAAGATCGAGTCGAATATGCCGCCGGATCCCCCGCGCTGGCCAAACATATCACCGAACACGTCGCTAAAGTTCCCCCTGGCGCCCTGGAAGATGTCCTCCCTGCTGTACTTGCCGTCCACCCCCTCGTGCCCGTACTGGTCGTACAGCTTCTTCTTGCCGGGGTCTGAGAGGACCGCATATGCCTCAGATATCTCCTTGAAGTGCTCGACGGCATCGGCTGACTTGTTCCTGTCGGGGTGGAACTTGAGGGCCATCTTCCTGTACTGCGACTTGATCTCATCAGTAGGGGATGACTTTGACACCCCCAGAACCTCGTAATAGTCTCTTTTTGCGCTCATGTGCTACCACGTATTGCCCAAAGGATGGTTATATGTTGGATTTGGTTGCGTCATCTTTTGGAGGTTCCTGCTGCGGCGACGAATCGTCTTGCGGTTCCTGTGGCGATGGGCCGTCTTGTGGTTCCTGCTGGGCCGCTCCTGCATCCTGCTGTGCCTGGGCCTGCACGTTCTTGTACAGCTCCGTGGTTATCTCGTTTACCGCCGCCTTTAGCGCGTCCAGCTTCGGCCGCAGGACATCCGGATCCCTGCCCAGCACGTCCCGCACCTCCTTGATGGTGTCGGTGATCTTGATTCCCTGCTCCTGTGAGATCTTGTCCTTCAGGTCGTGGTTGATCAGCTTCTCGGTGGTGTAGATGAAGCTCTCCGCCTCGTTCTTGAGATCAATGCCCTTCTTCTTCTTCTTGTCCTCCTCTGCGAACTTTTCTGCGTCCTCCCTGAGCTTCTCGATCTCGCCCTCGGAGAGTTTGGTGCTGGACTCGATTGTGATCTTCGCCTCCTTCTGGGTGCCTAGATCCTTTGCCGTGACGTTGATTATCCCGTTTGCGTCGATGTCAAACTTGACCTCGATCTGCGGCACCCCGCGCGGCGCCGGCGGTATGTCTGTGAGGTTGAAGCTGCCCAGGGACACGTTGTCAGCAGCCATCGGCCGCTCCCCCTGCACCACGTGTATCGTGACCGCGGTCTGGTTGTCTGCCGCGGTGGTAAAGACCTTGCCCTTGGAGGTCGGAATCGTCGTGTTTCTCTCAATGAGTGGCTCCCGGACTCCCCCCAGTGTCTCGATTCCCAGCGTGAGCGGGGTTACGTCCAGCAGCACTATGTCGCTTGCCACGTCACCGGCAATGATTCCCGCCTGTATGGCGGCGCCCAGAGCCACTGCCTCCATGGGATCCACGCCGGACTCGGGCTCCCGGCTCACGACCGACCCCACGAATTTTTTTACCAGCGGCATCCTGGTGGGACCGCCGACCAGCACGATCTTGGATATGTCCGCGGTCGTCAGCTTGGCGTCCTCCAGCGCCTTCTCGATTGAGATGCGCGTCTTCTCCACTATAGGCCGTATCAGCTCCTCCAGCTTTGCGCGGCTCATGCGCTGCTCCAGGTTCTTTGGCCCCGCAGAGGGATCATGCGAGATGAACGGAAGGTTGATGTCGGTCTCCATGACAGTCGACAGCTCGATCTTTGCCCTCTCTGCGGCCTCCCGAATCCGGGTCATCGCCGTGCTGTCAGAGGTTAGGTCGACCCCCTCCTTCTTCCTGAACTCGTCCGCAACGTAATCGATGATGGTCTTGTCCATGTCGGTGCCTCCAAGCTGCGTGTCCCCCGACGTGCTCATCACCTCAAAGACCCCGCCGCCCATGTCCATTATGGTGACGTCCAAGGTGCCGCCCCCAAAGTCAAAGACGAGAATCTTCATGTCCTGCTTTGCCTTGTCCAGGCCAAACGCCAGCGAGGCGGCGGTGGGCTCGTTGATGATCCTCACCACATCCAGCCCGGCAATGGTTCCGGCATCCTTTGTGGCCTGCCTCTGGTTGTCATCAAAGTAGGCGGGAACCGTGATTACGGCCTTGGCCACCGCATCCCCCGTAAAGGCCTCGGCGTCTTTTTTTATCTTCTGCAGGATAAAGGCCGATATCTGCTGGGGCTTGTAGCTCTTGTCCCCCACGGCAAAGGTGTGATCGGTGCCCATCTTTCGCTTGGCCGCGACTATCGTGTTGTTGGGGTTGGTGACGGCCTGCCTTCTTGCGGGCTCGCCGACCAGGAGATCGCCGTTCTTTGCAAACGCGACCACTGACGGGAACGCCTTGCCGCCCACGGTGGCCCCCTCGGCGGCAGGGATTATGGTGGGCTTGCCCCCCATCATCACTGCAGCCGCAGAATTGCTTGTTCCAAGATCAATTCCAATTACTTTAGCCATTTTAACATCACATTATTCTGATTTTCTGGATATTTCTACCAGCGTCGGTCTAATAAGCCTATCACCGGAGGTGTACCCCCTGCGGAGCTCCCTGGTTACCGTATCCTCCTTGGCATCGGCATCATCAGAGAAGGATACCGCCTCGTGCAGGTTTGGATCAAACCGCATTCCAACGGCAGGTATGGGAACGACACGGTACCTGGAGAGCAGCGCGCCGGTGTTCTTTATGATCGAGTCAAGCCCCGAGGTATCCGCTTGGTTCTCCCTGTATGTGTCCCGGGCCCTCTCAAAGTCGTCAAAGATCTCAAGCAGGTCCAGCATGAACCTGTCAAACCTGCGGCTGACCTCGCTCTCGATGTCCTCGTGGATCTTGCGCCTCAAGTTCTGGAAGTCGGCCAAGGCCCTCTTGAACTGGTCCTCATAGTGTGCGGATCTGCGCCTCTCCTCCTCAAGGAGCGCCGCGGGATTCTGCGGCTCCGGATCGGGCTCTGCGGCAGCCGTCTCCTGGGTGCCTTTTATCTCCACCGGAACCTCGTCGGGTATGTCATCTGGCAATACTACATGGGCGCCGCCGGGCTAATTTTATTTTTATTGTATGGTCTCGTACAGCGGGTTTGCCTTTACAAGTATCAGGTTGCTCTCGGATCTGTACTTGAGGACGTTCTCAAAGTCTGGCTTTGTGCAGGAGACCACGATGGTGGTCTTGTCGCTGTGGAACAGATCAAAGTCGGCCGCCTTCTGCATGCTTATGTCCCCGACATAGTCCCGCAGGCGGGAGGCAAGGTTCTGGCGCACCTCCATCTTGTCGCCCATCATGCAGTCCTGGTCCAGGGTCCACAGCAGCAGCAGCTTGGCCCTGCTTGCCTTGAGGTTGTTCCTCTTGAGTATGCCCTTTACCACATCCACCAGGCGCTTGATGTACCCGTCGATTCCCTTCGAGGCGCCGTTGATAAGGTACATGATGGTGCTCACGCCCTCAAAGGAGGCCCCCAAAAAGCGCAGGTCGTACAGCCCGCTTATCATATCGTCAAGATAGAGGTCCTTCAGGTCAGTCGACAGGAGGCAGTCCATTGTGGCGCTGTCGCGGGCAAGCTTGCAGATCTCGATGGTGCTGCTTGTCCTTGAGAACCGCGAGAGCACGTCCATCGAGTGAAGGTACTCTGACGAGTTGAGGTTGACAAACGGCCTCTGCGGCCTGTCGTCTGCCAGCAGTCCTGCCAGCACGGCATCCTCCATCCCGTCAAAGGAGCCGATCACATTTGGCCGCCTCTGGCCGGATATGGGATAGTGGTAGTACGAGACGGACTCGCCCACCACAAACCCGGTGACGTACTCCAGCAGGGAGATGGCCTCGCCGCTGCCCCCAAACCCGACAGGCAGGTGGTTGACCACGGAGCCTCCCTTCTTCATGGGCGTGATGGCATCCCTGAACTTTGACTGGATCTCGGTCTTGATGTCCTGGCCGGTCTTTCTGACCGTGGGAGCAAAGAAGAGATACTGGGACTTTGAGATGGCCGCCTGTGTCGACTCGACTGTCAGCAGCGGCTCGTCCTCCCTCAGGGACAGCACGTTGGGGTAGGTCCTGGCGATCTCAGACTCGAGGGATATGGCCGATGACGTCGCCTCGTCGACGATGTAGACGCGGGCGCCTCCGGCTGCCATCTGGCGCGCCATGGCGTACCCCTCCGTGCTGAGCCCGTATACGGTCACCACGTGTTTTGCTGCCATGACAGATGTAGCAAACGCGACTAAGAAAAACTTATTGAGTGTCGGGTTTTACCGAGACATCTTGAGGATATGGTGCGACATACTGACGCCCGGACAGCTGCTCTTCTTTGAGCACATAGCGGGCAGGCTGCGCAGAAACCACCAGGTGCTCTGCACATCACCAGAGCACGACGGAATAGACGCACTGGGAGATGCCTGCAGTCTCGGGCTGAAGAGCGCAGGCAGGTGCGGCGGGACGGACCGCTTTGAGTGGCTCCGGGCAAGCACCGAGAGGATGAAGGCGCTGTTTCCTACTGTGAGGGACTTTGCGCCGGATCTGACAGTCAGCTGCGCCTCAGTCGAGGCCGCCCGGATGGCCTTTGGCTTGGGGGTGAGGCATGTCTCGTTTTGCGAGCGCGAGGTGAGGTCGCTGAGGATGGTCGTGCCCTTGGTGCAAAAGCTGCTGATCCCCTGGATCATTCCCAAGGGGGTCTTTACTAGGTACGGGGTCGGCGGAGCCGACGTGATCCCATACCGTGGCATCGCCGCCGCCTTTGCCTCCCGGCAGGCGGCAGACCCCAAGGCGCCACACGAAGTGACGGTCGTGGTTCAGGCAGACACCGGAACCCCGCAGGGCGCCGCCGCCACCGAGGCGCTGCAAGACGAGTTCCCGCGCGACATGTTGACGGTCTCCGGCGGCCAGGACACTGCCTGGGCGCCATACGAAGGAGCCTCGGTATTTGTCGCAGAGGATGTGGAGATGGTCGCCCGGGCGGCGCTTCTGGGGGTGCCTGTCATCTCCTATGGCACGGCCCCGGATGCGGTGGGGGAGTACCTGACAGGAAGACGCCTGATAAGGCGCGAGACCCGGCCCCGGGACATAGCCTGCGCCGCAAGGGAGATGGTGGGGACATCAAACAGGAGGCGGGCCGAGAGGATCGTGTCCCGGATGGAGGATCCCTTCGACGCACTGCAGCAGGCCATGGACCTGTTGTCTCTGGAGTAGTTAGGAGGTGCGGCCCCCGGACGTACGGGGCGCCGGATCCCGGCCGGTTGCGCGCCTGATCGGTCAGGGCGGAATGCACGGGCGCCGCAGGCCGTGCCGAGGGCGCGGCCAAATAGAAAATATCATTAAGGGAGAGCGGTGTTTTTGCTCAGAAGCCCGGTAGTGTAGAGGTTAAGCATGGGGGCCTTTGGAGCCCTCGACCCCAGTTCGAATCTGGGCCGGGCTATCATCCCTTATGGCAGGGGAGTCCGCGGACGCATCCCAGCCGAGCAGGTCGGCTGCGCTCCCGGCCCGCTAGAAGTCGAGTTTTGTGAGAAGCCGGGTGGCCACGCCAAAGAGGGCCAGGGCGGCCACCAATATGGCTGCCATCTCCAGCAACGTGGTGTCCGTTATGATCCCGAAGATGCCGGCCCGGATTATATCCACCAGGTATGTAAGCGGGTTGAGGTAGAATATGGTGGCCAGCGGTTCGGGGGCCCCCTCGGCAGGGTAGAACGCCGTGCTTACAAACGCAAAGAAGAGAAAGACCGTATTGAGCAGCACGTTGAACCCCTCGCTGGACTTGAGGCGCGTGGAGATGATCGAGGCGATGGAGCCAAAGAGCAGCGATCCGGTGACCGCGCAGAAGACAAGCAGCGGGAAGGTGAGAATGTCAAAGCTGGCAGATTCGAAAAAGACTGGCAGGCCCACCAGCAGTATGAGGCCCCCACTCACCAGCCCCACGATTCCGATGGTGACCACGTTGCCGAGGATGTAGTGGGTCCTGTTGAACGGCCCCGACAGGATCTGCTCGAACATCCCGTTCCGGCGATCGTTCCATATGATTATGCCGGAGATCATGGTGCTGTTCATGATGGTAAAGCCGATCATGCCCGTGGCAAGAAACGCCGGGTAGTCCACCGACATGCCTGCCAGCTGCACGTCGTCTATGAGAGCCGTGTATGCAAAGCCCGCGACAAAGATGTAGATTACGGGAAATATCACCTGCCATACCAGAAATCCCGGGTTCAGGGACACCGTGAGGTTGCGGACTACGAGCCTAGCAAGCTGGTGCATCAGGCTCTCCTATTACCTTCAGGAATATGTCCTCCAGGCTGGTCGACTCCACGGACAGCTCCTCTAGGGAGATGTCGTGCGTGTGCAGGATATCCAGGATCTGGAGCAACGTCTCCTCGGGATCGCCAGAGGAGATTGTGACATCGGTGCCCGAGTTAAGGTCGACCCTGCAGCCAGCCACGTCTAGGAGCAACCGGGGCAGGCGCGTCTCCGGATATGAGAGGTGGATCACCATGGTCTTCTGCTTGCCAAACTTCTTCTTCAGCTCGGCGGGGGTGCTGAGAGCGACTATCTTGCCCCTGTTTATGATGGCGATCTCGTCGCAGATGTACTCGGCCTCGGATAGCACGTGGGTCGTGTACAGGATCGTCAGGCCGGCCCTGGCCTTGGCCTTCAGGTACTCAAGCAGGTCGCGGCGGGCATGCGGATCCAGTCCCACGGTGGGCTCGTCAAGAAAGAGCAGGTCCATATCATGCATAAACTCCCTGGCGACCTGGACCCTCCGCTGCTGGCCGATGGAGAGATCGTCCATGTTTCTTCTTTTGAGATCCTGCAGGCCAAACTCGGCCAGCAGTTCTGGTACCCTCTTCTGGCGAACCTTCTTGGGAACGTCCCACATCATCCCGTAGACGTCAAGGGACCGTTCCACTGACAGCGACGGTTCGTAGCTGGGCTGCTGCAGCACCACGCCTATCCTCCGCCTGATCCCCATGGGATCCGCTTGCGCATCGATTCCCAGGACATGCAGGCTGCCCGAGGAGGGGGCGATCAGCGTGGTCAGCATCTTGATGGTGGTGGACTTGCCGGCGCCGTTGGGCCCCAGAAACCCGAAGATGTGGCCCTGCTTTACCGACAGGTCAATCCCGTCCACGGCAGCTATCGATCCGTAGGACTTTGAGAGTGATTTTGCCGTGATAGACAAGGGCATGGATCCTTATTGAACAAAGTGAAATTTTATTAATGCATCGGCGCAAGCTATCACAATTGTCAGAACTGGAGTCACTCATAAAAAATCTGCTCAGCCAGCGGCCGGATCTGTCCCGCGCTGAGCTTGACGAGCGGATCAGGCAAAAGAAGGAGAAGATCGGCGCGGGATACCTCACCGACCAGGGGGCCGTCTTTCTGGTGGCCTCGGATCTTGGGATACCCCTGGGCGGGCCCGTTGAGGCCGAGGTGGGCCTGAAGGATCTCTTTGCCGGGGCAAACGAGATCTCGCTGAAGGTCAAGATGCTCAGCTTGGCGCCCACGCGGCACCTCACGAAAAAGGACGGCTCGTCGCTGCTGCTAAGGACCATGGCAGTCTACGACGGCGACGCCACCGCCAGCGTAAAGATATGGGACGAGAAGGCAAACATGCCCGGACTCAACGACCTCAAGCCGGGCGATCTGATCAGAATAACAAAGGCGTACACAAAGACGGACCTGAACGGCACGGTCGCGATCAACATCGGCTCCAGCTCGTCAGTGGAGCGGCTGCACGAGAGCAGCGACATCCCGGACATAGGGGCAATCGCGGTGGATGTCAGCGGGGTGGCGGACGGACAGAAGGACCTGGTGGTAAAGGGAACGGTCGACCTGCTGACGGTCATGGAGTTTTCAGGCCCGCAGGGGCAGCCCAGAAAGGCGCTTAAGATGAGGCTCAAGGGGGCAAGCGGGGAATCGGTTCAGGTAATTCTGTGGGGAAAGGACGAGTCCAGCATACCGCAGTCGGTTCCGCCCAACGCCCAGGCCCAGCTGGTTGGGGTACTGGCAAAGAGCGGAAGGTACGGACAGTTAGAGATCCATGGAAACGAGGGCACCGAGATCAAGATGGACGGCTCCGAGGAGATCAAGGAGGTTCGGGTCAGGATCATATCATCAAACAGGAACGAGGCCGGAAACTGCATGATTCTGGGGGTCGACGCGCAGAAGAACATGTACACCATGAAGGACACCTCACGGCAGACCGAGGGGTTTGGGGAGGGCGACGTGCTGGCGTGCATGCCCTCAAAGTCATTTGGAAGCGCGATTACCCTCAACGACTCGTCCTACGTGAGCAAAAAGGAGGACGACCCCGAAATTCCCACCAAATCCGACCTGCGCACCAAGGTGAGCGACATCGGGCCCGGCGGGATATACTGCATCGAGGCCATAATCCTGAAGAGCCCGGAGATCCGGGACATATCCACAAAGAGAGGGGATGTGGTCCAGCTGGGAGAGATGTTTGTGGAGGACGACACGGGCCAGATCTGGGTAAAGGGATGGCGCAACCTGGCAGGACCCATAGCCGGCCTGAAGGCGGGCCAGATCGTGTCTGTCGCGGGAGCAAACGCCAAGCCCGGGCTGGACGGAAGGACGGAGCTCGTCCTTGCGCCGTTCTCGTCCATAACAGAGAAGGAAGCCTAGTCCCAAAAGCCCCTGGTCATGACATACTGCCTCTCTGCCTGGTAGATCTGCCGGTACAGGGTCTCCTCGTCCACCATATCCCGGAGTATGCGGGCCGCGGTGTCCGCGCCGACGCCGTACCCGGACATCACCAAGATTGCGGTGCTGCCAAAGCTCTCCACCAGTGAGGAGACCTTCCAGGCACGGTCAAACTTGTGGGCCTCCTCCGCGCTGAGCCTCTTGCCCGCGTGTTTCCTTCTTATGATGCCCGGAAGGTCATAGTCGGAGTAGAACGTGGCGGTGATCTGCCTGCCCCTGCAATAGGGGCACGCCAGGGCGCCCTTTACGTCGCAGGTCTGCACTGCCATCTCCCACTTGCCGCACCGGCAGCAGACCAGCCGGTGCCGGGTCTTGGACAGGCGGCTCTTTATCAGGTCCAGTATGCCCTGGTCCAGGCTGGACGGGGACGAGTAGTACTTGGCCGTGTGATCCAGTATGGGCTCGGCCAGCTGCGAAAAGTCGTCCACCTCCGTCCACGCAAGCTGGATCCTGCCCTCCCTGATGTCTGCCAGGGCCTGCTCGGTTCCGGGCAGGTCGTACTTGTCGTGGTAGAGCTCCCGCAGCGCCTCTTTTACCATCGGGGTGCCCAGGTACCTCTGGTAGAGGAACCTGGCCTGCCTCCTGTCGTATACGGCCTCCCTGCCCACGACCCCGAACTTTTTTGCTACGCACCAAGTCCGCCAGGTCACGTTGTGCGTGTCCGCAAGGGATGCAGATATCACCGAGTACAGGTCGTACTCGTCGCACAGAACATCCCGGAGAAGCGCCTCAGTTATCCTGGCAGCAGAGGAGAGCGATATCCGGTAGGCGTCGGCCCTTGCCTCCACCACGACGCCAAGCAGCGAGGAGAGCATGGACGAGAGCAGCGTGGATATGGTGGAGTTTATCCTGCTTCCAAGGCATGCGTGCAGCACCAGGATTCCCTTGGGACGGGAGGACTCGGCCACCATGACGCGCTCGTCGGGTATCCTGGGAATCTGCAACCTGGACACCACGGAGTTTTGCACAAGGCCGGGATCCTGACCGACCCTGGTCCGAAACGCGCCCACCTTTCTTGCGGTATGGCGATCCACGGGAATCGACTCGCCTTCCCAGTACGGGACGGTGGTCGAGCCGCCCCGGAACGGCTCCACGTTTACCGCCAGGGACTTTTCGTCCACGTTCAGGATCCGCCACTGGGTTCCCCGCAGCACAAACACGTTTCCCGACTCGCCGTGGTCGCCGACGAATCTCTGATCCAGGGTGCCGATGATCCTCTTGCCGACGGAGTCAAACACCCGGAACTTGAGTATGTCGGGGATGGTGGAGAGGTTCTCAAAGTAGTACCGGAACGCGCGGCCCTTCCTCCTGAAGCGCGCATTCTGGCGGTCAAAGAAGACCAGGTAGTTTGCGTCCAGCAGTTCCAGCACCGAGACCACGTCCTCCAGCGTCAGGTTGCGAAAGGGGTACGCCCGGGCAAAGATCCCCAGCGCCTCGCCCACCTCGACCTCGCCGCACTGCATCGTCAGGCCCACCAGGTGGTGCGCCAAGACGTCCAGAGAGCCGTCGTGGATGACCTGGTCCTCCATCGAGCCCTCCCGGATTCTCTCGAGGATGGCCTTGGCCTCGAACTCGTCGTCTGCGCTGTTGGTGATGACAAGCCCCCGGGCCGATGACCTGCGGGAGTGCTTGCTTCGGCCGATCCTCTGGACCATCTTAGACACCTGCCTGGGAGAGCCGTAATGGATGACAAACTCGATGGATCCGATGTCAAGTCCCAGCTCGAGTGATGACGTGCACACCACGATTCCCCGCTTGCCCTCGCGGAGCACGGACTCGGTCTCCTCCCTCACGTCCCTTGAGAGGGAGCCGTGGTGCAGCTCGATGCCCACGTCTGACTTTTCGCGCAGGATGGAGGCGAGAAACTCTGCCTCGCCCCTGGTGTTGGTGAAGAGCAGGACCTGCGAGTCCAGCTTCAGCCCCTCCACGTAGTCGACGATGGCCTCGGCGACATCTGATATGGTGCCGTCCACGTACCGGATCTCCACGTCATACCTGCGCAGTGACGTGTCCCGGATGATGCGGCACCGCCGCTTCGTTCCCACGACAAACTTGGATGCCCGGAGCGCATCCCCCACGGTGGCGGACAGCCCGACCCTGGTCATCTCCGAGCGGGCGTTGAGCTGCAGCCGCTCCAGGCTCAGGGAGAGCTGGGCGCCGCGCTCGCTTGAGAGGAGCTCGTGCACCTCGTCTATGACGACCCACTCCAGCTCGGAGAGCGCCTCTAGCGCCGCCTTTTGCGTCAGCAGGATCACCAGCGTCTCGGGGGTCGTGATGAGGATGTCCGGCGGGTTCAGGGTGATCCTCCGCCGGGCAGCCCTGGTGGTATCGCCGTGGCGGATCTCGATCGAAAGCCCGTCGGACTGGGCGTACCGCATGATCCTCCGAAAGACGTCCCGGTTCAGCGCCCGCAGCGGCGTGACGTAGAGCACCTTTATCCGGCCGGGCTTCTTTGACCGCCCTACCCTCTCAAAGATCGGAATCACGGAGCACTCGGTCTTGCCAGAGCCGGTGGGCGCAATCACCAGCGAGTCCTTCTTCTGGTAGATTACGGGCACAGCCCTTCTCTGGATCTCTGTCAGGCTGTCAAATCCCAGAGACCGGAACTTGGCCGACAGCGAGTCAGGCAGACTGTCTCTCGGTGTGCCCCGATCTTGCCCTTTCATACACCATCACACCGATCAGACCTAGAGCTAGCAGAACTACAGAGATGACGGGTATAAAGTCAAAGATGCCGGCCATGTGCAGAGATAGCATGCCGTGCTTAAATATATTGATGTCTGGGGGCTGCCTCGCACAGCCAGACAGGGAAAACGGGCAGGCATCGATGGCGCAAAAGAACCACCGCACAAATAACTTTAAACTATAGTGTGTTGTACAGTCTCATATGGACAAAGTAGTTCGTTCCGGAGGAAGGGGAACATCTAGAAGAGTAGTCGACAAAGAAGCCGACAACTGGACTGGAGACGAGTACAAAGAAGTCATGAAGAAGCGCAAAGAGGCCGCCGCGGATGTGTATGTGAGTTCCGGTCGAGGTACCCGCAAGATAAAGTTCGGCGATATAAAAGAGACAGAAGGACGGCCTTCTGCAGAGGGCAAGTACATCTCCACTGGAAGAGGCACCGGCCGACGGAAAGTAGAAGAAACAGAGGAAAAATAAAGGGGGCGTTTTTAGCCTATCCGCTTTTTTCTTTGGTCATTTCTCGTATTATCTGTTGCAGTTTTGAGTTTATCGCGCTTCCCGGGGCCTTTCCCCGCAGCCGCTTCATGGCCGCCCCCATGAGAAAGCCCGCTGCCCTCTCCTTCTGCCTGAGGATCATGTCGCGGTTGTCCTTCGCGATTCCCATCAGGATCTCCTCCAGCTCCTGGGGATCCATGGCGCCGATTCCCAGCCGGCCGACCGCCTCCTGCGCGGTCCGGGACGCGCCGGACATTATGCTCTCAAAGATGAGCTCCACTGACTCCTTTGGGATCCTGCCCGATGACAGGAGATCAAAGGCATCCCGGATGTCTTGGGATGCCAGCTCCGCTGCCAGCCCCCGCCTCTGCAGGCCGGTGATCGTGGAGCAGAGCGTTGATGCGACAAAGTTTGGCGGCACCGCGCCCCGCCCGGCTATCTCCTCGAAGATCTCCAGGTACCTGGAGTCGAGAACCTGCTCTGCCAGCTGCGGATTCAGGTGGTATCTTGCCACAAGACCGGCCAGCAGGTCGTCCCAGGGCCTGGGCACGTCCGCCTCTGCCCTGCGCAGCTCCTGGGGTGTCACCGGTATCGGCGCAATGTCGGTCTCCGGGTACATTCTGGCCGCCCCCGGCCTCGGCCTCAAGAATATGGTCTCCCCGCCGGGGGTGACCTGCCGGGTCTCCGCAGGGACGCCCTCCTGCGCCTGGCGGATCCTGTTCACTATGGCATCCGTCACGGAGTCGATCCTGGACGGGTCGGCCGCGACGATGAGAAACCCGTCACCGTCAGACACCCGCAGCCTGCCCCTGATGGCCGCCACGTCGCCATCGCCGATTCCGTAGCCTGGCAGCTCGTCGGAGTGGAACACCCCGCCGACGCCCAAGGCCCTCACCACTTGGGCTATCTCCAGGCCGACCCTCACTCCGGGGTACGGCTCGTAGCCAAAGAGCCCCGCAAAGTCTCTGACCCGGATCGCCCGGATCACAGAGCCGTCCCGCAGGCTCTTCTGGATTGTCTTCGAGCCGCAGTCCTGTAGAAGATCGGAGACGCAGAATATGTCATCGTCGCGGGGCACGACGTCCCTTCCCTGCAGCCTCTGCGCTATTCTGGTGAGGCCGTGCTGCCTCTTGGCCTCAAACGCTATCGCCTTCTCCAGCTGATCCAGCTGCTGGACGCCCTTTACCTCGACTACGCCCCCGCCACGAACGGACACGTTGACGTCCTGCCTGATGGTGCCGATCCCCCTGGCCACCCTCTTGGTGGTTCGCAGCAGCTTTCCCAGGGCCAGCGCTATCTTCCTTGTCTCCTGCGGTCCCGACTCCACCGGCTCCAGGGCGATCTCCACCAGTGGCACCCCAAGCCGATCCAGGCTGTACTCCCGGACATCACCGCTGTCCCCGATCAGCCTGGCCGCATCCTCCTCGAGGCAGATCGACTGGACGCCTACCCGCCTGTCTCCCACCTTGAGGACGCCGCCCTGTGAGACCAGCGCGGTCCTCTGGAATCCCGAGGTGTTGGATCCGTCGATGACGATCTTGCGCATCACAAAGATCTCCCTGAAGATCCTCGAGCCGAGCGCCGATGCGATCAGCAGGGCCGTCTCCTTTGCGGCCGGGTCCGGGTCGTGTGGCGGTTCCTCGTCCTCCTCCACCGGGCAGCTGCTCTGGGAGGCGCCGCTGTACACCATGACCTTTGACTTTGCTTTTTCAAAGATGGCTGCGGGATCGTACCTGCCCGTCTCGCTCTTTGAGGCCCGCAGTCTCCGGGTGAACCTCCTGGTGAACTCGTCAGACTCGGCCTGGCCGCAGGCGCAGAATAGCTTCCGCCCCGTTGCCAGCTGCTGGTGTATCTCCAGGCCCACCTTGAGCCCTATCTCGCTGGGATCTATGCTCAACACCACCCTTGGATTGCCGAACCATTAAAACCTAGTCGGAGGACTCTGATGCCACGCGGGAGAGCATCAGTCTCAGGAACCCGTCACGGTCCTGCGAGTTTCCCAGGGCCCACATGGCCTTGACCAGGGCCACCTCGGAGAGCATGTCGCCAAGCGGCGTCACGCCCAAGGCCGTCAGATCCCGGCCGCTCTCGTAGACGGTCATCCTGGTTCTGCCGCCAACGCACTGCGAGGCCATTCCAAGAAATACCCCTTTCCTGGCCGCCCTTTCCACGGCACCGTACAGGGTCCGTCCCACATGGCCAAGGCCCGTCCCCTCGAAGATGACCGCCCTTGTGCCAGACTCTACCAGGTAGTCCAGGTGTGCCGGGTCGTACCCCGGATGGTACTTGACCAGGGCGACCCGCGCATCCACTGCCGTTCTCGGGTTGTACCCGGCGGAGCCAAAGAACCCGCCGTCCATGTTCCGCTTGATCTCCCCGTCGGTTATGAGAAACGCGGGATCCGAGTTTATGGTCTGAAAGGCGCCACGCCTGCTGGTGTGCATCTTCCTGACCCTGGTTCCCAGATGGCACGCTACCGCCGTGTCGCTTTCGTCATGGTGCATGACGACAAAGACGCCCCGGGTGCCGCACTCGGTCAGGAACCTGGCGGCGCCGATGAGGTTCAGGGCGGCATCAGACGACGGCCTGTCGGAGGATCTCTGCGAGCCGACCATGGCGATGGGGATCGGGTATCCGGTGAGCGCAAACGAGAGAAAGGCCGAGGTGTAGTGCATGGTGTCCGTTCCGTGGGCGACGATTATCCCCCGGTAGTCGGATCCGGACAGCTGGTCCAGCCTCTGCGCGATGCCCTGCCAGTGCTCCGGCTGCAGGTTCTCCGAGTACTCGGAGAACAGTATCTCCGTCTCGATGTTGGCGATCTTGCCCAGCTCCGGCACCGAGGCGTTGAGATCCTCCGGCGTGACGGTGGGGGTCACCGCCCCCGTCCTGTAGTCTATCCTGCTGGCGATGGTGCCGCCCGTGGAGAGCAGAAGGATCTTCGGCAGCGCGGGGTTCCCTGCGGGGACATCCTCCCCCTGCTCCGCCTCGGGCTCCTGATCAAGCCTCTCGACGCCGGTGATTCCGTCCACGTCCACCCCCACGTTGTAGCCGCTCGGGAGCTTGAGCACGATTATGCCGCCGCTGCCTCCCTCGTACCTGGGCATCAGGATCCCGGAATAGGTCAGGCCGGCCGCGATCCTTACCCGGTCCCCGACAGCAAGGTTCTCGGACCTGAGAAACTCGAGAGATCGTCCGGTGTACCCCTTGAACTCTGACATGTGGTTGAATTGGGGAGCCTATTTTTATTAAAACTACCTCATGCAGTTCCCCGCAAAACGCGGATCCGCCGTTTCGGCCTCGCGCGGGCCATGGATCCCGTTCCCCTGCGGCGGCTGCATCTGTGCTACTGGAGAGTAGACTACCTTCATATGGAAAGAGCATGCTGAGTGCAGTAGTGCATACGGCAGTAAAGGTAGTCATCATTATCGGAGTTATCATTGGGGTAATAGTGGCAGCCGGCGCAGCACTCCTGTATGCTGTCGTGAGCGAAATAGAAGAGCAGATGGGCATGGGCATCTCAAACGAGGAGCTGGATATGATAGCGCTAAGGGATGTGAGCCATGCTGAACTGGTTGAGAACAACGACTCGTACGTGGGCCAGGTAGTAAAGGGGACAGGACAGATAGTGGGAATTGAGGAGTTGCCGCTTGACGGTCTTGCCTACCTGATCGATACAGGCAATGACGAGTACTATCTGCTGTATGACGACCAGGTAAGGCATGGCGAGACGGGCTATGCGCTATTCTATGGCACCGTCGCGGGACTTCAGACAATAGAGCTGGAATCTGGCAGTACGGCATACGCAGTCGTTCTCAACAACGAGGACGTCATAATGGCAGATGCCCCGTTCAACTGAACAATGCCAGCTAGATCCCAGTCCCCATGAGAGAGCATGATAGCATTTGCCACGCGGCATGCGCTGCAGGCGACCCCTAAAGGCGCATGACCCAAGAGACCCCCGGGCGTGGGGGCGACTAGGGCTGCTGTGTTGGTGGGCGTGTGCCCCCGACGTCGGGTGTGCAGCCTGCCGGACAGGTACGATCCGAACCCGAAGGGGCCGGAAGCGGCCTGCGAGATGAACGTGCACTGAAGCGGCCGGCAGCCGTGCATCCTGACAATCCCGATGGCCTCGTGCCGCGCCGGCATGCAAGGGGGTGGATCCGGCGACAGCACGTGATCTGTCATGGGCCGCATCCCCATTCGCCTGCGCACAGGCAGGCATTTCGGAGCGCCTTCACATCCAGCCCGATGCAGCAGACGGCATCATGCGACAGGTCCAAAGGCATGCAAAATCATGCCCGAGGAGCGCCAAAGAATATCTGCTGCCGACATACGGGGGATACTATGCGTGCCTTACTCTTTTGCGGATGGTGCGTATCGCCAGGACGGGTCCTGCCACATAGATGCCCGCCATGGCGGCAATCGCGAGTAGGCCAAATGCGATGACCGAGGCATCAGAGTTCTGGTCCGCAAGCGTCATTATGTTCAGCGTGTACAGTCCAGGCGTTATCGCCACCCTCACGGCGTCCCTGAACACGACATTCTCGCGCTCAAGGTCTGCAACAGCGGGGGAGAACGAGTAGTAGAACTGGTTGAAGCCCGTCATGAATGATGTCCCAGAGTCAGTCGAGAGCAGCGTGTTGTCCCTGATCTCGCGCAGGAACTGGACCTGCGGTGCAAGCTCACTGCCGTATGCGGCGGTCGCAATCAGGCATCCGCCAGGGGGCGTGGTTTCGTCAGGCATGTCCGGCACTACTTCGTCAGGCATGTCCGGCACTACTTCGTCAGGCGTGTCTACCGTGCCATCATCAAGCATGATCGTGTCAGTGGCCGAAAAGTACGTCCCGGCCAGTGTCCATACGCCGTCCCTGATGTCCCAGACGTCATAGTTTGTCTGGGCCAGGTCGCCGTAGTCGTTGAGTCGCGTGGAGCCCAGGGCGCCCGTGTGCTCTGCGGCAATCTCGGGAATCGCCTGGCTCAGCAGTGCGACATCTGTGCTCTGTTCCCTATCCATCGCAAGGCCGACGACCCATACCGCGTCGTATGCGGAGCTCGCATACGTGCTTGGCACCCTTCCAAGCTCCGCCACCAGCGACTCGTCCACGCGCTTGCTGATGTCGTTCTTGCCCGATGCCACCTGCACGGTGGTATACCTGATATCATTTACAAATTCAAGCCCTATCGGATCGTCGACGAATGTCGGATCCCGGGTGTTGGCGTCGGTGCCAAACCACCTCACGTCACTGAGTATCTCCTGGTCCGATGCGGACTGCATGAACAGCAGGCCCTCGCCGAACCCGATGTACATCACGGCCACCTTGTCCGCGCCGTACTCGCCCACATACTCCCGCACTATCTCTGCCAGGAGCGACGTCTCGGCCGAAAAGTCGCTGGCCTCGGGGTTGTATCCAAGCCCGTCGGCTACCGTGCCGCCCTTGGACGTAAATGAGTCACGCACGGACCCTACAAGTCCCACGCCCCACGCGTCCTCGCGCCATACCGGCACCACTGCCTCCATTCCTGCATCCGTGAAGATCTTGCCCAGTGCGGTGCCCTGGTTGGTGTCATCCGGTGCCATCCTGAATATCGTATCGCCGGATATGGCAAGAAGCGGGGACGTGGAGCAGCAGCTGAAGAGCAGTATCTCGTTGGCGTCCGCATACCCCTTTATGTTCTGAAGGTTGGAGCTGGTCTCGGGTCCCAGCACGATCTTTATGCTTTTGGCATGCAGCACCTGGAGCTTTTCAAGTGCGACCGTGGGCGATGTCTGCGAATCCTCAACTACGGCGCTAAGCGACCAGTTTGCATTGTTGTCTGCCAGGTACTTGTTAAAGTCTACAGTGGCAAGAACAGAGGCTGCCCAGTTCTCCTCACCGTGCTTTGAGAGCCTGCCTGTGAGCGGCAGGATTGAGCCTATCTGTATCTCACCGGACAGCCCAGTGCCGTCGTCATGCTTGATGGTATCTGAGGATGCAAAGTACGTTCCCGCCACCGTCCATACGCCGTCCCTGATGTCCCATATGTCGTAGTTTGTCTGGGCCAGGTCGCCAAAGTCGTTGAGTCGGGCGGAGCCCAAGGCTCCATTGTATCCCGCGGCAATCTCAGGTATTGCCTTGGTCAGCGCCGCAACATCCACGCTCTGCTCTCTCTCTATCGCAAGTCCCGCTATCCACATCATGTCGTATGCGGAGCTTGCGTACGTGCTCGGTATCCGTCCAATGCTTGTCTGCAGCGAGCTGTCCACATACCTGCTGAGATCATTCTTGCCCGACGCCACCTGCACGGTGGTATACCTGGTATCGGT
Source organism: Cenarchaeum sp. (assembly GCA_965206845.1). GTDB lineage: Archaea > Thermoproteota > Nitrososphaeria > Nitrososphaerales > Nitrosopumilaceae > CAYGAM01. Next base: position 1,024,226 of record OZ242221.1, on the reverse strand, counting down.
TACAAATTGCAGTCCGGCGGGATCCTCCACGAGGTTCAAATCATTCGTGTTGGCATCGCTGCCAAACCACCTTACGTCGTAAAGCACTGCGTGGCCCGATGCGGACTGCATGAACGGCAGCACCTCGCCGAACCCGATGTACAGCACACCCACCTTGTCTGCGCCGTAATCATTCACATATCCCCGCACTGTGTCTGCCAGGGCGGACACCTCGGATGAGAACTCGCTGGTCTCGGGGCTGTAACCCAGTCCGTCGTCGACTATGCCACCCCGGGACTCAAACGACCCCCGTGAAGCATCCTGGAGTCCCACTCCCCATGCGTCCTCGCGCCACACCGGCACCATCACTTCCAGCCCGGCATCCTCAAAGATCTTGCCTATTGCGGTACCCTGCTTGGAGTCGTCCGGCGACATCCTAAAGACGGAATCTCCAGAGATGGCAATGAGCGGCGATGTGGAGCAGCAGCTGAAGAGCAGCATCCCGTTGGAATCGGCGTATCCCTTTACGTTCTGCAGGGATGCGCTGGACCAGGGCCCGAGTACGACGCTTATGTCCCTGGCGTGCAGCGATTGCAGCCTTTCCAGCGCCGCTGTGGGAAGCGTCTCCGAGTCCTCGACTATCACACTAATTGACCAGCCGGCATCCTTGCCGGCAAGATACTCATTAAAGTCAGCTACGGCAAGCTCTGTGGCAGCCAGGTTCTCCTCCCCGTACTGGGCCACGTCACCCGTAAGCGGCGAGATCAGGCCAAGACTGATCTCCCCGGACAGTCCAGAGTCGGAGGCGCCGTCCTGCGCATACGCGCCGACACCCATGGTGCTAGCTACAATTACTGCAAGAGCAAACACGCTTGGAATCTTGTACTCCAACAATTTTTCTTAAACTGGTGAGTTAATAAACATAAAGAGAAATTATACGGCATTGAGCGTCCGGTGGGCGTTTCTTTGGCGGGCGCCCATACCAGGGCGGATCCGGCCAAGGGCTCCACAAGGAACTTCTTGAGCCCAGAGAGGGCCGTCTCCTGCCTTTCCTTGGGCCGGGCCGCTCTTCTCAATGAAGCGGTTCGCCAGGATCCACGCGCCACACAGCAGAGATCCGGCAGGATGCGGCATTTTGCGGTAGGAGTGACAGACGGGCTGTCTTGGCCATACGTTATCAGGAGTGCTCAGCTATCGGTAGTACGAGGCAACTACCTTCTGGCCCAGTTTGAGGTCCTTCTGCGTCCTGGCCTTCTTTACGGCCTCCTCAAAGTGCTTCATGGTCACCGAGACATCTCCGGAGCTCTTCTCCACGTCCTTTACATCCGAATGGTCCTTGAGAAACTCGTGTATGACCAGCGATGCTGCGGTGTTTGCGATCGAGGCCACGTCGGCGCCGCTCATTCCCTCTGTTATCTCTGCAATCTTGTCAAGATCCACGCGCTCGGGGCTGCCCTCCTTGGTTACGGTGGGAATCCTCTCTGCATTGATATGCAGGATCCTCTTCCTGCTGTCCTTGTCCGGCAGCGGGATCTGGATTATCTTGTCAAACCTGCCCGGCCTCAGCAGCGCGGGATCTATCATATCGGCCCTGTTTGTGGCCGCCAGGACCACCACGCCGTGCAGATCCTGCATGCCGTCCAGCTCCGTCAGCAGCTGGCTGACGACGCGTTCGGTGACGGCGGTGTCCATGTTGGCGCCCCTGACAGGCGCAATCGAGTCGACCTCGTCAAAGAATATGACGCACGGCGAGGCCTGTCTGGCCCTGCGGAAGATCTCCCGGATTCCCCGCTCCGACTCGCCGACCCACTTTGAGAGCAGCTCGGGGCCCCTCACGGAGACAAAGTTTGCCTCGCTCTCCGTTGCAACCGCCTTTGCCAGCAGTGTCTTGCCGGTTCCGCTTACCCCGTGCAGGAGTATGCCTCTTGGCATGCGGTGTCCCAGCTTCTCGTACAGCATAGGGTACTTCATGGGCCACTCGACTGCCTCCTGCAGTTCGCGCTTGACGTCTCGCAGGCCGCCCACGTCGTCCCACTTTACGTCGGGATTCTCGATGAACACCTCGCGCATTCCGGATGGCGTGATCTCAATTATGGCCTTTTGGTAGTCCTCCCCGATCACTATCAGCTTGTCCAGCGTCTCGGGCGGTACCTTTTTGTCCTCCAGGTTGAGCACCGGCAGCAGGCGCCGCAGGCATTTCATGGCTGCCTCCTTGCACAAGTACTCAAGATCCGCACCCACATACCCGTGGCTGATTGCGGCCATCCTGTCTAGGTCCACATCGTCTGAGAGCGGCATGTTTCTGGTGTGTATGGAGAGTATGTCCTTTCTGCCCTTCTTGTCGGGTACCTTGATCTCAATCTCCCGGTCGAACCTGCCCGGCCTTCTCAGTGCAGGGTCGATCGCGTTTGGCCTGTTGGTGGCGGATATGACGATGACCTTGCCCCGGGCCTCCAGGCCGTCCATCAGGGACAGCATCTGCGAGACGACCCTTCTCTCCACCTCGCCGGTGACCTCCTCTCGCTTTGGCGCTATGGAGTCGATCTCGTCGATAAATATGATGGACGGCGACTTCTCCCTGGCCTCCTTGAAGATCTCCCGCAGCCGAGCCTCGCTCTCCCCATAAAACTTGCTCATGATCTCCGGGCCCGATATGCTGATAAAGTGGGCGTTGCTCTCGTTGGCCACGGCCTTTGCCAGCAATGTCTTTCCCGTTCCCGGCGGGCCGTAAAGCAGCACCCCCTTTGGAGCCTCGATCCCCAGCTTTTCAAAGATCTCCGGATGCCTCAGCGGAAGCTCGATCATCTCACGGACCTTCTTTATCTCCTCTGTAAGCCCGCCTATATCCTCGTATGTCACCTGGGGCACGCCGCGCAGCGTCTCGCCCTTCTCTGCAATGTGGAACGCCGTCTTCTGCGTGACCAGCACCGCGTCGGCTGGGGGTGCAACGCCGATTACCTGAAACGTGAGCCGTCCCCCAAAGTAGGGCACCATTACGTTGTCCCCCTTGATCAGGGGCACGCTCTCAAGCGCGTCGGCAAGGTACCTCTCGTCTATGGGTGGAATGGCCTCCAGCGGCGCAACGATGACCTTCTCTGCCGGTACCGCCCTTATCTTTCTCACGGTTATGGCGTCGCCGATCGCAATTCCCGAGTTGTTCCTGCCCAGTCCGTCGATCCTGATAATTCCCTTGCCCTCGTCTGAGGGGTACAGGGGCAGGCACTTGGCCACGGTCCTTCGCTTGCCCTTGATCTCAATAACATCCCCGGTGGACGCGGACAGGGTATCCATCGAGTCATAGTCGATACGGGCCACGCCCCTTCCCACATCCCGGGTATAGGCCTCAAGTACCTTTAGGTGAAGCCCGCCTTGACTCATACACAGGCTCCTGCTGTCTGTGTTTTATACCTTTATGAAAAACCGAATGTATATGCTTAGGTCGGCAGTTTGTCTAGGCACAAAAATACGCGACACTATGCAAAACCATGCCTAGCATCGAGCGGGATCTGAGTATGTACAAACCGAATAACCTGTGGCCCGGAAAGCGGCTTGCCCCCATGCGGGACGCCATGCTGGTGCATATCGAGATCTGTGACGACACTAGCGTGCCTCGGACTGCGCATTCTACCGGTTGCCGGGTGGGCCTCGCGTTTGGTCAAGTCCGCCACTGCCACGTCCGGCGGCCCCTGACAGGCCCAGTTATGCGGATTTTTGGAGAATTTTTGGGCAAGACCCGGTAGATCACAAGCTTAAAATCTCTATCCCAAGGCGTGTTGGCTAGATGGGCAAGAGACCGCTGGTCAGGCGACGTGGCCGTGGAGGCATGCAGTTCAGGGCAAACGCCACCGGAAAGGTTGCCAAGGCCAGGTATCCGAAGTTTACGCTGGGCGAGCAGCGCGTGGGCGAGGTGATCGACCTGATTCATGAGCAGGGACGCGACGCGCCGCTCTCAAAGATCCGGTTCGAGGATGGCACGGTCTCCTTTGTCCCCGCAGTCCTGGGAACCGCCGTGGGCTCTTCGATAAACTTTGGACTAAAGTCAGAGATTCAAAAAGGAAACGTAATCAGCGTTCAGAACATTCCAGACGGCACCGTGGTGTGCAACGTGGAGAAGCATTATCTTGATGGCGGCACGATAGTCAAGTCCGCAGGTACCAGCGCAACCGTCTTCTCCCACGAGGACGAGGGTGTCATGCTGAGGCTCCCGTCAGGCCGCCTTACCACGCTAAAGCCAAGGAACCGCGCCATGATCGGCACGCTGGCCGGCGGTGGTGCCGGCGAGAGGCCACTGATGAGCGCCGGCAACAAGTGGAGAAAGTTTCGCTCCAGGGGAAGAAAGTACCCCATTGTGCGCGGTGTTGCCCAGGCGGCATACGTCCATCCGCACGGGGGCGGCAGGCACCAGCATGTGGGCCAGAGCTCCACCGTGTCACGGAACGCGCCGCCGGGAGCCAAGGTGGGAAGCATTGCGGCACGCAAGACTGGCCGCGCCCGAATCAAGGAACGCCGGTAGATCCCGGCGGGTCGATATGATCCCCGGCAGGACGCGCATCGTGCTCCAGTCCCGCTGCAGATATGTTGTAGCAGAACTCCGAGCGCACCCACGGAAGCATGACCGTGCCGCGGCGCGCAGTCTTCGGTATGTAGCGGGGCCCGTCCCCGGTTCTGCGATCCTGGACGTCTGCTGACAGGTGTATCTTTACGTGCGTAAACAGGTCCATGGCCCTTGCCATGGTCTCCTGCTCCTGAAATTTTATGCTTCGGACGGTGTTTGTGACCAGGAGCGACAGGTCGTTCTCCAGTGACAGGCGGGAGAGCCTCATCATATACCTCACGAAGAGGCGGTTCTTCTCGACCACCTGCGGGCCTCTAAAGTAGTCAAACGAGAACAGATCCGTGATGTCGTCGATTATCAGCAGGGAGTAGTCCGCCGGATCCATGATCTCAAGCGCCCTCTGCTGCTCTACGGAGTTGGTGACCCGCGATACGGCCACACTCTCCAGCAGGCCGTGATCCAAGCCGCCGGCATCAAGCATCTCAAGCAGCCTCTCGGGCCGGAACTCTCCCGTCGTGTCCTGAAAGAGAACCGTGCCCCCAGACGAGATGCAGTTCTTTGCCACCTGGAGGGCCAGCTGGGTCTTGCCCGTGGCCGGGGCTCCGTAGACGTCGACGATTCCGCCCCTCAGCCCCCCCTGTAGAACCCTGTCAACCTCCTCGAGTCCGGTAGAGATCATCTGCAGAGTCTGATGCGCCATGCAGGAATTAAACAGATCTATCGGTTCCGGCCGGACGGCACCGCGGGTCCTCCGGACGGGCCTGCCGGACACACAAAAACGGTTTACCATTATATTCAAGCAGATTTAACACATATCCGGATGAAGCTGGTTCTGGTAATAGGTATGGTTCTGCTCCTGTCTGCGCCGGTGCAGGCGGTGTGGGGCCACTCGCTCTTCAACTCCGCAGAGGAGTTCTTTGGCGGATACCGGGTTCAGATTGCCACGCTGCCCGAGTTTCCCCAGATAGGCGAGGACTCGCAGATACTGCTGCGGGTAACCGACGGCGACTTTGAGGAGGTGGACAGGATGACCATCGGCGTGAGGATCTTCCTCAACGACGATCAGATATACGCGGTGGCGCCCACGTCCGTGGAGAGCTCCCACTTTGAGACGGTCTTTGCCTTTGACAGCCCCGGCAACCACATAGCAAAGGTGGACCTGTACAATGTGGGCGAGCGCGGGATTCTCACATACACCTTCAACATAAGCACGCAGAGCCCCTTTGGGTACATCTTCATCTTCAGCATCACCATCGGCGCGTCGATATTTGCCATAGTGATGGGCTACGTCTACGTTCCCAGATACATAAGATCCAAGTTCAGATCCTAGTCTCGACCGTCGGCTTGCCCAACCTGAACGCAAAGATGGCCGTCAGCAGCACCATGGCAAACAGCAGTACGCCTATGCCCAGATGGACCGCCACCAGGACTGCGTGCAGCTTTGTGTCGATTACGATGGCGCCCAGCGTGATCTGCGTCACCACGAAGGCAGACGCCAGGGCACTGGTGACCCGGATCTTTGTGTTGGTGTCACTGGAGATCCAGCTTCCCACCATGGTGGCTATGACCAGCGCCCCGGTGGTTGCGGCGACCAGCCTGTGCACCCACTCGACAAAGTACTCGCCGTCGGGAAGTATGCCGTTTGGGCACAGCGGCCAGTCCGGGCATGTCAGGCCCAGGCCCGCCGCAGACACGTATCCGCCGATGAAGATCAGCGAGTACAGGACTATCAGCGTTGTCAGGGCTAGATACTGCAGGGCCAACCTAGTTCACTGTGAACGAGCCCTGCATTCCCTGCTGCGAGTGCCCGGCCACGGTGCAGACGTAGTAGTATCTTCCCGGGGCTCCCGCCGTAAAGGTGGTAGTGTCAGACTCGCCCGGCAACAGCGGGCTGAGCGAAGAGGCGATCTCCGAACCCCACAGTGTGTTGGTAATGTCGTCGGGATCCACCGTAATTCCAAAGGAGTGGAAGGATCTTCCCGAGTTGGTGATCGTGATTGTGACCTCGTCGCCGGAGTTAACGACAATCTCCGGGTTGGAGCCGGGCTCCCCGCGCACGGCATCAAACCCCATGGTGAGCAGGTCAGATGACTCGAGCATGTCGAGGCTGAAGTCGTGGGACACTCCCGTGGGGGCCGCGGCGACGCTGATCTCGGCGGGTCCCACCTCGATCATTCCCACCATTCCCTGCTCCCGGTGGCCTGCAACGGTGCAGATGTAGTAGTAGATGCCCTCCGCGGTAGGCACAAACTCCGATACGCCGCCCTCGCCTGGCAACAGCGGTGCCAGGGGCGATGCCACGTCCGTGCCGGTGAAAATTCCGCTAATGCCCTCCTCGTCGGACGTCACGCCAAACGAGTGAAAGGACCTGCCGGCGTTGGTTACGTCAAATATGATGCGATCGCCCACCTTGGCACTGATGATCGGGTTGGCATCAGGCTCGCCCGTTATGGCGTTGAATCCAAGGGTCAGCAGATCGTCTGACTCGACAAAATTCAGGGACACCGGGATGTCATCGCCGGACGGTATGGCGGGTGGCGGGCTATCTGAGATCCCCTGCGTCACCACGGCAGGCAGCTGCGATATCCAGTAGTCCCACATTCCAAAGAATATGGCGCCTCCGGCGATACATATGCCCAGCATTATGACCATCATCTTGACGGTTCTCTCCGAAGAGGTTCGGTAGATTGGTTCTTGTTGTACCTGGCTCATTCCCGTCTCCTAGTGTTGCGGGTTCTTCCGCTGGTATGGATAATAGTACTTGCCTCCAAGCCCGAACGGGTCGTCCATGTTGGCTATCTTGCCCTTGGCGGTGCTGTATATCATGTTGCCCAGGAACAGGGCCATGCTGACGCCGATGAGCATCGCGCCCACCGTGGCAATCTGGTTCATGGCAATCCACTCCGGTATCGGCGGATAGTCGTATACCCTTCTGGGCATTCCAAAGAGCCCCAAGACATGCTGCGTGAAGAACACCAGAACAGTGCCGATAAACGCCATGACAAAGTGGGCAACCCCCATCTTCTCGTTGTACATCCTGCCGGTCACATACGGGAACATGTAGTAGATGTAGCCTATGGTGCCAAAGGCGATGGTGCCCATCACGAACAGGTGGAAGTGTCCCACCACCCAGTACGAGTCGTGCGTCACAAAGTCCAGCGGCATTGCGCTGTTCACCACGCCGCCCGCTCCCGCAGAGAAGAAGAGCGCGATTCCGCCCACGGACCACATCATGGGCGTGGCAAACTTGATCCGGCCGTTCCACATGGTGGCCAAGAAGTTAAAGACATGCATGGCAGATGCCGGAACCGCCGCTAGCGTGCCCACCATGAATACTGTCTTTTCGGTGAACGACATGCCCGTGGCGTACATGTGGTGCGCCCAGGACGAGAATCCCACTATGGCCAGCAGCACAAAGGCAAAGATGCCGGAGCTGGCGCTGAAGATGGGCTTTCTTGAGAAACGGGGTATTATCTCGTACATCATGCCTATGGCAGGAATTACCAGCACGTACACCTCGGGGTGGAACGTGAACCAGAAGAGGTGCGCATAGGCTATGGGGTCGCCCCCCATGGCGGGGTTGAAGAAACCGCTGACTCCGAGCCTGTCTGTGAGCAGCATCACAAGGGCGGCAGCAAAGGTCGGCAGGGCAACCAGGATGATGAGTGATGATGACAGAAACGCCCAGGCAAGCAACGGCACCTGGCCCAGGGACATGTCGGGGTGCTTGCACTTCATTATGGTGACGATGAAGTTGATGGCTCCCAGTATGGAGGAGACCCCCAGTATCTTCAGCCCGAAGATCCACATGTCGGCTGCCGGTCCGGGTGCGCTGATTATCGAGTAGGGGGGCGTTGCGTACCACGTAAAGTCCGCAAAGCCCAGCCAGATGAGGGCTCCGGCTGGCGGGATCATCCAGAAGGCGATGGCGTTGAGTTTTGGATACGCCATGTCCTTGTACCTCACCATTATCGGGACAAAGTAGTTGCCCACGGCCGACGCCGAGGGGAGTATGAAGAGAAAGATCATCGTGGTGCCGTGCACGGTAAATATGCGGTTGAACGTCATCGAGTCTGCAATAAACTGGGATCCGGGAAGGAAGAGCTCCAGCCGGATTGCTATGGCCAGGGCGCCGCCCAGGAACAGGAACGCCAGGGAGGTGATCAGGTACAGGAGGCCCACGTCGGTGTGGTGCGTGGAGAACATGATCTGCCAGATCGGTCTGGGATTCCGCAGTTCTAGTACCATGTGAGACTATTCCCCTGTGAACCGTTTTTCAAAATGGATAAAAGCGTTATCATGCCGTCGGATCCTCCACTATGAGCTTGCCGCGCATGTTGTAGTGTATCAGCCCGCAGTACTCCCTGCACTGGATGTCGTACTCGCCTGCCTCTGTGGGCGAGAACCACACAATGTTTGTCCTGCCCGGAACCGCGTCCAGCAGCACCACATAGTCGTGTATGTTGAAGCTGTGAATCACGTCCTTGGATGTCACCTCAAACCGGTAGGCCTTGCCCGCCTCCAGATGCAGCTGGCCGATCTCCGTGGTGCCGTCTTCGTGCTCAAAGGTCCAGAACCACTGCTGTCCCAGGACCTTGATCGTCTCGGCGTCTTCGGGTATGTGCTCCACTATCCTCTCCACATTCCAGGCCTCGGCGCCTACCCACACCAGCAGGGCCACCACTACGCCGATGTATATCCATTCAGGCCAGTTGGAGTGCTGTCCCATATGCTACCACTCTCCGGCCTCTTCGTATGGGGTTGGCTTGGCCTTCGGGTTTGACTCCCTAAAGCGGAGGATCAGCCAGATTATGGTGCCTGACACCACCGCACCGATGGTAAACGCCACCGTCATCATGCGAAAGAACAGATTCCATATCTCCACACGCCGATCCAGGTACTCGCCCGGCTCGTCGCCGGCCGCATATACATAATTGGCAGCAGGTATGATTACCAAGATCGCCAACACTAGAAGAACGAACCAGCCTTTCATTACAATTGAATTGAAGGATCAGAGTTTTCTATTTAAGGGTTTCAATTTTGTGAAGGCAAAAAGTCCGGATCGCTTCGGCCATGCTTGCAGGGAGATGCGTCGGGCATAAGCAGTCCCCCACATCCTGTCGTATCGGTCGCCGTTTACTCCCAGACCTGGACGAAACAGCCAGAAATAACCAGGCAGGACCGGCCAGGCATAGGACCATGCGGCAGCTGGCGCACCGGCTGGCGCGCTTTAACTCTTAAATTACTTTGATAAGCCCAAACCCGTATGAAGGAGGAGGGCAGCATATGGATGAACGGCAACCTGGTTCCGTTCAAGGACGCCAAGGTGCATGTGCTGACGCACGCCCTGCACTACTCCACTGCCGTGTTTGAGGGCCTGCGGTGCTACAGCACGGAGAAGGGGCCCGCCATATTCAGGCTGGGCGAGCATGTGGACAGGCTGTTTAACTCGGCCAAGATATACTCGATGGAGATGCCCTACTCCAAGGATGAGATCACCGGGGCCATCATACAGACCGTAAGGAAGTCAGGACTGCACGAGTGCTACATCAGACCCATCGCCTACTACGGATACGGCGAGATGGGCCTCACCCCCACAAAGAACAAGGTCGACGTGTCCATCGCCTGCTGGGAGTGGAACATGGGCGAGTCGGTGGCGGGCAAATTCACCGGGGCAAAATGCAAGGTATCAAGCTGGGTAAGGATAGACTCGAGGGTGCAACCCGTAAAGGCAAAGGCCGCCTCAAACTATGCAAACGCGGCACTGGCCAGGCTCGAGGCCATAGACTGCGGATACGACGAGGCCATAATGCTCAACCGCGACGGCAAGGTAACCGAGGGCAGCGCGGAGAACATCTTCCTCGTCAGGGGCGACAGCATCCTCACGCCGCCGTCAGGGTCGGGAATTCTAGAGGGAATCACCAGGGACAGCGTAATCCAGATCATAGAGGCGGACGGCGGCCGCGTAACGGAGAGGGAGATAGACCGGGAAGACCTGTACACGGCCGACGAGGTGTTCATGGTGGGAACGGCAGCAGAGGTCAAGTCGGTGGCCATGATAGACCGCGTGAGGATCGGCGACGGCCAGATGGGCAGCCAGACCCGGAGGCTGCAGAAGGCATACATCGATGCGGCAACTGGCAGGAACGAGAAGTTCCTGACTTGGCTTAAATACATCTAATGCAAAATCTCTACCTGTATGGCCGACAAAGCGACAGCTGACTGGTGCAGTCCCGGCAGGAATTCTGAGATCTGTTGGTTTTGCAAGAAGGGGCGGCACGGCGAGTGCATGCAAGAGATCATGGTGGGCAGCAGAACCGACGGACCGCACGACTGTACCTTTGATGCCAAGGCGATCCCCTGCCGATGCAGGCACCGGGCGGTGTAGGTATCGTGTTTGATGCCGGTTTCTGGCGCAGGCATGCCGACGGGGGCGATCCGCCAAACAGCGAGGAGTTCTGCAAGTTCATCCGGGATCTGGCAGTCTCCCTGCGCGCAGAGAACGCCCTGGAGGTTGGCTGCTCCGCAGGGGGCGACCTGCGGCTCTTCAATCCCCGCGCGCAGGTCTGCGGGGTGGACCTGAGCGAGTACGCGGTGGGGAAGGCCAGGAAGAGGTTTCCGGACTGGGAGTTTGAGGAGGCCTCCGCCATGGACATGCCATACGGGGACTCGTCCTTTGACTTTGTCTTTACGCACAGGCTGCTGAACTATCTGGAGGATGACGAGGTCGACGGGGCGATCTCGGAGATGTTTCGGGTATCCAGAAAGTACGTGGTCAACTGCGAGATGTACGGAAGGGACGGCGAGTCGGCGGGCGGCTTGCGGCTGCGGGATGCCTTTGCGCGGTGGCTGGACTACAAGGTAAAGGTGATCAGCAACGTCGACATGCACGAGGAGATCGAGCCAGGAAAGGCCAGGTTCACGCTGGTAAGGAAGATCTAGGGCACGAGGCCGGCTCCTGCGTTTGGCCATGGGCCTGCACATCCGGACAGGCCATAAGATAGCGGTCTGGAGGAATCCACATGGCATAGTCGGCTTATTTCAGACCCTTCCCCCCGCTCTGACTTGCACCGTTCAACCTTGGGCTGTCTTTATCAATATATGCAAACTGTGAGGTTCCTTGGAAATTAATGCTGATTAGGGCACTGCTAAAAACAAGAGATCTAGAATGCTTGATCTGTTCCTAAACTTGAAAATTAGATCCTAAATTTTTAACAGTACCTTCCCACACCTTCGCTAATAAGACGAGTGGCTTGAACCGGATCCCGCCGGGACCAACGTGAGCTTCAGTAGGCCCGCACCGGCAAGCTCGGCTGCAGGCACTGAGCAGCGCACTCCCACGCGGCAAGCCCCGTTGATCCACAGTCATGTGATCACGCCGGCGGCGTGCCCTCGTCGCAGGACGCCGGGGCATGCCGGCGGCCGCCACATTTATTAGGCTAACCTAATGGACGACAACCATGTACGAATGGCTACGGGACTGCCTCATCTATTACAATCATGGTGTGATGAACCGCGAGCAAGACGTGGTGAACAGCGAGCTGAAGAAGCTGGACACATCGGATGACTCGCACAACACCGCAAGAGACCAGTGACACCCTGCGAGAGATACCCGAAAAGGTAAAGCTGCGATGCCTTTGGTGTCACAGCGCCACGGGGTTCGTAGCCCCAACGTTCCCAGGGGATCTGCTCCCCGGGCCGCAGGAGACGTAGGGGCCCGCCCCCAGGCGGGCATGCAACGCCGGGCAGCCCGATGCCGCGACGCCGGCGCAGTGACGGGACTTGTGTGACTATAGGTGCGCCGCTCAGTGCCTGCCACCGGACTTGCCTGTGCAGGCCTACCGCAAACCCGCGCCGGTCTCGGCGGGCATGAGGCCAATATGGGGGAATTGGGATGCATGGGGATTGCGGATGTGTATGGAGGCTGCGGGAATGTATGATGGCGCCGTTTGAGTATGGGGAACAGTCCGCGTGTATGGGGCCGGAAAACCCATGAAAATCAAGGGCAGGGCGGCAGTGTATGGGCCCGCGGACTTGGCAGGGTATGGGTAGGCCCGGCTCCTGCCAGCTGTCGCGTATTCGTGGCGGACGAGTCGTCAGCACCACAGAGTTCTGACATGCCGCCACAGGAAAACACGCCCGTGAGCCGATCCGATCCCTGCCGGGTCAAGTCGTTTCGTCCACTCGTGGACAAACAGTTAATGGCAAAGAGGCGATATGGTATGACGTTAGATAAGATGCGTGTAGCTGGAACTCCACAAGCTGTCGTGTGCCCCTGCGTCAAGGAATCCTGCTCGCGGCGGTCTGTTTTTCCTGCATTCCTGTACTGCGAGAGACGGATGCGGGAAATGCGTTCCGGGCGAGCTGCCGTGTTGCGGTCGGCTAGTCCGGGAGCGACAACACGGCATCCAACGACTCTTGACACCGGGAGCATCTTGCGTGGGTAGCGACAAGGCCGGTGGCGTGGGCCTCCTTCGCAGCTACCTGACGGAGTGGAACTGGAGACTCTATTTTTTCATCCTGCTGTTTTTGGGCCTGCCGAACATATATCAGATCTACCGTACGGGCATAATCGGAACCGAGCTGCCAGATCCTGGAAGCCTTGCGATCGTGTCGCAGTGGCAGTTTGTCGGGCTTGTAATAGAGGTCTTTCAGGAGGCCACGGTTCTAGCGATCTTTTTCTTCCTTGGATCGCAGATACGTAGCGGCGCTGCTGTGCAGATCGACAGGGCGAAGACCGTCCTCTTTGTCATCTTTGTCGCGTCGCTGGCCTACTCGGCGGGTGTCTTCATGTTCACTGACGCGTTCGTCGAGATCATAGGCACGCCGGAGGGGATTCGGGAGCAGACGCAGCAGTACCTGGAGATCAGCGTCTTCAGCCTTCCGTTTACAGTGCTTGCAGTCGCCATCGTGGTACTCTTCGAGTCGCTTGGGATGCGCCGTCTGGTCTTAATCATGGCGTTTGTCAACGTGGCCCTGCTCTTCGGGTTGGACATGCTCTTCTTTGGCAGCGGCGAGCTCTCGCTCCAGGCAGATGTCATCGGCGTGGCATGGTCTACATTGCTGGCGAGCCTCGCGCTCTTCCTCTTCGGGCTCGTGTTGCTGTTTCGTACCAAGCGCGTACAGCTGAGATCGCTCGTGGTGCCGCCGTCGTTTTCTGGCCTGCGCACGTACCTGCGCGTCGGGATGTGGAGCGGAACCGACAGCGCGATCCGCAACGCAGCCTACTTTGTCATGATAATCGGGATTGTAAACTCGATAGGCGCCGACGAGATTGGTGGCTACTACGTATTCATCCAGATAATGTGGAGCTTTATGCTCGTGCCGGTCTTGGCGTTTGCCGAGTCCGCAAAGGCGCTAGTGGCCAACGCGTCCGGAGACCTGCGGCGCGTCAGAAGGCTCTGGCTCGCATCCATGCTTATCACGGCCCTGATGGTGGCAGCCGTCTGGCTCCCGGTGCTCTCCTTCTTTGGGGACATCGCAGGCTCCCTGACCGGCGATGCGGACACGCTCAGGCTGGCCGTAGTGGCGTTTGGGATATTGCTTCTCCCCTACGTGCTCTTTTCGTTCAATACCGTGACGGACAGCGTCTTTTACGGCATCGGGAAGACGAGATACATGGCATTCCAGTCGATCATTACAAACGGCACGGTCTACCTAGCCGCGTTCGCTCTCTACACGGCCGGTACATGGGTGCCGACATTCGAGGGCGTCATGTGGCTCTTCTTTTATGGAATTGCAGTCGACTCAGGCCTGACCATGCTCTTCCTGTGGAGGGCGCTATACAGCAGGACCGCAAGGCAGCAGGCAGGACTGGACGGGCCAAAGGGCGGCTAGCCGCATACCGCTTCAAAAAGCGAGGCGCCTGCAATCTTCATGGGATTCAGCGACTTGTCAGGTTATGAGCTCGAGGTGATCGGACTGCTTTGGCCCCCATTGCGTTCGTATGAAATTGCTCGACACAATTCGGATTGGTCATGCAGAACGGACGCGCTGGTCGGCGCCCGAATTTCGAGAAGAATCCTTCGAACAAAAGATTTTTTGAGCACACTGGTGTATCTATAGCGCCGATCATAAGTTTTGTACAGAATAATTTTGGATTTCCGCTGGCGTATCTGACTATGTCCAGCTTAAACCTCACGGTTCTGTAGTACGTGATGATTGCATTGCACATGTCTGCAAACGTCCTGTAATATTCTGAGACAAGCAGGCTTGCCGTGCCCGTGCGCGGCCTCGCTGATGATCCTGTCCAGAGATGTGATTCGTAATTAGCACGCAAGCACATTAGAGCACGATCTTTGGCATAATCATACGAAAGTTGCATGCTTTGGAACACATATCTGTAAGATTATGGGCATCGAAGGTTCGATTCTTAATTGCGGATCACATCTCAGCAGTATGAGGGCGGCACCGTGCAGTCCCAGTTTGGCACCCCCAACAACACCGGGATCGCCTTGGCACGTCGGCAGCAGCGCCATCGTGTCCACGAGGCAGTGCCTTGTTCCGGGGCCAAGGCCGGAAAACCCGCCTTCGCACGCCCCATGCACAAAGGCACAAGATGGATCAGGCGCCATTGCCTCACCAAGGCACGCTATCGCCTCCCGGTGCTTCCAGGCCTCTACAGCGACACGCACTTTGGCCCCACATGCATGGGCATTCGCCGGATCCAGCCTTATCGACCCGTCAGGGCACGCTATCGCCTTCCGGCGTCTTCCCGAGCCCCTGCAGCAGTCTCTCCTTGGTCGCATGCGCAAAGTAGTCCGGCTTCAGCCCAATTGCCTCATCAAGGCACGCCATCGCCTCCCGGTGTCTTCCGAGCGCCTGCAGTGATATTCCCTTGGCCACGTGCGCAAAGGGGTAGTTCGGGCTCAGATCTACCGCCCTGTCAAGGCACGTCAACGACTCCTCGTATCTCCCAAGCTCCTGTAGCGATCTTCCCTTGGTTCCGTATGCAAAGGCATTCTTCGGATCCAGCCTTAGTGTCTCATCAAAGCACGCTACCGCCTCCCGGCGTCTTCCGAGAGCCTGCAGCGATATTCCCTTGGTCGCATGCGCAAAGGAGTATTCCGGGTTCAGCCCAACTGCTACATCAAGGCACGCTACCGCCTCCCGGTACTTCCCGAGCTCCTGCAGCGATTTCCCCTTGGCCGCGTGCGCAGGGGCGTTCCTAGGATCCAGCCTTATCGACTCATCAAGGCCCGCTACCGCCTCCCGGTGGTCCCCGAGCGCCTGCAGTGATTTCCCCTTGATCCTGTGTGAAAAGGCACTATTCGGCTTCAGAGACATGATCCGCAATTAAGAATCGGGCCTTCGATGCCCATAATCTTACAGATGTGTGCTCCAAAGCATGCAACTTTCGTATGATTATGCCAAAGATCGTGCTCTAATATGCCTGCGTGCTAATTACGAATCACATCTCATGATTGATTTCATTACCACATGCAATATTTCACATCGCATAAAAGCGCCGCGACAATACCATGCAGACCATGCGGACAGTCCGCACTGTCATGGCCATCCATCCCGTTATGCTTGTCCGTGCGATTACGGCCGCCACGGATGACGCGCCGGCATCTAACAAGGACGGCGCGCGAAAGGGAGCGCCAAAAAGGCAGGAATTTTGGTTACTTTTGTATGTAATTCCCCGGTTATGCCTACCGAAGTATATAATTCCCTATTTTAGTTGGCGTATGGTGGGCGGGTCTAGAGGGATTCGAACCCCCGACAGCCGGATTAAGAGTCCGGTGCTCTACCTGGCTGAGCCATAGACCCACTGTAGGACAGCAGAAATCGTTTTTTTATTAAAGTTGGGATTGCAGCCAAGCCGCGCCCGTCACGCCTGTGGGGCGTCGGATTGGGCATGGCCAGGCCTGCAAATTTTATCGTATTTGCCGTAATTTATGCCCAAACCTGCACAAAACGGTCAGAAATATCCAGTGGATCCGATCAGGCGGCGACCTAAGCTATTATGTCAGTTCTTGATCGTGGTCTCGATCGCGTCATACCTTTCCAGAATGGCGGTAAGTACCGTGGAGACCGGCAGGTTGTTCATCTTCTTCTTCTCGGCCAGGAGCTTCCTGTATGCGTCCAAGGTGATGTATACCGGAATCGAGCCGTTGCCCTCCAGCAGGCCACGGACGTTGTAGAGTGCGGTCTCCATGCCCCGCTCGGCGGACTTTGCAAACTTGGCCTTGTCCATGATGCTTCCCAGCGGTCCAAAGGGCATCTCATAGTCCACGGTCATGGTAACCCGGGTCAGGTTGTCGCCCCTTGCCTCAAACTCGTTGACGATTATCCATCTCTTGAACGGGCCGTCTATCTGCTTTGCGGATATCCTCTCCTCCTTCTCAAACTCGACGGTCTCGCAGTCCCACTCCAGGCGCTTGCCGCCAAAGTTGCCGATGATTCTGAAGGTCGTTCCCACGCCCATGCCTTCCTTGATGTCCATGGGAACCACGGTCATTCCCACCATGTCGGTCTTCAGCTGATCCGAGACATGCTCGGGTCTGGCAAAGTATGTAAACACGGAATCTATGGAAGCTTTGATATCGATTGACTTGGTAACGACGGTCAACGGTTGGAGTTTTCGTCTGTGATGATTTAAAGGTTTACCAGAATTTTTTGGGGGCGGATCGCGTCCTGCAGGCACGGACCTGGCCTGTGCCGAGCCGGGATACGTGCCCAGCCTGGCATCAATAAGACTTTAAGGGGCCTGCATCGACAAAAATTCTTGAAGGTGAGAATACTGGGGGCCGCCGAAGAGGTTGGCCGGTCAGGATTTCTGGTGGATGCCGATGGAACCAACCTGCTGCTGGACTATGGCGTCATGTTTGGGAGGCGGGGCAAGCCGCCGCAGTATCCGCTCCACGTAAAGCCCAAGGACGTGGACTCTGTCATAATAACGCACGCGCACCTGGATCACTCGGGCAACGTGCCGTCGCTGTTTGTGAGCGGCAGCGCCGGGGTGTACAGCACCCAGCCCACCATGGAGCTGTCCCGCCTGCTCATAGAGGACATGCTCAAGATCGAGAAGAACGCGCACACCTTTGATATTATGGAGGTCAACAAGATGATGAGAAACCACAAGCCGGTCGACTACCGCCAGAAGGTGTCCCGGGGCAAGGCCACCTTTGAGCTGAGGGAGTCAGGCCATGTGGTCGGAGGCAGCACCGCGCTAGTCGAGTCCGGGGGCAAGAAGCTCTTCTACACCGGGGACATCAACATCCAGGGGTCGCGAATGCTCCGCGGGGCGGATCTTGACATCGGAGACATTGATCTGCTGATCACCGAGAGCACGTACTCGCAAAAGGCCCAGGTGCCGAGGGCCGAGTCCGAGAAGGGGCTTTTGGAGTTTGCAAACGAGGTGATGGACAGGAAGGGCGTGCTCTTTGTTCCGTCATTCTCGGTGGAGCGATCACAGGAGATTGCCTGCGTGCTGAGGAGTGGAAACTTCAAGCACAGGGTCGTAATGGACGGGATGGCGCTGAAGGTAAATGACATAATCCTCCGGCACCCGGAATTCCAGAGGGATCCGGACATCTTTTCCGATGCCGTAAGGCATGCAACGTCGATCAGGCACCACGGCCAGCGCAAACGGGCACTGGACGAGCCGTGCGTCGTGATATCGCCTGCCGGAATGCTGGTGGGCGGCAACGCGGTGTTCTACCTGCAGAACATGGCCTTTGACGAGAGAAACGGGATAGCATTGGTGTCATATCAGGGCGAGGGCACGCCGGGAAGGATGCTGCTGGATACGGGAAACGTGTCCACCCGGGGCAAGACCATGGCCGTAAGGGCCCAGGTAAAACAGTTCGAGTTCTCCGGACACTCGGATCGCAACGGCCTGTTTGACCTTATCAAGGGAATAAAGGGAGATCCCAAGGTTGTTACGATTCACGGCGACGCCGAATCCTGCAGTACGTTTGCACAGGAGATCCATGAAAGGTTTGGCCTGCAGGCCCATTCGGGAAAACTGAACGAAGTGGTAGAGGTATAGGGTGCCGGCGGACAGGGTCGACGTGGATGCCAGCATCAACAGCGGCCAGGTATTCCTGTGGACAGAGTCTGGGGGCCTATGGTACGGCGTCAGCGGATCCGACGTCATCAGGGTGAGCCCGGAGCCGTTCAGGGTACTCCACACGGGCCCCGGATGCGACCTCTTCCGGATGTCAGACGACTATCCCCGCATACTGGACGAGATCTCCAAGGACGGCGCAATGAGGGGGGCAACGGAGCGGTTCGCGGGCCTGCGGCTCCTGAGGCAGGAGCCCTTTCAGTGCCTGATATCGTTCATAACCTCATCTAACTCCAACATACAGAACATCCGGGGAACGTTACGGCGGCTCTGCGCCGTGTTTGGTGGCAGGTGCGAGCTTGACGGCAGGGAGTTTGCCCTGTTTCCGGGGGCCCAGGAGCTGGCGCAGGCATCAGGCGACGAGCTGCTAAGGTGCGGACTGGGGTACCGGGCCGGATACGTGAGGGAGGCGGCCAGGATGGTGCAGGACGGTCGGCTCGATCTGGAGCAGTTGAGGCGCGCCGACTATGCCGCGGCAAAAGACGCCCTGCTGCAGGTGCCCGGCGTGGGGGAGAAGGTGGCCGACTGCGCCATGCTGTTCTCGCTGGAGAAGATGGACGCGTTTCCCCTGGACAGGTGGATGCTTCGGGCCATATCCAGGCACTACCCCGACCTTGCCCCGGACGGCCAGCTCACGCCCAGGCGCTACGCCGAGACGCGCCGGAGGCTGGTGGAGTACTTTGGCCCGCATGCGGGATACGCGCAGCAGTTTCTCTTCAAGATGCAGCGGGAGGACGAGCACAGGACGTGGTGAACAATTAAAATAACATTTGCCGGTACGAGCTGCAAGTAGGCCCGTAGCTCAGTTTGGATAGAGTGTTGGACTTCTAATCCAGTGGTCGAGGGATCGAAGCCCTTCGGGCCTGCCTTCTTTCCTGCGCCGCCCGGAGCCGGCCAGCCTACAAATTTATGTGATCATGCAGCACCATACCCAGTGAAGGACATAGTGATACGTCTGGCAGAGACAGACGTTCACCGGGGCGATGAGATCAGGGGCACGGTAACGGTAGGCTTTCCCGGCAGGTACGACGGCGTGATGATAAACGTCCAGATCCTGGACTCGAATGAGCTCATCCACTACATATCATACAACGGCAGGAAGGTGTCCCAGCACACGGCAAGGCTGTTTGTGAACAGGGATCACATGCCCGACAACAGGATCGAGTTTGCCGCATGCATCGACTTTGAGCCCAGGGGGGAGCACGAGGTCAAGTTCCGCGTGACGATTATCGAGCAGCACAAAGAGGTCGCCAGCGACATCATATTTGCAAGGTACCTGTAGGACGGCGCAGGGCTGCTGCGTCAAACCAGGCACAACGGTGCAGCCTAGAATCTCTGTTTTGTGATATCCAGCATGCCTGTCATCCAGGGATGCGGGGTACAGTGGTAGGGAATCGTCACCGAGTCCGTAAACAGAAACTCGTACGTCTCGCCCACCCTGATCACGCCGATGGAGCCGAACTCCCCGCTGTACGCGTCTGCGACAGAGTGATCCGGGGTCACGGTGTGCGCAGTGTCGTCATCATTGATCCAGATCACGTGGTTGTCTATCCCCAGCTGTATGCCTACCACCTTTGGCTGGTAGTTGTCCTGCTGGTCGGGGCTTGAGGAGCCCTGAATGATGGATATCTGCAGGGTCCGTGTAGGGTTCAGGATGTGCTCGTCCACGGACGGCTTCAGCAGCGACTCGGGGAGATAAAACGACTGGTAGAAGACTACGACTGCAGTAAGTCCCACGATCATGGTCATTATCCCTATGCCGTAGGCGTTGGCCGTGGTTGTACTGCTCAACGTATTTGCCCATTCGTCAAAGTATTATAAAGCTTGATTTTTGTGGGGATGGCGTCACGTATGGATCGGGTTGGCCGTCAAGTGCCGGCCTTGCGCCCAAACCCCGTTGGGCGGCCTGACTCTTACTGTGCGGGCCGGAATGGCCGTTCAGGGCCTGGGGATGTCGGACTGGCCGATTGCCGTGTCCCTGTCCGTGCCTGGTGGGCTTGCCTGTATCTGCGGTGTCGACACGGCCTGCGGGGCGTTCTGCTCTTTGGCGGGCGCCGCGGCGGGCCTCCTCAACGGCAGCCCCGGGGCTCCCGCCTGCGGCTCTGAGATGGCCTTTGGCCTCTGCTTCCTTGTAATCTTGGGCGGCGGCGGAGGCATCTTCTTTGCCTGGTTGAGCGCGTACCGGTAGACGTGGAAGAATCCCGCAAACACGATCAGTATCAGCCCCACAAAGAACAACGACAGGTTGTTCATCCCCGTAAGCACCGCGTTGTACGCAGATATGTTCAGGAATACCTGGAACGCGATCAGTGCCACGATGGTCCAGTTGAGCCACCTCTCGGAGAGATCTATGGCAGCTACCTTCTTGGGTCCCTTGGACTTGGCCATCTTCGCCTTTCGCTCGGCCTCCCTAGCCATGTGGATCATCATGTAGCTGAACCCAAAGCCCAGCGGCACCAGCAGGATCATCACTGTGTACAGGTACACGGGATCTATGACCAGCCTCTCCACCAGGGGCCGCGTGACATCTGAGGGTATGTAGAATCCCCAGTAGGTTGTCACCATTATCTGGGCGATGCCCGTGATTCCCCATGCGGTAATGATGGGGCGATCCTTCCACGAGAACCTTTTGTACCTGTCTATGAAGGGGATCAGCAGCAACGACCCTATGAACAGGCCCGGCCACAACACCCCGGTCACGAACTTGTCATACTGCGTCCTCAGGAATGCGTAAAGCCCCGTCAGGTACCACTCGGGCACCGTAATGCCCGGAGGCACCTCCGGCTCGAACTTGAATCCAAGGTCGATGGGAAACACACCTCCCGTGATGAGTATTGCGCCAGATATCGCCATGACCATAGGCACGTCAAACACCAGAAACCGCGGAAAGTGCACCGCCATCAGCCCCAGCATCACCACCGGCAGTATGAACACATGCTGCGCGTAGAACCGCAGGACAAAGTCCGAGAACCCGTTTCCGAACATGGATTCCCGTATGGTAGGCCCCACGATGGGTATCGAGTTGGTCAGGGACGCGGCAATGCTGATGGCCAGCTCTGCACGCTCGCTGAATATGACATCGTATCCTGTAAAGGCCTCCAGTATGGTGACCGTTCCCAGTATGACGCCGGTAACCCAAAGTATCTCATTTCTGATCTTGTACCTGCCGCTGAAGTACTGGTAGTACATGTGCAGTATGGCCAGGAGCACCATGGCATTGGACCCGTGATAGTGTATGTTCCTGATGTGGAAGCCAAAGGGGACGTCGTCGTTGATGAACTGGACGCTGTCCCAGGCCCTGTCCAGAATGGGCTGGTAGTAGAACATGAGCAGGGCCCCGGAGATGCCCAAGATAACAAACGTGATGAACGTAAGCATCCCAAGGAATCCAAAGGGGCTCACGAATCTTGCAGGAAATGAGAACTTGATGGCGGTGAATATGGTTCGATCCAGGCCGTCCCAGACCCAGTGAAAGAATCCTACTCCGCCGGTACGTCTAGATAAGGCGGCCATAACCAATAACTCCGTTCGTGTTTATGCCCCAGGTGGGCGGTGTGATCCACAACAGCTTCTCTGAATCCATCTCAAAGTCAAGCTGCGGCAGGGTGTTTGACGGCGGGGCCTGCAGCGAGGCCGGTCCGGCAAACGCGGTGCCGGTTCTGGCATCATACATGCTGCCGTGACACGGGCATTCGCCTCTCTTTCGTCCCTCCTCGGGCCAGTACTTCCACAGGCACCACAGGTGCAGGCACACCATGCTGTATGCACGGAATGAGGATGTTGCCACCTGTTCGCCGCCCAGCTCCGCAGGCAGTCGGATAAACTGCCATTTGCGGAACGCCTCCGCGTCCAGAGCGCGGTCTCCGGTCCTGGGGTATGTGATCACCTCTGCGTAGTTTACCGGATACGTGTTGGCGTTTGCCTGCGTGCCGTCCGGCAGCTCCACTGGAACCTTCTCCAGGGATGCAGACGACGGGTTTGGCATAAAGTTGCCCCAGGGGACGAACGGCGCAAACGCCAGCCCGGTTCCTGCGGCGCCCATCAGCTTGAGAAAGTCGCGTCTAGAAAGACCGCCAGTACTCTGGCTACCCTGCTCAGACATTCAAGCTCTCATACTCGTCGGTTTGGTTATAAATCTTGTTTAGGCTGCGACGGTACTCCTCAGGTCCGGATCAAAGCTAGGCATAGTTTTGCACACTGCCGCGTGTTTTTACGACTAGGTGCATCATGGGCGTGAGTATGTACCGACTAGCAGACGCTATACTTTAATTGGCAATCAGGAGACCCATTGCCAGAATGATGTGCCCAGTGCAGGTGAGGCAGGAATAAGCCGTGCCAAGAGTGCAGGGGGGCGCCGCAAGAGCTCCACGATCCCGATGCACAAGCCTGCCGATTCCGGGCAAGCGTTTCTGGCGCTGGAAGCCAAAAGGTTCAGGTACGCCTTCGCATACGATCCGATCCTCGCGGTGAGTGTCTCCAAGGTGGATCCCCTGCCACACCAGATAGAGGCCGTGTACGAGCATGTGCTTAAAAAATCCAGGATACGGTTCATGCTGGCGCACGATCCCGGAGCCGGAAAGACGATCATGGCAGGGCTGGTAATCAAGGAGATGAAGATGAGAAATGAGGTACGGCGCGTCCTGATAGTGGTTCCCGGACAGCTGAAGGAGCAGTGGAGGTGGGAGCTCCGGGACAAGCTCGATGAGGACTTTACGGTGGTGGATCGCAGTTATTTTGGAGCCAGCGAGGGAATGGGGGCCTGGGACGGCGGCCAGCTGATTACATCCATCGACTTTGCAAAACAGGACGACGTGATGGGCTCGATGAGGGACATACGGTTTGACCTGATAATAGTGGACGAGGCGCACAAGATGAGCGCGTACTCGTACGGCAGCAGCACCGCCAAGACCAAGCGCTACAAGCTGGGCGAGATGCTCTCCGCAATGAGCAGGCACATTCTGTTCCTGACCGCGACACCACACAAGGGGGACACCCAGAACTTCAGGCTGCTCCTGGACCTGTTGGAGCCGGGCTACTTTGCCACGGACGCAATGATGGATGAGTCGATAAAGAACCAGGACAATCCGCTGTTCCTGAGGCGCACCAAGGAGGACATGAAGGACTTTGACGGCAGGCCGCTCTTTGCACCGCGCAGTGTGGAGACGCCAGACGTGCAGCTGTCGCGTCCCGAAAAGAGCCTGTACAACGCCATGTCCAAGTACATCAGCGAGCAGTACAACCTGGCCACCCAGTCCATCAAGCGCCACAACATCACGTTTGCACTCATAATCCTCCAGCGCCGGTTCGCATCCAGCACGTTTGCGCTGTCAGAGTCGCTCAAGAGAAGAAGGCACAGGCTGAAGCAGCTTGAGAGCGACGCGCTAAAGATGGATGCCGCACAAAGGGGCATGCCGGCGGGCGCCCCCGACTATGCGGACGGGGTGGCAGAAAAGGACCAATGGGACGAGGAGAAGAGATGGGAGCTGATCACCGTGGCCAAAAACAGGAGGGAGCTCAGGGAAGAGATCGGCATCCTGGACGGGTTGATAGCAAAGGCCGAGAAGATCGTCAGGAAGGGATCCGAGGCAAAATTGAGCCAGCTGAAAAAGACCATGGAAGAGATGGACAAGGGACACCCGGAGGAAAAGATACTGGTGTTCACCGAGTCCAAGGACACGCTGGACCACCTGGTGGAGAACATACGGCGATGGGGCTACTCGGTAAACACCATACACGGGGCCATGCCAGCCGACGAGAGGAAGGACGCCGAGAGTGTCTTCCGTGACAGGACCCGCGTGATGGTCGCCACCGAGGCGGCAGGCGAGGGAATCAACCTCCAGTTCTGCCACCTGATGATAAACTATGACCTGCCATGGAATCCCAACAGACTGGAGCAGAGGATGGGCAGGGTACACCGATACGGCCAAAAGTTTCCGGTGTCCGTCTTCAACCTGGTGGCCGCCGACACGCGTGAGGGCAAGATAATGCAGACGCTGTTTGAGAAGCTAGACGAGATAAAGGAGGCCATGGGAAGCGACAAGGTGTTTGACGTCATAAGCGAGATCGTCCAGGGAAAGAGCCTCGCACAGATGCTGCTGGACGCGACGGTCCGCGCGAGGAGGCAGTCGGACATAATCGCGGATCTGAAGGAGTCCATCGCAACGAACAACGACCGCATAATCGACTACATGAAGGACGGCCTGGCCACCAAGTACATGGACTATACCATGCTCAAGGGCGTGCGGGAGAAGGCGCGAGAGAAGCAGCTGGTGCCCGAGTACACAAGGGATCTGTTCCAGAGAATAATGGATGCGGCCGGGGGCCGGATAGTCGGGGACGACGACCTGGTATCCATCGAGCTGCCCGAGGACATACTCGGGATGGCGCAGGCAAGGAGCGGCGAGCCGGTGCCGTCCTCGTACCCCGTGGCCACCTTTGACAAGAGGATCAGGATGGCAAACCCGGGAACCGAGCTGATAACCTTTGGGCATCCGGCGTTTGACGCGGCGCTTGACTGGGCGGAGCAAAAGTACTCTGATGCCGCGCTGGGCGGAGCCGTGTTTGTAGATCCGACCGGTGGGATGGACGGCCATCTGGTGTTCTGCGAGGGCAAGGTGTTCGACGGATCCCAGAGACTGGCTGGCAGGCAGATGCTCGCCTGTTTTGTTGACGGGAGGGGAGGCACCCGGCCGGTCTCCCCGTCGGTGGTGCTGGATCTTGACAGGCGCCACGCCGAGCACGATCTGGAGACGGACCTGGAGAAGATCAAGGGTATGGCAGTTGCCAAGTCGGCTGAGCTGCTGGCAGACTATGCGAAGGATCTTGCTGCAGAGCGGGACAGGCATGCAGTGCTGGTGCAAAAGTATGGAATGCGGTCGCTAGACTCGCATCTGGAGAGGATAGGGGACGACATGGTGGAGTTGCTGACAAAGAAGCGAAAGGGCACCAATGTGGATCTCGCCATCAGGAACAAGAGGGAGAGCCGTAGGAAGTACAGGCTGGCCAGAAGGGACATGGGCATGCGGATGAGGCAGGACGCGGACTTGAGCATTGGCGGGGTGTCTGTGGTGGGCGTTGCCAGGGTGCTGCCCGGCCCGGCCGATGCCGCGCGCCTGAAGCGGCTCGCCCTGGACAGATCCATGGAGTTTGAGCGCAGATCCGGCAGGAGTCCTGAGAACGTATCTGGGACGGGCTGCGGTTTTGACATCAGATCTGTGGGCCGGGGGGAAGCCACTCGATACATCCTGGCAAAGTCGGTAACCGGAGACGAACCGGTGACGTTTACATTCAACGAGTGGTTCCGGGCAAAGACGCTCCGTGGCGACTGCTACCTGTACCTGCTGCGTGATGGCGGCAGCAAGCCGAGTGCGATAAGGGATCCGGCAGGCAGACTGGCTGCCGTCGGCAACGCATCGGGGTACGAGGCCGACCAGCCGCAACCGGCGCGCGCTACAGATCCTCCATGATCTTCAGCAGGACACGCTTGTTATGGTTGTCCAGCCTGATGTGGCGCATCAGCCCCTCGTACCTGTCGCCGCTGCCTGGAATTGCCTTTATGCTGGCGAGGTGCTTGCGGACGCGCTCGTAGTGATCCCTTCCGGTTCTGCTCTTGGCAAATCGCCTGGCATGCTCACCGTACGCGGCAATGTACCTATCCGGATAGCCCTTGGCCAGCTTTGTGCGGTACGCGGCGAAGAGCTCGACATCCCCCAGCGACTCAAGCAGATCCATGGCGTCTCCGGCCATGCCCCCCTTCAGGTAGGCGTCGACGGCCGTGCCGGGGGCGCCCTTCCTCAAAAGGTTGCTGGCAGTGGTTGCCACCTCGGCATGCCAGTCCGTGGACACCTCCCCGAGCTTGAAAAAGTACCGCCAGTCGCCCGTTGCCGCAAACAGATCTCTGAGCGCCGGGACGTAGTCTGGACCTGCCTTGGGATAGAGCTCCAGGGCCGCACCCATTATACGCACATCGCCCGGAAACGCACCTGTGGCATCCCGGGCCGCCTGTCGGGCCTTGTCCTGATCGGCGTGCTTTAGCATGTCAAGGTACATGACGCACAGCCCTCTGTCCAGGCTGTGGAACTTCTCCAGAAGCGTCTCGAGTTCTGCTGTCCGGCCCAGCCCCTCGAGAATGTGGGCCTGCATGCGCACAAGATCCGTCGTGTTGTCCGACTTGCCACTGCCGGCGTTCCGCAGGCGTGGCTTTATCATGTCGCGCAGGCACGCTGCGTCATCGTCTGCGATGCACACAGCCTCCAGAGCGCCGCGGTAGTGCTGGGCGAGTTCTGCAGGCGTCCCATCCATGAACTTCTTAAAAAGATACAAAATGTGCTCGCGTTTTTTGTCTGCCGGCAGATCCTCCCGGACTATCGACTCGGCCATGCTCTCCAGTGCCTCTATGAAGCAGTCCGTGTAGTATCCGCTCGAGTCGTCCACCGTGCCCATATGTCCGGATATCGCTTCTGACAGCCCCCGGTACATCTTTGTCGCCTCGGCGGCCCCGCCGCCGTCCCGATTCTCCCTGGCCCTGGCAAAGTAGCGCTCAAAGTCCAGTGCCTCGCGCACACTTCCGTCTGACTCTGCCGCGTAATAGTACATCCGGTCCACCTCGGACTTGTGGTCTACCATAGGACGCACATGCTCCAGCTTGAACTTCTTGACAAACTCCTGCCGTGCATCCCCGTCGTGCACCATGAGATCCGCCAGAAACTTTAGCGCCTTGCCCGGAGCCACCAAGGTGATCATGTTGGCTATCGTGGACTTCCTGGATTCCGCTTCGCTCAGCATCTCCTCAAAGTGCTCGGTCAGGTGCATCAGGACGGCGATTGTGTGCTCGCACGCTTCGTAGTAGAGGTAACTGTTGAACTGGCAGGTGCAGTTTGCAGTGAACTGGTCACCCTTACTTATGATCATCACGTCGTATTCCATCCCCCCCGACACGACCGCCATCAGAGCGTTCCCGTCGATATAGGCCGATATCACCTTTCCGTCTGCGTAATAGGACTGTCCGCTCTTGTATATGCGGGGATTGGACGTGCTCCGTATCATCTCCTTGCTGGGTTTTACGCGCCATTCCTTTTTTGCAGCCACATCATAAGATAGATGGGATTGCAATATAGAATTTTGGTAAGTGTTCACGTCCTCCCTTAATCCACGCCTAACTACAGCCCACGTCGACCTGTCTACAGGCACGGAACAAGAGGGGACGTGAACGCTTACGAATTTTGGTTACTGTTCAGGGTACATCCTCAGGTCCAAGCACTTGTCCCCCTCCGGCTAGCCGTGCCAACCAGGTGTCATCTTGCAGCGTCAGGCAGATACTGCCGGCGGCGGCTTGCCGTAAAACGGCACATGATCGGGATCGGTTATGGCGCGAGGCAGAGATGGGACGCGGGTCATTGCGGCGCGGCTGCCCGGCCGCAGGCCTGCCGCCAGCGGGGGCACGAACCCGTGCGGGTCTGCTTCCGTATCGGCCCTGTCTCCGGCCGGCGTGTGGGACGTAGCAGGTGACTGATCCGGCGGTGCGGCGGGTGCCCCGACCGGGGGCCGTTCCGTCTCGGCTACACTTTCACCGACCGCCGGGTGCGCGACGAGGGCCTGTTCCGCGTAGAATGTGTCTGACTCGGGCGCATCCGCCGGAGGCGCCGGCGCGCGTGCCATCTCAGGTCCGGCCTCGAATATGTTGTAGTTCGGGTTCTCCGCAATCTTTTCCACGCACATCCAGGGGACGAGTCCCAGCTTGCGGCATGTCCTGTTGAAGCTCTGTATCACCGAGAAGACGTGCATGCCCTCGGGGTTGACAAACTTGTGCCGGAACTTGCGCTGCAGGACGACTGCGTCCCGAGACATGATCCGCAATTAAGAATCGGGCCTTCGATGCCCATAATCTTACAGATGTGTGCTCCAAAGCATGCAACTTTCGTATGATTATGCCAAAGATCGTGCTCTAATGTGCCTGCGTGCTAATTACGAATCACATCTTGGGAGGAATTATGCAACACGCCATTAGGCTGTGCGACCGTCTGGATCCGGCGCGAACGCGCCCGGGCCGGATCCGGAGGCGGACGGCCGATCCGGCCCTGCGCCATGGATCCCGCCTTCCAGACATTGCCGGATCCATGGGCAGGACCGAACACGGGTCAGACTTGCATTCGGCCGCATCCGTCATCACCTGCACATAAATTTACACAAAGTGGACAAAAATATCCAGACAGGCCCAACACCCCCGCAGCGCCACGACGCAAAAACTATTATACATTTTACAGGTGATTTACGCCATGGCGTCCAGAGCGATCACTGCCGGTGTTGGAATTCCGATGATCGTGGTGGGCGCGCTGATGGCAGCCTACTGGCCTACCCTGGAGCCCGAGTTCACCGGCACC
Organism: Cenarchaeum sp.; assembly: GCA_965206845.1. Lineage (GTDB taxonomy): Archaea > Thermoproteota > Nitrososphaeria > Nitrososphaerales > Nitrosopumilaceae > CAYGAM01. The sequence goes on along the minus strand of OZ242221.1, from coordinate 995,239 downwards.
CTGGAGTTTGTGGGAAGTCTGATCGGCATTCTTGGCGTGGTCTTCTTCATCGCAGGCCTCTTTTACACAAAAGAGCCCGTAATGCACTGACTCCGGTTTTTGCGGCCCGGGGACGGGAACCGGCTGGCCTGTACCGATCTTGGAGGTTGCTTCACAGTGGAGCCCCGGCGGTATCGGCCCGTCACCGGGAGTAGATGCGCCGAATAAATAGACAGGACAGGCCCACATAACTGTTGAAGGTAAGGCTGTTTGAGATATTCACCTCCATAGAGGGGGAGGGCATACTGTACGGGACAAAGACCATGTTCGTCAGGCTGGCCGGGTGTCCGTTTTCGTGCTTTTACTGCGATACCGCAGAGGCGCTCCCGTCCAACTCCGGGACCGAGTACCCTGTGGCAGAGGCCTGCAGGCTCATCGGGCAGAACCTGCAGCAGAACACCTACAAGGTGAATTTCACCGGCGGCGATCCCCTGATGCAGCCTGACGCGGTGGCGGAGATGGCAGAGTATGTCAGGTCAAAGGGCATACCCGTCTACCTCGAGTCGGCGTGCTTTGACTCGGCGAGATTCTCCCGTGTGCTGCCCAGTATCGATCTGGTAAAGATCGAGTTCAAGACCCGGGACTCGGGTTTTGTAGATGACGGGCACTATCCGGATCTTGTCAAGAACGCCCTCGAGTGCCTGAGGCTGTCTGTAACATCAAAGAAAGACACGTACATCAAGGTCGTCGTCAGCTCCCGCACCACCGGGGAGGACATGGCGGAGCTGGCAGGGCAGGTATTCGGCGTCATCGCGGCAGGCGACATCTCCGGTTTTGTCATTCAGCCGGTATACGGGGCCGGCAGTCCCGGCCTTGACCTGCTCATGGAGCTGTACGATGCGGTGTGGCCCCACTACAGGGATGTTCGCATAGTGCCTCAGATGCACAAGTTCATAGGGGCGCCGTAAAGCCCGGCCGGGCATCCGCGGCTGCGACCGTTTAGCTTGGGAATTATATACAAAAGTACACAATGCTTTCATCATTTTCCGGCTTTCCTTCCGGCGCGCCATTCCTGCCAGATGCCGGCGCGGCGCCAGTGGCTGGAGGAACAGCACAGGCAAGCGCGGCGGAAATAATGGTCGCGGCGGTGCGGACTGTTTGCATGGTCTGCATGGTGTTGTCGCGGTGTTTTTATACGTATGACATATTGAATGCGTAATGAAATCCGTCATGGCAGAGGTAGTAGCAGCAACAGCAACGGAGCAGGCGGACGCAACCGCAGCCGCAACCGAGCCGGCTCCAAAAAAGTGGTCAAGGCGCCCAATGGAGGGCATCATGATACGCAACATAAAGGTGGACTTTGACCAGTCGGCGGAGCTGTCGGATCTCATATCCTGCCGAATGGACCAGCAGCGGTGGGCGTTCAACATGGCGGTGCGGGAGAAGCTGGACGACCCGAGGACAACCAAGTTTGACCTCAACAAGATGCTCACCGGATGGAGACATGGGAAGGAATGGATAGAGGGCGGCTTCCTTGCGCAGAGGGCGGGGCTCCTGCTGGGCCTGGATGCCGTTCAAAAGTTCGTAATATCAAACGGCAAAAAGCGCCGCAACAAGTCATTATGGAAGTACCTGGCTAGGCTCGACCGGGAAAAGGAGGGGATACCGGATATTGACACTGCTGTAAATTTGCCGTCGAACAAGTGGAGCAACAAGAGGAACAAGTGGCGCCACAGGGATTCCCTGTTCAAGAGGAAGGGGGAGCAGCGGTCCCTCTCGGTCTTCGAGAAGCCCGTCTACAAGGGCGACAACACGGTGATGCTCCCCGGCATAGGCACCGTAAGGGTGCACGGCGATGTGGAGGATCTTGACATGCTCTCCTTCCAGCTCGTCGAGACGACGAAGAAGACCACGAAACGCACCAAAGACCGCCACAGGACGTACAGGCTCCACATCCAGGTTGAAACCAAGGCCCCGGAGCCGTCCGAATCCACGGTCGTCAGGGGCGTGGACATGGGCATAGTGCACGGCGCCGCCACGGCGGACCTCGATACCGGCCGCCACAGGTTCCACGACCTCCCAAAGGACTGCAGGAGGGCGAAGAACGACGACATATCCAAGATGTATTCCGAGATCTCAAGGAAGCGAGGGGGGCGCGGCAACAGGCGCACCAAACAGGACAGTAAGGAAGATGCTGACAGTGGAAGCAAAACCACTAACGGCGGGAACAACACGAGCGGCCGCAACAGGGACAAGCCGAGGAAGACCAAGTCAAGAAGCTACAAGGAGCTGCACAGGAAGATCCGGAAAAAGAGGGAAAAGATTGCCAACCGCCAGACCAACTGGGAAAGGCACGCGTCCAAGAGGATAGCGGACGGCGCGGGAACGGTGGCCATGGAGGACCTCAGCCTCAACAACATGACAGCCAAGTCCAAGGGCAAGGGAAGCTCCGCCAAGACGGGGCTAAACAGGGAGATGGCCTACTCAAGGCCCGGGACGTTCCAACGATTGATCAAGGGCGCGTGCGCCAATGCCGGCGTGATCGTGGTAATGGTGGACCCCAAGGGCACCAGCATCACATGCCACAGGTGCGGCCGCACCGACAAGGAATCCAGGGTGTCGCGGGGTGAGTTCCGGTGCACCAATGACAGATGTGAGAATGACGTCAACGCGGACATCAATGCCGCGTATAACATTGCCTCCAAGGCAACAGCCAAGGCGGCAGGGCGGCCGGGAAGGTCGTCCAAAGACGCGAGACACCAGCGCGGGATTGCTCCCGGGCGTTCCCCAGACAACACGCGAGAGCCAAGCGTGGGGGGGATTGCAAGAGCGCCAGCAAAAGGCAAAGGTACTGTGTACTTTTGTATATAATTCCCTTTAGCTTCAAATATTAGTGGAATCGCTGTGGGAACAGTGATGGATTGGGAACGGGTGCAGAAGCTTGTACGCGAGCTGATAATTGAGATAGGCGAGGATCCCACCAGGGAGGGACTGCGGGAGACGCCGCGACGCATTGCCGATATGTACAGTGAGATCTTTGGCGGCTATGACTCGAACTCCGAGCTGTCAGTCCAGTTCTCCGAGGACTCGGACACGGTAGTAGCAAAGGGAATCCAGTTCTACTCCATGTGTGAGCACCACATGCTGCCGTTCTTTGGCAAGGTCCACATTGCATACTCGCCCAACGGGCGGGTCTTTGGGATATCCAAGATGGTGCGGCTGGTGGAAAAGTACTCCAGGCGCCTTCAGATCCAGGAGAGGATGACCCGGAGCATCGCCAACGAGATGCAGGCCCAGGGCGTCAAGGGGGTTGCGGTCCTTGTGGAGGCAGAGCACCTATGCATGAAGATGAGGGGCGTCAGAAACGACGCACGGATGGCCACATCGGTGTTCCGGGGCATATATGAGAGCAGGGAGGAGAAGGAGGCCATCGTGGCCATGATACGCAGGCCCGCCGAAGACATCTAGCGGCATCCGCTTTCTCAAAAAATAAATACAGAGTGTCGTCTGAGTGAGCTTGTGGGAGCACACAACAACGTTCACATTCCAAAGGAGTCGTGGCCCGGCTGGACATGGTACGTCATCGAGTTTGGAATAGTCCTGGCGGTATCCCTGCTGCTGGCCCGCGAGATCTCAGACTACATCCTTGGCGGCGTGGCCTGGTCCCTGGGATACTCCAACGTGCTCGAGTCGTGGGAGGCAATCAACATACACTCTGACGAGTTCGTGGCGCTGGGCAGCGAGATCACGGCGCCCATAATATCAATGTCCAACTGGATCTTCTACAGCATCATGGGCGCAATCTTTGGCGGCTGGTACCTGATTATCCGGGGACTTGTCCTCAAGAAGAAGATTCTCGGATAGGCTGGGCATACGGGGTTCTGTCCTGTATTCCGGCAGTGGCAAACGAGTTCCTTCTGTTCATGCACGACTCACACCGCCCACAGTGAACCTTGCCGCCCAGATAGCAGCTCCATGTCTCAAAGATCCTGTCTCCCAGTATCTCGTGCCCCATACCGAGCAGATCGCTCTTTGAGAGTCCCTGCTGGAAGGGGCTCCAGATCTCTATCCTCCGGCGTACCCGTGACCGGATTCCGTCTGCCTCCCCGTGGTTCAGCGCCGCCTCCAGCATGCGGGCAAAGGATGGCCGGCAGTCCGGATAGTTTTCGTCTCCGGTGTGGGCGCCGTATGCCACCAGCGGGGCGTTGAGGGTGTATGCCCACGTCGAGGCGATGGTCAAAAACACAGCATTGCGAATCGGAACCACGATGGTGTAGTCAAACTCCTCGGGAACCTGCCTGTCTGCGTCGGTCAGCACGTTTGTTCCCGCGTAGAGATCCTTCATGAAGCCGATGTCCACGATCTTGTGCTGCCTGAAGTCGAGCGCATCCGCAAACGTCCTCGCCACCTCCACCTCCCGGCCCGCCCTCTGTCCGTAGGAGAAGGTGATTCCGTAGAGGTCGTATGTCGAGCCAAGGTGCGCCGCGCTGCAGACCGAGTCTGCACCACCGCTGAATATGACTACTGCCTTTTCCATGCGCATCGCCGCTATACCGGCCTGGCCCCGCCGCTGGGCCCGCAGATCACGGTGCGGCATCCCAGGCCCGCCGATGAAAAGCCGCCCCTCATGGCATCTGCCACGGCGCCGCTGTCAGCCGATCCTGCCAGGAGTGCGATCACAGAGGGGCCCGCTCCGCTGATGGTCACTCCCAGGGCACCGGCCCCAAGGGCATCGCCCTTGACCCGGTCAAAGCCCGGAATCATGTGCTTTCTGGCAGGCTCCACTATCACATCCTGTATCGCGGATCCTATCACCTCCGGCTCCCCTCTGAGAAACCCAGCCACCATGGCGGCGGCATTTGCGAGGTTTCGCACGCTATCTGCCATGGCTATCCTTTCGGGAACCGCGCCCCGGGAGACCTGCGTTTTTTTTGGCGGCACGTCCATCTCTGGAATCGCCACGCAAAGCACAAGATCCTCCGGCGGATCCACCCGGATCACGCTCAGGGGCCCGGTCCTCACTATGACAAAACCGCCCAGAACCGAGGCCGCCACGTTGTCATAGTGGACGGCTCCCGCGCTGGCCCGCTCGCCGGCCCCGGCGCACTCCACCAGCGTGTCACCGTCCAGCCCCAGATCAAACAGCCCGTCAAAGGCCACCGCGGCAGCCGCCGCCGAGGCCGCGCTGCTGCCCATGCCAAAGCCCACGGGAACGCCCTTTCTGATCCTGATCTCCACCCCGCCGGTGATCCCAAACCGCTCCATCATGACCCTTGCGACTATGCCGGCAGTGTTCCTGTCGGGATCCGTAGGGATGCCGCCCTCGGAGAGTATGCTGATTCCACCTCCCGTCCTCTCCAGGGTGACCTCGTCAAAGTAGGCATCTAGCGCCAGCCCAAACACGTCAAAGCCAGGCCCCAGGTTTGCGGTGGACGAGGGGGCCCTCACCGAGATTCCGGCCATGCCTAATTCCCTGCCTCCTCTCCAAGATTAATGATTCTGTTCAGGGACGCCTCCAGCTCCGGCATCCCCTCCCCCGTAACGTTGGATATGGGCACCAGTCCCTGGGCAAAGCCCCCCATATCCAGTCCCCGAAGAATTCCCGTCGCAAGGGAGTAGGCCTCGCCGTCAGACGTCTGCGCGATGGCAGCCTCCAGGGCCGACAGGTCAGAGGCCCACCTCATGACCTCCCCCAGCCGGTCACCGATGAGATCGGTCTTTGTGACCGCGTTGACCGCCGGGATTCCCAGCCTCAGCCGGATGGAGGTGGCCAACAGCGCAATGGAGACAAAGTTTGCCGGGGTGTTGACGAGGGCCCCGTCGTACAGGAATATCCCGGTCTTCTGGTCGGCCGTCAGCTCCCGAACCAGCAGGGGGCCGCTGATGCGGTACGCGAACAGCTCGATCTGGCCCGGCGTATCCACTATCAGGTACTCGGGGTTTATCGTATCTATCTCCTCCTGCAGCTGGTCCAGCCTGGATGCGATGATGTCGTTTGCCATTACCACGGCGCCGTTGGGCCCCAGCCCGTAGTCCCGCATCACCGATGCGGTGCTGACCATATCACGCACGTCCACATCGCAGGTATAGGGAAGCTCCTCCACGCCGGGATCCAGGTTGAGGGTGGCGGCAAAGGCGCCATTCTTCGCATAGTAGTCGCTCAGCCGCGAGGCAAGAAGGGACTTACCAGAGCCCGCCGTACCCTCAAGAAGAACCAGCTTCACACCTCTTTGCTGTCGGCAATTATTGGCTTATATTTGAACTGATAACGAATCAGAGAGTGAACTGGAGGCCCGTGGCCATTCTGGCCAGCATGATCCCAATCGTAGTAATCATCATCCGGTTTGACGTGCGCCTGGAGGACGTGCTGGCGGTGGGGGCGGTTCCCTTTGCCCTGGCGGCGCTGGCGATGATGGCAAAGCTGGGCCTGCAGGGCATCAAGCTCTCCTACATAATAAGACACCAGGTGGGCCGCATAGACTCGATCTGGAGGATAGCCGGCATCAGGATTGGAAGCGAGTTCATCAAGTTCACGACCCCCATGTTCATAGGGGCCGAGTTTGTCGTGATATACTGGCTGCACAAGAAGGGCGTCCCGCCGCCCAAGGCCGTGTGGGTTGCCATACTTGACATAGTGACCGAGGTGCTGGCCGGGGGCGTGCTCTCCATGATTGCGGGGATCGTCGCGCTCGCCAGCGGGGCGTACATAGTGGCCACCATAATACTTGCAACCAGCATAGCGGTTACGTCCATGTGGGTGCTACTCTTCTTCATGTCATCAAAGCGCACCTTCCAAGTTCCCGGGGGCATTGCGCGGCTCGTCGCAAGATTTGCGAAGGAGCGCGGCCAGAGATATGTCACCCAGACCAACCACTGGATGGACGAGGTGTGCACCATATCCAGGGAGAACATGGGAACGGCCAAGTCCAAGAAGCTGTTTGTAAACGCATTCATGCTGTCCCTGGCATCCTGGTTCTTCTACGGCATCTCGTTTATGATAATCGCATCGGGGATCGGCATATCCATCGAGCCGTTTGACTCGATCATGGCGGTGATGGGGGCCAACGCCATCGGGAACCTGCCCATCACCGTGGGCGGATCCGGCCTGACCGAGTTTGGCATAGTGGCGTACATCAACAACCTGGATCCCTTCAACTTTGACGTGCTAGAAGAGGCGCTGGAGTGGAACGCGGTGATCGCCTGGCGGATCGCCACATACTACCTCCCGATTGTCGTCACCTGGGTCATGCTCTTCCGCTTCGCACTAGGCAAATATACCAAGACCGGCACCAGTAAACACAGTGAATCTTAGGGACAAGATAGTGGTAATCACGGGCGCGTCCAGCGGAATAGGCGCGGCAGCGGCCTTTGAGTTTGCAGACAGGGGAGCCCGCGTGGTCATGGTATCCCGGAATGCAGACAGGCTCGAGCGGGCGCGAGAAGAGCTTGCAGGGATCGGCAAGACCGAGGCCATGACATGCGACGTGTCTGACAGCGGCCAGGTCTCGGAGATGGCGCGGCAGGTCCTGGACAGGTTCGGCCAGGTCGACGTTCTGGTAAACAATGCAGGCTATGCCGTGTACGGCACTGTCTCCCAGCTGAGCGTCGGGGAGATCGAGGGTCAGATGAGGACGAACTACTTTGGCATGGTCTACTGCACGAAGGGCTTTCTTCCCGGTATGATCAAGCGGAACCGTGGCCACATAGTAAACGTCGCATCCGTTGCGGCAAGCGTCGGGCTGCCCGGCATGGCGCCGTACTGCGCCTCAAAGTTTGCGATGCTTGGCTTCTCTGAGGGGCTCAAGCACGAGCTCCACGAGACCGGCGTTGGTGTCACGGTTGTGAGCCCGATCACGGTACGGACAAACTTTTTTGACCATTCCTCGTTTGGAAAGATGCGGCGCAAGCCCTACGCGATAAGCTCCAAGAGGGTCGCCCGGGCGATAGTCAAGGCATCCGCGTCCTCGCGCCTGGAGATAGTCGTGCCGTCGACGGTTCGCGGCGTGGTATGGCTCAAGCAGACCCTGCCGTACCTGATAAACCCGATGCTGGGCTCGTCGTTTCGCGGCATCGGCTCCGCAGAGTCTAGCCCGAGTCCTGCTCCAGAAGAGCCGCGTCCCTGAGCGTGAACTGGTATATGGCATTCATCTCTATGCCCTTCTCGACCTTGAGAAACTGCGCCGCCTTTTCGGACAGCGGCGCCATGCACGAGTCAAGCTTGAACTCGTAGACCACCCCCTTCTCCAGGGTGCCGGTTCCGATCTCTCCAGGCACGTCCAGCGTTATTATGTGCCTGCCGTCTGCTACGGGATCGTAGAACTGCGCGTCGATCTTGTTGTCCTCATCAAAGATGTCCAGTATGTATCCGGTGCGAGTCATCTGCTCCGGCTCCTCAAACTTGGCGCTGCGTATCTCGTCCTGAATCCAGCCCGGGATCTCGTCTTTGGCCATGTGGCGTTACTCCTGCTTCTCGCTCTTGCTCTTCTGCCACCACTGCTGATAGTCGTACTGCTTGTCTTCCTTGGTGTACTCGCGCTGGTTGAGCTTTGCCCTGATGTCACCCACCTGTTCCCGGGTTGCGTAAAGGCCGCACTTGGGACAGACAAAGTGCTTTGTCCTTGACTCAAACTTCATGAACAGCTCGATCTGATCAAACATCTTGATCAGGTCATCCCTGTTCCGATCCTCCAGGAGCGTCTCTGCCTCGTATCTCGCCTGGATCTTCTTTTTCTCTCTAGCGGTGCATTCGGGGCAGTTAGGCATCTTATTATCAAATTTATATTTTCCATAAAAGCGTTCTGATGTGGACGTAGCGTCTGGACGCCCGCCGCCCCGAACCGGGTGTGGGAGCCCTTCTGAGCGGGGGCCTCACGGCACAGGCGGGCCAGCCCCCCAGTATCGAGGAGCCCGGCACGCGCATTGTGTCTTCATCCCCTAAGGTCAGCTAGCCCATCGAAGTGTTGCGTGCCGGGCACGGTACCTGTGGCGCGGCGCTATTTCTTGCTTTCAAGGACCTGCGCGGCGATCCGGGCCGTGTTGCGCGCCCCCTCGCCGTCAAAGTTGGCCGCAAAGCCGCCAGGGCCTCCTGGAACGTGGCGTAGCTGGATCTGATCCGCCGGATCCCCTCCACCGCCTGCCTGGCGTTTCTTGCCAGTATGCCCAGGTTTCGCTCCTGGGCCCATCTCAGCTGGTTTGTGTGCTCGTCGTATATGGGGATTCCAATCACCGGTTTTGACTTGCCGCCCAGGATCTCCCCCATTACCGTATGCGAGCCGTTTATCACGGCATACAGGCACCGCTCCAGCACCGACTCCTTCTCCTGCTCGGAGAGAAACCCGATGTCTATCTGAATCCAGTCCACCTTCCTCTCCAGCGCCTCGGATACGGAGTACCTCCTTTTGTCCCTCCCCGTAACGCAATCGATTGCGGGGTCGTCCCTGGCGTGGGAGACTATGCGGCGCTCGCCTGCCATCTCCGGCATGGCAAATATCTGCCGGTATCGGGATCCGGTGCCGTCATTGGTGGACCTGTTGCCCGTTCTCATCCAGTATCCAAACTCCGCATCCGCGATCAGCCTCTCCAGGTCTGTGGGCTCCCCCCTGGGCACATGCCTGCCCGTAAAGTGCCCCACGTAGGAGACCCGGCCCTTTAGGCTGTCGGGGAGGTTCAGGTTGTACTCGCACATGGTGTAGGGCGGCGCCGAGTCGGCCACCAGTATCTGGGACGCCCGGGCGATCTGCCTTGCAACGTAGCTCACCGCGGGATAAAAGTAGAACCTGGATCTCCAGAGCCTTGGCTTGAACTGGTTTGTCACAAAGAGGCTGGGCACGTTTCGCCTGCTGGCGATGATGTTTGAGCCCATGTCGCCGTCATTGATCACAATATCAAAGTGCTCGCGGTTGTAGAGCCTGCCCTCCTCCCTGAGGTAGCAGGCGATCTGCCTTACCAGGGGCGGGTTCCCCTCCACCGGCAGAAGCAGGTTCAGCAGGGACCGCCAGACGCTGGGACCGAACCGGCCGTCGATGGGGGTCGGCATCAGTATGTTGTGCGCCCGGTACCGGGAGTGGGCCAGGATCTTCTCATATATGGGCGGCTTGGTCGAGATGTGGATCTGGATATCCTCGCGTATGTGATCGGCCAGGACCTCGTTGAGCCGCATCATTCTGGTGTAGTGGCCGTTTCCCCACGGATAGATGAACTGTCCTATCTTCTTCATGGTACGGTCATGCATCTGCCTGTAGCGAATCAAGGATGTCGTGGACATTGTTGGGGCCTGGCTGCAACAGAACCCTCTGCCTGGATTCGGGCGGTAACGGCGGCGCGTCCCTTCTGCTGTAGCCCTTGGATCTGCCGGCCTTCAGGCCTGCCAGCTTCTCTATGCGGGACAGGTGCTTCTCCAGGCCGATCTGGCCGGCCGCCCGGAAGAGATCGTCGGTCATTCCCCCCAGGGGAATCACCGGCGTGAGGCCCCGTCCCACCGTATCAAGTATGCACTCGTCCACAAAGCCCGGCGGGTGGATCAGCGGTGAGACCGGCAGGGAGACGTGATCCGCGCCACACTCCGTGGCGAGGAGCAACGAGGCATCCAGGGATGCGGCCGCATATCCCAGATAGCCGGCGGCGCCGGGTCTCACCCGGAAGAAGTTCAGTTCCACATCCCGGCTGACCATCCGCGGTATAATTTGGTTGATCATCTTTGCCAGGTTCATCAGCTCCCGGGGCTTTTGATAGCAGACGGCCATCCTGACCCGGTAGCCCTGCCGCAGGGTCTCAAGACAGGAGACGGCGGACAGCTCGTCAAATATGCAGCAGACGGCCTCTTGCCTCTGGGATCCGTAGGGCATCCCTCCCGTGCACTCGTCTGAGAATATGCAGACGTACGCGCTGTTCCGCGCAAGAAACGTGTAGAGCAGCCGGTCATACGAGCTTCCGGTGCCGGGCCCCCCATTGGGCCGGCCACTGCCGATTATGGCCGAGGTGGCGGCGATCTCCAGGTCGTCCGGGATGAACCCCTTTGCGGAGCCCTCCACCTTCACGAGAAACCTGTCCGTGCTGAGAAGCAGGTTGGAGCCGACCTCTGCCATCGCTGGCACCAGCACGTCGGGATCCTTCTCCACACGCCTTGCGATGGCCACCCTCCTTACCCCGGAGAGCAGCGCCGCCGCCGAGGACGCAAAGACCGGATCCTGAGCGTCCACCACGATGACCGGGCCGTCCCTCCTGATCGAGTCAAACTTCTGTCCCTTTATCTCCAGAATCCTCCTTACGTTGGCCGCCAGCAGGGGCAGCAGGCCTTGCGCAAAGGCAGACGGAAAGACCACCACGCAGGAATCTCCACTCATCCTGCATTCTTACCATGAACCAACTTATAATTTAGGACGGATGCAGGGCCGCGCCCGCCGTCTTGGGGCACCCGGACCCTGCTGCAGGTTCCGGATCCCGCATGGGCCTTTGGGGCACCCCTCGCGGGCACCGCACGCAGGCACCAGAATGGAGCCGCCTGGGCACGGCGGCGGATGGGCCCTCGCAATAATTATTAAACAAAACGACCCACTCCGAGACAGTGGAATTCAGTCAGGAACAGGTAAACGAGCTCAACGCCAGGATCCATACGGCGCAAGAAGCCCTGCAGTGGGCGTCTGATCAACTGCACCCGCGGGTGGCAAAGGCATCCAGCTTTGGCGCAGAGGACGCAGTCATAGTGGACATGATGATAAAGATAAACCCCCGGTTCCGGTTCTTTACCCTGGATACGGGCAGGCTGCCGCAGGAGACCTATGACGTCATGGATGCGGTAAGGAAGAGGTACGGCATCAACCTAGAGGTGATGTTTCCCGACACGGACGAGGTCGAGGAGATGGTCCGCAAGAAGGGGCTGAACCTGTTCTATGAGAGCGTGGAGAACAGAAGGCTCTGCTGCGGCATCCGCAAGGTGCACCCCATAAACAGGATGCTTGGAACGCTGGACGGGTGGATCACCGGACTGCGGCAGGACCAGACCGAGACCAGGAGGGACGCCAAGATCTTCGAGGTGGACACCCAGCACAACAACATACTGAAGATAAACCCGCTGGTGGACTGGACCTGGGACCGGCTGTGGGGGTACATAAGGGCAAACGACGTTCCCTACAACAAGCTGCTGGATGCCGGGTACCCCAGCATAGGGTGCGCCCCCTGTACCAGGGCCGTGGAGGCCGGCCAGGATGCCAGGTCAGGCAGGTGGTGGTGGGAGCACGACACACATAAGGAGTGTGGCCTGCACATGGACTACAAGAAGTGAGATGACAGGAATAAGACCACACGGTGGCAGGCTTGTGAGCAGGATCACCGACAGGGACACCACGGGCATGCCCTCCGTGCCGATATCTGCGGATCTGGCAAACGATGTGGAGAATATAGCAGACGGGATCTTCAGCCCCCTGGAGGGCTTTCTGGGACAGCAGGACTTTGAGGGTGTGATAGCCCGCGGCAGGCTGACAGACGGCACGCCGTGGACCATTCCCATGGTGCTTGATCTTGACCGCGCAACGGCAGACCGGGCCCGCGACGCCGGCGACGTGCTGCTGACGGATCCCGACGGACTGGGGATTGCCGTAATGCATGTGGAGGAGGTGTTTGGGTTTGACAAAAAGGCGGTATCTGTGGGGGTGTATGGAACCGACGACGCGGCCCATCCGGGAGTCGCCAGGACGGCCGCCATGAACGAGTACCTGGTGGGCGGCAGGATAGAACTCGTCTCGCGACCCCAGGAGACCGGGATCAGGAGGTACCGCATGACACCGACCCAGACCAGGCAGGCGTTTGTGGAGGCAGGCTGGAAGACCATAGTCGCGTTTCAGACAAGGAACCCGCCGCATGTGGCGCACGAGATGCTGCAGAAGACGGCCATCACCACCCGGGACGGCGTGTTTGTAAACCCGCTCATAGGCAGAAAGAAGTCGGGAGATTTTGTGGACGACGTGATCGTCAGGTGTTATGAGAGCATGATACAGAACTACTATCCGGAGAACAGGTGCCGGCTGGCCACACTCCATACGGAGATGAGGTATGCAGGCCCACGGGAGGCCATCCACCACGCCATAATGAGGCAGAACTACGGGTGCACCCACATCATAATAGGGCGTGACCATGCAGGGGTGGGCAGCTACTATGACCCCTTTGCGGCGCACAAGATCTTTGACGACTATCCGGATCTTGAGATCGCCCCGATATTCTTCCCGGCGTTCTTTTACTGCCGCAAGTGCATCACGTTCACAAACCCAAGGGCATGCCCGCACGGTGCAGAAGATCGGGAGCAGATCAGCGGCACAAAGATGAGGGCGATGATCCAGGAAGGCAAGGCCCCAAGCGAGTTCATTCTGCGGCCCCAGGTATCCAAGATAATACTGGACCATCCGGCGCCGTTCGTCGATTAGGTATTTATTCGCTGGAGCCGTCTTGCCACTGTGAGAGCTGCAGTCGTACTTGCACTTGTTGTCCTGAGCGCGTCCCTGCCTGCATACGCGCAGGAGCCAAAGAACCCGTCGCTGCAGATTGACACCATCAGCGTGCCGCCCGACGACTTTAACCGGGTTATCAGGGAGGCCGTGGTCATCCCGCTGGACCAGATCCACGCGATAAGCTGGCAGGTGACCATCGACAATGATCTGATCTACGAGAACCCCGACGGCAACGCGGTCCTGCGGATCTATGACCAAGTCATGCCGGAGAAGTTCGTCGAGGTGGGAATGGGGAGCCTGCCGGAGAGGAAGTTCTGGCTGGCGGTGCAGATCCCCGACGAGGAGGGATATGTGGTGGTGCACAGCACCCTTGAGCGCGGATGGTCCCAACTGAGCAAGGTCATCATGTCGTATACGGACAGGGCCGGCCTCACCGTCAACAACGGCGACAGGATCGTGGTGTCCAACCTGGACGTGGGGGTGTTTGCGGTAGGCTCGTACTCGGTGCACGGAAAGGAGGGATCCACCGACCCGCCGGCAATAAACTCCGGCAACATAACGATCGAGTTCCTCTCGGGCGACCCGTCCCAGAACACCTTCGCGCTGTTCCCGTTTATCGTGACTGCAATCATAGGCGCCCTGGCGGGCGGCCTGTTCCTCACGAAGAAGCGCTCCGCCTAGTTTTGTAGTACCGGCACGAGCCCCTGATCCTGCAGACGTCGCACATGGGCGTTATGGGCTTGCAGATGTTCTGGCCGTACATGACAAAGGTGTCGTTGATCTCAAGCCAGTACTTCTTGGGGATCTTCCTCATCAATGCGGCCTCTGTCTCCTCGGGCGCCCGGGTGTCCACTATGCCCAGCCTGTTTGAGATCCGGTGCACATGTATGTCCACCGGAATGGCCGGCTTGCCAAAGGCATACACTAGGACGCAGTTTGCGGTCTTTCTTCCCACGCCGGGCAGCCCCACCAGCGCGTCTATGTCGTCAGGAACCTGGCCCCCAAACTGGGAGTGGATTATGGACGCGACCTCGATTATCCTCCTTGCCTTGACGCGGTAAAAGCCGATGGAGTGGATTATCTCCTCGACGTCCTCCAGCCTGGCTCCCGCCAGGGCCTCGGCCGTCTTGTACCGGGCAAAGAGCCGCCCCACCACCTCCGTGGTGCGCTCGTCCTTTGTCCTGGCGGAGAGTATGGTGCCGATGAGAATGCTAAACGGCCCCCCGGACTCTGCCTCGTGCAGCCGGCGAAGGGCCGTCATTCTGGGCGGCTGGACGGCATTCATGGTGGAGATCATCCCGTCCAGTATCTTTCTCATCAGCTGTGGTGCGGGGCACTCTTATATCTGCCAGCAGGAATACCACCCAATGGAGCTGACAAGGGACGAGGAGGCCGCCCTGCGTGGCGAGCACGGCAGCTCCATGGAGACGGCGTACCGGATTCTTGTCGCCACAGGCGAGGCAGCGGATGCCGAGAGGCTGGTCAAGATCGAGTGGGCCCACCTGTCGGGCGTAAACTACAACACCATTGGAGATGCCGGGGAGCGGTTTCTTGCCGAGTTCAGCAGGACTGCGCGCGTAAAGGTGAGGACGTCGCTGAACCCCATGGGATACGACGCCGACAGCGTGTCAGGCTACGGCCTGGACGAGGATTTCATCCGGGGGCAGGAGAGCATCAGGAGGTCATACGAGCGGATGGGTGTCATGCCCACGTTCTCGTGCATCCCGTACGAGATCCTCAAGCTGCCCGGGGCCGGGACGCAGGTGTCCTTTGCCGAGAGCAATGCGGCCATATACGCCAACTCGGTTGCCGGTCTGCGCACAAACAAGGAGAGCGCGTTCTCGGCGCTGGCCAGCGCCATAACGGGCAAGAGCCCCTACTCGTCACTCAGAAGGGACAGCGAGCCTGACATCACCATAAGGATGGGGATCCCAGAGCCCGACGAGCTTGACTTTGGAATGCTGGGATTTTTTGCGGGCAAGGTGGCAGACCAGTCGGTGGCCATATCCGGCGCAGGCAGCCCGGACCGGCGCAGCTGCAAGTCGCTGTGCGGTGGCATGGGCACTTCTGGCACCTGCGGCAGGTTCAGCCTGGGCGGCGGCAGCGGTGCAGAGGAGGTTGACTTTGGCAAGGAGGAGCTCCGCGGCGTGTATGACGAGCTGAACACCGCAGACCGCGGCGACATGGTGACCCTGGGCAGCCCGCAGCTGGGCCTGGAGGAGATGGCCGGCCTGTCGTCAATGCTGGGCGGGAGGCGCTTCAAGAAGAGGTGCATGGTGTTCTGCCCCAGGTTGGTGCAGGAGCAGGCCCAGAGGCTGGGATACGCATCGCAGATCCGGCGCGCCGGGTGCGAGATACTCTCTGACTGCTGCACATGCCTCACGCCCCTGATAGACAAGGGAGAGGTCGACTCGGTGACCACCAACAGCGTCAAGGGGGCGTACTATCTCAAGAGATCAAACGGCGTGGACGTGAACCTCAAGCCGCTCTCAGAGATTGTGGAGGACGAGACCGGTTGGTCGTGAGGACGATAGTCCGGGGCAGGGCCCGGGGGAGGATAATGAAGACCCGGCAGCCCATCAACTTTCTGGGCGCCGTGGACAACAAAACCGGGACGATCCGGGATCCGAGCCACGAGCTACACGGCAGATCCGTCCGCGACTCGATCCTGGTGTTTCCCCACGGGGCCGGCAGCAGCGTGGGCGCATACACCATATACTCGCTCAAGTCCGCAGGCGCAGCCCCCAGGGCCATGATCTGCCTGAAGGCAGACCCGACGGTGGCCTCCGGATGCGCGCTTGCCAACATTCCGCTGATAACCATGGGCCAGGCGGAGCTTGACGCCATGCAGGACGGCGCCGAGTTCTTTCTGGGCTAGGCGCCGGCGCCTCCCGGCGGGATCAGCCCTCCCTGAAGACCGTCCCCCCAAACCTCAGGACCTCGGTGGATTCGTCCCTCCACGAGTCCCTGGGAAGCCCGGCCTTCTCGCAGGCATGCTCCAGGAACTCCTGCGGGGACCACCCGTACTCCGCCGGCACCTGTGGCAGGAGCAGGCCCGAACTTGAGTTGCGCCTTATGAGCAGTCCGTCCATCCCTATGCGGATCCCCGACAGGTACTGGTTCGGGTTGGAGACGGCCATCTTCTGGGGCTCGGAGAGGACGGTAACCTCGAATTTGATGCGGCCCAGCTGGCCGCTCTGAACAGGCAGAAACCGCGGATCCCGGGTGGCGGCAGCAACGGCCGCCTCGACCAGGGCGCCGTACAGCCTCTTGCGGGGTGCGACAAAACCGATGCAGCCCCGCAGGCTGCCCCCGCTGTTGAGGGTAACAAACACGCCTGCCCGAAAGGAGAACCTTGACTTCAGGGCATCGTCTGGAACCGTCTGCCTTCCCAGGAGATGGTCGGACACCGCCCTCCTTGCCAGCCCCACGAGCGCCGTCCCGTCTTCGTCGGTAAGGCCGTCCTTGTCCACCACCTGTGGTTCGGATCCGGTCTGTTTTTAATCTTTGAGTGGGCTGGTGTGCCACGGCTCGGGCAGCCGTCACGCGCCAAGCGAGCGCAGGACCTCTTCAAGAAGGTTGTATGGATCCTCCATGCCCGCAAGAAACCGCCTGTTCTTTTCCAGGTAGGCTCCGTTGTCAGACTCGAGAAACCGCCTTGCGGCCCTTACCAGCCCGGGGGCATCCTCGGCCCTCTTTACCAGCCCGTGCCTCACCAGGTACCTCTCGGTTGCGTACGGCACCGCATTGTACGATATGGTCGGAACGCCGCGCATTGCGGCCTCGGCAGTCATGGTCCCCCCGGATCCAATGAACACGTCGGCAAGCAAGAGTATGCTGCGGCTGTCAACCACCCTGTCGATCACCGTTATGTCGCTGCCCAGCGACGCCTGAAGGTGCCTGATCTCATCTGCATACCTGCCCAGGACGACAAGCCTGCAGTCAGGCATCATCCTTGCCACATCGGTGACCAGCGAGACCACGTCCACGGACTTGTTCACGTATGCCGCCTGCGTCTCGTAGGTGCGGAACAGGATTATCTTTTCGTGGGGTTTCTTGGATATCGGCGGCATCGTCTCCACGACCTTGTTTTGTACGATCATATACACGTCCAGCGCGTTGTACTGCAGTATCTTCTCCGGGTCTATTCCAAATATTGTAAAGCTCTTTTTGGGTATGTATGAGGGAATCAGCAGTCTCTCCAGCAGGGGTATCGACAGCCGTGATCCCGCATTGTGGTGCGGGGCCTCCGAGAAGCCAATGTGGGGGATCTGCAGCATGAATGACACCCTTGCCGCGTCCGGCGAGCAGAAGCTGACGGTCACGTCGGGGGAGAACTCCTCGATTATGGGGGTCAGCTCCGATATCCTGTTAATGCCGGCCATCAGCTTTGCGTCCCTTGCGGCCCCCCCGTGCCTTCCCACGCTTTGCACCCTTCTTCTCCTGATCTTGACAAGCCCGTTCAGCTCCCTGTAGTTTCTTGTGGTGCACAGTACTGTGTGCTCGCCTTCCAGCCGATCCATCATGGATTCAAAGAACAGTATCTGCTTTGGCGTCAGGATGTCAAACCAGATCTTCAACTAGATACGGGAGATTCCGCAGGACAATAAAAGTTTCCTGCCGCCGGCCGGGGGGCGCAGGACCACGCGCATACTCTGCCGCACTGGCAATACCCGCAGTCAGCCCTTACCGGGTTGGGCATCCCGGGGAAGATCTGGTTCTCCGTCAGGAGGGATGCGATCGTTGCAGAGGGACGAGATCTGCGGCACATGCGAGACGGGGAGGTGGCCATTCGGCTACCTGTGTTTCACGAAGAGTTTGTCAGTGCGTTGTGCATCAGGTTAGCGCAAATGCGCTCCCCGGCTGCCTGTATTGGGGTGACGGTTCCGGCCGGCTGCCACACATCACGCCCAGAATTATCTTCCACGAGGCCGTCCTACGTTACGACAAGTCTTCCATCCCCGGTCTACACGCCATGCCGGGTTGCACCATCCGGTACCCATAGGTTGAACATCCGCAATAAATACAGAAAGCAGAACGTACCTGATTTGACATCTTGTTAGATGCCTCCGCTCTTGATTTCTCGATCACCTTGTGTCCTGCCTCTATGCCGTGCCCCCGACTGGCCAGAGATTATCACGGGACTCGCCAGTTACTGCATAAGTAGGATTTCACACTTGTGCGATCCGCCGCATATGCCAGAATTCGTGCCTCAGGCTGATGCCTGCTATGGAGTGGGTAACCCGAACGGTCGCCACGCAGTTCACCCGTTTTGTGAACTTAAATATATAATTCCCCCCACAAACATCGACTGTAAAGTGACGCTGAAAAACCCCCGCAACGCCCAGGTATCGATAATACTCTCCACGTACAACGAGTCGATGAATGTTCTGGGCGTTCTCAGATCCATAGGCGAGAACCGCCCCGGGAACGCAAGAACCGAGACGATAGTGGTGGACGACAACTCGCCGGACGGCACGGGGCGCATGGTAGACGACTACATCAGGAACGTCAGGCGCCTGACAGACTACACCGTGGACGTGGTGCACAGGAAGATAAAGAAGGGCCTGAGCTCGGCCATACTCAACGGAATCCAGCACGCGTCAGGCGACATCATAGTGGTCATGGACAGCGACTTTTCCCACCCGCCGCAGATAATTCCCAGAATGGTGGATCTGATAAGGCGGTCCAAGTTTGACATCGTGATCGCCTCCAGGTACATCCCGGGCAGCGCGATCAAGAACTGGCCGATAAAGAGAAAGATCCAAAGCAAGGTGGCCGCAAAGATTGCCCAGAAGGGGCTCGGGATACGGACCGAGGATCCCATGTCGGGGTTCTTTGCCTTCAAGAAGAGCCTCATCAGGGATCTAAAGTTTGACGCAATGGGATACAAGATGCTGCTTGAGATCCTGGTCAAGGCCAGGGGAGCGTCCATCAAGGAGATCCCCTACACGTTCCGCGACAGGCAGTTTGGCTCCAGCAAGCTGGACCTGAAGGTGGCCGTCGACTATCTCAGATCCGTCTGGAGGCTGTACAGGAACGGCAGGCGGGGCTCGAGATCAAAGCCCAAGACATCGGCGCGCTTTCTCTCAAAGGCGGCCAGGTTCTACACGGTGGGCGCCTCGGGACTCGGGATCAACTACCTCATGTCCCTGCTGCTTGCCGGCGGCTCCAATGATTTGTGGTACATCCACGCAAATATACTGGGAATACTCGCTTCAATGACCAGCAATTTTGTGCTCAACAAGTTCTGGACGTTTGAGGACAGAAACTTTGCCCCCGCAAGGACGGTGGCGCAGTACGCCAAGTTCATAGGGGTCAGCTCCCTGGGGGCGCTGGTTCAGCTGGGCGCCGTCTTTGCCCTGGTGGAGAGCTCCTCGATGAGCTATCCCATCGCGCTGATACCGGCGGTTGCGGCCGCGTCCTTTGGCAACTTTATCCTGAACAAGCGGTTTACCTTCAAGGAGAAGATCTGGTCTTAATTAAAAAAATACAGTTCTTTCGTCACGGCACTACTCAAGACTGGTAGAAACCTCTGACGAAAGCCCGTGGAAGGGAACAGATGGAAACTTGTCCCCGATCTTCTGCTCTACAACGGCTGATGCTTCCTGCAGGATCTTGTCCGTCTCTTCTGTGGAGACCTCTGATCCGATGCCGCTGAACGCCTCTCCGGACAGCGAGTCTGACATCAGGCCGTTGAGGGTCTGCGTCATGTCCTGAAGCTCCGAGTCGGCCTCTGGCATGAACTTGCCAACAGACGCCTTCAGTCCCTTCATGGTGGACATCGCGGGTCCTATCGCGACCATGGCATCACCTAGGTCGTGAATGGTCGTCAATCGCAGTTGAACCTGCTCCAGCGACATCCTTGCGTTGCCTAGCATTCTTGAAACCTTGCGGATCTCGGCCAGTTCGTTTGAGAGCACCCTGCTTGCGCCGGTGTCGTGCTGCTGCATGGCAACGACGATTCTCTGAAACAGCCTCGAGTCTCTCTCCCGCAGCTTTCCCAGCATCGAATCCATCTTGGATATCTGAACCTGAAGTTTGTTTACAGCTCCCTGAATCCTGGGCTTGAGTGCGCCTTCGGCTGTAACTGCGCCACGTAGTTTCTCAGTCACGCTTGGAGCGTCCTGCCGGGCCCAGTTCTTATCAAAGCTTGGCATAATTGGCAGTCTAGTATTGCACTCTTAATGAGAGGGGTATATTTAGATCAACCCTAGACTAAATTTAGCTAACAAAACCAGAATGTGTTGTGATTGGGAATTATATAGTTAAGTGAACAGCCGCCGCCGCATGTCCGGGGCCTCCCGTCCAGGCCGATAATGCGGTCCGCAGACCGGTCTTCCCGGTTCATGACTGGCCGATGGCTGTCCCGGGTTTTCCGGCGCCGGCAGGCATCCCGAGGCAGGCAAAAGCCCAGGAAGGCGGCGGTCTGGTCGCGCCTTTCACGCGGGCAAATGCCGGATCCGTATTTAAGGCGCCGTCCCGGACCGGTCCGGCATTGCAAGGCGGGAACTGCATTCAAAAGCGGCCAAAACCCGTCCTTTTCGGGCCTTCCGCCATGATGGCCGTTCCAGCGGGTGCCGGCGCCGCACCGTGGCGGCCGGAACCGCGCGGACAGGCGCGGCGGAAACGATGGATATGACAGTGCGGACGGTCAGCATGGTCTGCACACTAATGATAGTGTTGTCGCGGTGTTTTTATGCGCATGGCATATTGAATGCGTAATGAAACCCATCATGGCGGAGGCGGCAGCAGTGGCAACGGAGCAGGCGGATGCAACGGCAGCCGCAACCGAGCCGGCGCCAAAAAAGTGGTCAAGGCGCCTAATGGATGGCGCCATGATACGCAACATAAAGGTGGACTTTGACCAGTCGGCGGAGCTGTCGGATCTCATATCGCGCCACATGGACCCGCAGAGGTGGGCGTTCAACATGGCCGTCAGGGAGAAGCTCAACGACCCGAGGACAACCAAGTTCGACCTCAACAAGATGCTCACCAAATGGAGGGACGCAAACGGGTGGCTGGTCCATGACAAGGAGGCGCTGGCCGCTGGACGCAAGGAGGCCTGCAGCTGCATGGTGCAGAGGGCGGGGCTCCTGCTGGGCCTGGACGCCGTTCAAAAGTTCGTAATATCAAACGGCAAAAAGCGCCGCAACAAGTCATTGTGGAAGTACCTGGCCAGGCGGGACCGGGAAAAGGAGGGCGTCAAGGACATCGACACCGCTGTAAATTTACCCTCAAACAAGTGGAGCAACAAGAGGAACAAATGGACCCACAGGGATTCCCTGTTCAGCATGAAGGGGGAAGCGAAGTCACTCTCGGTCTTTGAGAAGCCCGTCTACAAGGGCAACGGCATGCTGCACCTTCCCGGCATAGGCATGGTGAGGGTGCACGGCGACGTTAAGGACCTTGACATGCGCTCCTTCCAGCTCGTCGAGACGACCAAGAGGACCACGAAGCGCACTAAGAATCACAACAGGACGTACCGGCTCCACATCCAGATCAGGATAAAGGCGCCGGAGCCGTCCGAGTCCGCGGTCATAAGGGGCATCGACATGGGCATAGTCCACGGCGTCGCCACCGTCGACCTTGGCACCGGCAGCCACAAGTTCCACGACCTCCCAAATGACTGCAGGAGGGCAAAGGACGACGACATATCGAAGATGTACTCGGAGCTCTCTCAGAAGCGCGGGGGGCGCGGCAACAGGCGCACCAAACAGGATTCCAAGGAAGGTTCCGACGGCGGGAGCAAGAGCGCGGACGGTGGGAACGGCACTGGCGGCAGCGGCTGCAGCAACAACACGAGCGGCCGCAACAGGGACAAGCCGAGGAAGACCAAGTCAAGAAGCTACAAGGAGCTGCACAGGAAGATCCGGAAAAAGAGGGAAAAGATTGCCAACCGCCAGACGAACTGGGAGCGACACGCCTCCAAGAGGATAGCGGACGGCGCCGGAACGGTGGCCATGGAGGATCTCAACCTCGTGAACATGACCGCGGGCGCCAAGGGAAGGGGAAGCTCCGCCAAGACGGGACTAAACAGGGAGATGGCCTACTCAAGGCCCGGCACGTTCCAACGATTGATCAAGGGCGCGTGCGCCAATGCCGGCGTGATCGTGGTAATGGTGGACCCCAAGGGCACCAGCATAACATGCCACAGGTGCGGCCACAGTGACAAGGAATCCCGCATATCGCAGGACAGGTTCCGGTGCACCAATTACAACTGTGACAATGACGTCAACGCGGACGTAAATGCCGCGTATAATATTGCCGTGAAAGCGACGGCAGGGCGGCCGGGATGGTCGTCTGAAGGCGCGAGAAGCCGGCGCGGGATTGCTCCCGCGCGTTCCGCAAACAGCACGCGAGAGCCAAGCGTGGGAGGCAATGCAAGAGCGCCAGAAAAAGGCATGGGTGCTGTACACTAATGTATATAATTCCCTTGTGATTATGCCCAGAATAGCGATCTTTGATTCGGGACTTGGCTCCCTGTCCGTTATCGGGCCCCTTCGACGGACGCTCCGCTCGGAGATCATATACTATGCGGATACCGACAGCTTTCCATACGGAACCAAGACCCGTGCGGAGCTTGGGCGGATCATCACGGGAACCATAGCGGGCCTGCGGAGACTCTTCAAGCCGGATCTTGTAATAGTGGGCTCCAACACGCCGTCCCTGCTGCTTCCGGAGATCCTTGATGACAGGACGCTGGGGGTGCATCCGCCACTGAGCCGGGCGGCCGGTATGACCGGGACCGGCAACGTTGCGGTCCTCACAACCGAATCAGTCGCCGCAGGCCCGGAGCTGCGCCGGTACATAGAGGGGTGCCGCCTGCCGGAGGGGATCTCCGTCCTGCCCGTCAACTGCAGCCCCCTGATCCGGCTGGTGGAGTCGGGCGGTTTTGTGCTGGATGCGCCGCGCTGCCGGAGGGAGATCTCGCGGGTTCTGGCCGACCGCCTTGGGCAGGGCGGCATCGACACGGCCACGCTGTCAAGCACCCACCTGCCGTTCCTAAGGGGGATGATGGAGGCAGAGTTTCCCGATGTGAGGTTTCTTGATCCGGCCGACGATGTGGCCCGGCAGGCCGGTGCCAGAGTCGGGAGCGCCCCGACGCAGGGCCCGCTTAGGATCTTTGCGTCCGGGGACGCAGGGGCGTTCTCGCGCAAGCTGGCGGCGCTGGGAATGGACTGCCGCGCCGACCCTATCGCTCTGTGACGGGTCTTGCCTTCCGGTAGCCGTGGCCAAACGACTTGTCATAGAGCCTGGAGTACTCGTACGACTCTGGGTTGATGACCTGGCCTATGATCACGATGGCAGTCTTTGTAATCTTGTGCGCCCTCGTCTTTTTTGCAATGTCCGCCAGGGTGCCCACGATGACCTTCTGGTCTTCCCAGCTGGCCCTGTAGACCACCGCCGCCGGCGTCGACTCGGTGTATCCGCCGCCGATCACATCCCGCACAATGTCATTGAGGAGGTGAACGCTGAGGTAGAAGACCATGGTTGCCTGGTGCCTTGCCAGCTCGGAGATCCTTTCACGCTCGGGCACCCGGGTGCGCTTCTCGGCGCGGGTGATGATTATGGTCTGGGTCACGCCCGGCAGCGTGAGCTGGGCCCCTAGGGCGCCAGCAGATGCAAGAAACGACGTAACCCCGGGGACTATCACCGACTCGATGCCCTCGCCTGCGAGGCCGTCCATCTGCTCCCTTATGGCGCCGTATATCGTAGGGTCGCCGTCGTGCAGGCGCACCACGAGCTTGCCCTTCTTTGCGCTGCCGCGCAGTATGTCAAATATCTCCTCGCGTACTAGGCCCGACGCATCGTGCAGATCTGCGCCACGGCAGAACTCCATTATCGGCTCTGGAACCAGCGAGCCCGAGTACACCACCGTGTCTGCCTGCTGGATCAGCCTCTTTGCCTTTACGGTGATCAGCTCCGGGTCTCCCGGCCCGCACCCCACAAAGTAGACCTTAGGCACGCTTTACCACCAGTATGGAGAAGTATTTGGTAGTCAAGGCGGAGGTGTCGGCCTCGCCCAGGGTGAGCCTTCTGATGATCTCGTGCTCGGTGCCCAGATCCTGGCCTATTGCAAATATCGAGCTGTCGGCAAAACCCGCCTCCCTCAGCAGCGTGACTACCTGATCAAAGTACCTTCCGTCCTTCAGGAAGACCAGCGTGTCTGAGTTCCTTGCGATCTCTTTGACAGCATCAAGGTTATAGCACGAGGGAATGACTGACATCTTCTCGGCGCCCTCCGCTAGGCTGATGCCCACCTTTGACGCAAACGTAAACATCGAGACGATGCCGGGAATGACAGATATCCTGATCTTCGGGTGCCTCTCCTTCAGCTCGCGGTGCAGGTATATCCACGTGCTGTACAGGTATGGGTCTCCTATGGTAAGGTACACGACCCTCCGGCCCGTCAGGACGGCATCGGCAAGGATCTGGGAGTTTCTCCTCCACGTCTCCTCCAGCACTGCCCGGTCCTTTGTCATGGGAAAGACGAGTTGCAGTATCCTCTGCCGGCCTTGGTCTATCAGCGGGGAGACGGCGGCCAGTGCAATGCTCGGCTTTCCCTCCCGGGCTGTGGGACACGCGATAACATCGGCGCCCCGTATCGCGTTTACCGCCTTGACGGTCAGCAGGTCAGGATCGCCCGGACCGCAACCAACGGCGACTAGCTCATGCATCCAGCTCCGATGTCACAATTCCTAATAAAAGTTAGAGAGTGGAAGCCGCCTGCCGGACGCAGGGGCCTGGTGGCCGCAGAGCCGCATCCAGCCGGGATGGACACGATCCTGCAGGATGTGGGGCTATGCCCTGGTGGCAGAGATTATGGTAACCGGGTTTCTTGCCAGCATCATCGTGCCGGTGGACGTCTTCCTGCTCTTTGCCACCGTGACCTGCGTTACGTCAACCGACTCGAACCGAAGCCGATCCAGTACGCCCAGCACTGCTGCCAACGTCTCTATCTGGATTACGCCTATGACGATCCGTCCGCCCGCCTTCAGCCGCTCCTCGCACAGCGTTACTATGTCTGCCGTGTCGCCGCCGGTACCGCCGACAAATATGCTGTCCGCGGCAGGCAGGCCTGCAATCTTGTCCAGCGCGTTGCCCAGTATGACCGAGGCGTTGCCGACCGCAAACCTTGCCAGGTTCCGCTTTGTGAGCGTGACCGCGTCGGGATCGACGTCTATGGCAAAGACCCGGCCGCGCCCCTCCACCTGCAGGCCCGCCTCAACGCTGACAGAGCCGCTCCCGCAGCCGACGTCATATACGGTATCCCCGGAGTTTAGCCTTGCCTTGCTGATCTGGATGGCCCTGACCTCCTCCTTTGTTATGGGGACGCGTTCGGCCCGCTCAAACTCCGAGTCCGGAATCCCCGGCGTCTTGTGGTCCCACATCATGTAGCCCTATATGACAGGCGTGACAAAGCCGCCGCCGGATCCAGAGTTCACAAGCGTGTACGTGACAATCCACACAAACAGGTAGAGGAACACAAAGCTGCCAAGGCCGTTTGTTATCAGCTTCTTTCTGCCAGAGGGAAGCCGGATCTTCATGCTCTTGGCAATGATCACCGACACGATGAACACCGCTATCATAAACCCGATGGAGGTCCACCTCTTCTCCTCTACATCCTCGATGGACTCGAACAGGAATGTGGCAGACGCCCCGGCAATCACGGAAAGAACCACGCGCATCCAGAAGAGCCGATCCATCTTCCTTTTTGTCTCGGCCGCCTCGGCCACGGAGACTATGTGGCCTTTTTTGGATCGCAACGGCGGGGGCAGCCTTGTCTTCTCGGGCGGCAGTGCGTCTATCTTCTCGGGCGGCAGTGCGTCTATCTCCTCGGTTGGCGGC
Organism: Cenarchaeum sp.; assembly: GCA_965206845.1. Classification (GTDB taxonomy): domain Archaea; phylum Thermoproteota; class Nitrososphaeria; order Nitrososphaerales; family Nitrosopumilaceae; genus CAYGAM01. The sequence goes on along the minus strand of OZ242221.1, from coordinate 968,969 downwards.
GTCGAGTCGGCATCGTCTGCCGGCTTGTCGGCAGCGGTGTCTTTTATCTCTTTTTTAGAGTCCTCTGGGCCACCTGTCGGTTTGGATCTCTTTTTCTTAAATTTGGCCAATGTAAGTTTCTAGAGTGAGTTTAATGCGCCTTGTTTAAAATCTTTAGTCGCGCGCTGCCGCGGTAAGAGGTTAAGTCACTACAGTTTGATTGGGAGAGTGGTTCTACCTGGATATCTCTGTCCACTCCGTGTAGATTTAGGCACAAATGATGACAGATACGACGGAATGTGAGAGTTTGGCCCATGCCCAACCTAACTCTCCATCAGGTATCGTGCGCGTTTCGGCCCAACACGGATCAAGCATGAGTAAAAGTATAATGCGGGTGCGTCGGTTGCTGTTTATGGGACTGGCAGGCATAGAGCTGCGCTATCTGGTGGACTCGATCTCAGAGAAGATCGCGGGATACTATGTGAGCAACATATATGGAATCACAAGGGACAGCATCCTCTTCAAGCTGCACCACCCGGACCAGCCGGACATCTTTCTGATGCTTACCACGTTTGGCATGTGGGTCACCGAGGTGAAGATCGATCAGATCGAGCTCCACAGGATGACGCGGCGCCTGAGGGACGACCTGCTCAGGCTCAAGATAACCGGGATCCGGCAGGTGGGAACCGAGAGAATAGCATACCTGTCGTTTGGGGGCTTTGAGAGGGAGTTTGTGGTGGTGGCCGAGTTCTTCGGCGACGGAAACATCATACTGTGCAGCAAGGAGATGAAGATCCTGGCACTGCAGCACTCCCTGGAGGTGCGACACCGCACGCTCAGGGTGGGCTCGACGTACGCCCCTCCCCCGCAGAACGGGCTGAACGTGTTCGAGCTGTCCCAAGGTCAGATAGACGAGATTCAGAACTCCGATCTCGGCTGCGGCAAATGGGTGGGAAGAAGCCTGGGGCTGCCAGCCAGATACATCAAGGAGGTGTTTGGGCGCGCCAGAATCGACTCCACCCTGCCCGGAAGAGAGCTTGCGGCACGCCAGCGGGAGGCTATATTTGATGCCGTGCGCGGGATCGTCGGTGAGGTGGGCAGCGGCAGGCACGATCCCGTCATAATAAGAGGCGCAAGGCCCGAGGCCTGCCCCATCAGGGTCGCCGTGCCAGACGAGCTCGAGCCGGTGCCCAGCTTTGACCGGGGCCTTGATCTCATATTTACGGAGAAGATACTCCAGGAGGCAAGGTCGGCAAAGACTGCGACCGAGAGCGGCAAGATTGCGCAGCTGGAGAGCAGACTGAACGAGCAGAACGGGGCAATACGGCTTGTACAGGAGCGGTCAGATGCAATATCCGGCGTGGCAAGGCTGCTCTTTGCGCTGGTCTCACAGGGCACGTTCTCCATAAGGGAACCGCGCGCCGAGGCCGAGTTGAAGAGGCTGGATGTCCAGCTTGCAAGCGAGCGTGGCTCCACGATAATCAAGATTCTTGACGAGAAGATCAGGATTGATCCCAGCTCGTCCCTTCCCGCCATAGCCTCGACGCTGTTTGATGAGGCAAAGAAGCAGTCCGCTGCGGTACCCACCATAGAGAAGCAAAAGAGAAAGACGGAGCGGGAGATTGCCCGGCTCAAGAACCAGGCGCAGGGCGTTCAGGAGTCCGTCGGGTATGCCAACATCAGGAAGAAGAACTGGTTTGAGAGATACAGGTGGTTCTTCACATCCGACGGAAACCTGGCCGTGGGGGGCAGGGACGCGTCCTCAAACTCGTCCATCGTACGAAAGCACATAGGTAGCGGCGACAGGGTGTTCCACGCAGAGGTGTTCGGCTCGCCGTTCTTTGTCCTCAAGGATGGCCAGAGCGCGTCGCCTGTCAGCATAAACGAGGTGGCGCACGCAACGGTCTGCTTCAGCAGGGCCTGGAGGGAGGCCATGTATGGCGCCAGCTCCTACTGGGTGGAGCCAGACCAGGTAAAGAAGGCGGCTCCCAGCGGGCAGTTTCTTCCAAGGGGATCGTTTAGCATCGGCGGGCAGCGCAACTTTGTCCGGGTGCCGACCCTGAAGCTTGGCGTAGGAATGCTCGAGAGAAACGGGGAGTACCTGCTGGAGTGCGGGCCGGCCGATGCGGTGAGGAAGAACTCCCTGTGGCATGCGGTGATCGAGCCCGGCGGCTCGGAGCCTGCCGACATTGCAAAGAGGTTACGGAGCGAGTTCATAAAGATCAACGAGGACGCGGCGGCACGGTTCAGCGTGGATGACTTTCTCCGGGTGCTGCCGGCAGGAAAGAGCCACATAACAAAGGTGAACCGGCGGGAGTAGGTTGGGGCACCGGTTTGCCGTCGATGCGATGCTGGGCAGGACTACACGGAAGCTGAGGATTCTGGGGTTTGATGCAACATACCAGTCAGATGCCGGGGACGACGCCCTGCTGGAGACCGCGGCAAGGGAGAACCGCGTTCTCATCACAAAGGATGCGGCGCTGTACCGCCGGGCGCAGAAGGCCGGCATTCTGGCGGTATGTCCTGCCGGGCGCGATCCAGTGGCACACACCCTGGAGATCGCCGCAAGGCTTGGGCTGGGGGATCTGAGGATCGACTGCAGCCGCGCCCGGTGCACCGTATGCAACGGCACCCTGCGGCGGGACGACGGGCCAGAATCCGGGGCAGTGCCCGCCCGGATATCGGAGGCCCACGACATCTGGAGGTGCACTGGCTGCGGCAAGCTCTATTGGCACGGCTCGCACATTGACAACATGCGAAAGGCCCTAGCAGACGCTAGGGAAAGGAGACCAGGCCCGTGATCTCGCCTGTGACATCGGCAAGCCGTATCCGCCTCTGCTCCATCGAGTCGCGCTCCCTTATGGTGACGGTGCCGTCCTCCAGCGTCTGGTGGTCCACCGTCAGCGCGTAGGGGACGCCGATCTCGTCCAGCCTCCTGTACCTTCTCCCTATGGCGCCCGAGTGATCCAGAAAGGCGTCGACCTTTGTCTTCAGGGAGTCAAACACCTCGTCGGTCTTCTCCCGAAGCCCCCCCTTCTTTACCAGCGACAGAACCCCCACGTGGACAGGCGCCAGGTACGGCACTATGGACAGGACCGTCCTCTCGTTCTCCCTGTCGTCCCTCAGGCCGTGCTCCAGAATCGTGTACAGGCTGCGGTCGATTCCCATGGATATCTCAAATACATGCGGCAGCACCTTCTGGTCGCCGTCCATCACCTCGAACTTTTCTTTGCTCTTTCTGGCATGGCAGCCCAGGTCGTAGTCGGACCTGTAGTTGCAGGCGACAAGCTCCAGCCACCCCGTCGTGGTCTCCACCTCAAAGTCAAAGGCCGCCTCCGCATAGAACGCCTTCTCCTTGTCGCCCAGCCTCCTGAAGCGGCTCCGCTCCATGTCGATTCCGGTCTTCTGGTAGAACTCTGCCAGCATTCCCAGATAGTACGCCACAAACTCGCTGGGTACGGCACCAGACTGCACGGCCTCCCGGCATGTCATGGCCTTTGGCTCTGCCCCCGTCTGGATGCGGATCACGGTATCCTGTAGGCGCGCGAATTTTTTCAGGTCGTTCAGGTTGGCGGGGTTGCAGAACACCTCTATCTCTGCCTGGTAGAACTCCCTCAGCCTGAGGAGGCTCTGCCGCGGGGAGATCTCGTTTCTGAAGCTCTTGCCGGCCTGGGCTATCCCCAACGGAAGCCTGCCCCGCATGGTCTTGAAGATCCTGGGAAAGTCGACAAAGATCGACTGGCATGTCTCCGGCCTCAGGTATGCCTCCTCGCCGTCTGGGCCTATGCCCACCCGAAACATCATGTTGAACCTTCTGGCGGGCCCAAGATCGTGGCCGCACTTGGCGCACCTGATGCCGTTTTGCAGTATGGCCTGATCGAACTCCTCCAGCCCGGCGTTCTCCGGAATCTCCAGCCCTCCGGCCTCGGAGATCATCCTGTCCGCCCTGAAGGTGGCCCCGCACCCGGTGCACTTGACTATGGGATCCGCAAAGCTCTCCAGGTGCCCTGACGCCTCAAAGACGGACCGCGACATGATCTGGGAGCCGTCTATCTCGATCATCTGGTCGCGCCTCACCAGCTCCCTCCGCCACAGCTCAAGGAACTTGTTCTTTAGGCTCAGGCCGGTGGGGCCGTACTCCCAGAACCCCGCCTGGGAGTCGCTGTATATCTCGCAGCTCGGGAAATAGAACCCCCTCTCCAAGGCAAGCTTCATCACGCTGTCGTATCCCACGAATCTTGCCGCAACAAGCGGGTTAATTATGTTAACCCCTTGACTATCCTGATGTTTTCAAAGTCGTCCCGGGTGTCGTCTATGGGGGTCTCGAGTATGATGGGTATCCCCTTCTTGCCTGCCAGCCTTGCCACGGCCCCGATGCCCTCCATGCCTATGTGCCCGAGGCCTATGTGATAGTGCCGGTCCAGCCTGGAGCCCATCTCCCCCCTGGCATCGTTCAGGTGCAGGATCTTCAGGCGCTCAAAGCCCACGGCGTCATCAAACCTCGCAAACGCCTCCCTGACCGCATCCGGGGTTCTCAGGTCGTACCCGTAAACAAAGGCATGGCACGTGTCGATGCACACGCCAAACCGCTCCTGCGGCTCCAGCTGCGACAGGATGGATCCCAGCTGGCCAAACTCCGAGCCTACGGAGTTCTTCTGCCCCGCTGTATTCTCCAGCAGAATGGTCACGTCGTTTCTTACCCCGGCCGCCTTGGTGTATGCCATGACCAGCTGCCTGATGCCGGCCTCCTCGCCGGCGCCCAGATGGCTTCCCAAGTGCGTGACCAGGTACGGGATTCCCAGATCCCCGCACCGCCGGACCTCGCCGACGAGTGTGTCTACGGATTTCTGGTGCGCGTCGCTGTTTGTGGATGCCAGGTTGGGCAGGTATGGCATGTGGGCGCATGTGGCGTGCCGGTCGATGTCGCTTGCGTCGAGCTTTCTCCTGTACTCTGAGATCTCCGTCTCGCCCAGCTCCTTTGCCCTCCAGCCGCGGGGATTTCTGGTAAAGATCTGAAATGCAAGGCACTTCCTCTCGACTGCGTTGTCGACTGCCCTGTCCACCCCGCCCGAGATTGACACGTGGCAGCCGACCTTCATGTCCTTGGATTCCTCCCAGATAATTTAAACCAGCTTTTTAAGCGCAGGCGGGCAAACCGATTCATGGTCGACATAGGGTCTGTCGAGATGGCAAAGTACCCGTTTCTTCCCGATGCCGGTAGGCATCTTCAGGATCCCAGCTTTACCATAGAGAAGTTCGGCTCCGATCCCGATCTGAAGAAGATCATCGAGAAGGCATATGACAGAATAAAGCTAGCCGTCGACGGGGGCGTCGACAAGTCAGAGATCCTTGAGGGGTATACGCTGGATATGGAGGTCTTCTCGTTTCTGATAGCCACGGTTCTGCTGAAGCTGGGAAGATCCGGGGCGCTCGTCAACAAGTTTGTCATGGCGGAATCGCGCAGGGCAGAGCACTATCTGGAGAGCGACCTCGGGGATCTTCGCGACACCACCAAGGAGTATCCGGCCACAAAGATCATTGAGGATCTCTTCTCAGTAAGCATAGAGAGACGGGGGCGGGACTTTGTGATTCCGATCCAGGACTATGTCCGCCGCTCCGTGTTCTTTCACGAGCTCCCGTGGAAGCTGGTCAACCGGCGGGTGGACGGCGGAAAGGTGTTTCTGAACCGGCACGAGGTGGTCAGGCTGATCAGGCAGCAGCTGAACAGATACATCGCCGACAGGATCCAGTCTGCCGCCCAGCCCCCCATGCTGCCGAACTTTGAGGAACCGGTGTGGAGGCTGGCCCAGCTGGCAAAACGGTTCTACACCGCGCCGATTGTATCTGTAGGCTATCCCCCGTGCATCAAGCATGCCATCAAGGAGCTGGAGGACGGCAAGAACCTGCCGCATTCGGGACGGTTTATGCTGGCATCATACCTGCTCTCCCGCGGCACGCCCGTGGATGAGATAGTGCCTCTCTTCAAGAGCGCCCCGGACTATAACGAGAAGATAACGCGGTACCAGCTCAACCACATCGCCAGCGGGGGCGACGGCACAACCGGATACGTCTGCCCGTCGTGCACCAAGATAAAGAGCAACGATCTGTGCTTTGAGACCGCAGAGTGCCGCGGCATAACAAACCCGCTACAGTTCGGCAGGAGACGTACGCTGTATGAATGAGGACGACGCGGCGCTCCTAGAGGGGCTCTTCAAGAGGTACTATTTTGAGAACGTCGGCAGGATTCACGTGCCGCACAAGATGGGGCGGCGCGAGTTTGGATACCAGAGGTTCAACGGCGGCATGAACCGGCACCTGGCCATGAGGGACGACGGCGCCCTGCGCGTCATGCTGGTATCGAACTCGCCGTCTGACGTCTACTGCTCCAACGCATACTACTCCTTTCCGGACCTGCCGATGAACGAGAAGGACTGGAAGGGGGCGGATCTCATCTTTGATATCGACGCAAAGGATCTTAATCTGGAGTGCAGGGCGGGCCACACGGTGTACCGGTGCGGCGACTGCATGGCCGTATCCCGGGACGCGTCTGCCTGCCGCGCCTGCGGCTCTGCAAAGCTCGACTCCAAGTCGGTTGCCTGCAGGGACTGCATCGACGCGTCCAAGAAGGAGGTGCGAAAGCTGGAGGACATACTTGTCCGTGACTTTGGCATGCCGGAGGGGAGCATTCGGGTATATTTTTCCGGGAATGAGGGGTTTCACGTCCACGCACACGCCCCGCACTTTGAGCAGCTGAACTCCAGGGAACGGGGCGAGCTGGTGGACTATATACGGTTCAACGGCGCCGTCCCTGAAAGGTTTGGGGTGACAAGGCGGCAGCCAAAGAGGGATCTCCAAAAGACGCTTCCGGAGCTTGGGGATGCCGGATGGGCAGGGCGCGTGGCCAAGGGGATCTTTGTAAACAAGACGGGCCGCAAAAGGTTCATCTCGCAGATTGACGGCGATGCGTACGACAGCTACCAGAGGAGCCTCAGGGAGATCGCCGGCACGATAGGGGCCAGGATCGACCCGCAGGTCACCACGGACGTGCACAGAATCTTCAGGATGCCTGACTCCCTGAACGGCAAGAGCGGAATGGCAAAGGTGCCGTGCGGGGATCTTGACTCCTTTGATCCCCACGTGGATGCCTGCGTTCTGGACGACGGGCCGGTTACGGTAACGGCTAGGTGCCCTGTGGCCTTTAGGCTGAAGGGCCACGCGTTTGGACCGTATGACAGCGAGCAGGTGACGGTTCCGGGCTATGCTGCGGCATACATGCTCTGCAAGGGACTGGCCACATCGTCCGGAGCATGAGGCTGCATCGCGCCTGAGGCAGGTTCCCCAAAGTGTGTGCGCCTGAACGGAGAATGTGGCATCGCGCCGTCTGGAGACTGGTGCCCATATCGCCAGGACTGCACAGAACCGGAATTCCCAAGTTAAAAATGTCTGATTTGTACATTATATTATCAGGTTCTTCGTAAAACGCAGGCGGTGCCGGAACGATTCCGTTCTGGCACCGATTTTGCGACCCGACATGTTTTGAGACATGCCCGCGTACAGACTGAAGTTAGAGCGACTCCGCTTTGTTGGCAGTCCGGGGAAGGTTCGGTTCTCCGTCAGGGGGGTTCGGTCTTTGCAGAAGGACAGGATCTGTGGTTAGGCGGAATGGGAACGGCAGTTCCACCAACTGTATTTCACAGAGTTCTGATAAACTTGATAAATAGCTGACTCTCTTTAGTTGTAATGACCCAAATTGAGATCCCATGCTCGCTTGAGAGTTTTAGGAAGTTTATCATGACCAGCACATGCAGCTCCTACGCCCCCAGGAGATATCTGGAGGATTTTGAGGTCTTTCCGGAGAGGGACGAGAAGCTGGGCGCCGTATACGTGGAGGCGGCCGACAAGGCAACCCTCAAAAAGATCAGGGACATTACCTTTGTCAACGCCAGGGACGTTCTGGGAATCATATATACCTCAAAGAGCGGCAACACCAGCATGAAATGGCGGCAGATAAGGCGGTACAACGGCAAGGCAAGCGGCGAGGCATCGTCAAACACCCTTGTCAACCTGACCGAGGCCGGAGTCATCACGCCGGAGTGGGCGGAAAACTACGCGAAGAAGAAGGCCCCGGAGCAGACCTCAAACATAAAGAAGATTATTGGCTGACTCCTTTTTTTCTCCACCGTGTCACGAGGCGCCATGATCTGCAAGAGAATCAGCGACGGCTCGGTGGCGGTCACCGCCGAGGAGCCAGACGACCTGCTGACGTTAAGAAGGGTAATCGACAGGGACGACCGGGTGGTCTCAGACACCACCAGGGTGATAAAGCTCGACAGGGAGTACGCCCGCCCCGACAGCGGCCAGAGGGTCAGGATAAGGATAGCCTTGGACGTGGAGCGGGTCGGCCTGGACTACCGGCTGGACAGGCTCCGCATCCAGGGGGTGATTGCAGAATCAAACAATGAGGCCGTGCCCCGAAGGTCGCACCACTCCCTTGTGATAAAGCCAAACGACAGCTTCACGCTGACCAAGAGGACGTGGTCCGGCCTGCACCGGGCCCTGCTCAAGTCCAGCCAGGGCGGCGCGGGGTTCGTGCTGGTTGCAATAGACACGAGCGACTGCGGAATAGGAAGGCTGAAGGGAACCCATCTGCACACCATACCAAACATCTACTCCGGTTACAGCGGAAAGAGGTACAAGAGCTCGTTTAAGATCGAGGGGTTCTTTGACGAGGTCAGGGTGGCGCTAGCAAGCATGGTAAAAAAGAACGATGTCGTGATAATATTCGGCCCGGGGCAGACAAAGAACAGGCTGGCAAACCACCTCCAGGCATCCCGGCTTGGAAAGGGCCACCGGATTCTGGTCACCGAGGGTGTGGACTCCAGCGGCGAGGACGGGCTCTACACCTTCACAAAGTCCGACTCGATGAGGGAGGCAATATCGGAGAGCAAGCTGGCGCGCGTCTCATCGATCATAGACGAGATCATGACGCTGGCAAGCAAGAAGAGCGCCAGGTTTGCCATGGGGATCGAGGAGACCAAGAGGGCCGGCCGCCTTGGGGCCGTAGACTCCCTGGTATTCTCCGAAAAGCTCCTGCAGGAGACAGACGAGGACGCGGCCATCGGCCTCATCAACGAGGTTCAGGCCCAAGGGGCCAAGACATACAGCGTGGACTCAAGCACCGACGTGGGGCTGAGGGTAGACGGCCTGGGGGGCGTGGTGGCGCTCCTGAGGTTCTCCGTATCTTAGAGCGTGGACTCTGCCAACCACTTTAGGTAAGGCTCGTTTATCGAGGGGGCGGCAATCTCGATTACCTCCGGAACCTGGTACGGGTGAGTCTTCTCTATCTGCTCCCTGAGCCTGTCCTTGTTTGCCTGCGTGGTCTTGAACAGGGCCAGAAACTCCGGCGCGTTCTCTATCTTGCCCTGCCACGAATATATCGACTCAACCCGGGATATGTTGACGCAGGCGGCAAGCCTGTCCCGGACCAGCCTGTCTGCGATCTTGGTGATGGACTCCCTGTCTGGATACGTGGAGAGTATGATGGCAGGCTTCATACAAAACGATAAATGACGCAGTTAAAAAAAGTAACAGATTACCAGTGCTCGATTTCATCACGGAGAATGCCATCATCTATGTGCTCATAGCTTGGGTGGTGATGGTCGTAACGGCCAAGGGGCTGCGGCTGGACAGGCACGGTTTTGAGATCAAGGCATACAGCCTGGTCTACAAGAACCGGGGGATCCAGGATCTGCTGACCAAGGTACTGTCCAGGACCAGAAGAGGCATCGCGGTCTTTGCCGACCTCAGCGTGGTGGCGGGGTTTGCGATGATGGGTTTTGCGTTCTGGTTTCTGCTCTCAAACATATCAAACTTCTTTGTAGAGCCTAGTGCCTTTGCAGAGGTGACGGTGCTCATTCCCGGCGTCACTCTGACATCGTCCACTGCGATCCTGTACTTCCTTCTCTCCATTCCTATAGTGCTGGTGATGCACGAGGGGGCGCACGGCATAGTGGCCACTCTGGAGAAGATCAAGATCAAGACGGGCGGGTTTGCCATCTTTATAGCTCTGTTTGCGGGTTTTGTGGAGCCCGACGAGGAGGAGTTCGCCAAGGCAAAGAAGATCTCAAAGCTGCGGGTAATCGGCGCGGGCGCAACCGCGAACGTGGCATTCTCCATGGTTCTGGCCGCGCTGCTGCTCACCAATCCGATCTTTGCCATCGTCCTGCCGGAGCCTGTCGTGGGGGCCTTTTACGAGTCTCCTGACGGCATGATGGTGCTCTCCATCATCGAGGGCTTTGGCGCGGAGAGCGCAGGCATGCTTGCCAATGACATCATAATCCAGATAGACGATGCCCGGATTGCAACGCCGGCGGACTTTGCGGGGCTTGATCTGTCGCCAGGCCAGACCGTGGATATTACCGTGCTGAGGGGAGAGGAGTCCCTGGAGTTTCCTGTGGAGATAATGCCGGCCCCCGACGATTCCGGGCGCGGCCTCATCGGAATCATGAGGGACAGCTCCTTTGCCTACAAGCCCATCTACGACTTTATCCAGTGGGACAACGCCCAGCTCTCGCTGTTTCTGCTGTGGCTGTGGATGATCTCGTTCTTTATTGGAATTATCAACATGCTGCCGCTACCCATACTGGACGGCGGCAAGTTCATCCACAGCATAATAGACCAGAAGGTTCCAGAGAAGAGCGTAAACGGCATAATGCTGGGGATCTACGCGTTCACGTTTGCCCTGTTCATCCTGAATATCGCGCTCTCCTACTGGAAGTCTGGCTGGATCAGCATCTAGGCGATCCTGCAATACCTGCCGGCTTGGAGAGATCCACGTCCAACCAGTTTATTAGACACATAGCCGCGCCACACATCATGACTCCTGGCATCGGCCTGATGAAGAGACGGTTGGAGAACGAGAAGAGCGCCATATCTCTGGGAATGGCAGGCATCGCCAAAATGTATGACGTCGGTCCGCAGGACATCAAGGCCTTGGAGACCAAATACCACGACGAGACCGGCGACTGGTACGTGGCCCTGGGCTGGCCCGGCAAGAAGGCGGTGGTGAGAATGGACTCGGTATTTGCCACCATCACCGAGATTAAAGAGATTTAATCCCGTACCGTGCCCGGTATACCCGTATGACTGATGCCATAGTGGCGGGCGGCTCCCGGGGAATCGGCAAGGCCATCGCCGCGTCCCTCCGGTCCATGGGATGCAGCGTGCTGGCCACCTCCAGGAGCCAGCTGGACACATCGGATCTTGACAGCGTACGGCGGTTTGCCGGGGAACACCCGGAGACCGACATCCTGGTTCTAAATACGGGCGGGCCGCCCCCCAAGGAGTTTGGCGATGTCACAGAGGAGGACTGGCTCAAGTACCACAACCAGCTCTTCGTGGGATTCTGCCTGCTGCTAAAGGGCATCGCCGTGAGGGACGGCGGATACATCTTCCTGATTAGCTCCGGCGTCATCAAGGAGCCGAACCCCAAGCTCGTGATATCTGGCGCCTACAGGGCCGCGTTCTCCAGCGTCTTCAAGGTGCTCAGCAGGGAGTTTGCCCGGAGGGGCGTCAGCTGCATAAACATCGCCCCCGGCCTAATCGACACGGACCGCACCCGGGAACTGTTCCAGGATGTAAGCGGGCGCGCCGCATCCCTCCCCATGGGACGGATGGGCAGGCCGTCGGAGATCGGGGATTTTGTCCGGGGCATAGTGCAGAGCAAGATAGGATACCTGTCAGGCGTCACCATAAACTTTGACGGCGCAGACTCGGGGCACATCTTTTGATGGCGGCCGCACGGCGGTGGATCTTGAGCTGGAGCTGTGGCCTGGTTCGACCAAAAATCTGAAAAATTACGTTGCTACTTTCTGAACTCTACGTTTGGCGCGTCATGGTTGGTGGATATCACCACAAGCCCGCCGTCGCGCATCTGCTGAACCAGCTGCATCACCTCTTTCTCCACCTGGTTGCGCCGCAGGCCGGTCCGCTCTGCAAACACGTCCACCAGTTCTGTGATCCTCCTCTTGCCGTTGCACGACTTCCAAAAGTCCACGATGGCTTGGTTTACCATGAATCCCTGCTCGTGCTCGTTTGTCAGCACCATCGAGCCGTCCTCCTGCTTGACCAGCTTGCCCACTCCCTGGGGCATTGCGGTCTTGTAGTCCACGGGGGCCGGCGTGGCCATTCCGCCGCCCATCTGCTTCAGGGTATCCTTGGCTGCATCTGACATCTTGTCCATGGTCCATGGCGGATCCCAGACTACATCCACATTGACTGCGTTCACGCCGGGAACCTTTTTTGCGTACCTGGTCACATCAGACACCATCGTGTCATGAAGGGGGCAGCTCTGGGTTGTCATGGTCATCTTTATGTTCACGTTGTTGTCGGCTGCCACGTCTATTCCGTATATGAGCCCCATGTCCACTATATTGATTGGAACCTCGGGATCCATGCACTGCCTGAGGGAGTCTCTCACTGCTTTAGTTGTTACCACACCCATAGTCTACAAAAAAAACAATAAAAATTTTTAGTTTTTGCGCCCGAACAGCTCCCGGATGGATCGCTCGTAGGGTGGGGATACCACGCCCCTCTCGGTTATGATGCCCGAGACCAGCTCCGGCGGGGTCATGTCAAATGCGGGGTTTATGACGTCTATGCCCTCGGGGGCGGTCATCCTATCTCCCGTCCCGGTCACCTCACTTGGCCGCCTCTGTTCTATGACCACGTCGGCAGGATCGCTCTCCATGTCAAAGGTGGAGAGCGGCGCCGCCACGTAGAACGGTATACCGTGCTGTCTTGCCATGGTGGCCACCTGGTAGGTGCCAATCTTGTTGTAGACGTGGCCGGTTCTCAGTATGCGGTCTGCTCCCACTATGACCTTGTCCACCAGGTGGTTTGCCATCGAGTAGCCCACCGCCGTGTCTGGGATCAGGCTGACGTCTATGCCATCGTGTTTGAGCTCGAATGCCGTAAGCCTGGAGCCCTGTTGCACTGGCCTTGTCTCAGTAGCGATGACCCTGATCTTCTTTCCTGACTCCCTGGCGGCGCGGATGACACCCAGGGCGGTACCGTATGCCACGGTCGCCAGGGCGCCAGCGTTGCAGTGTGTCATTATGGTGTCGTCCCCGAATAGTCCCGCGCCGTGCCTCCCCATGCTCTTGTTTATTCGGATGTCGTCCTCTGCCATCTGCTTTGCGGCGTCCAAGACGGAGCTGCGGGTGTCATCCACGCCGGTTCCCCGTCTGGCTACTGCCATTATGTGATCCAGGCCCCACTTGAGGTTTATGGCCGTGGGCCTTGTCTCAAAGAGCGTCCTCTGCGCAGTCTGCATGTCTTCAACCAGCAGATCCTTGGTTGCGGCATCGCTGTGCAGCGCCGCCAGGGCCAGGCCAAAGGCTCCGGCCACCCCTATGGCCGGCGCCCCACGGATCACCAAGTTCCGTATGGCATCTGCCACCTGGTTGTAGTCGTCATACTCGACGAACGCAAGCTTGGTCGGGAGCTTTGTCTGGTCTATCATCACCACCCTGTTGTCCCTCCACTGGATGGTCCTTATCGGCTGCGCGTCTGCCATGTACGACATACCCGGGTGAAATATTCTAAATGAATCTTGGGTTGTCCGGCGGGGCCGTTACCCTATGTTCTCAAAGTGCGCGCTCTTCCACAGGTACCATGCCGCCACGGTTCGGTAGGGCCTCCATCCCTCTGCCAGCCTTATCATCCCCGCTTCGTCGGTAATGCCGTACAGCGCCTGGAACCTCTTCCTTATGCCCAGATCCCCTGTAGGCAGCACGTCCTGCCTGCCCAGCGAGAAGATCAGAAACATCTGCGCGGTCCACACCCCGACTCCCTTGATGCCTGTAAGCTTGTCGATGACCCGCTCGTCAGACATTCTGGAGAGGGATCGCATCCTGAGATCCCCCGACTCGATCCGGCCGGAGATGTCCCGGATGTAGCCGATCTTCATTCCCGAGAGCCCTGCCTCCCGGAGCCTCGAGTCTGGGGTTGCGATGACCTGGCGCGGGCTGGGAAACCTTCCCGAGTAGATGCCGCGCATGTTCCTTAGAATCCCGTCTGCCACACGCCCCGAGAGCTGCTGGGACACTATCGCCTCCACCAGGGCGCGGAATCTGTTTGGCCTTGTCTTCAGGCTGTATGCGCCGACCCGGTCTATTATCCCTGCCAGCGTGGGATCTCCCTTCAGGTGCCTGATTGCCTCCTGATGCGTCATAGCTTCAGGATGGAGAGCAGGGCATCAAAACTCTTTCTTGTGGGTTGCTGCTTGTATCTGCGCAGTCCTGCGATGATCTCTTCCTGTGGCGGCACCCGGTATAGCCTGCGCGCACTCTTTGATATCGCAGAGCCGATAAAGATCCCCTGTGTCGCCGAGGTCACGTTTGATACGCGTCTGTGCATGCTTGCGCTCTCAAAATCTATCATGGTGGCTCTGGTTCCCGCCACAATCACGTGCTTGAGGAGGCTGCTCAGCTCGCCGTGGTCCAGGCCCGCCTGATCCAGCCTGAAGCAGTCCTCCAATACCTGGCGCGCCGTCCGCTTGAGCGCCGCAACGACCCCCCTGCCCGAGAGGTTCTGCACCCACCGGCCTATCCTCTCACCGTCCAGAAACTCCATGACCAAAAAGTCCCGGCTGCCAGAATGCAGGGAGGGTCCGACGCCCGCACGGTTTGCCTCCCTCAGCAGCCTGGCCTCCTCCTGCAGCCCGTCCCTCTGGGAGTCGAGGCGCCTGATCTTCAGCGCCACCGCGTCGCCTGGTGCGGTCTCTGCCAGCACCACCAGCCCCACGTAGCCCTTTCCCAAGATGGACACCCTTCCTACCCGGGTGCCCCCCTCAAAGGAGACGCCGGAGATGCCCAGCCGCTTCAGCTCGCGGATCCTGGATGCGATCTGCCTTTTGGCGGCCCGGGGGTATCCGAGAATTCCCGAGTACGGCTCCTCGGACAGGCCATCAACGGGAACAAAATATCGCAGCATCAGTTGACAGGGACTCCATCAGTGACGCTTTAATTGGTTTTGGCAGCCGGATCCCGCCGACAGATATCTCAAACCCGTCCGCGACGTCCCTCTGGAGGCCCTCAGGCACGCCGGACTTTCCAAGGCCGCCGGTAAGCAGTCGCCTCAGGAAGTTTTTTGCGTTGCCCCCCGCGCGACGCTCAAGCGAGCAGACCCGCCTGTTCTCGGCAAGCCACATCAGCTTGGAGCGCGCCGCATTCTTCGAGACGAACCTGCCCACATCCGAGTCGCAGAAGAACTCCGGGCCCTCCCTTACGCGGTACCCCGGGAGCTGCAACGACTCGAGGAGGAAGAAGAGAACCCCCAGACCCTGCTCGTCAGTCAGCGCGCCGCTTCTGATCACGTTGAATCCGCCCTGGTCAAGCTGGACGGCAACCGCGTTTGATGCCCTCTTGATCTGGCCCCAGATCATGTCCGGGCTCCGTGCCCTGTACCGGAACCTGATCGTGATGCAGTTCTTGAGTATCTCCACATCCGTCCTCCTTTTGGTCGCCTCAAAGAAGGATGCCGAGGGGCCCCTCAAGAATGCCCTGCACAGCAGGACGAACCTGCCCATGTTCCCGTTGGATATGGCGGCCGCCAGGTTTCTCTGTGGATCAACAGGGTCGATGATCACAACGGGTGTGTCAAATTTTTTGGGCGTCTTCCCGACTGTCCAGCCGGGGCAGGCACCGGCAAACCCCCTTATGACGCCCTCAAAGCTGCCAAAGTGCAGCACCAGCACCTCGGTCACGTAGCCGCTGAAGCCCTGCTTGGAGATTTCAGAGCCGTACAGTCCGTTGCACCTGAGGAACTGCTTCAGCAGCCTGATCTCGCACTTCATGGGCTCTGAGAGTCGATCCTGCATGAACCTGGTGTGGAACGGGGTCCTGTCTGCGGCGCTCTGCCACTGGCCCTCCTGCACGTCAAAGCACGGGACGACGTTTATCTTCGTGCCCCGTATGACGGCCTCGACGAAGGGGTGCTCGGAGTATCTCACGTACGGTCCGAACTCGTCCAAGGCCGCAAAACCCACATCGTGCGCGGCATCTGTGAACCTGTCTCTGGGAGTGGACCTGTCGAACTTGACAAGTATGTCTACATCTGCCATCTCAGACAGCCATGTGCCCTTTGAGAGCGAGCCCCCTAGCGCAACCTCCTGTATCTCCGGGTACCTCGCGGTCTCTCTGTTTATCAGATCAAGGGCCAGCCCGGCGATCTTTTCCTTCTCGTCTTGGCTGGCGGCAGACGGCTCGACGATCCTGCGGGCCCGCGCTATGATCGACTCGACACTCATGCACTTATCACCTGCAGATCCGAGTATCGGGGGCCTTGGGGGGTCAGCACGCTCTGCTTGAGCTTTATCTCGCTTATTATGCAGGCCCCAAACCCGGCATCGCCGTACCCGGCCAGATCCTCCGAGACGTCGACCCGGTTCCTGACCCTGAAGACGGTAACATGCGGCACAAACGGCCTGTCATTGCGAAAGTTCAGGGGCAGCAGCCTGTCGCAGACTGCTCCCGCAAGGGATGTCAGTCTGCGGCCCCCTATGGGGTCGGTGCCGATCCAGATGATTCTGGGGGATCGTGTGTTTGGGAACGCGCCCACGCCAGCAAGCTTGATCTCAAAGGGCTCGAAGGCTATCGTGCCCAGCGAGTCCTGCACCTGCCGGTTCTGCGACTCTGAGATCTCCCCCAAGAATATCAGCGTAAAGTGCAGGCTGTCGGGCCCGATGGCCCTGGCTCGGACAGGAAACCCGTCCTGGAACTCAGCGATGGCGTCCCGGATGTCCGGATCGGACACCTCCACCGCTACAAAGGCGCGCATGAAATGCCTAAGGGTATATGTTTATAATGATTTACGGTTAGCGCACTAGTCAACTTGCCAAAACTGATCGTCTGCCTTACCGGGATGCCTGGGGCGGGCAAGTCTACGATTGCAGACGGGCTGCAGGCCCGCGGTTATGAGGTGGCAAACATGGGCAACGCCGTAAGGGCAGAGGCCAGAAGGCGGAACCTGGAGCCGACGGGAGAGAATCTGGGATCGCTCATGCTAGAGCTCCGGGAGAGGGACGGGCCTGGAGCGGTGGCCATGCTGATAGCGCCCCAGATCCGGAAGGCCGGAACAGATACAGTCATAGTGGATGGAATTCGATCCAACGCCGAGATCGAGGTGCTCCGGAGGCTTGGCAACGTCAGGATTCTCTCGGTTCACGCGTCCACAGACACCCGCTTTGGCTTTCTTACCAGGCGCAGAAGAGCAGACGATCCCAAGACTCGTGCGGGCTTTCAGAATAGGGACGACAGGGAGCTGGGGGTAGGCATCAGCACTTCCATTGCGCTGGCAGACGAGACCGTCTCAAACAACAACATGAGCGTCGACGGGCTGGTCGAGATGGTTCACGGCATAATTTTACGCTGGGTGAGACGGGATGAGGATGCCAGAGTGTAGCTGTGTGGTGTCCTGCCACTGCCCGGTGTACCCGTCAGAGGATCCGCAGAAGGTGGTGCGCGCGGTATCGCAGATCTTTGAGGGTGTCACGGTCACGGCTGGCCCGGACGGCGCCGGATTCAGATCCGACGGGCTCGAGATCCTGCAGAAGATACGGGATGCCACAAACTCCCGGCGAAGCCACAAGCTGTACAGGAGGCACCTTGAATCAAACCTGCACGGCGACTCGACCTGGCTCTATCTCAACAAGCAGGCGGCCTGTGCCGGCACGATAGCGCTCTGTTCTGGCGTCGACGAGTCTCCGCTGGGCCCGATCAAGGTCACGATACAGTCGCCTGACATTGAAGAGGTAATCCGGTGGCTGGCCTCTGACCCGGCCGCGCCGTAGCCTCCGGACTTGGCAGGCCCGAAAGACCGGTGGCGTATGCGCAAAGGGCCGCCACATCCCCAAGTGGAACCAGCTCAACAAAAATCAAGCAAGTTTGACCAAAAATTTTAGCTCTAGAGTAAAAAAGAAAGTTGCCGAATTGGGGATGAAAAGATGCTCCGTTGGATAATTATAGGTGTGGTGTTGGTTGTAGGCGCGTTCGTCTTCTTTCCGCTCACAGACGTGATAGCGGGTATCAGCGTGGAGGATATTGATGACAGGCAGGAGATCGCAGACGTTGCGAGCCAGATGGAAGACGGGATAGTAACCTCGCTTGATACGGTCGATGAGAGGGCAGTCGTCCTGCAGGAGGATACGGCGGCGTTTGTGGAGGACATTGGGGTGCAGGAGTGGCTGATTGACCCCATACAGGATGCGCTCTCTGGAGATGCCAGCGGCGATGCCGCGCCGGACAGCTAGGCGCGCCTTCCGGATCCCTGCCACATGTAAGCTTGGGGAATTAATCTTGTGTGCGCAAGATGATACCCATGTCCGTGTTCGGGCACCCGGATGCGGGCCAGTCTACTCTATCTCGATCTCCAGAAGATCCTCGGCGGCGACCACCGAGCCGTGGACCGCACCCGCCTCATCAACTAGCGCCTGCGCGTCGTCGTACCTTGCCGAGAAGTGTGTCAGAACCAGGTTGGACACGCCCGCATCCCTTGCCAGGGTGGCCGCCTCTCTGGCCGTGGAGTGAAACGTCTTTAGCGCCTTGTCCCCCATATCATCCATAAAGGTGGAGTCAAAGACCAGGTAGTCGCATCCCTGAAAGAACTCCTGCAGGGGGCCGGTGGGTCTGGTATCGCCGGAGACTCCGATCTTTTTGCCGCGCCGAGACGGCCCGAGGACGTCCCCGGGCTTTACAACACGGCCGTCCACCGTAACATGCTGCCCGGCCTGCAGCCGTCCCCACAGCTCCCCCCGGGGCACCTGGAGTTCCTCTGCCCGTTCGCGGTTAAATCTTCCCGGCCTCTGTCGCTCCTCAAAGACGTACGAGTACGCCTCGACAGAGTGGGCCGCCCTGCACGCAGATACCACGTAGGATGTCTCGTCTGCCACAACGCCGTCGCTGACGGGATTGATGATTACGGGAAACGACACCCCAAAGTTCAGTATACGGATGTTTGCGGCCAGAAACTCGTCTATGCCGGCGGGGCCGTATATCTCCAGCCCCCGGCTCCGCTTCTTTAGAGACATGGTCTGCAGCAGTCCCAGTATGCCGATGCAGTGGTCGCCGTGCAGGTGCGTCACAAAGATCTTCATGGGCTTGTTCCAGCCCAGGCCGGATCGCAGGTATGCCATCTGCGCCCCCTCGCCGGCGTCAAACATCAGCACCTCGCCCTCCCTTTCAAGGCAGACACACGACAGTCCGCGCCCCCGAGTGGGCAGGGCAGCCGAAGTTCCCAGGAATATGAGTCTCGTCTCCGTCACACCTCTACAAGGCCGAACCTAGCAATGCGCCATCCCTTTTATGATCGCCCCGGATACGTCCACCACGTCGGCAGGGCCGGGAACCGTGTTGGTGCCGACAATTTCAGAGACGCCCGCATCCATTATCCGCTGCCGGGCATCGCCCACCAGCAGCGCATGGGTGCACGCCGCAAAGATTCTCCGGCACCCGCGCCCCCGGAGGAGTTCTGCCGCCTTGGCTATGCTGCCCCCGGTGCTTATCATGTCGTCCACCAGTATCACATCCCTATCTTGGATTATGTCGGGAACCGGAACAGATACGCTGACGCTGCCGGTGTTCTTGTCCCGTTTTTTTTCAAGCGCGATAAAATCATGGCCGCACAGTCCGGCAAACCCCTCTGCCCTGGCGGCGCCCCCGGCATCAGGTGATACCACCAAGGGGTCCTTCAGGCTCATCTCCTCAAAGTGCCTTGCCAGCTCGGGTATGGCAGTGACGTTTCTGGCACCGGCCCCGAAGTGATCCAAGGCGGTCTTGCTGTGGATGTCCACCACGATCAGCCTTGATGCATCGACTGCCCTGAAGAGCCTTGCGATGGTTTGGATTGCCACTGCCTCTCCGGGAAGAAACTCCCTGTCCTGCCTGGCGTATCCCATGTATGGGATTACGGCCGTAACATCAGAGGAGAACTCCCTGGCCTTTGCAATCATGAGCAGCGCCTGGACCAAATTCGAGTCAACGGGCGGGCACAGGGACTGTACCACCACCGCCCTTCCGCTCTCCGGCGTTGCGCCAAAGGTGATCTTGCCCTCACCGTCGGGAAATGTTCTCAGGCCGGCCCTGATGAGCGGTGCGCCGAGTCCCGTCGCCAGGCTTTCTGCCAAGCCGGCCGATGCGTCTCCGGCAACAACTGTCACGCCGTCCAATGTTACAACGGTTATGAGGACACTCTTAAATTTTGAGAATCGGCGGCGATGCGGCACAGGCGCACCTACTCGTCGTCTCCTCCCTTGCCTATGTCTCCGTAGCCATACTCATCCCTTACCTGCGTGCGCTCGTCCTTGAGGCGGGCGATCTCCTCGGCCTCACGATTCTCGTCGCCCTGGTATATGGTCCTGATGGGCCAGGGTATCCTGATGTCGTACTTTTTGAACTCCTCGTACATTATCATGCGCAGGTCAGTCTTGACCTTGAACTGGGAGCCAAAGTCGCGGACGAACACCCACACCGAAAAGTCCAGTGACGAGTCGTTGAACGCGTTGAATCTCACCACCGGGTGGTCGATATCCACCACTATGCCCTTGTCACAGCCGCAGCTGGGCTTGTTCTCATCCAGGTACGGACACCTTCTCTGCACTACGAGGTGCCTCCCCTTGTAGTCGATTGCCTCCTTCATGGCCCGCCTGCCGACTTTGACCAGTATCGCCGCAACCCCCCGGGGGTTGTTCAGGTACGATACCCCGACGTCCACAACTGCCGGCACCATTCTCAACTCCTTGGTGTAGTTGATGATCTGGGCGCTGACCAGCTGCCGTGTGGGAATTATGGCAAAGGACTCGTTGAGGCCGTGGCGTATGTACGTGACCCTGGCGGTGATCTTGTGGACGTAGCCGTTATACCCGCTCTCTAGCTGAATCCGGTCACCCTCGCCGACGATCTTGTCCTTTCTGATCATGATGTACGCAAACCAGTTCTGCATGGTCTCCTGTAGCGCCAAGCCCAGCCCAATGGCAAAGCCTCCGGTGGCCGTGGCCAGCACGAACAGATCCACCCCCCACGAGCTCACCACGCCAAGAATGACCGCCGCAAAGATCGCTATGGGAAGTATCTGGCCGATCGACTTGGGCAGATCCTTGCGTATCTTGAACGCATAGCCTGGTGGCCTGTAGGCCGCCACGATCGGCCCAAAACCGCCAATGCGCTTCTCCTCGCGCCAGGTGTCTATCGGATAGATCTCTTCCGGATCCTGGCCCATCTTCAGCTTGCGGCCTGACTCGTTGTTGTCCGAGAGGCAGTCCTCAAGATACCTGTTGTACTTGACCCTCTCTGACTTCTTCCATTCCTCAAAGGGATCGTCTGTAAGTTTTGTGTAGCTTCCGATCTGGAGCCCTTTTGAGGTGTGAAACGCTTCTAGGGATCTTCTTCCCTCCTCGGTCTTCAGTTTTTCGGCAAACTCCTCTGCGGCGATCTCTGATGGGGCGTGCGCCGGGGGGTTCCACCTGAACAGCCGGTGAAAGAGATCCCCGTCGTCGTCCCTGAACCCCCGCAGACCCCGCCAGCTGGCAAAGTCCTCCTGCTCTAGTATCGACTTTGTTCTCTTGTTGAGTATGATGGGAATCAGCTGGGCCACGGTATACCCTACTACCAGCACGTTCACGCTGTTGAGTATCCTTGCAAAGGTTTCTGTGGCCGCCGCGTCCGCCCCTGTCCCGAGCGCCGCAGTGCTGAAGAGCTCAAAGAACTGAATGTAGGCGTTGATGGATGAGAACAGGGCGATTGCAAAGAGGGGCATCACCAGAACCATGATGAACTTGGAGAGGTGCGGGCGGGCATAGCTGATCTTGCGCGATTTGAGCCGCTTCGAAAACTTTCTGTACGCCACGGCGATTCCCAACAGCCCCAATATCAGTGCGCCAAGAGCCACCTGAAGCGACTCAGAGGCGGTAACCAGCTGCCAGAGGCCGGCAAACTCGCTTGCCTGCTGCGCCACGGTTCCAATTACGTCGTCTTCAGCCATGATGTTATCACCTGTGTGCCGCCACACTAAAATATCAACTGTGTGGCTACAACTCCGCAGAGCCTTGCGCGTCCTGCAATATCCTTCGCATGCCACGCCCGCGCAGAAGACGGGCAATGTCCCATATGCGCGGCGCGTGCAGCCAAAAGCTTCCATTTGGGCACGGGCATGCGCGCCTGCCATGGTTCCCATGTCTGGCGCGGCCAGCAGTCTGGCACCGTCTGCAGTGTACGGCCAGGCCGCATGCGCACCAAGATACCACATTGTCGCATCTGTCATTATTTACATCCAGATCTTCACGAAACGGACAGAAGCGTCCAGACAGGCCCAGTTCTCCGCCGCCCGCCGATCTTAACATTTAACAACTGATACTTTACAACATAATGACATGTTACAGGAAACGGTATGGGACACCGGCAAGCCCCCCTCGATAAAATCGTACACCCTAGGCAACTTCCGCGGCCTGCCCCAGATCCAAAAGCTCACAGAGGAGCAGCGCTTTGAGATGGAGGTGGTCGGAAACGTCCTTCCCTTCAAGGCAAACAACTACGTGGTAGAGCAGCTGATAGACTGGAACGACGTACCCAATGACCCGATATTTGTCCTGACGTTTCCGCAGAGAAACATGCTCAAGGAGCGCCACTTTGAAAGGATGGCCCAGACGCTCAGGGACGGGGCGGACAAGAAGACCGTGGCGGCCGTTGCAAACGAGATACGCCTGCAGCTAAATCCCCACCCCGCAGGTCAGCTGGAGCTCAACGTGCCGGTCCTAAAGGACGGCACCCAGCTTTATGGAATGCAGCACAAGTACAAGGAGACCTGCCTGTTCTTTCCCAGCCAGAGCCAGACATGCCACGCATACTGCAGCTTCTGCTTTAGGTGGCCGCAGTTTGTGGGAATGGATGAGATGAAATTTGCCATGAGGGAATCAGACCAGATGGTTCAGTACATCTCAGAGCATCCAGAGATCTCCGATGTCCTGTTTACCGGGGGCGACCCCATGATAATGAAGGCCCGCATCTTTGAGACATACATAGACGCGCTGCTTGACGCCAACCTTCCAAACCTCAAGACGATCAGAATAGGGACAAAGGCTCTGGCATACTGGCCCTACAAGTTCATTACAGACAATGACGCAAAGGAGACGCTGGGGCTCTTTGAGAGGGTCACCGGCAGGGGGCTACACCTGGCGCTCATGGCACACTTTAACCACCACGTCGAGCTGTCCACTCCCGCCGTCAAGGACGCAATAAGGGTGGTCCGGGCGACCGGAACCGAGATCAGAACCCAGTCGCCCCTGCTGTCCCACATCAATGACGATGCCGGCGTCTGGGCAAAGATGTGGAGGGACCAGGTTCAGCTGGGATGCATACCCTACTACATGTTTGTGGTAAGGGACACCGGCGCCCAGCACTACTTTGGCATATCGCTGACAAGGGCACACCAGATCTTCAGGGACGCATACAAGCAGGTAAGCGGGTTGGGAAGGACGGTCAGAGGCCCCAGCATGTCTGCCACCCCGGGAAAGGTACAGGTGGAGGGCACGCCGGTGGTCGCAGGCAAGCGCGTGATAGCCCTGCGGTTCCTGCAGGGACGTAACCCGGACTGGGTACAAAGGCCGTTTTATGCAGAGTATGACGAGGGCGCGATCTGGCTGGACGACCTCAAGCCAGCGTTTGAGGACAAGTTCTTCTTTGAGGACGAGCTGAAGACAAGATACTCGGGTGCAAGAACCTTGGAGAAGAGCTAGCTCCGTAGTGGTTTGGGACGGGTAGGAATCATTCGTGTGCAGGGTATGATGCGGCAATTCAACCACGTGAACGCGGGATCCGGTAGCTGCCGTACGGGGGTGTTGCACTAGTGGACGCCAAGGGTGTTTTGGATGCTGCCGAGAAACAGAACATCACGTTTTTTGACTTTTGGTTTGTGGACATCTTCGGCGAGCTGCACCGCGTAGGGATGCCGTCGTATGCAATAGACGAGGAGAGCTTCCGGCACGGCCTTGAGAAGCTGGATGCCAGCTCCATAGTGGGGTTCAAGCAGATCAACCACTCAGACATGATACTAAAGCCGGATCCGGGCACTTTTCAGATCCTGCCTCCGGATTACGACAACGGCCAGAGAAAGAACGCGCGCATGATCTGTGATCTGTACGAGAGCAACACATCGTCGACGTCGCGCTACAACAGGGACTCCCGGGGCATAGCCCACAAGGCGGCCGAGGCGTTCTCCCAGAAGGGAATAACACACACCAATTGGGGGCCGGAGCTCGAGTTCTTTGTGTTTGATGCGATCAACGTGTACCCGTCGCCCTTTGCCGCCACCCACTCCTACGGCGGCTCGGGTTACTCGATCGAGTCAAAGGAGTCGCCCTGGGCCAAGGGAAACATAAGCACCGCCATAGCCATCAAGGAGGGATACTACCCGTCGCAGCCAAAGGACACACTGGAGACGTTCCGGAAGGACGTCTGTGACGATCTCTACAAGTACTTCGGGATCAGGATCGAGGCGGAGCACCACGAGGTTGCGACATCGGGCCAGTGCGAGATCAATCTGGCATACGGTGAGATGAAGGCCATGGCAGACAGCATAATCACGGTAAAGAACGTCGTCAAGGTAAAGGCAAAGCGAAGAAATACGGTCGCAACGTTCATGCCAAAACCGATCTTCGGGGACAACGCCTCTGCCATGCACACGCACCAGAGCCTCTGGAACGACAACATCAACGTCATGTTTGACCCCGATGATCCGGTGGCGCAGCTCAGCCAGACGGGGCGCTACTACATTGGCGGAATTCTGGATCACGCAAGGGCGCTGTGTGCGATCTCAAACCCCACCACCAACTCCTACAAGAGGCTGGTGCCTGGGTTTGAAGCCCCGGTGCACCTGTGCTGGGGGATAGGCAACAGATCCGTCGCAATCCGGGTTCCCATGTACAACAGGAACCAGGAGCGGAGCAAGAGGATAGAGTACAGGGTGCCGGATCCCACCGCGAACATCTACCTGCTGGAGGCGGCGCTTCTGCTGGCGGGCTTGGACGGGATAACACGGAAGCTGGATCCCGGCGATCCGGTGGATGAGAACGTCTACAAGCTCTCTGCAGGCAAGAGGCGGGAATACGGCATAGGTGCCCTGCCGCTGTCGCTCAAGGGGGCGCTGGACTCGCTCTCAAGCGACAACGGGTTTTTGGTATCCACGTTTACCAAGGACTTCTTGGACAGGTACATGGAGCTCAAGTACGACGAATACACCGCGTTTGCCCAGACCCCCACACCGTGGGAGGTTTCGATGTATGCCGACAGCTGAGTGGGACACCCAATGAAATAACGCAAAAAAAACCACTCTAATTTTTTATATCAAGGGGGTTCAAGCACGCTGTATGCGCATCTGGATGCTTGTGGTGTTTGCGTTGGCGCTTGCCCCGCTGTCCGGGGCGCATGCCCACACGGTTGATGCCATCGACGACAAGTACAGGATTGGGATCGGCTGGATGAACGAGCCTGTGGTGAGCGGGGAGACCAACGGCATAGAGCTGTTCATCAGCCCTCTGGTCCAGTGCCCCGGCGTCGAGCCCATCACATGTGCGGGAGCCCAGAGCTTTCATGACGGAATTGCGGGCCTTGAAAAGGATCTCAAGATCCAGATGGTCTACAAGACCGACAGGATTACCCTGCCGCTCAGGGCAGACCACAATATAGACGGCAAGTACTATGCCTTTGTGGATCCCACGGTGGCAGGCTTTTACCAAGTCAACGTGCTGGGCAAGATCTCAGACACCGTGGTCAGCCTGTCGATGCACCCGCCCAAGGTGGACGAGCGGGGGTACATCGAGTTTCCAGAGAGAGAGAACCAAGATATCCTTGAGGCGCAGGTTGCCATCATGGCGGAGATCGCCGCCCTCAGGAACCAGACCTTGGAGATCAGCGAAGAACTTGATGTGGTGCAGGACGCGGCCAGGTCAGGCCAGGGTGTCAGCCTCACGTACGTGGCAATCGCCCTAGGCGGCATCGGAATAGCCGTCGCCGCCATAGCCATAACAAGAAGATAGCTCAGGTAGATATTATGCCGGCCTCGATCAGGAACTTTATTCCGTTTGCAAAGGTCTGGTCGTCTATCACACCCTGAGCCCACCACCCGGCGGAGGCCTTTACCCACCCGGGGATTGCCGCCGAACTGTCGCCGGCTTCTTGGATGCCAGACACCTGTATAACCTCCTGCCTGACCAGATACTCGATGCCGGCAACAAATGTCTGGTCGTCTATCACACCCTGAGCCCACCACCCGGCGGAGGCCTTTACCCACCCGGGAATCGCCACTTCCGGCTGTACCCTGTCAACTATTATCGGTATTGCGGTTCGGGCAAAGCGGTTGTCTGCCAAGTTCTCAAAGCGCACCGTTACGGGACCAGACGAGTTCTCCGGGATGGATACGACAAACTCGTTGCGCTGCTCTTGCGAGTCCGTACTTGTTCCGGTACCCGAGTAGATGACGATGTCGTCTCTGACTAACGACACGTCATAATCTACTGCCACCGGCGTGTTCCGCAGGAACACATCGCTGATGCGGAAGTGGAACACCGTCTCCTGGCCAGAGCGGATGTCTTTGGGTTCCCAGTCAAGGGTAACCTGGAACTGGCCGTTGGCAGTTATGGTGCCCCGGGGGCTGCCCTCTTTTGCCCTCAAAACAAGATCCATACCCTCTATATCGTCTGCCTGCCTCTCGCTCAGATCAAACAGGTCGTTCTGGCCCAGCACTACATGTACTACTGTCTGGTTCTCCATGAAGCTGTCCACGGTAATCACCCGCCCCGGCACGGACAGGCCGTTGACGCTTGCGGAATACTCGGCAAACAGGAGATCGCCAAAGGTCTTTGGAAACGCAAACTCCTCGTGAACCGCCACCGTCTCGTTGATGTTCCCTGCGCTCCAGTCAAAGGGCATGTGAAATGACACCCCGTTGACGCTCGGGTCATACCGAAAGCCGGTAACCTCGTCATAGTATGTGATGATGCTCACCTCTGTAGTGCCAAAGTTTGGATCGTCGATCTCATAGAAGGTCTTCTGCGGTATAGAGAGGCCGACCTTGTACTCGATCGGCGGATCCAGTTGATTCGAGAACGACTCTGCGGTGGTAATCCTGACATCAAACTTGTACAGCCCGCCGGTGCCGAAGAGCTTGCTGTCTGCGTATATGATCTCCTCCTTTAGTCCCAGCAGGGAACCGAAGAGGCCGGAACGGTCGGCCTTCTCCAGGGTCACCTCTTCAGAGTCGCCTGGCCGCAGGGCAAAGACAAAGATCCCGTCGGGCGCCCGAAACGTTCCGTTAAACAGGAAGGTATCCCCCTTGTACCCCGTAATCTCAAAGGTCACGTCCCGCACGGTAACGCCGGTATCCACATCGGCAAGGGAGAAGGTGATCTCCTTTTCGGGGTTGTCAGGATCGTATCTCGATGAGCTGATCTCCAGTGCAACCTCCCTGTCACCCAGCTGGACGGGATCCAGAACCTCAGAGCCTACCCCGTGCCCGTAGGCAGCAGAGAACGAGACGGCCAAGACGGCGCACACCAGAACCGGCCACAGAGTCCTCATCTTCTTCCGGTCCTTCTTCGGACTATCAGCGTCAAGATCGCCCCTGCGGGGATCCCGATTAGTGTTCCCAAGCTGACATAGGGAGCGATGAAGAAGCTGCCCACCCATATTCCGCCGTCCGTAGTAAGCTCCATGAACGTCCTAGGCCGCAGCGTTGTGGAGACCGTCTCGGAGTCCGTAACCAGATCCCCTGCGTCGTCGCTGTATGTCAGATGGATCTGAAACGGCACCCGGTACTCCTCTGCTATCTCTTGGTCGGGGGTTGTGATTCTGGAGGTGACGCTGACGGAGCTGCCCTTCTGGATGGACGAGAAGGTGTGCAGGGTCTCTCCACGAAACTGGATGTCCTGTGGCGGGAGAATCTGCAGCTCCACATCAGATATGTCCGCGTCATCTGAGATGATCTCCACGGTGACCGGAAACTCCGCTCCCGTGAAGATCGACTCGGGAATGGTGGTGTGTATGCTCACCCTGGCCCTCTCCTGCACCGTTATCGGTATGGCGATGCTCGTTTTGGTGGGCTCCTGCGGATCGTTGTTGCCGGCAAGAAGAACCTGGGAGTAGTCCACGTTGATAAAGTGTATGCCCGGTGACGCGTCGGGGCGAGCCGCAAACTCTAGCGTACGGCCGTAGGAGCCGCCTTGGTGCATTATTGGTACCAGAATCGAGTCATCCAGCACCGGTGTGAAGGCACTGCCAGCATCAAACGTCAGGCTGACATTCTGTTTGTCCTCCCATCCGTTGTTCTGGATCAGGACGGTGATGGGAAATGTTCTGCCGGCGACCACGCTGTCGGCATGGGTAATCTCCACATCCATGCCGCCTTCCATGGTCTGCCTTACCGTCTCGCCGTACGCCGCGCAGAAGCAGGCAGAAAGGGCAAATGCCGTCAGTATCATCGCGCCTCTCAATCTGGATCAGTAGGTATTGGTAGGCTTGGTTTTTCTACCTTTGGGAATTGTGCCGGAGTCGTGGGATCCGCCTTTTTCAGGGCGGACAAGAACGAGGCTGACAAAATCGCACAGTTCGAACCAAAAAGTTGTTGATTCATAAATAAGCTCATTACAAGTATCCTAAAATCGTGGTGATATGGTAAAGCAACAGAATCCCAAGGAGCAGTGCCCAAGGTGCGCCAAGGGAAAGATGGTAACAGACACTGAGTCAGGGGAGACGTTCTGCTCCAACTGCGGTTTCGTTCTGTCTGAGAAGCTCCAAGAGTATGGTCCTGAGTGGCGCTCGTTTACCCAGGATGAGCGCGGGGACCGTGCCAGGGCTGGAGCCCCCACCTCGCTTACGATGCACGACATGGGACTTGCCACCATAATAAACCCGATAAACAAGGACGCGTCGGGCAGGCCCCTCACGACGTCGATGAAGTCCACCATAGAGAGGCTGAGAACGTGGGACAGCAGGAGCCAGGTACATGAGCCGGTAGACCGTAACTTCCGGCAGGCGTTCTCGGAGCTGAACAGGCTCAAGGACAAGCTGGCAATATCTGATGCGGTGATAGAAAAGGCGGCATACATATACAGAAAGGCGTTGGAGAAGGGCCTGGTCAGGGGAAGATCCATCTCCGCACTCATGGCCTCGGCGCTGTACGCCGCATGCAGGGACACGTCCACGCCGAGAAACCTCAAGGACGTGGAGCAGGCAGCCAACATCAAGCGCAAGGATATCGCTAGGTGTTACAGGCTGCTGGTAAAGGAGCTGGATCTGAAGATGCCGGTAACCGACTCGATCCAATGTGTTGCAAGAATTGCCAGTAGAATCGGCATAGTCGAAAAGACAAAGCGGTACGCAATCAAGGTGCTCAAGGAGGCCCAGAAGCACGAGGTCTCTGCGGGCAAGGACCCCATGGGACTTGCCGCCGCAGCGCTGTACCTGTCCTGCGTAAAGAACGGTGAGGACAAGACGCAGCGGGACATTGCCGAGGCGGCCAACGTTACCGAGGTAACAATACGGAACCGCTACAAGGGCCTCAAGGAATCGCTGGACGTCTAGTGGGGAATTATATTCTTGAGTGAGGCGTTCTCGGAGCTGAACAGGCTCAAGGACAAGCTGGCAATATCTGATGCGGTGATAGAAAAGGCGGCATACATATACAGAAAGGCGTTGGAGAAGGGCCTGGTCAGGGGAAGATCCAGCTCCGCACTCATGGCCTCGGCGCTGTACGTCGCATGCAGGGACACGGCTACGCCAAGAAACCTCAAGGACGTGGAGCAGGCAGCCAACATCAAGCGCAAGGATATCGCCAGGTGTTACAGGCTGCTGGTAAAGGAGCTGGGACTTGATCCGTAATTAAAGATCGAGCCTTTTTCGTCCAACACTTACAGAGATGTGTTTCGAAATAAACAAATTTTGCGTGATTATGCCGAAGATTGCGCTATTTTATGCCCGGGCGCTAATTACGAATCAAGTCTCTGGAACTGAAGATGCCGGTAACCGACTCGATTCAATGTGTTGCAAGAATTGCCAGTAGAATCGGGGATATCCCGTCGTTCTTTGCCCTCTGGCAGTCCTTGGGCATGTCATGGAACCCCGCGTATCCGGTGCCGAGGTCCACCGTCGTTGCGTTGTGGACTATTCCCATGTCTGCGCCTCGTATGACAGCACATTCAACCGGCTTGGGGGCACGCAAGAGCCAAGCGTGGGAGGGATCGCCGGAGCGCCAGAAAAAGTCTTGAAAGTCCACTCAAGAATATAATTCCCGATCGGCGCACGGATCAAGTTAAATGTGCCGAAAGCTGGACAAAGATGACTTGAAGGCCAGATTCGCAGGAAAGTGTGACGAGTGCGGCGCAGAGATCAGGCGCGGAAAGGAGATCTCAAAGAACTCCGGCGGCAAGTGGGTCCATGCGGCGTGCTCGGACCAGCAGGAAGAGCTCCTCTAGGCCCGCCTCCCCGGCAAAATGAAATAAACCGGCCGGATCAACGGGCACTGTTGAGCGCCACCGACACTCTGAGGGAGGATCACCGGCAGATTCGCAGGCTGGGAAAGGTTGTAGATGTCTGCCAGAGGAGGCTGTATGCAGGCGGGGATGTCCCGCTGGAGGACATACGCAGAATTACCGTCGTCATCGCAGAGTTTTTGGATGCGGTACACTACTCGCGGGAGGAGAACTCGTACTTTGCCTGCGTTGCCGGGTACGGCACCCTGCAGGAGGAGATCAGAAAGTTCATGATCGAGCACGAGTTCGGCAGAAGGATAGCTAGGAGCATAACGATACACCTGAACCGATGGGGGCAGGGACACGACTCCAGAGAGCCCGTGGCCCGGTTTCTGAGAACCTACTCGATATACCTGGCAGACCACCTGTCAAAGGAGGATGCGTTCTTTGATGCGGCCTCAGAGTCCGTCCTCCAGCCCGAGGAGGAGCGGGAGATGTACGAGCAGTTTCGTGCTGTGGTGGCCGTCTCCAGAAAGATGGACGCGATGGTGCGGGAGATAGACCGCCTTGAGCGGCAGCCGTGGTGTTCAGAAAGCTCTTAATACGCGCAGCCGGGTTCCCGTTGTGATGAAGCCGTTTGTGCTGTGGATGACGGGTCTGCCGTGCTCTGGCAAGTCCACGCTGGTTCGGGAACTTCGGAAGGATGTGCCGAATCTGGCCATGCTGGACGGGGACGAGCTCCGCGAGTGGTTCTCACCCAAGGACTTTACAAAGAATGGACGAGACGAGCACAACAGAAAGGTGGCCCACCTGGCAAAGCTTCTGCTCAGGCATGGTGTTCCCAGCGCGGTATCGCTGATATCCCCCTACAAGGAGAACAGGAGCGACGCTAGGGGCATCATAGACCAAGGGGAGCAGTTCCTTGAGGTGTATGTGAGGTGCTCTCTTGCGGAGTGCGAGAAGCGCGACGTAAAGGGAATGTACGCCAAGGCCAGAAGGGGCGAGATAACCAAGTTTACCGGCATTGATGACCCGTACGAGGAGCCGGACAGCCCCGACATGTTGCTTGACACGGAGCACGAGACCCTTCAGGAGACTGTAACCAAGATCAAGGACAGCCTGAGATCACGGGGCCTCTTTGAGTAGATCCCGGCAGAGCTGTCGCCTGTATATGTCCCTTCAGACCGGCCGTGTGCCGTACCCGGATTCTGGCGAGCCCGTTCCCAGATGTGCATCGCCGCAACCACCGCAGAGCGCCAGTCATACACAAGAACCCAGATGGTGGGACCGGCAGGATTTGAACCTGCGACCTCTAGCACCCCAGGCTAGCATCATGGCCAAGCTAGACGACGGTCCCCAGTGGTGGTCTGAAGATGAAATTATTAAATCGTAGTGTTCTGTCGTATACGTATGAAGATCTGCTCGATATGCCACAGAATATCCGGGAACGGCGAGGATCACTTGGACTGCGTTCAGAAGAGGCGGGTAGAGATGGGCGGCGAGGAGTGGAAGCAGAAGCTGCCAGAAAAGCTGGGCATGGCCGGGGATCCGCAAAACTTGGGCATCGAGATAAAGGCACTGCTGGAACACATGACACGGAAGAAGGAAGAGGAAGCCTAGCCGAGCCACCTGCTGAGCCGGTCCCTCTCAAATGCCAGCTTCTCCTCCAGGGTGTCCCTGGACGCAGCGGTCAGCTTGGTGGTGGGGCGGTCGCCTGAGAACATGTCAACCTCCACCAGAGATGCCGTACCCCTGCCCGACTCAAGGAAGCACGCGCCCCTACCGTCAAATATGGACTCCTCCTGCCTGGACTCAATTCCGGCAACTATACTCCGGGCGACAGTCAGGCCCTGGCCCTCTGCAAATACGCCGGCCTTGGGAACCGCCATGGAGCCGCCTGCAGGCATACTGGTAACGTCCCCTATGGCGTACACGCGCCCGTACGGCGTCTGGCAGTCTCGGTTTATGGTGATGAATCCTCCCTCCTCTGCCAGTCCGGCATCGTAGATCACCTGTGGCGCGATGTGCGGCGGGATCGACAGCAACAGTTCAAAGTCCGCGCCGCCTTCTTCAAACTCCATCCTGTTGCGCCGCACCGACCTTACCCTGCAGGAGGGGTGGAACTCGATACCCTCTGCCTGCACCATCTCCAGAACCTTCCGGCTCACGGCGGGGCCAGCGGCGGGCAGGGTAAGCGGGGCGGGGCTGTAGAGGTGTATCTGGACCGTGTCCCGGGTTCCCGCCTCCCTCAGCAGCGAGTCGACTAGCAGACCGGCCTCAAAGGGGGCCGGGGGGCACTTGTAGGGCATGCCCATTATGGCAATGGCAACGCTTCCGGATGTGATGTCGGTCAGCTTCTCCCTTATGGCTTCCAGATGATCGTGATCGTACAGGTTCAGCCCGTTCTCGACCAGGCCGGGAATTTTTTGCGGGGCCAGCCTGGCTCCCATCGCAACAACAAGATAGTCGTATGTAAACCCGCCTTGGGAGGTAGCTACCTCCCTCTTCTCCGGATCGATTACCTCGATCTCTGCCTTGACAAAGCTGATCCCGTTTCTTGTCAGCCTGTGGAGCGAGCCGACTGATTCCTCAAACGTCCTGGTTCCCCGGATGATCCACAGCTTTGCAAAGCCCACCATGAACCAGTCCTTCTTGTCTATGACGGTGATCTTGGCCCGCGACGGCGGCAGTCTTTTGCGTATCTCTGTTGCCACGGACAGTCCGCCAAACCCGCCCCCCAGCACGAGTATGTGTGGGGTTCCAGATGACACCTTCAGCGCTCCTGTGTTATGGGCCTTATGAGAATCTCGTTTACGTTGACATGCGGCGGCGAACCCACCGCGTAAAGAACCGAGTCTGCAATGTCTTCTGCCCGCAGCGCCTCCATTCTCTTTGTGTTCTCGACAAACTCCCGCAGGGATCGATCCGTGATTGTATTGACGAGCTCTGTTGCGACGACTCCCGGCTCGATGCAGGTGACCCGGATGTTTGAGCGCGCGCTGAGCTCCTGCCTCAGTCCCTCGGTAAAGGCGTTAACCGCGTGCTTGGTCGCACAATAGACGCTTCCGGCGGGAAACACCACCCGCCCGGCCACGGACGAGATGTTCACTATGTGTCCCGTCTTTCTTTTGCGCATGTGCTCAAGCACCGCTGCCGTGCAGAAGAGAACGCCCTTGATGTTGACATCCACCATCTGTTCCCACTCGTCAACCTTGAGACTCTTGAGAAAGCTGAGCGGCATGAGACCGGCGTTGTTTACGAGTATGTCGATGGCGCCCCAGCGATCCATGGCCGCCTTGACAAATGCCTCACACTGGGGCCTTTGAGCAACGTCAAGCCCGCAAGATATAGCGTCTCCCCCTTCGGCCCTGATTTTGGCCTCCAGCTGGGCGAGCCGGTCGGTTCTTCTTGCGCCCAAAGCGACCCGGGCCCCCGCTCCTGC
Organism: Cenarchaeum sp.; assembly: GCA_965206845.1. GTDB lineage: Archaea > Thermoproteota > Nitrososphaeria > Nitrososphaerales > Nitrosopumilaceae > CAYGAM01. The sequence continues at coordinate 935,037 of OZ242221.1, read as the reverse complement.
CAGTGCCAGCGCGGTCGCACTGCCTATCCCGCTGCTTGCCCCTGTGACAAGAGCCACCTTGCCCTTTAGCGTAGACAACAGTTGCTCTCTCCGGCCTCGCTGTAAATATGTTATCAGGGGGAGAGGATAGGGGGCTAGGCCGCCATCGTTTGAGGGGGTAGGGAATCGGCTCTACACGGATATTTCTGGCCATTCCGTGCAGATTTAGGCACAAACGACGATGGATGCGACAGAATGCGAGGGTTTGGCCCATGCCCAACCGGCTCCTTATGAGTATGGTGAAGCAGCCTAACCGCCTACGGAATGGTTCGTCTCACAAAAGCAATAGGCTTTATTAAAAGTACGCACCATATTGCAGCTGTGAAGCCAGAGAAGTGCTGCTACTGTGGTGACATGACTGACATGCCGTTTGAGTGCACGTACTGCAAGGATCCGTTCTGCCCCGAACACAGACTGCCAGAGGAGCACCGCTGCGTTAAGCTGACGCAGATAAGGGCGGGAAAGTTCGGCAAGAAGGGCGTGATCCGCGATGGCGGAAGGAAAGGAGGCGGCTTCTTCAAGAAGGTCTTCAAGCGGCTAAAGGGTTAGTAGATGGTCTTGCTGGGGTCTATCTTGGCCCGCTTTGCTTGGTAGAATAGCGCAATGGCCAGTGCGACCAGAACCAGGGACGTAAGCCAGTGTGCCGTAATCAGGGTGACATAAGCTGTCGCAAAACCCACGGTGGCCACACCCTGGGCCGACAGCTTTATCCATGTGGGGATCTTGCCGGCCCTGCTGACCATCTCTATCAGAAACAGCGCCGCCACCGGATAGATGGCCAGCAAGAGAAAGTCGACTACGTCTACATCCAGGTGAGACAACTGCCGTTGTTTTTAGGAGCGATAATTTCTAGTCTTCCCACCGGATCTTCGCCGCAATCTCCTGGGATATGAGCGCCTGGGCGTTCTCGTACGGTATGCTGGCAACATCCTCTGCCGCAAAGGGCCCGTATCCCTCCAGATCGGCACCCACAAACTGATCTATCTCCTTGAGAAATCTTACGGCAATCAGCCTTGTCTTGTGCTTCTCAGACATGGACTCTAGGAGCTTTGACTTGCCGTTCAGTATGGCCGAGAGGATCATCTTCTGCCTCTCCTGCATCTCGCCAGCAGAGTCGATTATGTACTTCTCCTCATCCAGCAGGTTGTGGTGTCCGGCCGATCCCCCGGCCGATGCCTTCCCAAGCCTGAGCCGGAGCAACAATCCCACTAGCCCGACGGTCATTTCAATGAGCTCCTCCTTGATTTTGGCCTCGATGTTGTCATACTTGGCCCGCTTCAGATCTCCCAGATGTGAGGAGAAGGCCAGGTAGAGGTTTGTAGGCAGTTCCTGGATGATGTCGCTCTCAGCCTCTCTCAGTACTGTGGTGTACAGGGATCTCATGCTAGTCTCTGTTGTATCTGGCATTGCTTGCTTAATCCTTAAATGAAGGATATTTTTGTGTTAAGATAGAGAGAATTGCCGTATAGAGTAATAGATGGGGAGCCGGTTCAGGTGTCGTTCTCGTCAGAAGATGTGTTTGCAAAGATCAAGGAAGAGAACATCAAGTTTCTAGATCTGCAGTTTACCGGCCTGACCGGCAGGTTTCATCACACCACCATCTCGACCAACATGTTCACGCCCAAACAGATGAAGGATGGCCTGCCAAAGCTGGACGGCTCGTCCATTTTGGGATTTACCAGTATAGACGACTCGGATCTGATCCTAAAGCCGGATCCCAGCACCTTTGCGGTCATTCCATGGTATGAGGAAAACAAGACCGCCCGACTCCTCTGCGATGTGTACTGGGGCGCAGGCCGGGGAAGGCTCTCGCGCGACCCACGCGGGATAGCACAGGGGGCCGAGGAGTGGGTAAAGACCGCCGGTTTTGATTACAGTGCCTGGGGCCCCGAGGTGGAGTTCTTCGTGTTTGACAAGGTTCATTGGGATGTTCTGACTCCCTACAAGGGACAGTCGTACTCGATCGAGTCCGTAGAGGCCCCGTGGTCCCAAGAAGGCACCGGATATCCCATGGGGCTGCAGGAAGGCTACTATCCCAGTACGCCGTCTGATACGCTTACGCCGTTTAGGAATGAGTGTGTGAACGTGTTGAGTGAAAACTTTGGCATCCTGTGCGATAATCACCATCACGAGGTGGCCACCGCCGGCCAGTGTGAGATCGACATAAAGTATGACTACCTGACAAACTCCGCCGATGCCACACAGTCCTACAAGTTTGTAATAAGGAACGTTGCAAAGCGGTTTGGCAAGATTGCAACCATGATGCCCAAGCCCATCTCCATGGATTCGGGCTCGGGAATGCACACCAATGTAAGCCTGTGGAAGGATGACGAGAACGTCTTCTTTGAGGAGGGCCAGGATGGCGAATTGAGCCAGGTTGGAAGGTACTTTTGTGGCGGAATTCTGGATCACGCAAATGCACTGTGTGCGATCTCAAACCCCACCACAAACTCTTACCACAGACTGGTGCCTGGGTACGAGGCACCGGTGTATGTTGCCTGGAGCGGCAGCAACAGATCTGCTATTGTGAGGATACCCAGACATTTTGAGGGAAGGGACTATGCGCACCTCAAGAGACTGGAGTTCCGGGCGCCAGACCCGTCTGCAAACCCCTATCTCGTGTTTTCGTCGGTGCTGGCAGCAGGTATTGACGGCGTCAAGAAGAAGACCGACCCGGGAGACCAAGTAAAGGAGGACATCTTCAAGATGACAAAGGAGGAGAGGAGAAAGCACGGAATAGGCGTGCTGCCTGCAAGCCTAGGCGAGGCGCTGCTTGAGCTTGAAAGTGACAGGATCTTTCTGAAACCCATCTTTAAGGACGAGGTGATAGACAAGATCATAGAGCTGGAGAGAAAGGATCAGAGAGATATCGCCGTCCGTCCCCATCCGCACGAGTTCTACCTGTACTTTGATGTATAGGGCAGTCGCCGGAATGCGGTCGCTGTGTCACGCCGGATGACTAAAACCGGCCCGTGAGAGAGAGGACAAAGATTAGGGACAGCGCAACCAAGCCGATTCCGACACCCAGATAGAAGGGCCTGCTCTTCTCATCTGTTGCCGCCTTGTACAGCGGCCATGCCGCCACAAGCCCCACAAGAAGGCTCAGTGTCCCGTATACTACCTGGTCGCCTGGCTGGTCTGTAATCAGCGGGTGAAAGAATCCGGCCATCAGCACAAAGAATATTATGATGTAGGCGTATTTGGCGCCCAAAAACACGCGGGAGTTTGTTGTGCTCAACGGTTTGTCTTGATAGGGGTCGTGAAATAAACTTTTGATAAATTTACATCATGCCGCCCATATCCGGCATTCCTCCCATTCCGGGCATGCCACCCATGCCGCCCATTCCGGGCATGCCACCCTCGGCCCCCGGCGGGGGACCAGCAGACTTGGCTGCGGCGACAACATCATCGATTCTCAGGATCATGCAGGCGGCCTCAGACGCGGCAGACACCACCTGATTCTTTACCGATAGCGGCTCAACTATATCGCTTGCCTTCATGTCGGCAATCTGGGCCGCCATGACATCAATGCCGGTCCACTTCTCGCCCTTGTTCTGCTTTGAGCGCAGTGCGGTCAGCGTATCGATGGGATCCATGCCCGCGTTCTCTGCCAGCGTCAGTGGAATCACCTCTAGGGCATCGGCAAACTTTTCTGCCGCCAGTTGTTCCCTGCCAACCAATGACTTTGCCCAAGTTCTTATTTTAGTTGAGACATACGTCTCTGGGGCTCCGCCTCCTGCGACCACGGTGGGTTCCTCCATCACATCCCTTACTACCATTATTGCGTCGTGAACAGACCTCTCAACCTCGTCGACCACCCTCTGGGAGCCGCCGCGGAGAAGCAGTGTTACGGCCTTGGGCTGCTTGCAGCCTTCGACAAAGACCCACTTGTCTTCCTCTATCTTTCTCTGCTCCACCAACTCTGCGGTACCCAGATCTTTGGGTCGCAGATCGTTAAGGTTTGTAGTTATCTTGGCGCCTGTGGCTCTTGCGAGCTTTGCTAGGTCGCTCTCCTTGATTCTTCTCACTGCCAAGACCCCGGCCTTGGCTAGATAGTGCTGTGCCATGTCGTCTATTCCTTTCTGACAGAGAACCACGTTTGCCTCCGTCTCAAGGATCGTGTCAACCATGCCCTTCAACATTCTGTGCTCCTCGTTAAGGAATGATCTTAGCTGCTGGGGGTTTGAGATGTTGATTTTGGCGTCTGTCTCTGTCTTTGTGATCTCAAGCGGTGAGTTGATCAGGGCGATCTTGGCGTTGTTGATCCTTTCTGGCATCGAGTTGTTTACAATTTCCTTGTCGAGCACTATGCCCTGAATGATGGAAGAGTCCTTGACAGAACCGCCTGCCTTCTTCTCCACCTTGATATCATCAACATCGACGGCAAACCTCTTGCCGTCCTTGCGGGCGACGCTGGTAACGGCACTTACCACCATGTCAGACAGTAGATCGGAGTCCTTTCTTACCAGTTTTGTCTGCATCGAGGTTCTTGCAACCTTGGATAGGATTGCCTTGTCGTCAGCGGTAACCGTCTCGGCGATCTCCAAAAGACACTCCCTTGCCTTCTTTGTGGCCTTGCGGTATCCGTCTACTATTATGGTGGGATGAACGTCTTGGGATATGAGGCTCTCGGCGTTCTCAAGAAGGGCGCCCGCTAGAATAACCACGGATGTGGTGCCGTCGCCTACCTCGTTATCTGTGGTCTTTGAAATTTCAACCAGCATCTTTGCGGCCGGATGCTGTACATCTATCTCCTTCAGGATGGTGGCTCCGTCGTTGGTAATGGTAACATCGCCCAGCGAGTCGACGAGCATCTTGTCCATTCCTCTAGGACCTAGGCTTGAGTGAACTATCTCGGCAACAATTTTGGCTGCCTGGATGTTGTTCTTTTGCGCGTCCCTGCCTTTTGTCTCAGAGGCGCCATCCTTCAGCAAGACTACTGGCATGTTTCCCTGTGATGCCACTCTCATGCTCATACACGCAAATCCCGCAATCCCTATTTTATATCTTATTGTGGGTGTGCCTAGCAGCATGGTGTATGAGATCTGAGTGCATGGATGGATTGCTGGAGATACCCGACGCCCCGGATAGCGGTGATTTAGCCTTCGTACGGCGAACCAAGACAGGCGCGCGTGCCTGACAGATGCGGCAAATCCCGGCACTTGCCAGATAGATGTCTGGGTTGGGCACGGTGGAACGGCGGTGCGCTACGCATTAACGGTGTTTTTAAATTGGGACGGCGGAAAGGCAGAGCAGATGGCAGAGATCTCTACCAACAAAGAGTCGTATGAGAAGATATTCTCTGCGCTGAAGCGGCACCACCGGCTGTTTGAAAACTCCATTCCGCTGATTGCCAGCGAGAATATCCCGAGCCCTGCAGTCCGAGAGGCCATGGCCTCTGACTTTGGTAACAGGTACGCAGAGGGCTGGCCCGGTGAGCGGCTTTACGCAGGCTGCGCTCACATAGATGAGGTGGAGTTCATATGCATGGATCTCGCAAAAAAGATCTACCGTGCCGGATTTGCCGATGTAAGGCCCATCTCCGGAGTTGTCGCCAATCTAGCAATCTACTCAGCCTTTACAGATCCCGGTGATGTGATGATGGCCGCATCCATTCCCGCGGGTGGACACATCTCCCACGGCAGGAAGGAGAAATTTGGAACGGCCGGGTTGGTTCACGGCCTGAACGTCGAATTTTACCCTTTTGATACGCAGGAGCTGGCCATTGATGTCGATAAGACAAAGGCAAGGGTTTTGGAGCTTGAGAAGGCCGGCCGGCCGCTTAAATTGGCCATGTTCGGGGGCTCGTTGTTTCTGTTTCCGCATCCGGTAAGGGAGCTGTCGGACTTTATGAAGGAGCATGGCATGCATGTCAACTATGACGCCGCCCATGTCGCCGGGCTGATTGCCGGGGGCAGGTTTCAGGATCCGTTGCGTGAGGGGACCGACACGATGACCATGAGCACGCACAAGACGCTGTTTGGACCGCAGGGCGGTCTGGTTCTGGGCTCCGAGAAGCACGCAGAGCAGATCAAAAAAGCCGTCTTTCCCGGGCTAACGAGCAGTCACCACATTCATCTAGTGGCCGCCAAGGCCGTTGCGTTTGCTGAGGTTTTGGAGTTTGGCAGGGACTATGCCAGGCAGATAATCAGAAACGCCCGGGCGTTTGCCGGAGCACTAAACGAGATGGGGTTTCAGGTACTAGGTGAGAGCCGCGGCTTTACGGAGTCCCATCAGATCGCCGTCAATGTGCTGGAGTTTGCCGACGGTGGCCGCGTAGAAGAGGATCTGGAGAGGGCCGGCATCATAGTAAACAGGCAGCTGATACCGGGAGACATCAAGGCGGGCAGAAACTACCTCCAGCCCGGCGGCATCCGGATAGGGGTGTCAGAGATCACAAGACTGGGCATGGGCGAATCTGAGATGAGGGAGCTGGCATCGTTCATCAGACGGGTGATAATAGATAAAAAACGTCCCGAAGAGGTACGATCCGACATCGAGTTGTTCAGAAAGGCATATCAGAAGGTAAGGTTCTGTTTTGATGACAGCCTTGGCGCGTATGAATACGTGAAGCTCCGATAGTTACGCATAATCGGTCAGCAGCGCCTGATCCCCTCGGCTCTTTCCAAACACCAAGTCAATCTCGTCAGACAGCACAAGAATTCTGTTCATTTGATACCGGCTTACGTGATATTTTTCGACCAATCTCTTTGCCAGCTTGAGGTACTTTTCCACCGATGAGCGGGTGATCGTCTGAATGAGCTGGTGGCCGCAGTTACATCTTCTGATCAGGGGAGGCCGCCTGTAGCTGGCCCTGCACAGGGTGCAACGAAAGCTCTGCCTCGCATACGAACGCAGGTTGCCCATTATGTCCGGGATCAGATGGGTCGAGATCAGGTTTGATACGATCTCGTTGGTGTCCACCGCATTGATGATGTCTGCGTTTCTAATCTGAAGATCCAGCTTGTCGAGCATGGAGTTCAGCGTCGAGTAGGCGCTGCGGGACTGGGAGGTGACAAGGGATGAAGTGGGATGGGTAAAGTGATACCCGTGGAACTGCTCGGAGGTATCCAGCCTTGATTTAATCATCTCAACCGATGAGATGTCTGCGGCCTTGGGTTCGGACATGGTGGACTCGAAGAACTCCAGAGGGTAGCGCCGCACTACCTCAAGGTTGTGCGCCTGGGACTGTGACTCGTGAGGGAAGACCAGCGGCTGTATCAGAAGCGGGGCGTCCATCAGGCCGCCGATCTTGTCTGAGAGAAACCTGCGGGAGAAGTTAAGCAGCGTGTCCAGCAGGAGCATTATCGAGTCGGCGTCGCCGTCCGCGTCCCGCCGCTTGGCCGAGTGCCAGTTGGGTGTTGCAAAGCAGACTTGTGTGTTTGCGAACCCGATAACCCTCCCGACTATTCCCACCGAGGTGTGGGGAGCCAGACCGATTATGAGGTGACCCACCAGATCGTCGGTTCCTTTCACGTGGTAGAATGGCTGCCCCCCGTAGAAATGCTCAAGCTCCTGGTCTACGTATCTGCAGACCTCGGTCAGGTATCGTCCGGCGGTGTGTGGTATGACAACATCCTGCATGAGCAGCTCCACTGTCTGTTCGGGGCTCTCCAGAGGCTGACCGTCGGCGTCTGTCAGGTATCCAAGCTCCCTGAGTTTTGAGACCGGTGTTCCGATCCAAGCGGGTTTGAAGTGGGTCAGCGGACAGTTTGTTGCGTCAAATCTTACGGTTCCGTCCTTGAAGACGGTCAGGTTCCTGCTCTGTCTGATAAGTCCCTTCTCCAGAGGTTCGGAGATCTTGTCTTGGTTGATCATCTCCATCACGCCTTTGAATGGTTCCTGGGCACGGATCCCTGTCCTCTTCTGGGCATCAAACAGCATCTCCTTTAATGGAAATTTTTTGTGCACGTAACCTCTCGCGGTCTTTTTGCACCTTTGGCAGAACCTTGTGTCCAGCTTGCTATGGCAGGACGGGCATGTGTACCTTAGCAGCGTCTTGCTACCGCACTTTGAGCACCTAATGCCCAAGGAGGGAAAGTCGCATTTAGGACACGTACGGTCTGAGATTCTGGTGGCAAAGTCCGGGTTATTTGATGCCTTGATGAGATTCCTGGTGGCCCCGCCCCAGTGCCCCACCGGAAAGAGTGTGTGGATTGGTGGTTTCATTACCCGGGGGGAAGCCTTCTCGGGCCGTCCTATGCGCGCTCCGATGGAAGTGGAGAATTTGGCCCGAATCCTTATTCCAGAGTGCCTTGAGATGGTCTCAAGAACAGAGCCGGATTTTGTGTCGATTGTGTTCCTGAACAGCAGCCTGTGAAATATCTCGGCCTCGCTGCCCTTTAGGACGGCCTGCCCGTCAGAGACTGTATGCGGCACCCCCATCTTCTCCAGCACGGGTTTGCAACGCATCTCATAGCAGATTGTGTTCTCTTGCGCGCTAGTAGGCTCCAAGATCAGTCCAAACTCATCTGCTGTAATTTGATCCCAGTAAAAGAGGAATTTTGGGTGCAGGGGAACGCCAAAGTCTTCTGCCAGTTGGAACGACTCGGCCAGATCAGGCTCCCGCAGTAGAAACTGTGCGGGTATGGGGCTTGTGGTGTTTTTTATGATGTGTCTCAGCTCCTCGATCCAGAACTCCTCTACGTACCCCGACGGAACCAGCTGCGCGTTGTTCTCAAGAAAGTCGCCAAAGGAGATCAAGATGTCCCCCAGGTGGAGTATCTTTTCTATGTCGGCCTTTAGCTCAAGCCCGTGCTTGATGTCCCTGATCCTCACGACGCTTCCGTCCCTAAGGCGCACAACGGGTGTCTCCAGCGAGTCCACAAATGCCACGGTGGCGCCCTTGCCGGGTATGTCGATCTTGATTTGGGTTCCCGCGGTTATCGTGTGGTCAAGAATCTCCCCTATGATGGGGTGGAACCCCACGGCCGCAAAGCCCGTATTGCAAGCTCGGCCATATCTGAGCCGGAATCCGCCCAGTTTTTTTGGCATGGACAACACGGAACGGCCGGTAATTACCTCGCTCATCCGCTTTGTAGCTGCATCTTCCTGCTTGTCGCCGGTCTGGACGGCGCCCTTGAGGTCTTTGAGCCATTCCCACCCGTCTAGATCGTATACCTCTACCCTCTTGAGGAGTTTCTTGGCACGGCCGATCAGGCCGTCGTTGAGCACGCGCAGGGCGCCGCCCCGAACCCGGTCTGTTTTAATCCGACGCATCGACTTGTGGTTTACAACCTCATATGGATCCGTATCCACCCCATCCAGCTCAACTGGCAGGTTGGAGATTGTTCGGACTATGTCCTCGTCTAGCACGTGGTACTGAAAGTTACTGGCCTCTCGCTCATAGATTCTAAGCTCCTCGACAAAGCGTCCGGTTTCATCATCAAACGAGTTTGCCTTGTATGTCGACAGGCCGACGGCCTTTCTCACATGATCGGCAATCAGCATTGTGACGGCAGACTCTGTACCGCCCGCCGAGCGCATCGGCCCGGCAATGGATATGGAGAGATAGTCCGTGTTGTCTGCGTTCTGCCTTATTCTGACATCGGATATTCCCTGCAGTGGCGCGATGGTAACCCCCTCGGTCACTATTGCCAAACCCACCCTGACTGCCGCGTCCAACCGCTCCTCTAGGCTTGCGTCGCTGGGAAGGTATTTGCCCAAGGCAAGCTCCTTTGAGAGAAGCAGGGCGGTGATCTCCTTTCCGTTGGTCTCTAACAGATCTCTTATCGGAGCGGCGATGTCGATATCGTGCATTTTGGCCACGCGATCGGCAAGATCAAAGGCGATCTTCGGCTCCACGCCGCTTGACGAGTCTGCCAGCGAGGATTTAGGACCCGCCGCGGTCTCAAAAAGCTTGTATGATTTTTGTGACAGAGAGGTGTAGTAGTCAAAGTAGTACGGGGGCATGTCAGTATCCCTCAGTTTGGTGGAGGTATCATCCTCGGACATGACAGATTTAAGCCGTTCTGCCTTGAATTGTTTTTGTTATCTCTACCAAGGTCTCCAGCTTGCCGTCTTGCTCTAGCAGGGTTCCAATCACCAAGGCATCGGCGCCAGCATCAGCTAGTTGTTTTGCCGTTCCGGCATCGCGTATTCCGCCACCCACGATCAAAAACCCGTCAAAGGCCCGTCGGACGGCCCTGACCATCTCCGGGTTTACGTTCGTTGCGGCGCCAGACCCAGCCTCAAGATACACAAACCGCATGCCAAAGAACCGAGCCGCCAGAGCGTAGGCTGCGGCAATATTTGGCTTCCCAAGGGGAATCCCCCTGGCGGAGCCCACAAACCACGCAGAGGTGCCCTGGCCAATTATCAGGTATGCGGTGGGTAGCGCCTCCAAACCGAATTTGAGCACGCTGGGGGCTCCTAATGCCTGTGCCTGTGTAATGAAATACGGGTTGTCGGAGTTCATAAGGCAGCTGAAGAAGATTGCGTCTGCCTCTGGCACTATGCCTGTGATATTACCAGGAAACAGTATCACCGGTATCTTAACCGACTTTTTGATGGCCTGGACGGTCTGGGACATGCCCATCTGGTCCGTGGCGGACGAACCGCCCACCAAAATGGCCGAGGCGCCGGCCTGCTCTACGCCTCTTGCCAGCTTGATCGATGCGTCCATATTGGAGATTTCAGAGTCTATGAGCACAAACACCAAGGCGTTTACCTTCTTTGCTTCTGATTTTAGATACTCTTCAACTCTTCTGCTCATACAGCGGGTTTGAGGGCGTCTCTTTAAAGTTTAATTGGGATAAAGATACAGTTTTGTATAGCTATGGTGGGGTTTGAGTCGTCCAATTTCAATAACATTATCCAAGAAATTATAAAAAAATCATCGTTTACAGAACGACAGCTCAGGATTATTTTAGATCGCCGGGGTGTCCTAGAAACACAGTTTGACGTATCAAGGGGGGCATACTACCGGCAGTTGGGCCAGACAAGAGACAAGTTGGTCAGGTTTTGTTATGCGTTGGTGATGTTTCGTAGCCTAGGCGTTCTTGCACCAGATGACATGGACACGATCGTCAAGGTAGCAGAACGGGTTTCTGTGATTAGTGGTAATGACATGTCTTCCAACAACGAGCGTGATGTTATTAATGTGATAGATGCGTTGATCCGCCAAGCCTGTAAGTTGTGATTTTTTTATTCTTTCGGGGCTGGTTTGTGAGGTTGGGTGTGATTTTTCGTTCTTTTGGGTATTCTTATGAGACTTGGTTATGACTTTATCATCCAGTGAGTGTTTTTGTGAGATTGTGTTGTGATTTTAGTACCGCAATGTTAAGCAATGTGTGAACAAAGTTTATTCGAGCATGATATATCACAGGCGGCATCATAAAGTGTGATGTTAGTGGAAATCCCAGATGCTGTGGTTCTGTTGGGCTGGGTGCTGGCGTTTGCCGTTGGTCTGTTCTCATTATTTGCGTTTAGCAGGGTAAGGTCGTACGCCGACCCAAAAAGCAAGGGTATTGACCCCACAATTCTCAACCGTTTGGAGTATTATGAGAAGCAGATCATAGGTATGAAACTGCAATTGGATGCCTTGGTAAGTGATGGGCCCGGAGTTGGTAAGCACCAAGCTGTTGGGGATAGTGAGTCCGCGCTCAATAAACCCAAATCAACTGGCGCTGAACCCTTGGTGATTATGGCCAGAAGCTCTGAGCCGACGACGGCCCCAAATGCCCAAAAGACAGCCGTTCGTAATGAGCCGGCTGGGCAGAGGCGGAACGCCCAAGGTGTTGTCAATCAAGTGTTAGAGTTAATCACAGATGGGGATGTGACATCACGTGACATACGGACCACGATCGGGCGTACAAGGGAGCACACATCACGGTTAATGAAACGGTTGTTTGAGGATGGGTATGTGAAAAGAAACACGGACGCAAAGCCATACACGTACTCAATTACGGACAAGGGAAGGGTGCGGTTGGAATCTTCTGGTGGTGTGGTATAATTGTCACCATTTTAGTGTGTGTGGGGTGTTTGCGGTTGTGCCATGACTCTGCCAAGTATCTTACACTCATGGTGTCGTGAGTAATGCCTGGTTGCCAATGGTTGGTGGTTAAAGGGGATCTATCAGTGATGGTTTGTGTTGGGTATTAGGTGGGTAAATTGTGGTTGTTTTGTGTTGTTAACGCAATGAGATGTTGTAGGTGATTTTTCTTGTGAGTTAGTGATGGATTTTGGGTGCTTGGTATGTCCATTCCCGGCCTGTTTTGTTGCGCTGCACCTTACCACGAATCGAGAACCGTGATAGGTATGTGGATATCACGCTGAGTTTTATTGGCTCGTTGTACTCGTCCTCATATTTTTCCAGAACGGTCGAGGAGGTAAATTTCCCCATGGGATAGTACTTGTCCACAATATGCCATATTTTGGCGTTGATGGAGTCCAGTTTTGGTGCCTTCGGTCCTTCCTCAATATCTACCAGATCCATTATCTCAAACAACCGAAGCACCTTCTGCCGGTTGATGTTTCCATCCAGTTTGATATCATATCTAGCGCCTTCCGAATCCTCGATGTTGATACGAAGCCTTTTACTACCCAAATACAGATAGTGGTCTTTTTGTTAACAATTCAACCATTATGCTCAAAGTTGTTAACAATCAACGTTGTTAATATTCACCGCCTGGTTTGGTATGTAGTGTTTGTAGTGGTTAACATGGCCGTCTGCAGGCCTGGTGGCGGATCAGCCTGTTTCATGCCCAGAGTGGAAATAAGGGGGTCAATATCGGGGTCTTAACAATGTTAACGCCCATCTTCACACCCAGAGTGGAAATAAAGGGGTCAATATCGGGTGTTTTAAGATCACATTTACAAAATCTTAACAATTTGTTAATCACAATACTACACCATAACCCACACACCAACATTTCCACTCCTTTTTCTTTCAATTTTTTATTATGAGGGTATGAATATGAACATGTGGTATATACCATATCCGATTACCATGTACCACACACCACACACGATGTCTTGTTCCAGAATGGAAATTATGGTGTGAGGGGTCTTGTTGCAAGTCTAGAGCGAGCTTGTTGGGCGGTTCTGGGAGGTGTGCAGCAGGCGGCTAGGCCTGCAGCCGGCCGAACCATGATCTAGACGACATGTTGATAAAAGCTAACCAAAAACGATCTGGTTCGTTGAAAACATTCACAAACACATTCAAGTGTTGATATAGGATCTAAAAATCCTAGTATGGATGCGTCAATAATCGATCCGATAGACAGAATCTTGGATGCGGCTGAGACAGGCATGTCACTAATCCAAAACCGAGAGATATTGCATTTTACCTACATTCCGGATGTGATACACCACCGTGATATGGAGCAAAAACAGGTCGCACAATCACTATTACCAATACTAAAACAATCCAGGCCATCAAACCTTCTAGTCTACGGCAAACCAGGGACCGGCAAGACGTTGGTAGTCAGGAAGGTTTTGGCAAAAATCCAAAAAAAGGTGGAGTTGAGCAACTTTCCAATCCGGTTGCTGTATGCTAACTCCAAACAAGAAACGACGCTCTATGGGCTTTTGGTGAGTTTTGGACGGCAATTAGATCTGACGGACAGGGATCTTCCATCCGCCGGCCTGGCAATCAGCGAGGTCTTCAAACGCCTACTTGGCGCAATAAACAAAAACAGATTGAACGCGATCTTTGTGATAGACGAGATCGACTACTTGGCGCAACTAGTGTCAAAAACCGGCAAGGACGTTCTTTACCAACTTACCAGATCAAACGAGTTGCTGGTTCGCGGCAGTCTGACCCTGGTGGGGATATCAAACAACCTTTCCTTCAAAGAGAACCTGGATCCGCGTGTGATCAGCAGTTTGGGGGAGGAGGAGATCGTGTTTACAAACTATACCGTGGAACAGATACACAAAATCCTAGGGGAGAGAGCGGAACAAGCGTTTGTCAAGGGAGCGGTGGGAGAGGCCGCCCTGAACCTGTGTGCCGCAATGGCCGGCCGCGAGCACGGGGACGCAAGACGGGCCATTGATCTCTTGCGGGTAGCCGGAGAGATCGCCGAACGGGAACAAAAGAACGAGGTTACAGAGCAGCAGGTCAGGGATGCATCTCAAAAAATAGAGGAGAACAAGGAGGTCACGGCGCTCAAGACATATCCACTACATGAAAAGTTAGTTATTTTAGCCGTTATGAGATCCGCCGGCTCTTCCACAGGGGAGATATACACCTCCTACAAAAACCTCTGTACGGGTGTCAGACAAGACCATCTTACTCCAAGAAGAATAACCCAAATACTCAGCGAAATAGAGATGTCCGGCATCATCTCTAGCAGAATAATACATCAAGGAACGCACGGCCGGACAAAGAAACACAGGTTGACCATCTCTGCCGATACTGTGAAAAAAACATTCCAAGACGATCTAGTGTTGGAAGATGTGCTCTAGCTCCCAGAACCGAAACTCATAGTTCTGACTTCAAATGTCTTCAGATTTACAACCGCGGCTAGGCCCGGCGTCGGTTCCAGACCAACACTGGCTTGGAAGGGCGTCTGGCTTTGGAAGGCGCCCGAGTTTACCAACAACACCCCCCGGTACATCTCTAGGGCCATTACATGTACATGTCCGACATGAAAGACGTCTGGGACATCTTCAATTACCAACATGTCCTCCTTCTCCGGCGCAATAGGCGTCAGGCTGCCGTAAATAGGACTGAGGTGTCGTGCCCGAAGCAGATGCTTCATGACATCTGCCGGCTTGCCGTAACTCAAGCCCGGGGTGGTCTTTACAATGTCGTCGATGCTTTGGCCATGAAACACCAGCACCCTGACACCGTTCAGGGACACGACACAGGGGTTTCCAACCATGAAAAAATTCTCGCGTTCCCAGAGCCCAGCGCCGTACTTTCTTGGAATGGCCGGTTGCGGCAGAGCGCGCCTTCCCGGGTCGTGGTTTCCTGGGGATATGACAACCTTGACGTTCTGTGGGATCTGGGAGAGTAACGCCTCTGCCCGCCGCAGCTGCTCTTCCACCGTTTGGTATACCAGTCCCCGATCTTGGTTGGGGTATATCCCAACACCATCTATAAGATCACCACCGATAACGACAAATCGTACTCTCTTAGCGACTTGGTCGGTACTGGATAACCACGAAACAAACTCCAAAAAAGCCTCCTCCATAAAGAAGTCACTGCCAACATGCAAGTCTGAAATAAACACGGCAAAGGACTCAGTTTCAGAATGATTGATCGTGTGCCCCGGTATCCCCGGCAGAACCAATTCCTTCACAACAAATCTGTTGTTTTTGGCCCTGCCGATCCGGATCATTACAAACTGATCAAGCAAGAGCATCTCTGCTTCTGTCCGAATGCCTTCCTCAAACACCCACGCCTCAAGACTCCCCGTGGTGTCCTCCAAAACAATTTTTACAGAATCCGGTCCCGTGCTCTTCTTGGTGACAAGACCGCAGACAAACACGTCGTTATTAGAACCAGACATCTTGGCGACGTTTCCAATCGCTCTGAGCTTTTTGGCTTCCGGCCGTGCACTAATAATCTGCTTCATCTTTGCAAACCTGCTGGCAAAAAGAGCATCATACCCACTCAACCCTTCTGCCGTGGTCACCTTGTCGGTGGGGTCAAACAACACCACCAGATTTGCCTCCAGTGACACATCTTGGCCAATGCCCAGAAACGACTCGGCGTCTTCCCGGCTTATCAGGCGCGTCCCCTCTCTGGTCTTTTTTTTAACAATGTATTTGATTACGGTATTAAGGTCACCTGTCTCAAGCTCTTCCAATACCTGCAGCGCGGCAGGATGAATCTGAAAACCAAGATTTAATGCGTACTTTAAGGCTACGGCGACCTCTTTCCTCAATACCAAAAACAGATCCACGTTTTTATTAAATCTGCCCTCACTCAAACTCTTTATGAGCATGCTCCCTAACACCAAATAGGCTTCAACCCGAACCACAAAAACCACTCACACGAGGCCGGTTTCTGGCATCGCTCAGGCACCAAGGCGGGTTCTCGCATCTTGGCCGGTATCGCAGGCGACCTGCGTACCCACCAACATATTAAACACAAGGCACGCCCAAACACAATGAGACGGCTTTGGACATTTTTGATCTTTATGGCGCTGTTCACCGTCGCCTACCAACTGGGCTCTTTAATCGAGATAGACGTAGATGATGCCAGAAAGCTTCTGGACGAGTTTGACGATCTGCTGTTGGATATAGATGCGCTGAAAATCTTTGTTCATAACGCCACCCTAGCCCTACTCATGTTTGTACCCGGGTTTGGTGTTGGGTGGGGGCTATTCTCCGCGTGGTCTACCGGGGTGGCGTTTGCTTCCATTGCCACAATAATGCCAGGAGCCGTCACGGTATCACCACTGTCCATCCTGTACTTCTCACCCTTTGGGATACTCGAGCTGGCGGCGTATTCCTTGGGGATGTCCCGGAGCTTCATTTTGATCTCTCTGATTGTCAGAAAGCAGGAAGTGCGCCCCCACATCAAAGCAACACTGATCGAGATTGCAGTCGCAATGGCGCTGCTTTTGGCTGCCGGTTTTATCGAGTTTTATATGATTGAGATGATATGGCAGGGCGGCCTGCAGATGCCCAGCGTATGATCCGAAGATGCCTCAACAGACCCGGATCCACTGCGACAGTTTAAAAATGACAGAAGCGGGCTCTCACTTGGTAAGGCACACTGTCACAAATATCATCAAACTCGGATAAAACAGAGCTAGCCAAGCTCGTCAGAACGACCGGCGCATTTCAGCGATCCGACGGCGAGCCCTTTGTGCTGGCTTCCGGGCTGAAATCACACTACTACTTTGACCTTCGGAGGCTAAACGGAGATGCGCAAGGCATTCATACCGTTGCCAAAATCTTCCACAACATGATCAAAAAGATGGACGGGGTGAATTCGGTGGGTGGCTTGGAGTCTGGATCAATCTCCATAGCCACGGCAATATCCCAACTAAGCCACATCGAGAATCCGACCCGGCCCCTTACCTCGTTCTATGTTAGGAAGAATCCAAAAAAATACGGAACCAAAAACCAGATAGAGGGAGTTCTCAGATCGCCAGCTGTAGTGGTTGATGACGTGATAACCAGCGGGGCGTCGGCGATACTTGCGGCAGACACTATAAGGGGGGCAGGGTGCGAGTGCCGCGCCATCCTGTCGATCATATTTCGGGGAGGTAACAAGGACAAGGAGAACATCAGGCAAAACAGCGAGTTTCATCACATCTTTCGCGAATCCGACTTTATTGATATCTAAGGCTGGCGGTTCCGCTCCCACTGCCACCGGTAATTCATGTATGAATCCGGCTTGGTTTGGCCAAATACCATCACACACATATCGGAGAATTCCATCCCCTTTAGATCCTCCACCATTCCCTCAAACACACTCTCTTCATCGGTTGTGAGCTTTTCAAAGACCTTGACCTGCAGGTGCCTGACATCAAAACCACTGTCCTCCAGATAGTGAGCGATCTCAGAGGGCATGAAGTGCTTGTCAGGCCTTTTGGGCCACGGCCTTGGAACCAAAATAACACTACACCCATCGGCTATGGCCGCTTTTAATTCCTCCTTCTTCCCCTCTATGGCCGAGGTCACATGCATGGTGATGACCCGTGACTTGTCCAGCGGCACGGCCGCCTTCGCGGCGGCCACCTGGATCGAGCTGATTCCGGGAACGATCTCCACGTCCCCAAAAATCTCTACTAGCCTGTCTACTACTTCTGACTCTGAAAAGTTGACATCACCGGTAAATGGGATTAGGATCTTCTTTCCGGCGTCCTTTGCGAGTTTTTGGTATATGTCCTCCTGGTTCTTCATGGTTACCTCGTAGACGTCCTTTCCGGCAATGTAGTCCCTTATTATATTCAGTGTGTATTTGTAGCCCACAACAACATCGCATTCCTTTACCAAGTCAGCCACCACTCCGGTAACATACCTCGGCGAGCCCGGCCCGACGCCTACTGCATAAACCCGGGCCAACCTATTCTACCAGAACCCGCCTCTCCGCGATAAAGTCAACAAAGGGCTTCCAATCAACCTTCATGAACTTGGTGGGATCCTTTACAGGATACTTGACCCAGTCCTGCGCGACAGAAAACTGGTACTTTTCCGTGCTTCCGCCTTGCATATATTCAAGGTACAACACGCTGCCCCACACCTCCTCCTTGGTGGTGATCTTTGTGATATTGTTGAAGGTCACCGCCACGTTCTTCTCATTCTGCAGGTCCTCTTGAAAGCTCTCTTCGTCATATCCATCATGTCGTATCATGGTGTTTTTTGATTTCATAAAGGTCAGCGCCTGGCGCGGAACGACGGATTGCCACCACTTCATCTTGGCCTTGGTTTTGTGGATGAATGCCAATCTTCTGTCGGTCAGCACCAGCATTCCCTCCTTGCCACCGATGGTAAAGAACTTCTTGCCTTCACGCCATACCGAGACCACATGCGCATGGATTCTTTCATCTTGGCTCATGCTTGTGGTCTGGCAGTACATATTAAAAACTAATATGGTACACAAGCGGTACCGCTTACCCGATGTATCTACACGATGGGTTTTATTACCGAAAGACAGACGTACAATCGTGAAGGTTTATCTCGCGTCCCCCTACGGCTTTACACAGTCTGGCGTTGAGTACTTGCACGGCATAAGGGCGTTGGCAAGAGACCGTTGGAAGGTTGAGCTCCTCGACCCTTGGGGTGTTGAGGGATTTGACTATGCGTGGTGTCTCAAAACCGCTAGCGATCCGAGAGCCGCCAAGGAGTGGAACCTAGTTGGCTCCCAAGCGCCCGGCAAAAACTTTGAGATGATAAGGGACAGCGATCTTGTGGTGGCCGTATTGGATGGTTCAGATGTCGACTCCGGGGTGGCCTGCGAGATTGGCTATGCCTTTGGCAGGGGGATTCCGGTCATCGGATACAGATCCGATTTTAGGTCTGCCGGCGACAGCATACACTCAAAGATAAACATCCAAGTGGGGGCTTGCGTACAAGGGGAGATATGCACCAATTGGCATGAGGTTGGAGAGCGGCTCTGTGCGCGACAAGGCGGCAAGAGCCAGCGGTCACCGGCGCGTTCGGCGGATCTTGACGGTTCCCGCAAACCGTGACGGCCCGCATCTGCGAGAAGGTCTCTATCGGGTCTGCAGGAGCCCAGCAAAAACATATGCCCCGGCGGCCAACGCCTCGGGATCATGCTTGGATGGCTCAATAGGCCCCACAATTGCAGGGTATTTGATGCCTGCCGCACCTGTCCGTGCGGTTTGTGCAAAGCCGGACGTTTTTCATATTTATACCAGGTGATGAACCTGCGCCGTATGGCCATATACCCCATCGCCCGCTGGAGCGAACGCTTCGTGGCGTTTATGATCGATATGATCATAGTCGTGATCATCATCTTTACAATTGAGACGGTGGCGTTTAGCGACACCGATTATTATGGCGAATGGTATGGCTTTTCGAATCAAGGCGGCGGGTACACGGGGTTGTCGGTTACGGAATTTATTGGGGTGCCGCCGTACGGTCCAATATCTGCCGCCGCGGAGGATAATCCAGAACTTGCCGTCGTCGTTGTTACGGCTAATGTCATGACGGGTCTGTTGTCCCTCGAATACCTGACGTGTTCTGAGTGCTCCTTTGAGGCTGTGGTGTTCAACCTCCTCCCGTATGCCATCACGCCGGCGTACTTTGTCGGCATGGAGCGCGCCCTCATGACTACCGTCGGACGGCGCGCCCTGCGGCTCAGGGTAACGGGCATCGATGGCCAAAGGCCGTCCAGCCGCGGCCTCCTTCTCAGCAACTTCGGCAAGACATTCCCCCTTGCGATTGACTTGATACTCGGGCTGATGTTTGCCAGGGACACGCGCCAGAGGATCTTTTCCAGATGGGGCGGCGTCATCGTGGTCAAGATCCCAAAGGACAAACACCACACGAAATTTGAGCTCGACTGAATCCAGCGCGCCGGCTTTAAATTTCCACAAACGAACGCGCCGCGACTGGCATGGCTGGGACGCACGAAGCGGCCACGGCGTTTGCTTACCCGGGCATTCAGATCCAGCCGGATTCCGGCGCGCCGTGCGCGCGTAGTTGCTGGTGTCCCAGACGGCTGATGTATAGCTAAGAGCATAAGTTTGTGCAGAGCATTAACCAGCACCTACTAGAATCGATCACAACTATAGCGCCGACTAAAAGTTCTTGCAGAATCCACGAATCATTTCAGTTAGGCTTCCCTGCAAAGCCACATACCAGAACGTTATGTCTGTCAAGATTAGGAACGGATTAGGCGGCAATTGTCAATGGCTGGTGTCCATGTTTGAGACAAACGTGATCGAAGCCAGCGATATACTCTGCAGGAACTTTCGATCGGCGCCATAGTCAAAAAAACAGTGTATTCTATGAAGGATTTGATTCCATAAGCGGATTTTGAGCGCGTCAAAGTCTTACGGTCTGCTTACACCCTACGCGAATTTTTGCGTGTCGCTATAGCTAGGTGACGGAGGGGCGGCCGCTCAAGGCTGAGCATGCGTACGTGTACCTGTACACACCCACCGGGTTGTCATGCAAAACCCGGCATGTGCCCACGGTGCCGTTGAACCTGCCGGAGGATCTGTTCGCGCCGGCGGTTTGTGCGGTTTTATGTGATTCCCGCTACTAACAGCTTTTATCCCAGTAATGCGGCGGGCTATTATTGAAAAAGTCACTGATCCCGGCCGTTCTCCTGATTGTGGTCACCTTGGTTCCTGCCTCCTTTGCGCAGAGCCCCGGCTTGGCGACGGACGCGGAGTCCGGCGAGCCGGTGGCAATCTTGCATACAAAGTCCGGCGAGATTGTAATCGAGTTCTTCCCGGACGATGCGCCCGAACATGTCCGGAACTTTCTGGAGCTGTCCCGGAGCGGCTTTTATGACGGAACCGTGTTTCATCGCATAATCGAGGGATTTATGATTCAGGGTGGCGACCCGCTGACCCGGGAAGGTGAGGAGACCGTCCAGAGGTGGGGCACCGGCGGCCCTGCTGGCACGATAAACGCAGAGTTCAACAGCATACGGCACGATCGCGGCATTGTGTCCATGGCGCGTAGCGCAGATCCCAACAGCGCAGGATCCCAGTTCTTCATAGTGCACAGTGACTCCAGCTTCCTTGACGGGGCGTATACCGTATTTGGCAGGCTTGCTACACAAGAGAGTTTTGTGACGCTGGACGCCATAGCGGCAATGGACACACCGGCCTCGCTTCAGGGAGGCACGGGCTCTACAGTGCCGATCAACTGGCAGGACACGGAGATCGAGACGGTCGAGATTGTAGACCGCGCCAGCGTGCCTGATCTTATGGTGTGGTCAGAGCCGGGGAGGACGACGGATACAACACCGGTGCTTGCCACCTCCAGCTCAGAATACAGCAACGACGAGCTTGGCATCTCATTTACCATACCGGAAGGCTGGGACGCACAGAGCGGCTGGGGCACGGGTTCGGACGCCCCAGACCTGGTGATCATAGGCCCTATAGCGGGGGCCGTACCGGCATCGATCCACCTCGTTACATCGCCATCCGACGGAAGAACCCTGGATGAGTTCGTAGCAGGGGGGGATGAGCTTATTCAACAACTGGTCGAGGGGAACCGGATGGAGATAATATCTGAGGGCGCGACTACACTGGGCGAGAGGGATGCCTATGTAAGAAACGTGGTGAGCAGTTTTGTAACCAACACCGGCGCCACAACAACCATGCAGTTCAAGGAGACCACCACTCTGAATGAGAACACATTCTTTGTCATCACATACGCGGCCGATGCGCAGGCCTTTGGTCAGTTTGAAGACAGGTATGATGCGCTGCTAGACACGGTCGCCTTTGGAGAAGACGGCTCCGGTGATAGCATGCCTGATTCGGGGTCAGACCAACCCGGCACACCGGTTGCTGAAGCCCCGGAGGGCGGTGGCGGCTGCCTGATTGCGACTGCCGCCTTTGGAACCGAGATGGCTCCCCAGATTCAACAACTGAGGGAGCTCCGGGACGAGGTGCTGCTGCAGACCGGTACGGGCCAGACATTCATGACCGGATTCAACCAGCTGTACTACTCGTTCTCGCCTGCTGTGGCAGATCTCGAGAGGGAGCATCCCGCGTTCCGGGAGCTAGTCAGGGCTACAATCACGCCGCTGGTATCGACGCTCTCCCTGTTAAACCATGCAGAGATTAACTCTGAGGCAGAGATGCTCGGATACGGCATGGGCGTCATACTGCTGAGCCTAGGACTGTACGCCGGCATTCCGGGGGCGGTCATCTACCAGTGGAGACGCTACCACACATCATCCACCGCATCCAAGCTCTGATACTCCTTCTCGACCCGCGTCTTAAACGTCCGCAATCGGGAGATGTCTCTGTCAAAAAACAGGTCTATGGTCCAGTCAAGCAGAACCCTGACACGCTTCTCCAGATTGGGAATCTTTGAGAGATAGACGTTTCTCCACAGGAACCACGCTAGGAAACCAGACATGTTGATGCCAAAAATGGTTGCGACTCCGGTCCGTTTTCCTATGATCGCCATCTGGCCCTTCCCACGGAACACAAACCTTCGCTTTGCCCTGTTTCGTATTAGTGAGTGCAGGTTGTATGCTGCAACCCTTGCCTGCGCCTCTGCGGCCTGCGCAGTGGGGGCAAGGGGCTTCCCGGTGCTAGGTTCCACAAACATGGCACAGTCCCCAACGGCAAAGACCCCCGGATAGCCAGGCACCCCAAGAAAATCGTCGACGGCTATCTTGCCCCCCACCGTCTTGAACAACGAGCGCTTTATCGTGTTGGGCGGCGTTACCCCGGCGGTCCAGATCAGCGTCTTTGATATTATTCCCCGATCCCAGGGCTTGTTGGTCTGAAAGTTTTTGACAGTGACCTCATCGCCGTCAAAACCGGTAACCGCGGCCGACAGCATAATCTCAATCCCCCCGTTCTTGAGCTTCTCATGCGCAAACTCTACCAGCTTTTTGCTAAATCCGGGCAGTATCGCGGGTCCCGCCTCCAAGACCACCACCCGAACATCATCCCTGTTAATGTGGGGGTAGTGCTTCTTTGCGTCCACTAGGAGATCCAGCAATTCACCTGCCGTCTCGATCCCGGCAAAACCACCACCCACCACCACAAACGTGAGCAGCTTCCTCCGTAGGATGGGGTCGGACTCGTTCTCCGCATGCTCTAGCATGTCTATTATCTGGTTGCGCAACAGGACGGCGTCGTCTAGCGTCTTCATGGTATACGCATTACGTTTCACATCCCCCAAACCAAAAAAGTTGGTCTCGCTTCCTAGGGCAATAACCAGAAAGTCATAACTGATGCTGATGCTTCTCTTGCTCTGGGTGCCCCAGAGGGTTACAACCTTGCCGTAGGGATCTATGTTCTTTACCCGTTCCTCATAAAATATGGTCTTCTTGCAGATGCCGCGGATGGGTATCACGATGTGCCTAGTCTCGATCATGCCAGAGGCCACCTGTGGCAGCATCGGCGTGAACAGCAAAAAATTGGACTCTGACACCAAGGTTAGCTCGATATCCGGGTCATCGCCAAAGTATGACTCCAGCCTTCTGGCGCACTCAACCCCGGCAAATCCCCCACCCAGAACCAGGATCTTTTTCTTCCTCTCCGTCATCTGCAACGACCCCGGCTCAGGCGTCCCGGCTCGGCTGGGGGGCGCATACCGACCACGGGGCCAGTCACGACTGGCAGCCGGTTCCCAAAAACAACTCTCCGCTCATATTGCATGACGTTTTCCTCCGTCTGCCAGCCAATAATAGTTTCGCCTTTGAAGGTGCACAAGGCTGCCTGCTACGCCGGACTGCCGTGAAGGTTCTTTCGGGTGCGTGTTTTTAGTGCCTGAAGGAAGACGTGATCTAGCACCCAGAGCCGTTTGAGCAGATGCACCTTGGAAGTTCTTGTCTGTTGGGCCGTGCGCGCGGCCCGGCGGCAGTTGTGCTGCTGCACGGACAGACATGCAGGTCTCCCGCGCGCCAAACCCCCCGGCATCTCTTCGGTCGGCGGCTGATCCGAGGATGCTCGGTGCGCGCCAGACTATCAGACTCGCGATCCCCCAAAGTCCGGCGCACCTCCCCACCTTCGACACAAGGCCATGGTTCCGGACACCTTTGCTACCAGCGGGATGAGGTGTTTTTTGCATCGCGTTCCGTCTCCCTCTATACACGGCATGACATGCGGCCTGACACGTGTCTTAGACGGATGTCTTGGAGCGTAGAACCTCATACGCCTTTGGCGCATCGTCCTCGTTTAGGATCAGAACTACGTTGCCCCGGTCAAACGAGACGTTGACCAGCTCGATGCCGTTGTAATGGAGGGTCTCGACCACATACGAGACCACATCAGACCTGTTTCTGTATTCAGGGGCAGTTATCTTGATCTTGACAAGCCCGGAGCTGGACGGTTCAAAATCCCCCAAAAGCGACCCGAACATACTCCTTATATCCCCGGCATCCTCCGCCAGCACCCTAATGGTGCCTGCCATCCTAAACAGATCATAATCCTGGGGGCTACGGGAGAACCTGTCAAACAGCAGGGCGGCAGCCTCTGGTTCAAAGTCGCCAGCAGGTATTCTGACATCCACGATGCCGTCGATCAGGGACAGCCTAGCGTTCTTCAGGACCGTGCCTTCCCGCACATCCTCCGCTTGCCCAAAGGAGTCCGCCTGTCTCTTGATGGCTACCACTATTGTGTTCAGGTTTACCGGACTCCCCAGTAGTCTCTCTACCTCTGGCCGGATCTTCATGGCCAAGGCGGTGTAATTTATGACATTCATCCGCATGCAGTCATGAATCGATCTGTTCCGGGTTACTATCTCCCGAACCACAGCGGGCACCGAGGCTCTCATACAGGCATAACACACATCAGTAATAATAACATTATGTAATAAGCAGTACATTATGACAAAATGTATATATAGTGTAATATACATTACATTACATAGGTGAATATGACATGTACAACAACGAGATAGATCGACGCTTCAGACACATGGCCCGACTCCTGACGGACACGGACTCTGTGTTTGACGAGGTCGAAAGGACGAGCGACACCTTGGGGCCGTTTTATTACGGCTACACAGTGTCCGTTGGACCCGATGGCAGGCCCGTGGCAAGGGAGTATGGAAACATCAGGCCAGAGCAGGTGCACGCCGTCGACTCCCAGAACCTCTCGGTTGAGACCATCGTGGACGATGGTCAAAAGCTGGTAAAGATGGTGGCTGAGATGCCCGGCGTTGAGAAGTCCGACGTCAAGATCAGGGTGGAGAGCAAGACCGTGAACATAGACGCAGAGCGTGGCAAGAAGAAATACCACGCCGCGGTGCCGCTAAAGCCCAGAATTGACACCAGCTCGGCAAAAGCCAGCTACAAAAACGGCATTCTTGAGCTGACCTTCAAGCAGCTCGGGCCGGAAAAACCCAAAGGCAGAATGGTGGAGGTAGAGTAACCTCCCTGCCCTTTTTTATGGTGATGTGTTATGAGCAAAACTGAGCTAAAGGTTAAGGAGGCCGCCCAGCAGCATGTTGGAAATGGCGTGGCCGTTCTGCACCCCGGTGTTATCCGCCGATACGGCTGGGCCGCCGGCCAGATCCTCGAGCTCGTCTACAACAAAAAGACGCACGTAAAACTGTGGCCCGGGTCTTCAAAGGAGCACGACACGGACGGCATCAGCATCGACGGAGTTACCAGATATAACATCGGCGCGGGGATTGGCGACAAGATCAGCGTCAGGGCGGTGGAGGCCGTCGACGCAGAGCAGATCGTGCTGTCGCCCACCGAGAACATCACGGTAGATGGCCTGCAGGAGTACATGCTGCGCAATTACGCCAACCATGTCTTTACAACAGGCGACTCGATAACGGCAGGCACCAGGTTGGGCGGCCGGGCCCAGTTTTTTGTAACCGGCACCAAGCCCGCAAAACCGGCCATCGTTACCGAAAGGACAATCTTCAAACTGGGAAGTATGACCAAGGCCGTAAACCCATACGTTCCAAGGATAACGTATGACGAGCTGGGCGGCCTGAAGAACGAGGTGCAGAAGATCCGTGAGACGGTCGAGCTCCCCATGAGACATCCGGAGCTGTTTGAGCAGATCGGCATCGAGGCGCCCAAGGGCGTGTTGCTTTACGGTCCGCCGGGGACGGGAAAGACACTTATCGCAAAGGCGCTGGCGGGCGAGACTAGCGCCCACTTTACTTCCCTTAGCGGTCCGGAGATCATGGGCAGACACTACGGCGAGAGCGAGGAGCGCATTCGGGAGATATTCAGGCAGGCAGAAGAGCATGCGCCCAGCATAATCTTCATAGACGAGATCGACTCCATTGCGCCCAGAAGAGAGGAGGTCACCGGCGAGGTAGAGAAGAGAGTCGTCTCACAACTTCTCGCACTGATGGACGGGATAAAGGACAGAGGAAAGGTGGTAGTGATCGCCGCCACCAACAGGCCCGACTCCATTGATCCCGCGCTGAGAAGGCCGGGGCGGTTTGACAGGGAGATTGAGATAGGAATTCCCGACGAGGGCGGAAGGCTTGAGATTTTGAACATTCACACACGTGGAATGCCACTGGGGGATGGGGTAGATCTGCGGCAGATAGCAAGGATCACGCACGGTTTTGTGGGCGCGGATCTGGCGGCGCTCTCCCGAGAGGCCGCCATGAGATCGCTCAGAAGGGTCCTGCCAGAGATTGATCTTGACCAGGACAAGATCTCCGGCAGTGCGCTGCAGAAGATCAAGGTGGGACATGATGACTTTGGGAGCGCGCTGAGGGAGATAAAACCCTCCGCCCTTCGCGAGGTGTTGGTTCAGATACCCGATGTGTCCTGGAACGATGTGGGCGGGCTGGGGGAGGCAAAGGAGGAGCTCAGGGAGGCTGTAGAGTGGCCGCTGCAGTATAGGGATGCCTGTGAACATGCCGGGGTCAGGGCCCCCAAAGGAATTCTGCTTTACGGCCCGCCGGGAACGGGAAAGACCCTTATCGCAAAGGCTCTGGCAAAGACGACCGAGTCCAACTTTATCAACATAAAGGGCCCCGAATTGCTCTCAAAATGGGTCGGCGAGTCTGAAAAGGGGGTGAGGGAGATATTCAGAAAGGCCCGCCAAGCGGCCCCGTGCATAATCTTCTTTGACGAGATTGATGCCTTGGCTCCAAGAAGAGGCGGCGGCGACTCGTCCCATGTGACCGAGAATGTGGTGTCCCAAATACTGACCGAGATTGACGGTCTGGAAGAACTGCACGGCGTACTGATCATCGGCGCAACAAACAGGTTGGATATTGTGGACGAGGCGATGCTGCGCCCAGGGCGGTTTGACTACATCGTGGAGGTTCCGAATCCGGATGCGGTGGCAAGGGAGCAGATCCTAAGGATACACGCCAAAAAGAAGCCGCTGGCAGGCGACGTGGATATGGCAAAACTTGCCGAACTAACAGGCGGACTGAGTGGTGCCGAGCTTGCCGCGGTTGCAGACAGGGCAGCCAAGGATGTGTTGCGGCGCCACATTGCATCCGGGTCTTCGAACGTGAGTGAGATCATTATTGCCCAGCAGGATCTGGAGGGTGCCATCAAAAAGGTGAGGAGACCGGCAAGGCATGCTTCGGGTCTGTATTCCGCGTCCACGGCTCCCCCGGCCCGGACAGACGCGAAGTCCGATCCTGAAGGTATAAAGACTCATTCTGGCCATCATGTGTGAGGAATGAAGCTCTATCTTGACTTTGAACCATGTGACGAGTGTACCACGATCATGGACGCACTCTCCAACCCACAAATACTCTTCGCTGACGAAGGCACGCGAAAGGACGAATCGGCAAAGTTTCTGAGGCACCTGACTTATGCCCATCCAGAAGTGGTACGGGCAGTAATGAACGACCTGCCAAAACAGAAGAAACGCCAGGAATACGACTTTTTCAAATAATTCTCTCAAAACATGCTGCCCACTCCGTATGGAGGGCATTGAAAATTAAAAAAAAGCACAAACAAAATCTAGGTCGCATCAGCTTTGTTGCTCTTAGTGGCCATGGAGCCTATTATCCGGTCGATCTCCACCAGAGCCAGCTTGTCCCTGCCGACCAGCTCAAACTTTTGCAGTATTGTCTCCAACTTCGTCTCTTCTTGCACCTGCTCGTTCACATACCACTGCAGGAACGCAAAGGTGCTGTAGTCCCCCTCCTTCTGGGCGTACTCGGCCATTCTGGCAAACGCTACCGTGACAGCCTGCTCGTTTCCCAGCGCGGCCTTGCACAGGTCTTCTAGAGACTTGTAGTCCTTGGGGGGCTGTTTTATCGCTGGAATCGTCACGGCGGCCCCTATGCTGTTCAGGTGTAAGACGATCTTCAGCATGTGCTGTCTCTCCTCGTCGGATTGGGCATAAAAGAAGCTGGTCGCTCCCTCGTAGCCCATGGTGTCGCACCACGACGCCATCGAGAGGTAATAGCTCGAAGCGTAACCCTCCATGCCTATCTGGTCGTTTAGCATCTTCTTCATCTTTGCAGACATCTTCATTGTACAGTACGTGGCGTACCGGGAAAATAAAAGTCCTGTGATGGCCGAACCGAGAGCGGGGTATCTGAGCTAGCGACGGCCAATGCAGCCGGCGTGGCGATCTGGTATACGATCCGGCCAAGAAGCCCACAGCGTGCACCACCGCACTCTGTGACACGAAGGCCAGCCCCTGCCACCATGTTTCACAGTTCCGGATTCGTCGCATGGATTGCGACACTGGCCGCGTGCATCATTCCATAAAATGCCGGACTTGCAACAGGAACGGGTTTCCGGCAGCGCCAGCGTGCGGAACGTGAAGCGAGACTCGCGTGTCTAATCCTTCGTGATCGAGTCTCGGGAATGGCCCCGATTTACAATCATCTGGATCACCGCATCAACAGAGTAGTCGATGCCGTGTTCCTCCTCAAAGTGTTCCCTTAGCTGCTTGATCATGGTGAAGGTCTTTTCTTCTTGCAGAACAAAATCACACTCAAAACCATAGTCCTGGCACTCTAGTTTGATTATCACACCTGTTCATCAATAAAAAAACTATAAAAACATACTACTCGGCTTGCCCGACCCTGGCTTCGGCTTCCTGCTCGAAGAGAATACAGCATGGCATGGCCGCCTTTACAACCCCGTACCCCTCCGGCTGCACGAGATCCGGGCTTGGCACCACCGTCATGGCCCTTGGGGTCCGGCGCCATTCTGCGCATGCCGAAAGGCCCGTCCGGCCGCGCCGAGCGTGGCAAACCATGGCACCATGCCGGGCCGGCAGATGCTGTGGGCGGCGGAGCCGGACACGAGCCGGGTTGGCGCACCCGCTGCCGTCCGTGTCGGGTTCTCTACGGCGTGGTGGTAAGTTCTAGGATATGTCGGAGGGAACAACGGGGAAACCCCGCAACTGTTGCCGCCGGCCGATTACATACCAGTTAACCCAAAAGTTAGGCTGCTCTAATGCATTGATTGACCAATCCTTTTGCGGCTCGTCGGCACCCTGCACATGCGCAATTTTTTACACAATCTCGCGCAATGCATGGCACCGTACCATAAAGACATCTTTTACAACAAGTCATCATGCCAAACATCATGGGCCGGGACCTGATGAACAACCCCAAAATGCGCGACGAAGCATCGCGAATGGCAGCAGAGGAGAACATCCTCTCATGCATCAAGGTATCTGACAAGGCAAACGCGACATACGGGCTGGACGACTTTAACCGTGGCATGCTGTGGGCAGTGACGCTTGGCTCCTCGGTCGGCTCGGTGGCCTCTGCCGTGCGGGGCCGGATCGAGGGGATCGTCGGGGCGCAGACCAACCACCGCGCCTCCCCGACTGACGAATGGTTCAATGGCGTTCTTTCCAAGACGGACAAGAACGATCTGATGGACGGTTTTGCCAGATCGGTGCGCCTGCAGATGGATGTGGCACGTGGTCTGGGACAGCTGTCCGGCGACGGGATGGTAATTGCCATTGACATGCACCTGATTCCGCGGTGGGACAAAAAGCGCGACAGCGACCTGACACGCTCAAAAAGAAAGAACGGGACGGGAACATTCGAGCGGTACGCCACCGCGCAGTGCGTCGAGGGCGGGCCGCGCCTGGTGCTGGGAGCCATTCACATGGGGGCGTTTGGTTTTGTTCCAAGATCCGTGCGCAGTCTGGTCGAGGAGTGTCGCCATGCAGGCGCCAACGTCAGGGCAGTCCTGCTTGACCGGGAATTCTTTTCTGCAGACGTCTTTGCCATGTTTGACGAGCTGGATGCAGGCTACATCGTGCCGTGCAAGAACACGGATCCCGTGGTAAGCGCCATCGACGAGTTTGCCGCAGGCATTCGCCCTGCAGTCTCCGAGATGTACATCACTAACGCCGACGGCGTCTCGGTAAAATACACCATGATTATAACCGAGAGAAAGAAGAAAAGCCGCAAGGGCGGAGAGTCAGAAGACCTGCCCCCGAAGGAAAAGTTCATCGGGTTTGCCACCAACATGCCGCAGGCAGATGCCGAACTGTATTCCAAAAGGTGGGGCATAGAGACGGGCTACCGCATGATAGAGAACATGAGGGCAAAGACGTGCAGCAAGCACACCGCGGCCCGCATATTCTGCTTCCTGTATTCGGTGGTGATGTTCAATGCATGGGTGGCGATAAACATGCTGCTGTCAGTCACGTCCAAACAGGCCGGGGCAGGCAAGCGGCGCATGACGCAGACGCAGCTGAAGGTCAACCTGACATTTGTACTTGCCCGGCACGGGCCCGATCCCGGAGAATCGCCGGATCCAGACTATCTGCCTCTGTACTGAGCAGCGGATCCCGCGCGTGACGCGCCTGGCCGCAATCCCTTTCGGGCAACATGATGCTGCAAGACCCGTGCCACCGCGTTTGGAATGTCGGTATCCGTTCTCGCCGTCTGGGGAAATTTTCTGGTTCAGGCACGAATTTAGCGTGCGTGGAGCGTCCCTTGTTTTTCCAAACATGGCATGGATGCACGGTACGGATTTTGATTCCGTACGCGTCGGCATTACCGTTACAGATGACGGTGTTCTGGATCGTCTGCCATGTTAGTTGAACGTGGTTTTTACCAAAATACGGGGGATTGTCGGGCATTGCTTGATTTGCAGGCATTAGGTTAACCTAACTTTTGGGTTAACTGCATACACCTCTTGATTTATATCCATAAAGTGGACTGCCAGAAACATATGAAAGTCGAAAAACTAAGCTCTTCTTCTGACGAGATCAATCTGTCAGTTAAGGAGTCCGATATAGGGGCACTGTACATAATTCAGCACGAACTTCTCAAGAATCAGGACATAAACTTTGCTGGAGTCATGGTTAAGCATCCCCTCACCAAGGAATGCTGGATGCGCGTAAGCACAAACGAGAGCGAACCCGTCAAGGCAGTTACCGATGCAGCGGATGTAGCAGCCAAAAACATCGAAGAGTTGGAGAGTTTGTTCAAATTAACGATACGGGAGAGCTAGCTATGAAGTTCTGTCCCGTGTGTCAGACGCGTCTAAAGACGGGACTCACTGGGCTGAGGTGTAACAAGTGCGATTACTCAGAGGCCGCCGCGGTTCATGTCGATGCGCCCAGCACGGATACTAGCGATTCCGGATTCAATGTACTAGACGAGTCGGAGGGACGGGAGGTCCTTCCTACTATAAAGATCGACTGCGGCAAGTGCGGGCATGACGAGGCAGTCTGGTGGATGCTGCAGACGCGCAGCGCTGACGAGCCCACCACCCAGTTTTACCGGTGCGTAAAATGCAAATACACCTGGCGGAACTACTCCTAGTTCACGCTACGGACGTGACCCGTCGCAAACCGATAAAAGACCCAACATGCAGTGACCCGTCCGCACATCAGCGCCACACGTGGCATGAACCATCCCATCACAGGCACGGTCTTATTGATCGGAACACTGGAGCCAACATCACTGCCGCCGGTACGAGATCCAGGCACAAACTCCGGCGCGCCATCCCGGCAGTTGTATTGTTACGGCAGATTGGCGGGTGCCACTAGCGCATCTGGAGAGTCTCTCTGATCTGTGCCATTCTGTTTCTTATGGTGACGTCGCTTACGCCCGCTGCCTGCGCGAATCCCTTCTGGGTTATCTTCTCCCCGTTCATAATGCACGACAGATACAGTGACGCGGCGGCCTGCGCCACAGGGTGCTTCCCCACCGTAATTCTCTCCTTCTCCGACCTTGCCAAGATGTCTAGGGCGTCTCGCTTTATCCTCTCCCGGAGGTTGAGGTTGTTGGCAAGCCTCACAACAAATGCAGACGTATCATACTGGTTCAGATCCATGTCAAGACTCCTGATCAACATGCGGAGATCCCTTGAGAGCACCCTCTTTGCGACATTTGCCGCACCTGCCACATCATCCAGACTTCTGGGCGTGCCGGTTCTTCTGCATGCTGCATAGAGCGAGGCGGCAACCAGCGATTGCATTGTGCGTCCTCTGGTAAGCTTGGCAGAAACAGCCTTCCGGTATATTGATGCCGCGTCTTCAAGTATGAGGCTGGGAATTCCCAGCTTGGTCTTTGTCGCATTCAAAATAGTCAGTGCCTTAGCCAGCGATGAGGAAGAACGCGTTCTGCTTCTCTGATCCCAGATCCTCAGCCTGTTAAATGTCTCCCTTGTGCTGGAAGATACGGCACGGCCGGTTGCGTCCACATCCTTTCCTATCACAGTTGATAGGCCCCTGTCGTGCATTGTAAGCGAGCTGGCAGGACCGACTCTTGTCCTTTCTGCTTGCCTGTCTTGGATGTACAGGCGGCCGTCAGTTAATACATCCGGCGCGCTCTGAACCAGAACAAGGCCACAGCCGCCACAAAACACCTCACCCCGCTCAGAGTCTGTTACTGCGGGTTGTGTCTTGCAGGCATCTAGGTGACATTCGGCATCATAATCACTAGCATAGTTACTTACCATTTATATACAGTTACACAAATTAGGATAAAAGGAAACAGATAGTGGCAATTCTATAATATAAATGGCAATTCTATAACAAAATTTGTCAACTTTTCAAGGCCCGAACTCGGTGCGGCAAAAGACCTGATCCGGCCCGTGTCCGTCCTGTGGGCAGACTCAGCCGTGCCACGACCTCTACCGCATCCGGCATGCCGGCCCCGCGGCCATCCGCCATAAGGGACAGGCGGGCGCTAGAAGCCTGTTGCCAACCTACACTCCGAAACGCTGGTTGATCGAGGAGAGCTCGCACTCCTCATGAAGGGCCATTACGGCGGACTCGGCATCCTCGTCCTTTACCACAAAGGCCAGATCCAGCTCCGACGAACCCTGAGCGATCATTGCCACGTTTATGTTGTGCCTGGCAACCGCCCCAAACACCTTCGCGGCGATGCCCACGGTGCCCCTCATGCCGGAGCCTATCAGGGCAACAACCGCAACATCTACGGTGACTTCCAGCCTTTTGATTATCCCGCCCAGCAGCTCAGTCTCGAGCGCGTTTATCGCCCCGTCCAGATCGGTACTATTTACCACTACGGATATGCTGGACTCCGATGGGCTCTGGGAGATCATCGTGATGTTGACGCCGGCCTTTGCCAGGGTGGAGAAGATCTTGGCCGCGGTGCCCCGGGCGCCCACCATATTGCCGCTCCGGATGTCGACAAGCCCGTTGTGCCGCCTCACGCTGACGCACTTGATCGTCTTCTCTTCCCGCGTGCTCGGGGAGGGTGTTATCAGCGTTCCGGGGTTTGACGTATTGCTGGTACTGCGCACCCGCATGAGTATCTTTTTTGTCAGCAGCGGCTCAAACGTACGGGGGTGGATCTGCTTTGCCCCAAACAGCGCCATCTCCGTCGCCTCTACGTATGAAACCTCCCGGAGTAGTATGGCATCTTTTACGATGCTGGGATCCGCAGTCATCAATCCGTCCACATCGGTCATCAGCCATATCTCATCTGCTTGCATGCACACCCCTATTATGGTGGCCGTGTAGTCCGAGCCGCCGCGGCCAAACGTGGTGATGTGGCCATGTTGGTCTGCCCCGGCAAACCCACCTATCACCGGTATCATTCCTCCGGCCAGTATCTTACCGATCGTCTTTGAGACCCGCAGTGTGGTGGTATCCATCAGGGGCTTTGACTCCCCAAAATTCGAATCGGTAACGATCCCCGCATCGCTGCCGGTGATGGACTGTGACCGTGTTCCCCGATCGGCTATTGCATGGGCAACTATCTTTATTGAGAGCCTCTCGCCAAACGAGAGAAGATAATCCTTGGAGCGCGGCGTGATCTCGCCTAGCAGCACTATGCCGTCGACCAGCTCGGTAAGCTCGACAAAGTCGTCCTTCAGCGAGTCCAGCAGACTGTTCCTGTTTTGAAGGTCTGTGATAGTTTGTCTTGCAAGCCTTCTGTGGGTACGGATGAGCTGCGTAACCGTCTGCTTTGCGCAAGCTCTGTTGCCCCGGTTGACCTGTGCCGATATCTCGATCAGGCGGTCGGTGGTCTCTTTTATCGCAGAGCACACCACCACCAGATCATTCTTCTTTGAATTGTCTGACACAAACCCGGCTATGTCTTTGATCTGTTTGGCGGTGGAAAGTGAGGTACCACCATATTTTATGACAATCTTCACTTTCAGCTCTAATTGCCCGAATTAACTTAAATCTTTAGTTGTCGACGCGGGGTGCTAGGTAAAAGTGGATTCTGCCGATGTTTGCCACCATGAATTCTATGCGGAGCGGCTTTGACTCCGAGTACTCGCATGTGATGATCTCGGCGGTGGATCCCACCGCCTTTACTATGGGATTGAGGTATTCGAGGCTGTAGGATCCGGTGCCGTCGGCCTTTACATCCATGCTCTTTATCGAGTCTGCATCGTCCTCCTCCTTCCCCAGACTCATCCCGATTGTTACCTCGCCTGCGTCTCCCTTTCCCGAGAACACGGCGCCAGACTCGGTGGTGGATATGGTAAGATAGTCAGACACCACATGCACATCGCCCAGTATCTTGTCAAAGGTGCCCGTGGTAAGCCCAATCTTTACGTCAAAGGTAATCTTTGGTAGCGGAGTGTCTGTGACGGAGCTCTCAATCAGCCGCATCTTGTACTTTTTGTTCTTGCCTATTGTGACTAAAAGCATGTTGTTCTCTGAGATGCTTATCTCAATGTCGTCCTTCTTGCTTGCCCTCTTGATCAGCTTTGAGAACTCGTCTACCCGCACCCCGAATTTTATGTCGCTGTCGCACTCGTATCTCTCAAAGGCGGAGTTGGGCCATAGAATATCTATCAGGGCCACATGCGAAGGATCCATTCCGCGGAATGTAATTCCTTCGGCGTTTGCGACAAAGGTGGCCTCCTCTACTAGAGTGGATATGGCAGAGGTGATTGCCTTTATCCCATCTGAACCACCAGTCTTTGCTACAAACGTCAAACCTGTCTATTGCCTCCATTAATCCCGTATTGCAAGAGACAATAAATCTTTTGACCTGCTGCAGGGCTGAGAAGTGCTCCAGCCAGCGGCGCCGTCTGGCGTCACCGCCAGAATACGGATACCTGAGCCGGGAGCCGGTACATCTGGACACCGCCGTGAGACTGCGGCGGCCTGCCTGCCGCGATTCATGCCTCCCTGGTTTGTCCCTGTGGGCCGGGCACGCCGCGGCTGCCGTGACTCCCACTCTGGCCGCTCTGTGTGGCGAGGCGTGCGCGCACACGCAGCCGGATTCTGGGTCAACCCCCACGCGGCGCGGGATTCCAGACGAGCCTGGCAGGTGGCCACCATGGCGT
Source organism: Cenarchaeum sp. (assembly GCA_965206845.1). Taxonomy (GTDB): domain Archaea; phylum Thermoproteota; class Nitrososphaeria; order Nitrososphaerales; family Nitrosopumilaceae; genus CAYGAM01. The sequence continues at coordinate 899,267 of OZ242221.1, read as the reverse complement.
GCACCGGTCGCACGGAGGCTAGGCGCCCACTCACGTATCCGTGCCTAATGCAGAACGCACGGGCACGTCCGGGTGCGGCCCGCGCCGTACCCCGGCATCCCCAAACCTCCCAGTCCACGCACGAGCCCCACGGCCCGAGATCCGAACCTGTAGGAATATTACAGGGATACAAAACAGCTGGCATGCATGAGTCAGATTTCAAACATGGAGCTGGTGGGTTCAAAGGATCGGTTTTCCGCAGACGAGCGTATCACAATCAACGTCAAATTCTCCATGGTGGGCCAGATTCGGGCCTCCTTCACCGAGGAGCGATGGACCCAGGCATACGACAAAAACGATGTCGTCTTCAAGCTAAAGTACGGCATCAAGCTGCAGGTCGGGGGGTTCAGAAAACGGACCTTGGGCAGCCAGATAGACTCCTACAGAAAGGCATCCATCTTCTGGACCCGAAATCCCCTGCTTGTCAATCCCATGAAGGAGCGGCGGGTCTGGGTTCAGGTTGCAAAGAACTTCAAGCCGTTTATCCGGCTTACCGAGGAGGAGGTGAGGGAGGAGCTGTTTGATTTTGACGAGGGGATCTCCTTCCAGGCATCCGAGCTGGGATCTGGAAGACACGCCATATCCGCCGAGGTGCAGGCCTCGTGGCAGAAGCACGAGTTTATCCCCTCCCAGAGCTGCAAGAACAACAGCCCGGAGATCGAGCTAATCATAAATTAGGGTTATGGCCCACTGCAGCTTGGATAACTCGATGGCAAAGTATGATGGGCTGCTGGGACAGCCGGTATTGGAGGTAGAGGAGCCCGACAAGGAGGGCGGAATAACCATCATCTTCAAAGACAACCGGTTTCTCTTTATCACGCCAGTCGATGGCAAGATCGAGACGGTCTCGATTCCGGAGTGATACAATGGCAAAGTTTGACGGAATCAGAATGCAGGATTTGGTAAAGGTGGAAGATCCGGACAGTGAGGGCGGCCTGACGCTGGTCTTCAAGGACAACAGGTTCCTAAAGATCAGAATAGTTGACGGAAAGATGGTCTCAGAGTCGATTCCAGAATAACTAGCCCCTGACGTGCCTCTCATAAAACGACACGACAAGCTCCTGCGCGTCTGATTGTATGGATCCCGGCCGCTTCTGCCTTATCTCGGATATGGCCTCCCGCGCAGAGTAATTTTTGTGTCGAATCAGATAGCATGCGAGTATGGTTCCCGCCCTGCCCAGACCCGCGGCGCAGTGCACCATGGCTGGCTGGTCCTTTGACACATGCCGGTGCACAAAATCCACTGCCGCGTCTATGCCGTCTATGCTGGGGGCCGCAAGATCCTGTGTCGGAACGTGGAGATAGTCCACGTTCGACGTCCACCGGTCGGGCAGCGGGTTCTCGGTCATGGTCACCACGGCTCGGACGCCCTGCTGCATTACCCAGTCAAACTCGTCGTACGTGGTGGGCATTCCTGAACCGGCCAGCCTCTCCTCGATGAGCCATGAAAAATTGGTGGGTTTCTTTGTGATCCGTCCGTGCATCCTTCGCCACGCATTCCCTGCCTTGCTCATCGATACGTGGTGGTCCTGCCACGCTTTTAGGGTTGCTGTGGCACTTGGGGGTTGTCGCAACGCTTTCACGGCCGAACCGGCCGGCGCACTGCCAGACACGGCTCCCGCACACACGAGCAGGAGGGGCCAAACCGCAGATAGTGACTGCGGCCAGGATGGCGCAACAACCCGTACTATCTTATATGCGAACAGCCTGTAGTAGAATGGATGACGGGCAAGGAGGCCACCCTTTACGAGAAGCTGCCCCAGCAGAAGGTGCGGTGTACCGCATGCGCCAGATACTGCGAGGTGGCGCCAGGACAGATTGGCCTGTGCGGAATTCGCGGCAACACGGACGGGAGGCTGGATCTCTTTGTATACGGCAAGGTGATTGCGGGCCACGTTGATCCGATAGAAAAGAAGCCCGCGGTTCACTTTCACCCCGGCTCCAGGGTACTCTCCATAGCCACCACCGGGTGCAACTGGCTATGCCGGTACTGCCAGAACCATGATATCAGCCAGAGGAGGCGCGTAGAGGGACAGGATATGACGCCCCGCGAGGTGGTGCAGACCGCCCTGGAGTACGGGGCTGACGGAATCGCCTATACGTATAACCAGCCGTCCATCTTTATCGAGTTTGCCAGGGATGTTGGAGTCATCGCTCGCAAGAACGGGCTGTACAACGTCTTTGTCTCAAACGGGTACGACACACCCCAGACGGTGGAGATGATGGGTGAGTTTCTGGACTGCATAACCGTGGACTTTAAGGGCAGCGCAGAACCCGGCTTTACCAAGAGATACATCGGGGTGCCCGACCCGCAGCCGATCTTTGACACACTCCTAGAGATAAGAGACAAGACAGACATCCACATCGAGATCACCGATCTCATTGTTCCGCAGGTAGGCGACGATCTGCGGTACGCAAGAAAACTGTGCGAGTTTGTGTACGACGAGCTGGGCTCTGATACACCAATCCACTTTTTGCGGTTTCATCCGGACTACAAGATGATGGACCTGGAGGCGACCCCGGTTAGGACGCTGGAGAGGCACCACCACGTGGCAAAGGAGGTGGGGCTAGAGTACGCCTATCTGGGAAACGTGCCCGGCCATCCCCTGGAGCACACGATCTGCTTCCGCTGCGGCGCCACGGCAATCGAGAGGTTCGGCTTTGATATCCGGGCATGGAACCTGGATGAGAACAACCGGTGCCTGTCCTGCAAAAACCAGCTTCCCATAGTCGGCGAACTCTCCCGAAACTACAAATCCAACCGTTTCGTGTTTGTGCGCTGAACCGCAACAGCCCGAACCGGGGAACCGGTAGCTCCATGAATCTTTAACGGCAGCACCACCAGGTCAAAGTGCGCGCCGCGGATCTTCTCCAGGTTTATCAGGTTCTCCAGTATCAGAATGTCATTCTCCGCCAGTATGCCGTGAGCCGGAAAGCCTCGGGCAGTGCCCAAGTCTATACTGGGCGAATCGATTCCAACCAGATTTACCCCCTTTGCCGCGATGTATATGGCGGCGTCTGCCGTCAGCCCCGGATTCCTCTCAAAGTACGATGCGCGGCCAACCTGCCCGCTCCAGCCAGTATTGAAGATGAGTGTGTCGTCCCTCTTTATGGGACCAGATCTGTCCTCAAAGCCGGTTATGTCATCTACGGTTATGCCTCGATTGTCTGACCCTGGCAACCTTATCAGGGACGCGCGTCGCATCAACCGGCCGACGGGAACCTGGTGTATCTTTCTGCCGCCCTCCGCAAAGTGGTACGGCGCGTCCAGATGCGTTCCCGTATGCGTGCTAAAAAAGACGAGCTCCAAGTTGTATCCCGAGTCGTGTATCCTATTCCACTGAACAAACTGCGGGCCCGGCGAGCCCGGAAAGGTGGGCAGTCTGGGCGATATGCTCATTGTGAGATCTATCGGCTTCATGTCAAGCCGATGGCGTTGCCGCTAATCAGTGTTGATGCGCCTGCAGTACACGGAGCGGCTGCCAGTCGTTTGTGCGCGGTTTGTACGTCTGGCCGTCTTCTCACGCGCCGTTCTGTACTTGGCTGTCTGCTGCATCGGAACGTGCGCAAACACTCATCCGAAATGTGCGCATCCGTACCTAAATGGGAAAGGCGCGATACGGTACGCTGCCTTCTGTTAAGAGTTAAATACCTTCTAAAGAAAAATTGGATGTGCCAACATCTTATGTTCTGCTCAACTCAGATCTGGGTTCGGACAGATCAATAATTACCGAGGTAAAGCAACTGCTGGATGGTGAATCCGGCATTGCCTTTGAGGTTCAGGGCGTGTATGGTGTGTATGATATAGTTCTGAAACTGACCGCAGACAGCACGGAAAAACTACGGACACTCATCACAAACAGAATCCGCAAGGTTCCGAATGTACAATCCACGCTTACAATGATAGTAATCGAAGAGCAAGAAGGCCTATAGATCCCTGATCGCGCGTATTACCGCTTGAATATCGTCCTCTGTATTGAAGAGGTGCGGCGACGCCCTGACCATCTTCTTGTCAAGGCTCTCCCGCTCTGCAAGCACGATGCCCCTCATCTCCATCCTCTCTACTATCTGCTTTGGACTGTGTCCGGCCACGGTAAACGAGACTATGCTGGTTCTGCGTTCCTGCTCGGCTGGCCCATACAGCGTAACCCCCGGAATCTCTGCCAGTCCGTCACGCAGCTGGTCTGCGAGCACGATGATCCTTCGCCTGATGTTCTGCAGGCCGTGCTCCAGCAGATATCTTGCCGATGCCTCCAATCCCACCATGCCGACATAGTTCCGAAATCCTGCCTGGAACCTGTCCGGCGCATCCTTGAACGCCAGCTGGTCCCCATCGTATATCATGGCCGACTCGTAGCCAATTTGTGTGGGCTCGAGCAGACTGCCGGAGTCTCTTCTGCAGTAGAACAGTCCCGTCCCCATGGGACCGCACAGCCACTTGGATCCGTTAAATGACATGAAATTGCACCCCAGCGCCCCGACATCGAAACTGCCAGCACAGCCGACAGTCTGCGCCGCGTCCACAAAGAATGGGATGTTCTCCTTCCCCAGAATCTCACCCACCTCCTGTATGGGGAGTATGGCGCCCGTATTGTACAGCGCATGACTTAGGGCCACCAGTCGGGTATTGCTATCGATCGCACTCTTCAGCTGGCGCATATCAAAGAACCCGTTGTCGTCTATCTCCAGACTCTTTATCCCGGCCCTCTTTGAAAGGTTGAGCCACGGGTAGTAGTTTGCATGGTGCTCGTGGGCGGCCCCGCGGAGTATGATGTTGGAGTGTGGCGGAAGCTTGATGCCGCTGGCAACCATGTTTATCCCGTCCGTGGTGCTTTGTGTGAGAGCTATCTCTTCTGGCCTGCACCCGATCATCTCCGATATCACCTTTCTCGTGCTCCGCAGGTTTCCGGCGACGTACGAGTCGGCGTACATCGAGTCGGGCCCCGCCCGGTTATACGTCACCAGAAAGTCAGTCATTGCCTTTATGCTGACCGTGGGCAGCAGGGAGACAGACGCGTTGTTGAGGTAGATCTTTTCTGCCCCGGCAAAATCATCGATCAGGCTTCTCGGGTTCATTATTATACCAGAACAGGCCTGTTCCTCTGTTGGTTAAAAATGGTGAGGGCGTAGCAGACCTCATCAGCAAAGAGACACTAAATCTGGTGTGTGCCCGGGATCCCTTTCTAAAACAGATGTTCCTAGAAGAGCTGACCAAGACACACCCGTCCGTAATCTATCTGGACTTTGATCTTCTGTACAGCGGATATGTGAAGACGGGCGTCATATCCCAGAGGCCAGGCACGGTTCTCCAGCAGGTATGTGCAGGGAACTTGGTAGATATGCTTGCAAGGACATACCGGACAGTCTCGCAGAACAGATGCCTGGTAATCGTGGACTCACTGAACGGTCTTTACAGCCTGCCTGGCATGGGAGACTCGGGCCGAATGCCGAACTCCTACGTCATGATGCTGGCTGCCATGGCAGGGCAGTCAGGATCCAGGGTGGTCTGCTCCTGCATGTTGACAATGGATCGGGATCTGACCCTGTCTCCGCTGAACATTCCACTGATGCAGATCAGCAAAATGTGCATAATCAACCTGAAGGGCTCACAGAAGGGAATCACAGCGGATCTGTTGCGAAACGATCTCTCTGTGAAGACATCCGTGTCGGTGGTCGGGCTCCGGTTCCAAACACCGTTATAAAATTTTCAAACACCGTTATAATCTGGTCATTTTAAGTAAATTATATTAAGATCAAGCACAGACTTAGATTGAAATGCCAGTAGCAATTTTACCGGACATCAGCGAACAGATGTGTATCGGATGCGCTCTATGCGTTGAGATATGCACAACACTGGGACCTGACGTACTGAGAGTAAAACCAGTTGAAGGCTGGAAGAGAGGGAAAGCATTCGTCTTTTACCCCGAGAGATGCATCTCTGATGGTGCATGCATCGGTGTATGCCCGACGAAGGCAATCTTCTGGATGAGGCCAATGGACTTTACCGTTGGACAGCCAGTCCCACTCTACAGAAACTCCGTCTTCACAAAAGGTTGGACAGAACTAATCGATTAGTAGGGTTCACTAACTACTTTCTTTTTCATTTACTTTAAAGGGATACCGCGCTCTTACCTGCGGCAGGATCACGCCTGATTGCCCCTAGAGCACACGTAGCGCGCTCGGGTGCAGTCCCGTGCCGGCAGGGTTGCAGACCGCGCGTCGGCGGGCGCAGCGCACTCCGCGTACGGGACCCGGCCATACGGGACTGCCAGAATGGCGGGCTCCTCCCGTACCAAATCAGCAGTCTATTGTACAGAAATTATGTCGCGCGCCAAGAGTCCGGCGTACTGCCCAAGAGTATTTTACACTACACAAGTCCAGGCACCCCATGCCAACACGCCTGACCAACAAGGCCATCCGATACGCCGTCAGGCAGCTGGAGAAGGGCAAAGACACCAAGGTGGTCGCAGAAGAGATCAACGCCACCCAGAGGCATGTGCAGCGACTGTGGGCCGAATTCAACGGGATCGGTTCGATCCATGTCCAGCAGCCTGCAGGGCGGCCGGCAGATCTCCCACCGTCCAACGAAGAAATCAATATGGTATTAGACGTTCACGGGCGCAAGCCGGAGGGTGTGCTACGGACAGCCAGGAGGCTTCGGAAGGAGGGACACGATATAAGCTACTCTCGCGTATACCAGATAATGAAGTCCAACGGCCTGGTCGTCGACTCTCCGGCAAAGTCGAGGAGGCGCAAGTGGGTCAGGTACGAGCGCCTGTACTCGAATGCCATGTGGCATACTGACTGGCATGTGATGAAGGATCCGCGCATGAAGGATCTGAACCTGATCACGTATCTTGATGATGCCTCCAGATGCGTTACGGGCGCGGCATTGTTCAAGGAGGCCACCTCAGAGAACGCGGTGGCGGTGCTCCGACAGGCCGTCGGCAGGTTCGGCGTGCCGGCGACTGTCCTGTCCGACAACGGCTCGTGCTTCGTCGGCAGGGGCGGCCACAAGAAGCAGACAGGCACCTGGACTCCGACCCTCTTTGATAACGAGCTGCTGAACCGCAACATAGAGCTGATCAACTCAAGACCATATCACCCGCAGACCAACGGAAAACTAGAGAGGTTTCACAGGAGCATCGAGGAGGAAATATGGCACTACGGTGGTCTGGACGACTATGTCGAGTACTACAACACCGACAGACTGCACTTTTCACTGGACATCGACAACTACGAGACGCCGCTGATGGCGTTCCGCAACAAGAGGGCGATCGACGAGATAAGACAGCAAAATTCCAGATGGATGGAGGCAGATATCAATGACTGACGGCCCAGACAGAGGGCGACATGATTTTCATATACTACACGTACCAAATCAGCAGTAATAATCTTATATATAACAATTAGAAACTTGAAACTATGATCCGAACGAATCAAAGCGCCGTTATCAAAGAGGCAATCAACTCCTATATTGACCAGGGTCTGACCAGCAAGCAGGAGATATACAGCAAGATCGTTGACGATCTTGATGTGCCAAGACCAACAGTGAGAAGAGTGGCAAGCGATCTACGAAACGAGCTGATGGAAAAGATCAAAATTTTACAATCCGAAACCCAAAGATCAGACAGCGAATGATCAGACGGTTTCCCCCTCTTCTTTTTACCATTTCTCAAATGACAGCGACAGCTGCTGAAGGGCAGGAGCCGTATCGGTAGACACGCATGCGCCTCCTACGCGGGCCGGATGCCGTGTGTACGTGGGGCAAAACCCCGCCTGTACATACCCTGATCCCGTTCAATGCTAAACGTGGTTTTGCATGGTGTCATGTATTTTTGTGCCTAGACAGACCTTGGATCTGAGCATATACCCCCGCCTGATGCCATTACTATTATAAACCAGAAATTTCTATCAGTGTCATGGGATACCTGGGAAACCAGCTAGCCACCGTCGCAACAGGTGCGTTTGCCGCGGTTCTGACCGGGCTATGGCCATGGTTCATGGGATTTGCCCCGGTACTCAACTTTATCTTCATAATGGCGGTGACCATAACGTGGTTTCTGACCTTTGCGTGCTGGTTCTCGCAGAAGAGCGCCGACTACATGAAGGCTTGGGAACATGCACAAGCCGGGCATGGGGAGAAGAGCGCAACCAACGAGGGCCAGGTCGTCCAGGTCTTCAAGGCCGATGGAAGCGCGGCAAACGATGCCGAGATAAGCGAGGCAAAGATCGAGCTGAACAACGAGCTGGACCAACTGAGAGCCACGGTTAAGATAAAGGACTCAGAGATAGAGCACCTCAAGGCAGAGATCGCAAACCTTGAGACCAGGGTTCAGATCGAGTCGCTAAAGACCGAGCTGACAAACCTCAAGGCGCTTGCATCTGGGCGATAGCTACTTGCAGTGCTCGCACCTGAAGGCCCCGTCATGCTCTGCCTTGCAGCCGGGACAGCTTACCGCCCCGCCAAAATGACACTTGCAGGAACATGGCTCTGCCATGTGCATAGTTATGGCACCGTCTTAAAATGTGTGATGACGCGCGGCGGGCGGGCAGCTAGAACCTCCGGCCCGGCCAAACCAATAAAACACCAGCGCACACCCTGTACAGGTACATGAGGGAGGAGATTTACTCTGGAAAGATACTGAGCCTCAGCAAACACCATGTCAAGATAGAGGGAAGAAGCACGGTTCGGGAGATGGTGGAGCATGGTGGGGCTGCCGCCATGCTGGGATTTGATGAGAACGGCAGGGTGGTCCTGGTGAGGCAGCACAGGTACCCGCACGGATACGTGCTGGAGATTCCTGCAGGCACCATAGAGCGCGGCGAAGATCCCGTCGAGTGCGCGCACCGGGAGATGGTCGAGGAGACCGGATACCGAGCAAAGGAGATGATCCCGCTGCTCTCATACTATCCCTCCATAGGATACAGCACCGAGCTGATCCACTGCTATGTGGCCTCCGGCCTCAAGAAGGTGGCCGAGGCGGATCCCGGCGACGACGAGTTCATCACGGTGGTAAAGATGGATATCGGGGAGCTCATCGGGATGATCACACAGGGAAAGATACAGGACTCAAAGACCATATGCGCCGTCATGGTATACGCGGCAAAGAACGGGCTAGTCTGACCTGCCGTAGACCGGCTTGACCAGATCCGCAATGTCCGCCCAGGATCTCTCCACCCTGTCAAACATGTAGAGTATGTCAAGAAAGTCGATCGGTACCTGGCTCCCATCCTGCAGCGAGTTTCTCATGGCGGTTATCCTGTCCTGGCTTCTCTTATGGAGCGTAATGGCTTCTATGGCCCGCCTCCTGTCGTTGTTCACAAACGCTTCTATGGCCCACTCCTCTATCTGCGGAAGGCCCCTTACCACTGCGTGGATCCTCCCAAGCTCGTCGCTCCCGACGGATGTCTTCAGAAGTGCGCCTGCCAGCTCCACTATCGTGTCGCCCGTTCCTTCCAGTATGTTTGCGGCTATGCGGTAATCCATCACATTGATGTTCTCCAGGTTGAACGCATTGGCAAGCCTCTTATCGGTGATTGCGTTTCGAATAAGCCGCACCAGCAGAAAGTACTGCCTGTTGACCTCATCGTCCCTGCTGGAGAGGGTCTGCAGGTTGCTCCGGTCCTTGGAGACGAGCGCGTCCAGCACATCACCAAACATCCCGAGAACTATGGCGCTCATCCTCTTGAGTATCCTTTGGGGATTCAGCGTGGCCGCGTCCAGCAGGAATTGGGCGGAGATGGTGGATGCCTCCTCCTCGACTATCTCCATTCCCACCAGCTTCCTGATCGAGTCCCTTATGTTCTGCCTGTCCTGTATCGGAATGGACTTGACGCGCCTGATATGGATCAGGTCATACCCCAGAAGATAGGCCCCCGTGATATTGGCCACTATATTCTCCTCCTCTGGCAGCGGATAGGATATGGTCACATCCTTTGTCGGGCGCATCTCGTTGCCGATCGTGATGGTGAGGGTGTTCTGGCCGACCTCGATCTGCACCTCGTCGCCCTTTGCCAGCTCGTTTTCATCGATCCACTGTTTGGGGAGGGAGACTAGGATGCTGTTTCCTATTCTCTGAAGGCGCCTGGTGTATTTAGTCAATTTAAACTTCTTTAAATTATTTAAGCCATATTTTTATATTTTTCTCTGAATTTAAATAGGCAGATGAAAACCGTAGCCTTTTGCCCCGCGCACATTACCGGTTTCTTCAAAGCGGCCGTGGATGGGTGTGACGCGGAGCCGGACAGAGCTGGAACCCTAGGTGCAGGATTCTCGATTCAGGACGGGGTCACCACTACGGTAAGGGTGGAACCAGCGCCAGCTCCGGAGTTTGTGATTACCACCGGAGGGTACAGGTCGGGCGACACCGGGGTATCAGAGTTTGTGGCAAGGGCTCTTCTTGAGCGCTGCCGCCGGGGATATCGCGCGTTCATACACCATGAGATCTCCGTTCCCGTAGGATACGGGCTTGGCTCCAGCGGGGCCGCCGCGCTGTCGCTTGCTTTTGCGCTAAACAAGGCGCTGGGCCTGAATCTGCCAAGGGAGGATGTGGGCAAGATTGCCCACGGCGCCGAAGTCCGCTGTAGGACGGGACTGGGGGACGTGATTGCCTCGTACCACGGGGGGTTTGAGATCAGGACAAGGGCAGGTGCCCCTGGGGTTGGAGCGCTGAAGAAGACGGTTCTTGACTCCCGCGTCGTCCTGATCTGCTTCTCGCCCATCTCCACAAGGCGGTTCATCGCGGAGAAACTTGAGACGATAAACGGTCTTGGCGGCAGGATGGTGGATCGGCTGATCAGAACCCGGGATCGCGCCGACTTTCAGGACATGTCAATGGAGTTTGCAAGACACATCAACGTGATGACACCCAGGATGGAGTCCGTGTCAGATGAGCTGCGCCGGAACGGAATCGGCTGCGGCGTGGCGCTGTTTGGGGAGACCATATTCGCGCTGGTTGATTCGGAGACGGAGCAGAAGGTTCTGGACGTGCTCCGGGGGTACGGGGATGCCATAATCATCCGATCCGGGGTGGACAACTCCGGGGCCAGATTAAGAGAGCCGGGGGGTGCGTGATACTTGTCCGTGGTGCCTGCAAGTCACCCGCGGGCGGAGTCCCTGCGGATAAGGGAGCTGCTGGTGGACGGATACAGCGCCGGCCTGGTCGCTAGGGAGGGACTCCTGGCCCACGGCCGGGGCGAGGCATTTGACTACCTTCTGGGGGAGCAGACCGCGGGGTTTGCGAGGCGGGCGATACGGGCGGCGGCTGCGGCAATGCTTCTTGCGGCCTCGCCGGTGATCTCGGTCAACGGAAACACGGCGGCCCTGTGCCCGCAGGAGATGCTGCGGCTTGCCCGGTCATCAGGCTCGATGATCGAGGTGAATCTGTTTTATGCCTCCGAGGAGAGGAGGAGAAGCATCGCGCGGGTGCTAAAGGAGTGCGGCTCTGACACGGTGCTGGGGCTTGATCCTGCGTCACGGGGAAGCCTTCCCGGCATCGACTCGGCCCGGAGGGTGGCCGACACGGGCGGTATCCTGGCTGCGGATCTGGTGGTGGTGCCGCTGGAGGATGGGGACCGAACCCGGGCCCTGAAGGCGGCAGGCAAGACCGTTGTCGCCTTTGATCTCAACCCGTTCTCTAGAACCGCCGGCGATGCGGACATCACAATAGTGGACAACGTGGTACGGGCAATGGGACTCCTGGCAGACCGCTGCCGGGATCTCTCGGCTGCGGATCGGCTGTCGCTGGAGGGAATCCTACGGGACTACGACAATGGCCGGGTGCTCTCTGAGGCTATGTTACATATGGAGAGCAACCTGAGGGAGAGGGCCCGTCTTGCATAAGACGGTGGCAGACATACTGAAGATGAAGGAGAAGATCACCATGCTGACCAGCTACGACTACACCACGGCCCGCCTCTGTGACGGCGCCGGGATTGACGTGCTTCTGGTGGGTGACAGCGCCGGGATGGTGATGATGGGGTATCAAAGCACCATCCCCGTTACGATGGACCAGATGTGTCTGTTTACCTCCGCGGTAAGCCGCGCAAGAAGGGACGCCCTGGTAGTAGCGGATCTCCCATTCATGTCGTACCAGGCAAGCATAACAGACGCGATAGCAAACTCCGGAAGACTGATCAAGGCAGGAGCAGATGCGGTAAAGCTGGAGGGCGGCTCCGAGATGGCAGACACCATATCATCCATAGTGGGTGTGGGGATACCTGTAATGGGACACATAGGACTGCAGCCCCAGACCACCACACTCTCGCAGGGTTACAGGGTGCAGGGAAGGACAAAGGAGTCTGCGGCAAGACTGATCCGCGATGCCCGAAGTCTGGAGCAGGCAGGCGCCTTCTGCATAGTGCTTGAGATGGTCTCGCATGATGTGGCAGAGGTGATTACCAGGGATGTGGCGAACATCCCCACCATCGGGATCGGCTCCGGTCCCGGCTGCAGCGGGCAGGTGCTGGTGATCCAGGACATGCTCGGCATGTATGAGCTGCAGTTCAGCTTTGTGAAGAGGTATCGCAATCTGTCCAAGGAGATCGGTGATGCCGTAAGGGAGTACGTCTGCGACGTCAAGGAGTCCAGATTCCCCGCGCGCAGCGCGGATACACCCAAGGAATTCTTGAAGGGGATCGAGTTTGAAGACCGGAAGGGATCATCCGTCTCTTGACATTGTGGGTTCCCATGGCACGGAGCTTGCAGGCAAAAGGATCGTCCTATGCGTGGCAGGAAGCGTGGCCGCCTACAAGGCCATCGAGCTGGCAAGGCTCCTTATGAGACACGGGGCCGATGTCACCTGTGTGGCAAGCCCGGCCGCAACCAGCCTGATCCGGCCAGACTACTTTGAGTGGGCTACGGGAAACGGTGTGGTTACAAAGCTCACAGGCAAGTTGGAGCATGTGCAGCTGGCAGACTACGGGCGGTCAGACGCCATAGTGGTGTATCCGGCAACGGCAAACACGCTGGGCAAGCTGGCAAACGGCATAGATGACACGCCGGTCTCCGCGGTTCTGACGGTGGGCCTTGGGGCAAAGATTCCGATCATAATGTGCCTGGCGATGCACGAGGCAATGTATGAGAATGCGGCAGTCAAGCGAAACATCCTCTTTCTCAAGGACGAGGTGTCCTTTGTATCGCCAAACGTGACAGAGGGGAAGGCAAAGGCCCCGGAGCCCGAGGGCGTGCTGGACTTTGTCCTGCGCAAGTTTGGGCGCTCTGGCGTGCTTGCCGGTAAGAGGGTGCTCATGACGGCTGGGCCCACCGTCGAACACATCGATCCCGTGCGCGTCATCACCAATACCAGCTCGGGCAGAACCGGGGTATCAGTGGCCCGGGAGCTGGTATCGGCTGGCGCCAGCGTTACCATGATCTACGGCCCGGGATCCCAGAGCCCGCCGGCCGGGATCCGGGTGATCCCAGTCAGGACGACGCAGGAGATGGCAGACGCGCTTGGGGGGGAGCTGGGGAAGAAGTTTGATGTTGTAATAATGGCGGCGGCCGCTGCCGACTATACCCCCAAAAACCCCAGCGGCAAAAAGATCAAGAGCTCAGAGTCCGACATGCAGATATCCCTGAGGAGGGTGCCCAAGATGATCAACCAGGTAAGGGCCCTGCAGAGGGATGCCCTTCTGGTGGGATTCAAGGCCGAGGCTGGCGTATCCAGAGCTGATCTGGTGGCAGAGGCCAGAAGAAAGATCGCAGAGACGGGGGCCGATTTTGTGGTCGCAAACGACATAGGAACCAAAAGGTACAGGCAGAATCCCGCATGCAACGAGGTGGTAATAGTTGACTCTGATACCGCCGTCCCCTCTGGATGGAAGCCAAAGGAAGAGATAGCAGGCGTTATAGTGCGGGAGATAGAGCGGCGGATTGCCTAGCCAGGACGTGCGCTACAAGCAGCAGCTGATCGGCATCTGGAATGAGCTGGCGCCCAGATACCACAGGAGGTGGGCGGGGCCCGGCGTGGGGCCGTTTCAGAGCACGCGCGAGCTCCAAGAGATGCTGGAGATCGGACAGGACAGCCGGATCCTGGATGTCGGATGCGGAACAGGTGCAGCGATCAACATGCTGCGTGGCGGCATCGGGCCGGGGGGCATGGCTGTGGGCCTGGACGCCTCCCTGTCGGCGCTCAGGATTGCAAAAAAACGGAGCGGCGCGGATTTTGTGGTGGCCGACGCAGAGACCGCATGCCTTAAGGCGGAGTTTGATGTCGTCACCTGCCAGTTTGCGCTCTTCTTCTTTCCGGATGCCGGGCGCGCCCTCCAAAACATCAGGGGGCTGATGAAGAGGGGCGGCACGCTGGCAGTCACGGTGCACGGCGCCGGAGAGAGTGTCCCGTACCACAGGATCATCCTGGACGAGATCATCCGGGTCATTCCGGACTATCTGCCTCCCGGGGCGCCGCAGATGGACAGGTTTGGGACGGAGGAGGCCCTGAAGGCGGTGGTGACCGGTGCCGGCTTTGGCAGAATCAGAGTCCGGGAGCGCATCTTTGAGTACAGCCCGGGGACGGCGGACTGCTACTGGAGAAACTACACCAGATATGTGGCAGGACCGCTCAGGGCAAAGCTTAACTCGATCCCTGCAGGAAAGAGAAGGCAGATAAAAAGGGCCGTGGCGGCAAGGGTCAAGCGGTTTGAGAGCGACGGGAGGGTTGTCTTTCCGTGGAAGGTGCTGATGCTTACCGCAAGGCGGCTATAGCACGACCAGCTCCTTGGTAAAGCCGTGCATGACGGCCTGCCGTTCCCCCACTATTATGGAATCCTCAATTCTTATACCGAATCTGCCGGGAATGTACACCCCCGGCTCGACTGTGACCGCCATGCCCTCTGCAAGCTCGGCGGCGCTGCCGCCGGATATGGTGGGCCGCTCATGAACGTCCAGCCCTATTCCGTGTCCCGTTGAGTGGATAAAGTACTTGCCGTACCCTGCCCCGTTGATGTGGTCGCGGCAGGCGCCATCCACCTCGCTGCATCGTGCGCCGGGCCTGGCAGCCTCCAGCCCCAGCCTCTGGGACTCCCTGACCGCATCATACGCTCGGGCCGCATCATCGGAGATCCTCCCCAGCGCAAACGTCCGGGTGGCATCAGAGACGTACCCCCGGTACCTGAGGGTAAGATCCACCACAATCAGATCGCCCTCGGCAAACCTTCTCCCTGTGACCTGTGCGTGGGGCAGCGCGCCGTTGGGACCGCCCGCAATGATCAGCGGGTTCAGGGTGGACCTGTACCCGGTATCAAACATCTGGCGCGATACGGCATATGACATCAGGTTCGCCTGAAGCTCCGACTCCTTCTGGCCGCGGCCTATCTTCTGCGTGCACAGCTCAAACATCTCGTCTATAATCCCCGACGCTTTTTTAAGAGTGGCAATCTCCGCCGAATCCTTTACGACCCTTGCGCTGTGAAAGGGTTCTGACGACGGCTCCACCCCCGGAGCCGACCTCTTTATCGACTGCATCGTGTGGTAGTTCTGGCAGTCAACGCACACCCTGCCGGATTTAATCCTGGATGTGAGGTACGACATCATCTCGGCTCCCCGTCCGGACTCGACCACGTCACAGTCGACCGATTCGGCTCTGGCCCTTTCGGCCTCGAGGGCGGGGGCAACAATCGTGGTGCGGCCGCCATCCTCTAGCAGTCCCACTGCCTCCCCCCAGAATCCGGTCATGTAGAACAGGTTCTCCGGCTCCAAGGTCGCTACGGCGTTGCAGCCCATCTCCTCTGCGAACCGGAGAAGCCGATCCCTTCGCTGTTTCACGGCGTACAGTCCTTGCGTTCCACATTTATTTCTGATGAGGGGCCTGTGGGCCCTGATCCTGCGGACTCGAACATATGATTCCTCGGGCGTGTGGGCGCGCGTTTCGGCTCAACACGGATCAGGCTTGTACCTCCTCAAAGTATGTATACTAGAGGGCTGGTTTCTGGATCATGCCAGACGGGGAGAAGAAGAAGGTAGTTGCCCTGTTGTCGGGCGGACTTGACAGCCAGCTTGCGGTAAGGATGATGCAGAAGCAGGGCTTTGAGGTATCTGCGGTGGCCATCAAGACACCGTTCTGTGATTTTGACTGCGGCAGGGGCTGCGGTTTTGAGATAAGGGAGAGGGCCGACGAGCTGGACGTCAACCTGAAGACGGTCTACCTCGGAGATGAGTACATCGAGATGCTAAAACACCCCAAGTACGGGATAGGCGCCGGCATGAACCCGTGCATCGACTGCAGATCCATGATGTTTGAGGCGGCAAAGAAGCACATGAAGGAGATCGGCGCGGAGTTTGTCATCTCTGGCGAGGTCCTGGGACAGAGGCCCATGAGCCAGCACAGACAGGCGCTCAAGACCATAGAGAAGGAGACGGGACTTGAGGGAAAGATACTGCGCCCGCTCTCGGCACGCCTGTTGCCGCCCACAGACGTGGAGAAGAGCGGACTGATAAGCAGGGAGGATCTTGGAATGATACGGGGACGAACCCGCCGTGCGCAGCTGGACATGGCGCGGGAGTTTGGAATAGTCGACCCCCCAAATGCCGGCGGCGGATGCCTGCTGACCGATCCCGCCTTTGGCCTGAGGGCAAAGGATCTCTTCGGCCACACGGAGACGCCGTCAATAAATGACACTGATCTGCTAAAGGTTGGAAGGCACTTCCGGCTTGACCAGCACACAAAGCTGATAGTGGGCAGAAGCATGGATGAGAACAACGTGATCAGCGCACTGGCGCTTGACGGGGACATAACCCTGGAGGTGGCAGACTTTATGGGCCCTGTCTCACTGCTGCGTGGGGAGACCTGTCTGCAGCATGTTGACTTTGCCGCATCTGTGACTGTCAGATACTCAGATGCCCCGGCAGACAAACGCGTGGCGGTCAACACGCGCCGCGACGGCAACCAGTCGCAGACACCTGCCAAAAGATGCGCAGAGGCAGACTATCTGAAATTCAGAATATAGGCGCCCGCCTGGCAGGGTGCAAAAAACGCACAAAGCCGGAATCCGGCCAGCAGCCCCGAACTTCAAAGAAGGTTTTTGTAAAAGTATGACACCATATCTACACATGCAAAAGCATGAGGGCCCCACGTATCTGAAGGCCATCACCATACGGGATCCCAGCGACATACACCACATCAAGGAGGACATCAAAAAGAAGATAATTCTGATACTCAGGGTTACCCCGCTGGCGCAAAAAAACATAGACGAGCTCAGGGGCGTGGTGGAAGAGATATACCTGATTGCAAAAAACACGGAAGCTGACATTGCCAGGCTTGGCGAGGAGAGAATCGTCGTGGTGCCTCCGGGCGTAAAGATATGGAAGCCCGAGTATGATCTAAAATAACTTTATTGCTTCCTGAATCTGTGGATAGTGTGCCGGAACCTTGAACATCCGCCGTATGTTTAGCGCCAAGTTCTCTGACTTTCTCCGCTCCCCGTGATTTACCAGCACGCGCTTCAACTTGGGACGCAGCTTTTGCACAAACGACATCAGCTGGTTGTAGTCGCTGTGTCCGCTAAAGCCGTCCAGCTTCTCTATTCCGCAGTTGATGTTGACAGCCTCCACCTTGCCCTCCCTTCCCAAGAGGGAGATCTGCCTGGCGCCGTCCAGCACACGGCGGCCCATGGTGCCGTTTACCTGGTACGACACAAACAGAATCTTGTTGGTCTTGTCCGGCGCCACATTCCTAAAGTATTCCAGTACGGGTCCCCCCTCCAGCATTCCAGATGTGGCCAGAATAATTCCCGGCGAGTCCTCGCGCAGTGCCTCCTCACGCGCGTCAGGGTGCTCCACATTGGTAAAGTACTGCGAATCAAACGGATTGTCGTCGGTCTCCAGTATCTTCTGCCGGAGCTCCCACGCCAGATACTCGGGATGCGCCTCGTGGATTGCCGACGCTTCAGATATCATCCCCTCGGTGAATACGGGCGCCTCGATTATCTGGCCCTGCTTCATGTACTTGTCGATGACCATCATGATCTCTTGGGCGCGGCCCACCGCAGGTATCGGTATGAGCACCTTGCCGCCGTCGTGCAGGGTCTTGTTTACCGCATTGATGAATGTGGACTCGACCTCCTGCCTGGACGGCTGGATGTCCTCCTTGGCGCCGTAGGTACTCTCTATCAGCAGTGTCTCGACCCGGGGAAACTTGCTGTTGGCGGCCTCGAACAGAATGCTCTTTGCAAACTTGATGTCCCCCGAGTACACAAAGTTGTGAACGCCGTTGCCGATATGAAAGTGGCACAGGGCCGAGCCCAGTATGTGTCCCGCATTTGCCAGAACCAGCTTGATGTCCGGAGAGATGTCCGTTACGCTCCCGTATGGCAGGGTTATTGCCTGCCTCATGATCTGCCGCACATCGCGCTCTGCATACATGGGGGTCTTTCCCTGTGCCGATGCCACCTTGATGGCGTCAAGCTGAATCAGATTCATCATGGGCAGCGTGGGCTCTGTACAGTAGATGGGTCCCTTGTATCCATACTTGCACAGTACGGGGAGAAATCCCGTGTGGTCAAGGTGTGCATGCCCTACCACCACGGCATCCAGGTCATCCAGGGTGGTGTTTATCCAGTCCAGCCGGGGGAACGAGTCCACGGGGTTCTGGGCTCCGGGATTGACGCCGCAGTCGATCAGAACCTTGCTCTCCTGCGTGGACAGCAGCATGCAGGAGCGTCCGACCTGCCCAAAGCCGCCCAGCGTGAGAAGCGACACCTCTGTGCGCTGGGCCAGCCGGGGCCGGAAGATCTCGTCGCCTATCTGGCGCAGCTGCTTGCCGCGCTCGTTTGATGATACCTTGAGGTTGTAGCTGATCTCACGTATGGTGCTAGACGGGTTTGTGGTGGCCTTGCGCACGCGCAACCCCCACCCGATCTTTTCAGTTATCTCGGTGTGATCAAACTCCTTCACATTCCTCTGCAGGAGCCACGGCCTCTTCACCTCCAGAGAGACCTCGCCGGTGGCGGTATCAAAGAAGGCGCCCCCCAGCTTGGCATCCGGAGGCATGTGCTCCCTTAGTATTCTGAGCGCGTCGCTCTCGGGCTTTCGTATGGACTCGTCCGTTCTGACTATGATCCTCTTCTTGATCACATTCACCAGATTTGATATGATGTTGTTGTTCTCCATCAGGAACCTGGGCGAGTTGGTGTACAGGGCAATCCGGGGTCCCTCATACTCGATCTTTGTAACGCCGGCCTCACGGGGTATACTTTTTAGTATGGTTGCCATTATGTATTGGCTGCTGGATACTTCTTGCTGTCTTTTTTGCATTAAATCACTATAGCTGAATAATTGCCTTCTTCTGCTCCTTGGTCAGAAGCTGAAAGCCGTTCTTGTCTATTACGGCAATATTGATTCCGTCTCCGGTGCCTATATTTCTAACAATTGCCGCCTTTACCGCGCGCAACGCAATGGACTTTGCCTCACCCACCGTCAGGCCGTCGTGGTATGCCTCCTCTAGCGTACCGTATGCCACAGGCGATCCGCTGCCGGTGGTTACGTATGGTTTGGCCTCGACGGATCCAAACATATCAATGTTGAAGAGGGCAGGCCCATTTCTGTCGTATCCGCCCATCAGGATGTCGGCTATGAACGGGTAGCCGCGGTTTTGATGAAAGATCAGGGACGTGAGTCTGGTCAAGGTCTTGATGGGCATGGCCTCCTGGTTCTGAATTCGATGAAGGTTTGCATGGTACCTCAACACGTCTACAATATTCTGTGCGTCGGCGACACCGCCTGCCAAGGTGAGTCCCGCATGGTCGTCAATCTTTTGGATCTTCATTGTGTTGTTGTTTGCGATAAAGTAGCCTGCGCTTGCCCTCATGTCCGCACACAGAATAATACCATCGCTGGCCCTGATACCTACCGTGGTTGTTCCATGAAGAATCTTCTCTTCTACACTATTCGACAAAAAATACACCTGTAAAGTTATCTTGGGTGCACAGCACCCGTTTAAATAACTTTTTGTTAGTGATTGAGTGTGGGATCAAACACCCATGTTCTACCATACCTGCCATCATCTACGCCCAAACCTTCACGAAACGGCCCGAGATGCCAGAGCAGACCCGGCTCCCTGCTGAACCGGCAGGCACCCCGCGGACAGACCCGTGCGGTAGGTACCGGCCACACTTAACGGCGCCCCCATGCCCTGCCACAAAAGGTCTGCGCAAGCAGGCGATCCAAAACACAGGCGCAGCGTTTGGATAAAACGGCATGCATGGATCTGCATCCGGCCGCACCCGCCTGTGTCCGGGTGGCCGGAGATGTCCGTGGCGAGCCTGCCCTAGGAGCGGCAGTCCCATGACTGCTATCTCCTGAATGCCTCGATCGGAGCACATAAGATTAATTCCCTATGTTCTTATAGTTCGTGCAGGGATAATGCCCGTGGCAGACTTGGATGCCGTTTTACTACAGAATGTGCCCTTATCTAAGGAATCACACACCAACAGGGGGGTGGCGTAGTGCCCCCCAATGGCCCCGTGGTGGGAAAACCCCCGGAATCAACATCATCTCATACAATGGAGCTCCCCCGGCTGATAGTGATAGGCGAGAAGAACATCGGCGGCATCGGAGGTTTTGTCCGCTCGCTTGGCAGGACAGGCAGGATGGCCCTGATCTCCGGGGTGAATGTAAGGAAGCTGGTTCAGGACAGGGTGGAGAGATCCCTAGAGGACTGCGGAATCAGGTACGACTGGCATCTGGCACCAAGCAATGAGGTGGGCGCCCTAAAGATACTGGAGAACCAGGTGATGCGGCGTCACAGCAGACTCATTGCGGGTATTGGCGGCGGCCAAGCGGTGGATGCCGCCAAGATGTTGGCATTCAATCTGAAGGTGCCCTTTGTCAGCGTGCCCACCGCGGCCTCCCATGACGGCGTTGCCAGCCCATTCGTGTCGCTGAAGGGCGACAGGCCACATTCCATGGTGGCTACAGCTCCCCTGGGCGTGTTTGTGGACATTGACATAATCAAGGGCGCCCCCCGGAGATTGCTGTCCAGCGGGTGCGGGGACCTGATTGCAAACGTGATTGCCGTTAGTGACTGGGAGCTGGGGCGGGACAGGACTGGAGAGTACTATGGCAGGTATTCTGCGAGCTTGGCCATGCTGAGCGCAGGAATCGTGCTGGAGAATGCGGCCAAATTTGCAAAGAGTGGGATAGACGCAAGGGTGGTAGTCGAGGCCCTGATCAGTGCCGGGGTGGCATCGTGCATAGCGGGAAGCAGCAGGCCATGCTCTGGAGCAGAACACCTGTTCTCACATGCGCTAGACAAGATAGCGCCGGAGGTTGGCCTGCATGGAGAAAAGTGTGGGATCGGCGCGATCATGATGGCAAAGCTTCATGGCCGGGACTGGAAAAAGATCTCCCAAGCTCTGCGGGACGTGGGTGCGCCAACAACGGCAGAACAGATAGGGCTGGATCGTGATACGCTTGCCAGCGCGCTGGTTATGGCGCAGGACATGAGGCCCGAACGGTACACCATTCTCAAGGAGAAAAAAATGACAAAGACGAAAGCCATCTCCCTAGCAGAAAGCACGTTGGTTCTGTGAGATATTATGCGCTTGCGGACTGTGGCGCCTGTGCCGGTACGGCCTCGTCCCCTGGCGGTGGTGCGGACTGTGCCTTCTTGTTGGCAAACGACTCGATGAAACTCAGCTTGGTCAGACCGCTTGTAAAACCGAATATGTCCAGCTGCGTCAGATACTTGATGCTCACGAGAGCCTCTAGCCTGAAGAGTTCCTGGGGGATGTCTATGGTGGCCTCCCCATCGCAAATTGTAAAGGTTGGAAGGTTTTTGTGTGGAAACCTTTCGGCAATAATTCTCTCAACTATTTCGTCATCTGACTGAAGGAACTTCAACACGGTTGCGTCATACACGATGGTCTTTCCGGCATACTTGTGGTTGTAGTCTAGCTGGACCCTGCCGGATCCGATATGGCGTATGGTTGCAGGTTTGTTGTCCAGAACGATCGAGTCGCCCACGGATATCTTTTCTGCATCGTCGCCGAACTTTCGATGCGGAACCATTCTTACCTTGCCGGGATCCCTCTTACCGTATCCCTTCTCTGGCGGCACCTCCACTCTGAGAGTGGCACCCACCTCTGACTCTGCCAGGGCTTCATTAAACCCCTCGGTGACGGCAAATGCCACACTGCTGATAGATACCAGTCTGGATCCTGACGGTTCAAAATCATCCGGCGCGTCTTCCCCCGTCCGGCTCCTGTTCGTCGAATCGACGATTACGTCGCTGCCTTTTATTGTGGCGGTAAAATCCACTAAGAGTAGGGAATCTCTGGGAAAAGTCAACAGTGTGGTTGTTGAAATTCCTTATATTAGAGTTTAGAGTTGGCGCGCAGCAAGCGCAATCTGAGACGGACCAAACGGATGGCCTAAATCCCAATATTGCCCATGATCCCGGCCAAGCGAGACAAGATGCAGGCAGCCACTCTATCTTGGTGATGGATCTCGGACCGGTCAAAGTCCGCTTTTATGGTACGAAGCATCGTATCTGGCGCCGCTGCTGGGATAGGTTCCGCTTCCGCTACCGATGCCGTTGCGGCGATTGATTTCATTACCGCATGCGACATGACAAATCCGCATAAAAACACCGCGGCAATACCGTCGTTAGTGTGCAGATTGTCATGACCGTTCATGCCGTCATGGACATCCGTGGTTAGTGGCCTGAATTGAGCTGGTCTCAGAGAGCGGCCAGCTTCTCTTCGGCTGCCAGCAGCCCCGCCCGGGAGTCTGTCTGGTATCCCATCATTGCCAGCGTCGATGAGATGGCGGAGATGGTTCTCATTACATGGTACCTGTTGACCTCTCCCATGCAGCCTACGCGGAATACCTTTCCCTTCAGGTCACCAAAGCCGCCGGCAACCAGCACCCTGAACTTTTCTGCTAGCGTGTTTCTAAACGTGCTATCCTTCAACCCATCCAGATAGTTCAGCGCAATTACCACAGTAGAGCGCGAGTCCTTCTTGGCAAAGGGTGTCAGTCCTATTGCGCTCAGGCCAGAGTACAGGGCCTCGGAGCAGACCCGGTGCCGTTTTATCCGCGCATCCAGTCCCTCTTCCAGTATGATGTTCATGGCCTCGTTGTATGCGTACAGCAGGGGAAGCGCGGGAGTGAACGGAGTATGCTTTGACTCGCTGTAGTACTTGAAGTACCTTGGCAGGTTAAAGTACATCGTGTTTGGCGGATTGTCCGTCATGTACTTTTTTGTCCTCTCGTTGACGCATATGGGCGAGATCCCCGGCGGAGCGGCAAAGGCCTTTTGTGCGCCGGTCATTGCAACATCAACACCCCACTTGTCCATACGGAGCTCCTCGCCGCCTACAATCGACACGCCGTCCACTACGTAGAATGAGTCATTCCTGGCTGTCAGGTCTTTTACCCTGTCCAGGTATCGGAGCATGGTTCCCGTGGATGTCTCATTCCAGACGCAGTAGAACGCCTTGACGTCTTTATTGTTGTCAAATGCCTCCCTTACCTGGTCAAACGTGGCATTCTCGCCTAGGGGCGTCGTCAGCCTTACCACCTGTGCCCCGGCCCATTCTAGCATCTGTGACAGCCTGCTGCTGAACTCGCCGTTGACTGGAATTATTACCTTGTCTCCCTTTTTGATTAGATTGACGACACTTGCCTCCACGGCACCGGTGCCAGACGAAGAGAGGCACACGGCCTCACCTTGGGTTTGAAACACGGCCTTTGTCTTTTCGACGCATTGCTCGTACAGCTCTACAAAATCGTTGCTGCGGTGGTTTATCATGGGAACGTACATGGCGCGCGTGACCCGCTCGGGAACGTTTGTGGGGCCGGGCAACATGACTAGATATTCCAAGTATGATCTCCTGTTTGCCGTCTTTTGAGGCACTATTTATAATTTAAAGGGAGGCCAGGCGCTCCTTGGCGTCCAAACGCAGGAGAACCTCTCTTGTGCCATCGGGTACCAAGTGCTCCCACCTGCCGCCATCCCGGATCAGGGTCCGTACCCCTGTGCCGGACAGCGCATCCCTGTTGACAAGCGGGACGCGGACAACCCGAACGCCGCGCTCAGAGTACAGGTGGGCAGTCAGCCGGTCTATGGTAAAGACCATCCCATAACGGGGCACCACGTCGTCTATGCTCTTGATCCATCTCTGATGATCGTCCACATCCGGTATCGGAAACACCCTTACTCTGGGGGATCTGACGGATCCCAAGGACTCGGCAATCATCTCCTGCCGCTCGTCAGCAGAGAAGGGATTGTCCCTCTCCCGCGTCTTGTTTGAGCTTCCTATTCCCAACCACAGGGTGTCTGTCTTGGCCAGGGCAAAGTCCACTGCGCTGAGGTGCCCCAGATGAAATGGCTGAAACCGTCCCACAAGGAGTCCGTCCACACCGAGGTTCTAATATGCCGCATGTTAAAAAACTATAGTGGACTGCCTAAAGATAGACGGATCCCGCGGCGAGGGCGGGGGCCAGATACTGCGTACCTCAGTTACGCTGTCTTGCATAACGGGAACGCCGGTGCGCATTGTGAATATCAGGAGGGGCAGGAAGGTGCCCGGCCTGAGGGCGCAACACCTTGCCGCAATCAGGCTGCTTGCCAGGGTGTGCGGCGCCCGGGTGGAGGGGCTGGAGATAGGCTCGGAGGTTCTGGAGTTTGAGCCGGGCCCCGTACAGAGCATGGATCTGAGCCAGGATATCGGCACCGCCGGCTCCATCCCGCTGGTGCTGCAGACCCTGATCGTCCCGGTGGCCGCCGCCTCCAAGAGGCTGAAACTCGACATTATGGGAGGAACGGACGTGTCGTGGAGCCCCACAACGGACTACACCAGGTACGTGCTGGCCGCCGCATACTCCCGCATGGGCATCAACTTTTCTGTGGACGTAAAGAGGCGCGGGTACTATCCGCGAGGGGGCGGCAGGATCTCCTTGGAGGTGCATCCGTCAAGAGGCGTTGCCGCCGTGTCGCTGACAGGTAGGCCGGGCCGCATAGCAAACCTGTTCTGCACGTACTGCGGGTACTCCCGGGATGCCATATCGCGGAGCGTGCAGCCCCTGCTGGATACGCTGGAGCGTGGCGGCCTTCAGGTCAACACGCTTCTAAGCGGGGAGGAGGCCGCAGACAAGGGAGCTGCCGTCATGGTGCACACGCAGGATCCTGCATCCATAACGGGATCCGACGGACTGATGGGCAGGGAGGGGTTCCCCGCCGGCATATCCGGCAGGCTTCTTGAGTCCCCCGGCACGGACATCAACCTGTCAGACATGCTTGTGGTGCCTGCCAGCATAGCAGAGGGCACGACGGTATACAGGATCGGCAGCATCTCAAAACACCTGGAGACGAACCTCTACGTGGCATCCAAGATAACCGGATGCAAGTACGGCGTCGGCAGGACATATGACGGGTACGAGATCCGCATTAGTGGAAGATCAGACGCCGGCATCCAGTAGGGCCGCAAAGAACAGAATTGCCACGGACATTACGGCAACCAGCTCTCCCAGCACGATGATCTTCCTTCGTACCCGTTGCACCTGGGCCTCGGAGAGCTCCTTTGACATTATCTTCTCCTCCACACTCCGGTTGATCACCCTGACATGGACCACATACGTGATGATTACCGCTACCACAAGAATCATCTTGACCGTGAGGTAGACGCCATAGCTTGACTCCAGCAGGAGATTCGGATGAGACAGAAGGCCGCGCGAGGTGTAGATTCCCGTCACGATCAGCACCCCAAGGGCAGGGACCCCTATCATGTTAAACCTCCTGCCCACTCTGATCATGAGACCGATCCTCTCTTCCAGTGAGAGGGACGTGTGCTTGAGAACCGGAGCCAGAACCGCTCCCAGAAATATTCCGCCGCCTACCCATATGGCCGCAGAGACCAGATGAGCCCACGTAATTATGGCACCCTCTATCGGCATGATTGCAGGTACCCCGGATGAATATTATGTATTTGGATTGCGTGCCGGATGTGCGTATCGCGCAGCAGGATCGTGCTGCTTGGCAAGGTTTTTTAGCGGTTCGGCAAGCACTAGGTTGGGAATGATACTTCAAAGCAAGCTGGTAGTCTATGCGGCCATCGCTGGCCTGCTGGCACTGATGGGCTGGTTTGTGTTCTTTGCCAGCCTTGAGAACCCCGAGCTGGAAAAGGTGACCATCAATCTGGAGAGCGTGGATGTGATCGCGGTAAACAACATTGATGACAGGGCGGAGCTGGAGGTGATCTTTCTCATAGGGAATCCCAGCGAAAAGACGTTTACCGTTCCCCTGATAACCTATGACCTGTATGCGGACGGCACCCTTATGGGCACCGGGCAGTATTCTACCGAGGATATTGCCATGCCGGGAAGGGCTGCGTTTTATTCTGGTGTTGAGATTCCGCTAAAGAGCAAGTTCGTACTGAACCTGGATCCTGCCAATACGGAGACCTACGGCATGATAACCAGCGGCAGCAGCGTCCGTTACACAGCCGAGGGGGTAATCACGGTGGAGACTTCCTGGAGCCTGATAGAGAAGGAGTTTACCACCAGCCTTTCATGAGGGAATTATATACAAGAGTACGCAGTACCCTTGCCTTTTTCTGGCGCTCTTGCAATCCCTCCCACGCTTGGTTCTCGCGTCTGGTTCACAGAGCGCGCGGGAGCAATCCCGCGCTGGTGTCTCGCGCCTTTGGACGACCTTCCCGGCCGCCCTGCCGCCTTGGCGGCAATGTTATGCGCGGCATTGATGTCCGCGTTGATGTCATTGTCACACTTGTCATTCGTGCATTGGAACTCCCCCTGCGATATCCGGGAGTTCCCGTCAGCGTGGCCGCACATGTGGCAGGTCGTGCTCGTTCCCTTGGGGTCGACCATTATGACCGTCACGCCAGCGTTATCACACGCCCCCCTGATCTGCCGCTGGAAAGTCCCCGGCTTGGAGTAGGCCATCTCGCGGTTGAGCCCGGTCTTGGCCGAGCTTCCCTTGCCTTTGGCCTTGGCGGTCATGTTGTTTAGGTTGAGGTCCTCCATGGCCACGGTGCCGGCGCCATCGGCTATCCTCTTAGACGCGTGTCGCTCCCAGTTCGTCTGGCGGTTGGCAAGCTTCTCGCGCTTCTTCCGGATCTTCCTCTGCAGCTCTTTGTAGCCCCTTGACTTTGGCTTCCTCGGCTTGTCCCTGTTGTTGCCGTTGGTGTTGTTGCTGCTGCCGCTGCCGTTCCCGCCGTCCGCGCTTTTGCTCCCGCCGTTAGCGCCTTCCTTGGCATCATGCCTGATGCGCCTGTTCCCGCGTCCCCCTCGCTTCCTTGAGAGCTCGGAATACATCTTGGATATGTCGTCGTCCTTTGCCCTCGGGGTTGGTGCGTAATTCTGCTCCGTCCTGCTCATGTGTGTCTCCTACCGCATCTTCACCGGCGGTGCTTTGGTGTGTGTCGGGCTTTGTTGCCCGCACGCCGTGATCATCTACTGACAGGTCGGATCATCAGGCGCACTCCACGTGCGCCATGCCGCCGTAGGAGGGTATCGGTATGTTTAGCCGGTTGGCGCACTCGAACCGGTTGAGGACCCGGATGTTCCAAGCGATCGCCCTTCCCTTGGCGAACCGGCGCCGGTTGTCCTCCCGAACGAACCGGCAGTGCAGCTGGTGCCGCCGGGTCTCCTCGGCCCCGAAGATGCCCTCTATCAGGATCCTCTTTCTGTACTCGCTATCGCTGAACATGCCAGCTGCCTTCCTCCTGTGCGACTTGCCACGGTTGACGGCATCCTTCCGTTGCTTGATGTTGGGGATCATGCCCATCCAGAACAGCAGCTCGCAGTTGTAGTCAGAGTCGTACCCCTTGTCCCCGTCAAAGAAATTCCCCGCAAAGTCAAACCCGCGATGCCTGATCTCAGCCAGCATGACTGGAAGCATGGTCGTGTCGTTGATGTTGCCGGGCGTGGTAAACGCCGCCAGCACGATCTGCAGGCCCAAGATGGCCGTTATGTGGTATTTCCAGTAGGTCTTTTGGCGTGTCTCGACGAAGTCGCGCTCCTTCCTGCTTGGCCTCTCGACGTATTCGTACCTAGTGGTCTCCGCCGCGCTGCTGTCGGCTTCCAGCGGGCCCGTCGCCTCGTTCGCCTCTTTGATGCAACGGCGGGCCGTCTCGGCCACGATCAGATCGAGCCAGTCCACCGGTATCGTCTGGAGGTGCCTGACCAGTGTGGTATGGTCCGGGACGGGCTCGTTGTCCCATGGTGTCCGCATGCCTCGCAGGTCCGATTCGACTCCGCGATAGGTGTTGTTTCCTGCCATCATCAGCAGACAGGCAAAGTCCAGTTTCTCCTTGGAGTGAACCGGGGGACGGCCCCTGTTGCCGTTTTCTCGGCGCGGGCAAGGGTTCTCCCGGATTATCTCGATCAGCGTCCTCTTCAGACTAGGTGCCTCGACTTCCTTTGCCAGTTCATAGTACTGCCAGTATCTTTCCCGTCTGTTGTGTTCGCTCATTGCCGCGTGCGGGAGATCGCGGATCATTGAACGTATCGGACTGGTCTAGGCGGTTCGGAGAATTACGCACCAACCCCGGCAATACCATGCAGACCGTCCGTGCCGTCACGGCCGTCAGGGAGTGACAGGTTGCAGGCGCCCAGATGGGAGTGGATACTGTGTGGAGAGACCCGAACAAAAACCCTATCCGAGGGCAGCGCGTGGTTATGTCTACCGAAGTATATAATTCCCTTTCATGACACACCCGGCCAGATCAGGGCGCTTGCCCCAGTGGATCTCCCCACCCGACCCCATGCTGCTGGTGGGCAGCCCATACATATGTCCCCAAAATCAGGCCGGGAGGCCCCGCGTGCGGGGCAAGGCCGTCCGGGTCGGCCGTGCGGAACCCGCCTGGCGGCAGCACCGACACGCCACAAAGTGCAGCCGCAACGCCCGAAAAAGATGAAGGTGGGCCGAGAGAGATTCGAACTCACGATCACCGCCGTGTCGAGGCGGTATCCTAACCAGCTAGACTACCGGCCCAATAAACTATGGAAGGCCCTGTAACCATTATTAACCTTAATGGAATAAAAACAAGATTGTGGATAGCATGAATGAGTTTAGCGACGAGGAGAAGGACGGGCTGTACAAGACCATATTCTCCAGAAGGGACGTACGCTCGGGGTTTGTCAAGACCGCCATTCCAGACGAGGTTCTGACCAAGATACTCAATGCGGCACACCACGCGCCGTCTGTGGGATTCTCGCAGCCCTGGAACTTTATCCTGATAAGGAGCGCAGCCACAAGAAGCATGGTAAAGGCATCGTTTGACGAGGAGAGGATCCTGGCCGCGGGGCGCGCCGAGGAGCCCAGAAGGTCCAAGTACCTGTCGCTCAAGCTGGAGGGAATCATGGACTCGGCCGTCAATGTGTGCGTGACGTATGATCCCACAAAGTTTGGGCCGTTTGTGATAGGTAGAAACAGCATACCGGAGACCGGCGTATACAGCGTCTGCTGTGCGGTACAGAACCTGTGGCTGGCCGCAAGAGCCGAGGGCGTGGGCGTCGGATGGGTGAGCATACTCTCAAACGACACGCTGAGGGAGGCACTGGGGCTGCCAAGCCACGTGGTACCGGTTGCATACCTCTGCCTGGGTTATGTGAAAAAGTTCTCCAAGAGGCCCGACCTTGAGGAGACGGGATGGCTGCCCAGGCTGAACCTGGAGGACGTGGTGTACTATGAGCGCTGGGAGCAGAGACCTGACCCGCAATAAGCGGAACCGGTACATGCTCGTGCCTGACTGCCAATCACGAGCCAAACCTTGGAATTTGAGTGGCGACCCGGTTGGACGGCAACCATACCATTCGGCAGAACCTTAGGCTTAAATAATTAGGACTGGGTTTTCTGCTGGGCTTGTGGCGCAGAACGAGATCGTGCGCAATATGGATAGCGCGGTAGCCTCCTAAGTTACAGGTCGAGGGATCGAAGCCCTCCAAGCCCGCTTCCTGTTTAAGACCAGGTGCCGGATCCCGCATCCGGGGGTCTCTAGGATCATGCGCGGTCAGGGGCCGACCTGCTGCGCATACTGCGTTGGCAGACGCTACCACGCTTTCATCTGGGAGCCCATGTCCGGGGGCACGGCTACACGCTCTGTCGCGCGCCTGCTAGCTCCTGTAGGAGCGCAGGATGCTGACGACCTGCTCGTCGTCGGCCTGCTCAAACCTTCTGTAGAACTGTCCCACGGAGAAAAACTCCGAAGGCGTCTCCAGGGACACGATCTTAAATTCCCGCATACTCCGGAAGACATCCCTTGGCATTACCGGAATGGCCAGAATAACCCGGCGTGGACGGCTAGCCGGAAGCCAGCGCAGGATGGCCATGACGGTGGAGCCGGTGGCGATTCCGTCATCACATAGGATGACATCCTTGTTCTCCAGCCGGTAGTCCAAACCTCCGCGGTAAAACCTGACCCTCCGGGCGACCTCGTCTCTCGTTCGCTCTATCTCCTCCGGCATCCGCGGATGGTTCCTGTAGCGATCCCAGCCAGGGGCCCGGTATATCGTCCCATCACCGGTTATGGCGCCGATTGCGTACTCCGGGGCATATGGCGGCGTTATCTTCTTTGACATCACGACATCCATGCTGCAGCCAAGGATCCGGGCGATCTCGTCCCCGACCACGACGCCGCCCCGCGGTATGGCCAGCACTATCGGATCCTGCAGATCCATCTCCCGTATCTTCTCGGCCAGCCTTCTTCCCGCATCCGTTCTGTCCTCAATCATTCCCGAGACGACTCCTGCATAGGGTGCGTCGTCATCACGTATATGTGGGACTGCGCGCCGTGTCCCCGGATACACGCGGCGGCGGCGCCCCAAAACCAGCATAAAACAAATCCCAAATACTTGGCACATTCTATGATACGTGATGATTGAGAACAACTATGACATTCTGGGCGTGCCTGACGGTTCCTCGAAGAGAATAATCCAGGAGGCGTTCAGAAAGCTTGCGCTGGAGCACCACACAGACCGTGGCGGTAATCCGGAGAAGTTCAAGAAGGTGAAGCAAGCATATGAGGATCTAAAGATCGGAAAAAAGTATCCAGATACCGACCAGGAGAAGCAGCTAAAGTCCCGTGTCTACTCGGGCACCGAGGAGGAAGAGACCAGGAGAAGGAACCAGATTCTGGCCGAGGAGATCTTCCGGGAGGTGAGGGAGGCCGAGGAGTGGCTGGGCGCCCTTGCGCGATCCAACGCAACGGGAACCCGGCTGTTTGGATCCAAGACCATGGGGGAGATGGAGTTTGAGAGAAAGGCCACCGGAACGCTCCTGATCAAGGGCAATCTCATGGCGGGAAGCCTGCTCTACGACGGTCCCGTCCTGATGCAGGGAAACATCACCAGCCCCACGTTTGGGGAGGATTACTTTACAAACATCATACTGACACAGGGCGACTTCAAGTTCCTCAACCCGTTGGAGAACAAGTACAAGATAGAGAACGGCGCAAAGATTACCGCCGAGGAGGGCGACATCGTGGTCGGAAACGTCTTCGGCAGGAAGATCAGGATCCAAGATCCGGACGGCAGGGTGGGCGCCTCCTTGGTCAGAGAGAAGAGAACCAGCCTCCATGCCTCCCAGGGCAAGATAGTCGTCGAGAACGCGGCAGACACCGTAACCTTGGAAGGTGACACGGTGATCATCCTTACCATGGAGGATGACGTCAGGGTCACCGCGCGGGAGATTCTGATCTACGGCAGCAAGATAACCTACGATGTGCAGATCAACCTGAAGCGGGGCGGGACTATGAGGTTCTTTGAGAGGTACTCGGTGCAGGGGCTGAGTGACGACGCAAAAGTGGTGCTTGAGGACGGAAAGACCTTCAGGCTGCGGGAGCTGAAGACAAAAAAGATCTGGGATCTGGCAGACGAGTTTGTGCCGGACAAGACCAAGTTTGCCAAGGACGCAACAATGGTGGGCCACGGCTTCTCGATAACTTATGGGATGCTTGACAACTTTGACAAAAAAACCACAAGGGGTGGCGGCTGGCGATGGACGTCGAAGATTCGCTTCAAGTAGCAGCTCCGCCCTTCACAGTAATGGGCAAGCCGTCCTCTGATGCGCTCAGAGGACACGCAAGTTCGGACTAAAAACGAGTCCTGCCTGCGGAGCCCCCAAGACCCCCGGCATCTGTTGCGTGCCGGCACCGTCAGGCCCCGTTCCCCGCAGACAGCTGAGGCGAGACCGGCGCACGTTCGGGCTCCCACCCGGCTTACGCTTGGCCGTCCTCCTTCGGGCGTGCCAGCAGACGCGGATCAGGGAGGGACCCAAACGGCTGCGCCAGGATGTATGTACTCAAGTCGGCAGTCTGTCTTGGCACAAAAATACGCGACACTATGCAAAACCATGCCTAGCATTGAGCGGGACCTGGGTATGTAGCCAGGATCTCCAAAAGACTCTTATGATAATTGTGGCTGAGAACACAGAATGGGTACCGCAGTCATCGAGACCAATCACGGTGTCGTGGTACTTGATCTACTTCCGGATATAGCTCCCGAGACGGTAAGAAACTTTGAGAGTCTGGCCAAATCGGGCTTTTACGACGGAACCCTATTCCACAGGGTAATACCCGGATTTATGATCCAGGGCGGGGATCCCAACACCAAGACACCCGACAAAGGCACGTGGGGAACGGGAGGACCTGGCTACTCCATCAAGGCCGAGTTTAACCCAAAATCACACCTGAGAGGCACAGTCTCCATGGCGCGGGCAGTCGATCCCGACAGCGCGGGCTCGCAGTTCTTCATAGTCATCACCGACAGCGCATTTCTTGATCACCAGTATACTGCATTTGGCCAGGTCAGCACGGGGATCGAGGTCGCAGACAAAATTGTAAATCTTCCCAGGGACAGCAGGGACTGCCCACGCCAGGAAGCCCGGATACTCAAAATTTCGGTCTCGGGGTAGCGGCGCTTGCGGCTTGTTCTCATTGTGCTACTGGCAGGACTGGCCTCGATACCTGCCGCCTTTTCCCAGGAGGCGCTTGTGGCAGAGCATCTGAGTATAAAGACAGCCATATCCGAGGAGGGCGACGTGGATGTCGTCCATGAGATCAGGGCAAACCCCGCAGGTACGGTTACCCTGCAGCTCCTTGACCGTACAGCAACAGATCTGCGGGTATCCTACAAGAACGGGGATGCGGCAGAGTACACGGCAGGGAACGGGACGCTGTCGCTGGCCGGCCCGATCCAAAACATAATCGTGCAGTATACCCTGCCCGG
This sequence comes from Cenarchaeum sp., assembly GCA_965206845.1. Taxonomy (GTDB): domain Archaea; phylum Thermoproteota; class Nitrososphaeria; order Nitrososphaerales; family Nitrosopumilaceae; genus CAYGAM01. The sequence goes on along the minus strand of OZ242221.1, from coordinate 866,041 downwards.
AGCAGTAACAGAGGAGGACGGATACCTGGTGTGGCATGTCAGGTACGTGGGTGACGTGAACATCCGCCTGCCAGAAGGAATCGACCTCGTATATGCAAACGGCATACCGGTTCTGCTGAACGGCAAGGAGATAGCCTGCCATGGGTGCAACATGGCCCTGCAGTATGTGCATGACGAGCCACGCATACTACACGATGCCGTGTGGGAGGATCAGGAGTTTGAGGTTGAGTTTATAACCACATCGGAGATCTCCCCGTTTGTCTTTGATCAACCCTCAATGAGAATCAGCTTTGGCGCGGAGGCAGACCGGTTCGTCACCGCGGTGATTCCCACGGGGCTGCTGGGGCCGCCCTATGGCGTATTTCTTGACGGCGAGCGGATACGCAGCGACGACTCCTACAGCAACGACGAAGTCGGCAGGATAACCTTCCGTCCGGCAAGTTCTGGCACCGTAGACATAATCGGAGCCACCGTGGTGCCCGAATTCTCCCTTCTGATTCCACTGGTGGTCGGCGTGGCCATGGTAGCAGCCATGCGTGGGGGCCGGCTCACTCTCCGCTAGAACCGCAGGAGCAGAAGCCATATTCGTCGATTCTCACATCGCATACGGGGCACCTTTCATCGTAGCTGACCTCCCATGGCTCCTTTCCATACAGCCTGAAGTGGTCGTCGATCTCCTCGGGAACCACGCGCTCCTCTGCCATACCTATTGTTGGCACTACGGCTATAATAGGCTATTTTGGATTTGAGGGGTGGACTGTGGCTGTCACTGCATCAGGTGCAAGAGTACCGACATCACATCCAAGCAGGTGGGCAAAACAGAGGCCGACGGCTATTTTGACATACACCACACCTGCAGAAGATGCAAAACCCACTTTGATCATCTCGAGGGAGTCGTCTTTGCCAGATGCGACACATGCCGCTATCCGGACTAGCTCCCAGGCTGCATGTCGTCCGCGCCTGAATCGGCGATACTGCAGGCTCTGCGCGAGTTCGGGCATGCGCCTCTCCATGCCGACATCCCATCTGGGGCTGCAATAGAATTAATAGAACAGATCAGGAAGCGCGTATTCATGCTGACGGTGTTTGGTTCTGTGGTGCTAGATACCATCAGGACGCCAAACGGGGTATGCGCCGGGGCCCTCGGCGGGGCGGCTACCTATGCCGGAATCTCGGCCGGCCTCTTTGTAAAGACCGGGCTGCTGGGCGCGGTCGGCACGGACTTTCCAGAGGAATACCGTGACATGCTTGCCGGGCGCCTGGATCTGCAGGGACTGCACACAATCGAGGGCAGGACGTTTCGCTATGAGTGCAGGTACGACAGAACCATGACCTCCCGCGAGTCTCTGAGGACCGAACTGAACGTGCTGGAGAGATTCGAGCCCAGGGTTCCAGACGAGTACAAAAAATCCCGCTTCGTGTACCTGTCAAACAACGACCCGGAGCAGAACCTCGCGGTCATGCGCGAGTTTGACAACGTCAAGTTCTCGATGTGCGACACCATAGACTTCTGGATCTCCAAAAAGCGGGACGCCGTCATCAGGATGATCGGAGAGACAGACGCGGTCATAATCAACGACGAGGAGTCCCGGCTTCTTACCGGGGAGCACAACCTCGTCAGATGCGCCAAAAAAATGATGGAGTGGGGCGCGGGCTATGTCATAATCAAAAAGGCAGAGCACGGATCCCTGATGTTCTTTGAAGACGCGGTATTCTCCTCGGCCGGGTTTGTCCTGGAGGACGTGGTGGATCCCACGGGAGCAGGCGACTCGTTTGCGGGCGCCATGATAGGGTACATGGCAAGCAGGAACTCTACCGGCCTCTCTGCCATCAAGCGCGGCATAACCTATGGAAACATGCTGGGCTCCTTTGCGGTGGAGGGTTACGGACCGGAGGGACTGCTCAAGCTAAAGAGAACAGACATCGCCAAACGCATCAAAGCGTACCAGAAGATGATCCGGTCCTAGATGGCGGCCCGCACAACCCATCTTTGGGCTGTGTCCTACGGGCATATGTGAACTGGAATTGGCTCTGTCGATTTGGCGCGTTTGGCTATGTCTGTAGGACGCAGCTCCATCTTTGGGAATGCTTTTAGATCACCGCATTCTACCACATGTGTATTGACCCAGACCGCAGAAGAGATCCCAGACAAGCTGGAGGTTATCTTTGATCTGCAGAGGGATTTTGTCGGAATGGCAAAGTCAGACAGGTACCCCGGCAGCCGTGAGGAGAAGATATCCGTCCTGTGCACTGCCATCATGCACGAGGCGGTGGAGCTGCAGCGGACGACAAACTGGAAGTGGTGGAAGACTGCCACCGCCTTTGACGAGAAGCAGGCCCGGGAGGAGCTCATAGACGTGTGGCACTTTGTGGTTCAGGCATCACTGGAACTGGGACTGACAACTGACGATCTCCTAGAGGAGTACAAACGCAAGAATGCGATAAACCGGGACAGGCAGAGCGCCGGCTACTGAGTCATGGACCTGACCAGCCGATCTATCTCGGCGCGATCCGTCTGCCCTATCCGGTCGACTATGGTTACCTGCCTCCGGAACCGCTCAATCTCGGCATGAGGCGTCTGCAGCACTGGATCAGGGCTGCTGGAGCCCACTATCCTGCCGGCGCCATCGGCGCCATTCCTGTATAGCGCCAGCAGGGAGTGTCCTGCCCTGTGCCCCCGGACTTCCCGCCCGCACACCACAACGGTCCTGACATTTGGGCTGGATACCACAAACCTGATCAGGGCGTCAATGCCCCGGTTCTCGGAGAGCAGCCTTCCCGCTATCGCCACACGCCCGAGCGTCTCTGAGCTGGCAATCTCCTTTAGCAGTGATATGCTGGACAGCGTACAGACGGCAACAGGCGATCCGTCGCTTCCGCGGTAGACCTCCTCGGGTATGGGCAGCAGGATCTTGCACGCCTCCCCGAGTACATACTCGATACCGTTCATGCCACCCGCTCCGGCGCAGCAGCCATATCGCGCGCGCTTGCACAAACCGGCACCCCCGGAGCGGCCAGTCCTGCAGGCGACGGCGTCCTCTGGCCGCGCGGTATACCGCGAACCGGCACCAGATGGCACGCTGCGGCCCCGAGTCCTCGGAGTTCCCACATTGCGATGGCTGGTGCAGGCACGATCCACCTGAAGGCATCCTGCCAATAAATACCACGTTAACCGAAATTTATATTTCAGAGCAGAAGAGGCGCCGTTGATGGAGAGGAGGCACCTTCAAGAGACAGATATTGGCTACCGCATCTTCCTGTACATCTTTTACGTGTGTGCCTTTATCATGACATCCATCATGATCTACGGCGCATACGCCATGCTGGGGGAGTGGGAGAGAGACGGAACGTACGTCATGGGGGAGATTCTGGTAACCACCGAGGTGCCCTTTGAAAATTTCGCAAAGCTGACCACATGGCTATTCTTCTCCTCGATTATAGGCTGGTACTGCGTATCTAGAATAGGCTGGAAGAAGACAACCCGGGGGAAGATAAGCTCGTGGAAGATGTCCCTGCTGCAGCTCATGCTGCTGGGATTCGTAGTTATAACGCTGTATGAGGTGCTGTGGAGCTTCACCGTGCTCAACGCAAAGATCTCCGCGGGAATAGTGAACGGCATGGTTCCGGACATAGACAGGCTGACCGTGGCCTATCCGGATCCCGACAGGCCCTGGAACCTGATATTCAGCACCAAGGTGTTCCTCATGGGGCTGATAATCAGCGCCCATGCGTTCTATCTGAGCACAAGACAGCGGAAGGGCCTGGACGATGCAGAGGCGTAAATTTATACTAAATTCCGTGGGGGTATAACCAGTGGATGTTCTAGAGAAGGTTGATCTGGTAAGCCGCCCGCCTACAGAAGAGGTGGTAACCCGCGGGGAGCTGCGCGCGCTCTTTGAGACAAAGTCCCGCCCCAAGCACTACATCGGCCTGGAGATCTCCGGCCGCCTGCACCTGGGAAGCCTGGTTACCACCGGATTCAAGATCAATGACTTCATCCGGGCCGGCGTGGACTGCACGGTGTTCCTGGCAGACTGGCACACGCTGATCAACGACAAGATGGGCGGGGATCAGGATCTGATCCTGCGCGTCTCCAAGTACTATGCCGATGCGTTTCGCATCGTGTGTCCGGGAGTCAACATCGTGCTGGGTTCAGACCTGTACGACCTTAGGAAGGAGTACTGGTCGGAGCTGGTCCGCTTCACAAAACACATGTCGCTGGCAAGAACGATGAGGACGCTGACCATTATGGGGAGGACCGAGGGCGAGGACAAGATAGATCTGGCAAGGCTGCTGTATCCGCCCATGCAGGCCACCGACATTCATTTTCTTGATGCCGATATTGCGCACGCCGGTATGGACCAGAGAAAGATCCACATGCTGGCCCGGGAGATCTTTCCCAAGATGGGCTGGAGCGTGCCTGTGGCGGTACACCACAGGCTTCTTCCGGGACTCATCCGGCGGCCCGACGGCCAGGACATCGGAAAGATGTCCAAGACGGATCCGGGCAACAGCATATCCGTTCACGACTCAGATGACGTGATTCAGTCAAAGGTAAGAAAGGCCTGGTGTGAGCAGGGAGTCGTGGAAGGGAATCCGCCCCTTGCCATATGCAGGGATATCATATTCCACAGGTTTGGCAGTGTTACAATAGAGCGGCCTGCAAAGTTTGGCGGCGATGCCACCTTTGGCAGCTATGACAGTCTGGAGGCGGAGTTCGGAGCAGGCAGGATCCATCCCATGGACCTCAAACAGACCGTGGCACGGTACCTGACAGAGATCGTCGGGCCCATAAGGGACAAGCTGGTCTTGGGCGACGATCTGACGGACACGGTAAAGCCTGCCTAGGATTCCTTTAGGTTGTACTTTGACTTGTAGCCCCTGGGGTTTATCATCAGCTCCTCATACGCGTACGTAGACGAGTTTCCCACAATTACGGTGCTGATCATGCCGAGCCTGTTCGAGTACTCCTCCATGTGCTCCAGATCCGTGAGCACCACCGACTGGGATTCCCGGTACGCCCCCTTTATTATCGCCACCGGCGTCGACGGCTTTCTGTACTCCAGCAGCAGCTTCCTCGTGTCCTGCAGCTGGTGAATCCGCTTCTTGCTGGACGGGTTGTATATTACAATGACAAAGTCCCCGCGGGCGGCGGCCTCCACCCGCTTTATTATAATCTCCCAGGGAACCAGCAGATCGCTCATGCTCAATACGGCAAAGTCAGTCATCAGTGGAGATCCAATTATCGATGCGCAAGAGTTCAGCGCCGATACCCCGGGTATGACCTCCACCGGAAGGCCGTCCTTGGGGCTCCAGCCTCGTTCTGCAAGCGTCTCGTATATGAGGCCGGCCATTCCGTATATGCCCGGGTCTCCGCTGGACACCAGGGAGACCGTTCTGCCGGACTCGGCAAGATCTATGCACTGCCGCGCACGTTCCACCTCTTGCGTCATGGCGTAGCGATACACGTCCTTGCCGTGAATCAGATCCTGCACCAGGTTGACATACGTCTCATAGCCCACTATGGTGTTGCTCTCCTCAATGGCGCTCTTTGCGCGGAATGTCATGTGATCGTGACTTCCAGGCCCGACCCCGACTATGTAGAGTTTGCCGCCCAACATGTACCTGCTGATGCCCGCAGATAATTTATCCCTTTAGGGGAACTGCGCATCCAAACCCACGGGCATTTGCCGCACAGCTACCGGGTGTGTGGGGAACAACCCACAGCACGAGGCAAAAGTCCGGACCTACTGGAAGGGATCAACAAACGGGCAGTTTACCACGTGGTTCATGTTCATGGGCCTTGCCAGGGTGATCTCGATCAGGCCCTCTGCCCTCAGGGCGGCGATGTCGCCCGTGGTCTCTACTATGGCCGCGTCCTCGGGGTCGACCCACTCGATAAGGGATATCCTCCACATCGGGCTGTATCTGTCGTCACCGAGCGCGGAGGTGGAGATGCCCGGCTGGAATCCTAGCGCGCCGGGGCCCTTTATGCCGTTGGAAAACTGGTAGAGATCAACTGCTGCCGGGCTTGTGAGGAGGCTGCCATACTTTGGCACGTCGGCCACACCCATGGCCTCTGCAGGCCCGGAGGGCGTGGCGCCGGTTACAATGTAGTATATGGTTGCCCCGTCCGGACCCCACCCGCGGTGGGCGACAAACGTGACGGTCATGTTACCGGTATCGATATCTGTTACCTGCGCGCCACCATACCCGAAATCGTCCGAGGTTATATTGACATCCAGAACGGGCAGCTGGCCGTTGGGCCACACAATCTGCGGCATGTTCAGGATCGTCTCCTCCTCTGTAAGCATGATCCGTCCCTTCTCCACGGCGTCAAGGATCTCTGCTTCGGAGTCCAGCATCCTGGGCGTCTCGCCTATCCTCCATGTCACCGTTGTTATCTGGCGCAGCTCGCTGTAATCGCTAAACTCCCACGGGGTGCTGGAGAATACCTCCACCTGATACCCCTTGATGCCATCACCGTGAACGCCGTTCTCAAAGATGTATACCTTCTCCAGAGCAATCTCCGAAGTACTCTTCAGCGGCGGAGCAAGCTCAACCCTCCAGCCCTGATGGTCGGTGAGCATCTCGGCATAGTCCTCATCACTGGAATCGGTTATGATGTAGTAGAGGGACGACTCGCCATGGAGTCCCTCGTGCATGGGAATTGTAATGGGCACATGTGCCCGCGCGATCCTAAACTCACTCTCGTCAACCTTCACCTCTACGCTCGGCGCGCCTATCTCTACTGGCGTGCCACGAATCCATCCGTCGATGCTGACGGTGGAGACAAACTCGTCCCCGCTGCGCAGTGCCAGGCCTGCCCCGGTAAACTCGAGAGTGCCCGCGCTGGCGCCTTGGTCAATTACGGATGCGCCGTAGATTGTGTTGCCGTCAACAGTCCATGTGGGCTGTCCCAGATCATCCCCGGCGGCCAGCTCGTGAAGTACCACAAGCTGCACCGGCTCGCTGGCAGTATAGGTTAGGGAGCCATCATATATGGTGCCGGCATTTGGCGCCAGGATCATTGTCATCTGGCCATCCTCCTGGCCAATGGCCGGATCCTGTGCGGATGTGGCGGTTCTTGTAAAGTGGACCTTTGTTGTGGTGCCCGCATCGACAAACTGCTCTGTAACTAGGGGTATCGCGGCAATCCCCGATACTGCGATTACGGCAAGTATGATAACAGGCACCCTATTCAACATTGCCGCTGATCTTTACATACATAAATTACTTTTCTTGCACGGGTTATTCTGTAAACCCGGTTGATGGGCGCCGATCCAAGCTCAACCCGAATGCTGTACGAGCAGCCCGATCCCCCCACTGATCCGATCCGCACACGGCCATATCCTTGCCACAAATGATGAACTTTAGACCGCCGTGGGTGAGCCGTCACGAAATCACAACACCTGCGCATGATGGTTATCTGGTGAAGGGTGACTTTGAATATCAACCGAGTTTGCAGGAGCATCTTTGTGTGTTAATCCACTTTTAAATACGGTGCTTGGCAAGGCGGAATGTGAGGATCGTAATAATCTCCGGGAGCCCAAGAAAGGCGTCAAACACGACACTGGTAATGAAGTTTGTCAACGAATATACCAGGACAAAAGACCACACGGTGAAATTCATCAACCTGTCAGAGGGTGATGTTGACTATTTCCGCGGAGACGGCAGGCACAACCAGACGACGGAGCAGGCCGCAAGGGACATTACCGATGCGGACGTATGGCTCGTGGGATCTCCCATCTACAACTCGCTCTTCAGTTCGGCGCTAAAGAACCTCTTCGAGTACATAAACTACAAGGAGACGGCAGGCAAGGTAGCGGGACTAGCCATTGTGGCCGCGGGCAACATCGGATTTACCTGCGTCCAGACCCTGCTTACGCAGCTGATGTCGTACTTTAGGGTGACCACAAACCCCAAGGCCGTGTACATCACCACGGACCTGATAAAGGACGGCAAGGTTGGCGACGGCGCCCAGGACCGGCTGAAGGAGATGGTCGACGAAACGCTGGAGATGGCCCTCAAACTGCGCCCCGCCAAGGACTAGAGGCGCGCCACCACGCAGCATGTGGAAGTGCCGCGAGATCTAGAACACGTCTTCTCTTCTTCTCCGTCTCTTTACCGCGTACAGGACGATGCCGATCACAGCGGCTACCGCCACGACTAGAACTATGGACTGGCCCCCGTCATCGAAGAGCAGGGCATCGATATCCACCTCCGGCGAGCCCAGGATCTCCGGACCGGATATGCTGTTCTTCGTTACCGGGGGCTCTGGAATGGTTATCACGGCCTGATGCGCCACAAAGTGCTCCTCGCGGAGCGAATCCTTGTAACGCGCAGTGATCTCAACCGTGTGCTCCCCGTACCGGGGCGTACCGTCAAACCCGACCTGGATGTTAAAGGGGACCGGCGAGTCCGTCTGTATCTCGTCGATGAACTGCGTAACCTCGCTGATGTTCGAGTCCCCTATGGGCTTGAGCATCACAAACCCGAACAGGGCATCCTCGTTTCCCTCGTTGATTATCTCGCCTATGATGGTCGGCCTGCCGGAGAACTCCATCACGTTTACGTTATAGATCCTGATGTCGATCAATCCCTGGATGTAAAAGTCCACGTTCCGGCTGATGACCTGCCGGTCTCCGTGCGCATTAAAGTAGGAGATCTCCAGCGGCAGCCTGAGGGTCTCGCCCTTTATCAGCCCCGGAACGTAGATCGTGCTTGTCAGGTACTTGACATCTCCGGGGTTGATGTTGCCCACGTTCCAGTCTGTGTCGGGTATGACTACCCTCTCCACATTGCTTGTTGACTGCGCCGCAGACGGCATGGCGTCTTGCGTGTTTGTTATCTGAATGGCCACCCCCGAGATCGGCGCCGTGCCGTTGTTTGAGATCTCGATGACGATCTCGTTGTTCTGTAGCGAGACCAGGAACGGATCCTTGGCATTTACGTTGATGACGCTTCCGCCCGTTACCTTGAAGTCAAAATTAAAGAAGGTGCTGCGCACGCCCGCCTCCCTCAGCCTGGAGTAGTCTATCTTGGCCGAGGCAGGATACTGCCGGATGTCCAGATCGCTGCCCAGATCTACAAAGAATGTCACCGTAAATATCTCCCCGGCCCGGGCGGCGTTCTCCGCGCTTGCCAGAATTATCGGACCAGATCCGTCCGTGGGGGTGAAGCCAAACGGCGGGGACAGCTGCCCCCGGATTCCGGTAATGTCCAGCGTGCCCACGTTTGTCATGACTAGGGTAAACGGGACGTTCTTGTCGCCCGGATTCACCTCGATCCTCTCGCCGGCGGTTCCAAAGTAGGCCTCGTGAAACTTGATGTCGACAAAGTCCCTGTCGAAGATGGATACCTGCCCCTGTGCGCTGCCAAGAAGCGCGGATGCCGTTATCACTACAGCAAGCGCTGCAAAGGCGTACCCGTTCACCATGCCGGAATCTCCATGGCCACCTTTCCGTCCTTGATGGTAATTACTCTATCCACGTCACCGAACTGCTCCCTGTCGTGGGTTACCACAACAAAGGTGGAACCCATCTTTCTGGCTATCGACTTCATAAGGTCTACCACCGATTCTGCAGAGACGGAGTCAAGGTTGCCGGTGGGCTCGTCGGCCAGAACGATGGTGGGGTTGTTTGCCAGTCCCCTGGCGATGGCGGTTCGTTGCGCCTGGCCCCCGGATATCTCGTCGGCCTTCTTGTGGGCGTACTCCTTCATCCCAACCGCCCGGAGCAGATCGAGGGCATCCTTGGCTCCACTCGCGCCGGCGCCGCCTATCTGGCTTGGCAGCATCACGTTCTCCAGCACGGTAAGATCTGCCAGAAGGTTGGAGAACTGAAAGACGAAGCCCAGCTTCTTGTTTCTAAACCTGGACATGCCGGACTCGCTCAGACGGCCGGTGTCTATCCCGTCTATGAATACCTGGCCGTTGGTGGGTCGATCCAGCAGCCCTATCATGTTCAGCAGTGTTGACTTGCCCGAACCCGAGCTTCCAACGACCAGTGTAAACTGCCCCCTCTCTATGGCAAATGAGACGTCGTACAGCGCCTGCACCTTGGTGGCTCCCTGGCCGTACACCTTGTTCAGGTTGCAGATCTCCAGCGCGCTATGCAAGGCGCATGGCCTCCACGGGCTGCAGCTTTGTAGCCCGGTACGACGGGTACAGGGACGCAAGCATGGCAAGCCCAAAGGAGGCCAGTGCCGTCTGGACGATCTTTTCCCAGTTGTAGCTTACCTCCAGAGGCAGGCTGTTGTTGAAGGACAGTTTGGTCTCCTTTGCATAAAAGGTGTACCCCAGCCCTGCGGCGGTTCCCACAGATGCGCCTATTGCGCCTATTATCATTCCCTGAAGTATGAATACGAGCAGGATATCCCTCCTTCTGGCGCCTATCGAGCGCATGATTCCTATCTCCCGCGTCTTGCCGTTTACCAGCATCATCTGGATTGTGAGTATGGCAAAGGCCGATGACATCATTCCAAAGTATCCGATCATGTTTATCATGGCTATTCCCGACCGGAACCCTGCCAGCTGCTGCTCTGCAGCCTCTTCTATCGTCTGTGCCTCCAGATCCCCGTGGGGGAAGGACAGCAGGAATGTGTTCTTTACCTCCAGCGCCTTGGACTTGTCGCTTAGCTTGACCATTATGCGCTCCGAGGAGCCAGCCCGATCCAACATATCACGCAGCGTATCTATGTGTACTATGGCAGTATAGTCAAAGCCCTGGCCGCCGGGGGATCTGGCTATGCCCGTTACTATAAACCGGCGGGTCTGCTCCTGCCCCCACCGGTCTGTAACCGTCACCTCTATACTGTCGCCTACCTGCGCCCCGCCCAGGTCCCGCGCCACAATGGCTCCAAGCACCATCGAGTTCCGGGCAAAGACATACTGGCCCTCGACCACGGTCTCATGAATCGTAGATGCCCTGACATCTCGGAGCGGGTCTACGCCCGTCAGCGGAACCCTGAACTCCTCGATACTCTGTCCGTTCTTTGAGATGGTCATGGTCGCCGCGGTCGAGAGCCGCGGCGCCGCCGCTTCGACGTAGGGAATTCGTTCCAATGTGCCCAGCAGTACTGCATCAGACTCGTCTATGTATCCCTCCTCGCTGGTGATGAGCACATCCCCCGTCTGGTAGTTGCTTATGTCCCTGATGATCGCGTCAAACAGGCCCTGAAATATTACAGAGTTTACGTGGAGTACCAGTATGCCTATGGTCACGGCAAGCACGGCTCCTATCAGACTGCCCCTCTTGCTGAAGAGCATCTTCTTTGCCAGGTTTAGATGATAGTCCACCGATACATAATGAAAAGTCTTGTATTTAACACAATTGATCCTTGGTCGCGTATATGCGACAATTTTATAGGTAACGGCGTTCTAATACATGTCTGGAATGAAAGATAAACTGGATAGACTGGACATGCAGATTCTGAGCAGGCTGCTGAACAACTGCCGGGAGTCTGAGCGGCAGATAGGCGAGGGGATCGGCATTGCCAGCGGCACGGTAAATGCAAGGATCAGGAGGATGAGGAGACGCGGGATTATTCTGGACTTTGTGGTAAGGATAGACCCGCCGACCTTGGGGCACAGCACCCTCTACACTGTAGTTTTAGGACAGCGCATGGAGGAGATGCTGGGCCACATGCGATCCATGGGGGAGCCATTTCTGGTAGCTCCCTGTGTGGGCGGGTTTACCGTCTGTGGAGTTATAGTGAGGGATGATGTGCAAGAGAAGGTCGAGCTGGCAGAGAAGATAGACGGGATGCGCGTTCTGTCAATCTTTGAACCTGAACGGAGCGTCAGCCCCCGTTTCACAAAGACGGACATGCAGATCATAAGGGAGCTGATGATCAACCCCCGGGAGAAGATAGACATTATTGCAAAAAAGACTGGCCTGTCCACAAAGACCGTATCCCGCTGTATTGACAGGCTGCACGGTGATGACGGCATCCACTTTACCGTGGACTATGATCCCACAAAGATCCGGGGTTTTATAACACACGCCATAATGATCCAGGTTACCGGAGAGGCAAAGCCCATGTTCGGGAAGCTGGCGCACATGTTCTCAAGAAACTTTCTGGAGGTTCCATTCCTGATGGAGAAACAGATCGTGCTGTTTCTGTACAGTGACGACATATACGAGATGGATGAGACCATGCAGAGCATAAGGGAGATGCCCGGGGTCAAGTCTGTCGATCTCTTCATTGCCAGATCGACAAAATACTCGCAGGAGTGGATGCTGGATAACATAAGGAAGGCAGAGACATCGCCCACGCTGCACTTGGAGCAGCAGTGGGCAGAAAACACGGTTCCTGCCACGAGTTCTGCCCCCAGGACGTTCTCCAATCTCCGCACGTTTTAGAGGACAGCCGCTTGCCTTTGGCGCCCAGGGGCCGTGGCGGGTGCGTCGCATCTGAGCTGTTATATGGCAAGGGGACGGAGTAAACCCCGGGCGATTAAAATCTCTACACTCCGAACCATCCAGGTGCTGCTGAAGCTGCTGCTGCCGATCATGGCGCTGCGGAGGGACAGGCGCCACTGGGCAAAGACCGAGGGCAGGAACATCGACGAGGACAGGTACAGAAAGAACGCAAGGCGGCTACTTGACACATTTCTCTCCCTGGGGCCCGTCTACATCAAGCTGGGCCAGTGGCTCTCTTCCAGGGCAGACATACTTCCGCAGCCGTATATGGAGGAGCTGGCAAAGCTGCAGGACAGCGTGCCGGTGGCTCCCTTTGATCAGGTGCGCCACATCATTGAGAGGGATCTGGGCCCCATGCGGGATACCTTTGACACAATTGACGAGAACGCCATATCCGGCGCGTCCCTGGGGCAGGTGTATCTTGCAGTGGTGGACGGCCAGAATGTGGCGGTAAAGGTAAAGCGGCCGGGAATAGAGGAGATAGTGGAGAGGGATCTCGCGGTGCTCAAAAGGGTGCTGCCCAGGGCACTGCGGTTCGTGGATCCGAATCTTCGCCTGTCCGGCAGGGCCATGCTGGCGCAGTTCATCGAGACCATTCACGAAGAGATGGACTATACCATAGAGTCAAACAACCTGAAGCAGATCAAGGAGAACATGAAGGGAAACAGCGATGTCATCGTGCCGCGGGTCTACGACAGGTTCTCATCAAAGAGTGTCCTTACCATGGAGTATATCGCCGGCATCAAGGTTACAGATGTCCGGAGGCTGGATGAGCAGGGGATCGACCGGCAGAAGCTGGTCACCGATGTCCACAAGGTGTTCTTTACCATGCTGCTGCGGTACGCCATATTTCACGCGGATCCCCACCCGGGGAACATCTCTGTTACCGACGACGGAAGGCTGGTTCTCTATGACTATGGAATGGTGGGCAGGCTGGACGGTGACACCCGCAAGCGGCTGGTTCGCCTGTACCTGGCCCTGGTGGAGAAGGATCCCCTCAGAACAATCAACGCCATGAACGAGCTGGGGATGCTTGCCCCGGACTTTAACAGGTCTGTAATGGAGCGGGCCATCGAGCTGACGGTACGGGCGATGCACGGCAAAAAGCCAGAGGAGATGGAGATCAGGGGCCTGATGGAGCTGGCAAACAAGACCATGAGCAGGTTTCCCTTTATGCTCCCAAAGCACCTGGCGCTCTATATGAGGATGGCCTCGATCATCGAGGGAATCTACAAGACCCACCAAGTGAACTTTACGTTCATCCCGGTGCTCAAGGAGATCCTGGAGAAGGAGAACCTTGTCCAGGACGCCTACATCGACGAGTTCAAGCACGGGTTTCAGCGCTTTGTAAAATCTGTCGACGCGACAATATCACTTGCCCCGGATCTGAGAAGGTTCATTGACGAAAGCAGATCTCTCCAGCTTAACAAAAACACAAGGCCCAACATCCTGCTGCCCGGAAGCATACTGTCATCTGCCATGTTTGTGGGATCGGCGCTTCTGTACACCGCAGACGCGACCGCCGGCATCGTGGGCATGGCAGGCTCCCTGGCAGTCATGGCAGTCTTTGCCGCCTTTGGGAGGAGGTAGATGACACGCCGGGCGGGCGCTAATTGATATTTATTGCCATCCGCGCCGATCGGTCTTAACCATGATAATTGCCATTGAGGGCGGCGACCAGGCGGGCAAAAAGACCCAGTCCCTGCTGCTGTATAAAAGACTCAAGCAGCAGATGGCTGTCAAGTTGTTCAGCTTTCCGGACTACACGACGCCTGTGGGCTCCAAGATCAAAGCGATGCTGGATGGGAGCGGGCGGCCGTCCCCCAAAGAGATCCACCGCCTGATGGCAGAGAACAGGCGGGAGAAGCTAGTCGAGATCTCCGGCTGCCCGGAGGGCACGATACTGATCATGGACAGGTACACGGCCTCCAATATCGCCTACGGCCTGGCAAACGGCGGCCTGGATCGGGGATTTCTTGAGGATCTTGACCGGGACATGCCAAAGCCGGATCTGGTCATACTGCTGGATATAGATCCGCAAAAGGCGTGTGACAGAAAAATGGCAAGGCGGGACATCTTCGAGAGCAACATGGAGCTTGCCGATGCCGTCAGACAGAAATATCAGGATCTTGCACACGAGCAGGGCTGGAAGACCGTGGATGCCGTAGGTACCAAGCAGGCCGTTCATAAAAAAATATTGGACATCGTTGCCCCCATGCTGCACCTTCCGGATCACAAGCCTGCCAGCCTCTGCATGACTGATACCTCCTGAAGCAGCTCCGGGTCGTCGATCAAGGCCGCCTCCTCCTGGAAGTAGGCGCTGAATTGTGAGATTGCGTCTGCGTACTGGTCAGACACCCCAAGGGGGACTGACTGCCTCTCCCACCTTCCCAACGACTCTACATAATCCGGCGTGCTGATCCCGTCCTCGTACAGGCGTGATGTGGTCGGCACGGTGCCGCTGGCATGCGAGCTGCGCTCATCATATATCCACCACTTCATCAGCTCTGCATACCTTGTAAGCAGGACGCCCTTCTGGATTCCGGTATTTTGGTAAAGGTCGGGTTCGCTGTCCTCAAAGGTTACGGCTACGGTATCGTGATCCTGCTGCCCGGCCCTGTCCCTGTAGCTGGCCGTGAGCGTAATTGTCCCGTCATCGGACAGCCTCTCCAGCTTTAGCAGAACAAGCCCGCCCCTGGTCTGGCCGTCTGACACCTTGGACGGAAACAGCGTGTTTACCTTCATTATCTGCCCGGTAGACTGATCCGCCTCTGGAGATCCGTACACGTTCTTAATCTCATAGCCTGCTGCGTCCATATCCAGCGTCAGGTCAAAAACCAGAGGAGTCACCATGAACTCAAACTCGTCGACCATTCTCTCTTGAAACTCGGACGGGGAATGAACTGAATAGTAGTTAGCTCCCCGAACCTTTGCGATGTGGTCCACCAGCTCCGTGTTGAAGTCCACTCCTATGCCAATTACCGTAGTGTAGATGTTCTGTCCAGCGTTCTGCTCTATCATGCCAAACAGCCCGTCCTTCTCGGTCTCGCCAAGATTGGGCATGGCGTCGGTGAGGAAGATTATTCTGTTCTCGTACTCTGACTGATCCGACCCGGCAACATCATCAAAGAGGGACGTTCCCATGCGTATTCCAGAGGCCATGTTGGTTCCCCCCTCTGCATCAATCTCCAGAATGCTCTGCCTTAGCGCTTTCTTGTCGGTGGCTCCCATGCTCTCCAGCGGCTTTGCCAGGTGTGCCCCGCTCTCAAAAAACACAACCCCCAGCCGGTCCTCATCAGTCAGATGATCCAACAGGCCGATTATTGACTCCCCGGCAACTGCTAGTTTGGTCTTTGTAAAATCGTCACGTGATTCCGGCGGCTGTTCCAGCCCGTATCTGTCATAGTAGTATCTGTCAAATGTGGAGTCCATGGATCCAGAGACGTCCAGCACCAGAACCAGGTTGAGTTTCTTTCGCTCAAAGTCGGACTCTTTTATTCCGGAGTTCAGACCGACGGATAGGTAGTATTCGGTCTTGTCTGAAAACGGATCTCTGGATACCGCATAACTGTATGAGGGGCAAAACAGCTTTTCACATCTCTGCTGGCTGCCGGTGTTAAAATAATAGTCATAGAACAGCCCCTCGTACGTGATATCGGTGTATAGCGGAAGAAAGCCATTCTTGATATTCTCTCTAAAGTTATCGACGTCTTGGGATCCTCCAACCGCAAACCCTATGGAGTCTTGGCTGGCTTCCATGGACATCGATTCCTCAAAGGTTTGCTGGTACTGCTGCTGGGGAATCCAGGTTCCCGTATGCGCAGGATCACCCGGGTTGTCAACAAAAATAAAATAAAAGACGCCAACCGATAACGTAATTGCGGCTATCCCAACAAAAACTGGGAGCAGGCTGCCTCTAGCCCATTCCCGGCGCGGCATATCTCCCCCTGCGGCTTCTTGCAAAGACTGCGGCCATAACTCCACCAAACATGCCCCCGGCAACCAAGAGTGCGCCCGGCGATCCATTGTATGGCAGGAGAACATCGCCAGAACCCCCATCGTGGATCCGCTGTACAGTTTCTGCAATTTCTACGCGGTCTCGGGCGGGATCTAGCGTCTCTTCAAGCGTGCCAGCCCCGGCCTGTACCTCGTGGCCGGTGTTTCCAAAATAGATGCCCTCGGCGTTGATCACGTTGATGTCCGTCACGGTCAAAACCGTGGCCACAATTGCCGCGTGCGTCTTTTTACTCATTGATACATATGGGTAAAACGCGATTATAACGTTTGATGAAGTCATGATTTTACCAAAACCTTTAGTATCAATTCCCGCGAATGTGCCATAACGGTCATGCCAGACAGCAACAGCGATGATTCGCCAGACAAGATAGAAATTTTCCTGTCCGATGACGAAAAAATAAAATCGATTGGGGAGATACTGACAAACAATTCAAGCAGGGCAATACTGCAGCTGCTGTTTGAGGAAGAGCTGACCGCAAACCGGATTGCCCAGAGTACTGGGATATCCCTGCAGCTGGTGAAATACCATCTGAACAAAATGCAGGAGGTCAGGATGGTAAAAGTTTCAAGGATTGGCAAAAATGTAAAGGCGCATGATATGAAGTACTACAAAACAACAAAATTTGCAATCGTCATCCTGCCTTCCAAGGTGTCCGGACGGGCCAAAGAAAGCAAATTGTTAATGCGCTCGTTTAAAACAATCTACAAGTTTGCTGGAATTGGCGTCGTGGCGGTGGCGTCGCTATTCTCATTATCCCTGCTGCAAAACCAGTCCCAAACCCAGGTTGAAGAGGTCTTCAATTCAGAAGGGAGTTTTGATTCTCCCGCACAACTGGATGCAGCCCCACCGGTGGGTTCTGAATCCGAGTCACTGGAGGACTCGCCACGCCTTGAGGAATCATTGGAGGTTGCGCAGCAAGAGGGACAGGCCGGGGGCGTACTAGACAGCAGCCCGGGTGTGTCGTTTTTTGACGGCGGGGAGGCGATACTGGCTCTTGTGATAGCGGGGATAGTGCTGGGAGGACTTGCGGCATACCTTCTGCTGCGATCTTATAGGCGCGCCAGGCATCAGACCGGCTAGTCTTATGGCCCTATTCCGTGCACGGCGCGAGAACTTTTCATCGCCCGGTCCGGGCTCGTCTCCAATGCCATGTCCGACATCACATTGCCTGTGCTGATCCCTGCTCGGTTGCCGGTTCTTGCTCGATCTTGGTGTTCTGTCTGCCGGGGCGGCCTGTCATACACAAAACAGAAATAAAGTCGGCACTACTACAAAATCAATCTTGGGTCGTACAGCATAATGAGGAAGAGAATTGTAATCAAACTATCGGGCAAGGTCTTTGGTGCAGACGGGGCCGGGATCCTGAAGGACTACGCGTCGCTTCTGCTGAGGATCAGCAAGATCCGTCAGCCCATTATAGTGGCCGGCGGGGGCAGCATTGCAAGGCACTACATAAACAATGCAAGATCTTCTGGCGCAGACGAGTCCACGCTAGATGAGATGGGAATCGAGATCTCCAGACTGAACGCCAGGCTCCTGATCTGCGCACTTGGAGACAAGGCATACCCGCACCCACCCACAACCCTGCAGGAGATAAAGCAGGCAGCAGACGGCGGCCTCGTGGTGGTGGCGGGCGGGCTCTATCCGGGCCAGAGCACCAACGGAACCGCCGCGCTTGTTGCCGAGAGGGTCGGGGCAGCAGAATTCCTGAACGCCACGGATGTGGACGGCGTGTATGATATGGATCCCAACAGACACAAGGAGGCGAAGATGCTCGGGCGGATCGAGTTGGGGCGCCTGCAGGAGATGCTGATACAGGAAGGGGCTGCGGCGGGCGGCCACGACCTTATGGATATCGTATCCCTGAAGACCATTGAGCGCTCCAGAATAAGAACCCGGATAGTCGGGGCCGACATAAAGACGCTGGAAAAGGCGATCCGCAGCAGCGTGGTCGGTACCACGATAGTTCTTCCCGGCGATTCCTAGTCCCGGGGCACCCTGGGGTACTGCTCGGTCCAGATCTCCACATCATCTCCCGTAAACTCCGGAATCCCGGAGAGTACCAGCTTGTCAAGGATCTCAAACGCCTCGTTCTTGTCCAATGCCTTTGACTGTGCCTTGGTGTAGCCGTCCTCGTCGGCCAGTATCGCAACAAACCCGTCCCGGGTCCTGATCACCGCGGCATACTCCTCTGTTCCCACCGGCATGAATTTGCCATCGACCTTCTTTGTGGTAAGGGTCAGCATGGCAAAGCCCGCTACGTTGAAGAGCCTCATCTGCGACGCTGCCGCTATCTGCCGTCCCTTCTGAACCGCCTGAAAGTATTGCATCACCGTACAGACGCACCCCGCCATAATTAACCATGCGAAGAAATTTTCGGCAGCGGGGGTCGGCAGGTGGACTAGGCCAGCCCCCTCATCCGGGCACAAGTTTGTCCATGCGAAGAGTCTTCGCGGGCCCGGCACGCCCAGTGACCCCGCACCAGAATCTGGCGTCCAATCTTAAAATATTAGATGCAAGGAATACCTGCATGCGCCCGGGCTTCATCTCTGCTGCGACTACGGTTGGCGCCCGCGCCTAAATGCATAACCATGAAATCAAACCGCCGGCTATTACAGATCAACAGGACTTTTATCATCTGCTTTGTAAGCTCGGCAATCACTACCGTGGTGGCCGTGCAGGTGCTGTCAGATTATGAGAACTATCTCAAGACGACACTCGTAGTGGCCTTGGGATATGTCGCCTTCTTTGGCGTTTTTGTGTCCCTGTTTTATCTTGACAACAGGGAGCGCTACAAAAGCATGCCGTCTGGCCTGATTAAGAAGGAGCTCATAGCCACGATATCGTCTCTTGGAGTAGGGGAGCTAGTCTATCTGGCAGTCAAGTGGACGTCGTTATACTACTTTCTCGAGCTCGGCATAGAGCCATACCTTGCATCCCTGGCATCAGAGACGGTTGCTGCCGCATGCTATATTGTGACAGTCACGGCGCTTCTCAGAAAGACAAAGACGGTCTAGCCGTCTGGTACCTGCAGGCGGATCTGAACCCCGCAACCCCACCTGCGCACAGTGAGGTGACCCTGCTGCAGAACGCAGACTAGGCAAAAGTGTAGCATCCCGATCCCGGCTCGGCCGCGAACCGTGCTGCAGGCCATGGCGCCGGTCGGCTAGATCATCTTGCGGTACGTATGGCAGCAGAAGCTGCATGTGATGCGTATCGATTTGGTATGGGTGCGGCCCAGCCTGAACCGGGCGTTTACCCCAGGCGCCATGAACATCTTGCACTTCCTACAGAAGACCATCCTGAGGTGATACGGCATCCTGATTCGGTGGCGCGTGCTCAGCTTCCGCGCCAGGGAGGCCTGCCTCTGCGCCAGCTGCGGGTCGGTTCTGGCATTGGAGATCGCATTTTCAATCAGAATCTGCATTCTCTCCAGTGCGATCTTTCGAAGTGTAGCCTTCAATGGTATCTCTGCAGATATAACCACAAAAGATAACTGCTTTGGTATAATACGGTCGCCGGGATTTCCGCCCTGATTGGAGTGCGGTCACCGGGATTTGAACCCGGGTAACGGGCTTGGAAGGCCAGCGTACTGCCAGGCTATACTATGACCGCCTAGGGAGCCGTTTTGCGCGCTACATAAAAACCGTCTTTTCATACTCGTAGAGCACCCGGCTCGTGACCACATGGGCCTCAAGCGGGTCGTCGCCAATTCTGTACGTCGCGTCCATGACGCTGCTCACATGCGGGGCAAAGTGCCCCCTCTGAAATCCGCCTATTACTACGCACGAGCCTCCGGCCAGTTCTGATGCCAGTCGTGGCAGCTGGATCCTGTCGCCCAGGGTTGACAGCCCAAGTATGGCGCCGGGCCGGATCTCTTCTACCACCTCTGCAAGGCTCATCGTGTCAAGATCCAGCATCCTCCTGCCCTCGTGCTCGACGGATCCGTCCAGAAAAAGCCTCTCCATCAGTCCCGCGAAGCGGTGGTACGATTTTGGCAGGCGGATGCCGCTGCCAACTGTGATCACCCTGCCTGATATGGTGTGTACGTATATCGTCAGGCCTCCCCTGAGGTACAGCGGCGTGCTGCATGCATTCTGCAGGCACATGTGGATCAGGTCGGGCCTGCCGCGCTTCATCCCGTCTTTGATTCCACGCATGGCCGCGTAGTGCCAGGAGACATCAAGCAGGATCTCGCCGGGCCTCTTTCCCAGCCTTCTTGCGTGCGACACCACGGAGCGGTGGGCCTGAAGTTCCCTGGGTACCAGCTCCAGCGATGACTCGGCAAAGATCAGGGAGAGCAAGGCTACCCGGAGATGTCATTCCTGAGCTCGGCCCATGCCGGCCTTTCGTTGCCCGCATAGCTTGTGATGTCGGGCATGGATCTGATGGTGTACGCCTATCCTGACGTGCAGTGGCTGTATCCGCACTCGATGCAGAGGCTGCAGCCCTCGGCGAAGATGAGGTTGTTCTTGCACTCAGGGCACAGGCTTCCCTCGGGTACGCTTTCGGCGATATTGTGAGTCGCAATGATGTCCTCGCCGGGCCTGATCTTCAGCGAGTTGTTTATCTGGTCCCGCATGTACTGGTTTGTTATATTCTGGGATACAAAGTCGGTCACCACCTGCGAAGGCACCACATCAAAGTTCTTCTCGGTGTTCTTGTTGGTTATGTGCAGAACCTGCTTGTGCCTTGAACCGTCCCTGTAGACCGTGATCCCCTTCAGCCCAAGCTCGTGTGCAAGAAGATATGCGGCTGCGACATCCTCTGGCAGTACGTCGTGTGGCATGTTGATGGTCTTTGCTATCGCGTTTCCTATCCACTGCTGCCACACCTGCTGTGCCATCAGATGGTCCGACCAGTGAATGTCTATTGCCGTGACAAAGATCTTCTGCATCCACTCGGGAATCTCCGGTATTCCCTTGAGGGAGCCGTAGTTGTCTGCAATCTTTGCAAGTATCTCATCGGTGTACAGGTTGTCTTCCTCAAGCATCTGTTTTATTATCGAGTTGGCGTAGAAGAACTTGCCCACGGTCACCCTCTTCTCATAGGCAAGGGCAAATGTGGGCTCCATTCCGTTTGAACAGCTTGCGATCATGGAAAGGGTTCCGGTGGGGGCAACGGTGGTCGTCAGCACGTTTCTGATTCCGTGCTCCTTGATTCTGTCTATGAGCGTGTCCCATTCGTACCTGTGCTGCTCCTTTGGCTTCTCATAGTAGCCGGCAACCGGGATCTTCCCGTCGGGGTACTCGGTCTTCGGGCACAGCGGAAACCTGCCGCGGGCCTTGGCAAGGGCAACACTCTCCTCCATGGAATAGTACGTCAGTGCCTCGGCCAGCTTGTTCTGCAGATCGTATCCCTCCTCGGAGTTGTACGGTATGCGTAGCTTGTAGAGAAGGTCTGCCACCCCCATCACGCCCAGCCCGATCCTGCGGGACTCCTTGGACGCCGCGTCAATCTCAGGCACCGGGTAGAGGTTCACATCTATTACGCTGTCCAGAAACCTGGTGGTCTTTCTGACGGTCTCCTCGTATCTCTGCCAGTCAAACTCGTACTCCCCGTCGGCCTTTCTCTTCACCAGGTTTGCCAGATTGATGGATCCCAGATTGCAGGATTCGTACGGATACAGGCTCTGCTCTCCGCAGGGATTTGTTGCGCGAAGCGGGCCCCCTCTTGCCTTTGCAAATACGTTGTACCGGTTGATCTGATCAAAGAAGATCAGTCCGGGCTCTGCACTCTTCCACGCAGACAGCGCAATCAGGTCAATCAGGCGGCGGGCGTTTACCTCCTTGACGGGGCTCCTGTCACGCGGGGAGCGAAGCGCATACTTGCCCTCGCGCGTGTTGAGCAGCGTATCCCAAAAGTCCTCCCAGAGTCCCACGCTGACGTTAAAGTTCTCAAGAATGCCGGGCTCGGTCTTGTTGGTGACAAACTTTTCAATATCCGGGTGCCACACCTCCATGATTCCCATGTTCGCGCCGCGCCGTTTTCCGCCCTGCTTTACCACCTCGGTCACAGAATTTATTATATTCATGAACGATACGGGACCCGATGCCACACCAGACGTGGATGCGACTATGTCGCCTTCCTGGCGCAGGCCAGAGTAGTTGATTCCGACTCCGCCGCCGGACTTGAAGATCATGGCCGCGTCGGACGTGGTCTTCATAATTCCCCCCATGTCATCGGGCATGTCCAGCACAAAGCACGCAGAGAGCTGCCCCAGCCGGGCTCCTGCATTCATCATCGTTGGGGAGTTTGGCAGAAAGTCCTGGTAGGCCATCAGCTTAAAGTACTCGTCTATCTTCTCAGCATAGCTGTTAAACTTCTTGGCGGCGATCATCCTCATCAGCTCCTTGAAGCTCTTGGTCATGTGTCCGCCGCGGGCAAGGTATACGTAGCAGTTGATTAGGGACCGCAGGTGAAACTTGTTGAGGTAGTAATTGCCAATCCTGAGCTTGTAGTCAAAGTCGTCCAGTTTTTCAAGATACGCCTGGGCCTCCTTGATACTCTGCTTCTGGTTGCCATTTATTGTGAATATCTGCTGGCTGTATATGAGATCGCCGATGGCAACAAGCGTTGCAACCCTCTTAAACATCTCCTCCGGGCCCTCGACGATCTCGTTCTTGTTGTTTCTTAGAAGGTACCTGGAGGCAAGGACGCGCAGGGAGTTGGTGTCGAATCTTTTTGCCACGGGATCAAGATCCTTTGTGTTGAGGATCCTCATCTTCTCTTCCCTTACCTTCCTTCGTTCGTGCCGGTACAGAATGTAGGCCTTGGCGATCTCGCTGTGTCCCCGCTCGATCAGTGTGGTCTCTACCATGTCCTGAATGGTCTCGACGCTGGGCGGCCGATCGGCCGAGAACCCCTGCTGCATGAGCTTCTCCACGACATGCTTTGTCAGCTGCTCGGCCACGCCGCGGTCGGGGTTGGATGTGGCAAACATTGCCTTGTAGATGGCGTTTGATATCTTCTCTTGGTCGAACCCCATGACACTGCCGTCACGCTTTCGAACTGAGAGTATGGTTGGTTCATTAGTTTGTGAGTTCAACAAGTAACTAAGACGTAAACAAATGTGTTAATTAAGATTTTGAATACGTTTTACGTCTGTTTGAGCTCGTACCTGGATGTTATTTTTGTGTTCAGATATGAATTACGACATTGTCAACACGATTTTCGTGTGACAGATTGGATCACAGCGCCGTCTAGGCCGTCCAAAACCAGCCCCCGATTCAATCAAAAAACCAGATATTCTGTTCCCGCATACGTCAAAATCTTTATGCTGCATCGTATAATGGTGCAAAAAACGGGCATCGCAGGACAGAGGGATTTCGGGCCTGTGACAGCCCATGCGCAAGACAGTATGGACGCGTGAAACGACATGGGGTTGGACGCCCGCGGGTTCAAGCGCGAGATCTGCAGGCGCAGGCGGCCGCACCGCGGCGCGGTTGGCCATGCCACGGGAGTCGGCCACGGGCGCCCTAGACGGCATCGCACGCAAGGGGGCGGCGGCATGATCGACGTATGGGGCGGAGGCAGGGCCTGCAGACGGCCCCCGGATTGGTCACACGGGCCGGGTCATGTGGCAGGCACCGGTCAGGGATCCACGGAGCCTCCCAAACCTGCCATGCCGGATCCAGAGAGGCCCGGGACAAAGTAATAATCTTAAATTAGTCCATGATTCATAGCAGACACGTGGAGTCTGAAGAGATGGCGCGATCCGGAAGGATCGGAGTAATCTACCCCGCCTCCGGGTTCAGCTGCCGGGAGCGACTGTGATGGCATCAGAAGCACCCGGAAGGGGCGGAATAATCCGCTCTACCTCCAAGCGCGTAAAAATGATCTTCTCGGTCATGGCAAGCCCCAACAGAATCGACATCCTACGAATCCTAAACTCCAAAGGCCCTCTCACATACTCGGAGCTAAAGTCACATGCCGGGTTCAGGTCAAAAAAGGAGAGCGGCAAGTTTGCATACCACCTAAGAAAACTGCTCAAGCAGTCCCTGGTTGCACTGAACAAATCCGAGAAGAAGTACACGATTACCAATCTGGGCAAGCTCGTTCTCAGCCTTGCAAGGCAGATCGAGGAGAGATCCATAATCGAGGCGGGCAAGATGTACGTCAGAACGTCCCGCTGGTCCATTGAGGAGTTCAACTCGCACAAGATAACACAGTCCCTGGTTCGGGAGGGGGGCCTTCCGCTGGAGCTGGCGCAGAAGATTACGGAGGAGGTGGAGAACCGCATATACAAGTATCAGACTACACATCTTACCAGCTCGCTCATCCGGGAGATGGTAAACTCGGTCCTTCTGGAGCACGGCCACGAGGAGTACCGGAGCAGGCTTGCCAGACTGGGACTCCCGGTTTATGATGTGCAGGAGACGATGACAAATGTGGATTACACCGACGGCGGCAGCACAGAAGATCTGCTGCTGAGGGCAGGCCAGGTCATTCATTCGGAGCTCCTGCTTACGAACAACCTCTCCAAGGATGTGGCCGACGCCTACCTCTCCGGGGACCTGCACATTACAAATCCCGGACTCTGGTCCCTGCTGCCTGACATAGTCTTCTTCGATGTGAGAAAGCTGGTGGAGAACGGTATCGACATAGGCGACAAGCTCCATGATGTCTCCAGGCTGCCGGCGGCCAAAAACCTGGACGAACTGTCCTCACTGATATCGATGTCGATCTCCCTATCCAACAAAGAGGCATCTCAGGAGGTGGTTATGGACGGACTCGTTCCGCTGCTCTCAGAGTACGCCGGGATGCTCCCAGATGTGGAGCAAAAGATGGCTTGTGCGTTTGCGGCCGCATCCACCGTCTCAAGGTATAATGAAAAGCCGGCCATCGTCTCGTTCCGGCTCGTGATGGGTGAGAGTCCAGAGGTTACCTCCACGATTCTGGAGGCGTACAAAAGATACGCAGAGATCACCGCATCCCCAAAGATCGGCCTCATCATAGATTATGACAGGGCAGGCATCACCGACATGTCTGAAAGGCTGGCAGAGATCATCTGTCTCGGCGGGCATGTTGCGTTTGTAAAGGGGCAGACATCGGCCGGGGGGGTTGCATGCGCTGCCAGGGGTAAGGATCCCACATCGGTTCACCTGGGTTCCATCTCCATCAACCTGCCAAGACTGGCTCTTGAATCCAACAAGGACGAGATGTACTTTAGGGCCAACCTGGTCATCCTGATGAAGCCGGTGCTGGAGGCCATGTCCATCCGGCGCAGGCACGTTACAGACTTGATCAGGAAAGGGCTGAACCCCCTGCTTGTAAAAAACACCCAGCACATGCAGCACGGAAGCGTATCCATGACGCTGAACCTGATCGGACTGCACGAGGCGGTCTTTGGGATTCTGGGGTATGAAGACAACAAGGACGGGCGCAACATACTGCGCGGCGTGATCAATACCGCGTCAGATGTGGCAAAGAAGGGCAGCAAGGCGAGCGGTGACGACATTAGAATCTGCATGGTGGAGAGCGACGGTGCGGCAAGACTTGCATCCCTTGACGGTGACAAGTTCGGCAAGGCCGCACTTCAAAAAATCCTCGACGGCCCGGCCTACAGCACGGGCACCTCCCTTGATGGTTCCCGGATGGGCGAGTACTCTGCAGAGAGCGAAGACATCCTTGAGATCAGCAGGCTCGCAGAGATGTTTGGCGGCGGGCTAGTGACAGACTTGGAGTTCGGCCGGGGGTCTGATCCCGAAGCGGTCAGGAATGCCATTGAGAGGGCCTCGGAGCTACTCTCCTTCTTCAGGCCACAGATAAGGCCGGCCGTTCAATAGCGCCTGCGCTCTTTTGTGCATGTGGGGGTGCGCGTAGTGGCCGGCGCCTGCCGGTTCCCCTACCTGTCCTGAACATCCAAGGTAAACTCCGACGTCGACACGGCGTGTCCACAGGAGGGGCACTTGCCCTTATGCGTGTTCATTAACTCCTTTATCGGCTTGAGTGTCTTCATGCTGGTAATCTTGCTGCCACACTTTCCACAGATTACATCGACTGACACAGCTGATACTACCGTGCCCGAATAATTAAGATTTCGGAATGCCCCGTCTCCCCTACCTTGGGTACCGGTGCGTGCGCTTCAGGACGTCTTCACACTTGGTTCGGGGCGGCCGGTGACCACGTACGCGTCCGTGTGGCAGCAGTTGTCTGCTGCCGGCACGCCTTACGTCCTTTCTAGAACTATGCCCCTTTCGTCAAAGCCGGTGATCCTTGCACCGACTCCAATGGGAAGGCTCTCCGGCTCTGCTATGCCTCCCATAAATCCCGAGATCCGGAGATCGGAGCCGTCCAGCCTGATTACCACCCACGCATACGGGACATACTTTTCAAAGCCGGAGGGCGGGACCGTAATTATGGTATAGGTAACAACAGTTCCACGGCCCTCCAGTGTCACGTCACCAAAACCCCGGGAGCCGCAGCCCTGGCAGAAGCAGACGGTGCCCAGCTGGACAAGGCCGCACCTGGTGCACCCCCTTGCCAGCACCTTGCCGGTTCTGACGGCTTCTATGAACTCTCTCTTTGCAGACATCTCACACGCTCTCAAATATGTGAACCGCGCAGCTTGCCCCGGTGGCGCCAAAGTTGTGCGTCAGACCGGTGCTTACGTTCTTCAAGTTCCGCTGGCCCGCCTTGCCGGTCAGCTGCTCATACACCTCCACCACCTGGCCCACGCCGGTGGCGCCGATGGGGTGGCCCTTTGACTTGAGGCCGCCGGACGGGTTAATCGGAATGTCGCCATCCCGGGCGGTCCGGTTCTCCCGTGCCGCACGGTATCCCTGGCCCTTTTCAAAGAACCCCAGATCCTCGCTGTCAACCACCTCGGCGATGGTGAAGCAGTCATGAACCTCTGCAAAATCTATGTCCCTGGGGGTGATTCCCGCCATCTTGTAGGCCGCATCGGCGGCAATCTTTGTGCTGGGTATCGTGGTTATGCGCTCACGGCCCTGCAGTGCGGCAGACGAGCCTCCGCGGCCAGAGCCCGTCACCTTGATGTAGTCGCCACCGTGCTCCTGGGCAAACTTTTTGCTGCAGAGTATGACGGAGCTGGCGCCGTCGGAGAACGGGCAGCAGTCGTAAAGCTTGAGGGGGCTTGCCACCACGGGCGATCTCATCACATCGTCCACGGTTATCTTCTTCCGCAGGTGGGCCTTTGGGTTTAACAGTCCGTTGTCGTGATTCTTTACTGCGACCATGGCAAAGTCCTCCTCGGTTGCCCCGAACTCTGCAAGGTATGCCCTGGCCATTGACGCAAACAGTCCAGGAAAAGATGCTCCGGCCTGGCCCTCGTAAAAGAAGTCCGAGCAGTATGAAAAGTAGGTCGTGGTCCACTCTGTTCCGGTGTGGGTCACCTTTTCAACACCGGTAACCAGAACCGCATCATAAAACCCGGCGGCCACATTCGCAAATGCCTCCCTGAACGAGACCGAGCCGCTGCCGCATGCAGACTCGATGGACAGGGAAGGCCTCTCGGGGATGCCCAGATTGCTCATCACTACGGGCCCCAGGTGGACCTGCTTGTCGGCCACGCCAAAAACATTGGAGATGTACCCTGCCTTGATCTCCTTGGGCTCGATGCCGGCGCTCTCTATTGCGCTGGCAGACGACTGGACTGTAATGTCGGCGAGGCTGTCTTCCAGCTTGCCGTACTTTGTGCTTCCTGCGCCAATGACGCAGACATCTTCCATGAGCGGACTGGCGGCGTTCCATATAAAAATCGTTAAAGAGCCTCCCGGTACGGGATCGTCTCTCGTTTCGTTTTGGCATGTGCCTGTACATCCGGGTGGGCCATCGCGCCCGCCTCTCTGCGGCAGGCGGACCCGCACACGTCCCGGCGTACATGCAGTCCCGGGCCCGCGCCGCCGATGCACGTTTAAGAACAGAAACGGATACAGCAGACTGTGTCAGGATCAGCCGTACAGAAGACAGAGCAGAGGCATCACGTGAGAATTACCAAGAAGAGGGTGGATGTTATCCGGAAGGAGATCCTCCAGTACTTTGACACAAGCGGATACCTGTCGTACTCTGCCAGGAAGAAGAGGTTCGTAATCCTGGGGACAAACTCTCCCACCGATGGCCTGGTGGAGTGTCCCGAGTGTGGACTGGGACAGCTGATGGTGGTGCGCTCGCTGAAGACCAAGAAGCGGTTCATGGGATGCTCGAACTATTACGGCGGATGCACCGCGTCGTCCCCACTGCTGCAGAAGGCCAGGCTTCGGGCAATCAAAACCCCATGCGTGGAGTGCGGATGGCCCATGGTGATCTTCAGGTACTCAAGGGATCAGAGCTGGACCAGACAGTGCTCCAATATAGGCTGTCAGAGCAGGCGCGGTTCGGCCTCCCGGTAGATGTGGGGCCTTCTGTTCTTTAGCAGCGGCAGGGCCTGGCGGGTCTTTTTGAGCTTGTCAAGCGAGATGTCGGCCAGCGCCATTCCCTCCTCCCCCTTCATATCGACCAGGACGGTGCCGTATGGATCCACTACGAGGCTTCGGCCGCAGTAGATGTTACCCACCTGGTCCGGGGATACGACATAGCACCCGTTCTCTATTGCCCGGGTTCTGTTGATGGCGATCCAGTGCTCCTCCTTTGCCTCTCCCTGCACCCAGGCAGACGGGGCCACCAGGATCTGGGAGCCGGCCAGGGCCAGGCTTCTTGCCATCTCGGGAAACCGCAGGTCGTAGCAGATTATCATGCCCAGCGTTCCCGCTCTTGATCTTGCCGGCCTTGGCATCTCAAACCCCGGAGTCATTTTTTTTGACTCGCGGAATCCCAGGGCATTATAAAGGTGGATCTTCCTGTAGGATGAGACCAGCTCTCCCCGGTGGTTCAGAAAGAACGCGGTATCGTACACCCTGTTCCTCTTCTCACTCTTTTCGTAGATCGTCCCCACAACCTGGATGGAGCTCTTCCTGGCTGCCACGGCAACGGCCCTCACAAAGTCCCCGTCGATCGTCTCTGCCATACGGGCCAGCTGGTCTGAGGTCTGTGACGAGCCGGTGTAGAACATCATAAACTCCGGAAACGCGATCAGCCTGGCACCCCTGTCTGCCGCATCTGAGATGTAGCCCGTGACTCTCTCTAGGTTCTCCTGCTTGTCCGTGGAGGCCTTGAGCTGCACCAGCGCGACTTTGGTCACAGTGCGGGAAGGCAGGGCGTAAAATAAAAAAGTTGGTTACAGCCGGCTGCCGGCCAGGTACCAGTTCTCCTTGGGTTTCTCGTCAAACACTATGATGACGTGCTCCTTCTTCGTTTTTAGGATACTGACTGCCGACTCGGTCAGGGCCCTGGCAAAGTCGTCCTTCTGCTGCTGTGTTCTGCCGGGATACATCGAGACTGTAATTAGCGGCATGATGCAGTGTGGGTTCAGGCAGAATTTATCTTTTGAGATGCGGCGGCCGCGTGACGCCGTCCCTGCATTCAGATACACGCATTTCAGGAGAATCTCTGCGCCCGGTTCGCCACGGCAGGCTGCCACACGCAGACGATCCTGGCACCATGCGTCCGTTCAGTAGTCTCCGCGCCAGCCATAGCGCGTCCCGTACATGGACTCGGAGCCGTGGGTCTTTTTGTACAGATAGCCAAAGCCCAGTCCAGCCACAAAGCCGCCTATGTGAGCCATGTAGGCCACGCCGCCTCCCGCGAGCCCGAAACCCCCTATGAGGAACGGCAGGATATTCTGGAATATCAGCCAGAACGGAAGAAACCACTTTGCCTGGATGTGCATCATTCGCCAGAAGAACCCCATCATCAGAAACGTCATAATCCGGGCCCTTGGAAATATTACCAGGTAGGCTCCCAGGACGCCCGAGATTGCCCCCGATGCCCCCACCGCCGGAATCGGGCTGAGCGGATCGATCATGACATGAGCCAGTCCCGCGATCACGCCCCAGAGGATATAGATCCCAAAAAACTTCATCCTGCCGTACTTGAGCTCTATGTTGTCGCCAAATATCCACAGGAACAGCATGTTTCCGCCAAGGTGCATCAGGCCGCCGTGCATGAATATCGAGCTGAAGAGCGACACATACTCTACGGCGGGGCACTCGATTACGATGCCGCTGAAGACAAACGAGTTCTCCCCGACAACACAGGCGGGCACCGCCCCCCACTCGAAGAACATCTGTGCGGCCCTTGCGTTGGTGAACTCCCAGAACTGTCCGGTAAACGCAATCTCATACAGGAAGACCCCGACATTGGCAATGATCAGTATGATCGTGACTACCGGTTTGAATCCTGGGGGGTGGGGATTTTCGTCTTTAAGGGGAAACATGAATTATACTGCTGATCGTCCTGATTTGTATTATAGTTTTATTGGCGGTAGGGTACCGCATCCTCTGTCCGAGCGCGCACATCCAGAAGCGTCTTCGTATGACACGGCGGGCGGTTCCGTATGTCTGCCTGGAATCCGGGGGCTAGGCAGGCACCTGCCGGCTGGGCGGCCTGCCGCACCGGGTCTGGTGTGGGGGTTTTGCGCGAAGCTGATCCGTGCCGGGCGTATGGCTGCCGGCTCAGGTCCATTTTGCGGGATCCTTCTTCCATACCCGCTTTCCGTCTACAAAGACATGGTCCCTCTCTTCAAACACGGTGTGCCACCTTCCGTTGTGCGGAAAGAGCCGGTTCATCTCCTCGACCCTCTGGTTTGTGGGGGGCCGGTTTGTCAGGGCGCCCCACCGCATGTTTGGGATTTTTGGCAGCATGTCGTTTATGTCCCTCATCTGGAATCATCCCTAGACCACAATGATGCCAGCCCTTATGAGGAACTGGATCGCGCTCACAAACTCGCTGTCGGTGGTTACTCCGTCCACCCAGAACTGCGCCGTCGTCTTTATCCACGGAGGAACCCCGACGGCGCCGTCAGACTCGGACTCGGTGGCGGGCACCACGATGATCCCCTCGTCGATGAGGAACTGGATCGCGCTCACAAACTCGGCATCAGAGGTCACCCCGGATGTCCAGAATCCCACGGTTGTCTTTATCCAGGCAGGAATGGTGGGCTTTACCTCAATCAGCGTGGAGCCAATTCCGGCATACGCGTCATCAAAGTCAACTCCGCCAATTATCTGCCCAAACACCACAACATCCAGTCTGTAGCTGCTCTGAGACGGAATTCGCAGCGTCTGGAAGTCTATTCCCTCCACAGATGAAATCCCCGGACCGAGCCCGTCACCGCCAACATCCTCTGCCAGTACGTCGCCGGTGCCGTGGTCATACAGGCCATAGCCGTATCTTACGTCCGTTAGGAGGTTGCCGTCATCGTCAAAGAACGCAATCTCAAACGGAATATCATCGCCTACACCGTACCTGTCGTCCCATGAGACGCTTACGTTCGTGCCCGTCCTGTCCCCGTTGGCGGGGTTGACGAGATAAAAGTCGAGGGTGTTCTTCTGTACCTTGCTCTCCGGAACCACCACAAAGCTCATGAGGCTGCTCTGCTGGTTCTCCTCTCCCAGCACGTTGTTGATTCGCTGCAGCTCCTGGCCGGATACCAGAAAGTGCAGTATGTTCAGATCCTCGTACGTGTACGGATCCAGTATCAGGACGCGCTTGTCAACCTCGATGCCGTTGACGAATCCACGGAACCCGTTTCCCTCGTTGTACAGATCAAACGATTTTGGGATCTGCAACTCCTCGTGGACCACCGACACAAGCTCTACGTACTCCGGAGACCAGTCAAACGGCATGTCAAATGAGATCGAGCCGTCGGTCTGCTCAAAGTCAAAGTTACCCACATCGTCATAGTACGTCTTTACGATCACCGGGATCTCGGCCGATGCGGTCTGGATTGCAAACGGCTGTTCCTGTGCAACGCTGACAAACGTCTCAAACGACAGGGGGGAGTTTACTAGGGTTCTGGGACTGGTTGCTCCCTCCACACCCACCCGGATGTTGTAAAGGCCGCCCTTGTCAAAGATCGGCCCCTGAATGACAGGATCCTGGTTTCCTTGCGTATACAATGCCCCAGGAGAGGTAGGGTGTTCCGAGCCAAAGTATTTGGTGCAACGCCATAGGTCTATCGAGTCACAGTCGATCACCGGGCGAATCTCGACATCCAGATTCCCATCGATGTCATAAAACAGATGATTTGCCAGCAGTTCGCCATCTCGATAGATTGCAATTCTGTATGTGACCTTTTCTAGTGTCTGATCGGTATCCTGATCAAAGAACCTGACTGCCATGCTTGCCGAGCTCAGATCCCCCACGGTTATGTCGTAGGGAGTTAGCTGGGTGCTTACCGTTACCGACATTCCGGCAAAGTCTACCGGCGGTGCAACATCTCCTCCGAGGCCGTGCCCATGGGCTTCGCTCACAAGTGCCGGGACGGCAACGATTCCGGCAGCAAGGATAATCAGAAGAATGCTCTGGTACAACAGCTATAATACTCCGAAATCCTTATTTAAATATACGAAATATGTCTGCGCGGACGGTTCGGTACGAGTGGCTTGCTGCATACGCGGGATGGGCGTATCGGAGGAGGTTCTGGTGTTACATGTATGCTGATGTCAGTCGTCGTGCGGGCCCAAGCATGCGAGGTCATCTGCTGTACCGGGTTCGATGCGACGTTTTTTGTAATACGCATGCCAATATCCGAATGAAGTGGGATCTGATCTCGTGCGGGGACTTGACGGTTCTCTCCCAAACTCGGGCGCCAGTGGTATGAGTGGCTAGTCGGGTCTGCTAACCTCGACATATCCGTCGCGGGTGGTAAACTTGAGGCCATCCGGGGTTGCCCGGTGTCTGTAGTATTGGCTTTGGTATGTAGCTGGTTCTTCTCTGCCTGTTGTGTATTGCGGATACGGTAAACTCCTTGGCATCCGCTGGCCAGATCTCTGCTGCACCTGCTGATCATGTACCACAACTTCATACGCCCGCACGTGGGCCTGGGCGGCAGGACTCCTGCCGAGGCGGTCGGGATAGCCATGGCCGAACCGGACAAGTGGCGCACCGTCATAGGACATGCAGCGCTGTTCTGCGCGTATGGCATGCGCGTCCCACCAGGATCCGGTTAGCGACAGGGAGATCCTGCAGGACGGTATCCGGAGACACTTCTGCCTGTCCATCTCTTTGCGTACTGGGATAGGGAGTGTACTACTTTTCGGACTAGATAAGAGAACCGGACTTGACAAATTTTTAATAACGATAATGGGTAAATCACAGTATGAGAATCCTGCTGGTCTTGTTGCTGGTTCCGCTTTTTGTGGTGCCTGCCTTTGCCCAGTCTGCCCTGCAGGTCGTACCTACAGAGAAGGGAACGCTGAATGTCGGCGTATGGGTCGACGAGTCCGCCACCGGTGGCAGTACGAGGCTGAACATCGACTTTATCAACCCCTCTACTGGCATGACCCAGGAACATATCGATTACAGCGTAACCGTGACAAAGGACGGCAGCAACGTGTTTGGCCCCATCCCACTGACACACACGTCGGTGGGCAAGGTAGGAATTCCCGTAGAGTTTGCTGAAGACGGGACGTACGACGTACAGATTGATGTAGAGGGGATTCTGTTCCGGCCGATTCCGCTCGAGACCGCAACCGCTACGCTCTTTGTCGGCGAGCAGTTCATATCCCTACCACCCCTTGAGGTTACCGCACCCCCGACAGATGTCACCCCGGATCCCGTTCCCTTGCCCGACCCTACCCAGCCCATCGCCCCTGACCCTATCCGGCCTACTCCTCCTGACCCAAGCCAGCCCGCCACGCCCGACCCTACCCAGCCCACCCCACCTGACCCAACCCCGAACCCATACTCCAGTGACGGGGGCTGCCTGATCGCAACGGCGGCCTTTGGATCCGAGATGGCGCCGCAGGTACAGCACCTACGGGAAATCAGAGACGGAGTCGTAATGCAGACAGAGTCAGGTGCCGCCTTTATGGCTAGCTTTAATCAGCTCTACTACTCGTTCTCGCCGGGCGTGGCAGATCTGGAGCGCCAGCATCCGGCGTTCAAGGAGCTTGTGAGGGTTGCGATCACCCCGATGCTTGCGTCCCTGTCGATCCTGGATCACATTCCTATAGACTCCGAAGCTGAGATGCTCGGGTACGGAACCGGCATCATTCTGCTCAATGTCGGGATGTATGTCGGATTTCCAGCCGCGGTGATCCTGAAGGCGCACAGGCGTAAGGCCAGGTTCTTGGACAATAGGCTACGGGTTTGATATGAGTGAGATTTTTATGTTACCCATCAAAGACTAGGGTTAATGAAAACATTAACGATAGCTACTGTATTTACAATTCTGGCTGCGGGAGTATTCGCGCAGCCTGCATTTGCAGATCATTCAGAAGCCATAGTCACCCAGCCGGAAAACGCCTCTTTAGTTCTTTGCCTAGATACAAACGAGTGCTTCGTACCGACCGACGTTACCATTGACGTCGGCGGCACGGTAACGTGGATCAACGAGGACATTGCATTACACAATCTGGCAAGCGGCACGATCCGCGATACAGAAGGGGTCGGAGATCTGTTTGGCAGCCCAACTCTTTTGATGCCGCCTGGCGACGAGTACTCCTTCACGTTTGACGACTTTGAGCCCGGTACATATCCGTACTTCTGCTTTCTGCATCCGCATATGTCTGGCACCGTAACGGTGGTCGCAGCGGGTGAGGACGGCGACAGCATGGAAGGCATGGATAAAGACGGCGACAGCATGGAAGGCATGGATAAAGACGGCGACATGATGATGATGGAAGCAAGCGCTACAGGCATGTTAGAGGACGGCACCATGGTAAAGGTATACGCTACAGAGCCAGCAGAGGGCGAGCGCATGGAGATCTCCGTGACGTTCGCAGACAGCGAGCATGTAAACTATGACCTCATGGTAACCCAGAACGGCGAGGAGGTACTGTCAGACGCAGGAGCCCACGAGCACATGGGAATGGGCGAGCACATGACGGCACCACTGCCCTCATCGGATCCGGTGGACATCACGATCACGTTCCAAGGATACGGAGTAGCGGCACCGCTTACGGGCCCGATTGGAGAGGAAGTAGCCTTTACCAATGTGGTTCCGGAGTTTGGTACGGTGGCAATGATCATACTCGGTGTTGCGATAACGAGCATCATTGCAGTAACTGCACGATCAAGAATAACCCCAAGAATCTAGAACACTATTTTTATTTTCTTTTTTTGAGCATGGCAACCACTGCCAGTACTGTGCCTGCCGCCCCAAGGGACATCCCAAATACGGCAAAGTCGTACGCCGGTCCCGCATCCTGGCCGGTGGCGGTTCCGGACTCCAGATCCCTTTGCAGCGCAGACATTGCCGCCTTGAGCGACGCTATGTCCCCGTCCCCTGCGGATGATCTGGGCGGAAAGTCCAGGACTGCGGTGGTCTCCACATCCTCTATGGGTATGTCGACATCGACTGGCACGCCGTTGATCTCTCCTGCGACGTTTACCGTCATCGAGCCCGTCTTGGTCGGAATTATGGGGGAGCGGTAGTGGCCTGCCCTGACGTCTGCATTGATGTCCAGCTCCTTGCTCAGCCCCCCAAACTTGACTGTGGCCTCCAGATTCTGAAACGCGCTCTGCACGCCGGTCTTGGCGCCCTCCACCTCACCGGGCACGCTTATCCCAAAGACGATGTCGTTCTTGAGTCCCACCACCGGCGGCTCGATGCCCCATCCAACCTCGATATCATACTGTTCCACCGATACGGTGGTGTGGGCGTATGCGGCCGAGAAGCCCGCGCCGCCGATCAGTATGGCAAGGATCAGCAGACCGTTCACGGATAAGGACTTGTCCTCCAGATCATTTTAAGGTTCGTAGATTGGTACAACCTTCAAAATCCCTGTAGACTGTTTAAATTATCTTGGCTGGCTTGAAGGAATATGAGGGCCCTGATCGTGCTTCTGGCGGTTGTCGCGGTGGCGGTCCTGCCCGCATACGCGCATCCATTTACGGAGGAGACCAGTCCCCCCCGGTTCTCAAACGTACCCGTGGGCACCGGGGAGGTGGTGGTGCACTACTCAGAGGCGCTCGAGATCCAGTTCAGCAAGCTCGAGGTTCTAAACAGCAACGGGGAGAGGATCGACAACAGGGACACCGGGTACTACGACGGAGATGACTCCCTGGCTGTCACGACCCCGCCGCTGGAGGAGGGTATCTACACCGTCACAAGCAAGGTGCTCTCAAGGGTCGACGGCCACCTGGTCTCTGACGCCTTTGTCTTTGGCGTGGGCAGTGTGGCGCTGCCTGATACCGCGCCTTCGGACGCGAAGCTGATCTTTCTTCCCGAGGCGGGGGCAAGGTTTCCCGGGCTTGTGGGCCAGACCATAGTCCTGGGCTCCGTGATTGCGTCCATGTTCATCTGGGGACACCTGGGCATCGGCTCCACGGGAGATGCAAAGGCGATGCGCAGGCGCTACCACGGAAGGTTCATGGCGCTGATGGGGATCGGGCTGGTCGCAGTCTTTGTATCAAACATTATGATACTGGGAGTTCAGACATGGCGCCTGGAGGTGCCGGCCATGGACGCGCTGCAGACTGGCTCTGGCACAACGTGGATGATCCGGATGGCCATAACCGTTGCCCTTCTTGGAGCGTGGTTTGCGCTGGAGCGGATGGGGCGGCTCTCTGCCAGAAACCAGGTTCCCGTGCTGGCCATGTCCCTGGCGCTGATCGCCACCACCACCATGATGGGCCACGGCGCCGCAAGCGAGCAGCCTCCCGCGGTGGCGCTTGACTACATCCACAACCTGGTGTCCTCCGTCTGGATAGGCGGAGTCATATTCCTGGCCTTTGTGCTGCTGCCAACCTTTGCCAATCTGGGTGCCGGGCCCAGGGAGAGGTGGTCCCTGGCCATAATTCCCAGGTTCTCCGGCATGGTAATAATCGCGCTGGGGATCGTCATAGTCTCGGGCCCGCTGCTGTTGTACCTCCTGGAGAGCAACCTGGGCGTGATCACCGCATCCACCTACGGGAAGCTGATCATGCTGAAGGTTCTGATCGCGTCGGCCATGATAGGAATCGGGGGGTACCACCAGATAACGCAGCGAAGGGCCGAGTCGAACATCCGGTTCCCGCTCCACAGAAGGCTCCGGCGCACGCTCAAGGTCGAGGCCGGACTGGGGGTTGCGCTCCTGATGGTGGTGGCACTGCTCACAAACGGGACGCTTCCCGCGGGCGAGGTTCAAACCGTAGAGGCGCAGCAGGCATTTGCCGGCCTGTCGGTATCCGAGTTTTCAGAGAATGCCAGATTCGACATAGAGATAAGGCCGTTTGCAACGGGCACCAACAGAATCGTGGTGGAGGCATCCTCCCTGGACGGCACGCGGATCTCCGACATGAGCTCGCTTGAGGTCAAGGTCTCCAACCCCGGCAGGGGCATCGCCCCCATCGCAGTTCCAATGGATGCCATCCCGGGAGACGGGGTGCCGGCATACGAAGGGGAGATAACGTTTGGGTTTTCAGGGGACTGGCAGGTGGAGGTGGAGGCCCAAAGAACCCAGGGCGGAAACGAGGGGGTGGCGCTGGGCCTGCTGGTGAAGCCGGAGCTTGAGAACATCAGGGCCGAGATTGTCGAGTACGAGTTTCCAGAGCCCGCGGCGCCGCTGTACCCGGTGTATGACGGGGCAGGCTCGATCTGGATAAGCGACTCGTCGGGGCCCCGGATATGGCAGTATGCGATACAGGAACAGGAGTTCACCGAGTACGCCTTTGAGGGCAGCACGTCAATTGCGCTGGCCGTCGACAGCAGCGGCAGGATCTGGTTCACCGACGTTACCGAGGGGCGGATCGGCTTTGTAGATCCCGGAACCGGAACATATGAGATTATAGAGCTGCCCTCGATCGCCCCAAGAAACCAACCAAGCCTGCCGATAATCATCGACATAGCGCCAGATGACGGCGTCTGGATTCCGGTGGCAAACAAGAACGTCATACTGCGGTACGACCAGGGGCTGGACCGGTTCGAGACGTTTGAGATGCCCACCGAGGACTCGGGGCCGTTTGCCGTAAAGGTCGGGCCGGATGGAAAGGTCTGGTTCACGCAGCAGACGGCAGGACAGCTGGGCTACATAGACCCGGAGACCGGCCGGATCGCGGAGTTTGCCCCCGACACCCCGCTGAGCGTGCCGGAGACCATCACCTTTGATGCGGACGGGAACCTGTGGATATCTGAGCACCAGACCGGCGGCGGCATCACAAGGTTCAACCCCATACTGGAGACCTTTGTGCGCGTCCAGTCCCCTGACGGCGATGCGCTGGCCAACGGGGCCGTGCTCGACAGGTACCGGAACGTCTGGTTTGCCCAGCATACGGTGGACAAGCTTGGGGTATACGACCCGCACCGCGGCAGCCTCATGGAGATCCCCCTGCCTACGGAGGAGACGTGGGTCCAGTTTACCACGTCTGATGGCGACGGCAACGTGTGGTTCGTGGAGCAGAAGCCCTACAGGCTGGGCACGATAATGCTGACGGAGCTTCCGGGCAGTGCGGTGATATCTGACGGGCCGCCAGTCTCTCCCCTCAGGTATGCGGAGGTGGCAGGTCCGCTGATGGCGGCAGGAATAACGGCAGCCTCGCTCTTCTATGTAAAGAGCGTAAGGGATCAGAGAAGAATCGACGCCCTACTTGAGGATCAATAGGCTTCTTGCCGCCAGTCCGGAGAGCACGGCAGATGCGGTGCCGGCAATCAGGATTATGGCCGTGATGCCAAACTCTGGCACCACCACGACACCAAACTCCGTCACCGCGCCGGTGCCGCGTATGTCCTCGAACCGGATCGTGGTCTGTCCAGTCTGGTCCTCGGAGAAGGTGTAGGTCTCAAACGAGCCGCCCACCACGGCGTTGCCGCCGGTCCGGTATATCTCGCTGCCTGCCTGCAGGATCACAAAGCCGTACGTGGACTGCCGCAGCGGCTCGCCCGTTGCGCCGTCGCGGATAGTAAATACAAAGTTCGTGGGTTCCTCTGACTGTACCTCTACAGGATCCCACGTGATGTCCACCCGAAACTGCTCGTCCCGGGTGTATGCGGTCATGGGAAACTGCGTCTCGTCGCTGGCGTCCAGCGTAAATGTCATCACGTCGGGGATCTCCTGCCCTGCCTGCTTCTGCTGGGTCTTCAGGGATTTGACATGGTCGCCAAGCAGCACAAAGTGGACTATGCGCTCATCCTCCTCCGTGTAGTCGTCGATGGTCACCGACGCCCGAAAGAGGTCGATTCCGTTTACCCTGCCCGTGTAGCCGGGATGCAGAAACTCGGCAAACCCGTCTGGAATGTGAACCTCCACGTGGACCACCGGTATGTGGGATATGGTCTTCTCGCTCCAGTCAAACGGCATCTCCACTGTGACCCTGCCTGCCTGCGCATCGTACTCAAACCCTGACAGCGTGTCAAAGTATGACTTTGTTCGAAACTGCACATCGCCGCCGCCGAGATCAGACTGGGCGTGGGATGCCGTCTCCAGTATGCTGACATCGGCGCTGTAGACGCTGCGGTCATCCAGAATGCGGGCCGGATCATCCGCCGTCACAACCTCGATCTCAAACCTGTACAGCCCCCCGGAGCCAAGGGTCGGTCCCGTTATGGTCAGCGGGTCGGCCCCGGATCTCCAAACGCCGGACTGCGGATCCTGCTCCCCCGATATCTCCACGCTGTCGGCCGTCACTGCGTTTATCCGCAGCACTCCGTCATGCGCAAAGAACTGCTCCTGGAGTATCATCTGTCCCTGGTGGAAGAGGCGGATCAGAAGGGTGATGTTCTCTGCGCCCCTGCGGCCCGAGTCCTCGGTGGTGGTAACGGTGATCTGCCTGTCGCCGGACTCGGGTGAGATCTCCACCGTTATTGTCAGATCCTTTCCGCCGACGTCTACGGACTGGACGGTGTCAAGATCCAGTCCGTGCCCGTAGGCTCCCGAGACCGAAACCAGCCCAAGAACTATGGCAGCTATCATAAACTTGACGTACACGGCATCCCCTGCGGGTTGCTGGGTTTCCGGTATGTAAAAATCTAAAGCCCCGCAGGCGCGGGAGCCGGGATGCCGCTGCGGCTATGTGTCGGGCCGGGCCTCAAAAGACGAACAGGGCTTGCAGGCTGTACATTATGCCGATCCCTATGATGATGCTTACCGTGCCTGTCGCAAGCCTCGTGATCTTCTGCAGCCTCTCAAAGTTTCTGGCAAGGCCAAACGGAACGCTCAGCGCCCCGCTTGCCACCATCATCCCGACGATCGAGCCGGCGCCGAAGACCAGAACAAATGCCAGGACGGCCTGGATGTCGCCAAGCATGGGGGCGCTGAGTGCGACTATGCCCCCGCTCCCTGCAATGCCGTGAACGCAGCCGATGAGATACGATTTGTGGCCATGAAGGTGGCCAGTACCGTGGCTGTGCGGGTGCGAGTGGGTCGTGCCGTCCCCGTGGATGTGCGGGTGCGAATGCCTCGGCCTGGTTATGCCCCTCTTCGTGTAAACGGACAGCCCCAGTATGACCAGCATCGCGCCCACCACAAACTCGAATCCGTCAAACACCTGACCCGGTATGCTCAGGGAGAAGACGAGTATCAGAACACTTACAAGAAGAATCATCGAGGTGTGGCCAAACCCCCAGAACGCGCCAAGCAGGCAGCTCTTTACGGCATTCCTTCTTATCTCGGGCAGCGCCGTGCCCCTCCTCATTTTGGCCATCTGCGTGGTCACCGCAGTCACGTGATCCGGCTCAAAGGCATGAAACAGCCCGATCATCAGGCCGGCAGAGAGCAACAGAACCGGAGCTCCGCCGTCAAGCCCTACAAGCATCTCCTCCAGAACCACAAGCGCTCACATCCTTGCGGCATCAGGAATGGCAATCGGCTGGTTCACCGTTATCTCCGTCTTGTGATCCGACAGAATCTCAAAGTCCAGCCTGCGCAGCATCTCGGGCGTTCCGGGCATCACCTGGTCGGAGGAGAGGATCCCGGATATCTCCCTTTTGATCTGATCGTAGCCCTTGCCCTCCCTTAGCATGTGCGCAATGTGCTCGGTAAACAGCAGCAGGGTCTCGTTCAGGTTGATCCGCATATTCCGTCTCAGCTTGCTCTTGACCCTGTCTGCCGACGCGGCAAGCACGTCATTCTGGAACTGAAACGTTGTTACAATTGGTCTGTATGGCTCTTCTTGCGCAGTTATCTTGACTAACATCAAGATCTCCTGGGGATCTCCGCACGAGGGCTGCCAAAGCTGTAAGTGTTGCCGGTTCCACGGTAATCATGTGGCCTTACCGGGCTCCCCTCGTCTAGGCCCCTCTTTGTCAACGACAGGCCCGCCAGGAGTTCCACGATCAGTCTCTGTCCCAGTCCGGACGTAATCCCGCCGTTGTACGAGCTGTTGTCGCTTACATCGTATGCCGGCGCCACCTCGACCAGATCCATTGCGAACCTGTCGGGGTCAAAGGACTTTGAGAGCAGGCGAACCATTCTTATGCCCTCCCTGGACGTGAGGCCGTTTGGCTCCGGCTCCCCTGTTCCGGGGGC
Organism: Cenarchaeum sp.; assembly: GCA_965206845.1. Lineage (GTDB taxonomy): Archaea > Thermoproteota > Nitrososphaeria > Nitrososphaerales > Nitrosopumilaceae > CAYGAM01. The sequence goes on along the minus strand of OZ242221.1, from coordinate 824,150 downwards.
GTAGGCGGGATCAAACGAGTCGATATCCCAAGAGAGGTACACCGCGTCGGTGCCGTCGTTTGCCCTGTCTGCTATCTCCTTGGCAATGTAGTCGATTCCCAGCTCTTCAACGTCCAGCATTGTGAACCACTGGAAGTCTTGGTCTGACATCCACTTGTACAGATCCGGTCCTGGCCAGTAGCCGCGCGGTCCCACAAGGGAGTAGTTCCTTCCCTTCATGCATCCCATCTCCATTATTCTTCGAATGTGTGCCCCGTGATCATACTTGTAGCCTGTCAGCCCCTGCGGGGCGCAGTCTGCGTGCGTGTCAAAATGAATCATGCCTATGTTCTTGTACTTTTTGGCAAATGCGCGTACGTTGGCATAGGTGATCGAGTGATCGCCTCCAAGCATCACCGGAATTCCGTCCTGTTCGAGAACCTCCTTTACCTTCTGGGACATTCTCTTGTGGGACTCGATCACGTCACCGGGGGACACGTGGACATCCCCATAATCGACGGTTCTAAACGTGCCAAAGGGATCGGCCCCCGTCTCGATGTTAAACCTCTCATAGGGCGGAGACGGTATTGTGGACGCGGCCCTCAGGGCCCGCGGGCCGTATCTTGCCCCGGGGCGGATGGTGGTGCCAAAGTCAAACGGTTCGCCGATGATGGCGACGTCGGGCCTTGCGTTTACCAGCTCTTCATGGGTTTTCACCCATGGCAGATGCAGGAAGGTGTTTATTCCAACAAAGGGGGCAACATCCGCACCCCTGTAGTCATCGCCGTAAAACTCCATGCCCATTACGATCACTGTCTCTGCGGAATGTCAGATAATAAACATTTTTGGTAAAATACGTTTTTGGGCGCGCTGGATTGGGTGCGGGGACTCCTGAAACGAGCGCCCCTCACGGATCCGGGAGTGCCGCTCCCGTATCTGCGAAATCCGGTCAAACGGCATAGAACTAATTATAAACTTGAACCGCACAGTTACGCCATGCATTTTATCAAGCCCAAGGCCAAGCAGGACTTTGTCTCCAACGGTCTGTACTGGAAGAGTTACGGCGAGTTCAAGAAGGCAGTCTCAAGCTTCAACAGGGCGCTGGAGGAGGATCCGGGGAACGCGCTGGCACAGTTTCACAAGGGACAGGCGCTGTACCAGATAAACGAGTTTGTTAGTGCCGCCCAGTGCTTTGAGGACGTCGCTGTGACTGACCCAAAGCACACAGATGCACTGTACAACTTGGGCTTGGCACAGGAAAAGATCGGCAGGTATGATGACGCAGTATCCAGCTTTCTACGGGTCGTTGAGATCGACAGCAGGCACCTGGGCGCGCTGACATACATGGCCCTCTGCAAGAGCAACCTGAAGATGCACGGGGAGGCAATAGATCTGCTTGACCAGGTTCTGAAGATCGAGGGCACGAACCCTGATGCGCTCTACAACAAGAGCCTGGTCCTTGGAAGAATGGGAAGGCAGTCAGACTCGTCATTCTATCTGGACAAGGCAATAGAGGCGGAGTCGGGGCAGTCGCAGGATCTCTACGAAAAGGGTGCAAAGCTAACACAGCAGAGCAGGCATGAAGAGGCCATGCGGTACTATACCAGGGCCCTAAAGCTGGACTCGAAGAACGTCCGGGCGCTGGTGGCAAAGGGCTGGACCCTGGATCTGGCGGGGTTTTCATACAAGGATGTCTTTTACTTCTTTGACAAGGCGCTTGAGGTTGATCCTGAGAATGCCGATGCCCTGCTGAACAAGGGCTTGGTGTATGACAGGACGGGGATGTTCAAAAAGGCCGTTGACTGCTTTGACAGAATACTGAAGAGTGATCCGGGGAACGTTCGCGCCATGTACAGCAAGGGAGTCTCCCTGTTCTCGCTAAAAAAATACGGCGCGGCAAGATTCTTCTGCGAGGCTGCGCTGAGCATCGAGCCTGACAATGTCAGGGCGCTGTGCAGCATGGTCTGGCTTCTCGAGCACCAAAAAAAGTATGACGAGGCGTTGACATACTGCGACAAGGCACTGTCCATAGCACCTGACTATGTGTACGCCATCAGCTACAAGGGAAAGCTTCTGATGTCACTTGGCAGATACGAGGAGTCCCTGGAGTGCTACAGCAGGGCGCTCAAGCTGGATCCTGAAAACCAGCGGGCGATCTACTACAAAAGCCAGGTCATGGAGAAGATAGACGGCGAGAACAAAGAGTCGTTCTTCAAAAAGTTTGGAAGATCTTTTGGAAACTGATCCCAAAATAATTCGTAGTTTACCACTAAATGTTGCAATATGGTAACACTTTCTTCCCTCTGGCACTACATAATTCTTATATCCTACGTCCTTTAGGTTAATGAGTATGGTGCAGGTTAGTACATCAGAAGACATAGCCAGGGAGTCAAGCCGTGTAATCGGTTCCCTGTATGGTGAGGTATCTGACTTTCGTGTAAACACAACGTTCCCGATACCGGAGAAAGGAACAAGAGAAGCATGGGACGTGCAGGTAAACTTCATGCTTGACGGCCTCAAGTATACGGTGGATCTTGAGATTCAGGAAAAGGACGGACAGGTCACCAACGCAAGGCTGATTGACACAATGGTGCCCCTCTAATTTTTTTTTAAACCGCTTGCGTGCTCATATGGTCAGTATCTCCTTGGCGGTTCTGATCTTTTCAAAGATCTTGTTGATGTGCGAGTCCGCAAACTTTTCAAACGTCTGTACCTCGCGCCTGTCCTTGGTGTCCTTCTTATACACGGCATACTCCCTCTGGAGCCACTCAAAGTCGGACTCCTTGAGCCTGATTACGTTATTCTGCGAGTTCAGCTTGGATTCAAACAGATTCACCAGAAAGTAGCTCACGAAGTTTGAAAAGCATTTGGTTTTGTATCTTGTCCCGTACTCCTTCCCATGCAGATCATACTTCTCCCTCAGCCAGTCCTTCACATCTGCCCTTATGGTCATGGTGTAGTATCTCCCGGCCGTGTCAATCTTCATCCTGTGGGATTCAATGGAATAGCGCCCCAGCTTTACCTCGTTCATCAACATTATCAGGGTACTGGGCAGAAACATTCCTGGATAGAACGCATCCGTGATGCTCTGCAGGCGGGTATAGGTGCCGGGTTTCAGGCCTATGGTTGCGTATCCCTTGCCAGGCACAATACTGAATATGTTTGGCTTGCTTTTAATATTTTGTAGCGGCGCGCGCACTCTCCGAGCCGTGCAGTTTCCCAGACTGCATTGTGGGTTTCCTTTTGGCGTGGCGACAGGCAGCTGGTGCGTGCGCAACGACAGATCACGCCGCGGCCCTGCCGCAAAGACTACTTTCTCTTTAAATCCTTGATTATCCTCAGCACAATCCAGAACGATGCGATCACAATCGTCCCTATGCCAATGCCCACTAGAAATGAGCCGTCGCCGTCCTGCTCCAGCTGTGTAATCCCAAATCCCACAAGAACCAGAAGAGCCGCGAGGCCAAACTGCTTATCCATGCATGGGTTTGTCGCCGTAGCTATTAATCTTGTGGGGAGGCGCAAGGTGTGACATTACACCTCACTTCATTCGGGCACGAAACGGCACATCCGGAAAAATACCTGCGACCGGTCCGATGTGACAGGCGAACCCGTGCGGTACGGACGTACGGCGCCGGCGCGAGTCGGGGTAAGGCGGTAGCGGCCGCCTGCGGGGACGGCATGCCGGCGGCCCGTGCCCGGCGTCGTCTCCGCGGGATGCTGGCGCACAACTTTTACCATAATTGTGGCATGCGTCCAATTTTTATTGGTAATTGTAGTATACGTTTAATTTTTTGTTCGCTAAAACGTACTTTACTGCAATTTTTCAATATTTAAATAACCTGTTGACTAATTACTAGTTGTTAAATGGCCGAGTTTGGTGATTTTGGAATAGCGATAGCAGTGTTCATAGCAGTCACTCTTATCGTTGGAATTTTTGCCGGCAAGCTGGTGCGGGGCAGCGGAAAGAGGCTGATCGTTGCAGGGAAGAGCCTGCCGCTGGCGCTGGTCGGGACGATGCTTGCCGCGCAGGCCGTTGACGGAAACTCCACCCTGGGCAATGCGGCCCTCGTCTTTGAGTTCGGGTTCTGGGCGGGCGCGATAACGCCAATCGGCCTGGGGATGTGCCTGCTGGTCGTGGCCGCATTCTACGGAAAACCGCTCAATAAGATGTCGATGATTACCCTGCCAGATTTTTACTTTAGAAGGTTCGGCAACGGCGCGGAGGGAATCTCCGGAGTTTTGATGATAATCAGCTTTATCATTCTGGTCGCAGGCAACCTGGCGGCAAGCGGTTTTATTCTGGAGACCGTCTTTGGAATAGACTACTTCTGGGGTATACTGATCACGGCGCTGGTCGTGGTGGCTTATACCATGACCGGCGGGCTGTTTGCGTCTGCATACACCAACCTGTTCCAGGTCTACCTTGCAATAGGTGCATTCTGGGCCGGATTTCTGTTCTTTGCCGGAGGATTTGCCGACGCCCCGTGGAATGTGATCTACAGTAGCGCCCCGCCGGAGTTTCTTGATCTGTCCGGGCTGTTTGATGTAGCCAACGGTGCACTGATTAACTGGGCCGGCCTGTTGGCGCTGGGATTGGGCGATATCATAGCGCTGGACTTTATGGAGAGGGTGTTTGCAGCCAAGAACCCCAAGACTGCGCAGAGGGGAGCTCTGATGGGCGGACTGCTGACGATGTTCACGGTGGTGCCAACCACGATGATGGGAATCATAGCGTACCACTACCTGGCCCCGGACACCGCGCCCAACCTCGCGCTTCCGCTGCTGGTTACGGGGCACCTGCCCTTTGCCATTGGGGCAGGCATACTGATGGGCATCATAGGCGCGTCAATGTCGACTGCCAGCGGGGGACTGCTGGCAATCTCCAGCGTGGTGTCGAGGAACCTGATCAGCAGGATAATTCGCAGGAGGTGGCTCGGCAAGGCCACGATGAACGACAAGAAGCTTCTTGTCATGACGCGCATAGCGCTCATACCCATGATGATTGCCGGAACGGCCCTGGGCTACTTTGCCCCGGCGCCCGGAATCTACCTTATCCTGGCGTTTGATATCGTATTTGCCGGCGCGCTTGCCCCCCTTACATTCGGCCTGTTCTGGAAGAAGGCGAACATGCCCGCCGCAATTGCCTCCCTTCTTGTGGGTTCATTTCTCCGGCTGTACTTCTTCTTCTCGTTCCCAGAAGATCTGGCTGGTCTTGATACCTTCATACCGCCTATCGTGTCCTTCATCCTGTTTATCGCCGTGGCTCTTGCGACCCAGAGCCGGTACCCAGGAAAGGCCCGGCACGATGTCAGGGATTACATCCCCCCAGAAGAGGATGTTATCGAGGGAGAAGATCTGAGACACTTCCAGGAGGGGGACTCGATAATGGGCGGCAGCGGAACGGGATCCAGCGGTCCGGGTGACGATGCCCCGGGCAAGAAAACCCTGGCCGGCAAGTGACCACATGCCTCCACCCACCAAAGATAGTCCATTCGTACGGGTTCGGCGATGAGCCTGCATGCGGGGCGGCCTGCCGTGCTGGGCGCAAAGACGCGCCCCGGTACGCAGGGTCATACCCAGACAAAGAAGCCGGTTTCAGCAAGGTTTAATATTTTTCAGACTCGACAGACGGAATGAAATATCCGGATATATTCAACCCCGACCTCTCCCGCATCGGAAGACGTGACTCGCAGACGTACAATGTGGTCGCCGGCATACTCGTAACGGACGTGATCAAGACCTCGCTGGGACCGCGGGGGATGGAGAAGGTGTACATAGACATACTTGGCGAGGCGACCGTAACAAAGCACGGGGGGGCATTCCTGCGAAAGCTGGACGTTGACCATCCTGCTGCAAAGGCGGTGGTGGATGCGGTCAACACCGTGGACACGCACGTTGGCGACGGCACCATCTCGGTCGCGGTTCTGATGGGCGCCATGCTCAGGCAGTCAAAGGAGCTGCTCGGCAGGGGGTTTCCAACCGCGGTTATCACAAGGGGTTTTGAGGAGGGCATGAAATACGCGCTGGAGGCACTGGACGAGATCAGGATCGAGGCCGATGCCGGGGACAGGGCGATGATGCGCAGCCTTGCAGTCTCATGCCTTGAGGGTAAGGCGCTGTTTGATGCTCTGCCCGACGGCCGTATGGCAGACGTGTTCATCGACGCGGTATGCCAGGTAGCCGATCTTGAGCGCGGGACGGTCAATACGGACGACATAAAGATCGAGGAGAAGCCAGGAGATCCTGCCGACATTCGGCTGGTGAGGGGAACGGTGATCGACAAGCCGGCAGACAACCCGGAGATGCCGCGCACCGTCGGCAACGTGAAGGTCCTCCTGCTAAACGACCCGCTTGAGACGATGCGAACCAAGGCCGAGTCTGAGATCGAGATAACATCCCCAGAGCAGATGGGCCGGTTTGCCACACAGGAGGATCTCGACGTCCTTGCGACCGTCAAAAAGGTCGTTGACTCCGGGGCCGGACTGGTGGTGTCAAGAAAGGGGATCAGCGGGCTGGCCCAAGAGCGCCTCGCGCGGGAGGGGATCATGTCTGTTCGCAGGGCCAAGTACAATGATCTGTGGTGGCTGGAAAAGTCGACCGGAGCCAAGGTCTGCAGGAGCGTTGAGGGCATCTCTGGTGGCGAGCTGGGATTCGCAGGCAGGGTCCACGAGGAGAGCGTCGGCGGCGACAGGATGGTGTTTGTCGAGTCCGAAGATCCAGGATCGGTTACGATCCTCCTGCGGGCAGGCTCCAAGCGCCATCTGGACGAGTTCCACCGCACCGCCCTGAATGCCATCTGCGTGCTCCGAAACTTTATCGAGTCCCCGTTCATAGTGTATGGAGGCGGATCCTGCGAGGCGATCATGGCAAAAAAGATCAGGGAGCGGGCCCCATGCCTGGAGGGAAAGGAGCAGGTGGTGGTAGAGCGGTTCGCCGACGCCTTGGAAGAGATTCCGATGACGCTTGCGCGCAATCTGGGGATGAGCGCGCTTGATGCGCTGCCCGCGATGAGATCAATGTATGCGGTAGCCGGCAACGGCTGCTGGTACGGCGTAAACGCAGGCACCAGGGAGCTGGACGACGTGGCCGGCACCGTGGTCGAGTCGCTGGCCGTAAAGCAGCAGGTTGTCAAGACTGCCGTCGAGGCAGCCAACATGATCCTGAACGTGGATGACGTCTTTGTGAAGGATCTGATCGACAATACGCACTGCCACATCGATGGGACCGTTCACGCCCACAAGGAGCCCGGAAGAAACCACAACCACTGGGAGCAGGAGGGGCTGGAGCAGCGGCAGATGCACCACTACTACTGATGGTGTGCACGAATCAGGCCGCCTGGGACGGTCCGGGACAAGGTTTTTGAGCCCAATGCCAGAGTATGTGTGTATGAAGGCAGACGAGATGCTCCGGGATCTTGGAGTGCTTCAGGTATCTGATTCCTTCTTCCCCACCGGCCTGTACTCCACATCCAGCGGTCTTGAGACGCTGCTTGTGGAGGGGCCGGTCTCAAAGGAGGACCTGGTGGAGTTCATCTCGGCCCAGATCGCGCAGCAGCTCGGTCCCTGTGACTGCGTTGCGCTGGCAAACGTGGTCGGCCTTGCGGAAAGGCACGACCTGGAGTCGATTCTGGAGGTGGACGAGACGGTGTTTGCCATAAAGGCGGTCAGGGAGGCCAGGGAGGTATCGTGCAGCTCGGGCACCCAGCTGTCAAAGACCGTGCACCGGTTTGCCGGGGATGGCGTTCTGTCAGAGTTCCTTGAGGCCGTCAGGGGCGGCTCCACCCCGTGCACGTACCCTGTCGCGTTTGGGGTGTGCTCGCATGCCTTGGGAATAGACCGGGAGAGGGCCGCACTCTCGTTTCTTTATGGCTTCGTCGTCAGCGTGGTGGGGGCCGCGCTGCGCCTGGGGGTAATCCAGCACCTTGAGGGGCAGGAGATCATCCACGAGCTCAAGCCAGAAGTCATCGGGGCAATTCGAGAGAGCATGGACGTTCCGGCATCTGAGATCTGGCAGTTCTCACCACACCTTGACATATGCCAGATGAGGCACGAAAAGATGGACTCGAGGATGTTTATCACCTAAAGTCCTGCGCGCGTCGCAGCTCCTGTACGCACTGCAGCGGGAGCGCCCTTTGTGCCGGCAGGGCCGCGCCCTAAAAGCCGTTCTTGTTTAGGATCAGCCCCAGCAGGGCGGCCCTGGTGTACTTGCCGTACTCTGCCTGCTTGAAGTACTTGGCGTTCCGGGAGCGGTCGATGTCTGCGGAGATCTCATCAAGCCTAGGCAGCGGGTGCATGATTATGGCACCGCTCTTCATCCTCTTCACCATGTCTAGGCCGATCACATAGCTCCCCCTGACCTTGAGGTACTCCTCCTCGTCGGGAAACCGCTCCTTCTGTATTCTTGTAACGTACACCACATCAAGATCGTCGATCACGTCCTCCAGGCTGGCAGACTCGGTAAACGAGAGCCGCTTTTTGATCTCATAGACAGAGTCGGAGCGGATTCGCAGCGAATCTGGGGATATCAGATGCACCTTGACGTCATAGTTTCCCAACCCGTACAGCAGCGAGTAGACCGTCCTTCCGTACTTGAGATCTCCCACTATGCCGATGTTCAGCCCGTCGATCTTGCCCTTCTCCCTCTTGATGGTAAACAGATCCTGGATTGCCTGGGTGGGGTGCTCTTCGGTGCCGCTTCCCCCGTTTATGACCGGCTTGTCTGAGACCTCGGCGGCAAACCTGCTGGAGCCGTCACTTGGATGCCGCAGGACGAGGACATCAGAGTAGATGGACATGATCTTCACCGTATCTGCGAGGCTCTCGCCCTTCTGGGTAGACGATGACGTCACATCGGCGATTCCCAGGGACGTGCCGCCGGTGGCTGCCATTGCGGCCTGAAAGCTCAGCCGCGTCCTAGTGCTTGGCTCAAAGAACAGGTAGCCCAGTGTCCTTCCCAGGGTAATCTTCCGGCGCGAGTCCGGCGGCATCCGCAGGATCTTCTCGGTGGCACCAAAGATCCTCTCCAGCTTTTCACTGTCCATGTCCCGGATCGAGATCACGTCCTCCTGAAAAAACTCCTCCATATCCCATGGATATATACCAGTACAATATACAAATTATGCTGATGCAGGAGTCGGAGCTGATAGTCAGGAGGATTCGCGATGGTACCGTGATCGATCACATAGATGCGAGCAGGGGCCTTCAGGTACTGGACGCGCTGGGCGTTGACGGCCTGGACGGCAGCCTGATCACCGTTGCGCTCAACGTGCCCAGCGGGAAGTTCAAAAAGAAGGACATCATAAAGGTCGAGAACATGTTTCTCCAAGGCGACGACACCAACAAGCTTGCGATAATCGCGCCCTCGGCCACGGTCAACATCATCAAGAACTACAAGCTTGTGGAGAAGCGCAGGGTATCGCTGCCAAACGAGATAGGCCGCATATTCCGGTGCTCGAACCCTGGCTGCATCACAAACAGCCGGGAGCACATCGAATCCGTGATGGATGTGGTGGACAGGGAGGGTGTGATCCTCAAGTGCAGGTACTGCCGACGCACGCTGGACGTAAGCCAGCTGGAATATAATTAAAAATAAAGATCGTGTGTGGCTTATTGGCCCAGAATGATGAACATCATTACTATGCCGTAGATGGCGATTGACTCTACCATGCCCACGAATATGAATACTTTTGACTGTAGCGCGGGGTTCTCACTTATGACTGCAAGGCCGGCTGCCCCTACATGACCCAAGCCGATGCCTGCACCACCTGCCGCAAGACCAAATGCAAGGCCGGCTCCAACCAACCTCAGTGAATCGGAGCTGCCCTGCGCGCCTTCTTGTGCGTACGCCATGCCGGTAACACTTGAGATGCTGATTACTGCTGCAGCCAGTAGTGCCAGCGTGATAGTCTTCATTATCGATTCTTGCTCTTCAAATTCCATATTTAAATCATGATAACAAGTCCCGGCACGGGAACATGTGCGCCCATGCGGGCCTTTGCGCCCTGCTTTGCACAAGTCCCCGCCGTACCCATGGATCGGTGGGGGGCCTGCCGCTATCCCAAGGCTCTGCTATAGCTGGCCTGCTGCCAGAACCATCCGGGTGCTGCGATCTGCATCCTACAACACTCCGGGCAGAGCTAGGATCTGCAGACGCCTTCAGATGCTCTTCAGGGTCTTCTTTTTGATGCCTGCCAGATCTTTCCCTACGTTCTTTGAGAATTTGTCAAAACTCTCACTCAGAGACGACTTTGAGCCATCCACCAGTTTCTTGATGCTTTTTTTTGTCATTGCTTCCTCTTCTCCATTGCAGCCTTGACTTTTTTTAGTTTTACGAATTCCTCCCGCTCCCTCTCCTCCAGGGTGGCAAGAATAAACTTGATTCTCTGGTGGTACTGCGGTATGATCACATTCTCCAGAGCGTTGAGGAGCTTTTGGGTCTTCTCCAGGGCCTTTGCCAGACTGAATATCGAGTTCTCGTACTCGGCTGCCTTGCATATTCGCGGCAGCAGCACCTTGATCTGCCTTGCCGCCCTGTCTATTGACGAGTTTGTGTCGGCAAATCCGTAGGGCATGGCCTTTGTGTCCTTCTCTGTAACGTTGAGCGCCGGTATCTTGACATCCACCACCCTCTTTATGCTTACATCCACCTCCATCACCGCGGGCGTCATCTGGGCCACCGAGTCGACGGTGGATGTTCCCAGTAGCAGGTACGCCTCGCTGACGGATCTGTAGATGTCCTGCAGCGGATCCCAGATTCCGCCCCTGGCCTTTGAGGCCTCCTCTATCATCTCCTCGATGTTCTTCAGGAGCACCTTGCGCTTGTCGTCGAGGATCTTCTGGACCATGGTGGCCACCTGGCTTGAGCGCTTGTACTTTAGGAGCTCGATCTTTGTCGCAGCTACATTCTGTCCAAAAGACATGAGGCTAACTTTTCCCGTAGTACTGCTCTATGTACTTGTCTTTTACCTTGGTGATCTCGTTCTTGGGCAGCTTGGAGACTATGCCCCACAGTATCTTGAGCGTCTCCTCGATGGTTCGGTTCTCGTCTGTTGCCTGTGAGAGGAAGCTCTTCTCGAATCCGTCTCCGACATTCATGTACTTGAGGTCTATGTCGGTCAGTCCTGCCTTTCCCACGATTCCTGCCAGGGCCCTCACCTCCTGGGCTCTTGAGTATGCGTCGTAATTCTGATTGGAGATCTCGCCGTGATCCTCCCGGGTTCTGCCCTTGCCGATCCCGTCCTTCATCAGCCTGCTGAGGCTCATCAGGATGTTTACCGGTGGGTATATGCCCTGCCTGAAGAGATCCCTGCCCAGGACTATCTGGCCCTCGGTGATATAGCCGGTAAGATCCGGTATCGGGTGCGTAATGTCGTCAGACGGCATGGATAGAATGGGCACCTGGGTCACGCTTCCCTTTCTTCCCACCAGCTTGCCTGCCCTCTCGTATACGGTGGAGAGGTCGGTGTACAGATAGCCCGGATAGCCCTTTCTTCCAGGCACCTCCTCACGGGCAGCACTGATCTCCCTTAGCGCCTCTGCGTAGTTTGTCATATCGGTAAGTATGACGAGGACATGTATTCCAAGATCAAAGGCCAGGTACTCGGCCACCGTCAGCGCCACCCTGGGCGTGATTATTCTCTCGATGGCGGGATCGTCGGCCAGATTCAAGAACAGCACGCTTCTCTTCAGGGCACCTGATTCCTCCAGGCTCTTCCTAAAGTACTCGGCCTCGCTGTACTGCACGCCGATGGCCGCAAAGACTACCGCAAAGTCATCCTTGGTGCCGACTACTGATGCCTGTCTTGCTATCTGGGCTGCCAGTATGTTGTGTGACATTCCGGAGCCGGAGAAGATGGGAAGCTTCTGGCCGCGAACCAGGGTGATCATGCCGTCTATGACAGAGACGCCGGTCTGGATAAAGTCCTTGGGGTACTCTCTCTGCTCCGGGTTCATGGGCTCGCCGTTGATATCTACGAACTTGTCTGCAATCGGATCCGGCAGGTTGTCCTTTGGTCTGCCAAGTCCGTCAAAGACCCTGCCCAGCACCTCACGGGAGACGGGCATCTCCATTACCTTGCCGACAAACTTTGCGTTGGTGCCTGAGATGGACAGTCCCGTGGTTCCCTCAAAGACCTGCACTACGGCTTTGCCATTTCCGACCTCGAGTACTTTGCCCAGCCTCTTCTGGCCTTCGGTTGTCTCGATCTCCACCAGCTCGTCAAAGGCGGCGTTCTCCACATCGTCTACTATTACCAGCGGCCCCTTGATCTCGGCGATCTTGCTGTACTGGACCCCTCCCTTGACGCTCAACTTGAGACCTTTACCCCCTTGATACTCTTGAACTGCTCGTCCATATCCTTTAACAGTGTGGCAAACTTGGGCATCTCGTCATCCTTGATACTCATTCTGGCCTTTAGTATTGATGAGATTATGGGCATTGCCCGGATATCCACTAGCGTGGCTCCCTCCTTGAGCACCTGCTGTCCGCGCCTGTAGAACTCGACTTGCATCTCCAGCAAGCGATACTGCTTTTCAGGACTGCAGTAGGTGTCTACGTCATCAAACGAGTTCTGCTGCAGGATGCCTATCTTGATCATTCTTGCAACCTCCAGTATCAGCTTCTCCTCGTCTGGCAGCGCCTCTGGTCCCAGCAGCCGCACTATCTCCTTCAGGGTATCCTCCCTCTGAAGCACGCCGTAAACCTCGCTTCGAAGGGCCAGCCAGTCCTCGCCGATGTTCTTGCTCCACCACTTTGCGACATCTGCCAGATATCCAGAGTAGCTGTTCATCCAGTTGATGGATGGATAGTGCCTCGAGTACGCCAGCTTGGCATCCAGCGCCCAGAAGGTCTTGATGAATCTCATGGTGTGCGTTGTTACGGGCTCGGTAAAGTCGCCACCGGACGGCGATACTGCGCCCACCAGGGTAACCGAGCCGTCACGCTGGGGGCTTCCCTGTGCCTTCACGCGGCCGGCCCTCTCGTAGAACTCTGCCAGTCGGGATGCCAGATATGACGGGTATCCCTCCTCTGCGGGCATCTCCTCCAACCTTCCGCTCATCTCGCGGAGAGCCTCGGCCCACCGGCTGGTAGAGTCTGCCACAAGCACGACATCCTTTCCCATGTCGCGATAGTACTCGGCTATGGTGACTCCCGTGTATATGCTGGCCTCCCTGGCTGCCACAGGCATGTTGCTTGTGTTTGCCACCAGGACTGTCCTGTCCATCAGCGGCTTGCCGGTTCGCGGGTCCTTGAGGTGCGGGAACTCCACTAGCACCTCTGTCATCTCGTTTCCCCTCTCGCCGCAGCCGATGTAGACTACCACTTGAGAGTCGGCCCATTTTGCAATCTGGTGTAGCGTGACTGTCTTGCCCGTTCCAAAGGCGCCAGGAATCGAGCCCGTGCCTCCCTTTGCGATGGGAAAGAAGGTATCGATGACCCGCTGGCCCGTGAGTAGCGGTACCGTTGGATCGTACCGGGCCTTGTAGGGCCGGGGGGTTCGTACAGGCCACCTGTGGTACATCTTGAGGGGAGACTTTTGGCCGTCCTTCTCTACTGTTGCAATCTCGGTCTCGAGGTCGTAGTCGCCCTCGGAGACGATGTCGGTGATCTTGCCGCCGGGGTGGTTCGGGGGCACCATTATTCCATGATCGATCAGATCGGTCTCCTTGACGGTACCGATTATGTTTCCCGATTCGATCGAGTCGCCCACCGATGCTGTGGGTATAAAGTGATACTTTTTGGTCATATCCACCGGAGTGGTAACGATCCCTCTGCCGATAAAAGAGCCGGACTTCTTTGAGAGCTCCTTGAGGGGTCTCTGTATGCCGTCATAAATCTGACCAATGATTCCGGGTCCCAAAAGTACGGATAGTGGGTTTCCAGTGCCCACAACCGGTTCGCCCGGCGTGAGTCCGCTGGTGGACTCGTACACCTGTATGAATGCCACATCTCCGGTAAGGCGGATTACTTCGCCTATCAGCTTGGCATTGCCCACCGTGACGGTCTCGTACATCTTTGCCGCGGCCATTCCGTCTGCCCTCACTGCAGGACCGCTAACCCATACTATTCTTCCTTCTACTGCCATATCAACTACCTATTCCGAACTTGGTTGCAATTTTTTTCCTAATTAAAGGCTTCATTCTCTCCAACTTTGCGTCTACTGTACTATCAAAGGTCATGATTCCATCCTTGGACTTGACTATTATCCCGCCCATGCACTCGATGCTGTCCGGTGCCAGCTCTGCATCGGTACTCTTTGAGAGTAGCTTCTTTACTATTCCATTGTCCTGCGTGCTGGTAAAGACCATAATCTGCGGGGTTCTCAAAACCTTTGTGGACTCATCCAGCATGCCAGATATCATGCCGGCGTATGCGGCATCCCGTTTGGCGTTGCGTATCTTTTTTATGGCGTCCGCAAACACCCTCTCAACTGACTCCTCTACCAACACAAGCTGTCTGTTTCGCGCCTCCAGATCCGAGCTTCCCACCAGCTGCTTCTCCAGCTTGTCGGCCTCCTTTCTTCCATCGCTGATCATCTTCTCGTACTCGTGTTCCAGTCTGGGAAGCGAGTCGTCCAAGGTGCCGTGGGACTCTTCCAAGGATGTCTTGAGGCCTGAGAGAATTTCATCTTTCGTGTGATTGAGAATTTTGTCGATAGTTCTCTCCAGAGCTGGATCGGATGTCAACGGGTTTCGGAATATCAATAATGGATTTTAATGTTTGGAAAATCCGTGCCGCATTGGGCAGATGATCATCTGCCTAAGGAACCCGCGGCCTTCCGGCGGGCCTGTGGCGTCACATGCCGGAAATGATGCCGGAAGGATTCCTGTCTTCTAGGTGACCGCCAGTAAGGGAGAGACTTGTCACGGCTGCCCGGACTGCCGGTTGGGGCGGCCATGCCTGCGAGACCGGCGCGGATCAACGGCCATGCAAAACATGGGGACCACGGCCAAGTCCCGGCAGCGCGCAGGAGCGGGCTGTGAGAAAGATATTAAAAACCAGAAAAATTCCCGTGGGGTGTCTTGGTAGTAGCAGATCTGAAACTGGCAAGTGTGATTCTTCCAAGGGGAGAATCGCCGCAGGCTGTATCCCGCCTTGCCGAGTTCGAGTGGTTCCACAAGGTGGATACGGACAGCGATCAGCTGACACCGGAGATTGATGATCTGATGCTGGATGCCCAGAAGCTCTTCCAGTCGGTAGACGACGTTGTAAAGGGACTTGGGGTGCCACCCCTGGTGGGGATACTGGAGATTCTCTTCAAGGGTACCACCATCAAAAAGAAGGACTATGAGATAGACGAGATCGCCTCGCTGGTTAGGGACATGGGTAGCCGGGCGCCCCAAGTAATAGACCGGCCCTCTGCATTGCTGTCGGACCTAGACGACACAAGGAGATCCCTAGACGAGTACCGCTCCCTGAAGGACACCTTGGATGTTGTCAAGAGACTGAAGATGAGCGTTGCGGGATTTGGACTGATGAGATACTTTTACACCAACCTGTTTGTAATCAACACCACAGACTATGCAGAGATAGAGCGATCCCTAGACGGTGCCACAATTACAAAGTACGAGCTGGAGGGAAAGGAGCGGGCAGCGGTGCTGGTAATCTCTGATGCTGCTGATGCAGACAGGATCCTCAAGACAATGCGGAGCTTTAACTCCAACCCATTTGGCATACCCGAAGGCTTCCCGCAGGTTCCCAGCGAGGCACACGCGCTGGCAGAGTCAAAGATCAAGGAGCTGGCATCCAAACAATCCTCACTGGAAAAGGAGATCTCCTCCGTGAAGAAGAAGATCCGGCGAGACATTATGGTCATTCACGAGTCAGCCAGGATGGCAAAGGACATTCTGGAGTCTGTGAGAAAACCAGGAGGCACCAGGCACTTTGCAGTAATTCAGGGGTTCATACCGGCAAACATGGAGAAGCGGTTCAAGGATATCATGGGGAGGTGGATGTCCGTGGTGGAGGATGTTACGGATCCCAAACTGGTGGAGCAGTCTCCGACACTGTTTCAGAATAAGAGGTTCATCAGGACGTTTGAGGTAATCACCCAGAGCCAGGGAATCCCCTGCAAAAAAGAGTCGGATCCCACCCCGATGATTGCGCTGATGTGGCCCATCTTCTACGGCATAATGTTTGCAGATCTGGGTCATGGGCTGCTGCTGATGGGACTGGGGCTGCTGCTCAAGGTAAAGGGACAGGGAACCCTGTCGCGCTGGGGCATGCTGCTTGCAATATCCGGCGGCGCCGCTACCATAGCGGGCGTCGGCACCGGCGAGATGTTTGGATTCCACATAGACCACTTTGAGCCATTTGGGACTCTGCTGGCGAAGGGCGGACCGCTGTACTCCGTCTCGTGGCTAGTGGGATCCCTCACCGTGGCCGAGCTCACCTTCGAGCAGGTAATAGACATACTCAAGGTATCCCTGTTCTTGGGAATAGTTCACCTGTTGTGGGCCATGGCGCTCCGCATAAGGAAGCTGATCCAGGCAGGCCACAAGATTGCGTTGTACCTGGAGGCCCTTCCAAACGTTACCCTGTATGGTGGAATCGTGGTCATTATGATGTGCGCGATAGGATCACAGTACGACGTGATAAACATGTACTCACGGGTTCACACAGAGCCGGTGCCGTGGGTCACCATATTTCTGGGAGAGTGGGCCCAGGTGTGGATTGTAACAAGAATTGCGGTGGTAATCGTGCTCGCGTCCATAGCGGTTATGATGGTCGGCGGAATGATGCACGTAAAGAAGCATCCCGAGGAGGGGGGCAGTGTGGCAACCGTCGTCATGGAGGTCCTGCTTGGAAAGACGGTGGAGTCCCTAGCGCACACCATAAGCTATGCCCGGATTGGGATCATGCTGCTGGTGCACGCGGCCCTGCTGCTCACGGTAAACAACGTGTACGTATCGCTTGGCGGTGCCGCATCCATAGGTGCCTGGGTAATGATCATAGGTGGAAACATAGGTATCATGATGATCGAGGGGCTGATAGTCTACATCCAGTCCCTCCGGCTTCACCTCTTTGAGTTCTTTACAAAGTGGTACGACGGCGGCGGCTTGCCGTTCAGGCAGATAAGGCCCGAGCTGGTATACAACCAGCTGCGCTGGAAGCCCCGGACCTAGTCCGCCGGTAGTTCCGGCATGTTTCCCCACTCGGCCCAGGATCCCAGGTACACCCTTGCCCGCTTGAATCCCATCCTCTTGAGGGCAAGAAACGAGTTTGCAGCCCGGTATGCACCCTGACAGTATGTCACCACCTCGGCATCTCGCGGAATGCGGTATATCCCGGACAGGGAGCCTGCGTTCTTGAAGGTTCCCGCATCTGTGAGGTTCTCCTCCCAGTTGATGTTGATGGCGCCCGGTATGTGGCCTCCCCTGGCCGCCCGGATGGACGTTCCGTCGTACTCGGCCGCACTGCGGGCATCAATTATGGTCAGGTTGTGGAGGTTGTCCCGTATGTCTTCAAAGCCTACAATGACTGACCCGTTAGGCACTGCATCAAACCGGGAGGGTAGAAAGGCATTTGCCCTCTTCTCCGTGGGCCGGCCCTCCATCCTCCACTTCTGCAGCCCGCCGTCAAGCATGTGCGCGTCTGGATGTGGCAGGTACGTCAGAAGCCAGACGCCCCGGGCCGCAAGCATTCCTGAGGCGTCGTCGTAGAATACCACCTTTTTGCCCCCGTCCACCCCGGCCATGGAGAGAAGCCTGGCTGTCTGGCGGGCAAACGACGCGATCCCCTGGCGGGAGCTGTCTATCCAGTGAAACGTGAAGAGGGAGAGGCTGACGGCGCCGGGGATGTGATCCTGGGCATACTCGGCAAAGGACCTGGCATCTATCAGCAGCAGATCCTCGTCCTGCAGGATCCCGGACAGATCATCGGTGGACACTATCACATGCTGACTGCTGACACGCGAACTAAATGCATTTGGGTTTGCCGGGATCACAGACCGTGGCGCACCACGCGGATGCCGGCAGCTCGGGCATAGCCCGCTCTGGCAGTCGCTCTAAGATAAAAAGAGAAAAGAAGAAGTTTTTTACTCGTTTACGTATGCTCTTTCTCCGTGTTGGGCAAGATCAAGGCCGATCTCCTCTTCTTTAGGAGTGACTCTGATTCCACCTGGCCATACGAGATCCATTACCTTTAGTATCACTAGGGTAACGGAGAACGCGTATGCTACGGAGATGATGGCGCCTAGGATGCTGATTCCTTGTTGTTCCATGCCCTCTGGTGTTCCGGTCCACGCACCAATACCGTCACCGGTATCCCATATGTGCGGACTGGCAAGGGTACCTGTAAGAATAGCGCCCGTAAGGCCGCCCATTCCGTGTACTCCCCATACATCCAGAGCATCGTCCCATTTGCGTGCATTCTTGAAGGCAACGCTGGCATAGCATATTGTGCCGGCTGCAGTTCCTATGATGATTGCGGCCATTGGTCCAACCCAGCCAGATGCTGGCGTGATTGCAACAAGACCCGCAACCGCTCCGGTTGCAGCACCTACAATGCTTGGTTTGCCTGTATGCGCCCAAGACATCAGCAGCCATGTAACAGCAGATACTCCAGTAGCGAGGTTAGTCACTACCCAAGCGCTTACGGTGACTCCGTCGACCATAACCTGGCTTCCCGCATTAAAGCCGAACCAACCGAACCATAGAATGGATGCACCAAGTACAACCATTGGAACGTTGTGTGGCTCCATGGGAACCTTGCCATAGCCGAGTCTTCGGCCAAGTATCAAGGCTCCCGCCAATGCAGAGAATCCTGAGGATATGTGTACGACAGTACCGCCGGCGAAGTCGAGTGCAAAGCTGGGTGACAAGTCTGGGTTCAGATCTAGTGCACCGCCTCCGATGTATCCACCTCCCCATACCCAGTGGGCAATGGGGTCATAGACCAGTGTCCCCCATATGAGGACGAAGATTATCAGAGCGCTGAACTTGATCCTGTCAATTAGACCGCCAACAATTAGTGCTGGGGTGATAATTGCGAAGGTTCCTTGGAACGCCATGAATAGCTGGTGTGGGATTGTTCCGGGCCAAGAGACGCTACATGTCTCATCGTCGTGAAACACCTGCATCTGATAGGCTGCTGACCATGTATCAGTACATGGACCTGGTTCGCCTAGTGGGGCAAAGTGTGACACCTGGTTTAGTCCGGCATATTGAAGGCTTCCCATGAACATGTTTGCATCGTTGTCTATTGGACCAAAGGCCAGTGAGTACCCAAAGGCCACCCACTGGAACGCCATCAGACCCATTACGATGAAGGTCATTCCGATTACGTTGACTGCGTTCTTTGAACGTGACAGTCCACCGTAGAAGAATGCTACACCGGGGGTCATGAAGAGTACCAGTGATGATGCTGTCAGCATCCATGCAGTGTCTCCGGTATCTATACGGCAAGGCAGCATGCCACCATCGCCGTCGTCATACCAACACTCGTTGGGATTTGCTGTGTATATTCCACTTGTTCCTTGTACGTATCCGCCCATTCCGTCGTCGACTGATTGGGCAAATGCTTGTGACATTACGCCCGTTGATGTTACGGCTACCGCTGCCACAAGTAATAGAGCATACTTGTGGTTTCTAGAATTCATTGATAACCAGCGGGGTTAAAAATTATTTAAGCATTAAGATTTTAAATATGGATAAAAACTAAATCTTTAAATCTACTTCTTTGGGGATAGTATCCCAAAATATATTTATTATGTCATGATGTGGTTCCCTGTATGGGGGCAAAACACGATCTTCATCTTGCCATATTCAACACCTTCAAGACAAAGACCGCAGAACTGACCGGCGAGGCCGTGCGGCAGCGCGACATCCTGCGCATTCTGGCCACCCGGGGCAACCCTGCAGACAGGACGCGTACTGCGATCTCCAGGCAGATAGCGAGGAATGGCACCATGTGGAAGAACATCTACTCGGGGGTCTTTCGAGATCTGGACGAGATACTGATCCCTAGGAGGGTGGTAGAGGAGAGCGGCAGGCTACCGCTAACGCGGGGCCCGCGGGCGCTGCAGGAGAGGGGCATTCCATACTACCGGCTCACCCGGAAGGGGAAGCTGATCTCCCTTGCGCTACCCGGCTTGAGCGGCCGGAGGGACATGCTCAGGGAGGTGCTGTCTGATGACGGTGCGGTGGATGGGTCATTCATGAGGGTCTTTTTAAGAATGGAGGAGTTCGCCCCCCGCTTTACCTACTCGCTGCTTGAAAGATACATCAAGGCCTACTGCGAAGGTACACTGAAGAGCCTGTTTCCGCTGTCCGTGGATGGCCTGAAGGCTACCACAGGCACCGATGTCGGGATTCAGGAAGAGTTTATCCTGGGGTTTATGAACGAGCCGGAGGCCGAGAGGGATCTGGTGCTGGCATTCTTGCACAAGATGGCTCCGCAGGCGCCACAGCTCCCGCCAGAGGCTACGCAGGAAGATCCGGAACACATGTCATAGTGCCGCCTGCCTTGGAGCCGGAGTGCATGCCGGGGGGTGGAGCTGGGCAGCAGGCACCGGGTTTGTCCGGGCACATGGATGTGCGCCCAGCCAGAGTTCTGCGCCTGGGGCAGGCGGCCTCACATGGACCGCGCCTGGCAAACTTTAAAATCGGCTTCAATGAGATTCATCACGATGGGCAGCTCGCAGACGGTCTATGCGTCGGTAAAGTCATACAGCAAGAGGGGGAGGTTGCTGTCCCGGGCAGGGCTGCAGACGCTGGCAGAGTCGCGGGATCTCGGGGAGCTTGTCACAAGGATAAAGAACACCACATACGCCGATGCCGTATCGGATGTGGAAAAGCCGTACACGTCTGAGAAGATCGAGTCTGCCCTGAGAAGCCACCTGGCTGACATTCACTATTCCATAGCAAAGACCGCAGGAGACTCGGTCATACTTGACGCATACTATCTCAAGTTCCTGCTCTGGAACTTGAAGATCATTCTCAAGAGCAAGGCGCTGGAGAGGACCCAGGAGGAGACCGAGATACACCTGAACCTGCACGCAGAGGAGCTGGTAAAGCAGCGGGATGTCGTCGTCAAGGCCATGGTATCAAAGGACCTGGAGGAGGCTGCCGCAAGCCTTGGTTCCACCCGGTTTGGCGATGACGTTGCCAAGGCCGTCGCACTCTACAGCGACAAGAAGAACATCCAGGTATTTGACACGTACTTTGACAAGATTCTCTACGCGCAGCTTGGCCGCGCCAGGCTCAAGGAGAGGGATCGTGACGTTGCCCGCCTGGTGGGCATGGACATTGACTCCTACAACCTGCTCAGTGTTATCAGGGGGAGGTTCTGGAATCTTGATGAGCCGCAGATCCAGGATCTGATCGTGGCCCAGACGTCTGGCGCCCCCCGAGAGCTGCTGTCAAGAATGATCGGTGCCGCGTCCATCAAGGACGCGTTTGCAGAGCTGTCAGGCACCAGGTACAAGGATCTGATTCCCCAGTCAGAGGACGAGCTGGACGCAATTGCAGAGTTTGAGAGATCCTTCGAGAGGGCGATCTTCAATGCCTGCAACAATGTATTTACAAAGATGTTCAGCTTTGCCACTACGGTTGGGATTACAAAGCTGACCGCCTTCGAGGTGCAGAATCTTGCGGCCATTGCGTATGCCGTAGAACAGAAGATACCGGCAGAGACGGTCATGTCAAAGATCGTTACCGGGAGCGAGTAGGTGTGATCAAGATACGCCGGAGCGGCAGTCGGCGCGATATGGATAAACGCATTTCTTGCTCTCATGCTTGCGGTTCCGCCCCTATGGCTCCTTCTTGTGGTATACCTTGGCACCGGGCAGCTGCTGATCTGGGCAGTCTTGGGATTGGGCGCCCATTTTGCCACTCTGACATTCTCTGCCGGAATCTCCGGGTTTCTGGTTAAGGGTGATTGGGTAGTGTTGCTGCAATGATGGGCGATAGAAACTACCGGGATCTGATCCAGAACGCGGTGGACTCGATAGGCAAGGAGCTGGACATACAGATAGACGCAGGGGACATCAAGACGGTGCACCTGGCCGAGGCAGTTCAGTGCATGCGGCGTTCGTACTATGACAGGGTAGAGCCGCAGCATACCGGGCGCGGGGGTTTCAACGAACTGCTGGCAGGGATGCTTCGCAAGCTTCACTACGGTGTTGAGGCAAAGGACTTTGCGATAGACGACATCAAGCTGAGGGGCCAGGCAGACATGATGGTGGATGATGCGATAATTCTCTTCAGATCGGCTACGGCGCCCCCGAAGAACCCCAATGCGGGGGATCTGCTGTACCTCAACGCATGCATGTGGATATACGGCAAGCTTGACGGCATCATTATCTACATCACCGGCGACAGGCAGGAGGCCTCGTTCTCACTCACCAGAAACAGGAAGATGTTCGAGGAGACTGTGCGGCGGGTCAGGGTTCTGCACAACCTGCTGGAGGACAAGAAGACGCCCATCTTGGAGCCGTCTGAGGACTGTGCATCCTGCCCTTACTACAGCAAATGCTACATCAGGGAAAAGGTCGGCAAGTCGATCTCCCTGATGAGCCTGATGGGCATGGACAAGGAAAAACCATAAGACATCTGAAGGCCGCGCATCCTGTTGACGCTGTTAAGGTCGGTGGATCGATTGCACGAGACTCGTCTGCTGTACCAATCCGGGTAACCTGGCTCCCCCGAAGTGCGCACCCAAACCAAGGAGATGACCTAGCGCAGTCGTTCCCCTTGGGCGAGTAAAGAAAAATTGTAAAGGGATATCCTCTTCCTAATCTAAGGACTCGGGATGTCCCCGTCCTCGGAGTGCAAAGCAGACTACTGCAAATGCTATTGATACTCCTACTGCTGAGCCAAATGCGGCCATTGATGCTTCTGCCATTTAAGAGAGAAGTCATGAGCGGATCATATAATACTTTTCCAGATTTTTCTATATGTGAACAAACAATCACAATTTGTGAAAATTAGGATACATAGGAACCGTTCAGGGAAATTCGAAGGATAACTCGTTCTGGCCTCCGGCAGTTACCGAGCTCAGGGCGTATGTAGCCTCGCCGGTAACCCGCCACTGTGCGGTGTCCGTGTAAAGGGAGCTCCAGAACTCTGGCGTGTTTCCGGTGTTCCTTATCGAAAAGCTGTCGCGGATTACGACAGACTGGTTGCTGAGCAGGGTCACATAGTTGGATCCCACCACCAGCGACTCGAGACGCTCGCCGATCTCTCCCGCATGAATCCGAGCATCGCCCTCGTACAGGTGGTACGACACGAAGGGGAGCAGCACGGATTTTGTGTTGGGGTTGACCACTGTGAACTCGATCTTTATGTCGGCAGACCTCCGGTCCACATCCTGAACCAGTATCTCCTTGAGATGGATCTCTATGGGAAGGATCTCCTGCGGGGCGCTGTCTTGGGGGATGAGCCCGGTGCCGGCAAGACCGCCGGTAAGGGCCTGCCCGGAGGTGGCAATCACTCCTAGGGTCGCAACAAGGGCTATTGCGACCGCCACCACAAAAAATTTGGGATTCATAACGCGTTTATGCCCGCAGCCATCTTAAGTGTTGTTAGATTGCGGCCGTGCGAGATCGCATTCCTGCACCGGCCCGGTTGCGGTAGACGTCCCGTATCCGCTGCTGCGCTCCAGGCTCTGTGCAGGATCCGCGCCGAACCAGGTTCCGTACATGCGGCGCCCCTGATTCAGATCCCGTCCAAAAAGGATTATTAATCGAGTCAGGGCACTTATGCCAATGAGCAGAAAGAGGGTGGCCATCGTAGGCGTAACGGGATCCGTGGGCCAGGAGTTTGTCCAATCACTGGAGAACCATGTATGGTTCGAGGTCACGCAGATAGCTGCATCGGAGCGCTCTGCAGGAAAAAAATACATGGACGCCATCAGGGATTCCAACAGCGGAATCATAGCCTGGGAGGTGAACGGTCCGATTCCCTCATACATCAAGGATATGACCGTAGGATCCGTAGATGACCTGGATCTGTCACAGCTGGATCTGGTCTTCAGCGCAGTCGAGTCAAAAGCGGCCAGGGGCATCGAGACCAAGATCGCAGCGCTTGTTCCGGTAATCTCAACCAGCTCCGCCTACCGGTACGAGGAGGACGTCCCAATACTTATTCCAGGAATCAACGACGAGCATGCCGAACTGCTTGAGGTACAGAAGAAGAACCGGGACTGGAAGGGGTGGGTGGCCCCGCTGCCGAACTGCACCACCACTGGTCTGGTAATCACGCTCAAGCCGCTATACGAAAAGTACGGTGCCAAGAAGGTTTTCATGACATCCATGCAGGCAATCTCTGGTGCGGGGCGCACTCCCGGAGTGTCGGCCATGAGCATATCCGGCAATATCCTGCCATTCATTCCCAATGAGGAAGACAAGGTCAGAAAGGAGACCAAAAAGATTCTTGGAAGGCTAAAAGACGGAAAGATCGAGGATGCAGACATCGGGGTCAGCAGCACTTGCACCCGGGTTCCCGTTATAGACGGGCACACCGAATCGGTCTTTGTAGAGACTGCAAAGGAGATTGATCCACAGATGGCAAAGCAGGCCTACGACGACGCCAACCGGGAGATCACGGTCAGGGGTCTGCCATCGGCACCAGAGAACTACTATGCATTTCATGAGGATCCAACACGACCACAGCCAAGAATCGACCGCGAGGTGGGAGACGGGATGACCACGACCATAGGACGGGTGGAAAAGGAGGATCTCTTTGATAACGGGCTCAAGTACGTGCTCTTCTCACACAACAAGAAGATGGGATCCGCCAAGGGCGCAGTACTTTTAGCGGAATCTCTCTACAAAAAGGGTAAATTCTAAATCGTTTTTGAAATTCTTGCATTTTCGTGCATCCTATATAATAGATTTTTATACATTGGATACTATTATAATCCGAAGATATGGCAAAAGTGGACCGGATTGACATGATGATCCTATCGGAGCTGTCACACAACTCTGCGATCTCTGTTCCAAAACTGTCAAAGAAGATCCGGGTAAACACCAGCGTGGTGTACTCGAGGATAAAGAGCCTGCAGAGGCGCAAGCTGATCGAGCGGTTCACCATTGATGTAAACGATCACGAGCTGGGGTACCGGATCAAGGCCCTCATAGGAATAAAGATGAACTCAAAGAAGAGGGACGACGTAATTAACAGGCTGTTTGAGATCGACGGCGTCAGGAAGATTGCCGAGGTTACAGGCAGGTTTGACATTCTGGTTACGGTCTACTCCAAGGCGCTAAACTCCATGCACGAGATTGTTGCAGATCACATAGGCAAGATCGACGGCGTAATCTCTTCTGAGAGCTTTATCGAGATGAAGACGCGCCAGAAAGCAATGCCATATATGCCCTAAAAACAGGCGGTTTGTATTGCAGAGACAAAAAACCCAGTCCCGTCTTGCGGTATACTACGAACTCTCAAAACCCAAGATATGGTATCTCCTGGTGTTTACTGCCTTTGGAGCAGCCCTTACCGCTTCAAACCTCTACAATATTCCAATATCTGGGGTAACATGGGCCCTCATGCTGGGGTCGGTTGCTGCGGGCTCGGCAGCAGCAAACACGCTTACAAACTACCATGACAGGGACATCGACGCTGTTATGGAGCGCACAAAGAAGCGTCCCATTCCATCTGGCAGGATTACCCCGGAGAACGCACGCAACTTTGGTATCGTTCTGGCGGGAATCTCCCTTGTACTGGCAGCGGCCATCGCCCTTGAGACAACGCCGGAGCAGGGAGCCTGGGCTGCCATATTCATTGCCTTTGGACTTGGAAATAACGTGCTGGTGTACTCGTACGCGCTAAAGCGGAACAGCTGGTCAAACATCATCTTGGGCGGACTGTGCGGGGGCTCTCCGCCGATGATCGGCTGGGTTGCAGTAACCATGAACGATCTGTGGACCATGGGGCTTGTGATGGCAGGCTTGGTGTTCATCTGGATACCCATGCACATATGGGCCCTGACCCTGCACTTCAAGGAGGACTACAACAGGGCAAACATTCCAATGCTTACGGCGATCAAGTCAGAGTCGGCCTCGGCAAGAATTATTGCAGCGTCCACAGTCGTAATGGTGCTGTTCAGCGTGGCCCCGTTCTTTCTGAGCCTGGATGGCGGGGAGCCGATGATGGGGCAGGTGTATCTGTGGACCGCCGTTGCCTCTGGCGCGCTTATGGTCGTACTGTCTGCGTGGGTGGTGCTCAAGCCGGTTGAGAGGGCATCCTGGCTCCTGTTCAAGTTCTCCAGCCCGTATCTGACGGTGCTGTTTATTGCGCTGATGGTGGATTCGGCCCTCTAGCCTGGGGGACGACCTTCCGTATGTTTCATGTCTCTTCACCGCGGCCGGCCTGCCCTAGCAGGCTGCCGCCTGGAGGCTGCCCTGGATGACATCAATAGTACGTAAAAGGTCAATTTTTAAGATCATCTGGCCTTTTTGTCAGGCCCGTCATGTTCTGTTATGAATCAAAAGAAGATCCAGAACGCCATCAAGAGTAGCAACGAATCGGAGATTAAGAGAAACTCCATGTACGGAGAGACCTTCAGGGATATCATAAGCAAGGCGGCAAAGAGTTCCGGCAGCTAGTAGGATATCCGTTGCCTGCTGGGGCCTGCGTGCCGACGGCGCTCCAGAATCTGGGCATGCCTACCTGATATTGATTTTTAACTACGGCGGATCCCGCAATAGTGTGTCTGGGGGAAGGTTTGCCACTCTGATTGGCTGCATCGACGGCAGGGTTCAAACTCCACTTAACGCGTGGATCAGGAATAACTATTCGGTGGACTATGTGGATACCATTACCGAACCCGGTGTGGACAGATGGGCCGGGGATCTGACATACGTCAGCAGGATAAAGGAGAAGGCAAGGATATCCCGGGATGCCCACGGCTCAGATCTGATCGTCGTATCGGGCCACTATCAATGCGCCGCAAATCCAGGCTCTGCAGAGAACCACATTCCTCAGATCAGACAGTGGGTCGATGTGATAAACTCGTGGGGATGGGGCTCTAGGACTGTGGGCGTCTGGGTTAACAAGGACTGGGCGGTTGAGCCGGTTACAGGAGCATAAGGCGCCAGCAGACGCGGCACTCGCATCTAATTCAAGATTCTGTCACATCAGCCCTGTCGATGTTTGACGAGGCACTGCTTGGGCAGTCCGGGGATTCTTTGATCTATTCTTCTGGCTTTGCCTTGACGGTTCTCGGCTTGCGTTTTCTTGTCGTGGGTTCCGATTTCTTGGCCTGCCGCTTCTTAGCCGGCTTGTCGTCCTTCTTGTCCGGGACGTCCTGATCTTTCTTGGGCGGCAAGTCGCGTACAGCGGGGGGAGCGTCATCTGTTTTAGTATGCGGAAGGCTTGCCGGCTCCGGCTTCTTGTCCTTGATCGCCTCGGTAACCTTCGGCACCTTGGACTCGATGGCCGGCTCCGGCTTCTCCATCTCTAACTCCATACTCATCTCCAGAACTGGGCCAAGGTTATCAAATGCCACCTTGTTGTCGTCTACTCTGATCGAGCGCTGAGAGCCTATGCGGTGCAGACGGATCTTGCTGCCCAGCGTCCAGGTGTCAAGCCCGTTAAAAATAGTGCAGTAGGATCGGCCGCCCCTTAGATCATCTATTATGGATACCCTGTTGACGATCTCAGGCCTTTGAACGTCCGTACCAGTATCTTTGTGGCGCAGCACAGACTTGATCCTGCGCTTGGAGTCATAAGATACCTCGGAGATCAGGTAATCGGCCCACTTTGCCATCCTAATACATGGCAGCATGCTCCATTTTATAAACAAAATGATTCCGGCGGGGCAGGAGACTAGATTGGGCATGGGACAAGCTCCAGCATTCTGTCTCACCTGTAATCATTTACGCCTAAATCTGCACGAAACGGCCACAAGTGTCCAGATGTGTCTCCTGCCTGACACGACACCCAGTCAGAGCATGCAGCAAACACCTGTCTGGCAGCAGCCGGTGCGGTTGGGCCTGCCGGCTTCCGGGACAGCCCCTGCAGGAACGCCGGATGCGCCACATGGCTGGCCTGTCCTGCCGCGACAAGGACGGGCGAGTCTTCCGGATTGCGTCAGACTGCCTGGCGCCGTCAGCACGCTGGGTTTGGCATTGTGGTCTTTACGGCAAAAAATTGGCTCCTTAAGGGCTCTTTGGCACCGGTTTGGCTCCCGTGCCAGCAGCACGGCTGCGCGCATCCGGATGCAGGCTGGCGCGCTTTTTGGCACCATCCACCTCGATTCCCTGGAGCTTGTCTTCTTCGTAAGGCATTTTCATGACTGGTTTTAACAATGAGAATTTTATCACAACTGTCTGTATTTTTTACATATCAGGTTAATTTTAACTACATCTGGTATGGCGTCAGTGGGCCACAGACTCCCTCTGTGTGATATACTTTGCAGACAGCCTGTCCCGCTTTCCGCTTTGATTAAAGTGCCTGATCTTGAGGCTGGTTCCGCTCTCGTCGACAAACTCCAGCTCAAAGCGGGAGAGGGACTCCAGTTTTAGCCTGGCTCCTATCTCTCTGGCTTGCGTCATGTCTCCGTTGCCGATCTTGACAATCTTTCTTCGAGCCTGCAGATCTGACAGGATTGTGGCAATGTGGGACACCAGGCCGTCCACCGAGGAGTAAAACGAGCTCTCGATCTCCCGGCCAAGGTAGTAGACCGACAGCCCCAGCTTGCGCCCGGGATCAATTCCCAGAACAAGCTTCCTCTCCCCCAGATCCGGATCAAGTCTCTGCAGTATTATGCCACGCAGTACTGTAGGATGCGAGTCGATCATCTCCTCAAAGAACATGTATCTTGCAGAGCTCCGCCGTGTTTCCCTCCGTGTGGTAAGAACCAGATTTCCTGTATACGACTCGATCTGATCCGGGAGTATGGAGTCATATACCACATCCAGATTTCGAAGAAATTTTGAGAGCCTGTAGTATGGTCTGCCATAAGCCGTGGCAATGCCGATGCGTGCGTATCCGAACAGGCTGATGGTAAGGGTACCGCTCTTGTGTGATATAGGTTTATTTTTCTAACACGGTCGACACAACGTCCTCAACTGCCTCGTCAAAGTTTGCATCAACCATGGTTTGTATCTCCTTCAGCCTCTCTTCTCCGTCCTGGGTTATCTTTTCTGCCTGTGACTGGGCCTTTGCACGCGCTTCGGTGATGATCTTCTCGGCCTCTGCGGCCGCCATCTTGCGTACCTCTTCCAAAAGCCTGTCGATCTCGCTATGTGCCTTGATTGACAGGTTCTTCTTCATATCTGATGCCTTGGAATGCAGAGAGTCCAGATCATCTTCTAGCATCGAGAGCGACTTGATTATGCTGCCAACCTTGGATTCGGCCACGCCGTTCATTTCTGAGATGATTTCTGGGCGCCATTAATTAAATCATACAGCTGCCGTGCGGATCCGGCGACCCGCGCACACTGCCGTTCCCGGGATGTATTCTACTGTAGCAGCATTATGGCATTGACAATATCGCCCTCTGCCTCGGCAAGGGCTCCCTTTGCCCTCTCCTCATCCACGCCGGCCCGCTCGCACACAGTCTTAATGGCCTCATCAGAGAATATCTGGACCTCCAGCTCTCTCTCCTCGTAGTTGTCCGCACTGACCGTGTACAAGGCGCCGCCCTCCTTTGCCTGCATCTTGGATACCTGGGGCTTTGATAGGATTATCTCTATCTTGTCTGTCTTTATGATGACCTCCTGAACGTCTGATACCTCCTCCATCTGAAGGCCCATCTTGTCCATCTGCCGGCGCATCTTCCGGTTTCCGCCCCGCATCATGACATCCTTACTGCTCCTCTACAGTTTTAAAACTATCTCTGATGCGGACCGCCACCCCGCGCTTCATGGACATGATCATTGACCTGGACAGTACCGCCCGTCCCACAGCTATGACCCTGTCATCGTGGAGAACCGGCGTCTCCGATGAGATGGAGACGTTTCTTCCGCACCAGACCACATGGCGACAGAAGACGGACTTGCCCTGCTGCACGAAGGGCCTTGACTCGTCATCGATCTCCAGACAGCTCTGCCTAAACGTCCTGCTCTTGAGCAGCATCTGTGCAAAGTATGGTGATATTGCAAGGCCGCCATCAATTCTCAGCGTGCACAGGAGTCGGCCGTCGTGGTACACGCTACGAATCCGGCGGTTCTTCCTTGAGAGCGTGATGCTCAACTCCTTTGGCAGATACCTGGATACGCCACTGCCAAACAGCGCGTCTATCGTGTGCTTGAGCTTCAGAACATGATCCATCATATGTGGTGCGGTACTGGCAAAATATTAGTCCATGCGCTGCGCGCAGGACAGAACCGGCAGCGTCCGGAGTCATATGCGCAGATTTGCCCTTTTGTATATGAGCAGGTATAAATTATGTAATTCTCGAATGCCTATATACATTATGGGGGAAAGAGAGGAAACCCGGAAAATCCAGTTTACCGGCAAGTCATCATATATAGTATCGTTGCCAAAACAGTGGATTACAGATCTGGGACTGAAGCGGGGCGATCAGCTCAGAATGATGCGCGACGGATCGTCGGTGCTGCAGATCTACCCGCCAAAGTACAAGACAAGAGGGATGCCGGCAGAGGCTGTAACCATCGAGATCGGACCTGAGGAGGCCAGTCACACCATAGTCAGAAAGCTGATCTCGCTGTACTTTCTTGGCCTGAACACCATCAACGTAAACCCAAAGAGCGGAAGGCTCCGGCCCGATCAGAGAACGGCGGTAAAGGATGCGGTAAGAAGAATGCTCATGGGAACAGAGATAATCTCGGATCATACGGGAGGGATAACAATACAGGTGCTGGTCAACCTGCTGGAGCTCTCGGTAAACGGAGCCTTCAAGAGAATGCTGCATCTTACAGTGTCCATGCTAGATGACGTGATGCTTGCCATGCGGGAGAACAACATGGATCTTGCCAAGGAGATAATAAGCACTGACGACGAGGTGGACCGGTTTGGGTTCTACATAATTCGCCAGCTAAAGATTGCAATACAGAACGGGCACATGCTAAAGGAGCTTGGTTTCAGCAATGCCAGGCAGTGTCTTGGATACAGGCTGGTTGTGAAGAGCATCGAGCGCGCAGGCGATCATGCGACACGAATAGCCTACGATCTGCTGGAGTTCAAGAAGGAGATGAGGCCGGAGATTATGGACAAGATACAGGATATGAGCAAGTTTGCCCTGTCCGTGCTAGATGATGCGTGCCTGTCCCTCTTCAAGGAGGACTACCTGCAGGCAGAGGAGACCATTGAGAAGGCCAAGCTCATATTCGAGTATGAGACGCGCGTGACTGACGTAGCCAAGTCACTAGACGCCGAGGATCTCTATCGCACAAGGCGGATCACGGAGGATATCCGGAGGGTGGCCGAGTATGCCAGCGACATAGCGGAGATCGTGCTTAACATCAACATAGAAAAGGCACTAAAGAAGAAGGCCTAGTTCTGGTATCTCGTCAATGAAGATCAAATCTGCCATACTAATCACATACGACATAGAGGATGTCTTCAGCGAAGCAGCCGCACTGTGCGATTCTGCCGGGTATGCGGTATGCCATACAGTCAGGCACCGGTTTCTCAAGAGGCCAAAGTATGGAGTAAGCGAAGAGATTGTACGGCGGCTAGAGGAGGTGGTGAACAGCATGCAGCCTGACGTAGTGGTGTTTGACGAGATTCTCAAGCCCAGTCAGAACTACAATCTGGCGTCCAAGCTGCACATAACTGTTCTGGACAGGGAGGCGCTGATACTGGAGATCTTTGAGAGCAGGGCGTCTTCCACCGAGTCCCGGCTGCAGGTAAAGATGGCCCAGCTGAGGTACGAGATGTCACGGGCCAGGGAGAAGGTCCGCCTGGCAAGGATGGGGGAGCAGCCGGGCTTTATGGGAATTGGAAAGTTTGAGGTGGACACTTACTACAACGACATCAAGCACAGAATGCACAGGGTCAAGTCCAAGCTGCTCAAGGCAGGAAGGCAGAGGGAGCTTCACCGCAGGTCAAGGCAGAGGGCCGGATTCCAGACGTCGTCGCTTGCAGGGTACACATCTGCGGGAAAGACCAAGCTGTTTAATCGGCTGACAGGAGAGCAGCAGGAACAGAACAAGAGCCTCTTTACCACGTTGTCCACCACGACGCGACGCGTTCCCG
Source organism: Cenarchaeum sp. (assembly GCA_965206845.1). Classification (GTDB taxonomy): domain Archaea; phylum Thermoproteota; class Nitrososphaeria; order Nitrososphaerales; family Nitrosopumilaceae; genus CAYGAM01. The sequence goes on along the minus strand of OZ242221.1, from coordinate 792,060 downwards.
TGGGGGACTGGGTGTTTCTCATCTCTGACACGGTCGGCTTTATCAGCAAGCTGCCTGCTTACATGATAGACGCCTTCAAGTCAACCCTGGAGGAGCTGCTCCATACGGACGCTGTGATAGTCGTGGTGGATATCAGCGACCAGGCGGCTGACTTGAGGAAGAAGTTTCGGAGCTGCATGAAGACGCTGTGGGAGATTGGCGTCGAGCAGGACAGGGTTCTGTACGTGCTGAACAAGTCGGATCTGGTGGACGCGCCAGAGATCAGACTCAAGGCCCGGCTGCTGGGCCTGGAGGATGGCAGAAAGTGGATTGCCGTATCGGCAAAGACCGGAAGCAACATTGCGCAGCTCAAGCTGCTTATCAGGAAGGTGTCAGACAGGACGGGACAGCCTGCAGAGGACTACGGGGTGGTGGCTTCTGGTAATTGAGGTGCTCCGAATCGGCCAGCGGCTGGTAAGGGACGACAGGGTTACCACTCATGTGGCCCTGGTCTCAAGGGCCTTTGGCGCCCGGCGGATCTTTATGAACGAGGTAAATCCGGAGATCAGGGACACTCTGGAGAAAGTCAACGTATCCTTGGGAGGGAACTTTGAGGTGATCTTTGTTGACGAGTGGCGCAAGCTCCTGCACGGGTACAGGCACAGATCCAAGATCGTCCATCTGACTATGTACGGCGAGCGCATTGGCAGCGTGCAGGAGCGGATCCGCCAGGAGAAGGACATCCTGGTGGTGGTGGGTGCAGAGAAGGTTCCCAGGGAGGTCTATGATGCGGCAGACTACAACGTGGCAGTTGGGAACCAGCCGCACTCGGAGATAAGCGCGCTGGCGGTTCTGCTGGACAGAATCCAGGGCGGGAGCCAGCTTGATGCCGAGTTTCCGGGAGCCCAAAAGAGGATCATACCCACCGGGCACGGCAAGAGCGTGGTGAGCGCAGGATCGCGGCATCCCGGCGCATCGTAGGCTGCGGCCGTATCTGCTCCGGCCGCCGGGACAAATGCAGCATGCGACGTACCTGGTTTGCGTACCGGCGCCACACGGGTTCTTCTGCCACCGGCCGTTTTGCGCTCCGGAACGCGGCCTGCATCAGGACAGTACGGATCCGAAATCTCCCCGCTCAATGATTTATAAGACGATTGCCGAACATCTGAGCCTATGGCAAAGGTGTATGACGTTCCGCCTGACCTTCTGATCAGTCGGCTTTCTGCAATACTGAAGAGTGAGGACATTCCGGCACCTGCCTGGATACACTTTGTAAAGACCGGGGCACACGCAATCAGGCCACCCCACAACCGGGACTGGTGGCATACAAGATGCGCCTCTGTTTTAAGAAAGATCTACATTCACGGCCCCATGGGGGTGCAGGATCTCTGCAAGGTGTACGGCGGAGGCAAGCCTTCCGGATACGGGGCGGCACATCACAAGAGCGCCGGAGGGGCCATCGTCCGCAGTGCAATTCATGGGTTGGAAAAGTTAGGCTATGTGGAGAGACTGGACAAGAGGGGCAGGATAATCTCAAAGCAGGGAATGCAGAAGATTGACAGGCTGGCAACAGACATACTCAAGGAGCTTGGCTCGGCCAATCCCCAGCTAATGATCTATGCGTAGTGTGAAAATGAGCTCTCCATACCCAGACGAAAGAGATCACTCTGGACAAAAGCCGAATCAGGCTGAGATCAATGCGCAAAAGGATGCCGCGCTCAAGCGGATACTGGAGCAGAAGGCACGAATGCGGTTGTCAAATATAAGAATGGTCAAGCCAGAGCTTGCTGGTATGGTGGAAGACTATCTCATCGGAATGGCGTCCCAAGGGAGGCTGCAGTCCCAGGTTACAGACGACCAGCTAAAGCAGATACTCATCTCCCTCCAGCAGCCAAAGAGGGACTTTAAGATAAGCCGGCGCTAGTCTCCCGGAGCGGCCCTGCCGCATCCGGACTTACGCCGCTCTCTTTTGGCGTATGGCATACTCGAGAACTACCTCGTCCTTGAACCGGGATACGCTTCGCAACCTCAGCCTGGCCGAATCTGCGATGCTTGGGAAACCTGCGCCCCGGATCAGGGATGCCGCAGACTGTCCGCCCACAAGGTACGGCGCAACGGTGACTATCACCTCGTCTGCCAGGCCGTGCTTGACAAAGTACCAGTTTATGATCCCGCCTCCCTCCACCAGAAGGAGCCGAATGCCACGGGTGTGGAGATCTGCCAGCAGTGCCCTGATATCGACCTCCTCCGTACCGCATACCACAACCTCGGCCGGCGACCTCCTCAGGCGCAGCATGTCATCCTCTGAGATTCTCTTGGTGACTGCAATTATTGTTGGAACACTGCCGCTGGTTCTGAGAATCTTGGATCCGGAGGAGATCGTGCCACGGGAGTCTAGGATGACACGGACGGGATTTCTTCCTCCTGCAAGCCTGGCCGTGAGCAGCGGGTCGTCAAGCTCCAAGGTGTTCTTTCCGATCAGGATGGCATCGGCGCGGGACCGCAGCAGGTGCACGCGCCTCCTGTCGGCCCGGGAGGAGAGTCCAGCGTCGCCCTGAACCGTGGCGATCTTGCCGTCCACCGACACTGCGGCGCTGAGTATCACCCGGGGCCTAGATCTGGCCATGCACTATCCTCCCGCCGATCATTACTGCCCTGATTGCCGATTCGGATACGCGGTGCACTACCGACGCATGCGGGTTGTGCATCGGCTCCAGATCCAGCGCATGCTTGTTCACAAATACTGCGTCTGCCGGGGCGTCCTGCCGGATTACCCCCACATCACGGCACAGGATCCTTGACGCGTTTACCGTGGCCATCTTCAGAATCTCCCGTGGGTCGATCCTGGACCGGTCCCTGCCCATGGCGACCTTCCACGTGTAGTCCATCTCCCGAAACATATCCGGCGAGTTTACCATGATGTTGTCGGTGCCTATTGCAACGGTGCAGCCGGCTTTTAGCATCATGCCCACATCCGGTACCCCGCCTGCCAGGGCGCCGTTGGCCCTTGGGCAGACCACGACACCGCGGGTACCGGCTGCCGCAAGCCGGATCTCCTCCGGAGACGCATGCGTCATATGCACGACAAAGTGGGGCCGCATCTCCAAGGCCCGCTCCACCTCGCTCCTCCCCGTTACGGTACGGGATGCCTTGGTACTCTGCTCCGTCTCTGCCGCATGGATGGCCCGCAGCTTGGGAGTCTGGGAGTAGTGCTTTAGGACCGCGTCGCTGTTCTCGTTAGCCCCGCTTATGCCCAGACCGTCACAACACTGCAGAACCCGGGCCAGCTCTGCCTTCTGCGGCTCCACAAGGCCGCTGTTCTTCCGTATCTGCCCTGCGTTCTGGTAGCTCCCGATCCGTCCCATAATGACGGGCCGGATCCCGACTTCCCGGACCGCCTTCCTCAGGAGCGCAACACCGGCCATGCCGCCTTCCCTAAAGTCAACAAACGTGGTGATTCCCCTTCTTACCATGGACTGGCAGGCGGCCCTCATGAACTGCACCAGGTGCCCGTCGTCGGTTCCCTCAAGAACCCGGGCCTTTACGCCGGATGCCGGATGCACCCTGCCGTCGGTCGTCTCGTTGAGGGCCACATCCTTTGCCACCGAGTCCCCCACGTGGGTGTGGCAGTTGACCAGGCCCGGAATCAGCAGCAGGCCCTCGCAGTCCACCTGTTCCCCGTCGGCGCCGTTCTCCTGCCCGATGTCGCAGAACCGCCCGCCGCGGATACCGATACTGGTATCCTGCACATACCTGAGGTCTTCTCCCAGCAACACACTGGCATTTCTTATGAGCATCGCGTCTCGTAGATCTCTGGTTTTTTCTGTCCCGAGTCTCGCATGCTGCGTATCGTGTCCAGGGATGCGGTGGCAAGGCCTGCGGCCTGGCGCGCGGTCCTGCCCGTTCCTATGCCGCAGTTGATCACCATGCCGCTCCGGCTCCTGTCGGCAAGAAACTCGGCTACGGCATCTCTTGCCTGCGCGTCTGCCACCACCATGAAGTTGTCCCCGCCCATAAAGAACGAGAGAGCTCCCCGCTTCTGGAAGAACTCGGACATTCTGGCGTACAGATCAAAGATGATCGACGAGATCTCATATGGCGAGATCGTCTCGGCCCTTGAGGTGAGGTTCTCCACATCAAGGTGCATGATGGTCACCATGTCATCGGCGCCTCCGTTGAGGGAGCCGTATATACTGTGGCTCTCATTAAGGGGCTTTTTGGATCTTGCCCTGTGCGCCTGGATGTTTGCCTCAAACGGGCTTGCCGCGCGGCCCACGGACATCGACAGTCTGACATCAAACTGGGACTCGAGCTCCACCTGTATGTCTATGTGATCCTGAAGATCCAGACCGTTTGTTACCGCAAAGAACTCGTCGGCCCTGTTCAGAAACACCAGCGAGTTCCGGGCAGAGAAGAGCTCCTGCACCTTTCCATACATTGATGCCTGCAGCATCTGCAGGCGATGCTCACGGTCGCTTCCCAGCGTGACGGTCCACGGCCCGTAGCCGGTAATCTTCATTATGGTGAGCTGGATCATCGCCCATCCTCTGGTACAAGATCGCCCTCCGCCTTTATCCTCTCAATCTCTTGGGATACCTTTGCTGCCGCCTCCACCGACCTCTCCGCTACGGGCCTGATCCGGGCGTATGCCTGGCGCTCGGTCATCCCGGGTCCTGTGATTCCCAGGGATACCGGCTTTTGGTGCTTTAGTGACAGATCTGACAGGGCCCGGGATACTGCCTGCGCTATTGCCTCATCGTGCTTTGTCTGGCCCCGGATGATTGCCCCCAGTGTTGCCACGGCATCGATGCCGGGGTTCCTGAGCAGGTGATCCACCACCAGTGGCATGTCGTATGCCCCGGGAACATGGCTGACATGGACTACCCCCAGTCCCAGCAGCGAGGCCCTCTCCCTTGCCACTTGGAGCATCCTTGATGTTATCTCCTCGTTAAAGTCCGAGACTACGATGGCTATGTTCATGATCAGTGTACCCTTGCATACTCGACAAGGCCCTGTCCGTTCACAAACGGAATGGCGTTCTGCCTTGCGTATCTCTCTGCCTTGGCCACAGATAGTGCGGAGTACGTCTCTGCGTCCAGCATCTCGCAGATTGCGGTGACTGGTCGGAGGCCGGCAATCTTTGAGAGGTATACAGAGAGCTCCGTATGTCCACGCCTGCGGGCCAGCAGGCCGTTCTCGGCCATGAGTAGCGGCACATGACCTGGCGTCCTAAAGGATGATATGAATTTGGTCCTTGCGTTCTCCGCGTCGTGCAGCTCTGCCATCTTCCGTATGGTCAGGGCGCGATCCCTGTCCGTAATGCCGGTATACGTCTGGTAGTGATTGACTGCGATTGAGAACGTTGGATGATCCCCGTAGGGCGCCAGTCCAATGACCATCTCCTTGGCGTCGGCATCAAGGGAGCCAGAGAGCATGTGGTGTATGTAGCGCAGGCCGAGCCTCTGGCCGAAGGCGTGATCCACTGCGGTGCACAGCAGGCCGCCGGCATGCTGCCGCATCCGCGCGACGTGCTCTGCGGTAATGTGCTCGGCTGCCACCACCATGTCGACCTCGTTCTCACGGCCTGCCGAGTCATACAGCAGGACAAACTCGCCATGCCGTAGCGACTCGATGGCGGCATCAAGGTGCATGTGGTAGGTCGTGGCTGATCTGATTATAAAGCTTACTAGAAAACTGGTAACTACCACTAAATTTGTAGGTTGTTCTTCCCCAGAATGTATTTGCCCAGAATGTCGGTTTCAACATTAACTTTGTCGCCTTTGACCTTGCGTGTAAAGTTTGTTACCTGGATTGTGTGCGGGATCATGCACACAGACGCCATGTTTTTTCTGGTATCCGCTACGGTCAGGCTGATGCCGTCCACGGCAATGGATCCCTTTTTGACAACATACCTTGTCAGCTCCTCGGGAAGCTGGAACCACACCTGCACCTCGTCGGGCTTCTCCTGGATCTCCGCTATCGTGCCCACGCCGTCCACATGGCCCAGGACAAAGTGCCCCTCCAGCCTGTCGCTGGCCTTGAGGCTTCGCTCGATATTTACCGTGCTGCCCTTCTTCAGATCTCCCATGCTGGTCTTCTCTGCCGTCTCCTGAATCATCTCAAAACTGCACCTGCCCTTGTTTAGCTCTATCACCGTCAGGCACACGCCGTTGAGCGCCACGCTCTGACCTATCTTCAGCCCCCGAGCACTCTTGCCCAGGTCCACCGTCATCCTGATGGCGCTCCGGCCGCTGGTGCTGCGGCTTATGCTCTCCACCGTGCCGGTTCCCTCGATTATCCCCGTAAACATCTAAACCTGACTGGAGTGCGGTGCGTATAAAATCATTCTTTCGCGTGCCTTGCGGCGCCGGTTCGCGTCGAGTCGTACTCGTTGAGACAGAACTGGTGAAACACGGTGCACCTGTTCTGGGCAGCCTGCCTTATGATGCCTGGCATGTCGTCTAGCAGGACGCCCTGGGCCGCCAGAAACGACTCGTCCTCCCTTTCCAGCCTTGCAAGCAGTTCTGCTTTTACCTTTCCTACCTGTTTGAGGGAGCGGTCTGATCTCTGTGCCCGGTCGTACAGGCCGATGGCCTCTTCGTATCTCTTAAAGAATACAAGGGTGTTTGCCTTGTTCAGCAGTGCAGTCGTGTTGCCGGGATCCGCATCAAGCACCCTGTCGTAGTACGACAACGCCTCCCCGTTTCGGTTCAGCTCGTTTAGCGCCAGGCCGGCGCTGTTGAGGGCCCAGGTGTCCTTTGGGTTGCGCAGGGCCAGCTGCTCTGCCAGCGGAAGGACCTCCCGGTGGCGCTTGAGGTTCTCCAGTGCAAAGATCTTGTTCCTCAGGGCGTACTCGTCATGGCCGTTCCTCTCCAGCACCTTCTCGCAGTGGACCAGCGCCTCCTCAAACTCGCCCAGGTGGATAAACGCCGTGGCCATGTTCTGCAGCGCAGTCATGTCCCCCGGATCCCTCTCCAGCATCCTTCTGCAGTAGCCTACGACGTCGTCGTATCTACCTGCCTCGTACATCCGAGTTATCGCATTTACCGGATCCAGCACATCAAACAATTTGACCCATATATGCGGTGGGTTCGGTTATGTTTATTCATTCTGCTATGTGACCGGTTTCTCCCGACAGTCCCTCGAGGAATACCACATTCCCCACTAGAACGTAAATCCGTCTTTGAGCATCATCGCGAGCTCCTTCCGGGTTCCGTCCTTGTCCAGCGTGTACCGCAGGTTCTCTAGTAGGGTCTCTACAATCATGCACTGGTTCTTGGCATATTGGTGGTAGCACTCAAGGACATCTTCGTATGTGTGGGCATTTTGGGAGCTGTCCGAGAACGACTCTGTGGCCATCTGGTAGTTTGTCAAGAACTGGCGGAGCGGCTCCTGGACGTTTGGTGTAGAGTTGTACTTGAGCAGCTTCAGCAACAGATCCTCTATGCGCCTCTCCAGTTTTGCCTCGTGAATTGCTTGGAATATGCTTGTGGAGCTGATACATTCCATTACTCATTCTGAAATAAAAGAGTTCAAGGCGGGCGCGGGCTACACCCACACCCGGTTTAGATGCACGCCCTTGCGGATCTTTGCGCCTGGCCAGATACCGCTATGCGGCCCGGAACGGGAGCCGGCCCTGCGCCGGATCGGCCTTGGGGCAGCGGCCCTATCCGTCTAGGATGGCCATGGCCCTTTTGTAGTGCACCTCGTCTATCATGTGGCCGTCCACGGTGGTGGCCCCCCGGCCGCCTTTCACTGCACTCTGGTATGCGTCACGGACCATCTCTGCCCATTGGATCTCTGCTGCGGTGGGGTGAAACACCCGGTGCACCATGGATATCTGGGTTGGGTGTATGACACTCTTGCCTGCGTAGCCCAGGCTCCTGCCGATCCTGCAGTCGTCCTCAAGCCCGTCTTCATCATGAAGATCCTGCCAGATGGCATCTATGGCGGCCACTCCTGCGGCCCTGGCATCCACGGGAATCTTTGCCCTGGAGTACTCTGCCCCGGGAGGCTGCTTGGTGTACTCGATGCCCATGTCGTTGAGCAGGTCAAAGACGCCAAATATCACTGCCGCCACCCGCCCTGAGTACGATACTATACCATAGCAGTTTACGACTCCCTGCGCGGACTCGATGGAGGGAATTATGAGCGTGCGCGCAAGCCCGCGCTCCCTCTCCAGATGCAAGAGCGCCCTCTCGATCCTCTTCATCTCTGTCGTGCTGTCGACCTTGGGTACCACGATGCCGTCTATCCCCTCGCAGACCACCGCATCCAAATCGTCTGACATATGGGGCGATGCGGGAGAGTTGGTCCGGACGTACACCGACGGTGTGTATCCGGAACGCTCCTTGAGTGCTGCCCGGACGAGCTCCCGTGCGGCGCCCTTCTGCGCATCCGGCACCGAGTCCTCCAGGTCAAAGCATGCTATGTCCACGGGAATTGATTTTGCCTTCTCCAGGAACCGTGGATTGTTGCCGGGAATGAAGAGTAGAGAGCGGAAGAGTCCGGACATTTAGCGGCTAGGCACCTTCTGGCTTGAGCAGGATCTTGCCAAAGAGTCCCTTTCCAGTCAGCATCTTGGTGTGTGCCTGCGCTGCCTCCTCAAAGGAGTGCCTGGAGTCGATTACCGACCTGATCTTGCCCTTGCCCATCCAGTACAGGCCCTGGTCAAGCTCTGCCTTTGTTCCCTGGGTGGAGCCAAGAATGTTTGTTCCCTTGAAGAATATGTGACGAAGGTCTGTCTTTGCGTCATATCCAGTGGTGGCGCCGCAGGAGACCAGGGTTGCGCCGTACTTGAGCAGGGTCAGCTGCTTGTTCCAGTGGGTCTGGCCGATATGATCAAATGATATGTCGATTCCAGGCTGCTCGCCCTTCTCCTTTGCTATCTTCTTTGTTATGGCCCTGACCTCTTTGTGCCAGTCGTCCTTTCTGTGATCCACCGCATAGTCTGCTCCCAGCTCGATGCACTTGCTGAGTTTGTCAGGACTTGCCGTGGCAATCACGTCACAGTTGTACAGTTTGGCAATCTGGATTCCAAAGCTTCCTACCCCGGAACCGCCTCCCATGATAAGCACCGTCTGGCCCGGTATGATCCTTGCCCTTCCCACCAGCATGTGCCACGATGTGAGCAGCGTCATGGATGCAGCTGCCGCCTCGTCAAAGCTGACACTGTCGGGAATCTTTGAGATGTTGACTTCGGGAAGGTGCGTAACCTCGCAGTATGCCCCCCAGACGGGTCCTGTCTGGAATCCCCAGATCGTTCTCTTGGCGCAGTCAAACTCCCTCCCGTCCGTGCAGGCCCTGCATACCCGGCAGGACATGTTGGAGTGGGAGACCACCCTGTCACCAACCCGGATATTCTTTACATCCTCGCCTACTGCTATAACCTCGCCTGCGGCATCGGAGCCGGAGATGTGCGGCAGTGGCACCGGCACGGGTGATCCGCGCATTCCCCAGATGTCATTGTAGTTTAGTGCGGCGGCCTTGACCTGAAACACCACCTCGTCGGCCTTGGGTTTTGGGTCGTCCAGATCCTTGACGCGAAGGATCTTTGCAAAATCGTCATCTGGTGCGTATTCCTCATAAACAACACCCTTCATATTCGGATTCGATCTGTCACCTTAATTATATCTTATTGGGAAGCGCCATCCGGCCGTCATCTGGCGGGAAACTCTGTTTCCTAATTATGCGGCACACAGACACCCGCCTGTGTGACTCTGTCTATGTCACTGCCTCCCCTCCTGTCTTGCTGTCTTCGGGGCCGGTTTTACAGACGGGCACACCACCCTTGGCGTGCCATACCCGTTGTCAATTGCCGTGTCAATCAGATGGTTGTACAGCCACACCTTGCCGTATATCTCGGTCTTGACGTTCTCCCACTTTCGTGCGTTCACGCACTCACCGAGGACCCGTTTGAATGTGGAGAAGGCGATCTCGACTGCCCACCTGTCGTTGTATCCTGACTCTTTCCGCCATGCCTTCTGGAGCTCCCCCTTTTGCTCGCGCGTAAGATCTGCAAACCCGTGTTCTGTCTTCTTGTCTATGTGGTCAAAACCGCCAAGCTGCCTGAATCCTGCCTCCTTGCGTGGCATGCACCCGTTTGCATTTCCGGCAAAATCAATGCGGACGGGAATCAGCGGGTTGGTTCCGCGCTCGTTGCAGTAGCTGCGGATATTCTTGGTATCGTACGCACCGTCAGCTGCGACTCCGGTGTCTGCGGACGTACCCGCGTTTGGCGATTTTTCCGCATTTGCAAAAGCCTGCTCCACCAGCTCCTCAAACTGTGGGGAGTCTCCGCACTTGTCGTCAGTTATGACCACGGCATAGATCTTCTTGGTCTTGGTGTCCACGCCCACGTGCAGCTTTATGAATCCGCGCCTCGTGCCCCACTTTTCTGTCATCCAGTCACCGCGGTTTGTAGGCTTGAGTCCGGTGGAGTCAAAGGCAAACAGGCTTATCTCGGTTCTCGTGTTGCCGTCTGAGAACCATGCGGCAGCCGTATTGCCACTGCCTTTCTCATCAAAAACGCAGCTGAGTTTTGTCATCCTCTTCTGGAATGCCGAGTATGTGGGCGCATTTACCCTGCCGACGATTGCCTCTGCCAGGCCCTGCAGCTGCCTGTACTTTATGCCCGTGGCGTTTCTGAATAGGGATGCTGCCGCAAAGCATGCGTTTGAAAAGCCAAACGGGCGGCCGACCTTTCCATGATTTAGCTCCTCCAGGCCCTGTTTTAGGATCGCCATGCTTATCTGAAGCACGTACAGCTGGCCACGGTCTATGTACTTGCGGTCATCGTACTGGAGCCTGCATTTTTTCGGATTGAAAGATTTTTTAGTATTATGTGGGTCGGGTGTATTCGGAGAGGAGGTGTTTGTGGTCATGTTTCGCAGCCTGACTACCGGCACGCCTCTCTGATCAATATGGCTTCTTGTTGAAAATGCCTGATGTGAAGCTCAAATTCAGCTGGCTTGCCTAGTCTGGCCTGATTTTGGAGCCATTAGGCGTGACTGGAAATAATTAGGAAACAGAGTTTGGCGGGAGCCAGCCTTATAAATTAGAACATTCTTCAAACTTTTCCCAATTTTTCTAGGACATGTTATTTGTACATGCTAATCTCAAGTAAAATGCGATAGGTTTTTTCAAGAAATCTCTTATCCATGCTTATATACCTACATATTCTATATAATAGTAAGTGACTTGTAAGGGAATATGCATTAGATATAAGGCACAAAAACCTGTGGGCACCGGAAGATATGCGTCCGGACAGAGGCGATGCCAAATTTGTGAGATCTTCATCAAGTGGGAGGGTCTGTGGTGTCCATGCTGTGGATACAGGCTCAGAACCAAACCGCGAAACCTAAAGTACAAGGCCAAACTCCGGGCAAGGGTGGAGGCCGACTCCAAAGAATCTGAATCAATAGCGTTAAAAACTGTAGACTGATTCAGGTACCTGTTGACCAAGGCATCCAGGTTTTACCAAAAAACCGTCCGGGTGGCCGATCGCGGATTCTCTGTAAGGCTGCTGAGGTTTGATAACGGGGACTTTGTATCCATAACCGAGGGCGCCGACAGTCTGGGCGCCATGGTGGTGTCCCTTGGCACCGATCCGGGGCCGGTTACCACAACCGTAATTCCTGCCAAGGCCGAGTCACTTTTTTTGAGGCTGATCGCCGAGAGGATCAGCAGCCATACCAGGGGAATTGCAATAGTCTCCTTCAGCATACGGAGCGAGATGGATGCGGCCACAGCTAAAATCCTTATGGGCGACGTACTGGAGATGGTGCGGGATGTCTGACCTCCGGGGGTATCTTTCTGCAGTGGAGAGATCCAAAGATCTGATGGTGGTAAAAAGGCAGGTATCTGCACGGTACGAGATAGCCGCGGTTACCGCCAAGGCCGACGGGCGCCGCGCCATAATGTTTGAGGACATAGAGGGAAGCAGATTCCGGCTCGTGTCAAACCTGGTCGGAACCCGGGAAAGGTTTGCCATGGCAGTAGGCTCCGGCAGGGACGACATTCACAAAAGAATGATCTCCTGCATCGACGGGGCGGCAAAACCGCATACCACAGAACGGGGAAGGTTCATGGAGAACAGATCCCGGGACGCGTCATCCCTTCCGGTTGTCACACACTTTGAGAAGGAGCCGGGACCCTTTATCACCTCGTCGATAGTCTATGCGCAAAACCCCGAGTCCAAGAGGCAGAACTCGTCGTTTCACCGCATGATGCCCGTTGACGGAACCCATTTTTCTGTAAGGATGGTTGAGGAGCGGCACCTGCACCGGTGCTTTACTGATGCGAAGCAGCATGGCGAGGATCTCAGGGTCTCCGTTACCGTGGGGGTGCATCCGGCCGTCTCCATTGCCGGCGCGTACCAGGCGGAGTGGGGGAACGATGAGCTGAACATCGCAAACTCGATCCTGGACGGGAACCTGACCCTTGCAGGGTGCCCGTACTCGGGGATGCTTGTTCCCTCCGAGTCCGAGATCGTCATGGAGGGAAGAATTCTTCAGGACGTAACCCATCCGGAGTGGATGGTCGAGATGCTCCAGACGTATGACCACAGGCGCGACCAGCCGGTGTTTGAGCTGGAGTCCCTCTACTTTAGGAACGATCCGATCTTTCACGACATTCTGTCGGGGTTCTCCGAACACAGGCTGCTGATGGGGATGCCCATAGAGTCAAAGCTCAACTATGAGATGAGAATGGCCTTCCCCCAAACCCGGCGGGTATCGATGACCGACGGGGGATGCAGCTGGCTTCACGCAGTAGTCCAGGCCGAGAAGAGATCCGACCTGGATCCCAAGGAGATCATTCAGAAGATGTTCCGGCTCCACCGCTCGCTAAAGCAGGTCACCGTGGTGGATCCCGATATTGATCCCGACTCGGCCGAGTCAGTCGAGTATGCAATGGCAACCAGGTTCCAGGCGGACAGGGATCTGGTGATAATCAAGGACGTGCGTGGCTCGAGCCTGGATCCTTCCAGCGACCAGGAGAATCTGCGAACCGCGAAGATGGGGATTGATGCCACGCGGCCGCTCTCAAAGAGGCCTGAGGGCTTTGAAGTGGCAAAGATTCCCGGATCAGACGAGGTCTCATTGGACGATTACTGCTAGATCGGGCCTGTGTCCGCGCGCGAGCCTTTTTTGCCGCTTGCAGAACCCGTGACACGCTGGTGCATCAGGCAGGACAGCAGAGCAGCATCTGCGCGATCCCGATCATTCCGGAACGGCTGGGTCATGGCAGGATGATGGACGAGGAGTATGAGGAATCATGAACCCCGTCGGTACTTCAGGGCTCAAGGTGTTCCTGCACCTCTGCTGGCTTCCAAAGCTCAGAGCTGAAGCCGTTTCATGCGTCCTCGTCAGCATACCTTGCACTTTATTATATTTAATACATCTGATCACGTATGGTACAAAGTTAAAGAAAATATCCAATATCTACCATAAATGCAAAATCCGGGCAGGCCAGGGTCAGGCCGGCCACGTACGTCCCTGCAGGTTGCGGTCGCCCTTGGATGCTGCCTATCCGGGGATCAGTTGCCTGAAAATGGGCGTGCCGGCGCGTGCCAGGACCATGGCGGCTCCACTGTCTGGCGATCCCACACCACACAACTGCGGAACGCGCTAGGCCTGCAGCATGTCCTTTCTTATCTTGTCGATCTTTTTGGCAAAGGCCTGCTTGGCTCTGTCGTTGATCTTCTGGTTCATGATCTTCCCGCACGACGGGCACCTGTAGTCGTACTCGAGAGCATCCACTGCGGGCATTCTGACGCAGTCACTGTTTCCGCAGTGGTAAAAATCCGACAGATTCTCATAGTCCAGCCTCTGTTGCAGTCTTTCGGCAATCGTCTTCTTCTGGTTTTCTATAAATCCCTCGACCTCTTCCCTGCGGGAGCGCCACCTGTAGACGAACCAGCCCTTCTTCTCATCCTTTACGCGAATGCCTGTAATCAGGGACTTGCCAAACAGATCATACAGAACCTTTCTGACCATGTTGATCCTAAGCCCGGTGGAACTTGCAATCTCTTCATCGGTGGCATCCCTGGACTTGAGCAGTGATCTTGCAACCTTGAGGTACTCGTCCCCCCCAATCATGAACGCAATCCTGACAAAAGGATCCTCGTACTTGTCCACCATGCCTGCCTCTTCTCCACCCGCTATTAATCACTTGCCAAAGAGCTATAAAACCGTCCCGTGTCTCTGCAGAGCAGGCCTGGCTCATGCCATGCATGGCACATCTGCGCACCGTCCGGTGCGGGCTCGCCCGACTACCCAATGCTTTTAGAATTGGTTCCCGCTACAGTCAGCAGATGAGTGGCATCTTTGAGGCGGTATCTGAGCTCTCGTATCTGGGAATATTGCTTCTCTTTGTGGCGATCAACGCCGCGCCGCTGCTGATGCCCCCGTCGTGGATCGTGCTAGTCTCATTTCATGCCCTGGACAGCTCACTGAACCCCGTCGCACTGGCTCTGGTGGGGGCAACCGGCGCCACCCTGGGTAGGTTTGTTCTCAAGAGGGTCAGCACAATGCTTCGAAGATTCGTCGACGACGAGCACAGATCCAACCTTGACATGATCGGCAGGTTTCTTGGCAAAAAGAGGTACGGCTATGCCGTGGCGTCGTTTCTGTTTGCAGTGAGCCCGCTTCCCAGCAACATGCTCTTTGTGGCCTACGGCATGATGCGGGCAAGAAGCGTTGGGCTGTACATCGGCTTCTGGCTTGGCAGGGTGGTGGCGTACTACATAATGATCTCCATCAGCGAGGCCGTCCTGACTCCCTTCCTGCAGCTCTTCGAGGATCAGCTGGTGGGAATAGTGGTTGCCGATGGGATCGGGGTTGGCGTGGTGCTGCTGTTCATGTCCATCGACTGGAGCCTCCTGATTACAAGAAGAAGGTTCAGGCTGGTAAGGCCGAAGCTCTGGAGGTTCTAAGGCGTCTCCTAGCCATAATCCACGTACCTGTCGTAGCGCTTCTCGACCTCGGCATTTTTGCCCGCCGCGATCTTCTCGATCTCGGCCCTCTTCCTCCTTCTGATGTACTCCTGGACCTCCCGGAGTTCCTCATCCCCCGCAAAGTCCTCAAACAGCGGATCAAGCAGCCTCACGTACCGGATGACACTCCTTCGGTACTGCTCCCGGGTGGGCCTTTTCACGCCGGTAAACCGGAACTGTATTACCGTCCAGCTGGCCCCGATGACATGGGGGATGAGGTCAAACGCCCGCTCGATCTCAAACTTTTGGTCCTGTCTCATTTAGAAACTCCGCCGCCTGCCTTGCAAAGTATGTTACTATCATGTCTGCACCGGCCCGCTTTATGGAGGACAGAATCTCGTGAACTGTCTCGTCTCTGGGGATCCATCCCTGCCGGGCAGCCGCCATTACAAGGGCATACTCGCCGGAGACGCTGTACGCCGATACGGGCAGGCTGAACCTCCTTCTTGCCTCTGCGATCAGATCCAGGTATGCCAGGGCCGGCTTTATCATGATGATGTCCACGCCCTCGCCGATGTCCGCCTCCATCTCCCTTATGGACTCCCTGGCGTTTGTGTAGGGAACCTGGTAGGTTCTTCTGTCGCCAAACTTTGGGGCGCACTCGGCTGCGTCGCGAAACGGGGAGTAAAAGTTGGATCTGTGCTTTGCCGAGTGCGACATTATGCCCACTTCAGAAAAACCCGCCTCGTTCAGGGCCGATCTGATTGCGGCCACCTGGCCGTCCATCATTGCCGATGGGGACACCACATCCACGCCGGCTCTTGCCTGACTGACGGCGATGTCTGCCAGAACCTCCAGGCTCGAGTCGTTGTCCACGGATCCGTTCCTTATCAGGCCGCAGTGCCCAGTTGACGTATACTGGCACAGGCAAACATCTGCCATGATCACCATGCTGCCGCAACTGCTGCGGATCTCTTCTATTGCGCGCTGGACTATCCCGTTATCGCCGTATGCGCCGCTTCCGGCATCATCCTTTCTGGCAGGAACGCCAAACAGCATGACGGCGGGAATGCCCAGATCGCGTATCGCTCCGGCTTCGGCGCCTGCCTCCTTGAGTGGAACCCTGTACACGCCGGGCATCGAGTCCACCTCGACCCGGGAATCCACTCTCTCGTCCACAAATATGGGACAGATAAAATCATCAGGGGACAGCACCGACTCCCTTGCCAGCCTCCTCATCCCCTCGGAGGATCTCAATCTTCTCAGGCGGCTACTGGGAAATGACATAATTGATACACACTTGGTTCAAATATAACCCTAATCCGTACGGTACCCAAACAGGCTGCTTGCCGCATCCAATATGCCCTCGTCTCCCCGCTCCGATGCCTTTCTCAGGTTGTTCATGGGTGCTGACACGATCCCCTCGACTACCGCCTTTGTCAGATCCTCTATGATCTTGATCCTTGACTGATCCTGCTCCCCCAGCATCTGCAGCGCCTTCTTCAGCTCCTTCTTGCGGCGTTCATCTGCGCTGCTAAAGACGCTCTTGATTATGGGCTCTGCGTCAAGGCGCCTCATGGACGCCCCTATGGCTGCAGTCTCCTGAGTGATTATATCCTCCACCATCTTGACTTTGTTTAGCCGGCTCCTCATATTTTTGTCTACCATCTCGGCGATCTGATCCAGGTTCATAAGCTTGACGCCGCCCAGCGTGGCCACCTTCTCGTCTACGGTTCGCGGGTTGGAGAGATCCAGAATCATTATGCCCTGCGGTTTTGCTCTCATTGCCTGCCTGATGTGCTCAAAGGTTACAAGAAAGTACGGCGCAGAGGTTGCCACAAATACGGCATCATAGTTCTTGAACCGCTCTAAGACGTCTTGGTACCTTATGGGCTTGCCGCCCATGGTCTCGCAGAACGCCCTTGATCTAGACAGCGTCCTGCTGGCCACGTCAAAGGCATAGCCGCGCCGGGCCAGGGATTTGGCCGCGAGGGTCGAGACCTCTCCGGTTCCAATGAGCAGGATTCTCTTTGATTTGAGATCGTCTATGTTCTCCTCGACAAGCTTGACTGCCATGGATCCTACGGATATGCCCCCCTGTCCGATGCCCGTGGTGCTTCTTATCCAAGTGCCAGCTCTTACGGCCTTGTCAAACATGGTATTCAGGCGCCTTCCGGACGTGTGCACTCCCTTGGCGGTTGCAATGGATCTCTTTATCTGGCCTAGGATCTGCTCCTCGCCCACGACCATCGAGTCAAGACCCGATGTCAGCCGCAGAAGGTGGCGGTAGGCCTGCTCGTTCTCTGTTATCTCAAAGTTGTCTTGAAAGGAACTCTCATCCAGCCCGGCCAGCGATGCCCACGTCCTCTTGATCCTCTCTTGGTCACAGCGGCCTGCGGACGCAAACAGCTCCACCCTGTTGCATGTCTGCACGATCACGCATTCGTCCAGCTCAGAGTGCTCGATGAACTTCTTCAATGCGATCTCCGGCTCCTTGAAGGTAAACCTCTCCAAGACATGGATGGGTGAGCTGCGAAAGGTTACCTTTGCGTTAATTATGCTGTTCGTCATCTCCAGTTCTCCAGAAGATCCCTTATCCGCCCCCGAACCTCTGTGAGATCTCCGGCTTTTATTAACCGATCAATGGCCGGATCATCCATTACTGCGTACAGGAACCTCCTCCTCTGCCTCTGTGTGCCAATGGCTCCTGCCATCTCCCTTGCCGTCTCCTGCACCCTGATCTGGTTCAGGCGCTCCTCTGTTACGGCGTCCCTTACCGCAGGCTCGATCTCCTCCCTGATCTTCCTTGCCATGATGGGACTCCTTCCTCCGGTGGACACCGCCACCCTGACCGGGCCGCCTGCCGCAATCGTCGATACGCTGGCAAAGCTGCTCTGCTGTGGGCAGTCTGATGAGAATGCCAGAATGCCCATCTCCCCCGCGGCCGCCGTGATCTCCTGGTTGAGCTTGGTGTTGCTGGTGGCGGAGATTACCAGAAACGGCCTGTGCTTCTTGAGCGCGCCTGCACCTGCCAGAGCCGCTCTTTGCAGCCTGATGTGGCCCTCTGTTGCCAGATCCTCGATCTCAGGTACCACATCCTTGCTTATGACCAGAATCGAGCATCCCTCCTGCAGCAGATCCTTTGTCTTTTTGAGCGCCTGTCCGCCCCCGCCCACCACGAGCACGAACCGGTCCCTCAGATGAAGGTCAACAATCACTGCTGTGTTGGCGTATGACTCGTATTTATTCCTGGGTTCTCTTGTGCCGTCGTGGCCTGGCCGCAGCCCTCCACGCAGGATCCGACGAAGGCGCGTTTTGCGGCTTGGGCAAAACGGCGTGGGCGCCGGGACGGCAGCTCTTGGCGGGAGGCATCCCCTGCCTCAGTCTGTGTGGGCGCAAGCTATGCAGCCTGTCCCTGTACGGTACATTTTTAATTGAAATGCCGGTCACCGAGTTTGGCCACGGTATGGACAGTCTGGATAGGGAGATTCTCAACGAAATTCAGTGGACGTTTCCTCTGACGGCCAGGCCCTTTGATGTGATCGCAGAAAAGTTTGGCATCACGCCGTATGCGGTAAAGGAGAGGCTGACGAAGCTGAAAAGGTCCGGCGTCCTGCGCCAGCTCAGCGCAATCTTTGACACGCGCAGGCTGGGCTACAGGAGCTCGCTGGTTGCAATGCAGATAGTGCCAGAGGAGCTGGAGAGCGTGGCGGCAGTGGTAAACCGCCATCCCGGGGTGAGCCATAACTACGAGCGGGATCACGAGTTTAACCTGTGGTTTACACTGGCAGTGTCCCCGGGCTCGGATCTGAAGACAGAGATTGACAAGTTTAAAAGAATTCCAGGCATTGTCAAGATCCGGATGCTTCCAACCATTCGGCTGTTCAAGATCGGGGTAAAGCTTGAGATGGTCGAGGAGAAAAAGCATGCGGTCGCCCCCAGCGAGCCGGAGAAGAACATCCGGGACGCAAAGTTCAAGCCCACCGAGGAAGACCGGGCATTTGTAAGGGAGCTGCAGAAGGATCTGCCGATATCTGACCGGCCGTTCCTGCCTGCGGCGCAGAGTCTCGGCATGACCGAGGATATGATATTTGAGAGGCTGAGGCACTACGAGGAGATCGGAGTCATGCGCAGGTTTGCGGCAATCCTACGTCACCGGGACGCAGGCTTTACGGCCAACGGCATGATCGTCTGGAAGGTGCCAGAAGGCAGGGTTGAGGAGGTCGGCCGCATGCTGGGGGCCTTCCCACAGGTCAGCCACTGCTATCAGAGGCCCGTGTACCCGGACTGGCCCTACAACGTCTTCTCCATGATCCACTGCAAGTCAGAGGATGAGGCCCGGGAGATGGCAGGCACCATACAGGGGCAGATCGACGTAGACGAGTACAGAATCCTGTTCAGCTCCCGGGAGTTTAAAAAGACGCGGGTTGAGTATTTTGTGGAACACAACTTTGAGCTCGACGAGATTCCCGCGTGATTCAAGGGAATTATATACAAAAGTAAACGGGTCTTCTGCCTTTTCCGGCTCTCTCCCACGCGCTACCTTTGCGCGATGCCTGCGTAACGTTCTGGACGGCCGTGACCGCATGGGCAAACGCGGCGGCATTGGCTGCCGTGACGGTACGGGCTGTCTGCATGATCCGCATGGTCTGTATAGTCCGCATGGTATAGTCGCGGCGCTTTTATGCGGTGTGGAATATTGCATGCGGTAATGAAATCAATCATCATGAGACATGATCCGCAATTAAGAATCGGGCCTTCGATGCCCATAATCTTACAGATGTGTGCTCCAAAGCATGCAACTTTCGTATGATTATGCCAAAGATCGTGCTCTAATATGCCTGCGTGCTAATTACGAATCACATCTATGGTGGCAACAGCAACTGCAACCGCGCCGGCGCCAGAAATGAGGCCAAATCCCGCAGGGAACGGCACGATGGTCCGCACCATAATGGTTGACTTTGACCAGTCCTGGGAGCTGTCGGTTCTCATATCGCGCCTCATTGTCCAGCAGCGATGGGCCTACAACATGGCCGTGGAGAAGACGCTGAAGGATCCAGCAATAACCAGATTTGACCTTTATAACAAGCTTACAAAATGGAGAAGTGGAAACAGGTGGCTTGACGGCCCCGTACTGGTGCAGAGGGCCGAGCTTGCCCAGGGAAGGGAGGCCGTTCTGAAGTTCTTGGAGTCAAACGTGACAAAGCGCTCCAACAAAATCATGTGGAAAAACATGGCCATAAAGGACAGGGAAATGGAGGTGAAAAAGGCGGCCAAGTTGATACGTCGGGACGGGGACGGCTCCGACAATGGCGCAAATGACGACGGCTCCGGCGCAAACCTGCCATCGAACAGGTGGAGCAACAAGAGGAACCGCTGGAGCCACGCCAATGATTTGTTCAGGAGAAAGCGTGAAAGGCAGGCTCTGTGCGTGTTTGGGAAGCCCGTGCCCAAGGGCGACAACATAATCATGCTGCCTGGTGTCGGCACGGTAAGGCTCCACGGCGACGTGGAGGGGCTTGACATGCGATCCTTCCAGCTCGTCGAGACCACCAAGAGGATCACGAGGCGCACCGAGGATTGCAACAGGACGTACCGCCTACATATCCAGACAAGAACCAGGGCTCCAAAGCCATCAGAGTCAGCGGTCATCAGGGGAGTCGACATGGGCATCGTCCACGGAGCCACAACCGTAGACTTGGACACAGGCAGCCATACATTTCATGACATTCCAAAGGACTGCAGGCGCGCCAAGAACGACAAAATATCCAAGATGCACTCGGAGCTCTCACGAAAGAGGGGAGGTAGCGGCAACAGGCGCATCAGGCAGAACGGCAAGTCCGGCAAACAGGACAAGACCTGCGGGCAGGACAGCATCAACAGGGAGGCTAGGCGCGACAGGCCCAAGTCCCGCAGCTACAGGGATCTGCAAAGGAAGATCCAAAGGAAGCGTGAAAAGGTCGCCAACCGCCAGACGAACTGGGAGCGGCACGCGTCAAAGAGAATAGCGGACGGCGCAGGAACCGTATCCATGGAGGACTTGAAAGTCAAGAACATGACGGCTAGGGCCAAGGGCAATGGGAGCTCCGCCAAGACGGGGCTCAACAGGGAGATGTCATACTCGCGTCCTAGGACGTTCCAAATGCGGATCGAGGGCGCATGCGCGAACGCCGGCGTGATGGTCGTGTTCGTCCATCCCGGCGGCACCAGCACAACATGCCACAGGTGCGGGCACAAGGACAAGGACTCCCGGACATCGCAGGGGGAGTTCCACTGCACGAACGACAGGTGCAAGAACGACATCAACGCCGACGTAAACGCGGCGCACAACATTGCCGTCATGGCGACGGCAGGGCGGCAGGGATTGTCGTCCCAAGGCGCGAGATTCCAGCGCGGGATTGCTCCCGCGCGTTTCGCAAACGACATGCAAGAGCCAAGCATGGGAGGGATCGCCGGAGCGCCAGAAAAAGACAAAAGTACCGTTTACTTTTGTATATAATTCCCTGATTCAAGCTAACCTATTAATCCAAAGATGCCGGATTCCATATGTGGAGTTCATTCAGGAGAAGGAGCCGAATCTGCAAAAACCCATAGTCATAGCAGCAATGCAGGATATGGGCAACGTGGGTAGTATAGTGGTGGACTTTGTCAACGCTCATCTGAAGTGCAGGCGTTTTAGATCTGCAAGATCATCCCTCCCGGGATACGTGGTGGACAACGGCGGCTACATAAGCATGGCAAAAGAGGAGTGGTGGTACACCTGCACCGACAGCCTGATCATATTCGGCGGGAGTGCGGGCCAGCCGCAGAGCATCCAGGAGCTGCACGACGTGTGCCAGGATGTGGTCGATGTGGCAAAAAAGTATTCGGCCAAGTTCATCTACACCGTGGGCGGGTTTCACACAGACAGGGAGCTGCAGAGATCTCCGCGGACGTTTGTCACCTCAACCTCCAAGGAGATTGCCGGACAGCTGCAAAAGTCCGGCTTTGATCTCTCGCCCCAGAGGTCGCTGATCACCGGCTTCAACGGCCTGGTTCTAGGGTACGCAATGGCCTGCGGCGTTCGGGGAATCGGGCTGTACGGAGAGCTCAACGATCCCGGCGTGCCCCAATACCGGGCCGCAAAGAGCGTCATACAGACGCTTCAGAAGCTTACCTTCCAAAAACTGGGCGACATCTCAGATCTGGATGCTCTGGCAGACGATATGGATGAGAAGATGTCCAGGCGGTGGCGGCCGGAGTTCCGCCAGTAGGCGCGGCATCGCCTGCCATGGCTGACCCGGCGAGGGAACCTGCATTCAAATGAGTGGGCCCGGCCTCATGCGCCGGTAGGCAGCGTGATCCTGATGTCATCGCCTATCTGCTCCAGATCTACCTTCCCGTCCTTTGCCAGGAACAGGGCGGCAAAGAAGCACCTGATGGCGTCAATGAACTCCAGATCCGACACAATCTCCTGAAGAAGCACCGAGCCTGCGGGCGCGATCCTTTTCATTATCGTGCTCTCGTACCTTTCTATGACATTCTCAAGGGCGTTAAAGTACTCCTGAAAGTTGGGAACCTCGTTGGGTTCGAGTACGGTTTTTCTCCTGCGCGATCCAGTACTGGCAATGGAACTGATCAGGTTCTCAAGCAGCCCCATCAGATCCTCCAGTGACACCGGGTAGGTTGACTCGTGCCTGTAGGGAATATCCACCATGTCGATGTTCATGTCATCTCTTCTGACCACCGGCTTTCTCTCCATCGCAGACTTTTGCAGCGCGAATATGCTCTCTACCTTCATGCGGTATATGAGGGATGACGACAGGGCCGCCATTCCCGCAACCCGGAGATCCTTGTTGTCGGTTTTTTTGAGGATCTCCATCAGGATATCCAGAATGTGAATTAGGTCGATCTCCCATACGTCCCTCTTTGAGATCACAGATGGGTTGAACAGGATGTTTACAGGCTTCTTTGATATCCCCAGCGGCTCCTCGCTCATACCGTCTGTGCCGCGAACTGACATAATATCTGTGTGATCTACTTTTCTTGCTTACCCGGTCAACTCTTATATTGTCAGCCGGAAAAAAATCGCTGTGAAGGCAGCCAGAATCGTCGAGCCGCAAAAGCCCCTTCAAGTTACCGATCTGGAGACACCGCGCGTCCAGGGACCGGAGGTTGTTGTAAAGGTTACAGCCGCAGGAGTCTGCCACAGTGATCTGCATCTGTGGGAGGGCGGCTACGATCTGGGTGACGGGACATTTCTCAAGGTTACAGACAGGGGTGTCCGGTACCCGGTCACTCCTGGGCACGAGATAACAGGCACCGTCTCTAAGATCGGCCCTGACGTGCAGGGATTCAAGCCGGGAGATCAGGTGCTGGTGTACCCGTGGCTGGGTTGCGGCAGCTGCAAAACATGCCTGGAGGGCAGCGAGAACCTCTGCGAGACCCCAAGATCTATCGGACTGTTTCAGGACGGTGGCTACGCCGAGAGCGTCAAGGTGCCCAGCTACAAGTACCTGGCTGACATATCCGGTCTTGACCATGACAGCGCAACCTCCCTTGCCTGCGCCGGGTTGACGGGGTTTACCGCAGTTAAGAAGGCAAATGCCAACTCACCCGAGTTTATTGTGATCATCGGCGCCGGCGGGCTGGGCCTCATGGGGATACAGATCGCAAAGGCGATAACCGATGCCAAGATAATCTGTGTTGACCTGGATGACAGGAAGCTGCAGACTGCAAGGGAGATGGGCGCCGACCATACGGTCAACTCGAAGGTTCAGCCAGGCTCGGCCGATGCCGCATCCAGAATAATGTCGCTGTGCAACGGCAAGGGGGCTGACAGCGTAATCGACTTTGTCAACGCCCCAAACACGGTAAAGGTGGGGCTGCAGGTCCTGCGAAAGAGGGGGAACATGGTTCTGGTGGGACTCTTTGGCGGTTCCCTGAGCATCTCCCTTGTTACCATACCGCTCAAATCAATTACCATCCAGGGGGCGTACACGGGAAGGTACGACGACATGGTGGAGCTGATCGGCCTTGCCAGGCAGGGAGTCATCAACCCAAAGATCACAAAAAGGTACTCACTGGATGACGCAAACACCGCCATGGAAGATCTCATATCAAGAAAGATCAACGGCCGGGCAGTCATCAACCCGTGACTCGGGGGGCGCGCCGATCACACACCGGCGCCGGATTATATTGTGGTCCCAAGCGCAGGAATTGAACCTGCGACAACCCGGTTTCTGTATGCCTGGTATGCTGCTATTTGAGCCAGCCCAAAGCCGACAACTACAGCCGGAAGCTCTACCAGGCTGAGCTAGCTTGGGACAGTTTGATCGTGTACCTCTATGTATTAAATAACTATCGACGCAGGGGCGTGCCGTTGTGCCGTGCCACGAATCCCAGGCAGTGCCACGGGCTCCAAATGTTAAATACTGCGCCGTGGCAAAAAACCTATGTTACGAACGCTTATGGTGAACATGGGATACGCATGCGTTCCATACAGGCATGATCATGACTCGGCGGAGCTGAAGGATATCTGGGCCCACTCCAGAAATATCGAGTCCATGTACTTTGTTACCGCCACATTCTCAGACGACGGCAAGTCGTACTTTTCTTCCCATGCCAACCACTACATCCTGGTCAAGTACAGGGACGAGGCAAAGATCCGGCGGGATCTGAAGAGGTTCAACCAGGAAAAGATCTCCTTCATGCTCAGCAGCCGCGAGGATCTCTTTCAGCGGGAGGTCTCGGATCCTGTGAATTTTGTGTCCGTGTACTACCTAGAGTACGGGGAGTCCAGTGAGGACATGCGGGAGGTGGCAGAGCAGCTGGCCCGAAGAACCCAGGTGGGCCGGGCGATATGGGGCAGCATGGATCTCTACTGCACAGAGCCGCTCAAGTTTACGTTCCCATATAGCCAGAGCATAATGGTCCTGGAGGTGGCCAGCGAGAAGAGCCACCAGAGCGTCAAAAAATACTGCGAGAAGACGCGCAGGGATGTCTGTCAGAAGGGCATCAAGATGTCAAATCTGTTTGCACTGTCGCTCCTAGAGCGGCTCAAGTAGACCCTACTACGAATGCATGCCGCGGATCTAGCCCCACAGTGACGCGTAATGGCTACGCTGCCTGACTGCTGTCAAGAAGACTGAGCGGGAAGCGCTCCCTGTACCTTGGACTGTGGGCCCCTTTGTTGCGGGAATGGCTGTATGGCGGATCCGTCGGAATGGTGCCGCGGTGCAGGCGCTTGTGGGGCAAGCTGCCACTGCGGTTTATGCCGCCTGGATCCTATATCTGCAGCCGTACGCCGCACTGCCTGCGGCATCAGGGTTGGGGGGGATCCGTAACAAATGGCCGTGCTCTACAGACAGGTATCCAAAATGGCTACCCGGAGGTCGACATCTGAACTGGTATGCTCCTCTGGAGCGCAGTCATGCTAAATAGAAAAGTTAAATATTCAACACCGCCCGTCCATCACATATGAGCAGACCTGCTGACCTAGGTTCCCTGAAGATCGGATCCTACATTCTTCTTCCCGTGGGGGATCAGGCCACCGGCGAGGCGTGCAGAATAACAGAGTACGATACAAGCAAGCCAGGCAAGCACGGTGCGGCAAAGGCGCGAATCGTGGCCGTGGGCATCTTTGACGGGCAGAAGCGCCCCCACGTGGGACCTGTCAGCATGCAGGTGCATGTTCCGCTCATCGACAAGAGACTCGGACAGATAATCTCGATGACTGGCGACATAACACAGGTGATGGACTCTGACACCTTTGATACCATCGATGTGACCCTGATAGACGAGAGTGTGCAGGGCCAGCTGGAGAACGGCCAGAATGTAGAGTACTGGAAGGTCATGGACAGGACTAAAATAATGCGCGTAAAAAACTAGCCTGGGTGCTGATGATGACTGGAAAAGCCGTCTGACTGGTGATGAGGATTATGAGTGATGAAGCATGCCAAGTACTTCGGCAAGTGCCGTTACAATGAAGCTGGCGGCGCTCTTCTCCGGCGGAAAGGATAGCGCCTATTCGGTGTACAGCGCACAAAAGCAGGGCCATTCCGTGGAATGCCTGGTGACAGTCTCGCCTGCCTCCCCTGAAAGCATGCTGCTGCACCATCCGAACATAGACATTACAAAACTACAGGCAACGGCAATGCAGATGCCGCAAAAGTATGCCGCATCTTCCTCGGATGCTGCCATGGAGCTTGCAACGCTTCATACCATGCTGGATGAGGTCAGGCACGAACACGGCATCCGGGGGGTGGTTCACGGTGGAATCCTGAGCAGGTTTCAGCTAGATGCCTTTGAGAAGATCTGCGGTCGGCTGGGACTGGAGATGATCTCACCGGTTTGGCATAAGGATCAGGTGCAATACATGCGCGAGCTGCTGGACGCGGACTTTCGGTTTATCATCACCGCCGTTGCGGCAGGAGGCCTGGACGGCTCCTGGCTCGGCAGGGAGATTACCAGGGAGAACCTTCCGGTGCTGGAGGGTCTTTCAGAGAGGTTCGGCTTTAACCTGAGCTTTGAGGGCGGCGAGGCCGAGACTCTGGTGATCGACTGCCCGCTGTTTACGTCTCCCATACTTGTAACCGGATCCGCACACTGGGACGGCTACCGCGGGTTCTACAAAATCTCCGGGGCCCGTCAGGCTCCCAGGGCTGGCTGATCCGCATAGGCTGACCCCCTGCCGGGCTGCTGCCACTTTACCTGCAGGCCCTGCTTGGTCAGATCCGGTACGGCTCTCAGCCAGGCGGCGGGACACAGGTATGTCTTGCCCAAGTCCACCAATGCTCGAAAGGACCCTGTCTCCCTTGGCGGTTCTGAGACGATGGGTGGGCGCCGTGGACAGGTCGGTTCCATGATGGCTGAATCTGTGACGTTGAGCGCAGTGCTGGCTGCTGCGCCGTCCCCTTCCAGACGAGAAACCCCGAAGAGCCCATTCGTAGAGGGTTTGGGGAACTAGTTCTTAGGCGTAAAGAACCAATTCCCAAGACTTGAAATAGAAGAAGCCCGCCTGTAGTGTGATGCTGGAGGGACTCAAGGGTAACCTGCGGACGGCCATAAAGAAGATCGTAAACTCCTCCGGCGTTGACGAGAAGCTCATAAAGGCGCTCGCACACGACGTGCAGCTGGCACTGCTCAATGCCGATGTGGACGTGCCCTTGGTGTTTGAGATATCCAAGCAGCTAAAGGAGCGGTCCCTCAAGGAGAACCCTCCCCCGGGCCTCTCACGAAAGGATCACATAGTAAAGATCCTCTACGACGAGCTGGCAAAGCTTCTGGGAACGGAGGCAAAGTTCGAGTTCGTTCCGGGCCGGATCAACAAGGTTCTGATGCTGGGCATACAGGGAAGCGGCAAGACCACGGTTACCGCAAAGATGTCCCTGTTTCTTACAAAGCAGGGGTACAGGGTCGGCGTCATAGGCGCTGACACCTACCGGCCGGGGGCGCTGGTGCAGCTCAGAACCATGTGCCAGCGGGCAAAGGTAGAGGTGTACGGGCGGGAGGGGGCACACGACCCGGCAGATATCGTGAAGCGTGGACTGGCATACTTTGCAGACTCGGCGCCCGACATAGTACTGATAGATACCGCGGGAAGGCACAAGGAGGAGCAGGAGCTGCTAGACGAGATGAAGCGGATAAGCCGCGCCTCGGATCCGGATCTGGCGCTGCTGGTAATCGACGGAACCATAGGCCGCAGGTGCTTCAGCCAGGCAGAGGCATTTCACAAGACGGTGCCGGTGGGCGGCATAGTGGTCACAAAGCTGGACAGCTCGGCCAAGGGGGGCGGGGCTCTGGCAGCGTCGGCTGCCACGGGAGCCCAGATAATGTACATCGGTACCGGCGAGCGGGTTGACGATCTTGAAAAGTTCTCACCCACAAGATTCGTGGGACGGCTTCTGGGAATGGGAGACATCCAAGCGGTTCTTGATCTGGTTCGACGGCTGGAGACCGAGGGGGACGAGAGCAAGCTCAGGAGGCTGTCCAGGGGAAAGATGAACATGGAGGATTTTTACCACCAGATAGAAGAGATTACCAAGACCGGCTCGGTCAGGAGCTTTCTTGAGAACCTGCCCGGCATATCCGAAACGGTAAAGGAGTCTGAGATAGACAAGGCCGAAGGCCGGCTCCAGCGGTGGCGCTACATAATACAGAGCATGACCGTCGCTGAGAAGGCAGATCCTAACCTGATCAACGCCTCCCGGGCAAAGCGGATTGCCAGGGGCTCTGGCTGGCCGGAGCGCGATGTAAGAGAGCTCGTAAAGAGCTACAAGGGCTCCAAGAGTATGATAAAGGCAACCCGGGGACGCGATGCCGAGAGGCGGCTGCGCCAGATGGGGCTGGGCTAGCAAATCCTATAATGACGAAACCCGGACTCTTTCGGTTGGAGCTGCAATCCGTCGTGGCACATGCGCTGAAGGTATCCTCCGAGTTTGCGCTGTGCGACAGCTGCCTGGGCAGGCTGTACGTCAGACGGCTGGGGCTCTCCTCCTGCAAGAGGCTGGGGGGGAGGATCCGCCGGGAGATGGACAGGGAGGAGCCGGAGGAATGCTACATATGCCGCGGCCTGTGCCGGCGGCTGGGCACATACGTGGACAGGTTCAGGAATCTGACCTACGATGTGGAGTTTGAGTCGTTCATGGTGGGCGCCTCGCTCCGGCCCTCGGTGCTTGACAGGGACGACGCGGTTCGCTCTAGGTACCTTCTGAAGGGCACCGACAGCATCAAGGCAGAGATCGCAGGCGAGCTTGCAAAAAAGTTCCGCCGGGCCACGGGCGCCACAATAGATCACACCAGGCCGGATCTGACGATTACCGTCAGCTTTAGGAACGACTCCGTTGACATCCACACGAGGCCGGTTGCCGTATCGGGACGGTACATCAAAAGGCTTCGCGGCATGCCGCAGAAGCGCCCGCGCTGCTCCGGATGCGGCGGCTCCGGGTGCACCCTCTGCGTCGGCGCCCAGAGCGTGGAGAGGCAGATCTCCGGGTTTCTCCGTGACGCAATGGGAGCCACGCAGGCAAGAATATCTTGGATCGGCGGTGAAGACAAGGACAGCCTTGTTCTGGGAGACGGCAGGCCGTTCTTTGCCCGGCTTCTCAACCCGCGAAGGCGCAGCCATGCCTTTCCGGCTACGGTGGAGCTGCCCTGCATCGAGCTTGCGTCCCTTGAGGTATCCCAGGACATGCGCAAGATGCCGGTACGCTTTCGGTCCGTCATCCGGGTCACAGTAGAGACCGAGGACGAGGTTCCGTCCCGGCTGCTAAGGTCGCTCAAGACGATTCCCGCTGGTCCGGTGCTGATCTACGAAGGTGCCAGCAAGATAAACCAAAAGACCATCCACTCCGTCAGGTACGCAAGGAGGTCGCCCACCAGAGTAGTGTTGCTGATGGAGGCAGAGGGGGGCCTCCCGGTCAAGAGGTTCGTTGAGGGGGGCAGCATCAGTCCGAGCGTCGCCGACATGCTTGAGACGGGGTGCACATGTCGCCGGTTTGACTTTCTGCGGGTCACACTAGAGCAGGAGCCGCCGGCATCCTGACGTGTCACGTCCACGCGCCGCCGGACAGAGCCCGGGCTGCCAGACGGGCTCCAGATAACCGGCAGCCTGGATCCTGCCCATAGTTCACATACGTGGGGCATTTCTGGCCTGGATCATGCCAGAATTGCGACGCTTATATGATCGCGCTGTTTATAAACAGAAGATATGGCTACGGAGGCGCACTTTATTCAGACCATAATCGCTGTGGGCATACTCCTGTTTGCAGCCAAGCTCATGGCAGAGCTGTTCATGAGGATACATCTTCCCATAGTCCTGGGCGAGCTTCTGGCCGGCATGATAATCGGGCCGTTTGCGCTGGGTGCGTTTCTTGTCTACAACGGGGAGTCGATACTGAAGCTGGATGCGGAGCTCCGCATCCTGGGGGAGATTGGCGCAATCGTAATCCTGTTCATGGCCGGCCTTGAGATGACTCCCAGGGAGTTCCTGCGGGGAGGCAAGGCCTCGCTCACGGTGGGCACCATGGGGGTGGTGGTACCGTTCTTTGCGGGCCTGGTGGCGTTCCAGATGTTCGGGTTTGACGTCCTGCAGTCCATGCTTATCGCCACTGCGCTGACTGCCACGAGCATCGCAATCTCGGTCCAGGTACTCAGCGAGTTTGGAAAGATAAAATCAAAGGAGGCAAGGCTGATCATCGGGGCCGCAATAGTGGACGACATACTTGCCATAGCGGTTCTGTCCGTGGTCACGTCCCTGGTGGGCAGCGACTCGGGGATTGTTGATATTGACATCTTTGAAATCATAATTACCATATTCCAGGTGCTGGCCTTCTTTGCCATCATGCTGCTTGCCTCGGTATTCCTGATTCCGCGCCTTGTGACGCCGCGGCTCTGGAAGGCCAAGGGAAGCGTCGAGGGAATCGCAACCGCGTCGTTCTTTGGCGCAGCGGCACTGGCCGGCTCCATCGGCCTGTCCCCCATAGTGGGCGCCTTTGCCGTCGGGATGGCGCTGTCCACAACCAAGGTCTTTGAGAAGGTGGAGCACTTTATCGAGAAGATCGGCCTCATCTTTGCACCGCTGTTCTTTGCGATTATAGGCGCGCAGGTGGACCTGCGGGATGTCAACCTGGAGATTCTGATGCTCAGCGGCGTGATCATCGTCATCGCAGTTGTGACAAAGCTGTTCGGATGCGGCATACCAGCGTGGCTGTTCCTCAAGGATCGGAGCAAGGGAATGAAGGTTGGCATTGGAATGATCTCCCGGGGAGAGGTGGGCCTCATCGTCGCCGGCGTTGGCGTCTCGTCCGGCATTCTGACCAGCAGCGTGTACTCGACCATAATCATCATGGTAATTGCCACCACCATAATCACGCCCGTCTGGCTGAAGATCGAGTATCGCAAGGAGCAGCTCCGGGACACGAGCAAGGGTGACGACGCGGCGAGCCCCAAGCCCCAGGATCCTACATGATCCCGCGCCAGAGCCGTGCAACCGCCGGCCGTACCGGCCGGGTACAGGGGTTTGGAGGCGCGCCGGTGGCATCTCCTTCCAGAGGGAGCTCTACGCAAACCAGACCCCAAACGGGGAAGATCTGATCCCGCATACGGGATGAGCTCTAAAGAATTTATGGCAGGCATGTCACCTGTGTTTGATGCAGGCATCAGACTACGACAGGGCATGTAGCGAGATATCGGGGCAGCTGCTTGCCATAAATTGCCCCACAAAGAAGCAGGTGCGCTCGGCCATAATGCGGGTCTGCTCCAAGTACTCCCTGACAAAAATACCGGGAAACCATGAGATTCTGGCCACTGCCCGCGGTTCTGACTTTGACCGGCTGCAGGACGTGCTGATGACAAAGCCGGTAAAGACGGCCTCCGGCGTGGCAGTAATTGCCCTGATGCCAAAGCCGTATGCATGCCCCCACGGCAGGTGCACTTACTGCCCGGGCGGAGTCGAGTTCAACACGCCCAACAGCTACACCGGCACCGAGCCGTCCACCCTCAACGCCATGGCGAACTCGTATGATCCGGGCAGGCAGATTCTGACCAAGCTGGACCGGCTGGTGGCTTACGGCCACAATCCATCCAAGCTGGAGCTGGTCATAGTCGGCGGCACGTTCCTCTTCATGCCGCGGGACTACCAGGCAGGCTTTGTCAAGTCGTGCTACGACGCGCTGAACGGATTCGTGTCGTCCTCCCTAGAGGAGGCCAAGTCCGCCAACGAGGCAGCCGACATTCGAAACGTCGGCCTGACGGTGGAGACCAAGCCGGACTACTGCAAAAGGGAGCATGTTGACGCCATGCTGGAGTACGGCGTGACCAGGGTGGAGATAGGCGTCCAGACCCTGCAGGAGCGGGTGTACCGCATGGTGAACCGCGGCCACACCTATGCTGATGTGACAGAGTCGTTCCAGGTGGCCAGGGATGCGGGGTACAAGATCGCGGCGCACATGATGCCTGGCCTTCCGTCCATGACGCCGCAGGCGGATATAGCCGACTTTGAGCGGCTCTTTACCGATGAGGATCTCAAGCCTGACATGCTCAAGATATACCCGTCGCTGGTGTTGGAGGGCACGCCGTTGTACGACGAGTATGTGGCGGGCCGGTATCATCCTTACACCCAGGAGGAGATGATCCGCGTGCTGGCTGAGGCAAAGAGGATGGTACCGCCGTGGGTGAGGATCATGCGGGTTCAGAGGGAGATCTCTCCCGGGGAGATTACCGCCGGGCCAAGATCCGGCAATCTGCGCCAGCTGGTGCTCAAATACATGCAGTCCCGCGGCCTGTCGTGCCGGTGCATAAGGTGCCGCGAGGCGGGCCTCTCAGGCGTGCACGGCAATCCGCGGCTGAAGATACGCGGGTACCGCGCCTCGGGGGGCGATGAGGCGTTCATATCATACGAGGACGAGAATGATCTGGTGTACGGGTTCCTGCGGCTTCGGCGTCCCGGAGAGCGGGCGCACCGGCGCGAGGTTACCGGCCGCTCCTGCATTGTGAGGGAGCTGCATGTCTACGGAAGGTCCCTGAGGATAGGCAGCCGATCCGGGGCGGACATCCAGCACTCTGGGCTGGGCAGGGGCCTGATGCGGGAGGCCGAGAGGGTGGCCCGAGAGGACTACGACGCAAGGAAGATGCTGGTCATCAGTGCCGTGGGGACAAGACCCTACTATGGGAGGCTGGGGTACCGGCCTGATGGGCCCTACATGGCCCGGGATCTGACGGCGTGATGTCGGCAGACACTGTGGGTCGCGGCACCTGGATAGACAAGCTGGCGCACGAGCTGGTGCAGCGGGAGAGGCGCCTGGGAAGGAGCCTGGATCTGATCCGGGTGGAGAGCGGATTGGGTGCATCGGGCATACCGCACATAGGCAGCTTGGGTGATGCGGTGCGGGCCTATGGGGTAAAGCTGTCGTTGGAGGACCAGGGGTACCCCGCGGAGCTTGTGGCGTACTCGGATGATCTGGACGGCTTGAGAAAGATTCCCCACGGGTTTCCCATATCCCTGGAGGAGCACCTGGCAAGGCCGGTCTCGCTGGTGCCGGATCCCTACGGGGAGTATGACTCGTACGGCGACCGCATGAGCAGCCTCCTGCTGGAGGGCCTTGACGCAGTGGGGATAAGGTACAGGTTTCAGAGTGCAAAGAAGGCCTACGAGGAGGGGCTGTTCCGGGAGCAGATCCACACAATCCTGATAAACAGCGGCCGCATCGGTCAGAGAATAGCGGAGATGGTGGGACAGGAGAAGTTCCGCCAGTCGCTTCCGTACTTTCCCGTCTGCGCCCAGTGCCGGCGGCTGTACACGGCCGAGGCCTTCGAGTACCTCCCCGACGAGAGGGTGGTGAGATACCGGTGCCGCGATGCCGAGGTGGGCTCTACCCTGGTGAGGGGCTGTGGTCACTGCGGCGAGTCAGACATATCCCGGGACCTGGGCAAGCTGGCCTGGAAGGTGGAGTTTGCCGCCCGGTGGCAGGCGCTAGATATACGGTTTGAGGCCTACGGCAAGGACATCATGGACTCGGTAAAGGTGAACGACTGGGTGGCCGACAGCATTCTGGATTATCCGCACCCGTACCATGTGCGATACGAGATGTTTCTGGACAAGGGAGGCAGGAAGATATCAAAGTCATCGGGCAATGTGGTGACGCCGCAGCAGTGGCTCCGCTACGGCAGCCCAAAATCCATACTGCTCCTGCTCTACAAGAGGATAACCGGCGCCCGGGAGGTGGGCTTTGACGACATACCCTCCCTGATGGACGAATACAACGAGCTGGAGGATCTCTACTTTGGCAGGACAAAGCCGGACAACCAGGCAAAGCAGATCAGATCCCGCGGGCTGTACCAGTACGTCAACCTGCTAAACCCACCGGCCGCGCCCACTCCGCACATCAGCTATCGGCTTCTAGTGGAGCTGTGCCGGGTGTTCCGGGAGGAGCGGAGGGAGCGGGTGGCCAAAAAGCTGGCAGACTACGGTGTGCTTGCCGGGCCTGCCCCAGAAGTGGAGCATCTCATAGACCTAGCGGGAAACTATTCTGACGACTTTGACGTGCAGGAGAGGATCGAGGTGGAGCTGGACGACGCCATGACAGGAGCGCTGGCGGAGCTGGCACACGTGCTGACCGCCCCGGAGAGCCCAGGGAACCTGCAGGATGCGATATTTGGGGTCGCAAAGTCAAGCGGCGTTCCTCCTGGGAGGCTCTTTCGCACGCTGTACCAGATCATACTGGGCACAAACCGGGGCCCGAGGCTGGGTCCGTTCATTACGGACATCGGAAGGCACAAGGTTGGCAGGCTCGTAAGGGACTACATCTAGACGTGGCTTGATCGACTAGGCTCTGCAGCAGGGCCAGACGCAGAATCGATCGAGTCAAATATGTATCGGCGCCATAGTGATATGCAGTATGGCACACAGCGAGCACAACAGATCCAGGCGGGGAGGGCCCTTTGCACTGATAATATTTGGCGCACTGCTCCTGTTTTTGGCGCCCAACATACACGGCGAGTACCCGGAGATGGCCACAGCCTCACTGGTGGGTGGCCTTGTCGTCGGCGGGACGGGGTTTTATCTTAACTTTATTAAAAGAAGACGCGGTTCATAGTGTGATTAACTTTGAAATGGTGCAAGACACAAGAAAACAAGATACTAGGTGGCAGGGCACTAAAGTGGCTCAAGGTGTCAAAAGACAGGGAGGATGATCCCGCGGGAGCAGCAGAAGCGCCGTCAAGCGTCAGGACGGCGCTGCCAAAGGCATACCATGCACCAAAGTTCAAGGCGCCACCGCCAGGCGGTTCTCCGGCCCTATCGAAAGACCAGCCGGTGACCGGTCGCGTGCTGCCAGAGACCAGGCAGGGCAGTCATGATACCCTGTCTGCAGGCAGGGCGCAGGCTACAGACAGAGTGGCCGGGCTGCCCACTGTGCAGGCAGAGGAGGCCACAAAAAAGCCCGCACCGCAGGGCGCAGAGACGCCCGTACCCGACGATCACGCCCGTGAGCAGACGATCCCAGAGGGGGGGCTAGTGCCAGAGGACATACAGGAGCAGATGGCGGCCAAGACAAAGAGCCTGGAGTCGATCACGAAAAAACTGGACAGTGTCAAGACCGAGTACAACAGCATCGTGGGCAAGCTGATGGCCACCAAGCGGGAGTACAACAAAAAGCAGGCAGACATCAAGCTCGTAAGAAACGAGCACGACAAAATTCTGGAGAAGATAAAGGCCGTCAGGCATGCCCCTGAGACCGCGGACCGCCCCATGGGCACCGGCAAGCCCGGGAATGACGAGTCGATCTCAAGGCGACTGAGGATGGAGATCGATGCCGACCGGGCAAGGCTTGAGAGTCTAAAGAGGCAGCTGGCCAGCATCACAAGCAGCTACGAGGCAGCTATGTCCAGGAGGGACGCAGAGATCTCCCGGCACGACGCATTGGTGCCTGCCGATGGTGTGCTGCCGGTCTCGCCTGCCGATCCGCCAAACGTGGTTCGGGCAGCCAGTGCCGTGGTCGAGTCGATAAAGCGAAGGCTAAATGAGACAAGGCAGGAGCTTGAGGCCACAAAGCAGGAGCTTGATTCTACGAAGAGGCAGCTGGACTACACAAGGCAGGAGCTTGAGGCCGCAAAGCAGAAGCTGGGCGCTGTCCCGAGACAGAGTCCAAAAAAGATGAGCGCGTAGCCAGCAAAAAAGTACAGAAAGGTCAGGTAGCCGGGCCCTACGGCTGCCAGCGTTTCCTGATCTCAGACTCGGACATTCCTAGATCATACAGTGGCGACGTCACTTCGGCAACCGCACCTATCCTGACCTTGACTACCCTGCTGATCCTGCTCCTGACGTTTCTTTTTTTATACATGTCAATTATCCCTGCCAGCTCGTCCCCGTCCTCCAGTATGGAGGCCGTGCCCCTGAAGCGGTACCCCTTCCTTGATGCGGGATCCACTGCGTTGATCTCAACTGCCGGGTTTGATCTAATGTTCCTGACGGTCTGGGGGGACCTGATGTCCGCAAAGACCAGGTGGTGTGCGTCAATGGCAAAGATGGTTCCCTTGGGTGACAGGTTGGGGGTGCCGTCACCATTCGTGGTGGCAACGTATCCCAGCCGTATGTCATCAAGGAGGTCTGCTGCCTGACGGGGAATCTCATCCAACGACATAACCCACCGGCGTATGGTAGTTAAGTCTGACCCCGCGGCTTGGATCCCGTGCCGGCCGCGCGGCCCATCTGTGGATCGGGCAGGCCTAGCGCATCAGCTCTGCTACATATCCGTAGAAGAAGTAAAAGCCGATGCCGCCTCCAAGTATTCCGACCCAGGCGGCGACGCGCTTTGCCTTGCTCATGGCATACCAGGGATATCTGCGCTAAAAATACCTACCCAATGGATTATAGAAAGACTTGATTACACGGTAGGGGATCCATGTGTGTTGGCCTCTGTAGGTGATGTGGGAAGGTTCTTTGTCTTTGTAGTGGGCGGCCTTGTGGCCATAATTGTGGGTTCCTTTATGATACGGGGAACGATGCATCTCTGGGACAACGACCAAGACAAGGATGAGATCTAGCGGACGACTTTGAGGCGCGCCATGCTCCGCTACGGGTCGGGCGCAGAGATTCTCCTGCATGCGCATACCGGACAGGCGTATGACGCGACCTCCTGCGCAGGATCACGATCCGCTTCGCGCGTACGTAGCGGCTCCATGAGCCGCGTCAAGTCTGTGAGCCCTTTCTTTGATGGACAGCGCACTTGCAGCGGCGCGGCCGGAGGGAGGCAGAACTGCGAACCTGGTACCACACATGGGACCCCAAGGGCACCAGCACGACATGCCACAAATGCGGGCACAGGGATGAAAACTCCCGGGTGTCGCAGGGAAAGTTTCACTGCACGAACGACAGGTGCAAGAACGACATCAACGCCGACATAAACGCGGCGCACAACATTGCCGTCAAGGCGGCAGGGATTGTCGTCCCAAGGCGCGAGATTCCAGGCCGGGATTGCTCCCGGACGCTCCGTGAACCAAACGCGAGAACCAAGCGTTGGAGGGATTGCAAGAACGCCAAGAAAAGGCAGAAGTACCGTGTACTTTTGTATATAATTCCCTTAAAATAGTAGGTGCTCGCCAGTGGATGTATGGTAGGACCTCAGGATGGAGGGTTTGGCTTTGATCAGTCAAAAAAGTACTCCGAGGTGGATAGCTTGGACGAGGTCTGTGTCCAGTGCCAGGCGGGCCAGCACAAAAAATGCCTTGCAAAGTCAAGCGCACAGCCCAGCTGCGAGTGCGAACACTGCCTCATTTACGGCTGAGATGCCCGGTGCGGCCGGCTGACCGTCTGCCGGATGTCCCGTCTGCGGCATGTCGGAGCCTGTGGCGGCTCTCTTCTGTCGGCTTCCGGTCTGCAGATCGCCACAGCTGCGTGCCTTGAGATGGTGCGACGCTGCCAAAACAGAACAACCTAAAAGATGCCGTACATTCTGGTTCCTGTGCAGTGCAGAAACATGGAGATCGGGTGCTTTCATTTCTCCGCATCGCACCTGGGGGGCACCGGCAGGTGCCTGGTTACGGGGTGCAGCTGTAAAAAATTCACCGACTGATGGGGCAGCGCAGCTACCTGCGGGTCAGCAAGATGTCCACATCAAGACACGGGCGCAGATCCTGCTGACATGCCGGGGATCTGACCTATATCTGTGGACATCCTATGGACTGGCATGGACGACCCGGCCCGGTATCTGGTGATGCTGGCCATCATCGCCGCCGTAGGCATCCTTGTGGGAACCCGCATATTTGTCATGTTTCGGAGGTGATGCCTGGGCAGGCAGTGTGCAGGGCATTCTTTTGACACCTGACCCGTGGCATACGCGCCTGCCAAAGCAGCCCAGAAGATCAGCCGATCGTGTCTGCGCCTAGGGCCTGACGTGGGGAAGCAGCGTAAACGTAGAGTTTACCTGCGCGATTGTCTCTTCGATGTCGACATCCCGCTCGGCGCTTATCAGTACTATGCCATTCTCTATAGGAATGGTTATCATTGTGACTTTTTCGCGACGGGATGCTATGTAGTCGATCTGTCCCAGATTGCTGTCAAAGTCCCTTCTCATCAGATACTCCAGTGCTAGCTGTATGTACATTCCCCGGTTGTCACGGTCGGTAACGAGTGGTACGACATCCTTTCCAAAGCCGCCGGCAATCCGCCTGCCCATTCTGTCGATGACGCCGGCAAACCTGATCTTCGGAAGCTTGAGAATCTCGCGGCATGGCTCCTCTAGAGTGCTGTATTTTTGGCTCACAGGTTAGTGTAAATGTAGTTAGATAAAAACTATTCATACCGGACAATTGCTAGAGATCTCCCAGTGACCTGGAATGCTTGCCGGTGTGTGGCCGCTCGCCTGAATACCTTCTCCGCATGTGTCCTGACGGCCTGCCGTGCAGGATCTCCAGAAACCAGGACTCGTGCTCTATCTCCTCTGCCAGTATGTGTGACGCAATCTCGTACGTCACGGGATCTTTTCCGTGGGTCATTCTGCATATCTTGTTCCAGTTTATGATGGCCCCCTGTTCGGCTCTGAGGCACTTGTCCAGGATCTGGTTCAGCGTGGTCTTTCTGTCCGACTGCAGGAACTCTGCGTTGGCCCGCTCTACAAACTTGGTAATGTCGGTGGGAAACTCCCCCCCCAGCTGGTATATCCTGTCTATGCAGGACTCGAAGTGGCTGAGATCCTCGAGTCTGGCGTCCTCTATCACTCCCTTGATTCCTTCACCCTCCATTCCGGTACAGAAGGAGCGCAGGTTCGTAAAGTAATAGTATGCCGCAAACTCGACGGCCGCGTTGCTTACCAGTTCCCTTATCAGGGCATCCACGTCCAGACCGTTCTGCTTTAGCACCTCGACTCCCACTACGTGAGGTTCCTTGGAATCGCCCATGAAAAAACAACAGAAAAATCATCTAATATGCCTTTTGGAAGATCTGGCTCTCCTGCAAACTCGGCTGATGATCTCTGACTAGGGATCAGCCCGGATGCGGCGCGTCTACAATCCGACTCCCTAATCGCCCGGTCTGCGCGCGGTGACATCGCCGCCGCGATCCAAAGAGTGGGCCCGAAGGGATTCGAACCCTCGACCTAACGCTCCGCAAGCGTTCGCACTATCCATGCTATGCAACGAGCCCAACAGCGCTACCAAGCACGGCCTTAATTTGAATTTCTATCAGGTGGCATCCTGCAGGATATCGCCACAAACTAACTGACTGATCGCGGCCCCGCCGGGGGCATTCCCGGAGCGCCTACAGGCAGTCGGCTGCCCCGTGCCGGCAGGCTCATCTCCCCGGAGTTGCCATTCCCCGGCCTACGTAGGCGCAAACCTGCAGTAGATGTACGGCGTCTCCTGCGGCTCGTGCATGGTCCAGGCGGTGGGAAGCTCTATTGTCCTGATCACGTCCATCCCCCTGGATCTTATCGTCGAGCCCCAGCCTGCCGGCGGCGCCGGCGCGTACTTGGCCGAGTGCGTTCCCGCAAGTACCACGCACGACCTCCCCAGAAGGCCAGGGACCCTGCCAATCCCGTCTATGACAGCTCCTGCCAGCTCACTGCCGCCCATCTGGGCAAGGCCGCCGATAAAGAACGCCGGACGCGTCAGCCCAAGCCTGCCGTAGTCGAGTGCTGCGGCATCGGCGCACTCTGTCCTGTAGCTGATCCCCGTGGAGTCTGCAATCCTCTTCTGCAGGTCTGTCAGCATTTCGTCAAGTTCTATGCCGCAGGCATCCATGCCGCACACTCTGGCAAAGTGGGCAATCCGACCGTCCCCGGATCCTACATCCACAACCTCCAGAAATCCCAGGGACCGGGCCACCGATGCCATCGCATATGCGGATGCCATCCAGGTAGGCGAGAAGGGCGCCCGGCTGGAATCGTGCTGTATGCTGTTGAGCCAGTACCTGTTGCAGTCACCCTCGTATACGCGGACTGGCACCCCGGATATGGTCTCCCGGTGCGAGGTGTGGTAGATGGGGTTGCTCCGGGCAAACCTGTGGATACACTCCAGACGGCGCGCCGTCAGGCCCCCGTACTCCGATTCGGGGACGGCTTCCAGCAGGCCTCCTGGGCTGCGCCGCGCCAGCTCCTTTTTGATCCCGACCAGATCAGACGTCCATTCCATGCCCATACTGCCTGACAAACTCCCGGGTGCTCATCATCTCGCGGAGCCTCGAGTAGGCGCCTGCCTCGCACTCTGTCTCCTTCCTTGTCTTCTCGTGGCTCTGCGTCTGCAGCCTTGTGATCTGCTCCTGTATGGCATCTGAGAGCTCCCGGGCCACCCGCGGGTGCAGGATCCGGTTGAACCTATCCAACAGATCCCGGGACTCGTGCGCCGCGATGCCTGCCCTGCGCGCCGCCTCAACTGCGGCTCCCAGGCTTATGGCCAGGTAGTACGCCCCGACCACATCAGATACGGGGAGCCTTCCGGTCTCCCCCAACAGCCTGTCTACAGCACCCCTCAGAGCATCATGCTCAGAGCGCAACAGGCGGTCTGGAGTGGTGCTCATGTGCAGAACCGGCAACCAGCCTACTGCTCTTCCTTCTTGACGTAGATGTAGTTCATGAGCAGGCCTGCCACGACTCCGCCCAGAATGGGCGCGGCCCAGTACAGCCAGTGAAACTCCCAAAAGCCGGATATTACTGCCGGACCAAACGTCCTGGCGGGATTGACCGATGCCCCGGTAAGCGGAACCGCTATCAGGTGAATCAGGAACACCATTCCGCCGATGGCAAACCCGTGCCATCCCGGAGATGCCCTCTTGTGCACAGCAGTCATGAATATTACCAGCACCAGGAAGAACGTCAAAACGGCCTCCACTGCAAATCCCGAACCAACGCTCTTGTTCAATATCTCGCTTGGTCCTCCCTGTGTTCCAAAGTTTACCGCGGCTCCCAGTTCCGGCAGTATTGCCTTCAGGGTTGCGGCTGCCGCCAGCGCGCCGATAATCTGAAAGACGATGTAGCCTATCCCGTCTGAGATGCCGATCTTTCTTGTAACCATCATGGGTATGGTAACTGCGGGGTTGATGTGGGCTCCCGATATGTGCCCAAAGGTGTAGATCATCACGCCGATGATGCCCCCGTGTGCCAGTGAGATGAAGAGCACCGACATGGTGGTAAGCCCCTCGCCGAACTGCGCCACTGCCAGTATTATCGAGAGCGGCCCAAAGAAGACCAGTGCGTACGTGGCTATCGACTCTGCAAGCCACGCGCGGGGGTTTACCATTGCCTACGTGATCGGTTGAAACCATATAAAATATTCGCTGTTGGCGCGGCGCGGGGTCGCATCCGTTCCCGTCTGCGTACCTTGAGCGCGCGTCTCAGGGGCGCTCTTGCGCCTGGCGCGGTGCCGCGGACGGTTCTGCATCCGGCGAATCCCGGCAGGCTCGATGCGGCCCTCATGCACAAGGCCGCACCATGGCATCCCGGTTCCGCGCATGGGCAGGTATCAGGACATCGTGCAAAATGGGGGGGAGTAGGTGATTACTCGTAGATCATGAGATCCTTCTCTTCTAGGAGGGCATGCAGGTTGTTGACGGATCTGTACACATCGGGCTCCTTCTTTGCTCCGGTACACACCAGCTTTCCAGAGGAGAACAGCAGTATTACCGTCTTGGGATCCAGCATTCTGTGAATCAGGCCAGGAAACTGCTCCGGCTCGTACATGCTCCGGGGCAGGGTTCTTGCGGCCTGCTCTAGGTGGATCTTTCCGCCTAGGTTGATGGACGCTACGATGTTCTGTATCTCCACCACGGCATCCTTCTTTACGCTGACGCCGCCCTTTCGGAGCTTCTGAACGACGGTCTTTACCGCCTTTCTGGCCATCTCTTCGGACTTTGAGCCGGTGCACACCATCTTGCCAGAGGTAAAGATCAGCGTGGCGGTCTTGGGGTTGCTCAACCTGAAGACTAGCCCGGGAAACTGGTCTGGATGGTACTCGACATCCAGGAATGTTCTTGTGATCTCGTTTAGATCCATCTTCTGATCTACTGATGCGGATGCAACTACATTCTCTACGCTTACAATTGGTTTAGTCTGTGGCATTAATAAAAAACTTCTATATTAGCTATAATAAAAGCGGTTCTTTTTAAAGGGAATTATATACATGGGTACGCAGTACCCCTGCCTTTTTCTGGCGCTCTTGCAATCCCTCCCACGCTTGCTTCTCGCGTGCTGTTTGCGGAACGCGCGGGAGCAATCCCGCGCCGGAGTCTCGCGCCTTGGGACGACGATCCCCGCCGCCCTGCCGCCATGGCTGTCGCCTTGGAGGCAATGTTATGCGCCGCGTTTATGTCGGCGTTGACGTCATTGTAACACTTGTCATTGGCGCAGCGGAACCTCCCTTGGGATATCCTGGATTCCTTGTCACTGTGGCCGCACTTGTGGCATGTTATGCTGGTGCCCTTGGGGTCCACCGTTATGACGATGACTCCCGCGTTCTCACAGGCGCCCATGATCTGGCGCTGGAAAGTCCCTGGCCTTGAGTACGCCATCTCGCGGTTGAGCCCCGTCTTGGCGGAGCTCCCCTTGCCCTTGGCCCTAGCGGTCATGTTCTTGACTTTCAGGTCCTCGATGGCCACCGTGCCGGCGCCGTCCGCAATCTCCTTGGACGCGTGCCTCTCCCAGTTGGTCTGGCAGTTGGCGATCTTCTCGCGCTTCTTCCGGATCTTCCTCTGGAGCTCCCTGTAGCCGCGGGACTTGGGCTTCCTTGTTTTGTTCCTGTTGTTGCCGCTCGTGTTGTTCCTGCCGTCGGCGCCTTCATTGGTGTCCTGCCTGATCCTGCGGTTGCCTCTCCCTCCCCTCTTTTGCGAGAGCTCCGAGTACATCTTCGATATGTCGTCGTTCTTGGCTCTCCTGCAGCCATTTGGGAGGTCGTGGAACTTGTGATGGCCGGTGCCAAGGTCGACGGTGGCGGCGCCGTGGACTATGCCCATGTCCACGCCCCTGATGACCGCATGTTCGGACGGCTCTGGTGCCTTGGTTTCAACCTGGATGTGGAGGCGGTAAGTCTTGTGGTGATCTTTGGTGCGCTTGGTTGTTTTCTTGGTCGTCTCCACGAGCTGGAAGGGGCGCATGTCCAGATCCTCAACGTCGCCGTGCACCCTTACAGTGCCTATACCGGGGAGCATGACCGTGTTGCCGCCCTTGTATACGGGCTTCTCGAACACCGACAGGGACCACATTTTCCCCTTCCTCTTGAACAGGGTGTCCCTGCGGCGCCACTTGTTATTTTTCCTGCTCCACTTGTTTGACGGCAGGCTTGCGCCAGCGTCGGCGCCGCTTGCCTCATTTTGGGCGCCGCCATCGCCGCCCCCACTGTTGCGTGACATCTTGGCGGCCTTCCTCGCCTCCCTTTCCCGATAGAGCTTGGCCAGGTACTTCCACACCGACTTGTTGCGGCGCTTCCTGCCGTTGGATATCATGAACTTCTCCACCGCGTCCAGGCCCTGGCGAAGCCCGGTCCTCTGCACCCTGTTGTTACAGGCCTCCTTGCGTCCTGCGGCCAGCGCGTCCTTGTCATGGACGAGCCACTTCTTCTCATTCCTCCATTTGGTGAGCATCTTGTTGAGGTCATACTTTGTCGTTCTCGGGTCGTTCAGCTTCTCGCGGACGGCCATGTTGAAGGCCCACCTCTGCTGGTCCATGCGGCGGGATATCAAATCTGACAGCTCGGCCGACTGGTCAAAGTCCACCTTT
Source organism: Cenarchaeum sp. (assembly GCA_965206845.1). Lineage (GTDB taxonomy): Archaea > Thermoproteota > Nitrososphaeria > Nitrososphaerales > Nitrosopumilaceae > CAYGAM01. Next base: position 748,467 of record OZ242221.1, on the reverse strand, counting down.
ATGGTGCGCACCATGGTGCCCTCCATTGGGCGCCTTGACCACTTTTTTGGCGCCGGCTCGGTTGCCGTTGCGGTTGCCGTCGCCGCTAACACTGTTGCTGTCGCGGCCGCCATGATGGGTCTCATTACCGCATGCAAATGCCAAGCGCGCATAAAAACACCGCGACAATACCATGCAGACCATGCAGACAGTCCGAACCGTCATGGCCATCCGGGGGTGGCAGGTTACTGGCTCCCGGATGGGAGCGGATGCCATGTGAAGGTATCCAAACAAAAACCCCATCCGCGGGAGGCGCGTGGTCATGCCTACCGAAGTATATAATTCCCTTTTTAAACCCCCAAAGGATATCGGGCCGGCTCCTCTCTTATCCGGGCACCGGCGTACACGCTGTGGGGCGCCTTTGGGCCTGACCGGATGCGACAGGTGGCCGGCGCCGCCGGGGTTCTTGGATCGCGGAGTGGTTCCTAAAACCGCTGCGCGGCAAAAAATATCGAAGCGTTTAATTTGGAATTGCGGGCAGCAGATGTCGGTGGATTTTACCGACTTTGAGGAGTTCTTTAGCTTCGGCGATGATACCAGCCCTCTTATGATGCTGGTGTGGATCCTTCCAATAATCTTCTTCGTCTTCTACGGCCAGCAGATCCAGCTGTACATCTCGGCCAACCAGGTCAAAAAGCACGTAACCAAGCTGAAGATATACCGGGACGAGTCAGAGAGCGAGCTGATGGATTACATCAGTAAGAACGTGAAGACGGCCTCGGATCCCTCGTCCCGCATCAGGACCATCATTGACTACTTTAGCATAATGCCTGTAGACATGGATCCGGCCGGCATGGTGCCCAAGGTTCGGCACTTGGTGCGCTCCAGAGACGATCACACAAGGGCGCAGATCCGGGAGCTTGATCCGAGCCTGGACGAGCTGGCGCAGTCAAAGATCCAGACCCTTGTGGAGATTGCATCCTCACTGCACCTGGTCTACAGGATTGTCAACCACCTGTATCTGACCGCAAAAAAGCAGAAGAACTTTCCAATGATTCTGCCTCTCCAGATGATACTTCCCTTTATAATGGAGGAGGCCAAGGCCCTGAGGGACGCCGCGCCGGTATTCAAGCTGGGACAGCCTGTGGGCGACGGAATCGGACCCATGATAGTGGGCAGGATGATGCTGAATCTGGAGAAGAAGGAGGCGGCGTTTCAGACCGTCTGGGCCCGGACCGAGATGGACGGGAGGCGCATCCACCTCTTAAAGGCCAGGGGCCCGCTGTCGTCTGTGGGCCGTCCGGGAGACGCCGTCGAGCATGTAATCTCCCAGGACAAGGTCGATGCGGTGATCATGATCGATGCCGCCATGAGGATGGAGGGCGAGGAGTCGGCAACGATCTCCCGCGGCTTTGGGGCTGCCATAGGGGGAATCGGCACGGAACGGTTCCAGATCGAGGAGGCTGCGACAAAGCACGGCATTCCGATCTATGCCATTGTGGTAAAGCAGACGGTCGGAGAGGCCATCACGCTGATGACAAAGGATGTCGCGCTGCGGGCCGACGATGTGAGCCACCAGGTTCGTGAGATGATCCGTGAGGCCGCCCCGGAGGGCGGCTCGGTTCTAGTGGTGGGGGTGGGCAACACCCTGGGGGTGCCGCAGTGATGTTCAAGAAGCCCAAGGTCACCACGGCGTACACGGTATCCCGGTGCGGGTCCTGCAGCAGGGAGACCCGGGCGAAGTTTGCCCCGGGGGACTGCCTGTTTGCCGAGTCGGCACAGTGTCCGTGCGGCGGCGTGGTGACTATAGAGATGATCTACGGCGAGACTGCCAAGTAGTCCCTAGGCCTTGGTCGTTACGGTGATTCCGTCGTCTCCGGGTATGAACGTGTGCTCTGCCTGCGCCACCCTCTGGCCCATGACCTCTACCAGTACCGGGTAGGCGCGCACCGCCTTCTTCTTTACCAGAACCTCCAACAGCTCCCTTGCCCGATCCTCCCGGTAGTCCTTTAGGATCCAGCGCAGGGCAAAGGGCAGCATGTTAAAGCTCTCCCAGATATACTCCAGCAGCTTGTCTGCGTCTGCGTTCTTTGTCCTCTTCCGTGATGCCAGGGCGTAGATGTTCTTTGTCTTGCCGTTTTTTACAAAGCCCGCGCCATTCTTTGTTGTAACGAAGGGCTCGCAGGCGTAAGCCGACGAGGCCGAGAGCGACTCCAAGGACAGGGACCATATGTTGGGGATGGATCTTCCTGCGTGTATCGTGTACCGATCCAGCGAGTGGCCGCTGAGGTTGGCTATCGGCAGACAGCTGTTCCGCTTTACGGTATCCTCGATGGTTCTTCCAATCTTGCTGGTCTTGACGCCGGCCCGCGCCACCGCCAGCGCGTTCTCCAGCGCCTCCTCTGCGGTGCTTACCAGATAGTCGTACTCGGGGTTGTAGTTGACGGTAACTGCGGTATCTGCAATGTACCCGTCTATCTGGGCTCCCAGGTCGATCTTCAGAAGGTCATTCTCCGTGATGGTAAGCGTGTCGTTGGGCTCTGCGGTGTAGTGGGCCGCCACCTCGTTTATGCTGGTGTTTACCGGAAAGGCGCATACTGCCCCGCGCCTTGCTATCTCGCCCTCGATCTCCTCACATATCTCGTAGGTGGTTCTTCCAACCCAGTTCTTGTTCCTTGCCATCTCCCTTACCTCGGCTGCTATTCTGCCTGCCCTGAGGTAGCTGTCCGTCTCCACTGTTACGATCCCTGCCGGTCGTTATTTAAAATCTAATGTACCAAAGTTAAATTGAGGTACCGACTTGCCGTACCTTGTGGGATTGTAGTCTAGCTTGGTATGATTCTGGTTTTGGGTACCAGGGGTCGTAGGTTCAAATCCTGCCAATCCCGCCACTCTTTGCATCGGGAAGGCGCCCTCGCTGCCATCGATCCGCACCCGTGGATCCGGCCATATGCGGCACGCCGCACATCTGACGGCACTGCCCAGACCACGGCCCGTGACTCGCCTCCGGCCCGTTCCGGCAGCCCAGAAGGGATACGGCCAAGGCCAGCCTGACAAAAAACTATTACTCCGGGATGCCGGTACACCATCGCCGGGCGATGAAGAAGAGTTAGAGTAATGACATGCAGTGAAGAGAACCAATTTGGCCTGAGCCACGGCACTATCCTTTTATCGGTTCATGGCGCATCACATACGTTGAGGTTTGTGAGGCGGGATGCAATACTTGTCGCCGGTACGGCCCTGATGGTAATTGGAATGACGCCCTTTGTGGCGCCGGTATTTGCGGTTGGAATCGGCGCCTGCATCTTCTTTGCGATCAAGAGCATAGCCTCAAAAAAGCAGATGGCGCAGGAGGATATGTAATGGCCCCGGATGCCTGCATGTGGATCCGGACGCTCGCGACTCCCGGCGGTCATAACTTAAAAAACAGGCTGTCTGCTCATTTAGGGATACAAAGATGAAGCTCGCAATACCGACAGTCGTGCTGGTTCTGTTACTGGCCGTAGTGGGAACCGTCCCGTCACATGCGCAACAGGATACGGCTCCCGTCACAATTACGCTGGAGACGGACAGTGACAGATATGTCCTGGGGGAGAGCGTCATGATATCTGGCAGCGTCTCCAGGGTGGTGAGTCTGGCAAACCAGGTGGAGTTTGTCGATGTGACGGTTCGCGGTCCTGACTACCTTGAAGCCATCTCCATACTTCCTGACCACTTGCTGGGTTTTGAGACCAGCGTATCGCTGCATCCTGCCAGAGCAGATGCGGGTAACTACACCGTGACGGCATCCTATGGCGGTGCAACCCAGGAGCTGGGTCTGGTGGTGGTGGATCCCATCGAACCAGAGCAAAGGGTTCCGCTTACCGTATCTGCCGACAGGCTGGCATACGTGCCGAATCAACGCGTGAATATACAGGTGAGTGCAGATCAGCTGATCTCCGGCGAAACCCTGCGCATTACAATCAGAGATCCCCTGGGCAGCCTGGTATACGAGGAGACCCAGATTCCAAAGGCGAATCCAAACGGGCTTGAGGGCATGCAATCCTCGACCTCCTTTCACATAAACCGGGCAGATCTGATCTCCGGCATATACGTGATCGATGCCGCGTATACGGGCCTTGCCGCCTCGACACAGGTAGAGCTGCGGAATGCGGTGGACCGGACAATTGCGCTGTCTGCCGGCGGAGGCATGTACAGCCCAGGCCAGACGGTCCATGTCACGGGCTCGGTGGTCTACAGCGATTTTGATCCCATCATGGTCAAGGTTACCTATGTCAATACTGCAACAGACAGATCCGCCGGAACCCCGCGGATGTATCTGTCTGATGTGATCCAGGCTGCAGACGACGGCTCGTTTGACTACAAATTTGCCATCCCGCCGGGCCCAAAGGGGCTGGGCCAATACACCGTCAAGGTCTCTACGTCTGCTGAGAGCGGAACCCTTGTCGTTCCCGTGACAGACGGCCTTGTGTCTCCGGGCACCCTGGACGTCTCACTGGCGCTCTCTACTGACGGAGCCGTCTACCGGGCGGGCCAGACGGTGCTCGCGTATGGCCGGGTGGCAGACACGGTCGCAGGCGTGGAGCACGTAGATCTCCTGCTGTACCGTGTAAGCGACCCTACACGCAACCTGCTTCCCGCGGGATCCAATGCCAGCCTGGACGGCAGCGGTCTCTTTGCCGGAGAGCTCCGCCTGGATCCGAAGATCTTCCCCGGCGAGTACTGGCTGAGGGCCTCATACCACGGCGGCCTGCTGGCCTCGGATCGCTTTCTTGTCGTGGCAGGCGACTCCGGCGAACCCGAAATCCATGCCCATCTTGACAGGCGGGTGTACGGGCCCGGAGATCAGGTCGTGATAGCCGGCATCCATGACTCGTCTGACGGACAGGCAGTTCACTACACGGTGACCGCACCTGACGGCGACGTGTTCTACTTTAGGTCTGCCGTGGAAGGCGCCGAGTTTGCTGCCACTTGGGGCACGCCGGCGGCAAACGATGCTGTCTACGGGGAGTACATGCTGGTAATGCGGATCCAGGAGACTCACAAAGCGGCGGTCTTCGAGGTATCTGAGAATCCCGACGGCGGCCCCGTTCCACCACTGACCGTTGGCTCCCGGGAATCCATCTACAAGTCCGGCGGCGTGCTCGTAGTCGAGGGAACCGCACAGGACAGCAATAGAATGGTCTCCGGAGTGCCGGAGCGGGTGCGCGTGGCCGTCGACTTTGGTTCAGGCATCGACCCATTTGTCTCGTTTGTATTTCTTGATGATGGATACTACGAGGCCGAGTTTCCACTGCCAACCAACATAATCCCTGAGGGAACATACACGATCCGGGCAAGCTATGGGGAACACGCTGCGGAGACCAGGTTCTCGATAGCGGACCTGCCTGGGGACGGGGGATCGGAGCTGCTGGTAAGCCTTGACGGGGATCTATACCATCCCGGGGATGTCGTGCCGGTATCTGCCAGCCTTGCGGGCCTTGCATATGTCGAGTTCTTTGATGTCTCTGTAATCTACGAGTCTGGGGCAGATGCGGTATGTGGCCCATCGATATGCGGATCCCAGATCGCCTCTGTCAGCATACCTGCCGGCGCTGATGGCGCATTCCGTCTCAAGTACGCACTCTCCGAGTCCGAACCCCTGGGAAGGTACGAGGTGCTGGTGGATGCAGGCTACACCAACAGCTCGGCTCTGTTTGAGGTTGTCCCGAGGCCTGTCGATATCCCGATTCCGGAGCCCGACCCACAGGTTCAGGACGCTATTCCGCCAGAAACCGTCCCTGAACCCGGTGACGATCTGCCCGTCCCTGTCCCTGCCACACCAATAGCGGAAAGGTTTAGCAGGATTTCTGATTCCCTGATCGCCATTGGCGTACAGGAGCGTATGGATGGCGGCATTGGCTACGCGCCGCATGAGATTACCGGGCTGCTGGTTACTGCAGGATATGGCCCGTCCGGGATCACGGCGCTGTCGTCCGGCGGTTTGTGCGTCATAGGCTCAGGCGATGACTGCGCGATTCGAAAACCCACCACGGGTGCAGGCTCGACTGTCCGGATCGGCGATGCCGATTACATCGTAGAGTATGGCAAGGCTGGTATCCGCATAGGGACGTTTACAATATCGCCTGCGAACTCTGCCGCAATCGACGACTCCACGTGGATCGTGAACGTATCCGGCGGCAACCAGCCTACGCGGTTCTACTACACCGTTACATATCTGCCGGTTCCGTGATGACAGCCACAGAATAAACAAATATCCTTCCCGTATACCTGTTGGTACTTGCATGTTCGGGTTTTGATGTTGCGGCAGGATGATCCAAAAAAGTGCACCGCGGCAAGAATGGTGAGGTTTGATCTGGCCAGGGCGGTCAAAAGGACAGCCGACAGCACGATACTGCTGGATCCCTTTGCCGACCGTTTTCTGGTTCCCGGCGACAGGGCACTGGCAAACTCGATAACCGCAGTGGACTGTTCCTGGAACAGGGCCGGTCCGGCGTTCTCCGGCAGGTTCCGGGGAATTGCGCGCAGGCTCCCGCCCCTTCTCGCAGGAAACTCCGTCAACTATGCAAAACGGGGCAAGCTGAGCACCGCAGAGGCGGCTGCCGCCGCGCTCTACATCCTGGGTGATGCGGCAACCCCCCGCCTCATACTTGACAAGTTCAGGTGGGGCCACACATTCCTTGAGCTGAACCAGAGCCTGCTAGATGACTACGCCGCAATGAAGTCCCAGGAGCAGATTCCCGGTATTCTGGCAGAGCACGGCATGGGGCAGCCATCCTGAGGCACGGGCGGCTATCTGCCGGCCGGGCCCTGTGCGGCCGACGGCCGAAGGAGCCGCCTCCTGATCTGCCATGCCGCCGCCGCGGGGGCTGCCACGTACATTCCCAGGTTCAGCAGAATCACGGAGATGCCCAGCCCCACAGTCTGCAGCTCCGAGCCCTCGTCTGCCAGCGTCATCAGCGACAGGGAGTACAGCATCGGGGTGATCATGTGCCTTGTCGCCTCGCGGAGGGCCGGGCTCTCCCTCTCAAGGTCAGCGACTGCAGGCGAGAACGAGTAGTATGCGGAGTTGAATGCAGAGACAAATGCCGCCCCGGATGCGGTGGAGAGCAGCCGTCCGTCCCGGGTCTCCCGCAGGAGCTGCACCTGCGGCGCCAGCTCCGTGCCATATGCCGCTGTGGCGATGAGGCACCCGCCGCCTGGCGGATCCGCCGGTTCGGGGGATCTCGCCGCCTCTGCGGGCAGAATTCTGTAGATCACATTCTCCACATGACTTGCCAGGTACAAATAGCCGTCAGGCCCAGTCCTGATACCGGTAATACATCCAAGACCGGTGCCGACTATGATCTCATCCATGGAGTCGCCCTCATCTGCCAGAAGATCCTGAAGGCCGGGACTGGTGAACACAAACCCATCGCGCTCCGGGTTCAGCTGAAACCTGTAGAGGCGGCTGTTGTTGCAGTCTCCCACAAAGACCGAGCTGTCGTACTCGTCTGTCTCCTCAAAGTTTGCAAAGCCTATGCCGGCGGGAGCAACCGTGCGCTTCCAGCTGAACTTTGGATCCTGGTACTGGTAGTCCCCGTACCCGATGAGGCGCTCCAGCTCCTCCTGTGTTGCCGGGCCCATGATGGCCTGCCATCCGCTGTTGAACCCGTCTGGCACCATGTTGATCTCATCGTAGTCATCGTCGCCGTTCTCCGTGTCCCACATGTTGCCGGTAAGCGGATCGATGGCAAGGCCAAAGCTGTTCCTGATGCCCACTGCCCAGTACGGGCCTTCGGGATCGACCCGCAGAACCACGCCGGTGTCCAGGTAGTCGGTGATTCCTGGAGGGAACAGGTTCTCCAGCTTTTTGTTCTGGAGCGGCCCGTACCTGCCCGTGTCGCCTATGACGGCGTACACCTGGCCGTCTTGGTCTGCTATCATCGCCCCGCCGTTGTGGTACAGGTTCGCGGGAAGCTCCTTGACCAGGACCGGGTTGATCAGGGCATCCCCGTCCCATGCGTACTTGTAAATCCTGTTTAACAGTCGATCTTCGCCGATGGTCGCTGTATAGTAAATGTACACCGTGGAGTTGACGGCGGCAATCCCGAGCAGGCCTGCTTCCCTGACGGGTTGGGTGTCAACCACAAGAACCGGTTCGCTCTGCAGGAGTCCGTCGCGAACCAGCCTGACCTTGCCGTTCTTCTGCAGAACCAGCAGGGTGTCTTGATCTATGAACTCCATGGTGGTCACTCCGCAGCAGAGGCCGGAGACGTACCTCTCGAGGATCAGGCCCTCGTCATGGAGGACAGGCTCGGCAGACGCGCCCTGGTATGCATATCCTGCCAGAATAACAAGACAGGCTGCCGTTGCCAATACTAAAAACAATACAGTGTAGGATCCAGAGAACGATAATATCTCTTTCTAGGCCGTGCCGGTTTGTGCGACCTGCCACGCTGCCCTGCGGCGGTTTTTTGGTTCACACACCACAGAAATGTTCAAATTTGTGCGATGCATAGCAGGTGTGGTGCGAGCCAGAGCGCGACATGCTGCCACGGCAGAGGAAACTCCTCCCTCCATACAGGAGATGTGGCCTGGAGATGGGTTGTCAGAGATGGCAGGCAACAGAACAGAAAAAGATCCGGCTTGGCGTACGGTGATGGCCCCAAAGCCTGAGGTTTCCAAGCATGGAGTGAAAGATCTGTCCCACATGGAGCAAGGTCAAACGGAGCCAACGGTTTCCTGTAACCGGCTCAGGTGGACTGCAAAGCTGAATATCGTGAAAACAGAAGGAGGGTTACTACTGGCACGCACTAACTCTTGCTACCAGCCCTTGGGCATGGCGCCCTTGGTACTCTGTGGCGTGTCGTCATCATCCTTTTGCGAGTCCTGCGCCTCGTCGTACACGCTCCGGTGCTTCTGGTAGTCGTCGCCGACTTTGAGCTGTGCCTCTGCCCTGTTGGTCTGATAGCCGCCCGCGCTCGAGCTGGTCTGGTACGCTGTAAGTCTGGACGGATCGATTCCCTGCTGTCCCATGTTTGCCTCCTTTTTCAGGGCCCTGTTGCTGAACAGGAAGAACGCCCCGCCGCCCACTGCTGCCAGTCCTGCCATTCCGTATATGATGAATACGGGAAAGTCGCCTGTTGGCTTGATCGAGGTTCCCTCCGGCGGTTCTGGCGTTACCCCTAATACCTCGGTGTCATCCAGACTGTCTCCTACTGCAAATCCGATTACGGACAGGCTGGCACTGTCTGATGACTCGAGGGTTCTGACGGTGTACTCTCTGTCATGGGTAAATGTGGCCTCAAACTCCCTCTCTATCTTTATCCCCTCTCTGATGCTGCTCTCTCCCATGGTGAACTTGGACACCACAAACCCGGCGATCTCCTCTGACAGGCCGAACTGGAGCGCATCCTCGGTTATTCCCGTGGCATCAAACAGAAAGTGCCAGGTTGCAATGGGCTGGTTGTGGATCTGGGCTGCATCAATGAGCGGCCGCTCCAAAAGATCCCTGGCCTCGCCCTGGATTACCGCTGCCACATCGGGAGCCAGCTGGTCTATGGCACTGATGGGGAGGTTGATCTCTCCTCCCTGCATGCTAACTGGGCCGTCTGCCGTGAGATCCCTCCATCCTATATCGATGATGGATCTCCCGGCTCCTTGGCCTTCAACGATTATGTAATCCTGCAACGTGCCGGTGAGCACAATCTTGTAGTCTATGGATGTCAGCTCCTGGTTGCCGCTGAGGGTCACCAGATAGTCGACATTGAGTTCCTTGATGCTGGTGGGGCTTTGGGCGGACCGGATGTTCTGGTTGATCAGTCCCTTGAGGTTCTCCACCTCCGGGTCGCCGTCAGATTGCGTGAACGCAAACGAGCCACTGGCGCCTCTCAGGGCATCTGCGATCTGACCGCCGTCCTCGTACTCGATGAAGACCGATCGCTGGTACTTGATCTCAAATGGTGACTCGCTGTTGTTGGGGTTTATCAGCGCGTCCAGCTGGGCAGAGCCCCAGGCTGAAGGAGCGGCGCCTACAACAAGCATGCCGGCAATTAATGTTGTGAACAGTATTCTAATGTTCATTTACCTTAATTCCTGTAATCTGGTAATAAACCTAACTTTTTTGGTTTCACAGATTTCCATTCTTGCGCAAGGTACGGGCCAGTCCGATCCCTGCCGTGATCACGGCAGGACGCGGCCGCGGGTCTGCCGGATATGCAGTCACGCCCTGCACTCGGGCACGCTAATTTCGGGCTAGCCATAGCGCCAGTCTCGGACGGCAGGTGGACCGATGCCATGTTAGGCGTAGCTCGATTCTAAAAACTTAAGTGAGCAATAAAAACAGCAAAACCGATTAGCGTTTTTGGATAAGATAGTTGTAGATACAAGCATAGTTATCAACGGACGGATTACCGAGCTGATAAGATCCGGCGGCTTTGAAGGCTCGGAGATTATAATTCCCGAGGCCGTCATAGACGAGCTGCAGTCCCAGGCCGCACAAAAAAAGGAGGAGGGCTTTATCGGCCTGGAGGAGATCAGGAAGATAAAGGAGATGGCTGCAGGCTTTGACCTGCAGATTCGATTTGCAGGATCAAGGCCTAGCGCGGACGATGTCAGTCTCTCAGAGCGCGGGCGCATTGACGCCATAATCAAGGATGTTGCGGTGCAGAACAGTGCCATACTGTATACATCGGACCGCGTCCAGTCCCTGGTGGCGGAGGTTCAGGGAGTCACCGTCAGCCTCCAGCATCCCACTCCCAGGGATGAGCAGATGGAGTTCCTGCAGTACTTTGATGCCCAGACCATGAGCGTGCACCTCAAGGAGGGGTTGCCGGCCATGGCAAAGAGGGGCAAGCCGGGACACTTTGAGCTCGTTCCAGCAGGGGATGTGGCCCTTACACGGGACTACCTGCACGAGATTACCACCCAGATACTCGAGTCCTCCAGGGCCGGGATGAACGTTGAGATATCCAAGCCCGGGGCGCTAGTGGTGCAGCACGGCGACTACCGGATAGCCATCACCCAGATGCCCTTCTCAGAAAAGTACGAGATTACTATCGTGCATCCCACAGTCCGGATGTCCCTAAAGGATTATGGCATATCTGAGAAGCTCATGACAAGACTGACCGTGCAGGCCGAGGGCATGCTGATATCAGGACCACCGGGCTCCGGCAAGAGCACCCTGGCATCGAGCCTTGCAAACTTTTACCACTCCTCCGGAAAGATAGTAAAGACCTTCGAGTCGCCGCGAGATCTGCAGGTGGACCGGGCAGTCACACAGTACACTAGGCTGGACGGCTCCTTTGAAAACTCGGCAGACATACTGATGCTTGTCCGGCCCGACTACACCATATTTGACGAGATAAGGAGGCGCGAAGACTTTACGATATTCTCGGATCTGCGGCTTACTGGGGTGGGCATGGTCGGCGTGGTGCACGCCAGCGCCCCGCTGGACTCGATTCAGCGCTTTATGGGCAAGATAGAGCTAGGCATCATTCCCAGCGTCCTGGATACCGTGGTCTTTGTCAAGTACGGGCAGATCGACAAGGTGTACCAGCTGGAACTGAAGATCAAGGTTCCCTCTGGAATGGTGGAGCAGGATCTGGCACGGCCGGTAATCGAGATTCGCGACTTTGAGGACGGCATACTGGAGTACGAGATCTACACCTTTGGCGAGGAGAATGTCGTCATACCGGTTACCCAGGGCCACGACATGCACAAGCTGGTTGAGGAGAAGATTACCGAGACATTTCGGCGGTTTGACCCCGATGCCCAGATCGAGGTGCTGTCAGGCAACAGCGTCCGAATCCGGGTGGGCAAAAGATGCATACCTGCTATAATCGGCCGCGGCGGCTCCAAGATAACCGAGCTGGAGAAGCAGCTCCAGGTTCGCATAGACATACAGGAGAGGGAGCAGGCAGCGGTGCCGTCGGAGATACCACTTCGCATATCCGAGTCAAAGCGCTCCCTGTGCCTCATGGTGGGGCGGGAGTACGGTGGAATGGAAGCCGACATACTCGCAGGCGATGAGGTAATCCTCTCGGACCAAGTGGGCAAGAACGGCTACATCAAGCTCCACAGGCACTCCCGGGAGGCGCAGGATCTTGCCAAGGTCAATCCCCGCGATGTTCGGGTCAAGATCAGAGCTTCTTGATTATCTCTATTATTGCCTGGTTTGACTTCAAAAACATGAGGAATTTTCTTAGCTGCCCGATGGTCTTGGGGCTGAGGTGGTGTTCAATGCCCTCTGCGTCGAGGTTGGCAGTCTCGTGGCCGACCCCCAGAATCTCAAAGAACTCCAGCAGGATGCTGTGCTTCTGCCTGATGGCCTCTGCCAGCTCGCTGCCCTTTGGTGTGAGGTTTATTCCGTGGTACTTTTCGTATTCGAGATATCCTGCCTCGTCCAGCCGGCGTAGCATCTTGGTCACGCTGGGCGCGCTGACGTTCATGTACCTTGATATGTCCAGAGTGGTCGCATAGCCCCTCTGCTCCACCAGCTCCGCTATTACCTCCAGATAGTCCTCGGCCCTCTGGCTGAACTTGTTCCTCTCAAACTCGTGCGCCTCTTTTATCGAGTTCAGTCTGTCTGGACTCTTCATCTGTACCATGCATGGAGTCTCTCGTATAATTTATTGTCTATCGCCGGGATAAGGATATTTTAACAGGAGAGGTTCTCATCTACATGTGGCAACAAGAGCACAGGCCCTGATCCCAATAGGAATCGCCGCGGTGATTATAGGGGTTGCCGGCATCCTCTCAATTCCTGACGATGCCAAGCTGGAGTCAGTGGAGTTCCCCCGCGGTACGGTAATACTTGACGGCAGGGCGCTTGAGGTGCAGGTGGCCGACACCCAGCCGCGCCGCGTCCGCGGCCTCATGTTCCAGGAACAGATGCCCTACGACCAGGGTATGATCTTCGTATTTGATGAGCCGGGAGCCTACTCTATGTGGATGCTCAACATGCAGTTTCCGCTGGATATAATCTGGTTTGATGCGGACGGTAACGTGGTGCACATCGAGAAGGATGTCCCCCCGTGCAAGTCCGCGCTCGAGACTGCAACATGCACCGGTACGGGCCCCCGGGGGGAGGCACTCTATGTCTTGGAGGTGACTGCCGGATTTGTGGACGAGTTTGGCATCGCCCTTGACTCGGTGCTTGAGATAATCTCCATTTGATATGCGTACCGGCGTGGTCTGCCGGCGCCCAGGTTTTCCATAACTGGGAGTTAATCTTGCATGCGCCGCCCAAAGCGTCCAGAAGATATACTTTCCCAAAGGATTTAATTAACGCAGCCAAATAATTATACTCTGTAAATGTACAGCGGAGAGCTTGAAGTACAGGCTAAAAGAAAAGCAATTGCTGTACTTCAGGATGAGATTAACAGAATTCTGAATGCAACCAGGGAGCTGGCGACCTTGCCCAATGCGATGCTCAGAAAGGACAGGGCAGCAGTCAAGAGCAGCCTGGATCAGATATCGTCCATCGAGGACGAGGTGGAGAACCTCCGCCGAAAGATCACAAGGGAGGTAGCAGACGTGGGCGGCCTCATTATGAATCGTGAGAACCTGCTGAACACTGCGTACACCATGGACGAGATTGCGGGGTACATCACGGGAATTTCATTCAAGCTGGCAAACATCAAGCCGATAACGCTAAAGAACACAAAGATCGACAAGGATTTGACAAAGCTGATCGAGCTGGTGGTCGACGAGGTCTACAAGCTGAATGAGGTGATCAGAAACCTGAGCAACAACGCCCCAAATTCCATAGATCTGGCACAGGAGACGCAGGCAATAGAGCGGGAGATAGACACAAAGTACCGTCAGGCAACCCTTCGAATTCTAAACGAGGTTTCTGACACAAAGGAGCTCCTTCTGCTAAAGGATGTCATAGAGGGAATAGAGGAGATGGCCGACAAGTGCCAGAGGGTGTCAGACTCGTTTATACTGCTGGCGCTCAGTTTGTAGATTGAAGAGCGAATTAATTGAGAATAGGATTGTAGTCTGGAACATTGCCGACTCGCAGAGGCTCTTTAGCGCCGGCTACTACGGAAAGCCTCTGGGCATTCCCAAGCCAAAGCCCGGCGAGATAGACGCCCCGCTGATTCTGGATCTGATCGAGGGGTTCTACCTGATGGAGGAGTCGGAGATATCCGTGTTCAGATCCCGAAGGAAGATGTCACGGGACGAGGTGCTCCTGGTGTGCCGGGAGGAGTACGATGACTTTGACAAAAAGTACCAGGTGTACAGGAACTTTCGCGATCTGGGATACGTGGTAAATCCGGGAATCAAGTTTGGCTGCGATTTTGCGGTGTATGAGAAGGGCCCTGGAATCGACCACGCGCCGTACCTGGTTCAGGTCTACAGCAAGCGGGACTCGATGAGCTCTACTGCGGTAGTGCTGGCAGGCAGGCTGGCCACCACCGTGAGAAAGCATTTCATACTGGCGGTTCCGCAGGCCCGGGGCCAGGTGGGCTACATTGCCTTGGACTGGTGGAAGGCCTAGGTGCGGCATGGGCGCTGGTGCGGATTACCCTGCCTGCGGCGCCATGACCTCCGGCGATGCGGCATATCTGTGATCCGGCGGCGGTACGCAAAAGGTACGGTCCGATAGATCTGTCGGCGTGGCTCTTTTGGGCATCAAACCCGTACGGGCAAGGCTCAGAGCGACTTTACATGCCCTGCAATCTTGTCGTAGATCTGAAACATCTCTTTTGTGATCTTAAACTCCAAGTGGTTCTTCCACTTGCTTCTGATCCTGACTCCGGTGCCGGTGGGCTCGATGCGGATGTCTGCATCCTTTGTGGATTCCCTGGATATCATGTCGTTTAGCGCGGTATCTGCGTTCAGAACCTCGGCGATTCTGCCGCCGTTCCAGCTGACCGACGCTATCTTCTTTGCGGCAAAGTGCCCCGTGGTCTTGAGTATCGTTCTGGCAACAAAGTCCTTGCCGTGGCCGGTGTCTCTTCTTACGATAAAGTGTGCCTGAAACCTGTCCATTGCGCCCCATGGTAGTGGATTAGGATCCTGCATCTCTATCCCTTCTGAATAATGTGGATGACGTCAATGTTCGCATTCTCTACCTCCAGGCTTCCCTTGTTGGTGACCATCCTCGGCGTCTGGGAGAAGAACCTTCCATAGTAGTCGTCTCCCTCTACATCACCTGCGGCGATCTCATTTGGCCGGCACTTGATGTCTATCTCGGCGAGCATGTCACATACCTTCTGGGGCCATGTCTTTGGCTCGAACGTGTCAGACTCGGTATCGTGCATTAAGTGCACGCAGGCAATCCCACAAATAAAGATATCAGACATGCAGTCGTATGTACTCAGGTCGGCGATCCTTCTAGGCACAAAACCGCGTCGCGTCTCGCAAAACCGTGCCTAGGTTCGAGCGGGACCTGAGTGTGTACATGCAGTCGTGCGAGGCCGCACTCCCCCATCATTCGGACATGAAAAATGCACACCGGGAAAATCTTTGCGCCTGGCTCGACGCAGTATGCAATCTCATGCTATGGCAGTCCAGAGATTCGTATAGCCTGCCGGGCCGGCTTTTGTGGATCCCAAGGCTACTGTGGGAGCGGCATTATACTCGAGGCAGCTTGGGCCGCGCACTGCGTGCATATCCAAACAAATAATGCTGTACGTGCGGTAGGCTGTTCATGTTAAAGTTTCAAGGCAAGACTGTGTTGGTTACCGGCAGCGGTACGGGAATCGGCCAGGCCATCGCCAAAAAATTTGTTGAGGGAGGCGCCTCGGTCATACTCTTGGGAAGAAGGCGAGGACCGCTGGAGGATACTGCCGGAATGCTAAACGGGATAATCTCCAGTGTGGGAAGCGGAGCCTCCGTCAGGCTCTTCTCCGGAGTTGATGTGGCCGATGAGGAGAACGTCAACCGCATGTTTGACGCAATCAGGGACGACGGCATCACGGTGGACTGCGTGGTAAATAATGCCGGCGTCTCGGGTCCGGTGACCTGCTTTGCCAGCGCCCCACTTGACGAGTTTGGGAGCACCGTGGGCATCCATCTTACTGGCACCTTCTGGACCTCGGTTCGGGCCCTGGACGTAATGGCCAAGGGCGGAAAGATAATCACGATATCTACATTCTTCACGGAGGAGAGGCCGCTGGAGCAGAGGCCCTACAGGTTCCGTAGCCCGTACACAGCATCCCAGGGAGCCAAGAACAGGCTGGCAGAGGCCATGTCTTGGGAGCTTGCAGACAGGGGGATAATCTCCATTGCCACAAACCCCGGGCCGGTGCACTCGGATCGCATCTACAAGACCGTCTACCCCAAGGCCGCCTCGGAGTTTATGAGGGTTGGCGGCTTTGAGGATCTGAGTCCGGAGCAGGTGGACGCGGCCAACGGGCAGATAGTCGGTCTGCTGGGGGAGAGCCCTGATGTTGTGGAGCAGGGAATTGCCAAGGCCGCAGAGGGCATGGCCGAGTCCACGGGCAGGAGCGCTGGCGAGCTGACGCAGATACTGGCCAGACTGCTGAACAAGATCCAGGCAATTGCAGAGAAGATTCAGCGAAACACATCCCATATGATTGCTGACAGGCAGTTCCTGTCCCAAGAGCAGGTTGCCCGGACGGTGCTGGATCTGTGTGATGACGACATGGCGGCGATACTCAACGGCAAGGTGGTTCCAGGGGACAGGGTGTTTTATCCGGTCAAGCCGCACATCGGGGCGGCGGCCCCGTCGGTGCACCGGCCAGACCTTGCTGGCAAGGCCGTGGTCCTTACCATACAGGCAGCAGACGATGCGGACGTAAAGAGGGCGGAGTTTCTGGCATCACACATAGAACAAAGCGGAGGCAAGGCGGTATGTCTTGTGTCCGGGGACACCCCCCAGGAGTATCGCGAGTCCATCTCCAACAAGTTTCACTCACATGTAGTGGACACCACATCCGCCGATGAGATCCTGAGGTGGCTTAACACCGCGGGCGCAAAACTGGGACCGGTGGCTGGCGTGGTTCACATGACCGGCAACCTGCCCGAGTTCCCAAAGCTTGTGGGGCTGTCAAGATCCCAGTGGGACGGACTGGTAGACAGGTTCATCACCAGCACGGCGGCCGTGGCCCAGAGCGCCCTGGAGTACTTTGTGCCCGGGGGAGGCAGAGACCCGCGGCTGTTCAAGGATGCGACAGGCTCTGTTGTGATAGTGGGTCCGGACATGCCGGCAGGCAGGGTCTCTGGCATACGCCGCGGGCAGATAGAGGTGTTCCGCGGGGCGCTGCGCCCGTTCACCGCCACGGTCAACCAGGAGCTCAGCGATGTCCTCAAGTCCAGGATCAGGATCTTCTCTGTGTTTGCAGGAACTGTTGCCGGAGCGGAGCCTGACAGCGAGAGGATGGCATCCGCCCTGGACTTTGCCCTGTCCCGGGATGCGGCATCGTCCGCCGTGGTCTCGTTCTGCGTTGATGAGACAAGATAGGCATCTCTACGGAAGTAGTCCGGATCCTGCGATCTCCGATGGCAGTCCGTACACGGCAAAGAGGGCGCCCCCGCGGTACATCTCGTCTAGCGCCTCCCAGAAGAGCCTGACGGCAGCCGCAGTGATCAGCACGGATACGATGACCCGCAGGTGCCTGTCCCCAAGCCCACGGGACACCCTGACTCCCAGCAGTCCGCCCCCAAAGCCCCCAGCCATCAGCAGCATGGCCTGGTAAAAGTCCGGATGCCCGAGCATGCTGTGGGATACGAGGCCGGCAAAGGCGGCAACTAGCAGTGCCGGCTGGGCCGCCGCGGCGCCGTCCTTCATCGTCATTCCCATGACAAGCACCATCAGGGGCACAAAGATGATGCCGCCGCCGACCCCAAAGAAGCTGGACACGATTCCAGCAGAGAAGCTGGCGCCTGCCGTCAGTACTACCACAAGCCACGTATGGCCTGTTGAGTGCGCCCTCATCCTGCCCTTGGTCAGTATGTAGGCGCTGATCACTACAAGTATCACGCCAAACAGTACCTTGAAGACGTCTGACTCCACATAGCCGGAGAGAAGTGCTCCCAGCACCGTGCCGGGAACCGACACCAGGCCCATCTTCAGGCCCAGCGAGTACTTGAGCCGCCTCTTCAGCGTGTGTGTGAGCACGGCTGCGCTGATGTTGCCAAACGCCCCAAAGAGGCTGTTGCTTGCTGCCAGCGCCGGGGGAAATCCCATAAATGTCAAGACGGGCGCTATCACGACCCCGCCGCCGAACCCCACCATGGATCCTATGGCCCCGGCTCCAAACCCCAACAGGATCAGCCACATCTCTTCAAGCATGATGCCAAAATAAACTCCATTCTATATTGTGCTTGCGTGCGGTGCAGCATCCCTCAGAGCACGATGCGCATCTGCCACTCGATTCCCTGTGGATTTGGGAGCAGTATGATCTGGATCATCCTTCCCTCCAGCTCGATTATGTTTGAGACGGTCAGGGGCTCTGCAAGCTCGCTCTGCTGGTGCCTTGTGTTGATGTCCCATATCATGTCGTACAGGGATTCATATCTGTCAGGTATCCTGTCGGGCTCGGCCTGCCAGTCACCAACGCTGCCGCCCTCGGTGTCCCAGGCAGGGGGCATGGATAGTGCCTGCGCCTCCTCCCAGCAGTCGCACGCAAGAACCTGCACCATTGACTCAAAGACCACCGCCATGTCCTCAAAGCTCTGCGTGTGGCTCACTTGGATCGCGCCTATTGCAATGGTGGGCTCGTCTGAGGATCCTGCCATGTGCACGTTGCCAAGAAACTCTTCTGCGGTTCCAACGATCTCCGTGGACGTGCAGTACTGTATCGGGACATTCCTGCCTGCACTTGCGCTGCTGATTATGATGCGTCCCATCGACCCTTCCTGTGAGAGAACTGGGTTTGCCTCGTCGATGAACGGATAGCAGAACTGCTCTATCAGATCTTGGGTGGACAGGTTGATCGGCGCCGACATGCTGATCTGCTCTTGTGCAAGGGCCTCCCTTATCTGCAGGTTGGACTCTTCGTATCTGGTCTGCGGCGGTGTGTCAGTGTACGCCAGAGCGGCTGCCAGAACAGCTACGACTGCCGCCGCTCCTGCAAGTGCAAACACCTTTGTCTTCATTTGTCACATTCCTGACTATTTTTAAGATAAAGCTTTGGCATGCCTGTGTGTGTGGGTCCGCCTGCCGCATCGGGCCGGGCGCAGGTATCTGCTCAAACGTGTATCCTCGTGCCTGGACGAGGCGTGGATGTGGCCACATGCGCGGGCCTAGTCTTTCGTGTCGCAGCGCCGGACTGCGGCCTCACGTGTGGGACTGCGAGTCGCGCACCGTCTTCTTCTGGCTCTTGTACAGCGCCACGACCTCCTCGTCGGTGGATGCATCCTCGGCTATCTTCTCTGACCTGATCTTTCCGGTAAACTTGGGGAACCTGAGCGCCAGCCCGCTTCCGCTCCGGATGGAATCCATGGCGGACTTGTGGATGGGGCTGAGGGTAATCTCTGATGCCACCACCTCGATCACCGTCTCGGGCTCAAACCATACATCTGCCACCATCTCGCTCTCGATCCTGGCATTCCTCTTCAACGTCACCCTGTCTGAGAGCATCTGGTAGAACGTGTCCAGGTGCTCGTCGGTGAACCCGGTTCCCACCTTGCAGATGCTTGGGAAGGTATCCCGTTCATCGTTGTACGTGGCCAGCAGCAGGGTGCCGTACCTTCCGGTTCTCCTGCCCTTGCCTGTAAATGCCCCGATCACAACGAGATCAAGGCTGTCTCCCAGCTCGTTTCTGTACTCGCGCTTGAGCTTCAGCCAGAGGCTGCCGCGGGATCCTGCCCGGTACGGCGCCCCGTCGAGCTTCAGCATCAGGCCCTCGCATCCGGCGTTTATGCTGTTCTCCATAAAGTCCTCGATCTCGTCCCTGCTGTGGACCGGTTTCATGGGAATGTTCCTTGCAAACTCGTCTGGCATCACCATCTCCTCCAGCAGACTTCTCCGCTCCGAGTACTGCTTGTCAAGGCAGCTCTTGCCGTCGGCCAGAAGGATGTCAAAAAAGTTTACCGTGATGGGATACTCGAGAACCGCCTTCTCCCGCTGGTGCTTGCGCCGCCGGTGCATCAGCTCCTGAAAGGGAAGAAACTCGCCGGTGTCCTCGTTTATGGCCACGGCCTCTGCCTCCAGTATCGCCTCCCGGGTCCTGAGAGTCCCGGGAATTTTCTCAACTATGTCCGGGTAGTACTCTGTAATGTTCTCCAGGCTGCGTGAGAAGAGCGTCACGTTCCTGCCTTGGACGTGAACCTGCACCCTCTCCCCGTCCAGCTTGTACTCTGCGCTGAACGGTCCCTCCATCTTCTCCATGGCCCCGCTCTCGCTCTTTACCCTGTCTGCCAGCATGGGTCTGACGGGGCTGAAGACCCGTACCTGAAACGACTCCATCCCCTTTATGCCGTCCCTGGCAACGGTCTCTGCCACAAGTCCCAGATCGCTTGATACGTTGTACGCCCTCTCGAGTATCTTCCTGTTGCCCTTGTCACCGGTAAAGGCCACGGCCAGTCCGTCCATTACGGTGTTCTCGGCTATGCCCAGTCGCAGCGTGTTCAGCAGGAGCTTGAGGATGAAGCTGGCCTCCTTGGGGCTGGCGTCGTTGAGCAGGCTTGAGATGTACTTTATCTTCATGTCCTGCGACCTGGATCCTCCCAGCTTTGCAATCCGGACCAGGGTCTCATACACCCTCTCCACGGTGATGTCCTCCATGACAAAGGTGGTCTGCGCCTTCTGCCTTAGTATGGATGACGCGGCGTCGCCAAGATCCCCGCTCTCCCTGTACGCCGCCTCGACCTTGTTGACGGGAGTACCTGACGATTTGGAGATGGCCCGTATGGCCATCTTCTCTGCCACGCCCAGCTCAATCCCCTCATAGTCGGGTCTTAGCTTTCCCTGTATCAGGTAGACGATTCTTGCGATCACGTCGACGGGCGTCTGCTCAAAGAGGCGCACCAGGTGGTCTGTAAGCTCAAGCCTCTTGGCGGTCTTTTCCATCTCTTCGAATATGTCTGATAAAACGGAGAACTGCACTCGGAGACTTTACCACTGCCAAGATAAAAGTCTGAACACGTATCTCGGGTGCGGGTTTGTGCGCCCGGCCGTGCCTTCACGATTGGCCCGGTGGGGCAGGTAGCCTCACTTTTGCCAAAGCAATAATACCAGCTCACGTCGAGCCTGCAGCTATGATGCTTTTGGAGCACTTTCCCAGCAAGTACACGCCCAGACCAATTCAGAGGAAGGTCATAGTCGATATCGACTCCGCCATCAAATCAGGATACAAGAACATCCTGCTGTGCATGCCAACGGGCGTGGGCAAGTCACACATTGCAATGACCGTGGCAAAGTCGCTGGGCTCGTCGTTTATAGTGACTGCGCAGAAGATACTGCAGGACCAGTACACGCGGGACTTTGAGTTTGTGTACCCCATGAAGGGCATGTCCAACTTTCCGTGCCTTGAGATATACAAGCGCACCGGCATATCCTACAATGACGCCGCGCGGGATCCTAGGCTGGGCTGCAACTTTGGGGTGTGCTCTTGGGAGACAAAGACGCCTGCAGGCAAAAAGGAGACCGAGTACTGCAAGTACAAGCCCTCCATGTCCATGCTGGCGGTCTTCAACCAGGGCACCGAGGACGAGCGGATCTCAGAGCCGATAAAGGAGACATGCCACTACTACAACCAAAAGTTCCAGGCACTGCTGGCAACCCACGCGCTATTCAACTACTCGTCGTACTTTCAGACGCGCCTCTACTCCAAGGGAATGGCGGAGTATCTGGAGCGCAAGTGCCTGGTGGCCGACGAGGCGCACGAGATAGAGAACCAGATCATAGGGTACATCGGGCTGGACATCCTGCCATCATACATGGAAGACGTGAAACTGCAGTTTGCGGACTTTGTAACGGGCACCATAGACGGCACGCTTGAGATAATGGATGCCCTGGGGGACGGCTACACCAGAATAATACAGAGGCTAGAGGCAGACGACCCGCGCACGGACCAGACGCTGAGGCTCCGGGGGAGAAGGGAGTCGATAGACACGTCCATCATGGAGATCAAGGAGGATCCTGAGAACTTTGTGGTGCAGGAGCACAGGGATTTTTCAGACAATGTGACGAAGATATCGATCAAGCCCATAGAGGTGGGCAAGTACACCAAACAGTTCTTTGATATGCCGCACCAGCTCTTCATGAGCGCAACAATTCACAAGGGAAGGTTCTGTAAAACGATGGACATGCCCGAGTCTGAGTGCGCCTTTGTCGAGGTGCCGTTGTCGCCGTTTCCGGCGAGAAGCAGAAGGATCAAGTTCCACAACGTGAGGTGGCTCAACTACAGATCCACTGCAGAGGACTACGATGCCGTGTACCGCAAGGCCGAGGAGATCATGAACCAGTACCGCGACAAGAAGGGCCTGGTACTTACCACCACAAAGAGGCAGTGCGGCGACCTGCAGAGCCTTGTCGGCAGTCGGGTCTCGATTGCCCACGAAGGCGTGGAGGGAAAGAGGGCAGCCGTTCTTGATGCCCACGCCAAGACGCACCGTCCCAACGTTCTTGCGTCGCCGTCACTCTGGTACGGCGTTGACCTGAAGGACGACCTGTCCCGCTTTCAGATTATAGTAAAGACGCCGTACCTGTCCATGGCAGACAAGAGGACAAAGGTCAAGGCGCAAAGAGATCGGGACTGGTACCGGTATGCCACCCTGGTGAAACTCCTGCAGGGCTTTGGCCGCTCTGTTCGAAACGAGAGCGACTACTGCGATACCCACGTTCTTGACGGGGCCGCCTGGCAGCTTCTCCTCTCGATGAAAGAGTACGTCCCCCGGTCGTACTACGATGTACTTGGGTGGTAGGCCGCTCCAGCATGCAGTCCTGCACATGTGTTCGTTGCAGCGGCAGAGCCATTGCAGGCTATTCGGTACCGCCTATCGGATTTGGGCACGGGCTCTGGTGGCAAAAACAAATAGTCTAAATCCAACCCCCTCGCATCTGTGGCATATTGAACGCAACGAGAGTGGTCTTTTCAAGTACGGGGTATGCGGTACTTGCGCTGGTCATCTTCGCGGGTCTCCTGTTTCCGCTTCTGCTGCTCTCCGAGTACGTCTTTTTGGAGCCGTACTTTGTGGGCCACATACCGCAGGACGGCGAGCTCGGACTGGCCCTGATAGTCGTACTCTCGGCTCTCTCGGCAGTAGTGCTCCCGATGAACGTATACCGGATAAGGGTTCTACGCAGCTCCAGAAGGAAGATGGGCGGAGGCGTGGCAGGCTCGATAGTAGGGGCCGTTGCCGGCGCCTGCAGTTGCGGGCCTGTCGGCTTTGCTATCATCTCGACCTTTGGAAGCGTCGGCGCTACCGCGTCTGCCTTTGTCTCAAACTATGAGATACCGCTGCGAATAGCCGCGATCGCGCTCCTCCTGATCACGTACTACACCACCACCAGATCCCTGGCCGTGGAGTGCCGGCTGAGCAACTAGACCCTCTCAGAGGAGCCTGCGGGAACCGGGATGTCTGCTGACGCCCCGGGGTGGAGTATCCCTGCCAGAACCTCGATTCCGGTAACCGTCCTTATGCCGGGCTTGCTAAAGTACGAGTTCGCATCCAGGGCATATACCTGGCCGTCCTCTACGGCCCTCAGACCCTGCCAGTCCTTTCTGTCCTGCAGCACACTGCGGTAGTCTGATGCGGTGCGCCGCGTATCAAACCCGCACGGCATGAGCAGCATGATGTCCGGATCTGCTGCGGCTATCTCATCAAACGGCATGACTCTGGAGTGCTCACCGGTGCCGCTGACGAGATTCTGCCCGCCGGCTGCCCCGATCATCTCAGGAACCCAATGCCCCGCGGTAAAGAACGGATCAAGCCACTCCAGCGCCAGCACCCGGGGCGTGGAGCCTGCCAGCCTCCCCGTAACGGTGCGAATTCGATCCTCCAGTGACGCGCGCAGCCTCCGGCCGCGCTCTGGCACCCCCACCATCTCTGCAAACTCCACGATGCCATCCAGTATCTCCCCCATGCTGTGAGGATCCATAGAGTGGACGCGGGGCTTTTGGGGAAGCGCCTTCAGGGCCGCATCCACCTGGCCTGTATGCGCGGCGCAGACCTGGCATGTGTTCTGGGACACTATGAGGTCCGGCCTGGCAGCGCAGAGGACATCCTCGTCAAGCCTGAATATGTCGTGGCCTCCCTCCATCAGGCTGCGGGTCTTCTCGTCGATCTCCCGGCTTGACATGTGCTGTGGATCAAACACAGCGGAGATGACCCGCGGCTTTGATGCGGCATCTGCAGGGTACAGACACTCGTGCGTCACTCCAAACAGCATGTCTTGCACTCCCAGCTCGTAGATGAGCTCTGTGGCGCTTGGAAGAAACGATACGATTCTCCTGATGGGCATACACTGGTTTTGCGGCAGCTCCGTTTAAACCTCGCTGGCAGCCGGATGCGGAACCGGCGTCCTGCCAGGATGGTGTCATGCCATCTTTATACGGTGTGCAGTCCAAGAACCACACATGCAAAACTCGCAGGATATCCGCAGATCGCTTGAGCTTCGATGGAACATGATACTCTCAAAGTACGATGGCCTGTTCTCGTCAAACTCCCTCAGCGGCTCGAGTCCGCCATCCGTGTTTGTGGGCGCGCGCAGCTACCCCAGGGTAAACGTCGGCCCCATGGTGCCGCCGGACCACGGGGACACCGCCATACTGGACGCGCCTGAGCGGTGGCTTGGGAAGAGCTTGGACGAGATTGTAAAGTACCGCCTCAGCCTGGTGCGCGGGGTCCAGAGGGTCAGGGCAGATGATCCACAGGGCAGGTACATCGAGGCGCTGCAAGAGATGGCAATGTCAGACGGGCCGGCAGACTCGGAGCTGCAGTTTCGCAGGGCGGCCACACCGTTGGTGCACCTTGACGGCCACAGCGCCCCCTTCGGGCCGGTAGGCGAGATCAAATCCGCCAAGTTCGCCAACACGACATCCCACAGAAAGGTCCAGCAGGTGTACTATGACAAGGATCTGATGGCGCAGGACGCGGTGCTACACCTCTACGATAGCGGCGTGGATATCTCCCGTATTCAGAAGTGCTTTAGCATCGGAATGGTGGGAAGGAGGAGAAGGCTGGTTCCCACTAGGTGGAGCATAACTGCCACCGACAGTATCATATCGTCCCATCTGATAAAGCAGGCCCTGGATCATTCGGTGCTAGACGAGCACAGGGTGTTTCACTTTGAGCATCTGGGGAACCTCTTCTCGGTGATATTGTTCCCGCACCGGTGGCTGTACGAGATGATCGAGGCCTGGTACTCCAACGGCGCGATGGGCTTTGGTGCGGATCACGAGGACTTTCGGGGAATGCGCCGCACGCCGTCCATTGCGGGAGCCTACTTTGCTGCCAGGCTGGCAGTGGCCGAGTACCTGACAGAGCACAGGATCCAGGCAGGCGCGCTGGTGCTCCGGGAGATACGTCCAGAGTACTCGATTCCCGTGGGTGTGTGGCAGGTGCGGGAGGGGGTAAGGGCTGCAATGCGGCAGGGGTTCTCGACGCCCGGCAGCTTTGAGCAGGCCCTGGACGAGGCCGCGCGCCCCATGAGCATAAGCAGGAAGGAGTGGCTGGAGCACGGCATGATCGCATCGCTCAAAAAGCAGAGAACACTGTCTGACTTTTTCTAGATCCCCGCCCTGCGTGCAAGATTTTTTATTTGCTGTTATGTCCGGATCTCCGATTGCAGAAAAGTCTGATACTTGGTATGGCCCTGGTGGCAAGCCCGATTGTTTTTGCCCTGGTGGCATTTCCTGACACCTTCAACCTCAGCTGGAACCAGGGCAGGGGGGGATTCCTCTTTGGTTTGGTGTTTGTGGTAGCCGAGCTGGTGGGCCTGAGGCTGGGGATATCCCACAGGCGGCTTCTGATGGTGGTTCCGCTGGCAGCTGTGGTGATCTGGTACCTGGTGTCCCTGGAGTTTGGCCTCCGGGACATGCTGATAGCCTACGGCGAGTCCATCGAGGTTCCGTTGATATTCTCGTTTACGTGGCTGTGGGACTTTGCAATAATGGCGGCATTTGTGACGGCAGCCCTGAGCCTCTTCTTTGGAAGGAGGTGGATCCGAATCGCTCCCGCAGGGCCGATATTTCTCGGCGGCAGCGCGGCCATACTCTCCCTTGACGCCTTCTTTCCGTACGACACGTTAGGTCCGCTACAGTACGTGGTGCCGTACCTGGTTCAGATCAACGTGGGCCTCGTCGGCCTCTTTGATCTGGGGATGGCAACTGCACGGGACAACCTGATGTTCCTCAGGGGCGATCACGGGCCCTTTGCGCTGCAGGTGTTCTGGCCCTCTGCCGGTGTGCACAGCGTGATCATATTCTCACTCGTGATGATGGCGTTTCTGCTCAAGATGAACATTCCAAGACCCAGAAAGATGGTGTGGTTTGCAGTGGGCATACTGGGCACGATAACTGTCAACGTATTCCGAATATTCGCGCTCTCCTGGTACGCCCTCAAGGTGACCACCGACGTAGACAGGTGGGAGGAGTTTCACGGAATTGCCGGAGAGATAATGTTCTTGCCCTGGCTCTTTGTATTTCTGCTTATTGTGATGGTCGTGGAGACCAGGCGGTTAAAAAAACTGGACGAGCGGGACGGGACTGGGGCGGCAGCCGCAGACGACCGGGTGCATCAAAAGTAGCTGTCCATGCGGATCTGGCCCACTGCATCTGACAGCTCCGACACCCTGACACCCAGCCTTCTTATCTGCTTCTCCTGATCCTCCAGCGCCTCCCGGAGGAGGATGGTCGCCACCTTCTCCAGCTCCCCCAGGCTTGATGTGGGGTTCCTTAGCATCCTGGACTTTGTCCTGCCTGACATGTCGGACTGGACGAACTGCACGCCGACGGATCTGAAGAGTCTTCCGTTCTTCTGCACGGTATGGTGCAGCTCCTGGCACACCTGCAGCAGGCTCTGGTGCAGGAAGTCAAACTCCTTCGAGTCCTGCTTGAGGGTGGAGATCCTGCTGAACTGCACGCTTGGCTCCCTCTCGGCCACCGGCTCGTCGTTCTCTCCCCTTGCCGCGCCATAAATGTAGGCTCCGGTCTTTCTTCCAAACCTCTTGTTGAGGTCGAATATATCCAGATCCCGGAGCTGCTTCACCGTCGTGATCTTCATGCCTGCCAGCGTGCCCTCTGCCTTTTTGCCTATGCCGGGTATGTTGCGCACCTTCAGCGGCTCCAGAAATTCAGATACCCTGTCCGGGGTGACAACCGTAAGCCCGTCGGGCTTGTTAAAGTCAGAGGCTATCTTGGATACCAGCCTGTTGGGCGACACGCCGACAGAGCAGGTGAGCCTGATCCTCTCCCGGACGGCGTTCTTGATCTGCTGCGCCACATGAGCTGCCATCTCGTAGCTTCTGCCGGTTCTGGCGCTGACATCAAGGTATGCCTCGTCCCTGCCAACGTACTCAAAGACATCGGCATACTCCTGTATTGCCTTCATTGCCCTCTCTGAGATGTCCGAGTAGTAGTCAAAGTCGGTGGGAAGAAACACCGCATCCTCGCTCTTCTGGAGCTTTGCCTTTGCCAGTCTGATGGACATGCCAGACTTGGCGCCGTACTTTCTTGCCAGGTAGTTTGCCGTAGCCACGGCTCCGCTGTCCTGATCGCGGCCGGAGTAGACACAAACGCAAACCGGTTTGGTCTTGAGGCTCAGGTCTCTGATCTCTTCGCACTGTGCGTAAAAGTAGTCAAAGTCCACATGGAGCACTATTCTCTGCAACATGTTTAGTATATCTGAAATATCTATTAATGATGTGATGCTGATGTGGGTTGCTGCCTGACAGTCTGACCGCTTTATCTAAATACCGATGCGTGGTAGGCGCTCTGTGGTGTACCCCGTAAGCGCTGGCAAGGATGGAGTAAAGGTAAAACCCGAGCTCATGGAGCGGGAGAAGATGTACCATACCATATTTGGGGAGAAGGTGCTTTTGATCTTCAAGGACTCCCAGGATGTTCTGAACTGCTATGAGGTGGAGGAGAGGGAGCTGGTGGAGAAGGCAAAAGCGCTCTCCGGCGAAGACGTGGAACAGCTCCTGGATGAGTACATCCAAGCGAACATTCATGCAAAGGCTCGCACCTAAATACTGCGCGCAGGCCTTTGCCTTCATGCCTTCTGAACCTACCGTTGTAGCAGGCTTCTTGCGGCCTCTACACCGCCGAGTATAATTTCGTGAACAACCGCCAGATTTGATGCAGGCCCGAAGACAGGATTGCCGAATTTCTTCCAAGCCACTTGTTATTCTTAGATGTGATTCGTAATTAGCACGCAGGCACATTAGAGCACGATCTTTGGCATAATCATACGAAAGTTGCATGCTTTGGAGCGCACATCTGTAAGATTATGGGCATCGAAGACCCGATTCTTAATTGCGGATCATGTCTCTTGTCCCAAAATACGGGTTCGTTCAGATCCGTGAAGGGTCGTGGGGCGGCCGTTTACCGTTTCCGGACCTGCGCGCGCACGATCCCCTGTGCGCCTGCAGGCGCCTGCCTATGCTTTTCTGTAGAGGTACCTTTCGATGTCAAGTTTTGGCAGGGACGATCTCAGCCACTTGTCGATGTCGCTGCACATGGAGCTGAACCGGACGTACGGCACGTCCAAGATCGCGTGTTTCATCTGGAGCCACACCTCCTCAATCGCGTTCAGATCCGGGCAGCCAGGCGGCAGAAACTGCAGCTCCACGCCGTCCAGGCGCCCGATCTCCTCCCTGACGAATTTCGACCTGTGCTGCGGCGCGCCGTCGGTTATCATCAGGATCTTCCCGAACCTTTCGCATGCGGCCTTCAGGAACTCGACAAACTCCTTCCCGGTAAAGGAGTCGTATCTCTGGAAGAACCCCTCCCCGTCCAGCGTGATCAGGCCGAACACGATGGTCTTGGAGTGCGATCCCGTGTACGTGTAGACGCCGCGGACCCCCTTGGGCGTGTAGACGCCCTTCCTGAGCCGCGCGTCGGCTACGCATATCGCCTCGTCCTGCACACATGCCGTGTAGCCGGCCCTCACCCTCTCCTCTATCAGCGGCCCCAGCTTCTTGCGGAACCACGCGATCTTCTGCCTGCTTGCTCTCTTCACGTGCCGTCCCATCGGAACCTTCCTGGTGAATCCCCAGCTGCGCAGCAGGAAGCGCGCGTACGATATCGTATACTTCGTCATGTACTCTATGCCGGAACCGTCGCGAATGATATCGCGCAGGTCCTCTGCCGTCAGGTACACCGTCTTTTTTACTTTTTTTTAACGGCCTTCAGGGTCTCGCCTGAGATCCTCGGTGGGCGGCCTGAGCGGGTGCGAGTCTGCAGGCCTGCAGTGCCCTCCTTCAGGTACCGGTTGTGCCACTTGACTCCCCATGACGGGGCCATGCCCAGAAAGCGCGCGGCCCTGGTCACGCTCATTCCGTCCCTTTTCACCATCACGTTCAGCATTATCCTGTCTCGCACCTGAGGATCCTTCTCAATCTTGCGAATCTTGAGCATCTGCTTGTATTTCATGGTCTGTCTGGGCTGTTCTGATCAATGAACTTTTCGCTACAGGGCAAACATTGTTCAAGTCAGATGGCCAATTCCCTGTTTCTCGCTGTGGTGATCTCGCATTTTTATTCGACGGTATACCTTGTCAAAAGGGTGGACGAATGCGAACTGCCTGCCACTCAGGCAGATATTCTGGCCTTCCTAGCCTGTGGTTCGCTTTGATCTGTCGGGTCTCATGATTTAGGTGCGTCCTCTACTTGCTCTCTTTGGCATATCGCGAACTGGGTATATTATTTTCTGGATGTTACGTAGCTGATTTGTACTCTATCAATTAAATAAAAGATAATGGTCTAGTCTACAGGAAGATTTTGAACGTGCAAGAAAGACTAAAAGACGCTGAAGAAATACTGTCGGAATTTCAAAAAAGTCAGGAAACACAAAATGATCTAGATGATGTCTCTGATTCATGGTCGCCCGAGTCGGAGCAACCTGCACAGCAGGCATCGGCCGCAGAAGAAACACCGGCCGCAGAACCAGTAACTGAAGAACCAGCCGCAGAAGAGGCACCCGCATCTGAAGAACCAGTAGCTGAAGCCCCGTCAGAATCACCCGTAGAGGAACCCCCAATGGCAGAAGCGCCGGCAGCAGAACCAGTAGCTGAAGCACCCGTAGCAGCAGAAGCACCGGCCGCAGAGGAACCCCCAATGGCAGAAGCGCCGGCAGCAGAACCAGTAGCTGAAGCACCCGTAGCAGCAGAAGCACCGGCCGCAGAGGAACCCCCAATGGCAGAAGCGCCAGCCGCAGAGGCACCCGTAGCAGCAGAAGCACCGGCCGCAGAGGAACCCCCAATGGCAGAAGCGCCGGCAGCAGAACCAGTAGCTGAAGCACCCGTAGCAGCAGAAGCACCGGCCGCAGAGGAACCCCCAATGGCAGAAGCGCCAGCCGCAGAGGCACCCGTAGCAGCAGAAGCGCCGGCAGCAGAGGCACCAGCCGCAGCCAAGGCTGTAGAGCCGCAGCCAGAAGCTGTAGCAAAAACTGCCCCACGACGTGACATTATCTTTGTGGGCAGCAAGCCGATTATGACATACGTACATGCAACGCTTACACAGATTGCATCCAACCCGACAGTAACAATAAAGGCTAGGGGCAAAAAAATCACACAGGCAGTCGATGTATCACAGATGATAGTAAAGAGAATGGACACCGTGGGGTACTATATCAAAGATGTGCGGATTGCGTCAGATTTCCTGATGTCAGAGGACGGCAAGCAGAGAAACATATCTACAATAGAGATTGATATCACAAAGGATTAAAGGAAAATTCCATATCTACGCCATCTCAATATCGATAGTGATTCTTCTTTTCATACTTGTTCCGAACACATGCGCGGTAAAGCATGTTACCATGCTTGGCGACATAGACAGATACTATGAATCGCTGGATCCGGAGATGTGCGAGATGCTGGTTCACCGGATCAACTCCTTTAACGATGAGTGCAAGCCTGTGGTGGAGATTCTAGATTGTGGCTAGTCCCTCGGCTGCGAAGATAATGCCAAAGTAGATCAGCATGCCAGAAAGCGCCACCAGAACGGCCCGGTGTACCCTGTCTGACATCCATCCGGAGCCCTTCTTTGCCAGAAAGCCCACCGTACCCATCCATACGTAGTCCATCCATATGTGAAACCCAAACATTATGGCCAGACCGGCAACAGACCACATCTCCATGGCGTCCAGTATCAGCTTCGTCCCTATGGTGAGCCACCAGATTATGAAGAACGGGTTCAGCGCGGTAAGCATCATCCCTGCCAGAAACGGACCGTGTCCAGCGCGTTGTGCCTGCACCTGCCTGGGACGCATAGCTCCCTTGATCTGCAGGCCTGCAAAGGCAAACAGCCCGAGTGCGCCCAGGACTGATATTGCCACCCGAAACTGGGGAAAAGACTCCAGCGAGATGATCCCGACCCCCAGAAGTATGATCAGCGGTAGCTCCACCACGGTGTGGCCGTACGCCATCTTGATTCCTGCACGCAGCCCGCCCCTGATGCCGTACACTATATTTGTGGCAAACAGTGGGCCCGGAGACATCACTCCTGAGATTGAGATCAGAACCACCGTTGCGGCAAAAGCTATGGTCTCCTCCATGTGCATGCCTTGCATACACCAATAATATCTCTGAATCTATCCGCCCTTGCATTATCCTGCAGGCAAGACAGCAAACGGCAACGCGGCAACGGGCACAAGAGATGGACACGTCGCCGACACAGCAGCGCAAACGAAAAACCGATTCGGGTTCTGTGTGCTGACACCTGCAGGCACAGGCGCGGCAAAAGGCAGGTCCTCCCGGCATGGCATTCCTGGTGCGGGCCTTAGCGCTTTAGCCTTGCCAGCAATGCCGAGTACAGGAAGGGGAGTATGGTGGTGGCCTCGGCGTGCAGCGTGGCCTGCCTTGCGTCCTGGGTTACCTTGCCCCACGATATGGCCTCCCTTACAAGTGCCCCGCTGAGGCTGCCGTCAAACTCCTGCGCCGTGGTGATGTACAGCGCGTAGTCCATGCCGTTCCGGTACTGGTTCCACCACAGCGTGTGGTGCTTTGAGATACCCCCGCCGATCATCAGCGCACCTGACTTTGTTGCCTTGAATATCATGCCAGACAGCAGATCCGCATCCTTGATCAGGTTCAGCCTGAAGTCCGGATGGTTCTGCACAAAGAGCCAGATCTGGCTTCCAACTGCGCCGTCCACTATGCCTGGTACAACAACCGGGACGTTGTTCTTGTACGCCTGGTGCAGAAACGAGTCGTCGCCCAGATGGCTTCCGATCATTCTGGTTATGTCAGCAGTGGACATCTCCCTGATGCCCGAGTCGTACTCTTTCTGCAGAAACTCCCGCATCTTCTCCTCTATTACGGGCCCGTAGCTCTCCATGGGAACAAGCACATTTCCCAGCCTGTGGATGTCCTGCCGGGCCAGCTGTGTATCGTCCATGGTAAAGGATCCCTCATGATAGCTGGCAAAGTTTCTGGCTATGTCGTGGTCTAGCGCGCCGCAGGTGGTGATGGCCACATCAAAGAACCTGTTTCGTATCATGTCAGATACGACGCCCCGCAGGCCGGTCGATATCACAGCCCCGACAAACGACAGAAACTTGAGGCACCGTCCATCGTTTATCATGTCAGAGAGTATCTCCAGACCTTGGGCCAGATTGGTTGACTCAAAGCCACCGGAGCGCATCAGCTCGTCAAATATCTCATCTATGCCGGTGTCTCTGGTTATTCTGATGTCCTTTACGGGCGCCCCGGGCTCGATCATACAAAAAAACCTGGCGCCGGTTATAAAATTCTGTCTGGATTTTTGGCCCTCCGTAACCTGAAAAGTCGTTTATCCGGCATCGGACCGGCATAACAGATCGGTTTATGGCAGATAACTTACCCCTGCAGGTCAGAGCCATACGGGTGGCAAGAAGAATGCCTGCGGGATTCCGAGCGCTATTGTCAGTATGCAAAGACTGCTATGAGATGTGGAAGAATGATAAGAAAAGTGCATGCAGGATTCCGAGCGCTGTTGTCAGTGCATATGCGGCTAACAGCGCCAGTGCCAAAACACCAATCGATTTCCTTGTTCCAAACCCGTGTGATATCTTTATTGCCTTTACGAACAGTATGTACTCAGGCCGGCGATCCTTCTAGGCACAAAACCGCGTCGCGTCTCGCAAAACCGTGCCTAGGTTCGAGCGGGACCTGAGTGTGTACTACGAACAGCACGAAAACCCATGCCCCAAGAAAGACTGCAGAGGCATTGTGAATTAGACTAATGGCAGTACCGCCAGCGAAGTCAAGCGCATAGCTGGGTAACAATCCAGGATCCGTGCCTGGCATGTCGTCATGCGTGAAAGCCAGAAGATCCTCAAAGAGCTGCGTGCCTACCGGAATAACGGCAACCCCAACCATGATGGGAATCAGGCAGTACGGCAGCACTGGAAATATGTTTCTAAATTTGCGGTTTCCGTCTATTGTAACAAAACTATGTCCTCCCCCCTTTGTCCGCCGGTCATCCATGGATGTCAACCTCCATCCAGTTTGGATTGTCTACTCTTATAGTTTCATACGTCGCCTTATCATGGAACGCCTTGAGCGGCGTCTGGTGGTTGTCTATGTCAAGCGACCAATGCAGCCGCCTCTCGTTGTAGTACGTGACGAAGTCATCCAAACTGTCGTGCCGCCCCACCTCGGTCTCCAGTGTCCTGTGGAACCTCTCCAGCTTACCGTTGGTCTGGGGATGGTACGGCCTTGAGTTTATCAGCTGTATGCCGCGATCCAGAAGCTCGCTCTCAAAGATAGTAGGCGTCCATGTTCCCTTCGGCGTGCCGCTTCGCACGCCCACAAAGCAGGATCCGTTGTCCGACAGGATGGATGCCGGGGTGCCAAACGCCAGAATTGCCTGCCTGAGCACCTCCACGGCATTCAGGCCGGTTGCTTCTTTGAACACGCCGTATCCGGTGACGCATCGCGAGGCATCGTCCAGGTACGTGATCAGGTTCAGATCCCTCACGCGGAAGTCCTTCATGACATGCCAGTCCGTATGCCACATGGCGTTAGAGTACTGTCGCTCAAATCTCACCCATTTGCGTTTTTTTGCCTTTGCGGGGCACGACTCCACCAGCCCATGTTTTTTCATTATGTTGTATACGGTGCGGCCGCTTATGTTTTTGTCCGCCAATGCCTTGGTGACCCGTCCCACCCCCGAACAGCCTCTCCTGCACTCGGCCAGCACCATCTCGACTTCCTCATCAGATATTGTCTTGGTGGCAGGTCGGCCGCCACTGCTGATCGTCGGCAACGAGCCGGTACTCCTGTACTTGGCCCAAAGGCGTCGCACATGTCGTGAGCTGATCTTCATGCTTTCAGCTATTGTGGCGTTGAGGGTCCCCTTCTCCTTCTCCTTCTCGCGAATGACGTACTTGATTTTGTCGTCATCCAGCTTGACCGGCATCAGGCGTCTTGGATAGTGTAACCTAATAAATTCGCGCAGAGTGCGTCTGATCTGGGGAGGACATAGTTTTGTTACAATACAAAATTTGCGGTTTCCACCATACCTGCTTCCAACCCAGAATATTACGGCAGTAGTCAGAAAATTCTGCAGGACGGCGCTGATGAACGATCTTGCATATGTCCCCACGCCGCCGTCAAAACCACGTAAGGCGCCATCGTCAGACTCGAACCATGCGTTGGGAAGCGGCAGAGCGGACACAAGACACACGGCCGCAAATATTGCCACAGATGATGCAAAGTAGCGGTCTGGGTCATGGGATATTGTCCTGAAGGTGGCGTTCGGCCTTGCTATTGCGCCTACAATGGCGCAAAGCACGCGGTTATGTCCGGCATCCGTTTCCATAACTCGTACCAGTACACGGACCTGCCGCTTTGCTTGTCATCCTGAGATGTGATTCGTAATTAGCACGCAGGCACATTAGAGCACGATCTTTGGCATAATCATACGAAAGTTGCATGCTTTGGAGCGCACATCTGTAAGATTATGGGCATCGAAGACCCGATTCTTAATTGCGGATCATGTCTCTTGTCTCCGTCCTGCGAAGGTGTCTGATATATCTTGAACTGCCTGCTATGCGTGCAGGCATGAGCCGGAGGCACTGCCGGCATCGGGTCCGTGCTGCCTTGACCTCCCACCGAGTCAGCAGGCAATGCGGCAGCAAACCGTGCCTAAAATCACGATAAAGTGTTCACATGCCTTTGTCGGGCCATATGCCTGAAAACCTTCCCTGCGTGGCATACGCGGCAGACGCTGCCATGCACCTTGGCGGATCGCATCACGGCTTCCCTTGCCTAGCACGGGACCGGCTCGGACATGGCCGCAGAGCCCAATAGTTTGTTGCATAACCTCGAATCACAGGCACGAAATGCCTGCTGCCCGGCAACCATCCAGGCACGGCTGAGATGGTTGTGCAACAAACTAGCGCTCAAGAAAGCTTTAAACCAAGCACAGCAAGAAGGAACGTGAATGGTTGAGGGGATCAAGGTCGGCCTGGTGGGAATCGGCAACTGCTTCTCGGGACTTATACAGGGAATAGAGTACTACCGGCAGAGTCCGGAACAGCAGGTCATAGGCATCATCCATGAGAGGCTGTGTGATTACGGCATATATGATATAGATTTTGTGTGCGGGTTTGACGTGGGCGAGAACAAGATAGGCAGAACCATCAACGAGGCCATCTACCGGGAGCCCAACATGGTAAACTGGATACCTGAGGACAAGATGCCCCGGACGGATGCCATGGTGCACGAGGGCCCCGCCCTTGACGGAGTGGGAATCTGGGTGGAGAACCGCGTCAAGCCCATCAAGAGCTCCAAATCCACGGAGCAGCTGGCATCGGAGATCAGAGAGACACTCCGTAATACGGGCGTCCAGGTACTCGTATCGTACCTGCCCGTGGGATCCGAGCAGGCAACACGCTTCTGGGCCCGAATGTGCCTGGATATGGGAATAGCGTTCGTGAACTGCATACCGTCATTTATCGCATCCGACGAGGAGTGGGGCAAAAAGTTTGCCTCCAAGGGAATTCCGCTTGTCGGGGATGACATCAAGGGGCAGGTGGGAGCCACCATCGTGCACAGAACCCTGGCAAGGCTGTGCAACGACCGGGGCACGAAGATAGAGAAGACATACCAGATCAACGTGGGCGGAAACACCGACTTCCTGAACATGAAGGAGCAGGAGCGCCTCGTGAGCAAGAGGATATCAAAGACCGAGAGCGTCCAGAGCCAGCTGGACGAGCGTCTTGACGATGATCAGATCTATGTCGGCCCTTCTGACTTTATCCCGTTTCTGAGAAACACCAAGCTCATGTTCATGCGGATCGAGGGAAGACAGTGGGCAAACATTCCCTACAATATGGAGGTCAGGCTGGAGGTGGACGACAAGGCAAACTCTGCGGGAATTGTGATCGACGCCATAAGGCTGGCAAAGATCGCTCTGGACAGGGGAGTGGGCGGGCCTGTGTACCCTGCATGCGCATACCTGATGAAGCACCCCCCCAGACAGACGACTGATCCGCTAGCAAAACAGGCCTGTGAGGACTTTGTCGCCGACACCTGACACAGACATACCCGTGGCGGGACGCACTGCATCCGGCAGTGATGGTAAAATGGCAAGAAAAATCTACCAAGTTTGTCAAATAAACTTGCCAGTAAAAGATTATCACATGCATGTATAGGTACTATACAGTTGGTTCACATCAAAAAGCTGGAGATGTTTGGCTTCAAGTCGTTTGGATTCAAAAACACCACGATGCACCTTCAGCCCGGAATGATATCGATCTCCGGGGCCAACGGCTCCGGCAAGAGCACCGTGCTTGATGCCATAATATTTGCCCTGGGGGAGAACCGCCCAAAGATGATGCGCGTGGATCGGCTCCGATCCCTGATACCCAGCGATGACCAGCGGGGCGTCAGGATGGCAAGGTGCAGCGTTTACTTTGACAACTCGGACCGGAAGATACCCGTGGACTCGGACAGGGTAAAGATCACAAGGGAGCTGGACACAAAGGGCAACAACACCTACTACGTCAATGATAAAAAGACCCAGCGGGGGCAGATGCTGGACATGCTCGATGTTGCAAACGCTGGCCTGAGTCCACTCAATGCAGTACAGCAGGGAACCGTAATGAAGATCGCCGAGCTTACCCCAGAGGAGAAGCGGGAGTCCATAGAGAGCCTTGTGGGGCTGGACTACTTTGACGAAAAGAAGGAACAGGCCCAGAAGCAGCTGGAGCTGGCAGACCGGCGGCTGGAGGTCGCATTGGCCAAGATGGGCGAGATCAGGAACAGAATCGACGAGCTGGAGGAGGAGCGGAACCACAAGCTGCGCTACGACATGCTGGGCGCAGACATAGACAGGCTAAAGGCTATATCTGCTGCAAACGATCTGGTCGCCGTAACCGCCCAGAGGCGGGAGCAGAAGAGGCAGCAGCTCCAGATCACAGGCAAGACAGACGAGCTGACAGGCAGGCGCAGCGACATCCGCAAAAGCGTTGCCGCGCTGGAGAAGGAGAAGGGGGACTCGATGGGCCGTGCAGACGCACACAGCAAGGCAAAGGCAGAGTTGGAGAGGAGTATCAGCGGGGCCTTCATCAAGCACCAGGAGGCAGATTACGAGCTGAAGACTGCACAGAACCGGATCTCCCAGATACGGCAGCGGCTCCCGCAGATCGACCAGTCCCAAGAGGATCTGGGCAAGCAGAAGGCATCCCTTGAGGATGAACGGCGCACCCGGGATGATCTGCTAGCCAAGGCAGACGAAGACCGCGGTAGGCTCGGCCGAGAGATCCAGTCCCTGGAGGGACAGTGGACGGCCACCTTCCAGGAGCAGGGACTGTTGGGCAAAGGAAAGATCGAGTCCGACAAAAAGATCAACCGCTTGCGCCAGGAGCTCGCATCCGCGCAGCTCTCCCTCTCAAGCACCGTATCCAAAATGCAGGATATGGCTGAGAGAGTCAGCTCTAACACAAAGAAGAGCTCCGACCTGAAGGCAAAGTACGCCCAAATGGGGCTCTTAAAGGGCAGGCTGGATGCCATGCTTGCAAGGCGCCAAGACGAGGTGAGGCAGGAGCAGTCCGCTGTTGCCTCGCTTGAACCCAAAAGGGCAAGGGCGCGCCGGGGCATAGACGACACGACTGCGATCCTTGAGAAGGCTGACAAGGTGGCCGGCCGCACCGGAACCAGGATCAAGACCATCAAGTCCATCATGCACGAGGACTATTCCATCTCAAAGCTGAAGGAGAATGCAGACAAGCTGGGAATTCACGGGCTGGTCTACGAGATGATATCCTGGGACGCAAAGTATGAGCGGGCCATGCTGGCAGCGGGCTCGGACTGGATCAAGGCAGTGGTGGTAAGGGACTTTGAGACGCTGCTGGGTCTTGCCGAGTACGCGCGCATCAACGGACTGCCAAAGACAAGGATGATACCCTACGAGGGGGTGCCGGTGCAGAAGCACAGGCCCATTAGCGGCGATGGCGTGCTGGGATACCTCTCAAACTTTGTGAAGTGCAGCAAGGAGCACTCGGGGATCAAGGAGTTTCTGTTCGGTAGTACGGTTCTGACCGAGACTCGGGATGTGGCGTACGAAGCGTCAAAGGTCGGTGTGCGGGCAGTCACCCTGGACGGCGAGCTCTTTGAGCCGCTGACGGCAGCAGCAGTGATAGATGTGAGCTCGAAGATCTCGAAGCTGACCCGGCTCATATCCATGAGCGGCTCGGTGGAGGATCTGCTGAGATCCATATCCCTACTCAAGGGGCACTGCCAAAAGCGCAAGGCTGCCCTGCAGCTCATGGACGATGCGGCAGAGGATCACCGCGTCAGGCTGTCTGCCGCAGAAAAAAGACTGGCAGCCGTAGAGCAGACCCATGCCAGCCTCGAATCCGATATCTCAAGATCCGAAGAGATGACAACCGTGCTGGACGCGAGAGTGGACACGCTGCAGAAGAGAAGTGAGGCGTTCCGCATCCGCTCCATATGCCAGGAGTCAAGGGTCGAGTCCCTGAAGCAGCGGGTTGCCATACTGGAAGGCATGCACTCACCGGGGGAGCAGAAACGGATCGGCGACAGGCTCGAGCGGCTCGGCAGACTCAAGTCGGGGCTTGAGGCAGAGCTGTCCGGGGTAATGACTGCACTCCATGAGGAGAGATCCCGGCTGGCCTCGCTGGATGCCAGAGAGTCAGAGGCCATACGCAGGATGCGCGCCCTGCAGACGGAGAGGAGCGGCCTGGCGGCGGAGCTTTCGAGCCTGCAGGAGGGTGTGGTGGCAATGGGGCGCAAGCGGGACGAGCACAACGATGCGCTGATCAAGCTGAGGGAGCAGGAGCAGGATCTGATCTCAACTACGGGCAGCTCGGTGGAGCAGCTCAGGGAGTATGACGTGAGGATCAAGGGGCTCAACGCGCAGGACCGGAGGCTCACAGACGAGATCAACTCCCTGAAACGAAAATCCGACTCGCTGTCCCGGGATCTGGAGGTACTGGCAGGCAAGGCCGCAGAGCTGCAGCGCCTTGCGGGCTCGACGGCCCCACAGCTTGACGCTGGCACCGTGGGGCGCCTTTTGGAGGCGCTGCAGACAGAGCAGAACAGGCTGCAACCCAAGCTGAACTCAATTGCTCCCGAGAAGTACCTGGAGGTGTCTGACGGATACCGTTCCATGTCCGACAGGAAGAACTCCCTAGAGTCTGAGCGCAACTCCATAGTGAAGTTCATCGAGGATGTCGAGAAGGACAAGCGGCAGACATTTCTGGATGCCTTTGACCGCGTAGACCAGGAGATCCGCGCCATATCCCCAAAGATGATGAACGGGGCCGCATGGCTGGAGATTCAAAACGAGGACGACCTGTTCAACTCTGGAATATCATACATGGTCCAGCTGCCGGCAAAACCCAAGAGGGAGTCCACCTCACTGAGCGGCGGAGAGAAGACGCTGGCGGCGACCGTCTTTGTGCTGGCGCTGCAGAAGCTCAAGCCTTCATCGTTCTACCTCTTTGACGAGGTGGACGCGGCACTCGATGCGCCGAACTCGGAACGGCTCTCAAAGATTCTCAAGGAGCGCTCCCGGGAGAGCCAGTTCATTATCGTGTCACTGAAGGATTCGGTGGTGCAAAAGGCTGGCCTCATCTACGGGGTGTACCCAAGGAATGGCGTATCGCATCTGGTCATCTACAAGGACCGGCGGCTGTCCTCCATAACGCCATAGCCCTGCGGGTTCCTTGATGTCTCCGGATCGCGTGTCTCCTGCCCGGCGCGGTCATCGCCGGCGAGGCTCAGGGCAGGCCATGCTCACTCAGAGTCGTCCAGCGGAAAAAAGCACGCAACCCCGCGCCCGTCCGCGGACTCGAGGACGGGATCCTCGGAGCACTTGTCTACTGCATATGGGCACCTGTCCTGGAACCTGCACCCCTGGTACACGTCTGCTGCCTCGGCATCCTTGATCCGGACATCCTTGATTCTGTTGACGTTGTCAGGATCCGGCTCGGATATCGCATCGATGAGTGCCCTGGTATAGGGGTGTCTTGGGTGAAGCAGCACGTCCCCGATGGGCCCCGACTCCACTATCATGCCCCGGTACAGTATTGCGATCTGGTCGCCAAAATGCCTGGCCGTGGCAAGATCGTGCGTGATGTATACAAACGAGATGCCGCGCCTCTTCTGCAGGTTCTGCATAAGCTCCAGCATCTCTGCGCGGATGGAGACATCCAGCATGGATACCGGCTCATCGGCTATGATCACCTTGGGGTTTGTTGCCAGCGCCCTTGCAAGAACCACCCTCTGCCTCTGGCCGCCTGAGAGCATGTGCGGGTTCTTTGACGCAATCTCCTCTGCCGGCTTCAGCCGGACCTCCTCTAGAACCTCCAGGACGCGCCTCTCCCTCTCCTTCCGATCCCCCAGCTTGTGAATCTCCAGCGGTTCGGCTACTATATCGGATATCTTCATTCTGGGGTTGATCGAGTCGTAGGGATCCTGCTGCACCATCTGGCATCCCATCCTGATTCTTTTGAGGCTGTTCCTGTCCCGGCGCACCTCCTTGCCC
The DNA here is from genome assembly GCA_965206845.1 of Cenarchaeum sp. GTDB lineage: Archaea > Thermoproteota > Nitrososphaeria > Nitrososphaerales > Nitrosopumilaceae > CAYGAM01. Next base: position 707,423 of record OZ242221.1, on the reverse strand, counting down.
TCGAAGATTATCCTGCCGGAATCCGGCCGGATGGCGCCCAGGATGATCCTGGCAATGGTGGACTTGCCTGATCCGGACTCGCCCGCCAAGACGAAGACCCCGCCGGGTCTCAGCCCGAAGGAGACGCCGTCTGCTGCCCTCACGGTGCTCACATGCCCCCCAAAGAAACCCTTCTTGACAAAGTGCCGGGTAAGGCCCTGGACCTCCAGAACGTATTCCACACGGTGGATACTGCGCACGTACTATATCAAGGGTCTTCCCGTGCGTGAAGCGGGGTCTGCCGCATCTGGCCAGCCGCGAAGATCCGCCCGAGTCTGCGGATTAGTGACTGGAGCGGGAGGCGCAGAACAGGGGAACACCAGCCATCCGTGGCAACCATCGATGATGCTTGGGTGCCGTAACGGGCCTAAACGGATGCGTGAGTTAAGGGTTCTGCGCTCCTCCAGAAAAAGGCATTTAAGGTGTACGCCTGACCTCCGATACGTGTCATCCAAAACGATCCAGGGATCTCCTGGCTACCAGAAGCACAGCATAAGTCCGCGGCTCTGCTACTACAGGCCCCACAGCACCGGCGGGGAGATGTCATTTGCCTGGGAGGTGTCCCGCAGCATGGATCGGCGCCCCAGATCCCTGAACCCAAAGTTCTTCTACAACAGGGCAGGCTCCCTGCTCTTTGATCAGATATGCCAGCTGCCAGAGTACTACCTCACAAGAACCGAGATCAAGATCCTGCAGCGCATGCAAGACGAGCTCCCCGGGTATCTCCACCACAATTATAGGCTGGTGGAGCTGGGAAGCGGCTCGGCGATCAAGACGCGGCTTATCCTGGATGTGCTGGACGGAATGCAGGACGGGGTGGAGTTCTTTCCAATTGATGTATCTGAGATACTGGGTGAGAGCTCGCTTGATCTGCTGGAGGCGTACCCGAGGCTGCGCATTACCGGAGTAATGGACACCTTTGAGTCCGGCCTGGAGTTTGTCAGAAGGTACGGCGGGGGGCCAAACCTTATTGCGTTTCTGGGATCCAGCCTGGGAAACTTTGAGCCGCACGACGCGCAGGGGTTTCTAAGGCAGGTGTCCTCCACCATGAACACCTCGGATCTCTTCCTCATCGGCCTTGACCTGGTAAAGGAGAGGGGCGTGCTGGAGCGGGCATACAACGACTCCCGGGGGATTACGACCAGGTTCAACCTGAACGTGCTTTTGCGGATCAACGAGGAACTGGATGGAAACTTTGTGCCGGATAACTTTGAGCACCACTGCATATTCAATCCTGACCGCAGCAGAATAGAGATGTACCTCAGATCCACGAAGAGGCAGAGCGTGAGCATACCCAAGTCCGGCCTGAGCCTTGATCTGGAGGAGAACGAGCTGATTCACACCGAGTACTCATACAAGTACACCGTGCCTGGCATCAGGAGTATGATGAGGGGCGCCGGCCTTGAGATCTGCCGCACCTGGCAGGATGCCCGCGGCTACTGCGTGGTTCTGGCCTCTAGACGTCCCGGGCGCACCGGAATCCGGAGAAGAGCCACCGCTCATCCAGCCTGAAAAAGTTCCTGTAGCTTCCGCGGATCGAGACGGCCGGAGTCCCAAAGGAGCCCCCGCGGAGGACCTTCTGGTTTGTGAACCATTTGTCGTTGTACTCCTCAAAGCCCGTCTTGAATCCGGGATACCCCACAAACTCCGATGCGGTCCACTCCCAGACGTCACCGATCATCTGGTGGCACCCAGCCGGACTGGCCCCGTCCGGGTACGATCCGATCTCCGTGCACTGCCAGATGTACGATTCCAGCAGGTTGGCGTATCTTGCGCCTGCAGGCTCGTTGCCCCAGGGAAATGCCGTCTTTCTCTGCCTCTGCTCGTCCCAGCAGGCGGCCTTCTCCCACTCTGCCTCCGTTGGAAGCCTGCCGCCAGCCCACCGGCAGTATGCGTCCGCCTCGTAAAAGCTGACATGGCAGACCGGCTCATTCGGGTTTACCCTTCTCCTTCCAGAAAAGCCGTCGCGCAGCCACGCGCCGTCCTCCCTCTCCCAGTACATGGGGGCCTTCCAGCCGTTCTCCTTGACCTTCTCCCAGCCGTCTGAGAGCCAGAACCGGTAGCTGCCGTACCCGCCGTCCTCGATGAACCGCATGTACTGCCCGTTGGTGACCGGGAACGCGTCGATCTCGCAGTCCTCCAGGTACGTCATGTGCTCTGGCAGCTCGACGTCGTAGCAGTAGTCGCCGCCGCCGTAACCCAGCGCGTACAGGCCGCCGCGGACGCGCGCAGGCTCCTTGTGCGATACGGTGGGCCGTGGTGCCCTGAGCCTCTCCGCGGGCCTGTAACTTCCGGCCAGCAGGTGCTGCAGGTCGTATGTCATCAGCTCCTGGTGCTGGCACTCGTGGTGGATCCCCATCGTCATCAACCGGGTCTGTCCGTCTTTCAGCTGCCTCTCCTGGACAAACTCTGCCACCCTCCGGCTGGTGGCATCAAAGTACTGGAGGATCTCGTCCAGGGTGGGCCTGGAGACTATGCCGCGCCTGGCCTTGTCGTGAGGCACGCCAAACTGCTGATAGTAAGAGTTGAGGTACCCTGAGAGGTCGTCGGAGTAGAACTCGTAATCCGGGGATATCTTGCGCATTACGGCCTCGTAGATCCAGCTTACGTGCCCAACGTGCCACTTGATCGGGCTTGTGTAGGGCGCCGTCTGGACCACATAGTCGTCTGGTGCAAGATTCCTGACGAGCTCCAGAGTTCTGCTCCGGGTCTGCCTGAACTGGTCTACCAGCGCGCTGTCGGGATGCCTGGATACGGTATCCATACGGCTCTGAGTCCGGCGCGGCCATTATTAGTTCTTGTGCGCGATGGTTCGAGATGACCCGCCTTGGCGCTGGCAATCCGAGGAAGATCCGGTTCTTTATCGGGGGAGATTCGGTCGTTGTGGAGGGACAGGATCAGTAGTCAACGGAACGGAGACGACGGTTCCATTACCCGCGTTTTACGAAGAGCCCGCCCAGACTTTCGGCACCATTGATTCGTCCACATGCCACGCGCCTTGAGATGGCGCCACAGGCTCTGCAGAATGGCTCACGTCTCACATGTGCTCAGTATCCTCTGGCAAATATGGCTGTGCACACCGCCGGCTCCCCGCAGTAGACGCAGGTGCCCGGCGCGTCCTGGCCGTCAAATGGAATGACGCGAATATCGGCTCCCGTCTCCTCCTTGATCTTCTTCTCGCAGTCAGGGCCGCCGCACCATAGCATCCTAAAGAATCCGCCGCCCTCGATCATGCTGCGAAACGCGGCATAGTCCGATACTGCGTGTGTCATCTCTTCTAGGGCCTTTCTGGCCCTGTCCCGCATGCCGGACTGTATCTCCTCTAGCATCTCCGGTATGATCTTGCCCGCATCAGGTATGGCCACATCGGACTTGGCCCTGTTGTACCTCTGGGTTACCCTGATCCTGTCGTCCTTGAGTTCCCTGGGCCCGATCTCGATCCTGAGCGGCACGCCCCTCATCTCCCAGTCGTGGTACTTGAAGCCAGGCGTCATCTCCTGGCGATCGTCTGTGTGCGCCCGTATGCCGCAACCGCAGAGCATCCGTCCTACCTCCCGCGCCCGGGCGGTTACCTCCGTCTCTTGCCCCTTTGTAAAGTAGACAGGCACGACTACAACCTGGATGGGAGCCATCCGGGGAGGCAGGCTCAGGCCGTGGTCGTCGCCGTGGACCATGATCATTGCCCCGATCAGCCTCCATGACACGCCCCAGGACGTCTGCCACGCGAACTGTTCCTTGTTGTCCCTGTCTGCAAACTTTACTCCAAAGGGCACGGAGAAGTTCTGGCCGAGAAAGTGGGACGTGCCCATCTGCAGGGCCTTGCCGTCTGGCATCATGGACTCGATTGTGGTGGTGTATACGGCGCCTACAAACTTCTCGCTCTCGGACTTTTTGCCGGCGACTGTGGGTATTGCCATCTCCTGCTCCACCACCTCCCGATATACGTCTAGCATCCTTGCCACCTGCTCCTGGGCCTCGCCGCTTGTTGCGTGGACGGTGTGGCCTTCCTGCCACAGAAACTCTGACGTCCTCAGGAACGGCTTTGTGCCCTTGATCTCTGCCCTTAGCGCCGTGTTCCAGAAGTTTATCTTCAGCGGGAGATCCCTCCAGCTCTTTATCCACTTTGAGTACATCGAGTACGCCAGGGTCTCAGACGTGGGACGCAGGGCCAGCCGGTCGCCTATCTTGCTCTCGCCTGAGTGCGTTACCCAGAAGACCTCGGGGTTGAACCCGGCAAAGTGCTTCTTCTCCTTTCCCAGAAGCGACTCTGGTATCAGCACGGGCAGAAAGCCGTTGCGTATGCCGTCTGCGGCAAACTTGGCATCTACGGTGCGCTGCACCAGCTCCCATATGGCGTACCCGTCGGGCCTCAACACGATGAGTCCCTTGACCGGGGCATAGTCTGCCAGCTCCGCCTTGAGGACCACTTGCGTATACCATTCGCTAAAGTTAGATCTCTTGGATACGGTGATTCCGATCTTTTCCAAAACTGTATCATCACTGGAATTTTCATTAATGTGCTTTTCGAAGCGGCTCTGCCCTGACGTGCCCGGCTCCGGAGTGCGCCGGACTGCAGGGCGGATCCTGTGCGGAACCGCCGGTGCCCGTACCTACAGCGGGGATCCCTTGCAGAGCACCTTGCCTACGACCCTGCTCTGAAAGTTGGTGCATACAAAGCACCGTATGAAGTGGACGCGTTCGTTAAGAACCGGGCACTCCACGTACTCCTGCTTCATCCGCTTGAGCATCTTGGGGCTGACCCCGCCGATCTTGAGCTTGCCCTTGGCGTTCATCATTCCGGACTTCTTCAGCTCCTCCTTTACGGATTCGGGGATCCTTTGCTTCTTCTCTTCTGTCAGTATCTCGACCTCATACTTGTGTTCTAGTTCTTCCATCTATGGTGTGTGTACCAACAGCACGAATTTATTACTAGCGGAAGCATGTGCCGATCCAGGGCCGCCAGGCGGTTCTCACAGCCATCCCGTGCCCGGATGTGATAGGATCGGAGCTCGCCGTCCGCAGCATAATCCAGAATGTGGTGATCCAGCTACCATGCGCCTGGCGGATCCGGCTATACCCACGGCAAGTGCCGCCGTGCCGGGCAGCCGGAGGCTGTCTCTGTTCGGCGTGATCGTGCCTGCATGCGCCGTGCAGGGGGATATCGTGCACCCCGTCGATCAAGGACGCTGTGGGGCAGAGACCGGCTGCTGAAGCCCTCGTGCGGCGGCACGGCCGCGGGATCACACATGTCACGGGGCCGGAAAAACCCAGGTGCGCCCGCCTAGGCGCCCGCGCGCGGGATGCCACCCAGGGACAAGACCGTTATCGGCTGGCAGGCAGGCAGGGGCATCGTGGGTGGGGGAGACCCTCTGGTTCCCGTAGCGGTTTTACGCCTGTAAACTTTAATATAATTATCCGATTGCCCTCAATTCAGAAATCATTTGCTTGCAATTTTTGACGTTGAGGGAGTCCTTTTTGACGCCGAATACTTGCCGCTTCTTGCTGAGAAGGTAGGCAAGGATGATCAGATATGGGAGATCACAAGACAGGGAATCAAGGGTGTCATAGACTGGGAGGATGGACTCGTCTCCCGCATCGACGCGCTAAAGGGCATGGACTACAAGACATGCCAGGAGGTGGCCGCCTCGCTGCCCATCATGACCGGCGCAAGGGCGGCATGCATGGCACTCAAGGCTGCCGGCTGGAAGATACTTGCCATATCCGGCGGCTTTACCATAATGACTGACAGGCTGCAGAGGGTGCTGGGACTGGATTACGTCTACTCCAACGAGCTGGTCTTCAAGGACGGCAAGCTGGACGGCGTCCGGATCAGTGTGGGATCAGACAAGGCGCTGCCTGCCAGGAAGAAGATCCTGGAGTGGGGCGAGAGAAAGGAGGATATCGTGGTTACGGTGGACGGCGCCAACGACCTAAAGCTCTTTGACATATGCGGCCTGGGAATCGCCTTCCGCGCGCAGGACAAGGTAAAGGACATGGCAGATGTGGTACTGGAGGAGAAGGATCTGTCGGGGATACTCGGGATCATCAAGAGGCACTACAACATAGCCCTGGAAAACCCGCCCCTGGCCTAGACGCGTGCCGCATCCGGGACACATACGCAACCAATATTTACACTCGGCGGGTATGCACTCCGATGACTCTTGAGATCATCCCGGTGGCAATAAAAGGGGAGGTCGGACCGGACGACGACATTGCAAGGATGATCAGGAGCTCCGGCGTCAAGATACGGGATGGCGACATACTTGTGGTATCGCAGAAGATCATCTCAAAGCAGGAGGGGAGGGTGGTTCCGCTGTCTGCGGTCATTCCGTCGATGCTCTCGCAGGGCATAGCGTCCGAATACGGCAAGGACTCGAGGGTGGTGGAGGCCATACTCTCCGAGACCAAGAGGATTGTGCGCATGCAGGACGGGATCATAATAACTGAGACCATGACCGGCTTGGTGTGCGCAAACGCAGGCGTGGATGAGAGCAACGTCCCCCAGGGCATGATAACCCTGCTGCCGGCAGATCCCGACAAGTCTGCGGAGCTGCTCCGCATGGAGATAAAGGAGGTGCTGGGCAGGAACACGGTGGTGCTGATATCTGACACCTTTGGGCGCCCCCTGAGAATGGGACAGACTGACTGCGCGATCGGGGTCTCTGGCATGCCAGCAATCCTGGACTACAAGGGCAAAAAAGACGCCTTTGGGAGGGAGCTGCGGGTAACTGCAATAGCCGTGGCAGATGAGCTGTGCGCGGCAGCGGAGCTCGTCATGGGAAAGACGAACCGGTGCCCGGTGGCGGTGATTCGGAACTATTCGTTCCCGCAGGGCGGCCCGGCCGTCCCGCTGTCCCGTCCCAGGGAGGCGGATCTGTTCCGCTGAGCGGCGCCCCGGCGGGTTTCCGTACGTGGTTCAGTACTGCAGGTGTTCTCTCGCCGACATGCTTATGAACAGTTAAAATAAGAAGCTGCGGCTGCAAGAGTACATTGGTGATAAGGGCCGAGCTTCACTGCCACAACACGTTCTCCAACTTCAATGTTGGGGATCTGGACGCGCCGTACGACTGCGGGGTCACGGTGGCAGAGCAGGCAGAGCAGGCCTACATGCAGGGACTGGACGCCATCTTTGTCACAAACCACAACACGCTGGACGGCTACGAGCAGCTGCGCCGGTACGTGGCGGATCACAAAAAACTTGAAAAGATACAGGTCCTGCCGGCAGAGGAGATAACCACGCTGGACGGCTCCCATGTCATAGCGTACGGAATACACAGCCCCATCAGGCCCGGGCTGAGCCTTGAGGAGACGGTGGACGAGATACGGCTGCAGGACGCGGTGTCCTCTGCACCGCACCCGTTCGGGCTCCTGGATGCCCTAAGGGAGAAGGCAGAGTGCTGTGACCTGGTGGAGGTCTTCAACAGCAACAATGTGGACGTGCTGGCAAACACCAAGGCCAGCATCTTTGCCCGGGAGAACAACCTGATCGAGGTTGCCGGCAGCGACTCCCACGTGTCGTCCACACTGGGCAGATGTACAAACGTGATCGAGGCAGAGGATCGCCTGGATGACATCCTGTCTGCAATGCGCCGCGGCAGGATCAGGATCGAGAACGTCGGGTACGCCACGGCGCAGGAGACCATCGAGCACATGCGCTACAAGATCAGCAACTCCTCAGAGTACGTGCAGCAGTACATGGAGCAGTTCTATCCCCGCTCAAAGCACCTCTTTACGGTACTGCTGGGACTGTTTGAGCGCAACCCAAACAGCCACCTATGGATACTGCTGTACAAGTTTGCCACGTTTGCCATGAAGCGGATCTCCAGCAAGATCAACTTTCAGGGAATCGACCCCGGCCCGATGAGGGAAAGGGATGTGGGAACCATGTTCCGGATGGCCTTTTAGAATCAGAATCAAATGGTTTTTAATATCCGGCGGCAAAAAACAGGTGGATTACTACCCATGTCAGAGTCACAAAAGAAACTGGACGCCACGGGCCTCTTCTGCCCCGAGCCCGTGTTCCGGACAAAGATCGAGCTTGAGGGGATGAGCGTAGGCGACGTGCTGACCGTGCTTGCAGACGATCCCGCCGCGGAGGAGGACATTACCCGGTGGGTGAGCCGCAACGGCCACAAGCTGCTGGAGATGCAAAAATCCGAGGACGACACCATTACATTTCTGATCAAGAAGGTGAGGTAGCCTGGCAACAAAAGCAGTAACGGATCTGGACGTGCTGAACCGGGTAGGCAACACCCCACTGGTAAAGCTGGAATCGCTGTCATCTGCGGGCAGGGAGTACTTTGCAAAGCTGGAGGGCCACAACCCGTTTGGTTCCGTAAAGGACAGGGCCGCATACTGGATGATAAAGGACGGCGAGGAGCGGGGCATTCTCAAGCGAGGGCACAGCATAATCATCGAGCCCACCTCGGGCAATACGGGAATCGCGCTGACCGGCATTGCAAACCTGCTGGGCTACAAGACCGAGATCGTAATCCCCGAGAAGGCAAGCGACGAGACCAAGGCGATAATCAGGCAGCTGGGCGCCAAGGTGTATGAGACCAGCGACGATCTGTGCCCCAAAGTCGGCGCGGGCACCGACCAGAGCATAGCCCTGGCGACCTCCATCGCATCGTCCCGCCCAGACACCTACTACTCGCCAAACCAGTACGCCAACGAGGCCAACTTTATGGGGCACTACAGGGGCACCGGCCCGGAGATCTGGAGGCAGACCGGCGGTAGGGTGACCCACTTTTTTACCGGTGTCGGCACCGGGGGAACGATTACGGGCATCGGCGCATACCTCAAGGAGGAGAAGCCCGGTGTGAACATAGTGGGCTGCCAGCCACAGCAGGATCACCTGATACAGGGATGGCGGAACTTTGAAGAGTCCGCAAAGCCGGATCTCTTTCTTAAGAGGGAGAGTGTGGTCGACGACTGGATATCAGTGACCAACGCCGAGGCCTTTGGCGTGGTCAGGGAGGTCTTTGAAAAGGATCGCCTGCTCATCAGCCCCTCGTCTGCCGCGGTCTACGCTTCCATGAAAAAGTATGACGTGGCCGATGGAGCCTGCGTGGTGGGGATCTTTGCCGACGACGGGCGAAAGTTCAAAAGCATATACGCAGAGCAGGGCATCATGACCAGAGACGAGTTTGATGACGCGCTGCTGCACTCAGAGCACCTCTCAGATATTGCCTACCTGTGACTCAGGAGTTCTCTGTCAGAAAGTTGTTGACGTCGATTCCCGCCATGCAGCCAAATCCCGCTGCAGTAACGGCCTGACGGTACCTGCGGTCGTGGACGTCGCCTGCGGCAAAGACGCCCTCCACGCTGGTCTGGGTGTTCCTCTTTATCGCTATGTACCCTTCTGCGTCCATCTTCACCTGGCCCGCAAAGAGCTTTGTGTTGGGATCGTGGCCTACGGCAACAAAGACCCCTCCGACTGCCAGGTCGCGGGTCTGGCCCGTCTTTGTGCTCTTCAGGGTTACCTGCTGCACCTTCTGGTCTCCTGTGATGCTCTCCAGCTCGTGGCTGTAGTGTATCCTGATCTTCTCGCTGCTCAGCGCCCTCTCCTGCATTATCTTGCTGGCCCTGAACTGATCCCTGCGGTGCACCAGGTGTACAGTCCCTGCAAACTTTGTCAGAAACGTAGCCTCCTCCATGGCCGAGTCGCCTCCGCCCACCACCACGATCTCCTGGTTGCGAAAGAACGGCCCGTCGCAGGTGGCGCAGTAGGAGACGCCCCTGCCTCCGAAGGTTTGCTCCCCCTCCAGGCCAAGCGTGCGGGGGCTGGCGCCGGTGGCAATGATTACGGCCCGGGCCTCGTACTCTTCTGATGCCGTCAGCACCTTGAACGGCCTCCTCCTAAAGTCCACGTTTACCACCTCGTCATCTACAATGTCTGCCTCCATCCTCTTTGTCTGGTTCCGCATGCTTATCATGAGATCCGGGCCCATTATTCCCTCCTCAAAGCCGGGATAGTTCTCCACCTCCGTTGTGTTGACCAGCTGGCCGCCGGGCAGTATGCCTGAGAGTATGAGGGTATCGCACCTTGCCCGGGAGCAGTATATCCCGGCGGTGTATCCTGCCGGACCTGCCCCGATAATTATGACGTCGTACCTGGTCTTCTTTTTGTGGGTCTCGTCCCTCTTCATCACTACCGTCGAGCTGGCAGCATCTGGCATCATAGATTCGCCGCACCCTGTCATTAATTTAAACATTCATGAAGGATGCCCTGGTGCCGCGGGCAGAGCCTGCCTGACTGGATCTGGGAGCGAATCAGGTCCGCCTGCCAGTGGGCGTTGAACAGCCGGCATGCGGCATCATCGCAGAACGGCTCTCCTGTGATGTGGTAGAATGCGGCCTGCAGCAGGTACCCCTGGACGATCCGGGGCAGCCTGTCGTCGTGCCGCTCCAGGTACGTTCCGGCGTACTTTTTTTTCAGCGCCTCGATATTGAGGCCGTGCCTCATGCTCTGCATCAGATCCAGGTAGTACTCCCGCGGCTTTGCCGGCGCCTCGATGATTCCGGTGGTGGAGATGATGGCAGGGTTGGCTCCGATGAGCGCCCTGCCGTGGTATCTGTAGTCGCCAAAATCGTAGGTGCATGTCAGCCTGGTCGTAAACACAACGGAGAGCATGTCTAGCGCAATCTCGTCCTGCGGAACCAGCCCTGATACGAGCCTCTGGAGCTCAAAGCCGTCATACATAGTGATGTTCTCAGTCCCCGACCTCTCCTGCTCTACCTCCTCCATGCCCGGGGAGTACCTCTGAAACGGCCGCCTGGGGTTGATCACCTTGAGCGACGCCATGTCCCGGAGCGTGTGGTGCGGAAGATCTGCAAGCAGCGGGCCGCGCACCTCGGCTGCAACATGAAGCGTGCGCTCTGCAAATGCGGCCAGCCCGCAGATGTCAATCTCGGGAACGAGGGGCTCGTCGTACAGTATGATCTTCGACGGCATCAAGGCTGCAGGTGTCTATGCCCCAAGCTCTTTGATCTTTGCCGCGGTTATCTCTGCCGCCTTCTTGCCGGAGAAGAGCATCGAGCCAAAGGTCGGCCCCATTCTGGCCAGCCCGTAGGTCTCGGTGACTGACATGCCTGCGGCCACTAGTCCAGGATATACCTCCCCTGTCTTGTGAACCACCTGATCCTCTCCCTCGTCAACATACATGGGATTCATTCCCTTCCATTCAACCAGGCCCCTGTCCACAAGCCTCTTTACCGCCACCGAGTCGTGGCCCGATGAGTCAATTATCATCTTTGCCTCCAGGGCCACCGGGTCAACGCATGTGATGTTCCGGGGAAGCGCCGAGACGGGCATCCAGTTTACAACGATCCCACAGACCCGGCCGTCCTTGAGAACCAGATCGTCAAACTTTGTGAGGTTCAGAAACTTGACTCCAGCGTCGCAGGCTCCTGCGATGAGCTTGGATACCGCGTGCGGTCCGGGCGTAAGGTACAGGCCGTCGGCTACCTTCTTGTAGGGCACGCCCAGCTCGTCCCAGACCTTCTGCGCCGGCTCCCTTACGGTTACCGGATTCATCATGTACCCGCCGAGCCAGTAGCCGCCGCCGAGGTAGTTGTTCTGCTCCACTACCAGCACCCTGAAGCCCATCTGGGACAGCTCCATGCTGGCAGTCAGCCCCGCGGGGCCGGCGCCGATTACTATTACGTCAGAGACTGCCCTGTCCTGAAGCACCGAGTTGAACTCGGTGGCGATTGCCCGCGTGATGTCTGCCTCGCGGACATGCTTGAAGATCTTCTGTGGTGCCTCCTGCATGAAGAGTTCCCTTACTGGAACCCATTAATACCTTGCCAAGCAGCCGGGGGTACATCCTCAGGTCCAGATCAAAGCTAGGCATAGTTTTGCACACTGCCGCGTGTTTTTACGACTAGGTGCATCATGGGCGTGAGTATGTACCAGCCGGGGTGCCTGTCTGGCGGCCTGCGGGTTTCACGGCCGTCCCTGTATGGCAGCGCAGGCGGCACGGCCGTTCTGGAAATGCCATTCAGCCGGGATATCTGAATGGCCGCTGCGGCCGGATTCTGGTGCCACCGACGGCTCTGCCTGGCATCAAAGCGCCGCCTCTGCTCTATACCTGATCTCTCTGAGCCTTCTTATTCCAGGAACCACTCCTAGCCGCTGTTCACAGCAGAGTGCGGCCTTTTCATACTCTCCTGCGTCCAGCAGGATCTCCGCCTTGCGGACGTAGACTTCGTCCTCGTTTTCGTCTATGTCCAGCGCCCTGTTGAGTATCTTGATGGCTCCGGCGGTGTCTCCCCTAGAAACCAGAATCTCCCCCAGGGCAAGGTATGCGGGAATCGTGATCTCCTCAAGCCTCAGGGCCTCTTTGGCCATCTCCTCGGCTTCGTCCAGATTGCCCACGCTGACCAGTACCCTGGCGCGGCCCGCGAGTATGTCAGGATCCCCCGGAAACTCTCTTTCCCATCGATCGTACAACTCCACCTGTTCCTGCACCCGGCCCAGCTCGCGCAGTATGTCTGACTTGCAGCAGACTGCGTACGGGGTCGGCTCGGAGTCCAGTATCCCGTCACACAGGGACAGCGCCTCTTCCAGTCTTCCCAAGTTCGTCAGGGCGTCGTACCTGCCTGTAAAGTCAAAAACGCCGTATCGCCGTTCGAACTCCTCGATCATCTCCAGTGCCTCTTCGTGCCTACCCCTGTTCATGGTGTCAAGCATGGCCGTGTATCTGGAGATTTTGTCGTCCGCGCTCACTTCTATTATTCCCTGAACCAGGCCAATCGCCTCCTCACCAATGCCGCTGGCGCGGAGCGAGCTGATGTACCTGTTCTTGTCAAAACCCTTCTGATTCATAGCCTGTTTGATCCCCTTCACAAAATTAGTCAGCTTGTCGTACTTGTGCAGATCCGGCTCGCCTTCCATGCCGAACCGCTCCGCGAGGCCGGCATTACCGGGCATGGGTCTCTTCTGCGGTAGCGTGCCAGCAGGCCGGCCGCTCCGTCTCTTGCCCGAATCCAGCCCTGTGGGGCCATCCTTCGTGCCGGCGTCCGGCCGACCTGCCCCCCCGGCTTGGTACATACCCTTTCGCAGCTTCATGCGCCGCCTGCGTCCCATCGCATCTGCTGGATCCATGCGCGATATATGTGCGAACCGGTTCCATGCCTGCAGGCGCAGGCGATCCCTGAGAAGATCCGGTTCCCAGTCAGAGGAGGGCGGCCGTGAAGGGGCAAGACCCACAGTCCCTGTGGGGCAGAGATGTGATTCGTAATTAGCACGCAGGCACATTAGAGCACGATCTTTGGCATAATCATACGAAAGTTGCATGCTTTGGAGCACACATCTGTAAGATTATGGGCATCGAAGGCACGATTCTTAATTGCGGATCATGTCTCAGGAACGGTCGGCTTACTACATTTTTAACCGCCATAATTGGAGCCTTGACTGTAATGGCAGAAACTATGGGCTATGATCTGCTCATCTGCGGCTCCGGCATAGCCGGTCTGCGCGCGGCAATCTCTGCAGCCCAGAGGAGCCCGGGTATCAGAATCGCCGTAATATCAAAGGTTCAGGTAATGAGATCCCATTCGGTCTCCGCAGAGGGGGGTACGGCCGCAGTGCTCTTTGAGGACGCTGGGGACAGCATCGAGTCCCACATATATGACACGGTAAAGGGAAGCGACTTTCTTGCGGATCAGGACGTGGCAGAGAGGCTGTGCCGCTTGATGCCAGAGGAGATCTACAGGCTGGAACACTGGGGAATGCCGTGGTCGCGGCGCAAGGACGGAAGGGTTGACCAGCGCGCCTTTGGGGGGTACAGCTTTCCGCGGGCCACCTATGCCTCTGACAAGGTAGGGCTCTTTGAGATGCAGACGCTCTATGACACATGCCAAAAGTACGACAACATAGAGTACCTCAACGAGTGGTTTGTTACCAGCATAATTCACGACGGCCAAAAGTTCATGGGGGTTACGGCCATCGAGCTGTCCAACGGAACCTTTTACGGCATCAAGGCCAAGGCACTGATAATCGCAACCGGCGGGGCGGGACGCCTCTACAGCTTCTCGACATACGCACACTCCTCCACGCCTGACGGACTCGACATGGCGCTTCGCGCAGGTATGGCGCTAAAGGACATGGAGTTCGTGCAGTTTCACCCCACGGGAATCATGCCGTCGGGAATCCTGATCACCGAGGGTGCGCGTGGCGAGGGCGGCCACCTGCTCAACAGCCAGAATGAGCGCTTTATGAGCAGGTATGCGGCAAAGAAGATGGAGCTGGCTCCCAGGGATATAGTGTCCCGTTCTATAATGACTGAGATAAACGAGGGTCGGGGCTTCAAGCACGAGACAGGGGTTGACTGCATGAAGCTTGACCTGAGGCATATTGGCGACGAGGTGATCAAGGAGAAGCTGGGCGGAATCCGCGAGATATCAATCAAGTTCTCCGGACTGGATCCCTCAAAGGATCTGCTGGACGTGCGGCCCGTGTGTCACTATATGATGGGCGGGATACACACAGACATCGACGGCCGAGCCGAGATGCACGGCGTCTGGGCGGCCGGCGAGGCGGCATGCAACAGCGCCCACGGAGCCAACCGGCTGGGGGCAAACTCCACCTCAGAATGCATAGTGTGGGGAAACATTACCGGCAGGATGGCAGCAGACTATGCCATGCAGTGCAGGCCGTCTAGCTCCTGGCCGGGTCACATGGTTGCAGAGGAGGAGAAGCGCATCTACGACGGGATCTTCCGCGGAAGGGGGGACGCAAACCCATACGAGGTAAGGCAGGCCCTCACCGACATGATGAACGACAGGGCGTACGTATACCGCAACGAGAGGGACCTGACAGAGGGGCTGCGGACGCTTCGCTTCCTGCGGGGGAGCGCCTGGAAGCATGTGGAAGACTCTGCCAAGGAGTACAACACTAACTTTGTCAACGTGATGGAACTGGACTCGATGTTCCGGGTAGCGGAGGTGGTGCTCGTGGGCGCCATCAACAGGCGCGAGTCCCGGGGAAGCCATGCCAGAACAGACTATCCCGTGCGTGACGATGCCAACTTTTTACACCACACGCTTGCGTACCACGGTCCGGAGCCTGTAATGGACACGCATCCGGTTACGATAACTAATTACAAACCCGTGGAGAGAAGATACTAGATGACTGTAGACGAGAACAGGGAGGGAATTAGGGGGATGGCAAACCCCGGCCGCTACGGCATCGAGCGGGTTGCCTACTGGCTGATGAGGCTGACCGGTCTGGGGCTGCTGGCCTACTTTGTGGCCCACATATACGAGACCAGCAACATACTGCAGGGGAAGGCCGGCTGGGAAGAGTTTCTGGAGCTGACGCAGAGCACCGAGGGGCATGTCGTCCTGGCCGTGGTGATAGGAATGTGCGTCTTTCACACGGTGAACGGAATCAGGGTCATGCTGGGCCACGGCGGCGTCGGCGTCGGCAGGCCGGGAAGGCCTGACTATCCGTACGTCCCGCAGTCCCAGAACGCGCGCCACAAGATTATGATATACTCGGCCATAGTGCTGGCCGCAGTAGCGATGCTGTACGGCCTGACGGTAATGTTTGGTGAGTGAGATGAGAGAGAGTCACATAATGAAGATACACTATGGCACTGCATTGGCGTCCGTTGCCCTGGTTGCGGTACACATACTGTTTCGGATGACCCAGGGATTCTCCGAGTCGCTCTCGTATGAGAGCGTGATTGCAAACTATGAGTTCCTGCCCTATGCGGGAATGCTTGAGATCATACTGATACTGCTGTCGGTGCACGGCTTCAACGGGCTGCGCGTGGTTCTGTTGGAGCTCAAGCAGGGGCGTGCGTATGAGAAGACCGTCTCGTACGGGTGCGTGGCTGCAATGATCGCAGTTATTGCGTATGGCTCCAGGACAATCCTTCTGGCAAGCATGGGGATGGTCGGATGAACGTAGCCATAGTGCCGACGCGGTCACCGGTGGCTCATCCGGCAGCCAGGTCAGAAGCGGCGTCTTCCTCCTCGCGCGTCGTCGTGTTGCGCATAGCAAGGTACAATCCCAGCGTCGACTCCAAGAAGAGCTTTGCAGAGTATGACGTGCATGTGGAGAAGTGGACCACGGTACTTGATGCCATACTGGAGGTAAAGAAGTACCTGGATCACTCGGTGGCGGTGAGGTACTCGTGCAGGCAGGCCACATGCGGCTCGTGCGGCATGGTGATAAACGGCAGGCCGCGCCTTGCGTGCTTTACCAAGGTGGACGAGCTGAACTCCGACGTGGTTACGGTGGAGCCCATGAACAACTTTCCCATAATCCGGGATCTGACGGTGGGCTTTGACAGGCTCTTTGCCAGCCACAAAAAGATCAAGCCCTATGTCATATCTGATGATGCCGAACTGCCGCAGGGCGCAAAGGAGACCCTGCAGACTCCTGAGGAGTACGAAAAGTTTGTGCAGTTTGCAGGATGCATCAAGTGCGGCCTGTGCAACTCGGCGTGCCCCACAATGACCACGGATTCTGCGTTTGTCGGGCCGCAGGCGCTTGCGCAGGCGTACCGCTACGTGGCGGACAACCGCGACAAGGGAAAGGATCAGCGGCTGAGGATCATAGACGACTCCCACGGTATATGGCGGTGCCACTTTGCAGGCTCGTGCAGCCAGGTGTGCCCCAAGGGGGTTGATCCGGCAATGGGAATACAGCTGCTTCGGGGATACCTTTTGGGATTCAGATAGGGTTTACTTCTTCTTCGGATTCGGGCTGTTGTTTACCTGGTTGTTTATCTGCTCTGCCATAAAGTGGTTTGACACGTTTACCTGAACATCGTCGATCCCATCGACGCCCAGCAGGTTGTCGTGGACGTCCTGGCATATCTTAAATCCGAACACCGCCGGGCAGAACGGGCTGGTGAGGTGCAGGTCAACCTTGATGCTGGATCCGTCTATGTCGACCTCGTCGATGAGCTCCAGATCTGTGATCGGGGTGTTTATCTCGGGGTCGACGATCTTGGAGAGCTCGTCGAAGATCTTCATCTTCAGCTGTCTTGTCTCCTGTGACATGCGCGTCAGGGCGTATATGCTATATATAAAACCATTTTAGAGGTTAAGTGGTGTATCGTTCCCGACTTGCAGGCAGTCTGGATGATGTGATTCTCAGATATGTCTCTTCAATGTCCGAGGACGAGGCGATCGCACTGTACGACATCCTTGGAAGCCAGGCGCATGTGGTGATGCTCTGCGAGGGCGGCATCATATCCAGGAACGAGGCGGCAGGAATTCTTGCGGCGCTGGAGGGCCTGAAGGGCGTCGGCACGGATGGCGATACCGGCGCAGAGGACATCCACGAGTATATCGAGGCGGCAGTAATCAAAAAGGCAGGAATGCAGAGCGGCGGCAAGATGCACACCGCCCGCTCCCGGAACGACCAGGTGGCCCTTGACATGCGGATGAAGATCCGGGATGACATCAATACGCTGTGCGCCTGCCTGGCCGATACCGTAGATTCCCTGCTCTCGTTGGCGGAGAGGCACCAGAGGAGCATAATGCCGCTGTACACGCACCTGCAGCAGGCTCAGGCAGGAACCCTGTCCCATTACCTTCTGGCGCAGGCAGATGTGCTGCTCCGGGACATGGACAGGCTGCACTCCGTATACGGCAGGATCAACAAAAGCCCGCTGGGCGCCGGGCCGGTGGGCGGAACCAGCATCCGCATAGACAGGAGGCGTACCGCGGAGCTGCTGGGATTTGACGGGCTGGTGGAGAACTCGATTGACGCCACCAGCTCCAGGGACTTTGCGGCCGAGTATGTGGCGGCCCTGGCAGTCCTGATGACGGGCCTGAGCCGACTGTCTGAGGATCTGGTGATATGGTCCTCCTCGGAGTTCTCCTTTATCGAGCTGTCAGACGAGTCTGCGTCCCCGTCAAGCATTATGCCCCAGAAGAAGAACCCGGACATGCTGGAGCTCACAAGGGCAAAGGCATCCGAGGTCATCGGGAACCTGGTGACCGTCCTTGCGTCCACCAAGGGGCTCGCCACCGGGTACGGGCGCGACCTGCAGCAGATCAAGTCCCGGGTGTGGAGCTCATCAGATGCTGCCACGCACGCCGTAATTCTGGTGGGGTCTGCGCTCACCGGCATGACGGTCAATGAAGAGGGCATGCAGAGGGCCGCAAGGGGGGGCCACCTGGTCGCACTGGACGTTGCAGAGAAGATGGTACTGCAGGGAATGCCCTTCAGACTTGCCCACAGGGTGACGGGCCTGCTGGTGCAGAAGGCAGTGGCGCTAAAGAAAGATCTATCTGGTCTGTCCCTGCAGGAGATCCGGGAGGCAGTAGACGGCACGGGCGCAGATCCGCAGGCCATACTCCAGATCGCAGCATCGACAACCGTATCGTCGTCACTGGAAGACAGGATATCCGAGGGATCTTCCGGGTTTGCAGAGCAGAAGCGCATGATACAGGACAGGCTCGGACGCGTCAAGGTCCACCAGGAGGAGGTGCGCAGGCGCAGCGACCACGTGGCAGGTGCCCTGGCAGATCTCTCGTCTGCCGTAAGCCAGCTGGTTGGATAGGCAGATCGGACGAGCTGTCACAGATGTGATTGAGGATGCCGGAGGAATGCCTGGATGCGGTAAGTGCGGTTGAAGCGTCCGGCAGCATTCTTACTATTTCTCCACCCTAGCTGGATCGACACCCTGCTCAGCTAGCAAAGTAATGCGGGCTTTGCGCCCTGGAGATGTGGCGGTATACACCGTCATGTTCGCTCTCCCGCGTGGCCCGAAAGGACTCCGTCATGCACCCGGTTCAACACCTTGATCCATGCACCTGCATCTTGACAGCCCCAAAAAATAACAAAACAGAATAACAGGCGAATCGTAGGAAGGATGGTTAAAAGGATGAGTCCGAGAGCTGTTTTTCTTATTTTGCTGGCTATCTTGCTGCTCTCTGTTGGAGTGGTTGTTGCTCTGATCGATGGTGTAAGGGGTGCTCATACTTTTCTCACCTTTGTGGCTCTGATGGCACTCTTTGTAATACCAGCTATTGCCATAAAGATGAAATTTGGCAAGAGAGGTAAGGGGCCATCTGGCAGTTAAACAGGCAATGAGGTTCTTCGTAAAACGCGGGTGATGGAACTATAGCGACACGCCAAAGTTCGTTCCAAGAAAATTACACCAAGCTCTATTGTACGACAATTATGTCCGCCTAAGATCAGGCGTAGCGTAAAGGATTACTTTGCCCCTTACCGATCAAAAAAGAAGTGGTAAAGCGACTGACGGCGGATGCCATACGATACGCGATAAGACGGCGCAAGAAGGGCAAAAGCGCGTCCACGATGGCATCAGAACTGGGTGTGACGCCCAGCATGTCAGGAGGCTGTGGGCCGGGTTCTGCAGGACGGGCACCCCGCATGTGCCGCGTCGCCCGGGAAGGAAGCCAGTGCAGCCCACCACGGACGAGATACGGATGGTGCTTGAGGAGCACAAGCGGGAGCCGGCCGGCGTGCTGCGCATGGCGAGGCGCCTGCGGAAAGACCACGTTATAAGCTACAGCAGCATATGCAGGATAATGAAGGGGAACGGACTGGTGACCCCGTCGGCTGTAAAGTCCAGAAAGAGAAAATGGATACGCTACGAGAGGAGGCACTCCAACTCCATGTGGCATACGGACTGGCACATAATGAAGGATCCACGCTTCAGAGGACTCAATTTGATAACGTTTCTTGACGATGCTTCCAGGCGCGTGACCGGGGCAGCCCTGTTCACGGAGGCCACATCGGAGAACGCCGTGGCAGTGCTCCGGCAGGCAATTAAAAGTGTCGGAACCCCGGCCACGATACTCTCGGACAACGGGTCCTGTTTTGTCGGTGTTCGCAGAAAGGAGCCAAAAAGATCCTGGCAGCCGACCGCGTTTGAGAGCGAGCTCCTGGACAGGGGCATCGAGCTGATCAACTCCAGACCGTACCACCCGCAGGCAAACGGCAAGCTGGAACGGTTCCACAGAAGCATAGGGGAGATCTTTCACTACGAGAGCCTGTCCAGTTATATCAAGTACTACAACGAGAGAAGACTACACTTTTCGTTGGACATCGACAACTATGAGACCCCACTCAAGGCGTTCTTTACCAAAAAGGCAACAGAAGCGATCAGGAAAAAAGACCCAAAATGGATGGAGGCAGGCTCCAATGACTAGCGGACATAACTTCCATATACTACACACAGCCGAGCAGGTGCAAAAAGATATTTCTGTGGAGTCCGGAGGTGCGGCATGATTCCAAAGATTACGGAGGGGAACCTTGAGCAGCATGTCCACGACTATGCGCTGGCGGTCTACGGCGACACCATGGCTGACTGGTGCGGCAAGTGCCCGTACAGCCTCGAATTTGACGACGATCTGCTGGCGTACAAGCAGTTCATCACGTGGTTTGCCTACAAGCAGATCAGGCCGGAGACGGGAGAGACGGTGCTCGACGAGTTCGTCGAGAGGTTCGTGAGAGACGAAAAGCTCGCGGCAAAGATCCTGCAGATAAAGGATCTCTTCTACGACGCCTTCCACGTACTGGAGACGAAGGGCAAGAAGATCAGAGTCATCGGGGACGACAACGAGATCAGGATGTATAGGGTCATCGTCGCAAGGGCTGAGAAGAGGCGCAGAACGTACAAGATAATGGTCAGCAAGATGGCTGCCGACAGGTACACGCGCGGAACCACCATCTTTGGACTGATACACCCGTGGATGAAGAACGGGACGCACAAGGCGTGCGGCATACTCACTGTTGTCATGCCCCCCGATCGCAGGGATGCGCGGCGGTTCTGAGAGGCCGACCGGAGTGTCAGCAGGGGATCCAACTGTGTGTGGAGCGGGAGGCGGCGGCCGGCGCCCTACGGTGACCCGACTGGCCGTGCCCCGGGCTCCCGGCTGGCGCGATCCGGCAGCCTCCCGCCGGTTTGGGCATGCGCGATCCGACTCCGTATCCGAAAGACGGCGCGGGGCTCGGTGCCAGAGTTCCCGCGCGGCCTGCCGCCACGATGGCGCGGCAAAAGTTATTGATGGGCTCAAAGCATGCTTGCGCAGTGCCTGACAGAAATCAAATGCTATCAAGGATACGGCAGTATCTGGAGGTTACCGAGGAGAACTTTCTCGACCGCCTCCTGAACTTCGCGCTCTGGAACTACGACGACGTCATAACGAAGGCCATCCCGGAGTACCCCTACACCATCAACGACGATAACGAGGAGCGCAGGTACAGCCAGGTGTCAATCTGGTTTGCCTGCAAGCAGGTCAACCCTCGGACGGGAACCACCATTCTAGACGAGTTCGTGGAGAGGTTCGTGGACGACGGGGATCTTGCGCCAAAGCTGCTCCAGGCAAAGGAGATGGCCTATGACCGCTTTGTAGTGCTGCACATGGATGCCAAGACCATCACGGCAGCGTCCACCAGCGGGGGCGGAACGTACAGAATCCGGCTGCTGCCGGAGATCGAGGCCCTGGAGGAGGGATCGTTCTTTACGGGGCTAATGCATCCGTGGGATGCGGACGGAACCCACACCATGTGCGGGGAGGTGTTCATAGAGCCGGTCACCGTGCTCTCGCGCCCGGGCGGACGGATCTACGGGATCCACTCCATGATCAGGGACTGCCCGCAAGACTCGATCACCTCCATGTGCGCTTGCCTGAACATAGACCACGCCGGCATGAGCATGACGGAGAAGGCTAGGGCGGTCTCGTCCCTGCTCTTATCCGACAGGCTGCGCGCGATCGTGCAGGGCCTCCCCAACGACGAGAGGGAATGCCTGAGGCAGGTCGTCGAGTTGGGCGGAACGGCAAGGCACCTGGATCTTGGCAACAGGTTCGGAACGCCCGGGAATCCGGCCGAATCCGCCATCGACAGGCTTGAGGACAAGGCCCTGCTGGTTCCGGGGCTGATGGAGAAGAATGGCGCGGTCACACCGGCGGTGATCATCGCCGGCGATGTCCTTGCCAACATATACAGGCTCGGATGCCTGGTCTCAAGGTAGCCGGCGGTACTGCGGAACCGGCGCCATCGGCCGTGCCAGCGGACACCCCACTGCAGGGAATCCGGGCTTTCGTGGGCTCCTTTGCGTTATCGAGGCCTGTCTGGGGTTGCCGGCTCCGTCTGCGATCCCTTCCGCGCGAATGGGTTCCATTCCTTGTCCGGTAGCGAATCTGCGCCGAATACAGGCTGTTGTTTCCTGCCTGACGCCTGGGGATGCGGGAACGGCGCCTTCTCGTACCCGGCGTGCCGCATGCAAATCCCTGCACCACGCGGCCCAACAGGGAAAGCAGGCGGCACGCCAAGAGCCTGAGCTTTGCGCGCGGATTCTTCTCCCTTCCAGCCATCCTCCCCAGCCTCTCCTCGCTGGTGCCGGGCATGAACCTGCTTCCAGACTCCGGTCTTGGGCTGCTGCCTCCATCCCCGTCACCGCTTCGAGGCGTCACGCAGTGGCACTGTCGCGCCCTGATCCATTCGGTTCGTATGAGGCTGGCTTGGCCTGAAACGGTTGATCAAGGCTGAGGATCTGCATTTTCGTGAAAACTTCTGCTATGCGTGGAAAATGATCGGATCATTTTGGCCACTGCGCATAGAGTCTAATGCAAGATGTGCTCCGGGTCGGATCACCACGACCCGGAGCAAAGGAGGCCTGGTGCGCCTGTTACATGCCACACACGTGGATGCGGGGAAATTTCAAGGCTCCAGCACAAGACGCCTCCGGGCGGGGTGTCGACAGCGTCGGCTTAATGGGCCTGATGTTGTGGCCCGCCCGGTATCGTGCCGCCTATTGGTGGCACCGTCCCGTGCAGGCAGGGTGCCGGCGCGCCTCAGCACGCGGACAGGCTCCTGCCTGGTCCGCCGCCCTCCATGAGATCCGCCAAGTCTTCCGGCAGGGGGCCGAACCTGCCGCAGTATTCCAGCATGCGCTCTTGGATCTCCGCGTCTCCGAAGTTGTTGGAGTATGCCATGCGCGCCAGTTCGCTCAGCAAGTTGAGCTGGTCGAACTCTCGCTCGCGCGCTATGAACGATTCGTAGTCTTCCGGATCTTCTGCGAGCAGATCCCATGCTGCCTCGCCTTCCTCTACGGAGTAATCGTACAGATCTTGGCGCCACGGATCCAGCGGTATGTCGCAGAACTCTTCCAGTTCCAAGCTCGCTACCGTGTCGTCGTAGTTTGATGTGCTGAGCACATAGTCGCTCCCTCCGTCGCGGCACGTCAGCCGGTAGCTGTCCGGATCGATCACCTCGCCGGTGCATGTGTCCACGTGGAAGTACGTGGTGGCGTGCTCGCCATCGCCGGAGGCCGCCGTGAACCCGTAGTGGAACCCGAGCTCGGGCCGCTCGTCGTTCAGGTGCATCTGGATCGTATAGGAAGAGTACTTTTCCATGTACGCCATGAACCACCCGGCCCCGCGCACCTTCTCAAGGTGGGCCGGTATGCCCGCCGCGGAGCCGCAGATCTGGCCGGGACGCATCGCCGGATCCGGCAGATCCGGGAAGAAAAGATAGGCGTTTGCCGACGATATTTCCACGCCGAGTCGATTGCGCGCGACCTCCGCCAACTTCTGCTGGAACGCCTCTTCCTGCTCCTCTGCCGCCGCGTCCTGCCCGCCGTCCCTGTACGCGTCCGCCATTTCTACCATGGCGAGCAGCGCTTCCCCGTCCTTGGTGATCCCGTCCTCCTGTGGAACATGATCTGGAACGCCTCCCGAACCGTACGCAAGGAATGCCGCAAAGGTGCACAACACTGCGGCCGCTGCGATTCCCAGCGCTGTCGGAGAGTCCATCTTCAACTGCCATCAAATGCGCCTTCGGCGCTATTATACCATGGCCGCATCACATATTGCGAATCCGGCTCCACCGTCAAGGGGCAACGGGAGTCGGAGAGACCCGGAATGGGGTGTGGCAGAGGCATGTCTGGGACAGGCAAGGCAGGAAATGAGTCTGATGGGATTCGCGCCCGGGATGTGTCCTGGCGCCTTCAAGCAGACAGGAGCCTCTCAAGTGACGCCCTGAGCTCTGACAGCATCTCTTCGACGGAAGGCATATCATGCGCGGCGAGTCTGGCAAGACCAATATCTGCATACGCCTTTAGGTTCTCCTCTATGTCCGCTGGAAAGAACTGTTCCACACCGGAATAGTCTACTCCTGCGGCCCTGCATTTTTTCACGAACATGTCTGCCACCCCTCGGCTTGGCCTCTCGCCCAGCAGCCTCCACACATCGTAGTAGTCCCTGACGTGGCCCCGCTGTATTATGGAGCGCATCTTCTCCGCCAGTATGGTTTCGACAGTATGGGCCCTGACGGTAAATTCCGGACAGTCGAATGCTGCTGGAACGGAGACGTCTTCCACGGATCCCAAGAACCCCTCCCTCGTTATGTCCACCTTTGCCGTGCCCCGACCAATGGGTCCGACGTACCGCATCCTTGCTTGGAGATATCTCGGATTGGTGTGCAGTTTGGGCCTCAGAGCGATCTCCATCCCGGACGACTCCCTTACCTTCTCCGGCACCTCTCCCCCCAGGGCATCCGCAGTTCTGTCCCACTCGGAGCTGTCAAGTGCGGTAAAGTCAAGATCCTCGGAGAACCTCCATTCTCCGGGATAGTATACCTTGGAAAGGGCGGTACCTCCCTTGAAAGCGAGCCTCTGCCCGATCGAACTTTCCGAGATTCCATAGAGGATCCAGCCCAGAACGTAGTCCTTCTCCAGCATTGAGGGATCGATGCCTCTCTCGCCGGCCATCCTTCTTATCCTACTGCCGCTAATCAGTCAGTATCCCCTCCATCTAGTAAGCGATTCACTGCTTCTGTTTATGATAAGGTTGTACTTTTTGGAAATTCG
Organism: Cenarchaeum sp.; assembly: GCA_965206845.1. Lineage (GTDB taxonomy): Archaea > Thermoproteota > Nitrososphaeria > Nitrososphaerales > Nitrosopumilaceae > CAYGAM01. Next base: position 682,569 of record OZ242221.1, on the reverse strand, counting down.
GAGCGCGGTCTTGCTCCACATGGGATCAAGCCACACCCGGCCGTTCATTCCTTGCACCCCTTTCAAGGCATCTTCCGTTGCCGCATCGTTCAGTTTGAGGACATCCAGCAGGTAGAGGAGTCTCCTCTTTACGGTCCCGACACCGGTCCTCTCCGCATACTCCAGCAGTTTGGCCTTGTCCAGATCCTCCCACGATTCCCACAATCCCTTGGAGACCTCGTCAAGCCCTCCACAGTACTCCGGATGCAGGAGACAGTCAACTATCGTCTTCTCCATGTCGGATACGCGGACAGGCATCCCGTCTATGGCCACTTCGGTACTTCCAAAGAAATGGTCTTCCGTCAGGGTAACAAAGACAAACCTCAGGGATGCGTGTTCCGTTCTCCTCTTTCTCTTGGTTGTGGCGATGTACGTGGAGCGCGGCACCTGCTCCGTCATGCCCCAGTGGTTTAGCGCGGATGCAAACCCTATGTAGTACGGCTTCGTTAGGCGGCTTGCGATGAGAGGAGACACCTCGGCCCACCCGCCGTCGTACCCCGCCCTTGCGGGAACCAGAATGTACTTTCCGCGCTCTATCCTCTTTACCCTGCCCTTTCTCCCGAGCCTGTAGAGGGCCGTATTTACAGAGTCCCTTCCGGTTCCAAGAATCCGGTTCGCATCCCCCGTGTCAAAGATGCGCCGTTCTTCCTTTTCCAGCTCCAGCAGGAGTCTCAGCTCTGTGGGTCCCAAGTGTAAATTCTTTGTAACCATAATGTTAACTAGCAACATTATCTTATATAGAGTTAACCCGGAGGTTGGGCAGTCCTGACACATGCAGATCAACGAGCCGCCCCAACGATCCACATGCATTGACAAGAAATGCGCATGCGTGACGAGTAGTTCCGGAACGCGCATGCGGCAAGGGCAGCACGATACGGTGTCGACCGATGACCGAGATCCCAGAAGGCGCAAGCTATGGATCTCCCACGATGTATGACAGATCGAGGTTCTGCCTCCCGAAACGACTCCGTTACGGCACCTGCCTCCCTGATGGCAGTTGTGGCAGATCGCAGCCCGGTCACCCAAAGCGGCCGGCGGTTCTGCGACGCTGTCTGTCAGACCCGGCGCGGAGGGAATGTTTGCCGGCCCGGATCTGCCATTATCGGACTCTCCGAATCTGCAGCCTCCGATCCCGTCAACCCGGAAACGGCGGTATGAGATCCGACGGATGTTTGGGCGGGGCCAAGTACTGAGAGGGCACTGCTAGCAACTCGATCTTCAGGCTTGTCGGCGCCATGCCAAACGGCAGGGTCGTGCTGGAGAACCCGAATCCACAGGGAGAGCGGGTCTGATGGGATTCGAACCCACGACAGCCGGATTAAAAGTCCGGTGCGCTACCTGGCTGCGCTACAGACCCGTTGAGTGAGATGCCACCCGTGCTCAATTTAGGCTTTTTCAACATGCGCGTGTATTTGCGCGATCCTCCGGATGCAGCAGATGCCGACCTGCCGTATCAGGTTCTGCAGATCCGAGCCGGGGATCGCGCACTGGCCAAGCTTCTGCATTTGGCCGTGTCTGTCATCACTTGCATCCGGTCTGCTCCGGCTCTGCCGGTCCGGAGCCGGTGGCATGCGGCGCGCAAAAACACTCAAGCTTCAAATAACTCCCGTTCCGCGGCAGTCTGTGGAGACCATAAAGCAGATCCTGCGCCGGGACGGCCCGCTGGTCGTTCCCGGAGTGTACGATGCCATGGGCGCAAAAATAGTGCAGAAGGTGGGGTTTGATGCAATGTTCCAGACCGGCTATGGGACGTCCGCCACCCTCTTTGGAATGCCCGACTATGGGTTCATAGGTGCCGCCGAGACCACAGAGAACGCGAGAAGAATCTGCAAGGCCGTCTCGCTTCCGGTTATAGTGGATGCGGACACCGGGTACGGAAACGCGCTCAGCGTATGGAAGCTGGTAAGGGATCTCGAGTCCGCAGGGGCATCGGGCATATTTCTTGAGGATCAGCGCTGGCCCAAGCGCTGCGGACACATGAATGGAAAGGAGGTGATCCCACAGGCAGAATATGCAGAGAAGCTCCAGGCTGCAGTTGACGCGCGGGACAGCGAGGACTTTGTAATTGTGGCCAGAACCGATGCAAGGGCAACTGAGGGCATAGATGCCGCCATAGAGCGAGGCAGGCAGAACAGGAAGATTGGCGCAGACGTGATCTTCATCGAGGCTCCAAGATCCATAGACGAGATGAAACAGATTGGACGGGAGATCAAGGCCCCTCTGGTTGCAAACATGATCGAGGGAGGGGCGACGCCCATCAGCTCTGCAGAAGATCTCTACAGTATGGGATTTAAGATAATTCTGTATCCGCTGTCGGTCCTGTTTGCAAGCTCGTACGCCGCCATGGGCGTTCTAAGGGAGCTCCGGCTGTCTGGAACCACCAAGAAGCTGGAGGGGAACATGGTGGACTTTGAGCAGTTCAACGATCTGGTGGATCTCTCCCGGTTCAGAGAGCTGGAAGAGAGATACGGCTCGGTCTAGGATAAAAAATGTCAAGTAAAGAGTGTCTAAGAGGCGTTTCTCTTTACTTCGATATCGATGGTGGATACGTTTCTTGCTTTGCCGTCTTTTGACTCTAGACTTTCAGAGCCAATTGTTATGCTTCCGATGGAGTATCCGGCGCTCCCGGTCTTGCGTGATATGATCTGTGCCACATCAACTGCGTGACCGATGCTCATACCTCTGGCCTTGATGCTAACGGCCGGCAAGCTAGTCAGTTGAATGAGCGTAGATGTAACATACGCCATCAACGGCTTCTTGCCTATGTAGATGGTGTCTCTTGCTTCGGTAGACATTAGGGTGTTTGCAGCTCCAGTATAATTTAAAGTACGGGTTTTTTTTATGTTGCCTGGATCTAGTCGTAGTTTTTGCTGCCGGATCCCGCTTGGGACGCGCTCTGACAGGCCACCAGGCGGCATGATCATGGCATCCCGGGACGCAGCAGCATCTGTCTCTTCTGCCATGGTGCCCTTGCGTGGGTGTGTCCCTTCCGGATTTTGCCAAGCCCGCTCAGGCCGGTATCGCGCACGGCAGCTGTTGCTCCACTCTTATACACGCAGAGTCTTGCGACCCGCATTGGCACAACTTAAATTCAAGATCCGACCTTTGGCAATATTGGGTGAGCTTTGTGGCAAAGACTGATGCCGAATCCGGATCGGTTGACGATCTGATGGCAGTACTGGACTCTGGCACCCGTGAAGAAAAGATCAAAGTCTTAGAGGATCTCTCCGATACGGACAGGCCGCAGCTTGTCGAGGCCATAATACCGATGCTTGACGACCCGGATATCCGGGTCAGGGGGGAGGCCTTTAGCTCCCTGATGAGCAACAGCAACAGGATCTCTGACATCCTAATTCCTCATTTGAGCTCGCCCCGCAAGAATGTACGGGCATTTGTTGCGCTGGTTCTGGCAAACAGGAAGGATCTGGACGGGATCGCAAAGATAACGGAGCTTACAAAGGATCCCAGCTCCATGGTTCGCTCGTGTGCCGAGGGCTCGCTGGAGTTCCTTGCGGCTCACGGCGGCACCTCAAGGATCCAGAGCCCGGAGTAGGGGCAGGGCGGCTGTGCGGCCTGTCGCAAGAACACAATCGAATGCACAGGCCAGCATCCGGCAAAGGAGAGATCTGAGTTAGTATCCAAATACGCGAAGAATGAACCGGGAAAGGTTTGCACTTAGTTGAACACATGATAACCCCTCCTATCCACCTAGTGTGGCGGGCCGACCCCTCACGTACCATGGTCAAAGAGACCTATTAGTTGAATGGGGCAGTCCGAGCTGCTGTGTTACTGGGCCTCGAGCCCTGATAGATGGTTGCAGCTTCAGCCTGCCACGGAAAAAAAGGAGGTGATAGAAATAGAAAAGAGTACAAATTTTAGTTCCGATGCTCCTCGGAGTTGTGGCGGCAGTGTACGCCTGCGATTCAGGCAGGTATAGCGCCGATCATAAATTCGTGCAGAACATTGACCAGCACCTATTGGAATCGATCACAACTAGTCAAAAGAAAACAGTGTATTCCATGAAGGATTTGACTCCATAAGTGGATTTTTAAGCGTATCAAAGCCTTACGGTCTGCTTACACACTGCACGAATTTTTGCGTGTCGCTATACGCATGACTGAACGTCAGGAGATTGTGGTTAGGGATTTGTGCGGTGTTCAATTTGAGTTTTCATGCTCGTCACCTAACTGCGACTTGCCCCTAATGAATGGATGAAGAATGGTACTGAGTGATAGTGCTCGTATAGATAAGTGTCCGACCATCCTTTGAGTGGAGTATCACCTCTAGCCAAGGCCATCCAGCAACACGGAAAAATCCAGCTAATCTTTAAAAACGCTGCACATAGATAAGATTGAACAGGGTACAACTGCATGCTTATATCACATTTGATCTTCATATTCTTGTTTGGCATACAAGGAGTCGGATTTTTGCATCAAGCCTGAATCCAAAGTTGATCTTGGCAAGATAAGCACTAAAGGCGGCGGAAGAGTGAAGAAGGAGGAGGCAAGGCGGGAGCTGGATCAGATACACGAGGAGATGTTCGAACTCCAGAACAAGCTGTTTGCAGAAGGCAAGCAGGCACTGCTGATTGTCTTGCAGGCGATGGATGCAGGAGGCAAGGACGGAACTATACGCGACGTCATGCAAGGGTTCAACCCTCAGGGATGCAGGGTGGTGTCGTTCAAAGCCCCAAATTCAGTGGAAGCAAAGCACGACTTTTTGTGGCGCATTCACAGGGTGGTTCCCGCAGGCGGAGAGATCGTCATATTCAACCGCTCCCACTACGGCGACATTCTGTCAGTCAGCGTGTACAACCTCCTGCCCGAAGAGCGCTGGTCCAAGAGATACAAGCACATAAACAACTTTGAAAAGATGCTCAGGGACGAGAGCGTGCGGACCTTGAAATTTTACCTGCACATAAGCAAGGACGAGCAGAAGCGAAGGCTGGCCAAGAGGGTCACGAATCCGCAAAAACACTGGAAGTTCAGCAGCAGAGACTACGAGGAACGCAAGAACTGGGACAAGAACATGGAGGCGTACGAGCAGGTGCTCGGAAGATGCAGCACTCCGTGGGCTCCGTGGTACGTGGTACCGGCAGACGACAAGTGGTACCGCAACTGGGTAGTGGGAAAGATCATCACAGACACCCTGAAGGACATGGATCCCAAGATTCCAGATGCCTCGGACCAGATACACGAATTTCTGGACAAGATGTAAGAAGAGCCACCCGATGATCTAGCCTTTTGCATGCTGCATCTGGTCATATGTGTGTGGGGTGATCGTGTCTGATCTAAGCTTATCGGCGTGGGGTTTGGAGGGATTACGCATAGGGGTACATGTGCACCGCGAGCATTCTTGCAACCGCCATGGGATCTTTCTCCTTCCTGCATGCCTCTTTGAGTTCTTTCCGCTCTGTTTCACCCATGTTGTGTCAGAGAATGAAGCGATCTACAAAGTTTTCGGTCTGGTGCATTTTTCTTGGAACGAACTTTGGCGTGTCGCTACAGCATGCACAAAAGGACATAAAATGAGACGACAAAACTAGAATTTGGACAATATCAATCCCGGCATCATACTTTTAACATCTAAAAATAAGACACATGCAGCCTTGACGACCGACTCTAAAGTGCTGGACTATTTCGAGGAAACCACACGAGAGTTCGTGGTGCGCAAGCTTTCTGGCACAAAAAACTGGTGGAAGGCCTGCATTCCGCAGGAGATAAGGAACCACGCGGACAAGAGGCACGAGGACGCCAAAAAAATGTCAGACGTACTGAACAAGCCGACGTATGAGGTGTGGCATTACATTAATTTTGATGGCTATGGAAGGATAATCGCAAAAAAAGACAACTGGAAGAGTTATTTTGAAAGTGTCTTCATAGATAAGCAGGTATTCGAACACAAGATGAGGATTATACTCTCCCTTAGGAATGATGTGAAGCATGGAAGAGGTCTTGATCACATAAACAGCCTCAGGCTCAGGATACACTGCTATGATATACTCTCACAGATATATGAAAAAGACAGCGGCCTTCAGTATGACAGGGACAGCTTAATTGCAAATACCGGTCTAGATTAAAACCCGCTAAAACATTACATTTGAATATCGACTAACATGAATGCGTTTTCTCGGCGTGTATGATAGATCTTATGCGCAATTCCCCCAAACCCCACCCAGATCCCCTCCGTTGCCGCCCTCATGTCCATGCTCGCCTCTTCGAGGAGCTTGTCCATGTCGAGGGCCTCGACGCGCAGCCCCTCCAGGTTGCGCACCTTCCTCTCCAGCTGGTCTATCCGGGCATCCTTGGCCTCAAGCTCCCGTATGTTGGCAGACATGCGCCTGTTTGAGCGCTTGAGCCTCTCGGAGTCGTCTATGGTCAGGTCCGGCACGACGCCGGCGTACTCGCCCGCAAGCTCCAGCACGGACGTCTTGAAGTAGTTCTGAGAACTGATTCGTAATTAGCCCATTCGCCGTAGGCGGCGGCCTGGGGAAGGCAGTAAGATCAAAATATCGTCCGATCCAGCCTGTCACATGCTATCGTATACCAAGCTGTCAGGAAACGCCAGGCGTTTCAAGACCCTCATGGGCATGTCCCTCTAGGAATTTGATTTGTTGTTCGCAAAGGTGGAGAAGGCGCACCCCGAGGTGGAGAGGGAGAGGCTCTCCAAGAGGCCTCGTAGGCGCGCAATCGGGGCCGGGCGCAGATTCGCGCTCGACCTGCGCAACCGCGTGCTGCTCCTCCTGTTCTACTACAGGACGTATGCCACCCAAGACGTGGCGGCCGAGGTCTTCGGGGTGGGCCAGGCCACGGTATCGCGCTCCATCGACCAGATCGCGCCGGTCGTCAGGCAATGCATCCCGATACCAGCCAAGATCCACGACAGGGCAAAGAGGGCCTCGACCCTTGAGGAGCTTGAGGAGATCCTTCCAGGGCTCCGGTGCCTCATTGACGCCTCGGAGCAGCAGGTGCAGAGGCCCAAACGGAAAGACATGGAAAAGTCCCACTATTCGGGCAAGGCCGGGAGGCACACGGCCAAGGTACAGTACACCGTGAACACAAACGGCCTGATCATCCACAACACGAGGCACTCCCCAGGACGCGTCCACGACGTCAGGGTGTACAGGATGAAGCACCCGACGTTTCCCTCCGGCCTGCCGTCCCGGGACGGGTCTGACGGCAAGAAGGGGAAGACAAAGGTGCGGGTCTATACGGACAGGGGCTACCCGGGGGCGCAGAAGATGTACGAAGAGGTGGAAGTGATGGAACCGATCAGGCGGAAGCCAGGAAAAAAGCTCTCGGCGCTCGAAAAAGAGTTCAACAGGCTGCACTCAAAGATTCGCGTCTACGTGGAACATGCCATCCGGAGAGTCAAGACTTGGCGGATAATGAGCGGGGTGTACCGGAACCCGCTGAAGAAGTACGACCGGATCAACGACGTCGTGTGCGGATTGGTAAATCAAAGACTGTTGTGGCTGGCAGAACAGGCAGCCTGACGGAAACGGGCCTGAAAAGTAGGGTGGGCAGGCTTGAAAAATAATAACGGATCACTTCTCAGGAACTCGCAGGTCACCTGCCGGAGGGTTCTCGAGTACTTCTCCAGCGTCTCCTTTGAGCGTATGCCCTGCGCGAAGAGCTCCATGGGGGATGCGTCCCTTGCCCTGGCGATTTCGTCTTTTGTCAACTTCATGCCTATTGTGTGCGTGGAGCCTACAAAAGTTACTTGAAAAGTATGGACCGGGAGGGATTTGAACCCTCGATCTCACCCATGCCAAGGGCGTATCCTACCAGTCTAGACGACCGGCCCACTAGCCAGTCTCATTTGAGATAGCCATATACACCTTTTAGATCGAATATTTAACATGTAGCTGAAAGTATGGCGTCCGGTCCGTCCGTGCATGCGACGGCTTGCCCTGCAGTCCCTTTGCCGCAGGGCGCCAGAATCCGGAGAGCGGTACTACAGGCGTCAGACGCCCAATTCAGGCACGCATGCGGGAGGATTCCTGTGCCTACCAACGGTACATACTCAGGTCCAGATCAAAGCTAGGCATAGTTTTGCACACTGCCGCGTGTTTTTACGACTAGGTGCATCATGGGCGTGAGTATGTACTACCAACGATCCATAAGATATTTAACCACAGACTGTCTGAAAAATCTGTGGTTGTAGAGAACAAGGCGACTATCACTTACATACAGCTGTTCAAGGAAGATTTGGCGATCTTTAGGCTGGTTCCAAACGACGGTTCGGTGCCGGACTACAAGGCGGGCCAGTTCCTTACCGTAGGAATGCCCAACCCGCTGGAGAATAATAAAATTGTAAGAAGGGCGTACTCGATAGCGTCACACCCCGAGAACCACAAGTACATCGAACTTTACGTGAGGTGGGTTCGCAAGCCCATACCGGGACGCCTTACCACACAGCTCTTCAATGCCAAGGCAGGTGACACGGTAAACTGGATTCGCCCCACAGGCGCCTTTACGCTTAACGAGAAGCTTCCCGATGACAGGAAGGACGACCGCAGAATAGTCTGCATAGGCGGCGGTACGGGACTTGCTCCCTTTGTGAGCTATGCCCAACACCTGCGCGACACCGGGGACAAGAGGGAGATCGTCGTTCTGCACGGTGCAAGCTACGTAGACGAGCTTGGCTACAAGGAGCTGTTGACCAACCTAGAGTATGAAAGCCAGGATCGGGGCAAGGACAAGTGGAACTTTACCTACAGGGCGGCAGTAAGCAGACCGCAGGAGCAGTTCAACAGATCGTGGTCCGGACAGGTAGGCAGGGTGGAGACGTTTCTGCGCCCCAGGGATGGCGCCGAGCTGTCACCGGTAGAGGAGATTGTGGGCGAAAAGATTACCAAGGACAATACGATGTTCTACATCTGCGGATGGCAGGGAACAATAGACGGCGTAATGGACTTTTTAAAGCCCCGGGGACTTGTCACCGAGCGCAGAAAACGTAGCGATGGCAGCTTTGAGGTAAAGTACGAGTCCTACGGCTAGAGCCGTACAAACTCACACCCTTCAAACGCGCATCTCAGACGTCTCCCTGCGCTTGGCGGAGACCAGAACCGCTCTCATTTGGATCGGCCTTTACGCCATGCCAGACCTTCGCGCCCGACCCCCCGCGACAGGTTGCCCCATATCGAGGGCTCAAACTTAAAGAATTATTATCCGGTGCAGGGTCCATGTTGTGGGGACGTAGGTTAGCTTGGTATACTGCCAGCCTCGGGCGCTGGAGATCATGGGTTCAAATCCCATCGTCCCCATCTGGACTATTGAAATACGGGCTGCCGCCTAGGGCAGACAGTTGACCACGGCACTGTATCTGGCGCACCTGAATCCCGTAACCTGCGCCCATGTGGAGATAATTAACGAGCTGAAGGCCCAGGCAGACTCGGTTTGCGTGATGCCCGTCCTCTTTGTGAAGGGGGATGCCGAGGTCAACAGCAGGAGCTTTCCCTTCGGATTCGAGGTCAGAAAAAAGATGATCGAGTCCATATTCGGCGACACGGTTACAGTATCCCGAAACTATGCGTTCTTTGCCCCGTTCTCGAGGTATATGCCCCCGCTGATCTCGCCCGGCTCCTGGCGGCTTCGAAGGCAGATACTTGCGGGCATCCGGGGCGACTACTTTACGTATACGGGAGACCGGGCCGAGGGCTACATGCTCAAGCTGTACCGACTCCGTCCCCGCGTGGGCAGCAGGAAGGCGATATCCGCATCATCAGTCAAGAGCGAGATGTATGATGCCGCAAAGGGTGCAGATTCGGACTGGGAGAGGCAGGTGCCGGGCGAGGTGGTAGGAATAGTCCGGGAGCACTGGGACGTGGTTGAGGGGTTTGCAGATGCCGAGGATCGCACCGTCCGGATAGCCGGAATGAAGTTTCCAAAAGACGGATGGTCAAAATAGATTAATTATGCGTTCGCCGTTGTGCGTATGTGAAGATACCGCTGGCAAAATACGTGTGGTTTGACGGCAAGCTCGTTACCATAGATCAGGCACAGGTTCCAATTACCACCCATGCAATACACTACGGCACATCGGTATTTGAGGGGGTTCGGGCGTACTGGAACCCCAACAACCTCTACATATTCAGGATAGACGAGCACCTGCGGCGGTTTAGGAACTCGGGCGCATACTATTCCATGTCGCTGAACTTTTCAAACGAGGAGCTCAAGGAGGCAATGGTTCAGCTGTGCAGAAAGAACGGGGTGAGGGAGCACTGCTACATCAGGCCGTTTTACTTTATCGGGCAGTATGGCATCAACCTGCATGTTACCGCCGATGCCCCCACGCATGCCGCGATGTGCGTGTTCTCGTTTAGTGATCTATTTGACAAGAACGGAATCTCTGCCTGTATCACGTCGTGGAGAAAGTTCTCGTCGGCATCCACGCCCACGCAGGCAAAGATGGGGGGAAACTACCTCAACTCCATAATTGCCACAATCGAGGCAAAGAACAGGGGGTTTGATGAGGCCATATTCCTCGACCTCGAGGGGCACGTAAGCGAATCACCCGGAGAGAACATCTTCATCATAAAGGACGGCCGCCTGCTCACGCCGCCGGTCGGCTCTTCTGCCCTCAAGGGCATTACCCGGGATACCATACTTGAGATGGCAAAGGACACCGGCTATGACGCGTCCGTGCAGACTATAGACAAGCAGGACCTGTATGCGGCCGACGAGGTATTTCTGTGCGGCACGGCAGCAGAGATCACTCCGGTAACCGGCATAGACGGCGAGAAGATAGGCACAGGCAGGCCCGGCCCCGTTACCCAGAAGATCATGGACGCATATGATGACGCAGCGAACGGCAGGAACATGAGATATTCCCGGTGGCTGACGGAGGTGTACTAGTCTGAAGGTGGCGCTGGTCGGCGCCGGGAGCCGGAGCGAGAACCATGCCAGAATACTGGCCGAGCTGGGGGCGCTTGGCGCCGTATATGATGCCGTGGAGGATGCTGCCAGGGAGTGCGGCCACAGGTACTCGGCGAGCCATCACACGTCACTTGACGCGCTGCTGTCGTCCGAGTTTGATGCCGCCCTTGTGTGCGTGCACATGCATCCAGAGGCGATAGCACGGCTGGTCAGGGCCAAAAAGGACATCCTCGTAGACGGATCCGTGACGTACCAGTCCCGGGAGATCGATCCCCTGATGGAGCTGGCAGAGAGAAACCGGACCCTGCTGCTGTACGGCTGCACCGGGAGGTTTAACCCTGCCGTGGCAAAGGCAAGAGATCTGGTCATGTCAGGAACCCTTGGCAGCCTCGCGGCGCTGGAGTTTCACAGGCACAAGGCTCCGCCGCACGCCGGCGGTGCGGGAGTCATCCGTGATGCCGCGGCACAGGATATGGACTCTGCCGTGTGGCTCTTTGGCCAGACGCCGGAGATGGTCTTTGCCAGGTCAGGCAGCATGCATGGCGGCTGCGATGACCACGCCGTGGTTGTGCTGGGCTTTGGGGACGGCAAGATGGCGACAGTCTCATCTGGCTGGATCTCCCCGCTCAAGGAGCAGACGTTTAGCGCGATATGCACGAACGCAGTCGTCTCCGGCGACGCAGTCTCGCAGGAGATCAGGATCAGGACGCCTGCCGCAACCAGGGATGCGACGGATCCGTGGAGGGATCCCCTGCAGTGTGAGATCGAGGGCCTTCTTGCCGCTGCTGCCGGGAAGACCCGGCCGCCTGCAGATGCGCGGGAGGCAGTAAACGCAGCAAAAATGCTTGAAGCTGCACTTTTATCCAACGAAAGCGGTACGCCCATTTATCTGGAGTCAAGATGAACAAAAAGATGCTGGACATACTGATATGCCCGATTGACAGGCACTCCCCCCTGGAGCTGGTCGAGATAAGAACAAAGGGGGACGCTGTCCTGGAGGGCGCACTGCTCTGCCCCGACTGCTCCCGCTTTTACCCCATAATAGACGGGATTCCGATAATGCTGCCTGATGACCTCAGGGACAAAAAGCAGGACATGGAGTTTCTAAAGGGCAACGCGACAAATCTGCCTGACAGGGTAACCAGATCCGGCATGCCCTGGCACCTCTGAGAATGCCCGTGCGCTGCCTCTGGTCGGACCTGCTGGCACTGGGGCGGCGGCTTATACGGAGCTGATCTTTCTGCGAAACATCCAGTTCTTGATCTTGGTGAGGATTACTACCCAGAGTACCGACAGCAGTATGGCCGCTACCGCCTTTACTCCAGACGAGAGAGCGCCGTCAAGCTCTCCATACCCAGAGATGGTGATCGGCCCCAGTATGAGGACGGCCAGTCCGCCGCCTGACAGAATCAGCAGCCACATTACTGCGACGAAGACGTAGATGGGCCCTATCACAGCGACACCCCCATCAGCAGGGCAGTTACTACGGCCAATCCCCCAGAGAACAGCGCCAACCTGAAGATCGCATGTGCCACCTCCCTCTCGGTCAGGGGCCGGAATGCAACGATGAGCCTCACCAGTGTGACAGGCGCGGTCTTGCTGTCGGTTGCCTTGAGCTTCATGTCTTCTGTGTGTGTTACCGGCCTTGATTTGATCTGGCGGTGTTCCACTACGCGCTTCATGCTTGACAGAAACAGAAACGAGTTGACTATGGCAGGAAGCAGCGCCACTGCGGCGATAATCTCCGCGCCGCCTACAACGGCGATGGCGCCGTACATGCAGCCCAGGGTCAGCGCCCCCGAGTCTCCGGGAAATATCCTGCTCTGGATGCGGTGGTACCTGTACAGGGCCAGCGAGACAAATCCCAGGGGCAGGCTGGCGGCTGCCACCACGTAGTCCTGCCCGCCGGCAAGCCACTCCACTATGAACAGCGAGATGGACAGGGCAAAGCTTGCAATTATCATAAAGCCGCTGGCCGAACCGTTTACCACGTCAATGGAGTTTATCGTGTTGCCTGTAATCGAGATCATGAGCACCGCCACCCCCAGATACAGCACGGGAATCTGCACGTTGCCAAACAGGGGAAACGCAAGGTTCGAGTCGTACGCACCCAGCAGGAGGATGGGGGCTGCCGCAAAGGCCAGCGCCACGGGTTTGAACCAGCCGCCCATGACCCTTATGTCGTCTGTCAGCCCCACAAAGAACGCGATGGTGGTGGTGGCCATTATTGCAAGTATGGCGCCGTCCGGAAAGAACGCGTACATGACTGCCTCAGATGCCAGTATCCCCGCGATGAGCGCAGGCCCGCCGGGACGGGCAACCATGACATGCCCCTTCTTGTTGACGTCTGGCACCGTCATGTTTCTTGCCTCCAGGATCCTGATCAGCGGCGGCATGGCCAGGTACACCGTAAAAAACGCAACAGCGGATGCGGCTATCGCCGCAATCATCTCGTCTGCCAATTATGTTACAGTCCCCGTCTGTGACTTGATGCTGGCCGCGATGGTTCTGCCGATCTTGTCGATTGCGGCCAGGTTTCTGACGGGTAACCTTGCTAGGTCGTCAAGGGTCCTGATCTTGTGCTTGAACAGGCTCCGGGCCCGGATCCGGCCCACTCCGCGTATCCTGGTCAGCTCTGTCAGGTCCTCCATGATGCCGTAGGTGATCCTCCGCTGCAGGATGCCAAGCTCCTCTAGCAGATCGGCGCGCCCCTGAAGCCTTGCCAGCTCCTGCAGGGAGTGGGCCAGCCAGGCGGCGGTCTCCACCATTCTGTGCATGTCACCTGACTCGATGCCCAGGTGATCCGAGATGACAAGATCCGTCTGCTCCATAATCCAGTAGTGCAGCGCCAGAAGGCTCCGGTTGCATTCCTGCTCCGTGAAGAAATCAATGATCTCCTCTGCGTGCGTATCGATCACGTCGGCGGCACGATCGTAGTCGTCCTTTCTCATGCCAAATTTTGGATAGAACTCCCCGCATTCGGTGATCAGGTGAAGAAAGCCCAGGGTATGCCTGGGCCTTTTGGATGCCGTCCTCAGCGTCTCCCGAAACATGAGGGCGGTCTCCGGGTCTATGTACAGAAGGGATGCCTTTTTGCCAAACTCCGTTGCCGCGTATCTGCCGCCCTTGCAGACGATAAGACCGCCCTCCTGCAGGAACTCCAGCGTGCTCCAGACGTCACGCTCGACTCCCGGGCCGGATGACTGGGTGCCACCAAGGGTGTTCAGGAAAAATTCGGCGATCTCGCCGCCCTTGATTCCCGGCACGGTCGTAATCAGGCTCAAGGTGTGGATTCGCAGGGATCTCTGGCCTGTGATCTGCGACTCCACGGGCTCAGGCTCCCCGTTGACGTACATCTCTGTCATCTCCCAGGCGTTGCCGTTCCCGACGATTATGGCCTCCCCGTAGTCGTCGTACTGGGGTCTTCCTGCCCTGCCGCAGTACTGCTTGTACTCCATGACGCTGATCGGCATGCTGGCTCCCATGCGGGCGTCGTACCGGGTAACGCTGGAGACCACCACCCTCCTTGCAGGCAGGTTCACCCCGGCTGCCAGCGTCGGAGTGGACGTCAGCAGCTTGATTCTGCCCGAGCGGAACTCCTTCTCCACGATCTCGCGGCAGTACTGGTTCAGCCCCGCGTGGTGAAATGCCACCCCGTTCTTTACCAGATCTGCCAGCGCCTTGATCATCTTGGTGTTCTCGTTCCTCTCAAGGATGCTCCGTGACACCTTTGCCAGGTGTGTGACATCGGACTTTTTCATTAGCTTGAAGACGGCAGCAGCGGCCTTGGAGGCCAGGGATACGGATCTGGACCTGGTGGAGGCAAACACAAGCGACTGCCCCCCGTGCACCACCGAGTCCACGCCGATGTCAACGGGGGGGCTCCGGAGTGTGAGGGGTACCTCAAAGGCGCGCCCGTCTTGCATCGTGACCGTGCCGTAGTCGTACACGCCCTCAGTCAGTGACACGGGCCTCCAGTCGCTGACGACCAGGGTGGTGTCAAGCCACCGGGCTATCTCGTCTGCATTTGAGATGGTTGCACTCAGGCCGATGACCTGCATCCTGCTTCCCAGGTACCTGAGCTTGCTTAGGATCATCTCCAGCGTGGGGCCACGGGTCTGGTCTCCCAGCAGGTGTATCTCGTCCACTATGACCAGGCCGACCTCGTCGACCCAGCTGGGATCATGGCGGATGGCCGAGTCCATCTTCTCGTTTGTCATAATGGCGACATCGCTTCTGGCGATAGCGCCATCCCTTGAATCAAAGTCGCCGGTGGAGATCCGGATCCGGACATCCTTCAGCCCGGGAATCGTTTTGATCTTTTTGAGCTCGCCGTACTTCTCTGCTGCCAGGGCCTTGAGCGGGCTCAGGTAGACTACCTTGCGGTGGCTGCCCTGCAGGTAGGCAAGAATGGCCATTGTGGCAATGAGGGTCTTGCCGCTGGCAGTGGGTGCGGATACCAGCATGCTCTTTCCGCTCAGCAGGCCGGCCTTTACGCTGTCTGCCTGCGGGGGATAGAGATCTACGTATCCCTGAGATTTGAGGAAGCTAATCGAGTCATCTGGTAGCCTCAGATCTGTTATCTTCATACGCGTTTATAGTGGCCTACCTTTGCTTCATAAATAGTTCCTTCCTCTGACATCTTTTTGATGTACCTGCGCGACTCCTCCTCGTCGAACTTGCCGGATTTTACGAGCTCGTCTATGAACAGCTTCTCTTCCACGGCGGACGGCGGTTCCCCCTCAAGGCCCTTTAGGACTTCCATGAAGATCTGCATCTTGGCTATCTCGCTCCTGGGCTTTCCATGTATGACTCCCATGTCGATCCTTCCGGTGTTGACGTCCATGCCGGCATCGCGCAGCATGCACTCATACAGGTATATGGCGCGATCGGCATCATCGGCATCGGCCTGATCCCTCATCAGCAGCCTGGCCCGGGCCATGGTGAGCCTGATGAGCCCCTCCAGCTGGCGCGGCGTTACCGTGATCATCATCTCGTCGGACTCGACATTTCTCATCTTGAGGTAGTAGTCGAGAATCTTCTGCTCGGCCTCCTGGGTCAGAACTGGGTTGAATCTCTTTGCGTATGACAGGTACTTTGTGAGGATGTCAACATCGATCAGCGAGCGCTTCTCAACACCCCTGGGCGTGTGCAGGTCTATGATGTGCCTTGCTATACTCGCATCCTTCTCCTTTGCGGGGATGTCGCGGATCACAAATATGAGATCAAACCGCGTAAGCAGTGGAACGGGCAGGTTTACGTTCTCTGTGATGTTCTTGAAGGGGTCGTACTTGCCGTACATCGGGTTTGCCGCTGCAAGGATTGATGTCCGCGCGTTCAGGGTGGCCACAATGCCTCCCTTGGCAATGCTGGCCGACTGTTGCTCCATCACCTCGTGCAGCGCACTACGGTCCTCGGGCTTCATCTTGTCAAACTCGTCTATGCACACAAGCCCCTGATCCCCCAGCACAACGGCTCCTGCCTCCAGCATCATGATCCCGCTCTTGTCGCGAACCACTGCGGCAGTCAGGCCTGCGGCAGTAGAACCCCTGCCCGAGGTGTAGAGGCCGCGGGGGGCTATCCTTGCGCAGAACTTTAGCATCTCGCTCTTTGCGGTTCCCGGATCGCCCACCAGGAATATGTTGATGTCTCCGCGAATCTTGCTTCCGTCTGCCAGCAGCCTCTGGGTGGAGCCGATTATAAGAAGCAGGATCGCTTCTTTGATGAGTGACTGGCCCTGGATGTGGGGTGCAAATGACTCGATCAGCCTCTCGTTGATGTCCATGCTGTTTGCCAGCGCGCGGATGATCTTCTCCTCCTCTACGGACACCTCCTCCCTCTCTGACTTGCGCGATATGTTGGCCCCCCGGCCTCCCAAAAACTCGATGTTGTTTCCGTCTATTCTCAGCCGGTACAGTCCGCTGTTGGCGCGATTGATTCCCGAGACCGGCTCCTGCTCTATTCTGACAATGCCTGTCAGTATGATGCGGTCTCCGGGGCGCGCGTTGTCCACCAGATCCTGCTTTATTGCCACGTCCACGTAGTGGGGGAGCTGTCCTGGCGGAAGATCCTCCGGCAGCTCCTGCAGCCTGATGATCTGAAAGTCGATAAACCTGCTGGTCTCCGGTTCCACCTCCAGATCCCGATGCGTACACTTTGGATCCGAGCACTTTGTCGGCACGTTGACGCTCATTCCCTTTAGCAGGATTACTTGGGTCTTGTGGCCTTCGGGGCACACGTAGCTCAGCTCCCTGGCCAGGGGCTTTACCTCCGAGGTGCGTACCACCATTCCAGAGACGCTGGTCATCTTGCTTATGATCTCGGCGTTGATCTGTCTCAGGCTGCGCTGTACGGGGAAGTTGATTATCCTGGCCCGGATCTCGTCCTTGATCTTGTCTGCGTACTCTGGGAACCGTTCCCGAAGGATCAGATAGATGGCCTTTGAGAACGCCTTGAGAATGTGATCTGCGCTATCACTGAACCTGGCCTCGATCTCCAATGAGAGAACCAGGTCGTTGTAATTTACCACCATGTATTTTGCGCGGCGCGACATCATCTGGTCGATCTTCTCTACGTACCTGAAGCCACCGCTTTTGTCCCTGAACTCGACCAGAAATGTTTTTACGATGTCTGCCAGCGCAGATTCCGTGCTCTGTGTCTTCATAACGCTCATGCTTTTTCACCAAGTATGCTATCTCTGAAACCGGCGCTAATATCGTGGAGGTTATTGTAGAATAACCTCTCCTCCACGGTAAGCTTTTTGGCATGTTCTGCGGTAAGGGCAGACGAGTCGGCTAGGCGGACTATCTTGCCCTGCCTCTTTCTGACAAGCGTGCCAAGCATGCTCTCGACCCGGTCGGCATCCCGCCCATCCAGTCTTTTTATGTATGATCTCAGCCTGATGTAAAAGTATGGCTCGAGCGTGGACATCTCGAAGTCACCCTGCACATTCTCTTTTACCAACGCCTGCTTCAGCTCCACTACCATGTCTGCCTCCTCGATGGTGGCATGCCCCCGATCTTCGAGCACCCGGGCAACCCAGCGGGGGATGTTGAGTACCTCGCCCTCCTTGCCTTCCACGCTAATTCCGGATACGTTGAGGCCGATATCCCTGTGCAGTGTCACCTTTACATCTTCCAGGGAGAATGCGGTACCGTGCAGATCCCTGACATCTTTTGTCTTCAAATCCGGACATGAGTCTCAAATATTGATTTTACAGCGGTGCATCACATTTTTTCACTAAATAGTTGAATAATAATTGATTCAATGGAGCCGCCTACCGCACTTGCCGGATGCTGAGATCTATCCCGAATTTGTGCCCAAGCGAGGTGGCTGATCGCGCACCTTTGCAGGCATCCACGGATTTATTTAGGGATGGCGTCCCAAGTACGGCATGGCTGCCGCAGACTCCATGTGGGTGGAGAGGTACCGGCCCCAGAGGCTCTCAGATGTTGTGAACCAGAGGGAGATAATTGGCAGTATCGAGGCACTGCTCAAAAAGGAGTCGGAGATGCCGCACATGCTCTTCTCGGGTTCTGCAGGAATCGGCAAGACCACCACGGCTCTGTGCGTTGCAAGGCAGATACTTGGAGACAACTGGCGCGAGTACATGCTTGAGCTCAACGCGTCTGATGAGCGCGGAATCAACATGGTTCGGGAGAAGGTAAAAAAGTTCTCCCGTTGGGCCAGCTTTGGTGATATTCCGTTCAAGATCATAATACTGGACGAGGCCGACGAGATGACGTCAGATGCCCAGACCGCCCTGAGGCGGATCATCGAGGACACGGCTAGACACTGCCGGTTCATCATCACTGCAAACAACATCTCCAAGATTATCGAACCGATCCAGAGCAGGTGCGCGGTCTTCAAGTTTACCGCGGTCTCGCGGCAGGATGTGGTATCTAGGTTAAAGGTGATTGCCGAAAAGGAGGGTACGGAGTCAGACGAGGACGGGCTGCAGGCGGTGTATGACTACGCCGGGGGCGACTTGAGGCATGCGATCAACCTTCTGCAGACCGTCGCCAGCATGGGCGGAATCACCGAGGATCGCGTAAAAGCGGCGGCGGGTCTGACAAAGTCAGAGGACGTCAAGGTGGTGCTAAAGCTTGCGCTTGGCGGCAAATTCCCCCAGGCGCGGGAGAAGATGATAGACCTCGTCAAGGTGTACGGGATGTCCGAGTCTGACTTCCTCAAGTATCTTTGCGCTGCGGTCTTTGGGGGCAGAACGGATCACGCAGGTGACATACTCGAGATTATCGCAAAGTACGACTACCGGATACTGGCGGGATCCAACCCGGAGATTCAGCTCTCTGCGCTCCTAGCAGAGCTTGCCCGGGTGCCAAGATAACCCGATGCCGGGTAAGATACGGCCGTCTGCGCTACAGGCAGGGCCTGCTGGCGCGCCGGGACGGTTGAGAATAGCGCAGGGAGAGGGATTCGAACCCCCGTATGGTTACCCACACAGGCTCTCAAGGCCCGCGCCCTACCAGGCTAGGCGACCCCTGCGGTAACCGGTGCTGCACGGCGGTTAAAATTTGTTGAGTACCGACGGTAGGTCGGATTTTAGAAAAAGGGAAGAAAGGGAGGTGTTCTAGTCGTGTGCGTGCGGATTCCCGCCTCCGCTGGGCATAACTACGTGGGTTCCTGCAGCTTTTTCATGTGCCTCTTGGTTGGATTGATCAACCTTGACCGCTTCGGGAGGGCAGACCGATACGCATGCCATGCACCAGATGCAATCATGCTCTCTGATCGGATCTGCTTTGTCGGTGTAGTCTTTGCGTTCTTCTTTGACGTCGCTTCCGCTACCATCAAACGTCTCTCCTACTATGTCGACTGCTGGCATGTCCTTCTCGGTTCTGTACCACTGGAATACCTGAACGGGGCACGCTTCGATACAGGCACCATCTGCAACACAAGAGTCCCAGTCTATTGCGACCATTGTACCGCTGACGCCTAGGGGAACCTGCTCCTCGCCTCTGGCTGCGTAGGCTGCCTTGACATCCTCGTTGCTGAATGCTTCAGCATTGGATCTGCCGGGCCCCCACATGAAGTGGAAGTTCTCGCCGTCGGAGTGCAGGATCTTTCCTATCGGTTCCAAACCTTCAGGGAAATTTTCTTCAATTGGCATGCTTTATAATTTTTCCAGATGCTATTTAAATCTAAACAAACTTAGTTTGAACTAAACCTTGCCCAGGCCCGCGGGGCGGCCGTATTCTGCCCTGCAGGGCCGGTTCTGCCACGGTCTGGGCACATGCCGGGGTGGATTCCGATGCCTGGCTCGGTGGGACAGGCGGCCGCGTGCCCAAGGTTCATATCTTTTCATACCCGGGGGTTCCTGTGGATATTCACAAGTATGACGTGTACCGAGGGCCCAACATAGGAGTCTATGCTGCCACAAACGACGATGTGGTGTTTCTGCCCATGGGGTACACCAGGGCCAGGGGAGAGAAGCTCGGCGAGCATCTGGGCGTCAGCGTAGTGTATGCCTCTGTGGCAAACACCAGGCTGCTTGGCACACTGATGGTCTTTAACAACCACGGCCTGCTGCTGCCGGTGACTGCCTCAGAGGACGAGTACGAACACATGAAGAAAGCCACGGGGCTCAATGTGGGGTTTCTGGACTCAAAGTACACGGCGCTGGGAAACCTGATCTGTGCAAATGATCGCGGGGCCATAATCTCCCCGGGGTTCCCACAGGAATGCGTCCGGGTCATCGGGGACGTGCTGGACGTGGAGGTAATCCGGGGCAAGGTTGCCGGCTACCATCAGGCGGGATCCATGGCCGTTGCCAACATGCATGGGGGAATAGTTCATCCGGAGACAGACGAGGACGACATCAGCAGATTCTCCAGCGTACTGGGAGTCTCCATGGAGCAGGCCACCATCAACGGCGGGGTTCCATTCGTGTCATCAGGAATACTGCTGAACAACAAGGCGGCAGTCACCGGCTCGTTTACAAGCGGTCCGGAGATAATGATGCTCACCCGGGCCTTTGGGGTCTGAGCGCCAGTCCGGGATCGCGCAGCAGGTCTTCTATTGGAATCCTGGATTCGACTCTGCTCTGCATGTCCCTGAGCACCACTCTTCCCTCCCGGGTCTCTTCTGGGCCCACAATGACTGCAAATCTCGAGTCTGAGGCAGCAGACATCTGCTTCTTCAGCGGCCTCCCGGCCAGGTCAATCCTGACTGCAATCCCCTTTTGTCTTAGCGTCGATGCGATTCCTACGGCTTGCCTCCCGGCAGGCTCGATGTACAGCACGGATACCTCCGGATGCCCTGGAGCGACGGCCATGCCCTGCTCCTCCATTGCAAGAATGGTCCTCTCGACCCCGCCGGCAACACCTGTGGCGCCAAAATCCTCGCGCCCAAAGGCCCGTGCTAGGCTGTCGTACCTGCCACCGCCTGCAAGGGCACCCATGCCGGAACCCGTATCAAACACCTCCAGCACCGTTCCAGAGTAGTAGTCAAGACCGCGGACTACCGCAAGGTTGATTCTGGCATTTCTGACTTTTCGGTTCTTCAGCGACTCGAACAGCTCGACAAGATGCCCCCACGCGTCCAGCTTTGAGACATCGACCTGCCTCTCCACCTCTGATGGGGATCCGGCGACGGACGAGAACCTGATTATCTTCTCCAGCTTCTCCGCGTCATACCCCTTGTCCGAGAACTCCTGCAGGATCTCCCGGCGCGACTTTTTCGCGATCTTGTCCACTGCACGCAGGATGTCTGCTACCAGCACAGGCTCTGTGGATCCAAAGACCTGGAATATGTGGGACTCGACCAGCCTGCGGTGGCTGATGTCGATTGTTATGTTTTTGAGTCCCAGCGCCTCAAAGAGCCTGGCTGTAAACTCGATCATCTCGGCCTCTGACTCGATGCCGGGCCTGCCGTATGTCTCGATGTTCCACTGGTGAAAGTAGCGGTACCTCCCCTTCTGCGGCTCGTCATACCTGAAGACGCCGCCAAAGGACGCGAATTTTGCAGGCATCCTAAGAGACTTTTGCGATGCCACGTGGCGGGTCAGTCCGACGGTAAAGTCAAAGCGCAGTGCCACATCGCGGCCCCCTTTGTCCTTGAAGAAGTAGATCTCGTCGCGTATGGCAGGGCCGCTCTTTGCCTCCAGCGTGGCAACGGACTCGATGGGGGACGGCTCCATCATCTCAAGGTCAAACACCCTGGCCAGCTCAAGGAAGCGGGAGCGGACCAGCTCGACCCCTGCCAGCTCTCCTGCGCCAAAGTCCTTCATTCCCCGTGGAAGCTCCAAATCAAACATACCACGCGGAGTTTTGATTTAGTCTTTCCGATGCAGGGGTTCCTCTGCAGGAGCGGGTGTCGGGCATGCGGGGATCCGGCTGCCGGATCCCGCTCCGGAACCCGAAGATCTACACGCGCAGATCAGGTGGGTTTATCTTAGGTGTGGGGTGAGGTAGGATATGTCTAGCTCCGATAAAGAGAACTGGCAGAGGCTATGGGGCGAGTACATCAAGTCGCTTGACAACTGGAATGGGATGTTTGACTCGATGCAAAAGGCCGCTGCGACCATGCAGGAGAACTTTAACCGGATCTGGGAGAAGGCCAGCGGCGAGTCCTCCCTGGACACCATGAAGTCCTTTGGCGAGAACTGGCAAAGATCCATGGGCATGACGCAGAACGACTTTATGCGACAGTTCTCTGACAACTGGCAGAAGACAGTCTCGGAGGCTACTGCTGACTCGTTCAAAAAGTTTGGCGAGCAGTGGCAACAGTCCATGGGGGACGGCGGAATGAAGCAGATGCAGGCCTACGGCGACATGATGAAAAAGTTTGCCGAGACTTGGGATGCCATGTGGCCCCAAAAGAGCAGCGATACCAAAATAGATTAAACTCCCAAAACCAGTTTTTGTTGTTATGGTCGAGATCGGACACAGGGTGCTGGTGCTGTTCCTAGTGGTTGTGTTTGGCACCCTCTTTCCTGTCATCTTCCTCATCGACTGGGCAGACGAGAATGTGGTGAATCCGCGCATCTGGGATGACTGGACATGCGATATGATGAGAGAGTACGCAATGGCATTCAGGGACGAGGAACTGAACGACTTTCAGCGGGCGCAGTTTCACAGCGACCTGAGCCGCTGCCTGGGATCGTAGCTGCGGGGCAGGCCGGCCTGCGAACAGAACGCCGGCCGCTCTATCTAAATACCGGGCTGTGGCCCCGAAGCTAGTTGGGCTACAGGCTTTTGGATCACGCAACCGACGCAATAGTCGAGGTGACGGCACCTGCGCTTGAGGCGGCCTTTCTCAGCGCGGCCGAGTCCGTGGCCGATATCACGCTGGACAGGGAGACGGTACGGGAGAGGGAGCAGCGGCAGGTTGCCGTCTCTGGCAAGGATCTGGACTATCTCCTGCTCAACTGGCTTGAGGAGGTGATCTACCTGCTGATAACCGAGGGCTTTGCAGTGCGAAGGTTTGATGTCAGGCTGTTCCGGTCCGGCGCATACAGGATTGACGCTGTGGCATACGGCGAGCCCATCGACCTGAAACGGCACCGCTTCAGGGTGGAGATCAAGGCACCCACATTTCATCAGATGGAGATCAGAGAGGGCAGGACAGTCACCATGAGATTCCTACTCGATCTGTAGCTGCGGGCTCTCGGGAAGCGGGTTTCAGGAATTAAATACCTCCGATACATCCGGACGTTATGGAAGATAAGGAGCTTGAGCGCATAAAGCAGAAAAAACTGCACGAGATGTTTGCCCGCCAACGGGAGGCCCAAGAGATGTCCCGGGCATCCGTCACGGATCTTGGCGTGGCAGGCTTTGATGGGTTCATCTCTTCCCACCCGCTGGTGTTGGTAGATTTCTGGGCAGAGTGGTGCGGTCCCTGCAAGACGATGCACCCCGTCTTTGAGAGAATGGCACGGGCGTATCGCACGATAAAGTTTGCCCGGGTAAACGTGGATCAGAGCCAGATCGTTGCACAGCGGTTTGCCGTGCAGTCGATTCCGACGTTCCTGATGTTCCAAAACGGCCGTGAGGCCCAGCGGATGGTGGGTGCTGTCGGCGAGCCTGGAATCCACATGGTGGCAAAAAAATTCCTTGGCCGGGTCTGAACAGATCAGGGAATAACCCGCTCCAGGAAGATCTCAAACCGGGTCATGGCCACGCCCTGATGGCAGCAGAGTTTACAGGCCTAGCTCCGTATCAAAACCCTGCTGCTGCGTGGCACCGTGCGGGATCACTGCGGCCAGTAGATGACTGCTATGGCTACGGACAGGCCTGTCGTGATTGTCACGCCGCTGATTATTGCAAAGGCCTGGATGCTCAAGGCCTAGTACCCGTATGCAGGATCTATCTCCCTCTGTACCTTCACAACGTGGTCTAGTATCCCAAGCTCCTCCGGAGACAGCCTGTGGGTAAACCTCTTGAGTAGCTGCTTTGCCTCGTGTGAGTACGGCAGTGTGTAAAACACGTCCTCCTCCCTGATGTTCCGTCCGACTACCGCACCGTGGGTGGAGCAGGCAACTTCACTGCCCTCCTGAGCCGATCCCACAGTCTTCTTGTCTTCCTGCAGCTGGTGTATCTGGCCAATCCTTTTTCCGCGCTCACTCATAAAGTGCACCTTCTGCCGCAACGTTCCAACATCTACCCTGATTCCAAATACCGCGGGATCCTTGTTGCGAAACACAAGCCCTCTCAGGAACGTGAACTTTGCAATCGGTGTCAGCTCGCCAAACGTGGCATCCTCCTCGTGCATGGTGTCCTTCTCCACCCAGTCGGTATAGCTGTCCAGTAGGCGGTAGATTACCCTGTTGCCAAATATTTGGACGTGGTACATCTCCGACTCTGTCTGCGCATCCGGAAGCACCTTGACGTTGAATGCCAGCACGACTCCCAGATGCCTGTCATTCTTTTTGACGGCCTTGGCCTCGATTACATCGCGCTTGTTTACCGGGCCTATGTCTGCCCTGGCAATCGGTATCTGCTGGCGCCGCAGCATCTCAGTTATCGCCTCCAGGGATCCGATGGTGTCGCACTTTACTATGATGCCGTCAGACTCGGTCTCCACAAACACAGATCTCATCTCCGACTCGATGGCTCTCCTTAGCGGCTCGATCTCAGACGCGCTCTTTGCCACGTATACGGTGGAGCCGGGAAGCACGCCATCCAGATCCGGCGAGGCAATCTTGATTCCGGCGGCAGCCTGAACCGAGCTCACGCTCTTGAACTTGTCACGGGGATCGCGCATCTCGTCCAGCGGCTTTGGCAGCATTATTGCCTTGGGCCTCGTAACGATTATGTCGTCCCGCTTTGCCACAAGTATTGTGTCGCTCTTTCCCATCGAACCGTCGATCAGAATTATGTTGGCGGTAGGACCCATTCCTGCCTCGTCGTTTACTTCAAGGACAAGTCCCCTGGTGGGCTTCTCCTCTTGCGCCAGCTTTTTGAGCAGGTACTGCTGGGTGAGCCCCACCAGCATCGCCAGGATCTCCGACACCCCCATGCCGGTTCTGGCGCTGATGGGCACTATGGCTATCTCCTTTGTAAAGTCCTTTACCCGGTAGAATGCCTCTGACTGGTACCCAAGGACCGACAGCGTTCCAATCACGTCGTATATCTTCTGATCCAGATCTGCCCGGATCGAGGCATCCTGCTCTGCTATGGACCGGATCACAGACATGGTGCCTGTCTTGCGCCAGCCAGATATCTGGTCCACCTTGTTCAGGGCCACGACAAACGGCACCTTTCTGTCCTTCAGTATGTTAAAGCTCTCGTTTGTCTGCTGCTGAAAGCCGCGGTTGACATCAACCACCAGGATTGCAATATCTGCAGCAGAACCCCCACGAACGCGAAGGTTTCTAAAGACCTCGTGTCCCGGGGTATCGATTACCAGCACTCCGGGGATCCTGCTTCCGGCTCGCCCCATCTTGTCGTAGAGGTTGCCGCACCTCTTCTTTATTACGTCGTCGGGAAGAAAGCTGGCTCCTATATGCTGCGTGATACCTCCGGCCTCCCTCCCCTGGACGCCGGTTCCCCGTATGTTATCTAGCAGTGATGTCTTGCCCGAGTCTACGTGGCCGAGTACTGCCACAATCGGTTGGCGAATTCTCAACTCCAATCACTGGAATGCTACCCTCGCTTCATGTGCAAAGCTCTCAATCGAATCCGATGCGTGGATTATGTTGTCCGTAAATCCCAGTCCAAAGTCGCCCCTGATGCTACCCGGCGCCGCCTCGAAAGACTTTGTTGCGCCCACCATGATTCGTACCGTTGCGATTGCGTTGTGGCCCTCGATTACTGCCGCCACCACGTTGCCCGATACCACAAAGTCCACCAGTTCGCCAAAAAACGGCCTGTCCCGGTGCACCGCATAAAACTCCTCTGCCTGCTCCCTTGTGAACCGAAACAGCTTCAGCCTGGCCAGCACAAATCCCTTCTGCTCAAACCGTGCAATTATCTGACCTGTCAGCCCGCGTCTTACCGCATCTGGCTTGACTATAAACAGCGTTTGTTCGGCCATGGCCTACTTTCTCCTGATTCCGCCCTTGACGTACTTGTTGGTCCACTTGAGCTTTCTCGGATCGCGCTTGAGATCCCGCATGTTCTTCTTGCACTTTGCCGAGCAGAACCACAGAAGGGTTCCGTCGTTTTTTACCAGCATGGTGCCAGAGCCCTTTCTTACAGGCCTGTTACAGAAACTGCAGGATTTAACTAAGAGACTCATGCGCGCAAGATCCCTACTTTATCTTCTTTGCTTCCCTCTCGGTCTCGCGAAGCATTATTGTGTCGCCCATGCGAACCGAGCCTTTTACATTCCTTGTGAGAAGACGTCCCCGATCCTTTCCGGCGAGTATCTTTACCCTTACCTGGATTACCTCACCCGCAATGCCGGTTCTGCCAACAATTTGGATAACTTCTGCAGGAGTTATCTTTTCAGTCTCGGTGCTCATTGATCAGTCTTGCCACCTTTTATCTTCTCAATGGATGCAATTACCTGGTCAACTATGTGCTGGGCATCACCGGAGTCCAAAATGGCAGCTGCTGCCGCAGTGATATCGATTCCCAGCGCCTTGCCGAGATCGTGCTTGCTTGGAACAAAGGCGTATGCCGCGTGCTGCTCCTCGCAGAGCAATGGGAGATGCGCCACTACCTCGGGCGGCTGCACATCTTCGGCAATGACTAGGAGCTTGCTCTGGTTCCTCTCTATCGCCTTTGTGGCCTCGTTTGTGCCCTTCTTTACCTTGCCGCTGGTTGCTGCAACCCTGATGGCTTCCAGTATCGGGCTGACAAGATCCTGAGGTGTTTCAAATTTAACATAGTATGCTTTCTTTACCTTCGGGTTTGTTTCCATTTCAAAAATTTTTCCATTTGGTCATAAAAGTGTTGTCTGCAGGATGGCTGTGTCCTAGAGACATAACCCCACAATCATCCGCCGTCGTCGCGTCGGTACAGGTATTCTTCGAATTCTTGGGATTGTGGCATTTTTCACATACCGCCGGCTTCAAATGTTGTCCGAAACTGTAAAATCCCATCCGATCCAAGGGATGGTGCGCAGGCTCCCCCACGGACGGCGCGGCGGCTACCGCGCCAGTCAGGCAGCCATTGCAGTGAGCGACTCGTGCGTGAGCCTGCCGCTTTTTACGTGCGATCGCGCGACCACCTCGATGTTGTAGCAGATGACCCGGATTGCTATCTCCCGGCTCTGCCGGGCGCGCCTGCGGCTCCTGAGGTGGTTCCCATACATTCTCTTGATTGCCCCAAAGACGGCCTCGATGATGCTGCGCTGGTGGTACTCGTCCATGAACCGGGCCAGCTCGTCCCTGTGCGTCCTGGTCATATCGCCCCAGGCCTGGCTGCCCCCGTTCTTGCAGACGGTATTGGACTTGGGCCGGATGCGCGGTACCATGCCCTTGGCAGCTATCGCGTCGCAAATCTTCCTTGCCAGGTAGGCCGAATCCAGGCAGAAGAAGTCGGCGCCTTCTTCGATCCTTCCCAGCATCGGCCACAATCCTGTGATGTCGGAGGCGTACCCGTCTGTGACCAGGTAGTCCAAGACGGTCCTGGTGGAGACATCGACGATGCTGTGCAGCTTGACCCAGCCGCGCTTGAGCCTGACCTGGTCGTGGCGGATGCTGAACCACCGGACGAACCTGTTGCTGGAGTAGCCGGTGCTGTCCCCGGCCAACGAGCCGGTCACCATGACGTCGCCGATGATCCTCGTGTGGACCTCCCGCAGGTACGGCTCGGGGATCATGCCGTAGGCGCGCCATATGGTGCTCTTTGAGGGTATCTTGAGCAGCCCTATCTTCATGGCGAGGCCCCGGTTCATCCTGAGGTGGCCCACCATCTTTCGGTAGGTGCGCGCCTCTGCTTCCATGAGAATGCAGACGACGGCCATGGCCTTTGGCGGGTAGGCGGTCATGCCGCCCAGTCCGGGCCTGGCCCGGTATGGGTCGCCCAGATCCTCAACTATCCCCAGTATCGTGCTCAGTATGAGACCCGGCAGATGCTGCTGGACCAGGTCGCATTGTCGCTGATCGCGTTTTCCTTTTTTCATTGGGTCGAGCCGCGATCATCGGATCATTATGCCTTGCGATTTTGGGGGAGTATATGTCCGTGGGACACAGCCCTGCAGGATTCAGTCCGCAGATGTGCCCCCGGATTGACGTACTGCAGGTGGATCAGATCCACAACATCGGCGCGCGCTGCGTCTCTGTACGGACCTGGCTCCTGCATTCTGGCCTAGGTGGCATCAAGCGCCGATCTGATCCTTGAGACGTACCCGGATATGAGCCTCCCGAGGTTTTCCCGGGAATCCGACTCGGCATAAACACGAAGTACGGGCTCCGTTCCACTGGGCCTGATCATTACCCACTCCCTTCTACCCAGGGGTATTCTGATACCATCGGCCGTATCGGCGCCGGGATGCTCACTCTTCAGCATAGCAATGATCCCCCGCGCCTGCTGCGGCGTGCAGGATATCCTGTCCTTTGCGGTGTACGACGGCGGAAGGCCGGCCACGCCCGACGAGATGCTTCTGCCGGTGTGCGCCATCATGTCCAGCGCCAGCGCCAAGGTCATGCATCCGTCCCTTACCTGATTGTGCGGCCCGAACATGAATCCGCCGTTCTCCTCAAATCCTATGAGGGCGTCCTCAAGAACCATCCGCCTGGATACCTCTACACTCCCAACCTTTGTCCTGATTACGTCCGAAGAGAACCGTCCAGCCACATCCTCTATGGCAAGGCCAGAGTTTACGCATGTGACGATCTTTGCCTCCGGGCTCCTCTCCAGCAGGAAGCCGGAGAGCAGGAGGGCCGACCGGTCCCCGGTAAGTATGGTGCCCAGCTCGTCGCACAGCATGCTTCGATCCCCGTCACCGTCAAATGCAATGCCAAGATCCGCTCCGTTCTCCAGCACCGCCCTGGTGAGCGCGCCCAGGTTTGCTGGCGTGGGCTCGGATCCCCTTCCGGGAAATTCCCCGTCTACGACCCCGTTTATAGTATGGACGGTGCAGCCAAGCCTGCCTGCCAACTCTGGCGCCGCAATTGCCTGTGCTCCGTTTCCCAGATCCAAAACCACCGTATATCTGCGCTTCATGATCATCTCCGTGTTGATTTGCCGGCATACCCCGTCAAGGTACGTGCCGAGGACGCGGGGTTCGGCCGATGTCTTCCCCCAGTCCGTGCCCCGGCGGTATCTCTTTGTAGTGTATGTGTCCTCCACAACGCGCTCGTCCTCCCGTGAGATCTCGACACCGTCACGTGCCACTAGCTTGATGCCGTTGTACTGCGGGGGGTTGTGCGACGCGGTAATCATGATGCCTCCACGGTACCCCAGACTCTTTACAGCAAACTCCAGCGCCGGGGTCGGAACCAGCCCAGCCGCGCCGCAGTCCAGGCCGGCATAGTTCAGGGCCGAGCACACCACCTTTGAGATCAGCGGGCTTGTCTTCCGGCCATCGTACCCCACCAGTATGAGCCCGTCCTCAAAGTATGATGCGGCTGCCAGGGTAACATCGTGCACAAGCTCCAGGGTGAGGTCCGCCCCAAAGACCCCTCTGACGCCGTTCGTTCCAAAAAGTCCAGCCATACAGGTCATCTTAACAATAGATAAATTTGTGTTTGGGCGACGCACTATGCGGGAGTTGCCAAGCCTGGTCAAAGGCGCAGGGCTTAGGACCCTGTCTTTCAGGAGTTCGTGGGTTCGAATCCCACCTTCCGCACCATAACCATACATGCGGGAGCGGCCATCCGACCACACACCTAAACCCATCGCCTTACCGCGGAACCGGGAGCGGCACCAAGCCTTCATGGGATGCGCATTAATAAGGAATTGCGAATCAAGGCCGATATGGGAAAGACCGTAATCGGCATTACCGTGGTGGGTCGCGACCACGAGGGAGTGGTGGCGGCGTTTACCCACTTTGCCTTTGCAAACGGGGGAAACATCGAGAAGATGAACCAGAATGTCATCCACGGTCTCTTCGGAATGTACCTAGAAGTGTCGTTTAGCAAAAAGATTGATGCCAAGGAGCTGGATCGGCGCATACAGGTGCTGGCAAAGAAGGAAGACATGGATGTAAGCACCCACCACGAGACGGCATCGCGGAAGAACATTGCGGTGTTTGTAACGCGGGAGCCGTTGTGCCTTGAGACCCTGCTCAAGGGGAGGCGCACGCTGATGGGTAAGATCTGCGTCATAGTGGGAACCGAGGAGACCCTGGAGCCAGTCGCAAGGGAGGCCGGCGTGCCCTTTGTATTGGTAAACCACAAGGTGCAGGCAGAGGCAGAGAACAGGCTGCTGGCCATCTGCAAGGAGTATGACGTCGATCTTATCGTGCTTGCAAGGTACATGAGAATCCTCACGCCAAGCTTCGTGTGGAGGTATCCCAACAGGATCATAAACATACACCCTTCCCTGCTTCCAGCGTTTCCGGGAGCGTTTGCCTACTCGCAGGCCT
Source organism: Cenarchaeum sp. (assembly GCA_965206845.1). Taxonomy (GTDB): domain Archaea; phylum Thermoproteota; class Nitrososphaeria; order Nitrososphaerales; family Nitrosopumilaceae; genus CAYGAM01. The sequence continues at coordinate 651,715 of OZ242221.1, read as the reverse complement.
ACGAGAGGGGCACCAAGATAGTGGGGGTGACGTCCCACTATGTGACAGAGAATCTGGATCAGGGCCCCATCATCTTTCAGGGCTCCTTTAGCGTGGATCCTGATGACCCGTTGGAGCAGATAAAAAAGAGGGGACAGGAGCTGGAGTCAAAGACTCTACTGCGCGCAGTAAAGATGCACCTCTCCAACAGGCTCGAGGTTCGCTGGAGAAAGGTCCACACCAGATCCAAAAAGCCCGCCGGACAGCTCTATCCCATGCTGGATATGATGTTTGGCGGAACAAGTTCAGCGCCAGATCCAGGAGACGGATGATGAAGCTAGCCTGCCAGTCCGATCCCGTGCTGAGGGAGGCAGGATGCCTGAATGCGGTGATGCCTGTGGGATCAATCGAGCAGCACGGGCCGCACCTGCCGGTCTCCACCGACACTGACATCGTAACAGAGGTGGCAGGGCGCTTATGTGAGATGGGTGGCTTTCTTCAGCTGCCCACAGTGCCATACGGCGTGTCGTACGAGCACCAACCGCTCTTCCAGCTGAGCATAAGCGGCCGTACCCTGCTAGGGGTGATGTCTGATTTGATCGAGTCCCTGACCAAAAACAGGGTGGAGAACGTATTTGTGGTAAACGGACATCACGGAAACCAAAAGGCCCTGGCTCGGCTTGCGGGGAAGACCGAGAGGCGCCTTGGCGGAAGGGTCAGGGTCTTTGTACTCTCCTATTGGCATTTTATGGACATTCCCTTTGACCACGCAGGCCACGTCGAGACCTCGCTCATGCTTGCCATCTCCCAAAATACGGACATGTCCCGGGCCGTAAAGGGCCTAGACACGCGGGATCTCTCTAGGGGGGAGCTGCGAAGGATATCGCGACTGGCGTCAAAGTCGTTTCCCACCGCCACCGGAAACGGCATCTGGGGGGATCCCACGGGGGCCACAGCAGAGCAGGGGCACAGGATCCTGGCCCAGGTTGTTGCAAATCTGCACAAAGAATGTCAACTTTGCCTTACAGGCAGCGCTCGAAAGTTACACAAGTGATATTTTAATATAATCCTCCATAACTACAAGCTGTAGGTAAAGTAAATGTCGGTAGATATGGCGGTAAAAGTACTAGATGAGAGCATTAACAAGGTTGTTCTTATCAAGCTCAAGGGCGGTAAGACCATCCGTGGCAGCCTGCTTGGATTTGACCAGCACATGAACCTGTTGCTGGATCAGTCAGAAGAGATTACTACTGACGGCGATTCTACCAGTCTTGGTACCATAATTGTAAGGGGAGACAATGTTGTAATGATCTCTCCACCTCCGGCGTAGGTGGTGCGACCAATATGGTAAAAGGCACAACATCCATGGGGGCTTTTACCAAAAAAAAGGTCCATATACGGTGCAGGAGATGCGGAAACAACTCATTTCACAAGCGTCATCAACGATGCGCGAGCTGCGGTTCTCCAGACTCCAAAATGCGTAAATACTCTTGGATCAAATGGTACACGTAATTGTTAGAACTCGTCTTAAGCTCATTTGCAGGTCTTGCAACGGCAGTGGCGATAAAAAAATTTCCCAGGGGCCCGCCCCGCGCTACCGAGGCAGAACCGCACATCATACCAAAGATTGCCGAGCTTGAGATAGAGCGAGACGTACTCACAAAGACCATTGCAAGGTTGTACAGACACGAGGACGGGCTGACAAGGGTTCAGTACAACAGGTTGCTTGCAAAGTACCAGCACCAGCTGGGGGAGACAGCAGGAAGGATCGAGTGGCTGAGGTCGACTGGCGCAGAGCCCAGCCTGCACGGCGGGCTGGCAGATCTGGATCAAAAACTGTCGCATATCGAGGAGAGGCTAGGCGAGATGTCGTCAAAGATCTCTGCTGCGGGGATGCAGAAGGCTCGGGAGCCTGCTGGTGCAGCAAAGCCGGCTGAGCCCGCAAGGGCGCCACCGACCGACGTGCCGGCCATCTTGCTGCCGGATATCGAGATCGACGAGCTGGATACATCTGCAGGTGTTCTGCAGCCTGCCACGGGCAGGGCAAGGCCAGCCACACCGGGAAGTGCCGCAAGGCGGTCGCGGCAGAAGATCAAGCGGACAAGGCAGGAGCCGGCCCAGATAGCCGTCGCCCCCGTACCCTCAAAGCCCCTGGCAGTACAAAGCGAGTCCGGAACAGACGCACCTGACGCCCCGATCGCCCCCGTACCGTCAAAGCCACCCGCGGCGGCACAGCCGACCGCCAAGGTCCCGGGTACGGATCCCGCAGAGCCAGACGACGCAGACGACCTTGAGGCGCTCAAGCTGGAGATCACAAAAACACTCTCCAAACTCAGCGAGACCGAGGTGGAGTAGTTGTCCTTTGATGATGCCATCGAGGCATTGTCAACAGATGCACTAAAGTTTGTGAGTGACGGGCAGATACTGGGACTGGGAAGCGGCAGGGCGGCAACCGCCTTTGTCAAGTCGCTGTCGCGGCTGGTTCGCGCAGGAGATGTAGACATCAGGGGCGTTCCCACATCACTACAGATCAAAATGGCCGCCCAGCTGGGCGGCATTCCGTTGGTTGAGGCGGATCAGGTCGGGTGCATCGATGTGGTGTTTGACGGGGCGGACCAGATCGACTCACAGGGGTTTGTAATCAAGGGAGGCGGCGGCGCGCTGCTGCGGGAGAACATCCTCATAGGCATGGCAGAGAAGGTCGTAATCATGGCCGACTCGTCAAAGTTTGTAACAAACCTTGCCCGGCCGGTTCCGGTGGAGGTTCACCAGCTGGCAAGGACGTCTGCGATCCAGAAGATCACAGATCTGGGAGGTCGGCCGAGTCTCCGGAAGCTTGAGAGGGGCTATCCGTTTATCACCGAGAACGGAAATATAATTTTGGACTGCGATTTTGGTACGATAACAGAGCCAGAGTCGCTGCGGCAGAAGATCATTGCAATTCCCGGCGTGATGGAGTGCGGCATCTTTACAAGAATCCCGGATGTGATCTACATGGCAGATATTGGGGGAAGGTTTGAGACTATCGTGCGGTAGTCAGAGTCTACGGTATACACACCGGGGCAGGTGCCATCCTGCGGCTTATGCCTGCCTTGGAACCATCCTGCCCCAGCCGGGCCTTCCGATAACCTCGAAGTCGTCTACCACCACACTCCCGCGGACGATCGTTTTTTGTGGCCATCCCTTCAGTTTCCACCCCTCGTATACGGAATAGTCCGAGAACCCGCCAAAGAGATCGCTTGTAACCCTGGCCTCCTTCTTTAGATCGATCATGGTGATGTCCGCATCAGATCCAGGTTCCAGCACTCCCTTTTTTGGGTACATGGCGAAGATCCTGGCTGCGTTGAGACTGCAGATCCTGACCAGATGATCCAAGCTGATCCTTCCCCTGTTGACTCCTTCGGAGAGCAAGAGCGGCAGGGCTGTCCCTATGCTGGGAAATCCTGCCAGCGCCCCCCAGACGTCATCACCCCCCAACTTCAAACTCAGCCGGTTGGCCACGTGATCCGTTCCGATCGTGTCGACGGCTCCCCGGCGTACCGCTTGCCATACAGCGCCAACATCGTCCTGCGACCGGATGGGCGGCATCACCTTTGCCAGGTAGCCATCCTGCTTCTCATAGGAGAGGGCAAGGTAGTGGGGGCATGTCTCGACAGAGATTTTGGTGCCGGCCAGGCGCTCTGCCGCGATCTGCCCCAGCGCAGATCTGGATCCTATGTGGACAAGATACAGCGCGCATCCGTACTTTCTTGCCAGCGCGGATACCGTCCTGATCGCCTTTGCCTCAGATCCCGGCGAGCGACTTGACGACCATGCGGCAAGGCCGTCCTGGTTTCTCATCCGAGCCTCCCGGATTCCACGTGAGCACTGCTCGTAATCCTCGGCATGCACGCACACAGGACACCCAAGCAGGGCCGCCTTTTTGACAGTCTCCTCTACCAACCGGTCACTCACCTCCACATGCTCCCCATGGAGCGCCTGCGATCCGGGAACCATGTCCATGTACACGTGTCCGATATCCGAGCCCAGGTTCATGTAGATCTTAAACGACGTGACTCCCTTCTGCCGGATATAGTCCATCTCGTCCACCTGCCCCTGATTAAATATGGATGCATGGACTGCATAGTCCACATGGTGGTTCTTTGCGCTTGCGTCAAGGTGCGACTGCAGTGTTTCCCTGTAGGACGAGCCGTGTCGGAGCATCCTCATCATGGTGGTTACCCCGCCTACTGCCGCGGCGCGGGATTCGGTCCTGCCAGCCTCCTCTATAGGCGAGTAGACCCCGTAGTGAACGTGCGGATCGATGAGCCCGGGAATCGATACCATGCCCACGCCATTGATCTTGTGATCGCATGACGGCACATCGTTTGTAACTGAGACTATCCTGCCCTCGTCCATCACGATGTTTCTGTCTACCATCCCGGATGAGAGCACCACATGCGAGCCAACGATCACCGAGTCGTACGTCATCTGAAATGCCTTGGCGCCGTTTCTATAGATAGGTATTGTGTCTGGGGCGCGCCGTCTGCGTCCCTGACCGGGCCCACGCCTTTTCTAAATGGTTTAAGTAACGTTTCGAAGTAGTCATCTGTACATAATGGCCAACGACCCCTATGTCAAAAGACTCCTTTGGTTTGTCTTTGCTGGCTCTAGAGGCGGTTTGAACAGACTGCGGATAATCAATGCGATCACGGACGTTCCTATGAATATCAACCAGCTGGCCGAGAAACTGAATCTGGACTACAAGGCAATCCAGCACCACGTACGTGTACTAGAAAAGAACAACCTGGTCTCCAAGGAGGGAGAAAAATATGGCGTCCTGTACTTTATCTCGCCGCTGCTGGAGAACAACATGAAATCCCTGGAGGAAATTGTAGAAAAACTGGAAAAAAGTAAATAAATCTTGCAGGGGTTGTCTAGTGAATGGAGCCTACATCTGCCATCCTTTCCATCGTGTCAATCATCAACATGATCATACTTGGCATCCTAGTGGCTACATTTGGAAAGATGTACACCAAAACAAGGGCCCAGCTTCCATTAGGACTGATCGTGTTTGCCGGAATGCTGTTCCTGCACAACGCGATCAGCGCCACGGCATACTTTTCTGTAGAGATGCTCTTCTCACACGATATATTTCCATATATGGTGGGAGTCGGAGTGGCAGAGCTTGTGGCGCTGCTGATATTTCTCAAGATCTCCCTAGACTGAGCTTGTGGATTTGTGCATGCGAGGCGGACGCACCAGCCTTGCCCCTGCTGTGAGCCGTAGGCGTGAGCAGGGCCCCGGCAGGTACGCGGCCATGCCCTCCCCACATTTCGTGCAAGGGCGTGCGTCCGGGCGGTTCCTTGCGTCCAGTTCGATATGGCAGACAGCCCATGACGGGCAGATTGTAGTTTGTTGCACAATCTTCTCAAACGTGCCTAGATGGGTGCCGAGGAGCAGGCACTCTGTGCCTGCGATTCGGAGTTGTGCAACAAACTAGCAGATTGAATAGCTTTATTAGATAACTGCCATTTACACCATCAAAGATGGCCGAGTCCGTCCTGTTGTCCCCAAAGTCTATAGCGGTTATCGGCGCCTCCGATAAGGAGGGTACGGTAGGCAGGACAATCACCTCAAACATAATGAACGGCTTTCAGGGGCCTGTGTATCCCATAAGTCCCTCTCGGTCCACGGTATTTGACAAAAAGGCGTACAAGTCGGTTCTGGATGTCCCGGATCCCATCAGCCTAGCAGTTATTGTAATTAGGAATACGCTCGTGCCACAGGTTCTAGAGGAGTGTGGCAGGAAGAAGATCAAGGGCGTTGTGGTAATTACAGCGGGCTTCAAGGAGGTGGACGAAGAGGGAGCCAGGCTTGAGCAGCAGATCAAGGACATCGTAAGGAAGCACAAGATGGAGATGATCGGTCCCAACTGCCTCGGAGTCATGAACCTTGACCCGAACACCATGATGAATTCCACCTTTCTGAAGATCACGCCCAAGACGGGCCACATCGCCCTGGTCTCCCAGAGCGGAGCCATATGCGCTGCCCTGTGCGAGGATGCCAGCGCCCAGGGCATAGGGTTCTCCGCCGTGATAAGCCTGGGAAACAAGGCATCCACAAACGAGATCGCAGTCCTCAAGATGCTGGCATCCCACAAGCAGACCCGGGTGATAGTCATGTATCTAGAGGATGTGGGCAACGGCAAGGACTTTCTCAAGGTGTGCAGGAGTGTCACCCGGAAGCACAAAAAACCCGTACTGGTGCTCAAGGCAGGCCGTAGCGCCGAGGGGGCAAAGGCGGCCATGTCGCATACGGGAGCCTTGATGGGCTCAGACGAGCTGTACGACGCGCTTCTCCGGCAGTCGGGAGCCATTCGGGTGGATACGATGGAGGAGCTCTTTGACTATGCCACCGCCTTCTCAAAGCAGCCGCTACCTACCGGCGGAGATCTGGCAATAGTATCAAATGCAGGAGGACCTGCAATCATATCTACTGACGCGTGCTCCAAGACGGGAATTGCGATGGCCAAGATCGATTCCATCAGGCCCGAGATAGACCGGGTAATTCCGCCATGGGGAAGCTCCCGCAACCCCGTAGACATAGTGGGCGATGCCAACTTTGAGCGGTTCAGGGGGGTTTTGGAGCATGTGCTACGACACGAGAACGTAGGCTCTGTAATTACAATGTGCACCCCGTCAGGCACCCTGGACTACGACGGACTGGCCAGGGTCATAGTGGAGATGTCCAAGAAGCACAAAAAGACCATGCTTGCGAGTCTGATGGGCTTGGACGAGGGCATAACGAACCGGCAGATTCTTGCAGCCGGGGATGTTCCCTACTACACATACGCAGAGGGGGCTGTCCGGGCCCTTGGAGCCATGCTCAGATTCTCCCGGTGGATAAACACGCCCCAGGGAAGGGTCACCAAGTTTGAGGTGAACGCAAAAAAAGTGAGAAAGATTCTCGACTCTGCAAGGCGTGAAGGGAGGCAGAACCTGCTGGAGGAAGAGGGGCAGCAGATACTCAATGCATACGGGTTTCCCCTTCCGAAGAGCAGGTTGGCAAGGAATGCAGACGAGGCTGCCCGCATGGCTGGTAGGATCAAGTTCCCCGTGGTGCTAAAGGTTGCGTCCCCACAGATAATTCACAAGTCCGATGCGGGCGGGGTGGCAGTCAACCTGAAGAACGAGGAAGAGGTAAGGGCGGCCTTTGCCAGGATAATCTCCAGCTGCAAAAAATACAACAAGGATGCCGAGATCATGGGCTGTCTGGTAGTGGAGATGGTAAAGGGCGGAAAGGAGCTCATCATCGGCTGCAAGCACGAGCCCGGCATGGGTCCCGTTCTGATGCTGGGAATGGGCGGCATATACGTAGAGATACTCAAGGACGTCACATTCAAGCTGGCTCCGATTACCGCCCGGGAGGCAGACGACATGATCGCCTCCATCAAGACCAGGAAGCTGCTGGAGGGCGCGCGCGGTGAAAAGCCGTCGGATCTGCCCAAACTCTCCGAGTGCATCCAGAGGCTCTCGCAGCTTGTGACTGACTTTGAGGAGATCAGGGAGCTGGACATGAACCCGGTTCTGGTAATGGAAGAAGGCCGGGGGTGCCGGATTCTGGATGTCCGGATCGGGCTTCAGTGAATCGGCCCGAAGCACCGAGGCCGTCTACATTGAGCCAGAGGTGAGGACTCTTGCGGCTTGTGTGTATGCGCCCATGCCAAAATGAAGGGAGGGCATGACCGCATGCGGGATCAGGGCATTCGGATGGCGCCGATGTGAAAACTGGATGGAGTGTATAAATCCACGTTCAAGCGGGGAAAAATCCGGCCCATCCGCCTAGGCAGAATTTATGGTATTTATATAAGTTCTTTGGAGTAGAGTCTGTGGTTATCCGCACGGGGGAGGATTATATCAACAGCCTGAGGGGCAGAAAACTCAAGGTGTACCTATTTGGAGACCTTGTAGAGGATCCCGTCGAGCACCCAATGATCAAGCCATCCATCAATGCGGTGGCAGAGACGTTTGATCTTGCCGTAAGGGAGGAGGGGCTGGCCTCGGCCGAATCCTCGATCAGCGGGGCAAGGGTAAACAGGTTTCTGCATATTGCCGAGAGCGCCAACGATCTGGTCATGCAGAACAAGATGCAGCGGAAGCTGGGACAGAACACCGGAACGTGCTTTCAGCGGTGTGTGGGAATGGACGCGCTGAACTCGTTACACTCGACCACATTTGAGATCGATGAAAAGCACAGAACAGACTACCATTCGAGGCTGCTGGAGTTTATCAAAATGGTTCAGAGGGAGAACCTGGTCATCGGCGGCGCGATGACCGATCCAAAGGGGGATCGTAGCAAGGGTCCTTCGGAACAGGTGGATCCCGACCTGTACACACGCGTGGTGGACAAGGATGAGCGAGGCGTCTACGTCTCGGGCGCCAAGGCGCACCAGACAGGATGCGTTAACTCTCACTGGATTATCATAATGCCAACAGTCCGCCTTACCGCTAACGACCGGGATTACGCCATAGTGGGAGCGTTTCCGGTGGATGCACCGGGAATTACCTATGTCTACGGCAGGCAGTCCTGCGATACTAGGAGCATGGAGAACGGGGACATTGACGCGGGAAATGCACAGTACAGTGGCCAGGAGGCCTTGGTCATACTAGATAGGGTCTTTATTCCATGGGAGTATGTCTTTATGTTCGGCGAGTGGGAGTTTGCCTCGATGCTGATTGAGCGGTTTACCTGCTATCACCGGCGCAGCTATGTCTGCAAGACCGGACTCGGCGATGTCCTCATCGGCGCGGCAGGAACCATTGCAGACTATAACGGCGTGCCTAGGGTCTCGCACATCAAGGACAAGCTCATAGAGATGACGCACCTCAACGAATCCATCTTTGCTGCAGGAATCGCATCGTCGTATCAGTCCCAGAAGATGAAGTCTGGCGTCTATATGAACGACGATATGCTGGCACAGGTATGCAAGCACAACGTGACAAGATTCCCGTACGAGATCGGGCGGCTGGCTCAGGATATTGCCGGAGGGCTCATGGTGACACTGCCGTCGGATGACGACTTTAAACATCCGGAGATAGGGCCACTCCTTGACAAATACTTTGCCGGCCGAAAAGGCGTGGATGTAGAGAACCGGCGGAGGATACTGAGACTGATTGAGAATATGACGATGGGACGAAACGCCGTCGGATACCTTACCGAGTCCATGCACGGCGCCGGCTCCCCGCAGGCGCAGAGAGTTCAGATTCAGAGGCAGATGCAGATGCTGTACAAAAAGAACCTGGCAAAGCACCTGGCGGGAATAAAGAACGATTTTGAGGATACCGCCGAGCCTTCGGATTATTTCAAGCGCGTCTTCAAGATTACAGGCGTTTAGGGTTCTAGTCCTTCTCCTGCTTCGCATCGGAGCCTTCTTCTGGTTCGCTCTCTTGTGGCAGTGGCGCCTCGTCCGTGTCCGTGGCAGATGCGGCTGCCTGCTCGGAGTCGGGACTGCCCACATCTGTGGCAGTGGCTTCGTCTGTGTCGAAGGGCCCGTCTGTGTACGAGCCGTCGTCTGGCATGTCCTCCACTGCCGGCGGGTCGACATCCGCCCTCTCCGACCTGTGGCTTCTAAAAGTCTTGAGTATCAGCAAGCCCAGAACCACTGCAATCAGGACGTAGTTTATCGGCGGTGCAAATATCTGGGTAACAAACCCTGCCTGCGGGATAACGTATGACACCGTGCCGAGGTACTCGTCTGCGGTTATCGGAAAGTCCGTCCCTGGTATGGATGCGGGGTTGGCATCGCCCTTGGTTCTAAGAGTATACGGATCCTCGTCTATTATCGAGACTACCCTGTGAACAATTACCCTTTCGGAGCCCGATGGCCGGTCAAATACTATTATGTCGCCCAGCCGCACCGATTCGAACGGATCGTTTGCCTGCACGACAAGAATGTCATACACATTCAGTTCGGGAACCATGCTTCCGCTGGATACCACATAAAACGGGTTTGCGGTTCCAAAGACCAACTGGAGTCCAAACCAGAAGATCAAAACGCCCACGGCCACTATGGCCACGTCTTTAATGGCTTTCCTTGCTATCGATTGTTTTGCCAAATGTGTTTTTCCGTCGCTTTCCTTGTTTGATATATGTTTGGTGACATGCTCTGTTCGCTAAAGTGCCGTGATCCTATGGAATCAGAATGCGTGTCCGCACTGCTCGCAGAATTTTGAATCCGGCTTGTTCTCGAACTTGCACTGCGGGCAACCGTGATCTTGTGATGGCGCCGCGGCGGGGCCTTTCTCTCCTAGAAGGATAATGTCGCCTACGCTCCTGACCCGATCCCATGCGATCATTTGTCTGGTTCCGTCGGTCCCTTCTACCACCAGGGTCAGGGTCTGTGTGGCATCGATGCCTATCTGTTTTACGGTTCCCATCCCTGCGGCATCCATGTCAAAGATCGCCATGCCGATGATTGATCTGATCTCCCCAGTCTCAGGCTGCGACTCTGGATCCGTTTCCGGAACCGGTAGTTCTGCCGATATCGTATCGGATCCTGCATCCTCAATGATGGATATATCTGCCACCTCTGTAGCCTCGCTGGCAACAGTATCTGCCACCTCTATCGGTTTTGCAGCCCCGACATCTGCCGCCTCGTCGCTCTTCTTAAACTCCCTGTACTCTGCCAGGGTCGAACTGCATGTCTGGCAGATATACTGCCCCTTCTCTGCCAGAATCAGATTCTCGGCTACCTCCTCGTTTGGACTCTCATACTTGATGTCCGGGGCCCCGTCGTATTCGCTCTCGCATGTGTTGCAGAAGAATTTTGATATTCTGGAAGTGTCAATTCTGCCGATGGGAGCAAGGAACAGATCCGGACCGCCCAAGTTTCCTTTTCCCTGTTGGAGATCATCTACGGTTGCTATAACATAGCCCCCTGATCCTCTCAACTTCTTCAGCCTAAGATCAGTGCTCAATACAGGTACACCCATCCGATATAATTTAAGTATATTTGATAGCGGGGCGGTATGGCGCCGGCCGCCTCTTCATTCGGGCATGGGTTTGGCAGGATTCCTTGTCTGGCCCGGACGGCGGATGGCGCCGTGCGGTCCATGTATGTACTCAGGTCGGCGATCCTTCTAGACACAAAACTGCGTCGCGTCTCGCAAAATCGTGCCTAGGTTCGAGCGGGACCTGAGTCTATACCGGTCCATCGGTGGAACATATTTAGGTGTGTACCAATGACCAATCGTACCATGGGAATTTCAAAGATATCAGATCCCAAAAGCTGGGAGAGCGGCGTAATACGATCGCCGCGTCCGGTCTTTGTAGACTTTTGGGCTGAGTGGTGCGGACCGTGCAGGATGGTGAGCCCTGTGGTTGAGGAGCTTGCACAGGAGTACGACGGCACCGTGGACTTTGTCAAGGTAAACGTCGACGATGCAGGCGAGCTGGCCTCACAGTACAACGTATTTAGCATACCCACTCTGGCACTGTTCAAAGACGGCAAAATGATCAGCCAGCAGGTAGGCGCCGCATCAAAAGAGTCCTACAAGAAGATGATCGACCGCGCCCTTGCCACATAAGGCCGTTCTCTAGTCCCCCTTTGCCTATTTTAGATGTGCCTGATACATGTGCGCCATCCTGCCCGCGGTTACGGCTACAGCAGTGCAGCCCCGTAGACGCCGCCCGAATCCCCGAGCTTGTTCTGCAGGATCGGTGTATCTGCCACACCACCGAACACGTCATCCCAGACATGTCTTCTTCCCTCGTCATAAAGGAACGGCACGTTTGACACCCCGCCGCCCAGTACGATGGCATCAGGATCCAGGATGTCGATCACGTTGGCCAGCGCGGCCCCAAAGTTGTTCAGAAACTCGGATTTCCACTCGGTTCCTGCACGGGATCCTGTGCATGGTATGATCTCTTTTAGCGGCAGGGCTTGGCCTGTGATCTCCTGCCAGCGTCTTTCCAGCGCGGGACCTGATATGTACGTCTCGACGCATCCGCGATTTCCGCAGTAGCACTTGTTGCCGCCACTGTGCAGTACGTGGTGGCCCCACTCGCCTGCAGTGTTTGTGCGGCCGCGGTAGATTTTTTTGTTCATGACTATGCCGCCGCCCACTCCGGTTCCCATTATCACGCCAAATACAGTGTCGTATCCCTTGGCAGCGCCCATGGTGGCTTCGGCCACAGCAAAACAGTTCGCATCGTTCTCCATTCGGATACCGTGCCCCAGCGCGCACTCCAGGTCTCCATGCAGCGGCCTGCCCGTGAGACACCCGGTATTGCTGTTTTTTACCATTCCGGTGTTCTTCGAGATGGCCCCTGGTGTGCATACGCCAACGCTGAACTCCCCCGTTCCCAGTTCATTCACAAGGCAGGCAATCGCGGACAGGATGCCGTCATAGCTGTCTGGAGTGGGTATCCGCTTGCGCCCCAGCGCGCGGTTTCCCTCATCAAGAAGAATTGCCTCGATCTTTGTTCCGCCAAGATCAACGCCCAGCCGTTTCACGGATATTCTGTGTGGCTTGTGCTTATGGGTTTATCCCATTGGTGGGCCGCCCGGGCCCGGTTGGCCGCCTGATACGGCGATCACGTCGTCTATTCTCAGAATCATGCAGGCCGCCTCCGTGGCGGAGTTGACGATCTGCTCCTTTACCGCAACGGGCTCGATCACTCCGATCTCCATCATGTCTGTAACGTGCGCGTTTCTGGCATCAATTCCGGTCCACATCTTGTTCTGGTTCTGCGCTGTCCGGAGATTGGCCATGCTGTCTATAGGATCCATTCCTGCATTCTCGGCTATGGTGAGTGGAATCGTTTCCAGTGCCTCGGCGTATTTTTTGATGGCCAGCTGCTCCCTTCCGTCAAAGCTGTCGGCCCACACCTTTAGCTGGGACGCCACATGTGCCTCTATCGACCCACCGCCGGCTACAATGAATGGGTTTTCAATCACGTCCTTTACTACCATTAGCGCGTCGTGAAGTGAGCGGTCAACCTCGTCGACTATTCTCTGGGAGCCGCCTCTGACGAGAATTGTGACCGACTGCGGGTTCTTGCATCCCTCGATGAAGACCCACTTGTCCGAGTCTATGGTCTTTTGCTGAACCGTGGCAGCCGTTCCCAGATCCTTCTCTGTTAGATCATCAATGTTTGTGGTTACCCGGCCTCCGGTTGCCTTTTCCAGCTTGGCCATGTCGCTCTCTTTTATGCGCCTTACTGCCATAATCCTGTTCTTGGCAAGATAGTGCTGGGCAATGTCATCGATGCCCTTCTGGCACAGCAACACGTTTGCTTTCAGGTTGCGAATCTTCTGAACCATCTCCTTGAGCATCTTGTTCTCCTCCTCAAGGAACATCTGCATCTGGGTCGGATCGGTAATTCTGATCTCGGCACTCATCTCGGTCTTCTCCACCTCTAGTGCCGTGTTTAGCAGTGCAATCCTGGCGTTGTTAACCGTAAAGCGCATGTTTGGGTGAACCGTCTCCTTGTCCAGCACGATTCCCTCAATCATGGCGGTGTCACGAATTGTTGCACCTGCCTTCTTCTCTACCTTTATGTTGTCAAGATCTACAGAATAACTATCGCCGTCCTTGGAGACGACCTTGAGAACCGCATCCACTACTGTCTTTGCCAATGTGTCGCTGTCCTCAGACACCATCTTTGACTGCATGCTGGTAACTGCCACCTTTGTGAGCGTCTCCTCATCCTCAAACTCTACCTTCTTTCCAACGCTGGCAAGTATCTCCAGTGTCTTGGCGGCTGCCTCCTGGTAGCCTTCAACAACTACGGACGAGTGAACCTCCTTTTTTAGCAGCTCCTCGGCCTTTGCAAGCAGGGCTCCCCCAAAGACCACAGAGGATGTTGTTCCGTCGCCCACCTCGTTGTCCATCGTCTTTGCAATCTCGACCATCATCTTTGCAGCGGGGTGCTGAACATCGATCTCTTTTAGAATCGTGGCCCCGTCATTTGTTATTGTAACATCCCCCAGCGAGTCTACCAGCATCTTGTCCAGCCCACGCGGTCCGAGGCTTGTTCTTACCATGTCAGCTACAAGCTTTGCCGCGGCGATGTTGTTCTTTTGTGCGTCACGTCCCTTCTGCTGAAGGGCACTCTCCTTTAGAACCAGTACCGGCCCGTGCGGAGTTTGCTCGATTGAAGCCATTATAGTAAAAAGCCTTCAATTCCCCTATATAATACTAGGCAAACCAGTTGCGTGGCTTGCCCTCACGCAGCTGGAGGCTGAGGATGCACTTGCCTTTGAAGATCAGCCCCGAGGCGTGCCTCGCACTTGATCGAGCGCATGCATGCCCATGCGGTGTCCGGTCTTTCGGTCAGGGGCTCCCGGCTGCATATGGTGACACGAGTCGCGCCAGAGGACTGCGGGTTCCTTTTTGGCGGATGACGTGTCTGCACTGATGCGATTTGGGTGGCAGGGCTGTGGCCTATGGAGATCCTCTGTGTTTGCCGGGGGCGCACTTGGGCCGCGGCAGCCGGTCATGGAACTGGCAGCCTAGACGATGGGCGGTATGAGCGTCCTTCTCTTTACGTCGACCATGCCACTGTGCAGTATGCGAACGGACGGAAGCGCGAGAAATGGCAGAAATACCGGTATCAGGGAGGGGCGTGAAAACTTGCATCCCGCATCGGCGATCGTCCCGTCTATGCCTTCAAAGTCTGAGCGAACCCGCTCAAACGGCCTGGTGGAGATGATGCCGCCTATCTCAAATGGCATGTCTGCCACAACCCTTCCATCCCTTACCACGGCCATGCCACCCTGGGACCGGATCAGGTGATTGGCCGCCATGGCCATCTCCTCTTCGTCCATGCCGATTACGATCAGGTTGTTCTCATGAAAGTTCTTGGTGGTCGCAAAGGCGCCGATCTCTGCGCCAAAGTTCTCTAGGAATCCTACGGTGCTTCTCTTTGTGCCGCTGATCCGGTCAAAGGCTGCGACCTTCCAGATGTCTCTGTCCCTGGACGCCGGCACGTTACCGTCCCTAGTCGGAAGATCCTGCGATCCGGGCCTGGTGATGATCTCCGTGGCCATGTAGATCGTGTTGGCGCGGACACTGGGTTTTTTTGAGCTTATGGCAAAGTCCGCTGCTGAGAGCTCGGCAAGATCTACCGTTCTTCTGAGCCAGCCGGGAACGCGCCTGCGGGGGGCCTGAGCCACCAGGGCGCCATCGCGTACCACTATCTTGCCTCCTACGATTACCATTCTGGGCCGGAACGACCCGGGGTCATCAAGGATCACCATGTCTGCCAGCTTTCCAGGTGCGATTCCGCCCAGTTCCCTGCCCATGCCATAGTAGTCAAAGCAGTTCCTTGACGCTATGGTGATGGCGTCAACCGGATTCATTCCCAGCTCCACTGCCTTGCGGATGCAGTGATCGATGTGGCCGTACATTTCAAGGTCAACGGGGTTCAGCTCGTCTGCGCAGAACATCAGCCTGTCTATGTAGGTGCCCGAGGAGAGCACCCGGGGAACTATCTCTGCCAGATCCCGCCGGATGGAACCCTCGCGGATCATGATCCACATTCCCAGCCGGAGCCTCTCCAGCGTCTGTTCAAAGTCTATTGGCTCGTGGCACGACAGGATTCCAGATGAGACGTATGCCTGCAGCTTTCTGTCCGAGGCTCCCGCGGTGTGGCCGTTGATCACGCAGCCGGCCTCCAGCATCTGCACCAGGGACTGGATTGTTCTGGGATCCTGCAGGGTTACCTTGGTCCACGCAAACACCTCTCCAAGCCCCAAGACGCCATCAAGCTTTATCGCCTCTGCCTCCTCCTTTAGCGTCAGCGTCTTTACGTCTCCGAACTTGTCATCCACGGGCAGGCCGCCGGGCACCATGTTGAAGATCCTCATGGGCAGTCCGGTGGCAAGCCTGACAAACTCCCGAAAGCCCCGGTATCCTGCCACGCTCACTATGTCGATGGGATCAGAGAACAGGGACGTGGTTCCCCGGAGCAGCAACCGGTTTGCAAACTCCGATGGCGTGACCAGCTGGTCTATGTGCATGTGTGGCTCTGCAAGGCCCGGGGTCAGGTGCCTGCCCCCCAAGTCAATGACGCGGGTTCCGGGCGCTATGGTGTGCGACGCATCCGTTCCCACGTATGCGATCCTCTGGCCTGCTACTGACACCTGGATATTCTTCTGGATCTCACGTGTGTAGACGTTTACCAGTGAGCAGTCCGTGAGCACAAGGTCGGCATGCCGGCGTCCCGTAGCCACTGCGCCAAGGGTGCGGACGGACTGCGCCAGGGTCCTCATGGCATGCATTGCTTTTTACACATAATTATAGATTCAAGCGGCACTGCCATGTGGCCCGGTGCATCGGGCCTGGCATGGGAATCGGCCCGAGCGAGTAAAGGGGAAACGCGACTCCTGCTTCAAACCTTAAATTACCGAGGAACAGGCTGATCCCTGTGAACTATCCCAAGGCGATCAGGAGATACTGCCCCAAATGCAAAGAGCACACGACGCAAAAGGTCTCCATATACAAGGCGGGAAAGAGAAGGGCCTCTGCCATAGGTGAGAGGCGCCACGCCGAGGACAAAAAAGGATATGGCGGGCAAAAGTTCCCAAAGCTGGCCAAGCCTGCAAAGGTCACAAAGAAGGTGACGCGGATACTGACATGCCCCCAGTGCAAGAAAAAGTTCAATACTTATGGCATCAGAGTGAAGAAGTTCGAGTTGGTGGCGGCATGAAGAAGAGTCATATTTCCATACCGGTGCCCTCAAGCAAGTTTCAAAAGGTCGTCTGCGCCGCATGCGAGGAGACCCTGGTGGTATACTCCCACGCGTCCTCGCTTGTAACGTGCAACTTTTGCGGAAACACAATTACCGAACCCACCGGCTCAAAGGCCAACATGCGCGGCAAGATAGTGGGAACCGCCGAGTAGGCTCCAGAGTCACGGCTTGCGCGACTGTAGCATCTCGTACTCTCTGGCGGTGTTCAGGTTGAATGCAATCCTCTCGTCGTCGCAGATCTCATAGCTCTCCCTGACCGGCTCTGCCGAGTCTATCCTGTGGGCGTTTATCAGCGACACGCCGGTGTAATAGCACTGGGAGCCGCCGTGTCGTGTCGCAAACTCGCCTGGAAGCCCCAGCGGATCTGCAAACCTGCGCGTTACTAGGATGCTGGTCCACACCCTGTCGGGATCGTACAGCGACGCAATCCTCTGCACGATCCCACCGTTCAGGAGTGGCAGATCGCCTGGCACCACAAGGACGTGATCGTCGGTCTGCTTCAGGATGAGGCCAAGATCCTGCACATACCCGCGTCCCGGGGACTGCACGGTCTCCACGCCTCGGGCCTTGAGGAGCCCTGCGGTCTCCGGTGAGTTGGGCGACACTGCCGCCACAACTCTCTTGAGGCATCCGGAGCTGCGGAGAGCGTCTGTCACGTGGAGCACCACAGGTTTTTTGTAGCGCAGCAGCAGCTTCTCTTGGTTCAGCTTCATGCGGCTTCCAAGGCCGCCGGCCATAACAATTCCAATCATGCCGACACAAGCACCAGAACTGCCGTCAGCCGGGAGATCTCGTTTGCGGCGCCCAGCACGTCGCCTGTAACGCCCCCAAGGCTACGTGAGGCCATCCGTGTCAGAAATAGTGTGACTGCTATGACTGCTCCCAGCGCAATCATGCCCGGGACTCCTCCAAGGAGGATTACCGGAACTGCGGTGATGGCGCCGGCAAGTGCCAGCCTTCTCCAATCCTTCATTACCTGTAGGAATGGCGAGCTGGTGCCGGGAGCCGCCGGGCGGCCCAGCGACGCCATCAGCACCATGGAGAACTTGGCTGCCACCTCGGCTACCAGAATGGTCAAAAAGAGGTGCCACCCGCCTGTCAGCGACAGCGCCAGTATCATTCCTGCCGCATACAGCACTATTGCGAACACGCCGGCAGAGCCGACAGATGCATCCTTCATGGCAGACAGCTTTCTCTCGCGGGTGCCCTTGACCATGAGGCCGTCGGCAAAGTCGCCCAGCCCGTCGGTGTGGTGTATGCCGGTGACTATCGCGATGGCTGCCACAACCAGCAGCGCCGCTATCGCCGGCTCCAGGCCCGCCTCGGAGAGACCAAACCCAAACGCGCCCAGCACGGCGCCCAGCACGATCCCCACCAGGGGAAACGCGTACATGTGCTTGGCCGCAGTCTCTAGGCTTGTGCCTCCGGTGGGGATCAGGGTCAGAAATGAGATGACAGACCTGATCCCGCTAAACATGGACTCCCGCCACAAGATACGCAAGCAATGCCATCAACGGCACCGTTACGGCGCCGCAGAAGATGATCGACGTGATCTTCATGAGCCTGACTGCTTGCAGTATGCCGTCTGTGGACAGGCCCACTGTGTCGTCCCCTATGCTGTAGTGGCCGATCTTCTCCAGCCTCACTCCCAGCGCTCCTGCCGCTGCTGCCATGGGGTAGCCTGCATTGGGGCTGTCAGGCTTGCCGGCATCCCGCATCATTATGCGGTACGCGCCTCTCCAGTTCATACCCAGCATCGCAGAGGCAAGCACCATCACTAGGCCCGTAATGCGGGCGGGCGCATAGTTGAGTACCCTGTCACAGTTGGCGGCAAACCATCCAAGATTCGCAAACATGCTGGTTCTGTAGCCCACCATCGAGTCTGCGGTGTTCACCACCCGGTACACAAAGGCCCCAGGCAGCCCCAGCACGCCAAAGTAAAAGAGCGGTCCGGTCACGCCATCCACCGTGTTCTCCGAGACGGATTCGATCGCGCCGGATATGACATGCTCCCTGTCCAGTGACCCCGTGTCCCGCTTTACAATCATGGACAGCCGGCTCCTAGCAGTGGCAATGTCGTCGTCCTGGATGGCTACAACTATGTTGCGGGCATGCGCCTCCAGTCCGCGCACCGAAATGGTCGTCTTGAGCAGGACGGCTGTGACAGCTGCGGATGCCACCAGCGCCACAAGGCCGTCAAGCAGCAGGTTGAGTGCCAGATAGACTGCGGACAGGGCACCCAGGACTGCGCCGCACGACACCACAACTATGACCACGCCGCCGGCTCTCTCGGATCTGGCCCTGCCGGTCTTTACATATGTGGCAGTTCTGGCGATCAACCTTCCCATCCAGGCAGTCGGGTGGTACCGGTTTGCCGGATCGCCTGCGATAAAGTCCAGGCCCAGTGCAGAGATTATGATCAGGGCCGACACGATTACCAGGATATCATCCCCTCGATCGCCCCGATGTCCAAGCTCTTCTCCACCGCACCTGACAGCCTGTCAAGATCCGCATCTATGTGGGAGAGATCCTTCATGCTCTTGCCGGGCCGGCTGCCCATTGAGTCCTCTTCTGGTATGGCAACGTCCAGCATGGGCACCGTACCCAGAACCGGCCTGCCGGTCTCCCTCTCAAGCCTCTCAAAGCCCGGCTTCAGAATCTCCATGTCCCCCCGGAACTTGTTGAAGATAAACCCCTTTACAAGCTCCCGGTACCTGTCCTCCAGCAACAGCATGGTGCCTGCAATGCTTGCAAAGGAGCCTCCCCTCTCTATGTCGGCTACAAGCAGCACAGGCGATCCGGCATGCCCAGCGATCCTCATGTTTGCTATATCCCACTCGGCCACGTTGATCTCCGCGGGGGAGCCGGCGCCCTCAATGATGACCAGATCGTGCTTTTTTTGCAGGCGCCCAAGCGACCCGAGCGCCGTCTCTAGGCCGCCTGTCAGGGCAAACTTGGTGTAGTAGTCTGCCGCATGCATCCTTTTGTAGCTCCGTCCCAGGAGGTACACCTGGCTGTGGTAGTCGTCCAGCGGTTTGAGGAGGATCGGGTTCAGATCCGGCATGATCTCACACCGGGCAGCCACTGCCTGGACCGCCTGGGCTACGGCAATCTCAAACTTGTCTGTGGTGTAGGCGTACCTTGACATGTTCTGTGACTTGAACGGTGCCACCGAGTAGCCTCTGTCTGCGAAGATCCTGCACAGTGCAGCCACCATGGTCGTCTTGCCGGCGCCGGAGGACGTTCCCTGGACCATCAGCGTGCTCATAGTGAAGACATCGCCTCCACAAGCCTGATATTCTCGTCCCTGGTTCTTACGGCTACCCGTATGTAGTCTCCGTTCAGCCCGTAAAAGGAACTGCAGTCCCGGACCAGCACTCCCTTGCGCAGCAGCTTCTGTCTCACGGCATCAGATCTGCCGTCTGTCTTGACCAGAATAAAGTTTGCCGACGGGCTGCGGCACTTAAACCCGCGTATCTTTGATATGCGATCCACCAGAAATTTGGACTCGCTCCTTATCATGTCCCTAGATCTTGTCAGGTACGACAGATCTGCCAGTGCGGCGCTTGCTGCACACTGGGCGGGTCCTGACACATTCCAGGGGATCTTGATCTCGCTGAGAACTGCGATCATCTGCCGGCTTCCCACACCGTACCCGATCCTGGCACCTGCCAGGGCAAAAGACTTGGTCATGGAACGCAGGACAAACAGGTTGTCGTACCTTTTGGCTGGGAGCAGCGATTCGTCAGAGTCCGGAGCAAGCTCGATAAAGCACTCGTCTACAAAGACCATGGTCTGCCTTCTGCGGGCCTGCCTTACCAGCGTCTGCATGGTATCCTGTGTGGTTATGCCGCCTGTGGGGTTGTTTGGGTTGCACACAAAGACGCAACCCCTGACTGGTATGTGGGATATGAGATCATCGATATCCCGTGACACATCCATGGTTCTGTGGCGTATGATGCTGGCCCCCGACAGCCGGCATGCGGCCTCGTACTCGCCGAAGGTTGGGGCCGGTATCAGAACCGGCATCCCATCTGTCACAAATGCCCGGCAAAAGTTGTAGATTATCTCTGTGGCGCCGTTGCCTGCCACTATGTTCTGGTACGATACCCCGGTATGCTGCTGCAGGTTCATTCTCAGCTCCGTCGAGTCCGGATCCGGATAAGCCTCAAGCGCGTCCGAGCCAAGAACCAGGGAGGCCGGAGGCGGGCCAAGGGGGTTTATGTTGGAGCTAAAGTCCAACACCTCAAAGCCCGGACGCGGTGCCGAGAAGAGGCCGCCGTGGACCACCCTCCGGTGCTCTGACACGTGGGGGTTTGTCTCCAACTCCATATGGTACATGTGCCATACGGACAGTATAGTTTCTTTTGGTGTGGTGCCTGATGTGGATCGGGCTTGCACATGCTGCCTGCGCCCCTGCTGGATGCCTGATGGCTACCCGGCGTCTTACGGCGACGCGACTGTCGCAGGCATGGTGTCGTACAGGTATCATGTGCCGGGCAGCCGTCCCTGACATGCTTGGTGCTCAAAAATGAAAAAAGGGGGAAAGATGTTAGTATCTTGGAACGAGTCCAAGCCGTGATCTTGCAGAGACTGCGATTATGGAGACTATTGCAACCGCCAGAATCAGTGCGGCGATGGTGCCGAACTCTGGAATTACATATGCCGCAAACAGCTCGATCTCTTCTGTACCTGCTGGGAACGTTACCGTTACGGTGTTTCCGTCAACCACTGCATCGTCCCATTCTTGGTCGTCTACGAAGACAAGGAAGATTCCGCTTATGTCGTCCTCAGACGTATACAGTGTTACCTGGCCGTCCTCGGTGGCATCAATGCCGAATTGCAGCGAGACGTCGTCTGTGTTTGCCTTTACGCTGGTCATGCTTCCTCCTGTGATCTCGTAGGGAACGCACAGCTCTTCGCCTTCACCCAGACCTTCCGTGCCGCATATCTCCGGCTTCTCATCTTCGGTCATCCCGTCTCCTGGGAACGCAGATCCGCCGGTCAGTGCCACTAGTACCTTGCTTATCGTTGAAGGCGCGCCGTACTGTGCCCTGATGACATATGTGCCGTCGTACTTCCATGCGCTGCTAGATGTCTTGATGACAAATTCGAAGCTGCCGTCACTGTTTGGAACAAGCTGCCTTGCCTCCACGATATTGCCCAACGGGCTAGTCACAAACATCGTGACCGGAGTCTGAGCCGATCTTACATTTGCTATGTGGCCTGTGACCAGTATGTCCGAGCCGTACGTGTAGAGATCCGTGTCTGTCTTCATAGTGAGCGGAATCTGCGTTTCAACGGACTCTTCCATACCGATCATTGCGTCGTCTGTGCTCTGTGCAAAAGAGTTAGAGACGGACATGGTTCCAACAACTGCCAAAGCTGCGATCAGCATGTATGTTGTATGAGTGTTCATCTTATTGCGGTTTGTCGATATCTATATTTATGTATATATAAAAAACGGGGGGCAATCCGTCCCGGGATCGCACATCGGGCCTGTTTTGCACTCGATCTTGCGATTCATCCCATTGATGATAGACGCCATGCGGGTTTGGGTAGCTTGTTCGGTCTCCTTCGGGTTGGCTTATTGTGCATGGACTCTCATATGGGTGACACTGTACAGTGGTACTGTAGTGCCGCCGTGTTGGCGTGGATGCCCACTACAAAAGCCGGCAGGATGCATCTGACAGCCATATGAACCCGTCCTAGAGTTGCAACTGGCACCTGGTGCGTTCAGGCATATGGTCAACGAGGCACTCGGAGCGAGAGACGAAAGGAACTCGGCACCACTAAACTCACCGCACCGTCAACTGTACCACACATTTGACACATGCCTTCATTTAGGATTCCTGATCAGCGCCACAGCATGGGTCTGAATCTGGTCGATACGACCAGTATGGATGTGATGGCAGCTGCTAGAATCAGTGCTGCGGTCGCTCCGAACTCGGGCACCACTGCACCGTCGGCGATATACACTACCACAAAGTCTACAAGATCGTCCTGGGTTGCCGTTATCGTATAGGCTCCGTCCTGCTTCCACAGTTCGCTGTTTGTATGAAATGCAGTCTCGAACATGCCTTCCTCATCCGGTGACACTTGGGCAACTGATACTATGTTTCCGTCCTCCTGCCTTACAGTCAGCACTACGTCATTCGACATGGTTGTCTCCCCAGTGACTATGATTGTGGTAATCTCTTCCCATGCGCCGTCTGCGGGAACGATAGACATGTATCTGTCATCCTCAAACGTAAACTCGGCGTCGCCGCTTGTGGCGCTAGCCGTGATCATCATGCTATTTTCACGTATGGGCTGCTCTATGGTGATGGCGCTGGGCCCTGTCATGGATGATTGCTCTCGGCGTATCTCATTTATTACCTGGCCGTCCGCGATCTCAAAGATCAGGTTCAACCGGTAGATGGACTGCCGCACGTCGCCCTGCTGGGCGGTAATGAAGTAGATGCCGTTCTTCCAGCTGTCCCCGATGACAAACGTGGTCTCAAATGTGCCGTCTTCGTTGGGCACTACCTGCTTGATATCAACAAGTGTGTTGTTCAGCGTCTCTATCTTTATCGCGATGTCCTCGGTTCGCGTCGTCTCTCCTGCCAGAACTATCCTATCGGCATTTTCGGTATCTGCCTCGATGCTCATTCCAGTTGCGTATGCCGATCCAATCACGCCGACAAGTGCTAGGGTTGCAACAATGGCAAAGACCACCGTACGCGTGGCATGTCTGCTCATACAGTATCACAGATGTCGTTATATTTATGCGTAGTCTTACACAAGGCTGTATCCTACAGGGATATACTTGTCCAATAGCAAGGCATATTGATCTGAGGATCGCGGGCCCGCCAAGTGTCTGAAAGGAAACGCGATCAACGACAGTACGACCTGATTCAGCAATACCTGCCCGGTCTAATCCTCAACACGATTCTGAAAATAGTCAATGACCTGGGCGACCCGTATACTGCCAGGCCCGGCCTGGGCGGCATGACTGCATATCCGCCCAGGGCCATGGCCACAGTATGCATAGTCATGGAGGCCGAGCGCAAGACCTATCGCAAGATGGTCGGCCATCTCCGAAACAACCGCGGCACCGTCGTGAAGATCGGACTGCGCAAGATTCCCTCCAAGAGCACCATTGCCCGCGCCTACGGCCTCATCCCTGACTGGTACCTGACGGAGGTGCACCGCAGGGCCATCTGCGAGATATCTGCAGGATCGGTGGCGGGGGACAGCACAGGATACTCTGACAGCAGCTTCGTCCGGTGGTATGACGTGCGGACCGACAGCGTGAAAACCAAGAGGGGCTGGGTCAAGCTCCACAGCATAATCCTGGGTGCTCGGGCACTGCTGCATCGGATTAGTGGCTAAAACTCTTCTGGGCGTGTGCCCGAGTGACAGATCCGGTCTTGTACACCACTGCCTGCGCGGCCTGACCTCAGGTTGTGCAGCTGCGCTTAGTTAAAAAAATGAAAAATGCCGATACATCTAGTATCTGGGCATGATGGACAGTCTTGTCCTACCAGAGACCACTATTATCGAGACTATTGCAGCCGCCAGAATCAGTATGGCAATGGTGCCGAACTCTGGAACTATGAATGTGCCAAAGATCTCAATCTCCTGCGCTCCTGCACTGACCGGTATGGTCAGCGTTCTTGCTGCCTCGCCTGCAACCTCTGTGACCCATGTCTCCTCACCGTCCACTAGAACGATGTATGCAGCATCGGTGCCGTCAGCGTTCTTGGCATCGATTAGATGTCTGGGCAAGGCAATGACGATCTCGCCGTCATTGGCTACGTCCACCTCGATTACTAGGCTCTTAGAATCCAGGTTAGCTGCCATTGCAACAATGGTGTTGGTTCCTGAATCGTATCGTATGCTGACCTCGTCTTCACCTACAGTGAAGAGGTACTCGCCTGTCAGCTCTACTTCCATATCTCCTGTGCCGCCTGTGTCGGGTGGACTAGCGGCAGTAAACTCGATGGTTGTCTCGCCTGATCTGGTATCGCCATACTGCACCTTTATGGTGTATGTTCCATGTACCGACCACAGGGAGCCTGTGGCAATCGTGGTCTCAAACGCTCCATCAGAAGCTACGTCTGCTTGGCCTACTGCTACTATGTTACCTGTCGGGCTTATGACCTGTATGGTCAGTCCGTCTCCTGTGTTCGCATTGATGTTGCCTGTGACTGTGATCGTGTCGCCGTTCGTGTAGGATTCCTGATCGGTAATAATAGCTATTGCCGAGGTAGTCTGTCCGAATACTGGCGCGGATGCAATGCCTGCAATTAAGAGTGCGCTTAAAGCAAATGTTGCAATACGGATATCCATGTATCTTAGATTTAGGCGTGCTATTTAACGTTAGTGTATCATGGATTCCTAACCGTATGCTGTAATTAGTTTGTCCATCAGTAAAGGAAATATACAATCCGTTGTTGAATAGGGTTATGAGGAGCTACTTGGCCGTTGCCGGCCTGATGTTACTGGTTGTCACAATACCTGCATACGCGCAGAGCCAGACGGTGACTGTAACGGTAAATCAGCAGTCTTTTGCCCAGGGGGAGAGCATAGTGGTCTCGGGTACCGTCTCTGCGGCGCTAATCGAGCACCCGATAATACTACAGGTGTTCAGCACGAACGACAACCGGCTGGATGTGGGCCAGTCCACGGTGGCGCAGGATGGAACATTTGCCTACATATTTAACACCGGAGGGGATCGGTGGAGCACGCCTGGCCGGTACTCTGTAGTGGCCCATTATTCCGATTCGACGGCGAAGGCGGAGTTTTTCATAACGGAAGCCAGGCTGCCGACCAATGGAGATGATCCGATTCGCGCAGACTGCACGCAGACAGTTGACGGGGGTGCCCTTGGAGAGGTGGAGGTAAGGTGCAGCATATCCGGCGGGACGGTGAACAGCATGAGAATGACAGTCGAGGATCTCAGCATCGTGCTGCGCATCAGCTCGGAGACGGACGGCAACATCTCCCTGAACCTTCCGGTGGCCCTGATTGACGCAAAGGACATGAACGGCAGCAATGAGAACTTTATCGTCAGGATAGATGATGTCCAAGTGCCGCACGAGGAGACCGGAACCAGCACAATCTCCAGAACTGTGGACTTTGACTTTATCCGGGGCGAGACCATCATCGAGATAATAGGTACTAGGGCGGTTCCTGAGTTCGGCACCGTGGCGCTGATAGTATTTGCGCTGGGCTTTGCCGCCGTGGCTGCAATGAAGAGGCCCGGCCTGTTTGGCACCTCGGGGTTCCGCTAGCCAGAGCGCCGGCAGTACTTAACCAAACCTGTACTTTTCCTTGAACGGGGATACGGCGCGCAGCTGAGCCACGACTTTTTTGAGCGCCCCTGCCGCCTGCACCATCTCCTGGCGGGTATTGTGCACCCCCACCGTAAGCCTCAGCGAGCCTGTTATGTGTTCGTGATCAAGTCCCATGGCCCGGAGCACATGCGACTCCTTCTGCGTTCTGATCGAGCAGGCAGAGCCGGTGGATGCTGCGATCCCCTCCTCGTCCAGCTTTATGATCAGATCCTCCCCGCTTACGCCAAGAAACGTAAAGTGGGCATTGTCCGGTATCCTTTGGTTCCGGTTCCCGTTGTATGTCGTGTAGGGTATCTCCTTTAGCACCATCTCCACAAGAAGGTCGCGAAGCTGCATCATGTGCAGGCGGCGGGCGTCGTCGCGCGCCATCTGGCACGCCTTTCCAAACCCCACCACGCCAGCCACGTTCTCCGTGCCTGAGCGCATTCCGCCCTCCTGGCCGCCTCCAAGGATCATCGGCATGATGCGAACCCCACTCCTTATGTACAGGGCTCCGACTCCCTTGGGACCGTTGATCTTGTGGGAGGACATGGAGAGCATGTCGACGCCCAGTCTGTTGACGTCGACTGAAATTTTTCCCACCGCCTGCACCGCGTCGGTGTGCAGCAGGATGCCGTGCTCCCTGCAGATGCGGGATATCTCGGATATGGGCTGAACGGTTCCCACCTCGTTGTTTGCAAGCATGACAGATGCCAGAAACGTCCTGTCGGTAACTGCCCGCTGCACATCGTCGGGGTCTATAATCCCGTCACCTCCTACGGGAACGTACGACACGGAGAACCCTGCAGACTCGAGGCGCGCACACGGCTCAAGTACCGCGTCATGCTCGATGGCAGATGTGATTATGTGGCCCCCTGGATGCAGCGCGGCAGCTCCGCTTATCGCTGTATTGTTGGACTCGGTCGCCCCGGACGTGATGAGGATCTCGGCGGGGGATGCGTTGACAATCCCCGCTATCTGGAGCCGTCCCTGCCGCAGCGCCCTCTCTGACCGCCGACCGTACCGGTGCAGCGACGAGGGGTTGCCGTAGTGGGAGCCAAGGTACGGAAGCATCTCCGATATGACCTCGTCTGATGTCACGGTGGATGCCGCATTGTCAAGATAGATCAACCGGACATCACGTTTGCCTTTCCCTGTCTGTAGCCTTCAGGATCAAACTCCACGGAGCTGAATCCCGTGGATTTTAGCCTCCGGGATATCTCCAGCTTGGCATCCTGCGAGAGAAGGGCGAGCTCGTCGGCTCCCAGCTCTATCCTGGCCGTGCCGCCTATGTCACGGACTCTGACTGTCCGCGCCCCGGTGATCCGCTTCACCGCATCCTCGCCAAGCTCGATGCGCTCAAGGCTTCCGGCTGTGACGCGCTGACCCCACGGAATTCTAGATGCCAGGCACGAGTTTGAGGGACGGTCATGCACCGCAAGCCCGGCCTCCATGGCGGCTGCCCTGACGTCGGACTTTGCAAACCCTGTCTCCAGCAGCGGACTTCGCACATGGTACCCCCGTAACGCCTCTATGCCTGGACGAAAGTCCCCAAGATCATCCAGGTTTGTTCCATCCACAACTATCTGAAACGAGCCCTCCGTGGCAAACTGCTGCAGGCGCCGCCCCAGCTGGGTCCTGCAATGAAAGCACCTGTCCCGGTCGTTGGCAACAAACCCCTCGTCATCCAGCTCGCTGTATGATATGACGGTGTGCTGTATTCCTATCTGGGAACACACCTGCCTTGCAGAGTCCAGCTCGTCCTGGGACAGCGTCTTGTAGTCGGCGGTCAGCGCGGCGCTGTCTGATCCCAGTGCTGCGTGAGCCGCATATGCCACCAGCGCGCTGTCCACGCCGCCTGACACTGCAACCAGCACGCGGCCCTTTCCAGCGAACCAGCCCTTCAGCTGCTCAACCTGCACGTTCATCTAAGATCTTTCGTATCTGCGCTCTGATTAACTCTTCTGTGGTTCCAAAGGAGCGCCCCGTTGCCGACGAGACGCGGCGTATGTCATCAGACTCTGCCTTGAAGCGGCCCGAGCTGCCGTGCACTTGGTAGCGAGCCGTAAAGCCCTGACCGTCTATGGATATGTCTGCAGTTCCGGCCTGCCGGGCAGATAGCACCCGCCGGGATGTGCGCACCCGGACACCCAACGTGCCGGTCTCCTCCATCAGGAGTCCCAGCAGCAGGTCCGCTGACGCATGATCGCATATCACGGTAATCACATTTGTGGGCCGACCCTTCTTGGTCAGTCCCGGTACCACGGTTACGTCTCGGGCACCGGCCTCCATCAGCCTCTCCACTGTCACGCCGAGCAGCTCGCCGGAGACATCGTCCACATTGGTCTCAAGTATGTGCACCGTGTCCTGGATTGTTTCCGTAGCGCGCCTTCCTGCAACCACCTTGAGCACGTTTGCAAAGCCATCAAACTCCATGGTGCCGGCTCCGTATCCCACTCGGTCTACCTGCACGGTGGGATAGTGCTCCAGGTATGCGGGCCTGAGGCTTGCCAGCATGCTGGCTCCCGTGGGGGTTGTCATCTCGGCCCTTGCCTGCCCCCCGGCGATGGCGATGCCGGTTCCCTTTAGGATCTCCAGCACGGCTGCTGTGGGGTTTGACGTTGTACCGTGTGAGAACGATACCGTCCCTCCACCCACGGCCACCGGGCAGCAGAAGACATCCCCGCCGTACAGGTGCAGATCCTCTAGGGCCATGGCCGTGCCCAGGATGTCCACCACGGTGTCGGCACCTGCAGTCTCGTGGAGATGAACCGAGTCGGGATCCTGGCCATGGATCCTGGCCTCGGCAGATATCAGGGCGCCAACACTGGCAAGCGCAAAGCTGCCTGCCGCAGGAGACAGTCCAAGCTCCCCGGATGCCTGCGCTATCCACGATCGAAGCTGGGCGCCGGTTCGCGGCTCTGCCTCCTCTTGGATGTCTAGCAGCAAGCCCGTTGCCCGCACACCGCATCTGGTCACCCCGGCAAACTCGATGCTACCGATGGCAGATCCGTCCATGATGGAGACTGCCTTTGTGACCCCTCGCGCTATCCTTGATCCGTCCGCGCCCATGTCCACCAGGGAGCACAGTAGCATGTCCCCGGCGATGCCCGCAACCTGGGGATCTATTATTAGTGTCATGGCGCAGAAATTTGGTAAAAATGCATATAAATTGTTCTGGAATCCCGTGGCGCTGGGCCGCGCGCTCTTCATTTGTGCACAAAAACGCGCATCCGGGATAATCCTTGTGCCTGGCTTGGTGCAGTAGATGGCCCCGTGGCGCATCGTGGAGGCCAGTCAAGTCCTGAGCTATATAAAGAAAGTTGCGTTTGGAATTGATAAATAAAATTGCCGGGTGTGTAATGTCATGACTTTGGCAGGGAGCGGGAAATTTTTGCCCATCCTTGCGCTCGCCGCGCTTGCCGCGCTGGTCGTTCCGCAGGCCGCTTTTGGCGCGGGCGCCATAAGCGAGGGGTTCGTCATCGGCGAGGTGCTCGACGAGAGCTGGGGCTGGTTTATTGTAGTGGGCCTCGGCGCCGTGTTCGCGGTCGTGATCTCAATGGAGATCAAGATCGAGGAAAAGTACCTCGGCGTCACCAAGACTTCTGAGTGGTTCAACACCGCAGGAAGGGTGATCAAGACCGGACTCACCGCGGCGGCGATCGTGTCAGCCTGGACATGGGCCGCCACGCTGCTGCAGTCATCGACGGTAGCCTACCAGTACGGAGTCAGTGGGCCATTCTGGTACGCAGCCGGTGCGTCCATACAGGTCCTCCTGTTTGGCATACTGGCAATAGAGCTGAAGCGCAAGGCACCCCATGCGCACACGTTTCTAGAGATCATTAGAGCACGATACGGTGACGGTGCCCACCGTGTCTTTCTGATATTCGCGCTGATGACCAACATGATAGTGACCGCAATGCTGCTTCTCGGCGGCGCGGCAGTGGTCAACGGCCTGACGGGCATGGACATCTCACTTGCGGCGTTTCTGATCCCCATGGGGGTGATGATCTACACGCTGGTGGGGGGGCTCAAGGCCACCTTTGTTGCCGACTACATGCATACCATAATCATATTCTCCGTGATACTGATCTTTGTCGCCACGGTGTACTTTATCAGCCCGGTGACCGGGGGCATCGAGGGGATGTACGACAAGCTGGTCGAGGCTGCGCGAATCAATCCCGTGGAGGGCAACGCGGCCGGAGCCTACCTGACCATGGCATCCGTGGGAGGCCTGATATTTGGGATCATAAACATAGTTGGAAACTTTGGAACCGTGTTTGTGGACCAGGCGTACTGGCAGAGGGCGATCGCGGCCCAGCCGACGTCCACCGTCAAGGGCTTCCTCCTGGGGGGCGCCTGCTGGTTTGCGATCCCGTTCACGCTTGCAACCACCATGGGGCTTACCGCGGTGGCGCTTGGGGTGGATCTCACCCCGGAGCAGGTCCAGCTGGGCCTGACCGTTCCGGCAGCCGCGACCGTGCTGATGGGCGAGGTCGGCGCCGTTTTGGTGCTCACTATGCTGTTCATGGCCGTGACGTCGGCGGGATCCGCCGAGCTCATCGCGGTGTCGTCGCTAATCACGTACGACGTGTACCGGACGTACAAGAACCCCAACGCCACCGGCAAGCAGCTGCTGCGCGTCTCCCGGGTAACGATCGTGGGATTCGGGCTCGGGATGGGGGGCCTTGCCGTTGTGCTGCTGGGGCTGGGACTGAGCCTGGGATTCGTCTACCTGGCGATGGGCGTCCTCATCGGCTCTGCCGTGATACCGATTGCGCTGACCATAATCTGGAAGGGCACCAACAAGTACGCCGCCACCATAGGGGCCATTGCGGGCCTGGCAGTGGCGCTGACCACCTGGGCCGGCGTTGCCGCCTCGCTGCCCGAGTTTGGCGGCGTCGTGTCCCTTGCGAGCCTTGGCCACAACTTCTCGATGCTCTTTGGCAACATAGCCGGGATACTGACCGGCGGCGCGATCGCAGTCTTCGGGAGCCTGATAAAGCGCACAAGCTTCGACTGGAAGCTGATGAAGGAGAGGATAAAGCTGGTGGAGATGTCCCAGAAGGAGATAAGCAAGCTGGACCAGGACGAGGAGGTGCTCAAGAAGGCGTTCAGGTTCAGCCTCAAGGGAGGCGGGCTGATGACCATCGTGCTGATAATAATCTGGCCCCTGCCGCTCTTCTTTGCCAACTACGTCTTTGACCTCAGCTTCTTCTCCCTGTGGACCGGGATCGCCGTCTGCTGGATATCTGCCGCGACCTTCTTCATAGTCGGCCTGCCGATAATCGAGGCAAGGAAGGGAATCGGTTCGGTGCTGAAAGGTAATAAACCAGTAATCGAAGAAGAGTAGTAATGGTGCACTTCGGTGTTCTAGTGGTGACGGCGTCGCTTACAGATCGACTGATAGTCAAGGAAGAGTAACAATGGCACACTGTAGCGGATGCGGGGTTCCGCTGAGCTGGAAAAAGTACCGGTTCCAGCGCATGTGGAAGATTCCCGGATACTTTTGCAAAAAGTGCATGCTTGACCTGGGCAAGGACTTTGACAAGTACGGGAGGATCGTCACCCCGGCAAGGCCGTGCGACCTCTGCAACGTGGAGTTTTACTTTCTCAAGGCCGTCACAAAGGAGCACAAGCGCCAGCACTACTGCCACGTGTGCCACGAGTCCGTGGTCAGCGGGTCGATACCCGAGAGCGCCCCGGGGTTTGGCCCCAGGCCGCAGCCAAGAAAGCTCCCGCAGGTCATGATGATCTTTGCGGGCCTTGGAGTGCTCATGATGGTGATGGGCATGATATTCACGATGACCTCCACCGGCGAGAACGCAAACGTGGCCAACATCATGTTTGGCGCGGTAACCACGGCCCTGGGATTCGTCCTGTTCAGAAAGACGATACGATCGCGATCCATGCTGCTGGACCGGAACGGCAACTTCCAGAACAAGTAACGCAGGTGCCTGCGTCCTTTGATCGTACCTCCAGCTGGAAAACACCATGGCACAGCAAGCCGGGAGCCGCCTGCATGTGCATTCTCCGCCCCTCATCGGCGGTGCGAGTGATCCGTGCGAAGCCATCTGCCGCATTGCGTCGGACGCGAGGGCCCTTGGAGGGTGCTTCAATTAGGTTTAATTATTAAGCCAAAAGACCTAATTTCGTGATCACAATAATCGGCTCTGGCAAAGTGGGTGGGGACGCGGCAGTCTTCTCCGCTCTCAAGATGCTGGATCGCGAGATTCTCCTTCTGGATGTTGTGGACGGTCTCCCGCAGGGCGAGGCCATGGACATCAACCACATGCTCTCAGAGCGCGGTGTTGATGTAACCATCCGGGGCTCCAACGACTACTCGGACATGGAGGGATCCGACGTCGTGGTGGTTGTTGCAGGCTCGGGGAGAAAACCCGGCATGACGAGAATGGATCTGCTGAAGATCAACGCAGGAATAGTAAAGAGTGTGGTGAGTAACATAGCAAAGTTTGCTCCCGACTCGATAATCATTCCCGTAACAAATCCGCTGGATCCAATGGTGTACATCACGCACAAGGTATCTGGCTTTGAGCGCAATCGGGTCTTTGGCATGGGCGGCATGCTAGATGCCTCCAGGTTCAGGCAGTTTATTCACGAGGCCACGGGCCATTCCCGGAACTCGATACGCGCCATGGTAATAGGCGAGCACGGCGAGCACATGCTTCCACTGACAAGATACTCGTCGGTATCCGGAATTCCACTGTGCTCCTTCGTCCCGCAGCCAAAACTGGATGCGATGGTCAAGAACACAAGGGAGGTCGCCCTCAAGGTGATTCAGACGAAGGGCGCCACGGTCCACGCTCCGGGAAACGCCATCGCAAGCATGATCGAGGCCGTGGTAAAGGATCAAAAGCAGCTCATACCGGTCTCCACGTATCTTGATGGCGAGTACGGCTATCACGATCTGGTCTTGGGAGTTCCTGCGGTGATCGGCAGGCGTGGCGTTGAGAGTATCATGGATCTGGATCTCAACGACTCTGAAAGGCGCACAATGGATGCAGCGGCAGAGAGTGTCAGGACTGCCGTCGCATCGCTGGATATCTAGATTAGATATTTATCCTCAGAGGGGTATCACGGCATGTTGGAGCTGGGCAAGATTCTGGAATCTCTTCAGTCCGGAGAGATTACCGTACAGCAGGCAGAGAAGATGCTCTCACTCTACTCGATCAAGGAGGTGGGCAACTTTGCAAAGGTGGACATCGACCGGCAGAAGAGGAGGGGAATCCCCGAGGTGGTCTTTGCACAGGGCAAGACGGCCTCCGAGACAAAAGGGATAATCGAGGCCATGATGTCCGAGTCCGGCTCCGTTGTCGTATCCCGCATCAGGGAGGCCGACTACTCCGGGGTGGTCTCTTTTGCCAGGGACTCCGGGTGGAGCGTCTCCTGCGGGCAGAACTCCACCTCGATCCTGATCTACAAGACCGCCATAAAAAAGGCCGCCGGCAGCGTCGGAATAATCACTGCGGGAACATCAGACATCTGGATAGCCGAGGAGGCCAGGCTGGTGTGCGAGGCCATGGGGTGCGAGTGCCACACAAGCTATGATGTGGGAATTGCGGGAATTCAACGGGTCTTTGCCAGCGTGCACGACATGATTGAGAAGGACGTGGACGCCATCGTGGTGGTTGCCGGAATGGAGGGCGCCCTTGCCACCGTGATATCGTCCCTGGTGGACGTGCCGGTGGTGGGGGTGCCGGCGTCGGCGGGGTACGGCTACGGCGGGGAGGGATCTGCCGCCCTGGCATCCATGCTGCAGAGCTGCGCACTTGGCATGGCGGTTGTAAATATAGACAACGGCATAGGTGCGGGAGCCGTTGCGGCAAGCATATCTAGAAGGGCCAACAGGCGCAGATAGGCGTCTCCCTGGAGTGCGGAAGGCGATGCCCTGGGGGTTTAAATCGTGTGTGCCATGATGCCTCTCATGAGTACGCTCTACAGGCACGACGGCCTACTGGAGTGCGAGGTGATAAAAAGAAGGAACCGCTTTGCGGTCTCCGTGAGGGACCTGCAGGGAGGGGAGCACCTGGCGCACCTGACCAACTCCGGAAGGTTGCTGGATCTGATATACCCGGGAAATACGTGCATCTGCGTTCCAAGGGTGTCCGCCAGGACCACTCTGAGGCTGATTGCCGCAGTGTCTGAGCGGGGAGGCGTGGTGCTGATCGACCCGGCAGAACAGTCCCGGGCGTTTGAGGAGGCAGCGGCGCGGGGACTGATTCCGTGGCTTGATGGCTGGAGGATAAGAAGGCGCGAGGTCACGGTGGGGGAGTCAAGAATCGACTTTGAGATCGAGTCTGTATCCGGCGATACGGGATTCCTTGAGGTCAAGTCGGCGGCCATGCTGGGTCCCGGCGGCGCGGGATCCTTTCCTGACTGCCCCACGGTCCGGGGGCAGAAGCACCTGGCCACCATGAGAAGGCTGGCCGCGGGATGCCGCAGCGTGCTCCTCTTTATTGTGACCCACCCGGAGGCGGAGTCCTTTGCGCCCAGCCCGTCGGGGGATCCTGTCTTTGCCAGGGATCTGGCTCCGGCGGCAGGGGACGGCTTGGAGGTTCGGGCCATCAAGGTCTGCCTAGAGAGGACGGGCCGGGTGGTGCTGGAGAGGCCGAGTCTGCCGTGCAGCCTATCTTGACGTAACTCTCTGTCACGCGACTCTCTCCGCGTTTACAAACACGCCATTCCCGTGGACGATCCTGCCTATCTCATGGGTTCTGATCTCGTGCCGCCCGAAGATGCCGGCTATCGAGGATGCCTGATCCTCCGGCGCGATTATGCAAAAGCCCACACCCATGTTGAATGTCTTGTACATCTCTGTCCTGCTGATCCCCTGGTCCTGAATCAGCCGCATTATCGGAGGCGTCTCTGGCAGGGAGTCTATCTGGTATCCCGCGTCCTTGAGTCTTAGCAGCTTGGTAAAGGAGCCGCCTGTTATGTGGGCAAGGCCGTGTACCTCGCATCCCTCGACGGCCTCAAGGACGGGCTCGGAGTAGATTGCAGTGGGTTCAAGGAGTGCGTTGCCCAGGATACCCACGCCTTCGATGGATTCTGTCAGGGAATACCCTGCCAGCGCCTTGCGCGCCAGGGTGTACCCGTTTGAGTGTATGCCGGTGCTCTCTGCGCCGATTATCACGTCGCCAGGCTCTATTGCGTCGCCCAGCATCATGCGTCCCCCGGGGATCAGGCCGACCACGGCACCTGCCAGATCAAAGATAAACTCCTCTCCCGCAAAGAGATCCGGCATGATGGCAGTCTCGCCCCCGACTATGGGAACATGGGCCATCTTTGCCCCCACCACCAGACCCCGGACGATGTCCTGGAGTATCTCCGCGTTGTTCGTGTTTGCCGCGATATAATCCACAAATGAGATGGGCGTGGCGCCCACGCAGACTATGTCGTTTACGTTCATTGCCATGCAGTCGATTCCGACGGTGTCGTATCTTTTCATCTGGCTGGCGATCATGGTCTTTGTTCCCACGCCGTCGGTGTGTGTTGCGATAAGATCCCCGCCAGGAATCTCCACGATTCCTGCATAGTGTCCGAACCCCCGCGTGACGCCTGCCTTCCTCTGCAGCCCGTGCGTGGAGGAGACAAGCTTGGCCATGCCGGACAGACTGCGTTCAATGCCGGGTACGTCAACGCCTACCTCCTTGTATGAGAGCGTCATCGTGTTGATGTGCGGGGTCACCTACTAGTTAATCTTCCCACTCTTGGATCTTCCATGCCTTGGCGCATGCTGGAATCCGATGCCTCTTTTGTGATCTCCGGAATGCTTGGATTTGACCCCTGTCTTGCGACAGATCGCCGGGAAGGCCTGTGACACTTGGTAGCAGAACAAGCTTAATAAGGTATTATACTGTATAGTACAGTATCATGCGACTACACCTAACATACATCCAGACAGACCTGGCAGACTGCTGCAGTGATTTCATAGTGGAGCGGCAGGGACAGGTTCTTGATGCCATAACTGCAAGGGCCCGTGACTACAGCGCCCTGTCGATCATAAAGGTGTTGTACCCGTTGACGGGAGGTGCGGCCACCTTCACCGAACTGTACCGCGACTCCAAGATACGCATGAAAAAGTCATTTATCGCCTACCTGCATCTCTGCAGGAGCTACAACTTTATCCGGCGGGAGCAGTCAAAGCGGTGCGCCTACTACTCGCTGACCGACCGGGGCCGCACCATTCTGAACCTATTCATGGAGAAAGGCAGCTAGCGCACTCTACGACACGCTGTCCGGGATCATGGCAGGCAGGTATCTTTTGTTTCGCCGTGCTTGCCTGATGGCAGCAAAGCAGGCATGTGGACATACCGAGTGGTGGCGTCTCCCACGGTGCCGCCATGTACTACATAATTTAAAGAGCACACGATCCACTGCCCGGTATGGACGTTGTGCTGAACGTGGTCCTGACCGCTGCAGGGATAGTCATGCTGTGCTTTGGGGGACACTGGCTTGTCGGCGGCGGCATAAGCGTGGCCAGGAGGTTCGGAATAAGTCCCATGGTGATCGGCATAACCATAGTTGCCATGGGAACGTCAACACCGGAGCTTGCCGCCAGCCTAGCTGCCGGGGACAACGGGGAAATAATCCTCGGCAACGTGGTCGGCAGCAACATAGCGAACATCGGGATGGTGATAGGCGTGGCCGCAATTATGGCTCCACTGATAATAAAGAAGGGATCCTTGAGGATAGAGATCCCCGTCATGATCGGGTTCTCGGTTCTGCTGGTGGCGCTGTCGGTTGGCGGCGAGATCTCCCATCTGGAAGGCACGGTTCTGGTCGTACTGCTGATCGCCTTTACCGCTTACATGTACCGGAGCTCAAGAAAGAAGGCAGCCAAGATAGAGGGTACACCAGCAGACAAGACAGTGCCAAAGTCCGTGTTACTCATCGGCGCGGGCGTTGCCCTTCTCGGGATCGGGGCCATACTTACGATAGACAACGCAGAGGCGCTGGCGCAGAGCTTTGGTGTTTCGGATCGGTACATCGGCCTGACGGTCATAGCCATCGGCACGTCCCTGCCGGAGCTGATCACCTCGGTAATTGCCATCAGGAGAGGGTATACAGACATCGGCATCGGAAACATCATCGGAAGCAACATCTACAACATACTGATGATAGTCGGGATATCGGCTACGCTGTCTGGAATCGTTGTGGCGCAGCAGGTCTTTGCTGACTATGTGGTGATGATTGCGTTTAGCATGGTGATGCTTGTGGGACTGCGGATGGGCAGGATTGGCAAGGCGGTGGGAATCGGACTGCTTGCGGGGTACCTGATCTACCAGTTTCTGACCGGCATTGGTGCAGGAATCGGCTATGAATGCTGCTCGCTCTAGCGGGGTTGGAAGCTGAAAAAAGTTCGGTTTTCGCAACGCGAATGGGATGGCTAGGCCTCAGTCGTGGTGCAGAAGCTGCAGGAAAGCATAACGCCTCTTTGTCGCTTTATGCGAGTTAGTAAGGTCTGGGTTCATCTGACATTCGATGGTGCATTTTTTGATCACGGCCTTGCACTGATCATGAATTCATGTAAAAGAAACCTAGAACAACAGAACTAATAAAGACTGAGCGGCAACTCCTTACAGATGACGGTCTCGATCTCGTACCCACAGACGGTGGAGCTGGAGGACGGAACCATGGTTCAGATGGCCGAGGATTCTTGGAAGAGCAGGCAGCTGGTGGTTGAGACTGACAAGTCCGAAAGTGATGTGCGAGACATATTTGCAAGGGAGGGCTTCTGCAAAACCAGTATGGAGTTTACCAAAGGGGGCCAGCTCGGCCGCGGAGTGGTAAAGAGAATCGGCGACTGGCAGATCCACTTCCGGTTCTACCGGCACGGCGACCGCATACAGCTCGACGGCGAGGTGGAGGTATCAAGCGAGTATATCGAGCACCTGACCTACAGGTGGATTCCGGCCCTCAAGGAGGGCATGAGCATAATCTTGCACTATTTTGGCACGCTGTGGATATACCACAACAAATCGCAAAAATACGTAAAAAAG
Organism: Cenarchaeum sp.; assembly: GCA_965206845.1. Classification (GTDB taxonomy): domain Archaea; phylum Thermoproteota; class Nitrososphaeria; order Nitrososphaerales; family Nitrosopumilaceae; genus CAYGAM01. The sequence goes on along the minus strand of OZ242221.1, from coordinate 613,656 downwards.
ATCATCGAGGAGTCGATCCTGCAGCTCCCAGAACCAAAAACCAAGACAGATCTCGGCACGGGGCTGAAGATCGGGAGTATGCTGGTTGCGGGATGGCTGATATCCGGGGCGCTAAGGCAGCGGCAGTGATGCGCGTAGAAGCTTACCTTGTCCGCGGATTGTCGTATCGGAACTTTTTGATCTTGACGAGCTCAAAGTAGGATCCAAACTGCGAGTCTGCTGCCACATCCAGTGCGCCTTCCTTAGGCTCGTCGTCAAACGTCCTGATGATCCCGTATCTCGTGTCGCGCTCGGCGGGAGTCCTTCCGATGTCCCTTGCCAGCTGCCGGATCTGCTTGGGTCTTAGCAGCTGCCCGTGTGATGCCCCTGCAGATGTGGAGATGCTCTCGTTTATCAGCGTCCCGCCAAAGTCGTTGGCGCCCCAGCCCAAAAGCACCTGCGCAAACCTCGGCCCCTCCTTGACCCAAGACATCTGGATGTTGTCTATGAGGCCGTTCAGCATGATCCTTGATACCGCGTGGGTCAGCATGACATCCGGAGCTGACGCTCCAGACTTGATGCCGTCGTGCAGGTTCCTTGCATACATCGGCGCCTCTGTGTGGATGAAGTTCAGCGGAACAAACTCGGTAAACCCCCCGGTCTCCTTCTGGATGTCGCGTATCTTGGCAATGTGCCGCACCCTGTCCTGGAGTGACTCTAGGTGTCCAAACATCATGGTGGATGTTGTGCGGATTCCCATCCTGTGGGCGGCAGTTATCACGCCCACCCACTCCTTTACCGTGATCCTTCCCGGCGAGATCCTGTCGCGGAGCCCCTGGTCCAGTATCTCTGCAGACGTTCCTGGCAGGGTGTCTACGCCGGCTTCTTTGAGCCTGCGCAGAAACTCCACCACCGTGACGCCGGATCTTGCGGCGCCATACAGTACCTCCTCGGGCGAGAACCCGTGTATGTGGATGTCTGGTATCTCGGACTTGATGGCACGGCATATCTTCTCGTAGGTGTCGCCGGGCATGTCCGGGGGCAGGCCGGCTTGGACGCATACCTCGGTGGCCCCCATCCGGTGCGCCTCGGCTGCGCGCCTCACTATCTCTGATGGCGGAAGGTAGTATCCCTCCTCCTCCCTAAAGTCCCGGCTGAACGCGCAAAAGCCACACTGCTTGATGCAGACGTTTGTAAAGTTGATGTTGCGATTTACAACGTATGTCACTAGGTCGCCGGCGCTGCGCCTGCGAAGCTCGTCGGCTACCATTCCAACCAGATGAAAGTCGGCGCCGCGGGCCTGTAGCAGGATCAGCGCGTCACTCTCTGATACCTCCCTATCTGATAGCGCGCGCTCCAGCGCCTGTGATACCAGCGGGTCTGCCTCGTGGAGCAGCGCCTCTGCATTCATCTCCAGTAGTCCTCCCTTACAAGTCCACAGTCGTCCTGCATCGGTAGCATACGCTCCCTCAGATCCTGTGGCACCATCTGAGCAAACTCGGGATACACCGGAAACCTGCACTTGAGCTCAAAGCCGGCTGCCCTAGACAGTCCGTCCACGCGAGCCAGCTGTGGCCACGGAAATTCGGGGTTTACAAAGTCCGGAGTGATAGGGGATATCCCTCCCCAGTCGTTTATCCCGGCCAGAAGAAAGTCCTGGTACGAGTCCGGCGAGAGGTTAGGCGGAACCTGTATGTTCATGTCCGGCATGGCAATCCTTGCCAGCGCAACGGCGCGCGTAAAGTAGGCTGCCTGCGCGCCGGGCCGCTTGCCCATTGCGGTGCCGGGCTCTGGCTGAAAGTTCTGCAGAATTATCTCCTGTATGTGGCCGTACCTCTCGTGAAGGCTCCGCATGGCAAGAATCGAGTCTATCATCTCTTCTGACGTCTCGCCTATTCCGACCAGAATGCCGGTGGTCATGGGAATTCGCAGCCTGCCAGCATTCTCCAGCACCTCTAGCCTGGCAGCAGGAACCTTGCTGGGCGCCTGATGGTGCGGCATGCCCCTCTCTGCAAGTCTGGCGCTGGAGCTCTCAAGCATGAGGCCGAGGCTGACGTTTGTGCCTTTTAACAGGTGAAGCTCGTCTGCATGCAGATTGCCGGCGTTGGTGTGCGGGAACAGGCCCTCATCTAGGGCCAGCTGGGAGCAGCAGGCAAGGTACTCGGCGGTGCCAGAAAAGCCCTCGCGGAGCAGCCAGCTCCTGACCTGGGGATATCTCTCCTCGGGCCTCTCGCCGGTAACAAAGAGGGCCTCAACGCAGCGATACCTCTTTGCCATCTGCAAAAGCTCCCGGACTCGAGATACGGGCATCATGGATGCCTTTGCATCGCCGGGCTCGGCCCGGTACGTGCAGTACGAGCAGGTGTCCCTGCACATGTTTATTGCATTGAAGAACGCCTTCTTTGAGAATGTGATGGTGCGGCCCTTGTTCTTCTCCCTGAGGGTCTGCGCCAAACCAAGAAGATCCCGGGGATCGTCCAAGGATTCTGCATATGCCTGAAGCAGGTCGTCGCGTGATGCCCTCTTCCCATCAAGAATTCCGTTTAATGACTCTGAGCTCAGAACGAGTTTGCTCAATGATGGTTCTCTCTGAGATGCGGTATTTATCTTTGCATCGCCCCCGCCGATGTGACGCCGCGCCCGCATTTGGACACGGGCGACTCCGTCGGGTTCTCGTATGTGGCCAGATGCAAGCGATCCTGCATTGCCGCCGGCCCTCTGGCGATACCATGGATCCCGGATGGCGTCTGCGCATCGGGGCTATCTAGAGGACGGCCTCTCTCCCAGGGATACCGTGATCTCAAGAATGCTGCCGTCCCTCAGGATCTCCAGAACGGCCTGATCGCCAACCGCCTTGTTTCTCTGCAGGTGGATCAGTATGTCGTCTATCTTCCTTACCTCGACTCCGTCTATCGAGCGGACAATGTCTCCCCCGACGAGATAGTCCACGCCGTCAGACGATATCACCTGCGTAGTTCCATGGAGTCCGGCCTCTGATGCAGGGCTGTCCGGGACCACATCCACTATCAGAAAGCCCAGGGTGTCTGTCAGGTTCAGCAGCCGGGCCAGGTCAGGATCTATGTTCTGGCCCGTAACTCCCAGCCATGGGTGCCTGTACTCCCCGTCCCTGATCAGGCTTGGAACTATCTTTGCTACCGTCTGGGACGGCACCGCAAACCCCACACCGGCAAACTGGCCGGTACCGGACTGGATTGCCGTGTTGATTCCCACCACACCGCCCCACATATTCAGTAGCGGGCCCCCGGAGTTTCCAGGGTTTATGGCCGCATCCGTCTGTATGGCCTCGGGTATGGAAAAGCCACTCTCATGGGCCGGAATCAGCCTCCCTATCTGGCTGACTATTCCGGCGGTCATCGAGCCTGACAGCCCAAAGGGGTTTCCGATTGCGGCAACCTGCTCACCCACCCTGAGGTTGGACGAGTCCCCCAGCACCATGGGGTGCAGTGTGGAGGGATCCGCATCTATCCTTATCACGGCTATGTCCGTAAAGGGATCCATCCCTGTCAATTCTGCATTGTACTCCATGCCGTCGGTGAGTGTAACCACAATCTTTGTCGCGTCGCTGACCACATGCGCGTTGGTGACTATGTGGCCCTGCTTGTCAAATACAAAGCCGGAGCCGATTCTTCCGATGTCGAGGGTGTCCGGCCTCTGCACGCTCACCCTTACAACCCCCGCCTCGTTCTGCTCAAATATGTCTACCAGCGTAAGGATGTCGGTGCTGACCGGTACTGCCCTGCCTTCGTCTGCCGCTGCCGGAACCGGCAGGGAAGTCTCATCTGTGATGGCCTTCGGCACATCTAGAGTACCTTGGGCAGGAGTCTGAAGTGGTTCTACATCCGGAACCGGCCACGAAAGCAGCGCCGCTGCTACCATGGCTATGGCTATCACAGCTACAACCGTCATAACTAGGGCAGATTTCAAATCTACATGTGTTTGCATCAACTTTCTAAAAAGCTTGGGTTTGACACGAAGCCGCGTCTCCATCTGGGCACACGCGTTTCAGGCGTATACTCGCGTCTGACTCGATGCAGCAGGCGACTTCGTGCTAGTGCCGCATGCCATCCCCTGCAATCCATGCCGCATGCCCTGGCGAGTTAATGGTGCGTACGGCCCCGCACCGCAGGGATCTCCGATCTTGCCGGCCTTTCCCAGATCCGTCGCCTGCGCCTCCTGCAAGATCATGGCAGCACCGGGGTGCCTGATGTGTCACCGGACGCTACGTGGCCGCCGGGCTTCTGAAGCGATCCTTCATCGCGTAGTCCCTGTTTCTCCATGATACTGCGGTGTCGCTCTTTGCGTGAATCAGGCCGCTCAGAAAACCCAGCGTCATTACGAGGCCTCCAAGGGGTATCAGGACTGCGTACCGGATCCCGACCTGCATGGCTCGGCACTCGATAATGCCGGCTGTATATACGAGAAGCAATGCAGCCAGCGAGGCCCACAGCAGGACGCCAGAGTCCGCGCCGGCATATCCTGATGCTGTATGCAGTGCAGAGTATGCCAGAAGCAGAAGCGGCATAAAGAACAGAAACGTCGTGGCTGCGGTGATGCCCATCGCGGCAGATCTGCTCTGCCGGTACACTGGAACCATCGTGCGCTTTATGGCATTCCACAAGGTAGATGCGTCGCGGGCCCACACCGCGTCGATGAGGTGATCTCCCCGCACCACTTTCATCTTGTGCCCGGATTGCTTCACCATCGCTCCCAGCGCGCCATCCTCAATGATCTCATGCCTTACCGCCTCGTGCGTTCCCACCGCATCGTATGTCTCTCTCTTTATGATGAAGAAGCTGCCAAAAAAGTACCCAAACTTATTGGATGGATCGTTTGCCCGTAGTGCGGAGAATTGGGTGTGAAGAAACGTGGAGATCACTGGCAGGACAATCCTAGTCCAGAAGTCAAAGCACAGTATCCGCGGACCGGCCGTCAGCGCATCTAGTCCGGCAGACAGAAGGTGCGCGACTGCAAGCGAGACTGCGTTGCTGGAGTGCTTTGTGTCGGCATCGGTAAGGAGCAGCAGGGTGCCTGATGCCTTGCGGTATCCCTCGCTGCATGCCCAGCTCTTTCCCATCCAGTCATCTGGCTTGGGCCTGGCAGCGACATGGATCACGCGGGGATCCTTTTTGGCATAGTTCTGAATTATCTGTCCCGTTCTGTCTTGGGACGAGTCGTCCACTACAACTATCTCATAGTTTGCATAGTCTTGGCTCAGCAGCGAGTCGAGGCACCCTTCGAGGTACTTCTCTTCGTTTCTTGCAGGCAGGATTACCGACACTTTGGGACTCGTGTGGTCGGCTGCCTGGAACTCGTCAAGGAGAGGCGTCTTTGCAAGTGTTCTCTGCATGGTTCTTATCAGCCACACCCAAGTTACGGCAACGGCTATCATAACTGCTGCCAGGATATAGTGAATTACCACTACTGCGATCTCTATATCTGTCACCCCTCTGCCTTCTCCTTTATTGCGTAAAGCGCCTGCTCGGTTCCGCTTCGGATGTGCTTTTTTATCATGCCGGTAAAGATGCCCATCATTCCAGACATCGTGATGTCCCACCGCGCCTCAAGTGTCGTGCCGTCACCGCCTCCGCGCAGTGCTATGGACTTGGAGCCTAGGATTATGCCTTCGGTAAACTCGACGGCGATCCTGTTCCTTGGCTCGAGCGTGATCTCCTGCATGCATTTTTTGTCCTTGAACGCAATTGTAACCTCCCGCACAACCCTGTTGCCATTCCTTGAGATGTTCCGGACGGATTTTGTACCCTTCCAGAACTCCGGCTCGCGGTCGAGATCTGACACGATATCCCACACCCTGTCCTGTGGTGCACCAATCTGTACTGACGCCTTGATGACCACCATGCTATGATTTCGCTCTAACTGTATAATTATATTTAGTTGTCTGTTTTTTGCCATCCTGGCTGACCAGCTCTCCCCATGTTTTGTATGATCCGTGTCCAGCCTACAGGCGTGTCTGAACATGTGGGCATGGGCCACCTGAGATGTGATTCGTAATTAGCACGCAGGCATATTAGAGCACGATCTTTGGCATAATCATACGAAAGTTGCATGCTTTGGAGCACACATCTGTAAGATTATGGGCATCGAAGGCCCGATTCTTAATTGCGGATCATGTCTCTGCAGTTCCGGCATGCTGCCATGCTTCCTCCTCATTCAGGCACAAAGACGCGCATCCGAGATAATCCTTGTTCATTACTCGATGCAGCAGGCGACCCGGTATGGATCCAGCCTGAAATCAGTTTTATATCCAGACGTGGTATGGCACCTGTGGAGCGCGTACCCTACAGCACGTTTGGCAGCCTGGATATCCGGGTTGCAAGGGTGATCGCAGCGGAGCCCATCCCAGGCAAGACCCGTATCATGCGCGGCACCGTAGACATAGGAAACGAAGAGCGCAACGTGATCATCGGCGGTGCCCAACACTGCACCCCGGAAGAGATGATGGGGAGGAGGGTCATCGCGATTGTAAATCTGGAGCCAAAGAAGGTGGCCGGAATCGAGTCAGAGGCCATGCTTCTTGCAGCGGATGTGGATGGCGTGCCCTTCTGGCTGGAGGCAGGCGAGAGCGCCCCTCCGGGAAGCCCGATAAGGTAGCGCGGCACCCTTCAGATACCGCGGTACGAAATAATTTATGAGGGCTGTAGTGCACGGCATCCATGATAAGCGAGGGCGAGCCTGTTCCATCTTTTGAACTGCAGGATGCAGACGGAAAGCTGGTCAGTTCATCTGATCTTGCAGGCCAAAAATACGTGATCTACTTTTATCCAAGGGACTTTACGCCTGGGTGCACCACGGAGGCAGACGAGTTTGCAAAAAACTATGAAAGATTCAGAGAAGCCGGCATCGAGGTAATCGGAATCAGCCCCGATGATACCAGATCCCATAGAAAGTTCTGCGACAAGATGGGAATCCGCTTTCCGCTGCTGTCGGACACGGAAAAGCAGGTGTCCCAAAAATTTGGGGTCTGGGCGAAGAAGAAGTTCATGGGCCGGGAGTACATGGGCGTCGTCCGCAGCACGTTTCTTGTTGACGAGAGCGGCAAAATCTTCAAGATATTTGCAAAGGTAAAACCTGCAGGTCATTCAGAGCAGGTGCTGGGAATGTTCGCAAATTAAAAATAAAATTGTGGTGGGTTAGAAACCCTTTGGTAGTTTGCCACTAGACTGTTTTGGTGCAGCAGGTTTTGGCGGTTCGGCGGGCTTGGTTCTCTTGGGGAGTGCTCCGGCCTTTGGCTTTGCTGCGGGCTTTGGTTCTGCCTGTTGCTGTCTTGCCTTGGCCCGTTGCTGCTTTGCTAGCTCGAGTTTCTTCAGGTATTCTGCTTCGTATGCCTCCAGTTCGCTCTGCTTGGAGCCCTTCTGTGTGGGCTGTGGTGGTGGAGCGCTTGCTTCTGGCGGTGGAGGTGGAGCCTGCTGTGTCTGTGCTTTTGCAGTCTCGGATACGCCCTGAATCTTCATGCCGTATGCGGTAAACCTCTTTGTCGGCTGGTGCCATGCCAGTCTCTGTCTTGTTGCAAAGTACTGGTTTGAGGGTTGCGTGTAGCCGGGCACTTTTGCCTTTTGGGCATGCCAGCTTTCTATTGCGGCCGAGCCTTCCGGCGCGTGCAGTCTGACATAGTACCTGTTTCCTGACGGTGAGTATCCTGGCACCTTCTGCTTGTAGGCGTGCGTATCGGTCATTGCTGCGTTCGAGTAGGCATGCTCTAGTGCGTCGCTGATGGTTGCTGGAAGATCTGCCTTCTTTGTTGCGGGCTTTGGTGCTGGCTTCGGCTTTGCCTCTGCCGGCTTGGACACCTTGGGAAGCGACTTGGGCTTCGGTGCCACCTCTGCCGGCTTGGACACCTTGGGAAGCGACTTGGGCTTCGGTGCCACCTCTGCTGGCTTCGGCTTTACTTCTGCTGGCTTCGGCTTTGTCTCTGCTGGCTTCGGTTTTGCCTCCGCTGCCTGTTTTGCGTTCACGCTGGCAGACAATTCCATTAGTATCGTCTCAAGCCGGGAAATCTTGTCCTCTAGATCTCTCTTTGTTACTTTGGGGGCTGCTCTGGGCTTTGTTGCTCTGGCGGTAGCTCTGGGCTTTACTGTCCGGGAGGTTGCTCTGGGCTTTGTTGCTCTGGGCTTTGTTGCTCTGGAGGTTGCTCTGGACTTTGTTGCTCTGGAACTTGACTTGCTTTTTGTTGCCATATGGTAACTACTCTGAATGTATAGTTTATTTACATTTTGTTATGTGGTGTCATATTCGCCAGAATGCCGCCCCGATCGGGTCCAAGATCACTGCATCCGCCTCGATCTGACAGGAGAACAGGCAAAATTTTGTTGGAATGTGGTGGAAGAGCAAGAACGGGTGGGAGTGCCGGGACGGCTGCCACGAAAAATACAGGCGACGCAGGAAAGAAACCCGTCAGTGAAAAACCCGGCCACCCAGCATGCGTCATATTCTGTGGATGAGAGGGAGTGGGGGCCGCCACTAGCCATGCAAGTGCCTCCACGCGCTGAGGGATCGCGGATCGGGCATGGGGACGCAGATACCTACGGGACACCCTGCAAGAAGGGAAGTCACTATCGGGAGGCAGACGGGGCGGTGCCGGACGGGGGATGGGCTGCAGGGATTTTATGTGGTGCCGCGCGTGGCTTCACACCATCTCCACATTAGGACACGTGCGTGTACGGCTGTGGTCCTCACGCCCGTCTCAGCGCGGGGACTTGCTTTGGATCCCAAGTTTGGGTGGTCGACTTGTCACACGGGCACAGAGTGGCGCTACCAAGTGGCAGGCGGATCGCCAAACAACCAAATCTTATAAACATCAAGTACGCTTAAGTAATAATGGACGATTTTGAAAAAGAGTTCCCGGATTTTGACTGGAAGAACACGCCTGCGTACAAGCATCCATATGGAAAGGACTGCCCCTGTCCCAAGCACGAGTACATCCGTGAGCAGATCAAGTTTACAAAGCAGGTAAACGAGAAGGGAAAGGAACCGGCAAGGATTACCCTCAGGTTCTGTCCGGATCACTACCGCGTCTACATGGACGAGGTGATCCCATCCATGCCGTTCAAGTACAAGATGCTTACCAAAATCGCGTTAAAGCTGGGAGCAATCAAGGTGCACATACTGAACCACATGCAGTCGGATCTGTGCTTTTACTGCAAGTTTGGCTCCGGAGGCCATGACAGGAAGAACGAGCTGCCACCCATGTCGTAGCTACATCGGCTCTATGAGGATCTTTGGCTTGTTGGGCGTGTCGTGATGGCACTTCTTTTTGCACAGCGGGCATCGCTTTCTGTCCAGAAAGACGCACTGGCATATGTGTGACTTGAAGTACGATTCGGCAATCTTCGAATGCTCGCCCGTGCCGTTGCAGAAGGGACACTCGCTGCCAAGAAGCTCAATCGTGCCCATACCGCTACACACGGCGCACTTTTTTCCAGTCAATATTATCTACTTGCGTATCGTAGCAGATCTGTAAAACGTTTTGTAAATGAAACCTGTGTGATGCCGCCTTGCCTCCCATTCAGGCACGGGCTTGCACATCCTGGTGAGTCTTCACGTCCGCCATGATGCGGCAATTGATCTCGTCCATGGCACCTTTTGCCCCGTCGATGCATGTCTGGAATCCCATTGCGCCGCAGGATCATATGCCCTGTCGGCGCGGCACGGGGATCATGCAGACAGGCCCAATGACGCCACAGAGCCGTGCGGGCAGCCACGACCTCTGCTGAGACATGATCCGCAATTAAGAATCGGGCCTTCGATGCCCATAATCTTACAGATGTGTGCTCCAAAGCATGCAACTTTCGTATGATTATGCCAAAGATCGTGCTCTAATATGCCTGCGTGCTAATTACGAATCACATCTCTGGGCCTGTACGTTAAGCTTATACTGCAATGCAACAGATCGGTGTTTGTGCCAATCGGGGATGTGCAGGAGCTTGTAGGAATACTAGAGGAGGCGGGCGAGCTGAAGCGTGTCAAAACGCAGGTTGACGCAGACCTGGAGATTGCAGAGATTCTCCGGAGAACCATGTACGCACAGGGACCGGCGGTACTCTTTGAGGATGTGAAGGGCTATGACATGCCGGTGCTGGGAAACACCTTTGGCACCATGAGGAGGCTTGAGATTGCGCTGGAGACCCGGGACTTTACAGAGATCGGTAGCAGAATTGTGGAGATGACCCGGATGGACATGCCGGCCGGACTCTTGGGAAAGCTCAAAAAACTCCCCCAGCTATCAAAGATGAGCGAGTCATTTCCCAAACCGGTGAGCAGCGGTCCGGTAACCAAGGTGGTGCAGAAGAATCCGACCTTTGACGGTCTGCCGATCCTAAAGACATGGGTCGGGGACGCAGGACGGTTCATCACGCTGGGCCTTGTGGCAACAAGGCATCCGGAGACGGGCGTGAGGAACCTGGGCGTGTACCGGATGCAGATAGTGGACGGCCAACACGTCATAATGCACTGGCAGAAGCACAAGCGCGGGGCGCAGCACAGCGAGATATCAAAAGCAAAAGGGGAGAGAATCCCTGCGGCAATAATTATCGGAGGAGAGCCGTCTACCGTATTCTCTGGGATTGCACCGGTTCCAGAGGGGCTTGACAAGTACCTCTTCTCGGGAATAGTGCGCAAGAAGGGAATCAGCACTGTGAGGTGCAAAACCATAGATCTGGAGGTTCCGGCAAACGCGGAGATCGTGCTGGAGGGGTACGTGGATCCCGCAGACCTGCGCGACGAGGGGCCCTTTGGCGATCACACGGGTTACTACACCCCGGTGGAGCAGTATCCGACCTTTACGCTCACCGGGGCAATGCACAGGGAGAACCCGGTGTACCTGACCACCGTGGTGGGCAAGCCGATACTGGAGGATGCGTACGTGGGCAAGGTCATCGAGCGCTCGTTCCTGCCCCTCATCCAAATGTTCCACCCGGAGGTTGTGGACTTTGCAATGCCCGCGGCGGGATGGTTTCAGGGAATGGCAATCATCTCCATCAAGAAGAGCTATCCCGGACAGGCAAAGAAGGTGATGATGGGTCTGTGGGGCACGGGACAGCTGGCGCTGACAAAGATGTTCATCGTGGTGGACGACGATGTGGATGTGCAGGACATCAACGACGTGATCTGGGCCATCACCACTAGGGCAGATCCCGCCAGGGACACAACCATAATCAACAACACCCCCACCGACACGCTGGATCCTGCATCCCCGCTGGTGAACCTAGGCTCCAAGCTGGGAATAGACGCAACGCAGAAGACGATACAGGAGGGATTCACAAGAGAGGTGCAGGAGAAGGTTACAGTGGATGACCGAACTAGGGGCTTGGTGGACTCGCGGTGGAGCACGTACGGGCTCTGACCTGAGACATGATCCGCAATTAAGAATCGGGCCTTCGATGCCCATAATCTTACAGATGTGTGCTCCAAAGCATGCAACTTTCGTATGGTTATGCCAAAGATCGTGCTCTAATGTGCCTGCGTGCTAATTACGAATCACATCTCTGGTAACAGTTGCGTGCCGAACCCGAACGGCTTACTGGCGCACAGAGACGGTATTGTAAAAGTTGTCTCGCTCCACTGCCCTGTAGCCTATCTGGGAGATGGCCTCGACTATCTTTGCGTCGGTGAGCTCTGTGGATCGGGCGCCGGTGCACGACACCACCTCTTCGCCTATCAGCGTGCCGCCAAAATCGTCGGCGCCGTACTGCAGGGCCAGCTGGGCCATTCCGATTCCGTTGGTAAGCCAGGAAGACTGCAGGTGCTCAATAAGGCCGTCAAAGACCAGCCGTGATATCGCAATCATCCTGAGCAGCCTGGTGCCGCCGGAGCCGTGGGTTGTGGGATCCTCCTTCTGCATGAGTGTGTTGTTTGGCTCAAAGCTCCAGGGGATAAATGCCATGAACCCATGGGTCTTCTCCTGCAGCTCTGCAATCCTGCCAAAGTGCTCCGCAATGTCCCGGTTTGACTCTACGTGTCCGTACATCATGGTGGCAGACGAGGGCAGGCCCGCCATGTGGGCCTCCTCCATTATCCTTAACCATGCGGCGCTGTCTATCTTCTTGGGGCTGATCACATCCTTTACCGAGTCGACCAGGATCTCCGCCCCGGCTCCCGGAACGGACTGGAGCCCAGCCTCTGCCAGGCGCGAGATCACCTCGGCGGTCGAGCATTTTTCAACCTTGGCTATCATGTCGATCTCTGACGGCGACAGGCCGTGAACGCCTACCTCGGGAAACTTTGCCCTGATCATCCCAAAGGCGCTCTCGTAGTACTCTATCCCCAGGTTTGGATTATGCCCGCCTTGGATGAGCACCTGCCGGATCCCAAACATGTCCCGGGCGGTTTTTACCCGCGTCTCGATCTCATCAAGCGTCAGGGTGTACGATCCATCGGCGCCGGGGGACCTGTAGAATGCGCAGAACTTGCAGTCGGTGATGCAGACGTTGGTATAGTTGAGAATTATGTTATTCACAAAGGAGGCTGTTATGCCAAACCTCTTCTTGGTTATGTGACCTGAGGCCATCCCCATGAGCTGCACATCGTCGGACTCCAGCAGGCGCAGGCAGTCGGCCCGATCCGGCCTGTTGCCGCCAAGGGAGTTTTCAAGTATGTCCCTTATGTCGCTGGAGTGAATCTGCTTTGCAATTTGGTTCAACTGACTGGTTATGATCCACCTCCGCAGATTATTTAATCTTTGAGCGTATCTGCCGGCATGCGGTGGGCGGTATTTTGACCAAAAACCCAGCTTACGGCTCGCATGGACGCGCCTGCAACGAGGTGCGCGAGGCGCATCCTAGCGCCGGCCTTCAAGAACGACCCTGCACTGAGATCCGGGCGGCAGACGGGGACCATGGCATGCGGAGGCGTTTTTTGACCTCCGGACATGTGGGGACGGGCTATGCGGCGGTGTCTGGACCATACGGCATCTACTAGTTATTTTTAATAGGGCGCAAAAAAAACACTTCCTTGTGGTAACCGGACACCAGATCAGACTTGATCGCATTATGAAGGACGGCAAGATGCTCTGCATCCCCATGGACCATGGGATCTCAAACGGGCCCATTCCGGGACTGGAGGATCCGCACTCGATAATCTACCGGTGCCAGGATCACGGCCTCTCCAGCGTTATAGTCAACAAGGGAATCATCAGAACCATGCCCGAGCCTGCCAGGATCGGAGTCCTGGTGCATTTTTCCAGCAGCACATCCCTATCCACATCGCCCAACAGGAAGATGCTCACAGGCACCGTGGAGGAGGCGCTGAGACTGGGGGCAGATGGGGTGTCACTGCACATCAACATAGGCGGAAAGGAGGAGCCTGAGATGCTAGAGCAGCTGGGCCGTACGGCAGGTCAGTGCCACCTGTGGAACATGCCACTTCTGGCAATGATGTATCCCAGAGGCGAGAACGTAAAGGATCCCCACGATCCAGAGATCGTGGCGCATGCGGCAAGGATTGGCGCCGAGTGCGGCGCAGACATTGTAAAGACGGTGTACACCGGGGATGTGGACTCGTTCTCTAAAATAGTAAAGAGCACACCGGTTCCGGTGGTGATTGCCGGAGGGCCGACGGCCGAGACCGACATGGAGATACTACAGATGACAGAGGATGCCATGAGTGCGGGGGCAAAGGGGGTCACCTACGGCAGAAACATCTTCGCCCACAAGAATCCGCCTGGAATGGTAGAGGCGCTGGCGGCCATCATATATGGAAACGAGTCTGCAAGGGAAGCTGCAAAGAGAGTTGACTGAACCAAAGGAGCTCATCATCGAGCCGGACGTACCTGACGATCGGCTGCCGGAGTTTCTGGCGCAGCTGACAGCAGAGGGAATAGGAACCGTGTACCTTGATCCGGCAAAGCTGGGGGGGCTGAAGTTTGAGACTGTGTACCCGTCTCCTGCCGCAGACTATACCGTGGGCACTGAGAACGCGGCAGAGGACAAGAAGCGCGGCATGATGTTCGAGGTGCTCTCAAACCAGGACATAGACGACGTACTTGTATCTGCAGAGAAGGGACTGGACTTTGTCATAGTGGCAGTGAAGGACTGGAAGATAATCCCACTGGAGAACATCATAGCCAAGCTTCACAAGATCGACACCAGGATATTTGCCCTTGCCCACAGCGCCCGGGAGGCAAGAAAGATGTTCTCCATACTCGAGGTTGGCGTGGACGGCGTGATCTTCATAACCTCGTCCATCAACGAGGTAAGGGAGGCCCAAGTGGATCTCGGAGCCAGATCTTTCCAGCTCCGGCCGGCAAAGATAGTCAAGATACAGGAGGTTGGTGACGGGGAGCGCGTATGCGTGGACACGGTATCCATACTGCGCCTGGGCGAGGGCATGCTGGTGGGAAACCGCTCCAACTTTCTCTTTCTGGTGCACAACGAGTCTGTGGGCTCATCCTTTACCTCTCCCAGGCCGTTTCGCGTAAACGCCGGAGCGGTTCACTGTTATACCCTGTCGCCGGACGGAACCACCAGCTACCTCTCGGAGATAGAGATGGGATCCGAGGTTCTGGTTCTTGACTCCAGCGGGCGAGCCCGGAGGGCCGCCGTGGGGCGCTCCAAGATCGAGAGGCGCCCGATGCTGATGATCAAGGCCACAGTGGATGGCGAGGTCGGCGGGATAATATCCCAAGATGCGGAGACCATCCGGTTTGTCAGGCCCGACGGGGAGCTGGTCTCGGTGACCCACTTGAAGAAGGGGGATACCGTGCTGGTCCACTCAAAGGCAGCTGCCGGAAGGCACTTCGGGATGGAGGTAGCCGATGAGTACATCCTGGAAAAGTAGCCCGGAGTACGCCACATGCGTAACCATTGCCCGCAGAACGCCTAAAGGCATGCTAACTGCGTTGCAGGGAGCACTGGGTGTTTCAAGATATGCGGAACTGCGCCTTGACTTTCTAAAGCCAGAGCATGTTCCAGACGCCCTGAAGATGTGCAGGAGACACCTGAAGAGGTGCGTCTGCACCATCAGGCCCGAGTCACAGGGCGGCATGTTCGCAGAATCCGAGGCCAGCAGGAGGGATCTGCTCAGACTGGCCTCGGGGTACGAACCGTACCGCCTGGACGTAGAGTATGACGCCATAAGAAGGGGCAAGCTTGCGGCAGATCTGGGGGCAGGCATCCTGGTCTCTTGGCACGACTTTGAGAAGACGCCCGATGCAGGCGCACTGCTGCAAAAGATGAGGCGCATGTCCGGATACTCGGCACATGTGAAGATGGTTGCCACTGCCAGGACCGCCATGGACGCATCCAGGATCCTCTCGCTGTACGGCGCCGCAGGAGACACGGAGCTGATTGCATTCTGCATGGGAGACATGGGAAAGATATCGCGGCTGGTCTGTCTGTACCTGGGGGCCCCCTACACGTATGTCTCCCTAGGCAAGGCAGTGGCCCCGGGACAGTACAGCTTGGCAGAGATCAAGAGGCTGACGGCGCCTGTACGTACATGAGATATGCCCTGCGCTGAATCGCAGACCCTCCCGGAGTGCATACCTTTGTGCCTAGGTGAGGTAAGGCTGTGACCTTGCATGCTACATGCGATCTTTAGAGTTAAATGATTCATCATCCATGCAGGTTGTATCGTGACAAAGACCTTTGCCGTGATCGGGGATCCCATCGACCACTCGCTGTCGCCCAACATCCACAATGCCGCGTTTCGCAGCCTGAACCTTGACTGCGCCTACATAGCCTACAGGGTTCTGGCAGACGAGCTGGAGAGCGGCATTGCCGCACTGAAGAGTATCGGAGTGGCCGGATTCAACATCACAATCCCGCACAAGATCGCCGTCATGCACCACCTAGACGTGGTGGATGAGAACTGCAGCATCGTCGGGGCGTGCAACACGGTCTCAAATGCCGGCGGTACCCTGAAAGGGCACAACACCGACATGGAGGGATTCCTGGATCCCATCAGGAGGAGGGGGATTCCCATCAGGGGCTCACGGGTGCTGCTGCTGGGAGCAGGCGGGGCCGCTCGGGCCATCGCAGCCGGGTTTGCCCGCGAGCGCGCCGAGTCCATCACCGTGGCAAACAGGACCCTGGCCCGCGGGGCGTCCCTTGCGGGGTTTGCAGAGGCGGCAGGCCTGCAGGCCAGGTACGTCGGGCCTGACAGGATCGGCCCGCTCTCAGAGTACAAGTTTGTCGTAAACGCCACGGCGGTCGGGCTGAAGGGCGAGCTCTCCCCACTGGACCTTGGGACGCTGGGCCCGGACTCGGTGGTGTACGATATTGTTTATAGGCCCATGAAGACAGATCTGATAGCAAAGGCTGGGAAGATGGGAGCAACGATAATCTACGGGTACGAGATGCTGCTGGGCCAGGCGGCGCGGGCGTTTGAGATATGGCACGGCACAGAGGCGCCATACGGCGCCATGAAACGCGCCCTGCTGGGGGGCGTCTGATTGCGCGCCGTACAGGCCAAGGCCCGCGGAGCCATATCGATAGTGAGCGCCATAGCCACCGGCATGGGGGCCACCATGGGGGTCTCGCTGGAGGTCCGTGCCCGGATCGAGGCCACCCCGGGGGAGGGTATTACACTGGATGCCGGTAGCAAGAGCCTCAGCCAGCGGCTGGTCACCAGCACGGTGCGGAAGATCGTTCCCGCAAGGGACCTGGCAAGGACGCACATTCACGTAAATCTCCAGTCGGAGATTCCAGCCGGGTACGGCCTCAAGAGCTCCAGCTCCATCTCCTCTGCGGTGGCGCTTGCCTGCGCCAAGCTCTTCGGGCCGGAGGTGAACGACTCCCGGGTGCTTCTGGCAGGCGTTGATGCATCCATCGAGACCGGAATCAGCATAACCGGTGCCTATGACGATGCCTGCGCATGCTATTACGGCGGCTTTAACGTAACTGACAACCTCAAAAGAAGGCTGGTGCGCCGCCAGGCGATTCCCAGTGGCATAGCTGCGGTGATCTTCATTCCGGCCTCTTCCAGGCGCCGCAACCCCCGAAAGCTCAGGGAGCAGAAGAGCGCCTTTGAAGCTGCGTGGCAGATGGCCAGAAGATCCAACTATTGGGGGGCCATGCTGCTCAACGGCATAACGGCAGGGCCGTTTCTCAACTCGGATCCCGCGCTGATCCCACGACTGCTGGAGGCGGGAGCCCTGGGGGCCTCGGTCTCTGGCAACGGCACGGCGGTTGCCGCAGCAGTGCGCCAAAATGCGGTCTCCGGCGTGAGGAAGGTCTTCTCATCTCTGGACGGGCGGATAATCACATCGCCGGCAAACAACAAAAAGGCAGAGGTCCATGAAGTGCGTGATTGAGAGATCCCGCCTCTCGGGGGAGATCTGCTGCCCTGCAAGCAAGAGCTACACGCATCGCGCCATATTTCTGGCGTCCTTGGCAGACGGGCCCAGCACGATCGCAAACGTGCTTGCGTCCGCAGACACCGATGCCACGGTGGCAGCCTGCCGGAGCCTTGGCGCAGAGATCGAGCAGGACGGGGACGTGCTACGGGTCACGCCACGGGGGCTGCGGCCGGCCGACATAGATGCGGCAAACTCCGGCACCACCATCAGGATTGCGTCTGCGGTGTCGGCGCTTGCGGAAGGCACGTCCACCCTTACCGGCGATGAGAGTCTCCGGCGGAGGCCCATGCAGCCACTCCTAGACGCGCTGGGCACCATGGGCGCCCGGTGCAGCTCCCGGGAAGGCCGACCCCCTGTCACGGTTACCGGCAGGATCGCCGGCGGCCACATAGACATACCGGGCAACATCTCCAGCCAGTTCATCTCGGCGCTGATGATATCTGCCCCCATGACGCGAAGCGGGGTCACGATAAGCATACAGGGAGATCTGGTCTCAAAGCCGTATCTGGAGGCCACCATATCTGCCATGAGGAGGTTCGGGGTCGTGGTGCACACGGTGATCCCCTTTCGCAGGTATGCAGTGGCGCCCCAGGCCTACAGGCCAGCATCCTTTACGGTTCCCTCTGACTCCTCCAGCTTGGCTCTGCTGCTGGCGGCCGCAGTGCTGGCAGGAGAGAAGATGAAGATCCGCGTCGCATTTGGCGATCTGCCACAGGGAGACGAGTCGTTCATAGACATACTGGAGGTTCTGGGCGTCCGAGTCGACGTGGGAGAAGATGTCATATCGGTTGATGCACCCGGTGTGCTTGCAGGCGGGCGGTTTGATCTGGGAAACACGCCGGATCTCCTGCCGCCGCTGGCAATTCTCTCGGCAAGGTGCTCTGCTCCCCTGGAGATCGTCAACGTGGGCCACGCCAGGTTCAAGGAGACCGACAGGATCGCGGTCTTGGCATCCCAGCTGGCAAAGGCGGGGATCGGAGCTGTCCAAGGGCAAGACAGCCTGACCCTGACGCCGGGCGCTCTTGGCGGCGCGCACCTGGATCCGCACAGCGACCACCGCCTCTTCATGGCGTTCTGCATTCTGGCCATGGCCATCGACGACTGCACCGTGGAGGATCCGGAATCCGTCAGGATATCCTATCCTAGCTTTATCGAGGATATGAGGGGGCTGGGCGCCAAGCTCAGCCTTACGTAAGGTTATATTTATCAGCCAACCATATGAGATCTGTGCCCGGTAGCTCGATGGGAAGACGGCTGGTTCTTACAACCTTTGGCGAGAGCCACGGCAAGTGTGTGGGCGCCGTGCTGGACGGGTGCCCAGCCGGGTTGGAGCTGGAGGAAGGGGACATACAGGGCATGCTCGACCAGCGGAGGCCAGGACAGTCTGCCATCAGCACCCAGAGGGCCGAGGGTGACAAGGTGGAGATCCTCTCAGGAGTGTTTCGCGGAAGCACCACTGGCGCACCCATCGCCATGATAATCTGGAACCGGGATCAGAGATCTACCGACTACGAGGAGCTGAAGACAAAGCTGCGTCCGGGCCACTCGGACTATCCTGCCATGATCAAGTACAAAGGGCACAACGACTACCGCGGCGGCGGGAGATTCTCAGGCAGGCTTACTGCCACGCTTGTCATGGGAGGCGCCATCGCAAGGAAGCTTCTGGGCGCGGCGCTAGATGTGCAGACGCACTCGTACGTGTCCCAGATAGGCAAGGTGGCAATGGGCAAGCGGTTCACAGAGAAGATGATACCGGACATATACGGAAACGATGTCCGGTGCCCTGACCCCGAGGCCGCAGCGCTCATGCGCGCAGCAATACTTGGTGCCAGAAGAGACATGGACTCGCTGGGGGGAATGATCGAGTCGGTCACCACCGGACTGCCCGTGGGCCTGGGAGAGCCGGTCTTTGGCTCACTGGAGTCAGACATCAGCAGCGGAGTCTTCTCCATCCCGTCAGTCAAGGGCGTTGAGTTTGGATCCGGCTTTGCGGGATCCGAGTCCACGGGTTCCCAGAATAACGACACCTTTGTCTTAAGGGACGGCGCCGTGCAGACCAGAACCAACAACGCCGGGGGCATCTTGGGCGGCATCTCCATAGGGATGCCGCTGACCCTGAGGGTAGCCTTCAAGCCGGCCTCCTCCATTCCCAGGGAGCAGCCCACCGTGGACATCAAGTCAGGCAAGGATGCGGTGCTCAGCGTCAAGGGACGGCACGACCCGTGCGTGGTTCCGCGGGCCCCGCCCGTTGTGGACTCGGTAGTCGCGCTGGTTCTGGCAGACCACGCCCTTCTCGGGGGATTCATCGGACCGGTTTTGTAGCATGTCGGAGATAGATCAGCTGCGGGGCAGGGTGGACGAGATCACGCTGGAGATGATCAGGCTCCTCAAGTCCAGAACCGATCTTGCCCTGCAGATAGGCCGGCTCAAGCAGGACATGGGCAAGGGCGTTACAGACAGGCGGCGGGAGGACGAGCTGCGAGAAGATGTCCGGTCCCTGTGCCGCGAGCTGGGAATGAGCGAGTCTCTGGGCGCAAGGTTTCTCAACTTTCTGCTCAACGAGTCCGTAAGCGTGCAGTCAACTGGGATATCTACACACATGGACATATTCATGAGGGCAAAGTCACTGGAGGCGCAGGGAAGGCATATCGTCCACATGGAGGTGGGCGAACCGGACTTTGCTCCCCCGGATGTGGTGAGGGGATCCATGACCGACGCCTTTGATCGCGGGTTTACGAGATACGGGCCGGCTGGCGGGATGCCACAGTTCCGGGACGCGCTGGCGCGGTACGCATCAAAAAACTTTGGCGCAGACGTATCACCAAGCGGTGTCATGGTGACCCCGGGGGGAAGGTTTGCGGTGTACCTTGCGATATCGCTGCTGGATCCCGGGGATGAGATCATAGTGATCGATCCGGCCTGGCCTGCATACGCCCAGTGCGCGCAGAGCTCGGGCGTGAAGGTGACGACTATACACACCGATATGGCAGGCGGCTGGGAACCCTCGGCGGAGCAGGTCAAGGAGGCAGCAGGCCCCGGCACCCGGATGCTGGTTCTCAACTATCCCAACAACCCCACGGGAAAGGTTCTGTCCGCGCATGCGCAGGACGAGATAGTGGGTGCGGCCAGCGACCGAGGACTCTACATACTCAGCGATGAGATCTATTGGCAGTATGCCAAACCTGGCTGGAAGAGTGTTCTGGGAAGCGGCTATGACAAGAGCATAGTGGTGCAGTCGTTCTCCAAGTCTCACGCCATGACGGGCTTCCGGGTGGGCTATGCGATGGCACGTCCAGATGTCATAGGCTCGATGGTGGCCCGGCAGGCGATGCTCATGGCCTGCGTGGCCGAGCCTGTGCAGTATGCAGCGATGCAGGCGCTGGGAGCCGACACGGATGCAAGATCCCAGACGATCATGTCCCGTCTGGATGTCATATCAGACATGGCCAAGAAGATGGGCCTTGAGTTTGTCAGGCCCGACGGCGCAATGTACCTGTTTGTCAGGATCGGGCGCGACGGTACCCGGCTGGCCCGGGATCTGCTCGAGCGCGGAGTTGCGGTGGCGCCCGGCGAGGCCTTTGGGGACTACAGGGACTACATCCGGATATCCGCATGCCAGAACGAAGAGACACTAATTAAAGGCATGAATATCATATACGGTAACTTGGGAAATAGACATGGCTGAGAAGATTGCAATTATAGGCGCCGGGGGGCGGATGGGACGGTGGTTCGCAAAGTACTTTCTGGGACGAAAGTTTGAGGTGATCGGGTACGACTCGGAGAGCGACATTCCCGAAAAAGCGGTAACCCAAGCCCAGTCCTTAGTGGGTGCCATCCTCAAGGCAGACTATGTGCTGTTGTGCACTCCCACGCGGAGGACTCCTGAGATCATACGGCTGATAGCAAAGGAGATGAAGCGGGGGGCATACCTTATCGAGATATCCTCCCAAAAATCAAAGACAATATCTGCGCTCTCCAAGATTCCTGCCAAGATCAGCCCCATCTGTATTCATCCCATGTTTGGCCCCGGCATCAGATCCATCAAGAACCAGAATATAATATCGATTCCAGTCAAGGACGGAAAGAAGGAGCTGGAGGTAGCAAAGATGCTCTTTGCAGGGGCCAGCTTTGTAACCATCAACGCCAACGAGCACGACAAAAAGATGGCAATGGTGCTGGGTCTGACACATCTTGTGAACGTGATCTTCTGCAGCATAGTGTCAAAGGACGACAAGACAACACTGACAGAGAAGATGTCCGGGGGCACGTTCCGGGCCCAGAAGATCCTGGCAGAGAGTATTATGACGCAGTCGCCGGATCTCATCGAGACCATAGTGTCAAATCCGGAGATACGCAGGTTTGCCGACGAGCTCTGGAAGGACGTGGGCAGGCTACTGACGGCGGTGCAGGAGAACAAGACCGAGGAGATCTCAAAGTATATCGTGGCGTGCCAGGAGAGGCTGGCTGTCAGCGCAGACATAGACGATTCGTACAAGAAGCACATAAAGATGATATCCTCGATAGAGTAGCGCATGCCAGACGTGGTAACGGCCATCCTTGTACGCAACAGGAAGATCCTGCTTCTAAGGCGCAGCGATGCCGTGAGGAGCATGCCCGGCCTGTGGGCCGGCGTCAGCGGGAGCATCGAGGGCGACGAGCAGCCACTGGCGCGAGCCGTCACCGAGATATCTGAGGAGCTGGAAGTCCTGTCAGACGGGGTCACCCTGATAAGGGCAGGCCCGCCGGTTACGGTAGCGTCGCAGGGGCTCCGGTGGATGGTGTACCCGTTTCTGTTTGAGGCGCACAGCTCCCGTGTGATACTGAACCGCGAAAACTCGGAGTTTCGGTGGGTGCGCAGGGAGGACGTATCCGGATACGACACCGTGCCGGGCCTTGAGGCCGTTCTATCCTGCCTGCTGTAGCTCCTTGTCCTTCTCGTATCTTCTCTGCTGGGGCAGCATGATGTAGACGCAGGCTCCCCCGCACATTGTACAGGGAACATTGTTTCCCGGATGCTGGCCCGTCCTGCTGTGAATTCTGGCAGCCTCCTCGGGGTCAATGGACAGGGCGATCTGCCTCTCCCAGTCCAGGGTGCGCCGGGCCTCTGTCATCGCCATGTCCCACTTTATCGCCTTGTCCCTGATCTTGACCAGGTCCGCCGCATGGGCCGCGATCCTGTAGGCTATGAGGCCTGCCTTGACCTCGTCGGCATCGGGCAGCGCCAAGTGTTCTGAGGGGGTAAGATAGCAGAGCAGGTCAACACCCTCGCTGGCAGACACCGCCGCTCCGATGGCGCTGGCAATGTGGTCGTGGCCCGAGGCGACATCTGTGACCAGCGGGCCCAAGACGTAATACGGCACGTCCCCGATGAGGGACTTGGCCAGCCGCACGTTGGCGGCCACCTCGTTTAGCGGGACATGCCCCGGGCCCTCCACCATCACCTGCACATCCTGCTGGTGGGCGCGCCGGGTCAGCCTGGCCACATTGATCATCTCCTGCACCTGCAGCTCGTCGTGAGAGTCCAGAATGGAGCCGGGCCTGAGGGCGTCCCCCAGGCTGAACGTCACGTCATACCTTCTGGCAAGCTCGATCAAGTAGTCATAGTGCTCAAAGTACGGGTTCTCCTTGTCGTACTTGAGCATCCAGGCGGCAGTGATGGTTCCGCCCTTGCTCACGATGCCGCCGTGCCGCTGCACCTGGAGAATCCTCTTTGCGATCTCTTTTGTGATCCCGGCGTGAATCGTGGTATAGTCAACGCCGTCCTTTGCGTTGTTCTCAAAGGCCTTCAGGAAGTCGTCCTCGGTGAGGTTCATGGGGTTCTTGTGGACTGAGACGCCATAGTTGTACGCCTCGTAGATGGGGACAGTGCCAAACGTGATGGGGGCAGCCTCCAGCAAGGTTCTCCTGATGGCTCCTACATCCCCGCCGTCGCTGAGATCCATTATGGTGTCGGCGTGGTACTTGACGGCGGTTCTGGCCTTTTTTACCTCTGCCTCCGGATCTACGTTGAGCGTGGACGTGCCGATGTTTACGTTGACCTTGGTCTTGAGTCCGCGGCCTATGCCCACGTTGTGGATCTTCTGCTTCCGGACGTTGTTGCTGGGAATTATGATCGAGCCGCTGGCGATCTTCTGCAGGAGCCACTCCATCGTGACATCCTCGTCACGGGCCACCTGTTTCATCTCATCGGTGGCGACGCCGCGCCGAGCAGAGCTCATCTGGGTACCCATTATGATGTGTTTACGACTCCCGATGATTTAAACAGTGAGCTCCCTTCTGCAGCGCGTACTCCTGACTTTTTGAGAGCCGCAGGCAGGTGCAGCATGCACTGCACAAGATTCAAGAGTGTCAGGGTCCTGGTGTATGGCATGAATGTGTTGAGCATAGCGGGCTCCGATCCCTCGTCTGGCGCAGGCATTCAGGGAGACCTGCGCACGTTTGCGGCGCTGGGGCACAACGGGTTCTCTGTGGTTACGGCGGTTACCAGCCAGAACTCTTCGGGGTTTGCAGGCGCAGAGCCGGTCTCGCCGGGGCTCGTCAGGAGCCAGATGGACTCCGTGCTGGGGGATTTCAGAGTCGACGCGATAAAGATCGGCATGGTATACAGCTCCAAAGTCATCGGGGCCGTGCGCTCGGGACTGGCAGGCGTCACGGCGCCCATGGTTCTGGATCCCGTGATCGAGTCCACCACCGGCGGCACCCTGCTGCAGAAGGAGGCGGTGCCGGACTACCTGAGCCTGCTCCCCCTGGCGTTTGCGGTAACGCCAAATGCGGCAGAGGCCGAGGCGCTGACAGGCGTGCGCGTCAGAGCCGCAGGCGACGCGCCGAAGGCTGCACAAAGGCTGCGTGACATGGGTGCAAGAAACGTGATCATTACCGGGCTGGAGTCGGGAGGCAGCGTCAGTGACTGCGTCTGCACCGAGTCGGGGGTCTACTCCATATCCGCAAGGCGGATAGGCAGGCAAGTGCACGGGAGCGGGTGCGTCTACTCGGCCGCCCTGGCCGCATCCATATCAACAGGCTTGGGGATCGACGAGGCGGCAAGGCTTGCAAAGCGGTACGCTGCAGACTCGATAAGGCAGTCCCGTAGAATCGGAGGCGGCATTGCCGTTGCAGGGGCGTCCACGTCCGGAATGGAGTCAGAGATGCAAGACGCGGTGCGGCGCTTGGTCGGGATGGAAAACATCCACAGACTGATTCCGGAGGTGCAGATGAACTTTGGCTACTCCCGAACCCGGCCGAGATCCAGGCAGGACGTGCTTGCGGTGCAGGGACGCATTGTGAGATCCGGCAGGGGCGCGATAGTCGCGGGTCCGCTCGTCTTTGGCGGCTCGAGACATGTGGCGTCTGCCATACTGCAGATGAACAAAAAGTTTCCCCATGTGCGCTCGGCCCTCAACATCCGGCTCGGGCAGGACGTGCTAAAAAGGATGCAGGAGAACGGCATGACCGTGCTGTCATACGACAGGCGGGGGGAGCCGGACGATGTCAGGCGCAAGGAAGGCGGCTCGGTATCCTGGGGGATCCGGACTGCCCTTGACGGTGCCGCGTCGGCTCCCGACGCCATATTCCACGAGGGCGGCCCTGGAAAGGAGCCCATGATCATGGTATTTGGGGAAGGACCCGGCGACATAGTCCGGAAGGTGGGGCTTCTTCTATAACCGGCCTGTGCAAGCTATCGTGATATGCAGCAGACAACCCAGTTTGCCGTTTTTGGCACCGTTCACTGCATGATTCCCATTCCTTTCCTGCCACCCCTTCACCTTTGGACAAACACGCCTGGCGGTACTGGGACAGAGTGAACCGTGCATGCAGGGAAGATCTTCCAGGATCCCTATGCCCGCATGCGGGGTATCGCCGTACGCGCCAGGTGGTAGCGACGTGAGCCGCGGGCGGCATGGCGCCAGAATGCCCTTCAGCTACCTGTCCTGTTCTCGATGCGGCCCTGCGCCTGAATATTAAATACTGACTAAAACGTGACAGGGCTTATGAAGGCGGTAATTCTGGCCGGTGGGCTTGGGACGCGGCTCCAGCCGTACACGACGTTCCTGCCAAAGCCCATGCTTCCGCTGGGGGAGAAGCCGCTGCTGGAACACCTGATCGAGTGGGTCAGCAGCAACGGCATCAGCGACATAGTCCTCTGCGTAAGCTACCTCAAAAGGACCATCGAGGACTACTTTGAGGACGGGAGCCGCTTTGGTGTCCGGGTGCAGTATGCTACAGCCAACCGCCCGCTGGCCACGGCTGGCCAGCTCAAGACGGCCCAGGATCTCATCGATGGCACCTTTGTCTGCATGTATGGCGACTCGATCTTTGACTTTGGCCTGCGGGACATGATCGGGCTCCACGAGAAGAGCCGGTCGCTGATTACCATCGGCACGTACCTGTACAAATCCCGGATACGCTACGGGGTCATAGATACGGCAGATGGGGGAAGGGTTACCAGCTGGAACGAAAAGCCGGAGATCAGCGCAGACATCAACATGGGCTGCTACGTCATGGAACCAGAGGTGTTCCGGTACATCCCGGAGAACGTGCCATACGGAATGGACAGCGTTGTAAAGAATGCCATATCCGACGGCAAACCAGTCGGCAGTTTTCTCATCAAGGATGGCTTTATTGACATAGGCGACAAGACGTCGTACCAGAAAGCAAACCAGAAGTTTCTTGACAGGCTGGGAAAGATCTGATGGGCGGCGTTCCCGGGCTCAGGATCAGAAGGCTGCAGGAAGAAGACATCTTCAACGGCTTTCTGCTGTCGTTGGACTCGCTGAGGGAAGCCAGCAGCATGGCCGAGTCAGAGGCCCGGGACGTGTTTCACCGGATATGCTCAAACCCAGATCACGTGGTGCTGGTGGCAGAGCTTGACGGCAAGGTGGTCGGGGCTGCCACCCTACTCATAGAACAGAAGTTCATACACAATGGCGGACGGGCGGGCCACATAGAGGATGTGGCCGTGTTGGATGATATGCGGGGTTCAGGCATCGGTGCGAGCCTCATTCGCGTATGCCTGGACCACGCAGTCCGGGCCGGGTGCTACAAGACCGTCCTGCAGTGCACCGATGCGGTAAAGGAATTCTACCAGAATTTGGGATTTCGGCACCACGACAGTGGCATGAGATTCGACCACTAAACGTACTCTTTTTTTGGCCGCCGCTCCCTGAACCGCAACAGCATCGTCCCGACGGCAATGACGGGAATCGACACTGCCATGAAAAGCGGCGGAACCAGGGCCACCGTCTCGTCCATGTACTGGGGATCAATTCTGTCAAGTAGGGTGTATGCGTATGCCATGCCCACAAGCAGGATTGCGCCCCCGGCGATGATCATGTATGCTATGGGCCTTGAGCCGTACCTTCTGGACATTATAAACGAGACACCGGTCATTATGACCGCAGGCGCAACCCCGATGGAGATGAACTGAAGTATCTTGGGGGCCGGCTCCACCTCCCGTACGGAGTCGATTAAAAAGCTGTACAGGGTCGTGATCTCCCCTACAAACATTGCAAACAGACCCAGACCCGCCGCGGCAATGTACTTCTCCACAGCCATACAGTTCGATCTACCCGCATTGATAAATAAATCATGCACATCGGGGTTCTGTCTGCCATGGCCACAGGGCTCCTCCACAGCCGTCCTGCCCCTAACCGGAACGCCGTGCCGACATTCGGATCCGGCCCGGAGGCCAGACTCTGCGCGGTCCTACAGGCCTCACGGGGAGCCACCGCAGGACGGCGCCTAGATGTGACTCCGAGCGCCATCCAAGCCTGGAGCCTTCACGCACGCCCGACCCGGCACACACCTATGTGACGCCCATCATGCCGGCAAGCTCCTTTCTGCACGAGATTCCCAGCTCCCTGGCAGCATCCTCTGGAGACTTGCTGTTTACAAATATGCCGTAGCCGCGCTCAAGTCCGGACCACGCCTCGGTGAGCGGGTAGACCTCCACATGCCAGTGTATCTGCTTGGTATTTTTGGTCTCCGGCGAGAGGTGAAACGCCATGCTGTACGCGACGTTATCAATTGATCTGGACAGTCCGCCCAGCGTTGCCCTGAGGATGGTTGCCAGGCCGTTCAGGTCCTTCTGCGTGATCTTTGCAAAGCTGGTGGTGTGCTTCTCCGGCACAATCCAGAACTCGTAGGGGTATCTTGGCGACCACGGACAGAACGCAACAAACCCTCCTGTCTTGAGGATCATCCGTGGTCCGTTCCTCTCGATATCTATAATCTGGCAGATCGGGCACGCCCCCTTCTCGTTTAATATCTTGGATGTCATCTTTGCCTCCGCTGCGATTACCGGCGGAATTGTGGGCAGCGTGATCAGGTGCATGTGGGGAATCCTGTTGCTGCTTCCCGCAGTGTCGCCATAGCTTGCATGTACTGCCACGTATGTGACGCGCTTCTGGGTGTAGAGCCACCGTAGCCTGTCCTGAACCACCATGAGTATGTTTGACCACTGATCCGAGTCCATGAACGCAAGGCTCTCGTCTTGCTCTGGTGATGCCACCACGATATAGTGGTAGCCATAAGCGGGCTCGCTGTAGTGTGGCCTCTCACTGTACGTGTCCTCCGTGCTGGTGGATACCACGGGGTCATCCTCCTCAAATACGCGAATTGCCCACCCCTTGACCGACTCCTCGTCAGTATCCTGGAGTCTCTGCAGGATTCCGTTCTGGGCTACCAGCGAGAGCACGGAAGGTTTGGTCATCTTCTCGTTGCCCGGCCTGTACGGGTTCCTTTTTCCGCTGGCGGTTACGTCCTTTTTTGAGACGATCGTAAAGCGCTCATCAAGGTAGTCCTTTCGCATATCTCCCATTGTACACCAACACACCTTACACGATAAAATCTTTTCATGGTGTGCCGGGTACGGAGGGTCGCCTGTCGCATCGAGCCAGGCGTAGGCATCCTTCAGGGTGCGTGTGCTCGTACCTAGGCACGGATGGATCTGGCCTCATGCCGCATCTGGCCGGACACCGGGAATTATGTCCGTGCCCAGACGAGTGGTGCAGCTCCGCGCCCTGCAAATAATGATACCTTTAAAACGTCTGTGACGGGTCGCGAGCATGAGGGGAGATCGTCATTACAGAGCCAGATGTCCATATGGTATACGTTCTACTTGACGGCGTGGGGGATCTGCCGCACCCTGACCTGCAGGGCATGACACCACTGGAGGCTGCCAAGACGCCCAACATGGATCGGCTTGCAAGAAACGGTGCCATGGGCCAGGTGATATCTGTCGGGAAGGGAATAGCCCCCGAATCCGACATTGCCGTATTCAACATGCTTGGATACAGGTTTCAGCATGTAGACTATGCTGGCCGCGGAGTGATCGAGGCGGTGGGAATCGGCATCGATTTCAGGGACGGCGATCTGGCGCTCAGGGGGAACTTTGCAACAATGAGCAACGGGGTGATCACAGACCGGCGCGCAGGGAGGCACATCGAGCGAAGAGACGCAGCAGAGATAGCGGCGGAGATCGAGCGCGGTGTAAGGTTCTCGCACCCCGATACCTCGGTGGTGGTTGCGCCCACCATAGGCCACAGGCTCACCGTAAGGATAAGGGCAGACAGAAGGCTCTCGTCTGACATTACCAACACTGATCCTGCGTACGCCAGGCTGGAGGGGATGGGAATTGCAAAGGCGGTAGGTGACTTTTTGAGAATAGACAGGTGCCTGCCTCTGGGAGACGATCCCGGAGCGGTGCTGGCATCAGATCTGGTAAACGAGTTCACCGAGCAGTCTATGAGGATTATGGCAGGGAGTGGGGTGAACCGTCGGAGATCCCAGCAGGACAAAAAGCCATTGAGTAGCATACTGCTTCGCGATGCCGGTAGCGCGTATCCCGTGGTGGAGCCCATCAACGAAAAGTACTCGATGAAGTTCTCGTGTATAGTGGATATGCCGGTGGAGCAGGGAATATCCAGAGTCCTGAAGATGAAGTCCTTTGAGGCCGGAGGCCTAACTGACTATGAGGAGAAGGCTCTGGTCGCAGCCAAGTCAATGGACGAGCAGAACGCAATATACGTACACCTGAAGGGCCCCGACGAGTTCGGACACGACGGCGACGCCACCGGCAAGACAAGAAACATCGAGGAGATAGACGGGCGGTTCTTTGGCACCCTGCTGAAGAACATAGATCCGGCCAGGGTTACGGTGGTGATATCTGCGGATCACAGCACGCCCTGCATCATGAAGGGCCATAGCGACGATCCCGTGCCGGTGCTGGTGTCTGGAGACTCGATAAAAAGCGACGCAACAGAGCGCGTTACGGAGAAGGACGCGGCAACAGGGGGCATAGGCCTAATCATGGGCGCAGAGGTGGTAAAGACAGCCCTGAACCTCATCAGATCGCAAACGTAGAGATTGCTCCCGAGTTCCTGATTGCTGCAACCCTGCTTCTCAGCCTGTCCACGTCAATTCCTCGATAAGTGCCGCTGGAGCTTGACAGCTTTGCCAGCGCCCTGCCCATAATCGACATGCAGATGCGGTTCTCGTTCTTCTGGTAGTGCACAAAGGCGGCAGCCACAAGAATTATCCCCTGCACCAGATCCCGCTCGCCCTCAAGGGATCGCTTCCATACGCCCTCCAGCATCTCGTGGGCCTCCCAGAACCGTTCGTCGTTAAAGCACGATATGCCGTCCCTGACTGCCTGCTCCTTCTCTATCTCCTCCTCCACCAGGTGCTTGGAGCGGCTGATCGGCCCCACGGGTCCTAGCCTGGCCACCAGCTCATCCATCCGTTCCTTTGCTATCGAGACATCGTACTCGAGATATCTGCTGGAGACCCGGACATCCCGTAGCGTTGCATCCATGTCGGAGCAGAGATCCCTGGCCCGCCGAAGCAGATGCTGCGCGTCCTGCGGCTCAAAGCCCTGGTTCTCCAAGTGCAGCATAAACCGATCCACAGCACTCGCTGGACTTGATTTCATAAATTTCTTGCCAAACGCGCCAAGGTTCTTCCATGTGATGGGTGTCTTCTCCCTGTCCTGCCACCGGACCTTTCAATCAAGATTTATAAGAACTTGGCAGTTGATTCGGATAAATGTCTGTGGTAAGAGCCGAGAGCGACGTGAGCAACCCTTTTCTCTCCAGGAGGGAGATCGTGTGCAGCTTTGCCAATATGAGCGGAAGGCTGGGCAAGATGAAGGCGACAGAGATGGTAACAGAGGAGCTTGGCCTTGGTGGCAAGCTGGTCATTCCCATTCTGCTGAAGAACCAGGTTGGAAGAACCGACGTAAAGGGCACATTCTACGTGTATGACGACGAGGATCTGGCAAGGAAGCACATCAATCCCAGCATCATGACACGGTTTGACAAGGCAAGAAAAGCGGCGGAGGGGGCATCGGAGTAATGGCAGGAAGAAAGGGCTCCAGTCCCAAGATCCAGACATACTACAGCATAGACGGCAACAAGGCCTCCAGGGTGAGAAAGATCTGCTCACGGTGCGGCCATGGCACATTCATGTCAAACCACAAGGACAGGCACCACTGTGGCAAGTGCAACCTGACCGAGTTTATTTAGTAGCGCATCCGCTTTCTGACGGCCTCGCTTTTGCGTTCTATCTCGTTTAGGCGCGCCAGAAATTTGGGATCAAGGCTGACCGCCGACAGCGTTTTGACAGAGATCCGGGCAAAATTTCTGTCCAGTGCAATGCCTGACTGCGGAAGCCCGCGCTCGATCCAGTGCTCCATCACCTTGTCCTCTAGCCTGTAGTCCCGAAAGCCAGATGGAAATTTTTTGGTGATGTGGCGGAGAAGCGTCCTGTCCGTAAAGACCGCTCCAGGCTCAAAGAGCCGCGTCTCGTCGGCGTACACACTCTCAAACACATTCCCGGTGATCTCGTCTGAGAGCAACCTCATCTTTGATATCCTGCTGAGCAGCTCCAGATAATGCAGGAACTCGTGTGCCAGAACCGCGTGTATCGTGCCCCTGAGCCCGTATGAAACCAATGGAGCACACACCTGGATTACCACCTGGAGCTTTTCATCCAGTATCAGGGGGATGGTTCTGGCGTACAGCACGCCAAACTGGAAGGATCCTGCATCGGGGGGCGTTACCAGAATGGACGGCTCCACATACGACACAGGAAAGCTGATCCCGGATGCCCTCTCTATGCGATCTATTCCGCTGTACATGATGTGGGCCCTGTCTACTATCAGCTTGTAGGCATCCGGCGGTATGCGGCCGTCCTGACGCGCCTGCTCGATCCTAACCAGCGGATTCATTAGAATTCTCCATGTATTGTTGATGTAAAAGTGTTAATTTAACGCGCCCGGGTCTGATGCCCCTTCGATTTCTTATCCGTCCTCCGCTTGGCCTTTTGATCTGCCCGTCGCTGGTGTTTTCCATTCTTTCTTGCAGGCATATGGCACACCAGCGTGGTGCTGGTTAGTTAACTGTTATGTTTGCCCATTTGGCTGTACACATCTGTCCCCGGGCCGCGTCGAGGCAGGCATACCGTCCACCCAAGAACGGCTTGCGATCTTCCGGTGTGGCTCATGGCACCACATGGGTACGCCCACAGGCGGCCAAAAGTATGTGAAATGTGGCCCGGAACAGGTTCTCGGGGACGACCCTGTACGGTTTGGCGGGATCCAGGCAGCAGATCGGGGCCGTGGCTGCATAAGGCGGTCAAAGAGACGCATCTTCAGCCTCCAGTTGTGCGATGGCAGGCCATGCAAGCGGGCCCAATACAGAAGGTTTAAAATAAATAATTAAGAGATCAAAGCGATAACAAACATGGGACACCCAAAAATAGTACTCACAGCAGATCGAACCCTCATGTCCCCGTACAGGAACATCTCCCTTGCCACATTCTTTGGGTGTGCACCAGCACTTGACCCCCACAGGGACAAGCGAAGCTTCTGGTACAAGGTGCTCAAGAACCAGGTGACCCCCAAAGTGCTGTTTGACTTTATCTGTAACTATATCCCCCACACCAACGGGGTTGCAAACTATGCCCCGTACGGCCTGCGAAAGGTGGAGGCAGGACTGCTGCGTGACGGCTTTAGGCGTGAGGACGTCGTAGTGGCGCATCCGGATCACATCGAGCAGTTCATCGGCCCGGAGACCGAGGTGGTGGGAACATACGAGATGGATCCCTTGGGAATGGGGCCGGTTACCATGACATTTACGTACG
The DNA here is from genome assembly GCA_965206845.1 of Cenarchaeum sp. Taxonomy (GTDB): domain Archaea; phylum Thermoproteota; class Nitrososphaeria; order Nitrososphaerales; family Nitrosopumilaceae; genus CAYGAM01. The sequence continues at coordinate 581,210 of OZ242221.1, read as the reverse complement.
GGCGCAAGCAGATCTCCTACGACGAGTTTTACAACCGCGAGCTCCACATGAGAATTAACGCGGCAAAGGAAAAGTCCGGCAGCCATGCCAAGGTGATCGCCGGTGCGTCAGGCACCTGGCAGTACAACTATGATCCCGCAAAGATTCAAGAATACGGGATTTATGCCATACTGGAGGGCGAGCTGGGCGGCATTGCGCCAGAGATCGACGGCCACGCGGGGCGGTTCTTCCGCTATCTGATAAACGGTGACTTTGATAACATGGATCCGTTCAGAAAGAGGAGCAACTTTAAGGTAAACATAAAGGAGTTTGAGCGTGACGGCGAAAAACTGCACGGACGATTTGTAAACTTTTGGGACAAGCCGGACATAGAAGAGATTCCAGATATCGTGGAGCCTAGCATGCACGGCATGATAGAAGTCATGCGTGGCTGCGGCCGTGGCTGCAAGTTCTGTGACGTGACCCTGCGCGCCCTGCGGTACTACCCGCCAGAGAAGGTCAAAAGGGAGATCGAGGTCAACCTCAAAAAGGGCGGTGCAAAGTCTGCCTGGGTGCACAGCGACGATATCTTTGTCTATGGTCTGGATCCCCGCACCAGCAAGGGAATGGAGCCCAACCGGGAGGCGCTGGTGGATCTCTTCACGACCATAATGTCCACCGGGGTTCCACACACAAACCCGACCCACGGTACCTTGGCAGGAGCCATTGCCGACGAGAAGCTCATACCAAAACTGTCCAAGATCATAAGGTCCGGCCCGGGAAACATGACCGGGATTCAGTGCGGGTTTGAAACAGGAAGCCTCAGGCTGATCGAGAAATATGCCGACAGAAAGCTGGCGCCGTACGCTCCAGAGGAGTGGCACTGGGTGGTAAAGGAGGGCGTAAAGTCACTCAACGAGTACCACTGGATTCCGGCATTTACGCTGATTATGGGCCTTGACAATGACGAGACCCCGGAGGACTCGTGGGATACGGTGCGGATAATCAGCGAGCTTGAGAGGGAGCAGCCCGACTCTATGTTTACCACGACCCCACTCACGTTTGTTCCCATCGGACTGCTGGAAAAGTCCCAGTTCTTCAACATTGGAAACGAGATGAGCCCCGCACAGCTGGGTGTCATGTACAAGACATGGCAGCACAACTTCAAGTACGGGATTCAAAAGTTCATGACCAAGACCGGCGGCCACGGCTCGCCCCAAAAGGTCTTCTTCAACTTCCTTGCCAGATCCCTGGGAGGTGTCCCGTTGGGTGCCATGGAAAGGTACGCGCGCCGCCACGGCCAAGAACACGAACGGGTCATTGAGAAGATCAAGGTAAAGTACTGGTAGAGTTACGTCCGGCCATGGTGCCAAGTGCCGCGATCATGCATCCCTAAAGATACAGTGTCCCGTTCGCCGCCAAATCGTACCTGCAGGGTGTCCCGGGGCTGGCAGGTGCGTGTCTGGCTCCCGTGCAGCCCGGTGCTGCGGTACAACAAGGGCTCCAGACTTTGTTCAGGCACGGACTTGCGCGTCTGGACAAGCCCTCGCATCCGGCCCTGTACGGCAGACGGCGTGCGCCAGAACACAATACATAAATTAAAATCCACAAGCGGTATACTATGGCAACACACGGATCGCTTACCAAGGCGGGAAAGGTCAGAAGTCAGACTCCAAAGGTTGAGGGAAGAAAGAGAATCGGAACAAACTCGAGCCTGAGGAACAAGAGCAACTACAAGAAGAGGTTTGATCCCATTCACCCGAGATTCCCCGGACAGAACAAACCCGGCCAGAGGCGCAGAAGACGCTAGGCCGATTCACGGGATCATTTTGTCATCTTTGAGACAGCCCTGATACGGGGCGTAGCCTATGGCGCCCTTCTCCCCTGCGCATGCAGCTGCAGACTGGCAGCTCCGGGATGTGGCGCATCCGGGCAGCCAAACAATAAATGCGGAGCCGCGCCATGCGTGACATGAGGGTTCTGGTGACCGGCGCATCGGGGTTTATCGGCGGCAACCTGGTGCGGCGGCTTGCTGAGAGCAATCACGACGTAACCGGCACATCGCACACCGGGACGGTGCCGCACGCCGGCATCCGGCAGGTGCGTCTGGACCTAGCAGGCCCAAAGCCCGAGCTGCCCGGGGAAGACTGGGACGCGGTAGTCCACCTGGCGTCGCTCACCCCGCTGACGAAGAACCAGAAGATGCTCAGGCGTGTAAACTACGACGGCGCGCTGAACCTCTTTGAGAGCATACGGGACAGGACAAAACTGTTCGTGTACGTGTCTGGCCTGGGGGTCTTTGGGGACTGCAGGTGCACGATCACCGAGTCCACGCCGATAAACCCGAACACAAATTTTGCAAAGATCCGGGTGGAGGCGCAGGAGGAGCTGCAGAGGAGATGCCGCGAGAGCTCCGTCGGATTCTGCACAGCATACCTGGGAGACGTGTACGGCAACGGCGGATGGTTTACCAAATTCATACTTGACAGAATAAGGCATGGGCGATTCAAGAGCCCCGGAGGCGGCAAGTACGTCAAGAGCCTTGTCCACGTGGATGATGCGGTATCTGCGCTGGTTGCGGTGCTGGAGAAGGGCGGAGCCGATGGGCCATACATCATATCCGACTCTGAACCCTGCGCCTTTCGGGATATGGTGAACTACTGTGCAGACAAGCTGGGCAAAAAACACCCGGGCAGCGTTCCCGTGTTTCTTGCCAGAACCATACTTGGACACGACGCGACAACGCTACTGACCACGAATGTGAGGACATCCAACAAAAAGATATCCGGCATCGTGAAGATGCGATACCCGTCATACAGGGAGGGACTGGATCAGGTCTTCTCACTGATGCATGATCAGGACAGTCGCCCCGACTCTGTATAGCGGGCGATCCTGCAGCCGAATCCAGGCAGGTGGCATAACAATTACCCTTAAATTGACTGGTGCCAGACACCAGGTATGATGCCTTCCAGGGGGTACGATATGACCCCTACAATGTACTCGCCTGATGGAAGAATATACCAAGTCGAGTACGCCATCGAGACGGTAAAGCGCGGAACTCTGGCGATAGGAATCAAAACCCAGAACGGGGTTCTAGTGGCAGTAGAAGAGAAGGCCAGGGCTCTGCAGACATCGAACATAACGCAGAAGATCTTTCAGGTGGATCGGCACATAGGCGTGGCGGCGGCAGGATACATTCCGGATGCCAGAATACAGGTGGATCGGGCCCGGCTCTTTGCCCAGAGCAACAAGATAGCGTACGACGAGTCAGTGGAGGTCGAGACGGTCTCAAAGCATCTGGCAGATCAGTGTCACCAGTTTACCCAGTACTCGGGCGTTCGGCCTTACGGCGTATCCCTGATAATTGCAGGAGTCGACCAGAAGGGCGAGTCAGTCTATGTCACGGATCCCAGCGGGACGTATGTCTCCTTTGCGGCAGTGGCGATAGGCGCGGGGGCCGAAGAGGTGAACGATTTTCTGGAGAAGGCATACGCCGACAACATCACGCTGGAGGAGGGTGCGGCACTGGCAATTGCAGCTGTAAACCTCAAGTCACACAACGAAGACGGCGTCAAGCACATCAAGATGGCGTTCATCTCATCTGACACCAAGTCACTTGAAAAAGTCTCAGACGAGGACCTGCAAAAGTACTCGAAACTGGCGCTCGAAAAGTTCAAGAACAATGCATAACGGGCCATCCGTTCCCGGTGGCAGGTGACGCGTGTTGGGGCTTGGGAGTAACTACTGGGGAGAGGTTCTTGAGGTTCTCAAGGACATAATTCCCGTGTACGACAGGGTAAACTCGTGCATATCCCTTGGAAAGGACGCGTCCCACAGGCGCCGGGCCATCCATGGCCGTATCGCCCCCGGCAGCAGGGTGCTTGACGCGGGATCCGGTTTTGGGAACATGTCAAAGACCGCATCAGAGATGTGCAACATCCGCATTACCCTGTACGATCCGCTTGTGCCGATGCTCAAGAACACGGGCAGGCTCTTTGCAGATGCACCAGACTTGTCCTGCGGCGTCTTTGAGCACATCCCGTTCAGGGACGGGCAGTTTGACGCAGTGATGTGCGGATACTCGCTCAGGGACGCCATAAGCCTCCGCGTGGCCATATCCGAGATATGCCGGGTGCTCAAGGAGGGAGGGGTCTTTGTCCTAGTCGACTTGGGCAAGCCAGACAATGCCGTGGTGCGCGCCGGCGTCTCGTTTTATCTCAGGGCGATACTTCCTGTGATTGCCCTTGCCGCCGGCGGGAGACTCGGACTCAAGTTTGCGACACTGTACGGCACGTACCGACGGTGGCCAAAGAACAGGGATCTGGAGGCCATGCTGCTGGAGAAGTTCTCCCGAGTGGATTTTGAGAAGGATCTCATGGGCGGGGCGATTATAGTCGGCGCGTACAAATGAGGCCGTGCCAGCAGTCTCGCAGGTGGGTTGGCGCGTCGGCGTCCACACAACCCGGCAACTCTCACCGGCGTCGCGGCCGATCCCAAAAACCGCATGCATACAAATCTTTAATTTAAGATGACGTGATCTGTACAATGTTGGATCCGCTAAACATCGGTGGAAGCGAGTGGATCGTCATAGTCTTTGTAGCGCTGGTTCTGATCTTTGGAACCAGCAAGCTTCCAGATGCGGCAAAGAAGCTGGGCCAGGCAACCAACGAGTTCAACAAGGCAAGGAAGGGTATCGAGAGCCAGGTAAACGAGATGACCGGCGGTACCGTAAAGGTAAGCGGCCCCGTGGAGAACGAGAGGCAGAAGTTTGAGGCGATTGCAAGGTCGCTGGGCATAAACCCAGACGGGATGCCCACTGCCGAGCTGCAAAAGACGATCACAGAAAAGGTGGGATACAAGGATCCCGCCGACGGATAGCCAGGCGCAGATCCCGTGGGACTACAGCCGGGTCAGATCCTGTACGAGCCGGCATCCAGCCTCTCCTTTGCAAACTCGTAGTACTCCCTTACGATCTCAAACCCCAGATACCTGCGCCCCATGAGCTTGCCCACCACGGCCACCTGGCCGGAGCCCAGAAACGGATCAAGCACCACGTCCCCCTCCACGCTGGAGTGCTGCAGGATCTTCTCTATGAGGCTGCGCGGAAGCTTTGTGGGCGTCTTGGTACTGCCCGTCCAGTACTCCCTCTTTATATCCCAGACATCCTCCTTGTCCCGGTAGTGCAGGCTCCTGCCGGCATCGGTCTTTGCGTCCTTTGCAAACCGGCTGAACGGGTAAAAGCACCTCATCTTCTCGTTTTTGCAGACGTAAAGGCAGTGATAGTGCGATGTCACAAACTTCCTTTTTGTGACGACCCCAAACTGGTACTTCCAGATGATGTGGTTTACGGTTACGAACCCCACGTCGTCAAGCGCCCGCAGCACGTCTTTGAGGTTGTTCCAGCCAGAGAAGACGTACATGCTGCCCGAGTCCTTTAGGATCCTGTATGCCTGGCGCATCCAGTCCATGGTGAAGTCGTAGTATTCTGGGGCTCCAATCTCATTGTACCCCTGCATAACGCGTGACGCGGTGCGGTTGTAGTTGGCCTTGGCGGCCCCAAACCCTATCGCAAATGGCGGATCTGTGATCACCAGATCCGCCGACCCCGGGGGAATCTTTTGCATGCCTTCTATGCAGTCTTCGTGGTATATGCAATCCACTTCCATGCTGGACACTGGTAGGCCCCCCTAAAAAAGTCGTAAGACATGGCACGAGAGTTCCCCCAGATGCCTACACGCAGGGAGCCGGCGGCCGTCTATTTCTTGCCGCGAGTTCTACGCTTAAACCCCGGCCTCTCGTCCAACATGCGCCTTATGCCCTCGTGGTTCCGAAGGCTGGGATCCAACCGAACCGCCTCGTCAAGAAACCCCGCGGACTCTTCAACCATGCCAATGCTGCGCATGATGTCTGCCTTGTTGTAGACGGCCTCTGCAAAGCCGGGCTTTAGCCTGATTGCCGCCTCGAGATACTGTATGGCGTCCTCATGCCGTCCCAGATCGTTGAGCGCCCTTCCCATGGCATTTATGGCATCTGGAAAGATCGGCCTCAGCTTGATTGCGCCATTAAAGCTCTCCACTGCATCCTCAGTCCTGCCATACTTGTAGAACAGCAGTCCGTTCTTGTACAGCAGTTCGTCAAAGCCCGGTCTTGCTGCCATGGCTGCACTGTAGCAGCGTGTGGCCTCATCAAGCTTGGCCTGCTCCCTGCTGACCTCGTAGTACTCGTCATTGATTATGCCCTTTTCAAGTAGAGCGTCGGCATAGAGCGGATCTCCATCCTCAATCATGCCCAGGTTGGCAATGGCGCCGTCCGGCCTGCCCAAGGCGTAAAGGACTTTTGCCTTGTGGAGTATGGCCCACGACATGCTGGGATCCCCCACCTTGTTCTCCACGCCCTCCAGTGCTTCCAGGGCCTCCTCCGGACTGCCGACATCCAAAAGACAGACCGACTTGAGGATGCGCGCAAGACTGTATTTTGGATCAATCCTGAGCGCCTCGTCATAGCACTTGATTGCCTCCGGGCGGTCTTCCATCTTATACAGGGAAGCCCCCCTGATCCAGTGCACATGGGCATTTGTTGGATCAATCCTGATTGCCGCATCAAAACACTTCACGGCGGCGCCGTATTCCCCAAAGCCGTACAGGGATTCCCCCTTTTTGTAGTGCAGGTGGGCGTCATTTGGATCCAGCCTGATTGCCGCATCAAAGCTCTCCACCGCCCCACTGTAATCTCTCATCTCGTGCAGTGATGCTCCCCTGTTCATGTGATGGGAGGAATTATTTGCCTCAATCCTGATTGCCGCATCAAAGCTCTCCACCGCACCCTTGTAGTCCTCCATCTCATGGAGGATCGTTCCCTTGAAGCCGTGCGCCAGCGAGTCACTTGGATCAAGGCCGATTGCCACATCGATGCTCTCCAAGGCGGCGCGGTAATCTTCCTGATCGCTCAGGGACATGCCCTTCTCTAGGTGGGCATACTTGTTGTCCGGTTCCAGTCCTATTGCTCTCTCAAAGCACTTCAATGCGGCATCATGGCTTTCCAGCTCTTGCAGGGAACTCCCCTTGTGGATGTATGCGCCTGCGTCACCTGGATCAAGAGATATCGACCTGTCAAAGCACTTCACAGCGGCCGCATACTCCCCAAGCTCGTGTAGCGCCTCTCCCTTGTGTATGTATGCGCCTGCGTCACCTGGATCAAGAGATATCGACCTGTCAAAGCACTTCACAGCGGCCGCATACTCCCCAAGCTCGAGTAGCGCCTCTCCCTTGTGGGTGTATGCGCTCGCATCATCTGGATCAAGGGATATTGCCCTGTCAAAACTTCCTATTGCGGACCTGTAGTCTTCCAGCTCGCACAGCGCCATTCCCCTATCTATGTGCGTGAGGGAGTCGTCCGGTTCCAGATGGAGTGACCTGTCAAAGCACTCCACTGCCCCCCTGTGATCCTCCAGCTCATACAGCGACCTTCCCTTGATGTCGTACGCAAACGGGTCGTTTGGATCCAAGGATATCGACCTGTCAAAGCACTTTACGGCAGCACGGTAATCCTCATTCTCATAGAGGGATAGCCCCTTTTGGACATGCATGATGGCGCTGTTTGGATGCTGCTCTATTGCCGTGTCAAAGCTCTCTACTGCCGCAGGATAGTCCCCCATCTCATGCAGCGCCAGTCCTTTTCTGAAATGCGCCGTGACATTGCTGGGCTTCAACTCTATTGCTTTGTCAAAGCACTCTACCGCCTTGCCATACATTTCAAGATCATGCAGCAGCTCCCCCTTGTGAAAATAAGCGGGGAAGAAGCCGGGATCCAGCTGGATTGCCCTGTTGTAGAGATCCAGTGCCTCCGGCTTCCCCTCATCTGCCAACAGCAGCCCGTTGTCGACAATATCCCGCGCGCCGTGCATTCCAATCCTCCTTTGTCGGTGTGGTATTAAAGAGGCATGCGTGACTACGGTGGCAGCCGATCGCGGCGCTGCCATGCACACCGGCCGCGTCGGCTGGCGCGGACATGGCTGCATCGCGCAAGGATCAGGGTGGGCGGGGTCGCCAGAACAAGGCCTGTTCCCTGCAGGGTCAGGCATATGATCCTCCCTTTCCGTACCGTGGCTCCAAACAATAAATTCAGAGCATGATGCATGCCATGCATTGCAGAGATTTCTGTGTCCTGACTGCAGAGCCAGGTTGGATATCGGGCCGGCCGACGGGAAGGCAACGGTGTCGTGCCCGGGCTGCGGCCTTGGGGCCGTGCTGGAATACAACAGGAACCACGACGAGGTGTACCTAGACTTTCTGTACAGGTTTGATCGCGGGGAGATCGGAGAGAGGGATGCCGGTGATCCCGACCCTGTATCTGCAGGGAAGGTCAGGTCAGAGGCCGAGATAAGGGAGATGATCGGCAGCCTGAAGCCTGACAAGCTCACGCTGGCCGTGTTGCAGTCCCAAAAGGACTACATCTCCGACTACCGCAGGATGGACAGCCCCCCGCCGGAGATGGGCTCCCGCGTGGACGACCTAGGACTGAACCCGGGCATAGTGCAGGGCCTGGCCGACTCGGGAATAGAGCGCCTCTACCGGTTTCAGGAGGAGGCGGTGCGCGGCATAATTGCCGGCGACAACGTGGTAATCGAGTCGCCCACGGCATCCGGCAAGACCGAGGCCTTTGTGGTGCCAATCCTGCAGAGTATCGCCGGACGCGGCCTGCAGGAGGGGATTCTGGCGCTGCTGGTGTACCCCACAAAGGCCCTTGCCAGGGACCAGCTTCCAAAGATCAGGAGGTATGCAGAGAGGCTGGGGATCAGGGCAGAGGTGTTTGACGGGGATACGCCTGATGCCGAGCGGCGGAAGATCATGAACCGCCCTCCACAGATGCTGATCACAAACTTTGATGTCCTCCACTACCATATGTGCCACCGAACAGGACTTGCGTCGCTTCTGGGAACGGCCAGGTTTCTGGTTGCAGACGAGGTGCACACATACTCGGGAATCTTTGGCTCAAACGTGCACTATGTGATAAAGCGGCTGGGCAGAATCGCCGCAGGAATGCAGTTTGTCGCCGCGTCGGCCACGCTGGACAACGCGGCAGAGTTCTGCCGGCGGCTCTTCGGCACGGAGATGAGGCATGTCTGCGGCTCCGGGAGGAGGGGCAGCATCGAGTTTGCGATGATACTTCCAACCCTGCGAAAGCGGAGCAGCCTGATGGTGGATGTGGCAAAAAGGCTTACACAAGGCAGGCACAGAACCATAATCTTCAACAACACGCACCGGAGCGTGGAGCTGTTTGCCATGCAGGCAAAGAATGCCGGCATAAACATCATGGTGCACAGGGCCGGATTGAACCCCGGGTACAGAAACCTGGTGGAGAGCGAGTTTCGCAGCGGGAGACTGCAGGCCATCTCCTCTACATCCACACTGGAGCTGGGAATCGACATAGGCAGCGTGGACGGCGTGATATCCTCCCCGGTTCCAATCAACCGGCTGATGCAGAGGATGGGCAGGGCAGCCCGGAAGGGCCAGCGGGGATACGCGTTCCTGGCACTGGGGGACGACCCCATCTCGCAGTACTATGGCAACCACCCGGGAGACTATTTTACCGATGTGGAGAAGGCCTACATAGATCCCAAGAACCCCTTCGTGGAACGGCTTCAGATACTGGCCATGGCCTGCGACAGGCCCATCCGCGCAGGTGAGATGCCGGGACACGATGCGACGCTGCAAGAACAGGTACGGGCGGGAAACTTGCGGAGAGCAGGCAGCCTGTACGTGCCGAGCCGCAAGGCGCAAAAACTGCTGGGGGAGTACAACATACGCGGAATAGGCAGCTCGGTCTACATCACGCTTGACGGCAAAAGACTGGGGCACAGGGCCCTTCCCACCGCGCTTGAGGAGCTACACAGTGGAGCCATCTACTTTCTTGCCGGAAGGAGATACCTTGTCGCAGGACTTGACTATCCCGACGGGATGAGCGCCCGCCTGCAGAGGATCCCAGAGGACCATTCATACTACACCAAGGCGCTGACCTCGGAGAGGCCCACGATCGATGACATCTACGAGACGCGAAGCGTCTTTGGCATGGAGGTTGCATTCTGCGGACTGCGCATAAGAAAGACCGTTGGCGGGTACCTGAAGATCGCTCTGGGACAGGACGCGGATCAGGGAGAGGCGGTCTCACTGGATGAGCCCCTCGAGTACGATCTGGTGACAAAGGGGATCGTCTTTCACGCGCCAAGGCCGCTGGACTCGATCGCAGAGTCCGAGGATGCCGGGTACGTGGAGGCCGGCGGATACCATGCCGCCGAGCACATCATAATAGAGGGGAGCAACATGATCACCGGCGGCGCCTCGAGGGATCTGGGCGGCATCTCCCTGGGCACCTCGGGACTCATATTCGTGTACGACGGGGCGGTGGGCGGAAACGGGGCCAGCTGGGCGCTATACGACAGGCTGGAGGAGGCGCTGGCCCGAAGCATGCGCATAGCGGCAGACTGCTCCTGCAGCCACCGCAAGGGCTGTCCCAGGTGCACCTTCTCATACCGGTGCGGAAACAACAACGACTTTCTCCATAGGTGCTCTGCGCTGGAGATACTGCGGCGCATAAACGCAGGCGAACCGACCAAGCTCACGGCCCCCGCGCAAGATGACCGGGCGCTGGTCTAGCCCCGGTTGCTGATGCCAGAAGTTCAAGACATCAGGCATCCGGACATCTGCTGCGCGGGTGCCGGCCGGGCGGGTCCAGTACAAGGTTGGGTCGCCCAGAACACTTCTGACAGTTTCTCGGGTCCACTGCCACCAACATAAATAGCGCTGGGGGTGCCGTAGATCATGGACAAGGTGGCAGTGGTCACAGGCTGCTCTAGCGGCATCGGTTACGAGACGGCACTGGCGCTGGCAAGGGAGGGGTACTTTACCTACGCCACCATGAGGAACGCATCCCGGGGTGACAAGATACTTGATGCGGCCAAGGAGGAGAACCTGAACATATCGGTAGTGGAGCTGGATGTGGACAGCGCAAGCTCCATTGACTCTGCCATGGACAGGATCGTCTCGGAGAAGGACAGGGTGGACGTGCTGGTAAACAATGCAGGCTACGTGATCTTCGGCACCGTGGAGGATCTCACCGTGAAGGAGTTCAGGGAGCAGTTTGAGACCAACTTCTTTGGCGTCATCAGGATGATCCAGAAGGCGGCTCCCGTAATGAGGAGAAACGGCGGTGGCCACATAGTGAACGTGAGCTCAGTTGCCGGCCGCATAGGCTTTCCAGGCACTCCTGCGTATATCAGCTCAAAGTTCGCTCTGGAGGGGCTCAGCGAGAGCCTGCGGTACGAGCTGGACAGCTTTGGCATAAAGGTGATAATAATCGAGCCCGGGGTGATCAAGACCAACTTCTTTAACGCCATGAGGGTGGCAACTCCCGGGCCAGACTCGCCGTACAGGGGCATCACCGAGAACGTGATCTCGGGCATAAAGATGATGTCGGAGCTGGGAACGCCGCCGTCTGATGTGGCAGGCACCATCGTGCGGGCCATCAGGGACAAGAATCCGCCCCCGAGGTACACGGTGGGAAACGACGCGGCCATGTTTCTGGAGGCCAGGAGGGCAAAGACGGACGTGGAGTTTGAGAACTACCTGAAGAAGGAGCTCAACCCTTCGTAGGCACTCACACAGCACGGCCGCCCGAATCCGTAAGAGTGTCCGTTAAATATTGATATATCGTGTTCAGGGCACAGCTGAAGAGTTCGATGCCGGGCACGAAATGGAAGACACTTGAGCACAACGGGATACTCTTCTCGCCGCCCTATGAGTCAAAGGGGATAAAGATAGCGATAAGGGGCAAACCGGTTGATCTGGACATACTGCAGGAGGAGATGGTCTACCAGTGGGCAAAGAAGAAGGACACGCCGTATGCCCGGGATCTCACGTTTCAGAGCAACTTTACCGCAGACTTTGCACGGACGCTGAACCCAAAGCTTGACGGCGTCAGGTACGATGAGATCGACTTTACCGACGCCTACAGGCTGGTGGACCAGGAGAAGGACAAAAGGGACATGATGACCAAGGAGAAGAGAAAGGAGCAGGCGGCGCAGAGAAAGGAGATCCGGGAGGGGATGAAGGCAGAGTACGGCACGGCCGTAATGGACGGCCAGGCAGTCGAGGTGGGAAACTACATGGCAGAGCCCCCGGGAATATTCATCGGCCGCGGCGCGCACCCGCTGAGGGGCAGATGGAAGCGCAGGGTGACGCCAGCAGACGTGACGCTTAACCTGGGAAGAAAGGCTCCGGTTCCCGCCGGGGACTGGAAGGAGATAGTCCACCGCCGCGACGCGACATGGCTTGCCAGCTGGATGGACGATCTGACGAAGAAGGCAAAGTACGTCTGGCTGGCAGACACCGCAAAGGTCAAGCAGGACAGGGACAAGGGCAAGTACGACAAGGCAATCGATCTCTCAAAGGAGATAGACAGGATCAAGGAGCGCATGGTGCACGACATGAAGGGAGGCGATGAGAAGAAGGCCCGGATTGCGACTGCATGCTACCTGATATACCGGACCGCCATGAGGGTGGGTGACGAGAAGGAATCTGACGAGGCGGACACCGTTGGCGCCACCACGCTGAGAAAGGAGCACATCCGGATATCCCAGAATGCGATCAAGTTTGACTTTCTTGGGAAGGACAGCGTCCGGTGGCAGAAGACCGTGCCTGCCGTGGACCACGACGTGCAGTTCCGGGACAACCTGGCACTGCTGGTGGCAGACAAGAAGCCCAAGGATGAGATCTTCCACGACATCACCTCAAGGCATGTGAACAAGTACTTTTCAGGCATCGTCAAGGGCCTCACTGCCAAGGTGTTCAGGACATACCTGGCATCCACCGTGGTCAACGAGTACCTCAAGAAGCACACCAAGGCAAGATCAAGCCCGGACTATGAAAAACTCCATCACGTAAAGATGGCAAACCTCGAGGCCGCAAAAAAGTGCAACCACAAGAGAACCATCCCAAAGAACTTTGATCAGTCACTGCAGAAGAAGCGCTACAAACTGGCCGAACTAAAGGGTAAGAGGCCTTGGACCAAGGACCAGAAGACCCTAAGGGATGTTAAGGCATCTGAGCCCAAGACGGACAAGCAAAAAGCCGCAAGGCGCAAGCGCATCAAAAGACTCCGTGCAACGGTGCAAAGGAAGAAGGAGGCGCAACAGGAAAAGATCAAGAAAGCCGAGCTTCAGATAGAACTTGCCAAGGAGACTAGGGACTACAACCTGGGGACATCCCTGCGAAACTACATCGATCCCAGAATACTCAAGTTCTGGGCCGACAAGGTGGATGCCCCGCGGGAGGAGACTGGCACGCCGTTGCGGAAAAAGTCCCTGCGGGAGAAGACGTACACGGCGGCGCTGCAAAAAAAGTTCCTGTGGGTGAACGACGAGAGGGGCAGCTGGGAGAGCATCTCAAGAAAGTACTAGCAAATGCTGTGAAGCCTTTAGAATCATTTAATTTGAGATATTCCGGATGTGATACAGTGCCGGAGTAGCTCAGCCTGGCCTAGAGTGCCAGCTTCTCCAAAAAACAGGCAACACTCATAATCTGGAGGTCGTGGGTTCGAAACCCACCTCCGGCATCATATCCTAACATATGTGAATGGATCGTGGCGGTTCCAATCTCATCCGTGCCGCCTCTCCGCTATTACTAGGTCTACCCTGTAGTTCAGCCGGGCGCGGTCGTTTATGGCAAGACTCCAAGGGATGTATCCTGCCTGTGACGTTCCGGACACCGGCGAGAATCCGGATCTGCGTATCATGTCCCGGAACTGCGCCCCGTTTACCGCCCCCTTTACGCTCCTGTCGGCCCTCTCGTAGTCGTATGGGTCAGATACCATCATCAGGCGCCCCGTCTGTGGAGTCATCACCCGCAGCAGTTCCGCAGGATCCACAATCTCCAGCAGGTTCAGCGCCATCACCAGGTCAAACCTCTGCTCCCCGAAGGGGTGCTCCAGTGAGTCGGCGATAAGGTAGTCATGTCCATGTCCAGACGACCTTCTGGCATGCCGCACCGCGTGAAACGACCGGTCGATGCCAAAGCCCGTGATGGCACGCTCAGCGGCATGCCCTGAGACCAGACCTATGGAGCAGCCATGCTCCAGAAAGGTGTCGTACTCAAGCATGTCCAGCCTTCTCCTTATCTCGGTGTAGAATCTGGATCGGGAGCTGTTCTGGTATATGCGGGCCCACCTCAACTCCTGCCTTGATATGTCCTCTGCTGTGGGCTCTGCAACCGACAGGCAGCTCCTGACGTACTCCCACACCCTGCGGTGACCGCACTTCAGATACATCTGGCCCCCAAGGGACGCGCGGCACCGGACGTACCCGGCAAAGTCGTCCCACAGGATCGGAATCCCGTCCACTACGGGAAAGTCAAGGTGGCACCGGTAACAGTGCAAGAACCCCTCCGTGATGTCGGGGCCCTCGACCAGTGCCTCCAGCTCCAGCCTACCACGGCACCGGACGCACCTTAGGTACTCTACACAAAACTCGTGCAAGATACACCGCCTACGCCTGCCCGCCTAATACCAGTTTCTAGATAGCCATAAATTTAGTCCCGGCACAGTCCTACCATATTGCCAGAATCTGACGAGTTCGCCGAGGCCCTGTTGGATCAGATATCTGTGGAGATCAACGAGGAGAAGGAGATTGCGGAACTCGTCTCAAGGATCAACGAGGACGGATCCTTTGCGGTGGAGTTTGAATCTCTGGAGGATATGGCGGACAAGGTGTTCACCGAGTACCGGGGACTGGTCGAGGAGTTCACTGGCATGCCGGTGCCAGACTCGCTGAGGCTGGATTTTACCAACCTTCTGGACTTTAAGAGGCTCAAGGGCCGTAAGGTCTTCGCCGACGACGCGGCAAGGGGATACGTGGACGACCTGTTCTTGGCAGTGGCCATGCAGGATAAGGACAAAATTGCAGGCCTCGTTACCGCAGACACGGCGAGGTACCTGGTATACTCCACATACGCCAAGAACTACCTCTCACAGATCTCCACCACATATGGGGACATACTGGACGACGTCATCCACCTCAACAGGTTTGTCCTTGACAGCTATCCCAAGATCATACTCTACAGGCACGGGCAGCCCTTCCAGGCGAGAGCAGAGTCGGTGAGATCCGGGTACAGGGGGGCGCTCAAAATGACCATACTGGAGGAGATCGTCCACAGCGTCCAGAGGAACCTGCAGGCTACAAACATGCGTGCGGTCATGGATGTCAACTCGATAAACGAGGACTGTGCCAGGATGATCCTGGATCTGGAAGCGGGATCTGCATCAGATCTGTACGAGTACATGCAGCTTCAGACCGTGCCCGATGACTTTCCGTTGGCAAAGAAGGCAAATCTGTTCTTCTTTCTGGATCCAAACTTTTTTCTGGCGCAGCAGCTGGGCCCTGACATCATGACCTACACCGGCGTCAGAATCGACCCAAAGATATCGCTCATGGCTCCGCACCTCCTGGATGTGTACCAGAGATGGCTGGGACCCATGCAGGCGCACCACGCGGCCTTTACAGTAATGGAGGGAATGGCAGAGTTTGCGGTCCAGAGCATACTGGACGGTGATGCTGACTTTGAGAACTACCTGTCCACATTCATGGGCACCGACCCATCGTCCTACCGCGTCAGAAAGAACATCGGGCGGGACTTTACGGCGGCAGTATCAGACAGCGTGCCCTTTGAGACCCTGGACGCGCAGCCGCCCACCACCAGGGAGCTCAGGGATCCCGAGGCGTACACCAAGAGGGTTCTGGCATAGTCTTGGAATACGCAGAATGGATGTCACTTGTCAGAGACGAGGGGCAGACCCTTGCCGGAAAGTGCCTTGCCCTCTCAAGACTTGTGGGACAGACAAACCTAGACGCGGGCCCGTACCTTGCGACGCTGGATCAGATGGGCAGATCCCTGTCAGATAGGGTATCCAAGGACAAGTCAGACGCATACCTGATATCTGCGCTTGGCGAGTACATGTTCGATGTTCTGGGGTTTGGCGGCAACGAGATCGACTACCACGCGCCGGCCAACAGCCTGCTGGATCAGGTGATTGACACAAAGAGGGGAATCCCCATCTCTCTGTCAGTCATATATGCGGATCTGGCCAGGTACATCGGCCTTGACTTGGCGATTGTGGGATTTCCGGGTCATGTGCTGGCGAGGCACGGCACCGAGTACGTCATTGACCCTTACAATCGCGGTTCAATTATGGACGCAGACGACCTCCAGGATCTGCTTGATGCAAGCTTTGGCGACCAGCTCACACTAGTACCTGAATTTCTCAACGAGATCAGCCACGGGCAGGTTCTGGCCAGAATGGCAAGAAACCTGAAGAACGCGTACCTGCAGTCCTTTGCATACGACAAGGCAATGGTGTGCTCCAGCCTGGTTCTGGCGCTGGAGCCAGACTCGGCAGAGGATGTCCGAGACATGGGGATTCTGGAGGCACACCTGGGCAGGCACGACACGGCGCTAGAGCGCCTCACGGAATACCTTGAGATGAGCCCGAGCGCCCCGGACGCAGACTATGTTCTGAAGATGATACATGACCAAAGGGGTCTAGTCGATAATAGATGAGATCTCTTTGCCTTCCCTGATAGCGCTGACTTCATACCTAGCTATCTTGGCACGGAACACGGACTTGATTATCTTCATCTCCTTTTTGAGGGTGGCCACATCCTGCTCAAGCTCCGCTATGCGGTCATAGACCGTTCCGGGTTTGTTGCTCATGAGGTCACATAACTAAAAAACCATAAAAAGTTATGGATTAAGGCCCGCCGGTTCCGCAACAGCCCGGTTCGGCTGCCGGTTCAGTAAGAGGCGCTCACGGCAGGCACGGGCACCGGCTGCCTAGGATGCGGCATGTCGATGTCATGCGCCGGGACGGCTCCCTTCCCCGTGCAGGTTCTTTGAGACCCACTCTTCATACATCCTGATGAGATCGTCCACGTCAGAGCCGGTCTCAGAGTAGGTCACAATCACCCCGAACTTTCCCTTGGAGTCGTGGCCCCGGGCAAAATACCCCCAGAAAGTATCCGGAAGCTTCTCAAAGTTCTTGCCGTCCCGTGACACGCCGGCCAGGTTCTTTGCCAGCGTATCCATGATCCGGGCCGCGTCCTTGGGGTCGATCATGTCTCAAGCACTAAATGGTGTTACTCCACCCTGACTTCCCGTCCGCCGGCCGTATTGTCCTTCTCAGGCGGGGCATCCTCCCCATCCCCAACGGTACTATCCTTCTCAGGCGGGGCATCCTCCCCATTCTCGGCACTCTTCTCATTCAGGGCCTTCAGCTCCGACTCGAGAAAACTCTTGTACCGGGCGGTCTCACGCTGTTTCATATTCTTCACGTTTGCGCTCAAAACCACTCCCATGGATATCATCCTCTCTATTACATCCATTGCCACAAAATGACCTGCGCTGCCCAGTCTGGTCAGAACATCAATCTGCTTTTTGATCGTGTCGTTTATCTTGTCTATGTCCTCTGCGGTGGATATGCCCTTCTCTGTCATCTGGTATCTGCCGCCTTCGATCTCCTCGATCAGGCCCTCATCCAGCAGCCTGCCCAGCAACGGGTAGACCAGTCCCGGTGACGGCTTCCAGATTCCCTGGCTCTGTTCGGACGCGCAGTCTATGATCTGCTTGCCGGTGTGAGGTTCCTTCCTTAAAAGCTCCAGAACGTAGTATCTGGAGAAGCCTCTTGGAACGGCACTTCTACCCCTGGAAGATCTATCAGAGCTCATCACTAGTGATATCACTAGTGATATATATTAACTCTTTGATCTCTGGCAGGCACGGGGCCCGATCCACACCCCTGTAGGAGGGCGGTAATCTTTATCCGTGCCTCCTACTGGTATGTGTGATGAAGCCCAAGGAGCAGCAGATCGTGGTGGGGGTGGCCCTTGCTGTTATAGCCGTTGCATACTTTGCGCTTACCGGGTGGGGAGACGATGATGCGCCAGGCAGCCTCAGACTCTCAGGCGAGGTGCCGGTGGGTCTACTCCTTCCGCTTACGGGTGATCTGGCCCCCCTAGGGGAGGAGATACTGACGTTCTCAAAACTCGCAGAGGCAGACGTCAACGACTACCTCCGGGAGCAGGGAGAGCCGTGGACCATGAGGCTGGTTCCGGAGGACACCGCAACCGATCCGGCCGTGGCGCTTGAAAAGGCGGCACTGCTCCATGCAGGCGGGGTGCGGGCGGTAGTCGGGCCCGCGTCCAGCGCAAACGTCGAAAGCGTCAAGGAGTACGCGGGCTCAAATGACATGCTGATCCTGTCATGCTGCTCGTCGTCTCCGGGACTTGCAGTGCCCGGCGACAGCGTCTACCGCATGGTCCCAAGCGAACTTTACGAATCTGAAGTATTGGCAAGACTCGTGAAGAGCCACGGGATAGATGTCCTGATTCCGGTGTACCGCGGAGACACGTGGGGCGAGGGCGTAGTGGGCACAGTGAGGGACGTCTTCTCGGAGCTTGGCGGTACGGTGGAGGAGGGAATACGGTACAACCCCAAGTCCCCGGAGTTTGCCGCATCCGCGCCAATCTTGGCAGATATGGTGCGCGGCATGGTGGA
The DNA here is from genome assembly GCA_965206845.1 of Cenarchaeum sp. Lineage (GTDB taxonomy): Archaea > Thermoproteota > Nitrososphaeria > Nitrososphaerales > Nitrosopumilaceae > CAYGAM01. Next base: position 562,635 of record OZ242221.1, on the reverse strand, counting down.
GGAGCATGGCAGTGACAGGGTTGCGGTACTGCTCTCCAGCTACGGCGAGGGCTTGGGACTTATGCGGCTTGCATCCTCGTACGAGATACTGGATGACGTCAACTGGTTCGGCTCCGCCGCGCTCACACAAGATCAGGGCATAGTCGACGATCCCGTCGTGGGACGGTTCTCAAGCTCGGTAGGGCTGACATCGACCGTGCCTTTCGTACACGAGAGCGCCGCACGCGATCGCGTCGTATCCGCTACGGCAGAGCAGCTTGGAAGGGAGCCGACCTCGTTCCTGACCGTCGCATACGATGCGGTGTGGGTCATGGCCCTTACCATGCAGGAGGCGCAGAGTGTGAACGCCGCGGATATGAAGGCAGTCATCGCAGACGTTGTAAGCAGGTATGGTGGTACGACAGGTGACATACGCCTGAACGAGGCAGGCGATCTGGCCAGTGCGGACTATGAGGTGTGGGGGGTGCGCGACGGCCAGTGGGAGAAGATCGGAGTGTACACCGGCGCGGACGGCTCCCTGGCACTGGACAGCATCTTCAAGCCGGGCAGAGCGTGATCCCGGCGGTTTCCTGCGCCAGGCCCGAATCGCTACACGGAACCTTGGCGCAGGCGTGGCCGGGTGCGGAGATCCAGGCTGAATCTCGTATGTACTCAGGTCGGCGATCCTTCTAGGCACAAAACCGCGTCGCGTCTCGCAAAACCGTGCCTAGGTTCGAGCGGGACCTGAGTGTGTACTGAATCTCGCCGATTAAATATATATTAACCCGTCTGCGACTTGACTCTAGTTTGTTCATGTTATTCTCATCTGCAGTTAGTATGGTGCGCGAGGATCCATCTCATGGTAGTTAAGAAGAACCCCATCCTGGTACCGGATCACATCTATGTGCCAAAGCACGAGATCCTGCCCAAGGATCAGACACAGGGGATTCTGGCAAAGTTTAACTGCCAGCCGACGGAGCTTCCGCTGATACTGGTAAGCGATCCCGCAATTATCGGCTTGGACGTCAAGCCGGGAGACCTGATAAAGATCACAAGAAAGAGCAGCACCGCTGGCACCAGCATCTACTACCGATATGTAGTAGAGGATTAGGGAGACATGTCATCGTCACAGAACAGTCGCTGGCCCATTATACAGGATATACTCCGTATGAACGGAATCGCCAAGCAGCACCTCAATTCGTTTGACGAGTTCCGGGTAAAGGGGCTTCAGAACGCTGCCAACGAGGTGGGTCAGATCGAGATCGAGAACACAGAGTACCCCTACAAGATACAGCTGGGAAAGGTCAAACTGCAGGAGCCCCGCATGATGGAGCTTGACGGTTCCATAACGCACACCACGCCTGCCGAGAGCCGCCTGCGGAATGTATCGTATGTGGCTCCCGTGATGATGGAGGCAAGCGTGGTGGAGGACGGCAAGTTTCTTGAGTCCAGATACATCCATGTAGGCGACATCCCCGTAATGATCAAGTCCAACGCCTGCGTACTGCGCAGCTTTCCACGAAAGAAGCTGGTCGAGCACGGCGAGGATCCCAATGACCCCGGCGGCTACTTTATCATAAACGGCTCTGAGCGCGTCATAGTCGGACTGGAGGATCTCTCGTACAGTAAGATCATGGTGGACCGGGAGACGGTCAGCGGCAACCCGGTCTTCAAGGCAAAGATATACTCCTCGGTGGTGGGCTACAGGGCCAAGCTGGAGCTGGTTATGAAGAATGACGGTCTCATAGTGGCAAAGATTCCCAGCGCTCCGGTTGACATCCCCGTAATCACCCTGATGCGCGCACTGGGGCTGGAGTCGGATCTGGACATTGCAGGGGCGGTATCGCTGGTGGAGGAGATACAAAACGAGCTGGAGCCCTCCTTTGAGAAGACCGCGGACGTGCAGACATCCAAGGATGCGATAGTCTACATCAGCAAGAGGTTTGCACCGGGAATGCAGGAGGAGTTTCAGATCAAGCGCGCCGAGATAGTGATGGACTGGAGCCTACTGCCGCACCTGGGCAAGCATCCGGAGAACAGAAAGGAGAAGGCGCAGTTTCTGGGCGAGGCCGCCTGCAAGCTGCTGGAGCTGAAACTTGGCTGGATATCCTCTGACGACAAGGATCACTACGGCAACAAGATAATCAAGTTTGCAGGACAGATGCTGGAGGAGCTGTTCCGCGGAGCGTTCAAGAACCTGATACGTGATATGAAGTACCAGCTGGAGAGATCCGGCCAGAAGCGGGGAATCAACGCCGTTGCCGCTGCCATCCGGCCGGGCATAGTGACTGACAAGCTGAACAATGCCATTGCCACGGGAAACTGGGGACGCGGCCGGGTCGGCGTGACGCAGCTGCTTGACAGGACCAACTATCTCTCGACCATAAGCCACCTGAGAAGAATCCAGTCGCTGCTGAGCAGAACGCAGCCCAACTTTGAGGCACGTGACCTGCACGCGACGCATTTTGGAAGGATCTGCCCCAGCGAGACACCGGAGGGCTCCAACTGCGGTCTGGTAAAGAACTTGGCGCTGTCTGCCATAATATCTGTCAACGTGCCGTCCGAGGAGATCATCGAGAGGCTCTATGACATGGGCACCGCTACGTTTGCCGAGACCACCGACGATCTCAAGCGGGAGGGAACCCGGGTGTTCGTGGACGGAAGGCTCATCGGGTACTACAAGGACGGCGAGGGTCTGGCCGACGAGCTGCGGAACCTGAGGAGAAACTCCAAGATACATGCGCATGTGGGGGTTGCCTTCCAGAAGCCCGAGGTGGACGGCGCTACAAAGCGAATGTACGTAAACTGCAACGCGGGACGCGTGCTGCGGCCCCTTATCATAGTGCGTGACGGCAAGCCGCTGGTCACATCGACGGCGCTAAAAAAGATCAGCGCCCGGACTCTCTCGTGGCTTGACCTGCTGAAGATGGGAATGATCGAGCTCATCGATGCCAACGAGGAGGAGAACTGTTACATCGCCATAGACGATTCTGATATCCAAAACCACACACACCTTGAAATATTCACGCCTGCAATCCTGGGTGCCGGAGCCTCCATCATCCCGTACCCGGAGCACAACCAGTCGCCTAGAAACACCTACGAGTCTGCCATGGCAAAGCAGAGCCTGGGATTCTCCACACCCACGATGAACACCAGCACGTACGTGCGCCAGCACTTTATGCTGTACCCGCAGACTCCCATCGTGACCACAAAGGCAATGAACCTGCTGGGTCTGGAGGACAGGCCCGCAGGCCAGAACTGTGTGGTGGCAGTGCTCCCATTTGACGGTTACAACATCGAGGACGCCATAGTCCTCAGCAGGGCATCAGTGGAGCGCGGTCTGGCCAGGACGTTCTTCTACCGGATTTATGACGCGGAGGCAAAGCAGTACCCCGGCGGAATGCGGGACTCGTTTGAGATACCAAACGCAGAGGACAACATACGCGGCTACAAGGGAGAGAAGGCATACGGCCAGCTGGAGGACGACGGCGTGATTGCTGCCGAGGCCAAGGTTACAGGAGGCGAGATTCTGATCGGCAAGACCAGCCCCCCGAGGTTCGTAGAGGAGTACCGTGAGTTTGAGACCGGCAGCGGGCCCTCAAGGCGCGACACATCCATCGGAGTCAGGCCGTCTGAGACCGGCGTGGTGGACACGGTCGTGATGACACAGTCAAGCGAGGGAGGCAAGATGTACAAGATCAGAGTAAGGGACATGAGAGTGCCGGAGATCGGCGACAAGTTCGCATCGCGGCACGGCCAGAAGGGCGTTCTGGGAATCCTGGCAGACAGCGAGGACCTGCCGTACACGGCCGAGGGCGTCTCGCCGGACGTGCTCATTAACCCGCATGCGTTTCCCTCCAGAATGACGGTGGGAATGTTCATGGAGTCTGTTACCGGCAAGGCAGCTGCCCTGCGGGGCAGAAAGTTTGACGGCTCTGCGTTTGTGGGCGAGAAGATGGACGAGGTAAAGGAGGCCATGAGCACCTACGGATTCAAGTACTCCGGCAAGGAGACCATGTACGACGGCCGTACTGGCCTGCCATTCCCGGTGGATATCTTTATCGGCGTGGTCTACTACCAGAAGCTCCACCACATGGTAGCTGACAAGATTCACGCAAGGGCCCGCGGCCAGGTCCAGATGCTTACCAAGCAGCCCACGGAGGGCCGCGCCCGGGGCGGAGGCCTTCGCTTCGGCGAGATGGAGCGTGACTGCCTCATCGCTTACGGCGCATCCATGATCCTCAAGGACAGGCTGCTTGACGAGTCTGACAGGTCCGAGATATTTGTGTGTGAACGCTGCGGCCTAGTGGCATACCACGACATCAAGCAGCGGAGATACCTGTGCCGCATATGCGGAGACAAGGCCAAGGTGTCATCTGTATCTGTGGCCTATGCGTTCAAGCTGCTTCTACAGGAGATGCAGAGCCTCAACGTGGCCCCGCGCCTGCTGATAAAGGAGAAGGTATAATGTCGTACCAGGTAATAAAATCGATAAGCTCCATCCGGTTCTCCGTCTGGTCCCCAAACGAGATCCGAAAATACTCCGTGGCAGAGATTACCGCACCGGAAACCTACGACGAGGACGGCATGCCCGTGCAGGGCGGTCTCATGGACGGCAGGCTGGGCACGCTGGAGCCGGGCCAGAAGTGCCTGACCTGCGGGAATACGGCGGCTAGGTGCCCGGGACACTTTGGGCACATTGAGCTGGCAGAGCCCGTGCTGCACATTGCGTTCATTGACAACATCTACAAGCTGCTGATATCCACCTGCAGATCGTGCTCCCGCCTCAAGGTGCCACAGGCTGACCTGGAGCAGTTTGACGTTATCCGCAACAAAAAGGCGGCGTACACGGTAATCTCCCAGAAGAAGATACCCGACGCGATAATTGACAAGGCACGAAAGGCAAAGGAATGCCCGCACTGCGGCAAGATCCAGTACGATCTCATATTTACCAAGCCCACGTCCTTCTCCGAGAAGACCGAGCTGGGCGAACACAGGCTGCTTCCAATTACGCTCCGCGGGCGGTTTGCGCAGATAATCAACGAGGACCTGGTGCTGCTGGGGTACGATCCTGCCACCGCCAGGCCAGAGTGGTTCATACTGCAGGTTCTGCCGGTGCCCCCGGTAACCGTGCGCCCCTCCATAATACTGGAGACGGGCATCCGCTCCGAGGACGATCTGACGCACAAGATAGTCGATATAATTCGGGTAAACCAGAGGCTCAAGGAGAGTAAGGAGTCCGGCACCCCGCCGCTCATAGTTCAGGATCTGGTGGACCTTCTGCAGTACCACACTACCACATACTTTGACAACGAGGTGTCTGGCATACCGCAGGCGCACCACCGCTCGGGCAGGCCGCTGAAGACACTGACGCAGAGGCTCAAGGGCAAGGAGGGGCGGTTCCGCGGCTCGCTCTCAGGGAAGAGGGTGGACTTTTCCAGCAGAACCGTAATCTCGCCGGATCCGAACCTGGATCTCTCCGAGGTGGGCGTTCCGGTGCCCGTGGCAAAGAAGCTTACAATACCCGAGGTTGTGACCGAGTGGAACATACAGCGGATGCGGAACTTGGTGCTCAACGGGCCCAGCATGTACCCCGGCGTGAACTATATCGTGCGCCGTGACGGCGTAAAGATCCGGCTGGACTTTGTTGAGGACAGGTCAGCCATAGCCGAGACCTTGGAGACCGGCTACCTGGTTGAGAGGCACCTCTTGGACGGAGATATCGTATTGTTCAACAGGCAGCCATCACTGCACCAGATGTCCATAATGGCGCACTATGTCAGGGTGCTGCCGGGCAAGACGTTCCGGCTGCATCCGGCCGTCTGCCCGCCATACAACGCAGACTTTGACGGCGACGAGATGAACCTCCACGTTCCCCAGAGCGAGGAGGCCAGGGCCGAGGCCATCCTCCTGATGAGGGTGCAGGATCAGCTGATATCTCCCAGATACGGCGGCCCGATAATCGGCGGACTTCGGGACTTTGTGACCGGGGCGTACCTTCTTACCCGTGACGGAACCACGCTGACCTCGCAGGAGTTTGCAAACCTTGCAATGCTTGGAGGATACAATGGAAAGCTTCCGGAGCCCGCAAGCCGCGGTGAGTATACGGGCAAGCAGCTCTTCTCGCTGTTCCTTCCAGGGGACTTTAACTACATCATGACCTCCAAGTGGTCAAAGGGTACAAAGGGCAAGGACAAGGATGTGGTGATAAAAAACGGCAAACTCCTCAGAGGTGTAATAGACAAGTCCTCCATAGGCGCAGAGGAGCCTGAGAGCGTCCTGCACCGCATAGCAAAGGACTACGGCAACGCGCAGGCAAAGACATTCCTCAACTCCGTACTTATAATCGCAAAGCAGTTCATCACGCACTACGGGTTCAGCTACGGATACGGCGATCTGGAGCTCTCCGACCCAACGCGCCAGGAGATATTCAACAACATACAGCACTCCTACGATGTGGTGGCCGACTATGCGCAAGAGGCAGAAGACGGCACGCTAAAGCTCACCCGTGGCCTCTCCAAGGACGAGGCGCTGGAGGCCTACATAGTAAACGAGCTCTCAAAGGCCAGAGACAATGCAGGCTCGATCGCCGATCACTCCTTTGACGACAACAACCCCGCCAAGATAATGGCGACCACCGGCGCCCGCGGCTCCGCACTGAACATCGGCCAGATGGCAGGCTCGCTGGGACAGCAGTCCCGCCGTGGACAGCGTCTCCTCAAGGGGTACAACAACCGCGCCCTACCGCACTTTGAGGAGAACGACCGCAACCCGGATGCCCACGGATTCGTCAAGTCCAACTACCGCGACGGCCTCTCCACACTTGAGTTCTTCTTTCACGCAATGGCAGGCCGGGAGGGCCTTGTGGACACCGCGGTGAGAACGCAGCAGAGCGGATACATGCAGCGCCGGCTTATCAACGCTCTGGAACACATCCGGCTCGAGTACGACGGCACCGTGCGGGATCCCCACGGCCACATCATACAGTTCTTGTACGGCGAAGACGGCATAGACGTGGCAAAGAGCGATCACGGCGAGGCATTCAACATACACAGGCTCATAGACTCTGAGACCATAGTGGATACGGACGACGAGGCCACCACAGAAGAGATGGAGGCGCTGGCACAAAAGTACACGAGAACGTTCAACCCAAGGCTACGGCAGATGGTGACTGCCGGGCTGCACGAGTCGTCTCTCAGTGTGGAGGGTGCCGAGAAGGTATGCAGGAAGGGGCTGGACCTGTACAACAAGGCACAGGTGGAGCCAGGACAGGCCGTGGGCATCGTTACCGCCCAGTCCATAGGCGAGCCCGGAACACAGATGACCCTGAGGACATTTCACTTTGCGGGAATCAGGGAGAGAAACGTCACCCTGGGACTTCCGAGGCTCATCGAACTGGTGGATGCGCGCAAAAAGCCCGTTACGCCCACCATGGACATCTATCTGGACCAGGACTCAAAAGGATCCCGCGAAAGGGCAATCGACATAGCAAGGAACGTGCTCAAGACAAAGGTGGGCCAGCTGGTTATAGACAGCCCCACTGACTACGCCTCGCACATAGCGCTGAACCTGGACTACAAAAAGATGAGGGATCGCGGCTGCACCATAGATGACGTCAAGAATGCGCTGTCGTCCAACAAAAAGTTCAAGATAGAGAAGAACCGGGACCAGCTGGTGCTGAACCTGGTAGATGAGCTTGACGCGCCGACCATAATAGCTACCAGGAACAAGGTTCTCAACGCCATTGTCAAGGGCGTCCCCGACATAGAGCGGGTCACCCTGATCCAGAAGAACAACGAGTGGGTGATCCAGACCACGGGCTCCAACCTAGCCAAGGTGCTGGGGGTCAAGGGCATAGACGTCAAGAACGTCAGAACCAATAATGTGTTTGAGATTGCAGGCACGCTGGGAATCGAGGCCGCCCGCAGCGCCCTGATAAACGAGATCAAGTCCACCTTGGAGGATCAGGGTCTGGAGGTGGATGTTCGGTACATCATGCTGGTGGCAGACTTGATGTGCTCCCAAGGAAAGATGCAGCAGATAGGCCGTCACGGTGTGGCAGGAACCAAGGACAGTGTGCTTGCCCGGGCAGCCTTTGAGATTACAGTTCCCACCATAGCCCGCGCGGCGCTAGGCGGCGAGGTGGAGCAGCTTAAGGGCGTGACGGAGAACGTCATAGTGGGAAGCAACATACCCATCGGAAGCGGAACCGTGGATCTGTACATGGAGTCCGCGGGAGCCCGAGACGATTCCGCAGATGCCCAGGCCGACTCCACGGATGCGCCTGGTTCCACAGAAGTCCAGACAGATTCCGCAGAGACCCAGACGGACTCCGTCCAGGCTCCAGACGAAGAGAGCGGAATCTAGCACAAGACATCTGTTGCAAGAAGAGTTAGTTCGGTATATCGACTGCAGCAAAAGGCTTCTCTGCGCAAGCTACGGCTCTTCTTCTACCATGGCCCGCCGCAGCCGGTGGACGTGAACGCCTTCATCTTCCAGATAAGGTGCCGCTTGTACAGCTTTGGGTTGTACTCCGGGTTGTCTTCAATGCAGCCCATCTGCATAAGATCAGCCTTGATCTCCGGCGTGTACATGTCTGTTGTCTTTCCCACCAGAAACATGTACACCTGCCACCCCTTGCACTCCTTGGGGCTCCTCGTGGCAACCGCGCATCCAAGGTAGAGGATGCCCATGTAGAGACACTTTGCATCGGAAAACTCTGAGCCCGACTCCAGCTCCTCCCTGAGTCGCTCAAGGTAAACCATGCCGTTTTGCGTAATTCTAAAGTCAAACATGCCGGGATAGTCTGCCAGATCCACAGGGTAGTAGGGGTTGTCATCTATCCTGCTCATGAACTCAGACAGGCTCATGGGATCGGATCCATGGTGCATCTCTTAGTTGCGCATGTTTAATTTAGTAAACACAAACCAAAACGTTGAGCATATCATGCCTGTGCAATTCGTGGGACATGGCACCCGTTGTGGCCTTTGACCGGATCCTTTTGGTCTTCAATAATGTTATAAAGCCCCTGCGGTGAGATCAAGCCTACAGACATGAACAAACTGCTACAAAAGACGCTTCGTGACGAGATCAAGGAGAACCGGTGCGTTCTGGGCGCAAAGCAGGTGCTGGGAACCATGGTCGACTCGAAGCTGGTGGTGCTCTCCAGATCGGTGCCTACCTCGTCCATGATCCGGCTTGAGGAGGCAGCAAAGGCGCATGAGGTGCGGACACTCAAGTTTGCGGGCACCTCGATGGCATTGGGACGGCTGTGCGGACGGCAGTTTCGTGTATCTACCGTATCATTTAACTCACTAGCTGAAAACAGCATAACATCCATAATCAACGAGTCTGAAGAAGAGTGACAGTGCACAGTACTATTGAAGGTTTAAATGGAGTCAGGCTGATTCTGATCTAAAATGGAGGCATCTTGACACAATCAATAAACCTGACAATCGATCAGATGCGTCTGATGTCGTTGTTTCAGAATGTTGCCAATGTAAACCCCCGGGACTGCGTGGAGGACGAAAAACAGAACCGCATCATATTTGTAGTAAATTCGGGCAAGATGGGCCTGGCGATAGGAAAAAACGGGGCGCACATCAAGACACTGCAGAAGATGGTCGGGAGAAACATCGAGTTGGTGGAGTACAACGAGGATCCGGCAACATTCCTGAAGAACCTACTAAACAACAAGCTGGTCACCGAGGCAAAGATAACAAAGCGCCCCGATGGGGCACAGCAGGCCATAGTTGTAGTAGATCCTCGCAACAAGGGTCTCGTGGTGGGCCGGGACGGACGCAACGCCGAGAAGGCAAGACTGCTTGCCCGTAGATACTTTGGTATCGCCAACGTTCTAATCAACAGTCCCGAAGCTGCAAAGATGGAGTTGTAATGCTGTGGCAAAATCACCGCTGGGACTATTTGCAGGACGCGTGCTCAAGGCCAAGAAGAAGAGACAGCGCTGGTCCATCTCCACATACAAACGAAGAAAGCTTGGCTTGGACAGGAAGTCAAATCCGATGGGCGGCTCGCCGCAGGCACGCGGCATAGTGCTGGAGAAGGTGGGCGTGGAGGCCAAGCAGCCCAACTCTGCGGTAAGAAAGTGCGTCCGTGTACAGCTGATCAAAAACGGCAGATCCGTCACGGCGTTTCTGCCCCGCGACGGCGCCATGAACTTTATCGACGAGCACGACGAGGTGCACATTGAAGGCATGGGGGCTACGCAGGGCGGCGCCATGGGGGACATTCCGGGCGTGCGGTACAAGGTATTCAAGGTAAACGGCACGTCGCTGCACGAGCTGGTAATCGGAAAAAAGGAGAAACCCAGGCGGTAGTGCAATGGCCCAGACAAAGAATCTGCTTCTGTTCAGAAAGTGGGACATGTCAAAGATCGAGGTCAGGGATCCTGGCCTCAAGACCGCTATATCCATGAAGAAGATGATCATGCCCATGACCTTTGGTCGCTCTGCACTCAAGCGCTTCAACAAGGCAGACGTAAACCTAGTGGAGAGGCTGGCAAACAAGATGATGCATTTTGGCAAGAGGTACGCAAAGAATACGGGCAGAATGACCGGCAAGAAGATGAACATCTTCAACACGGTAAAGGTAGCCTTTGAGATCATACACATCAAGACCGGCATGAACCCCGTGGAGGTTCTGGTGCGGGCAGTGGAGAACTCTGCGCCCAACGAGGACACCACGAGAATAGTCTACGGCGGCACCGTATACCACGTGTCGGTGGATGTGGCACCCATCAGACGCGTGGACCTGGCCCTGAGGTTTATCGCAGACGGCGTCAAGGAGGCGACCTTCTCCAACCCAAAGCCAATCGAGGAGCACCTGGCCGAGCACCTCATCCGGGCGCAGAACAACGATTCCGACGCGCCATCGGTAAAGAAGAAGAACGAGCTGGAGAGAATAGCACAGGCCTCAAGATAGGGTGGTAGCCCGAGGCAGATTCGAACTGCCGTCCCCGCGTATCCCCTCAGGTAAGATCCAGAGCGCGAGATCCTTGACCTAACTAGACTATCGGGCTACAGTGTCTGTTGCAATCCGGTTGCCATATAATTATTCTGCAAATGGCGGCTGTGTCCTACAGATATAGATCATCTCTAAATAGCAGGGTATATTGATCGGCGGATCGCGGCCCCGCCAATGACAGATGGAAGACGCGATCAGCGACCATTCAATATTGTCCAGCAGTACCTGCCGGGCCTGATACTGAGCACCATATTGAACACCATCAAGGAGATGGGTGACCCCTACCAAGCCAGACCTGAGATGTGATTCGTAATTAGCACGCAGGCATATTAGAGCACGATCTTTGGCATAATCATACGAAAGTTGCATGCTTTGGAGCACACATCTGTAAGATTATGGGCATCGAAGGCCCGATTCTTAATTGCGGATCATGTCTCTGGACTGGGCGGCATGACCGCCTATCCGCCAAAGGCCATGGCCGTTGTCTGCATCATGATGGAAGCAGAGATGAAGACCTACAGGAAGATGGTGGGCTGCCTCAGAATGCACCCGGATCTTGTCAGCAGGATCGGACTGTCCGGGATACCCTCCAAGAGCACCATATGGCGCGCCTACGGCCTGATCCCCGAGTCGTACCTGCGCGAGGTTCACCTGAGGATCACAGGCGACATCGTGGCCGGTTCGCTGGCCGGGGACAGCACCGGCTACTCAGGCAACCGGTTCGTCCGCTGGTTCAGCATCCGCCACAGCCAGGCCAAGACCAAGCGCGGGTGGATCAAGCTTCACAGCATCATCGATATCGCGACCAGAGCCATCCTGGACTATCACGTCACCGACGGATACACCTCCGACATCACCGGCATGTGGCCCATGTTGGACCGGCTTGCGGACGGGAACGGCAACTTTTGCCTGGACTCGGCCTACCTAGCCAGACTGATATGCGACGCGATAGCCGGCATGGGCATGACGCCCCGCATCCTGCCCAAATCCAACACGACCTGCAAGAACGGCGGCAGCCAAGCCTGGGGCGAGATGACCCGGACCCACAGGGACGACCTTGACAGGTTCATGGCAGAGTACCACCAGCGCAGCATAATCGAAGCCGTCTTTGGGGCAATCAAGAAGATGTACGGGAACCACCTCCGGGGCAGGAGGCTCGTCCGGCAGAACCGAGAGGTTGCAATCCGGATCATTTGTTACAACATAGGGGTAGTCGCGCGATCGCACGTAAAAAGCGGCAGGCTCACGCACGAGTCGCTCACTGCAATGGCTGCATAACCGGCGCGGAGACACCCGCGCCGCCCGTAGGGGAGCCTGCGCACCATCCCTTGGATCGGATGGGATTTTACAGTTTCGGACAGCGTTTGAAGCCGGAGATGTGGGAAAAATACCGCAATCCCAAGAATTCGAAGAATACCCGTACCGACGCGACGACGGCGGATGATTGTGGGGTTATGTCTCTAGGACACAGCCGCAAATGGCTGTCCGGACTACCTGTCCTACCCCTGTGCGATCTTCACCACTGGCCACATCTTTGTCTCGTTTAGCGCCGTGGCATAATCGCATTCGGCCTTGAGCCTCATGTATGGGATGAGGCGGTAGTGGATCGAGTACAGCTTGTTCTCCTTGTTCAGCAGGCCCTTTTGCAGCAGGGATGCCAGTCCGCGGGAGAGCCTGTAGATGCTGATGCCGTCCCTTCTTGAGACGTAGTCGCGCTTTACCTGGTACTGCTCCAAGGTAAAGGCTACATCGTTTACCTCCAGTATCAGCGGCCAGACTATCTCCTTCCAGACAAACCGCCTGCTCTCTGTTGCCGCCGCGTATTTGCCTTTGACGCCCAACATTAATAACAATACCGTGCGGGTTATAACTTGATTTGTCTCAGGACAAGATATCTGAGTCCCTAATGCTGCTGGAGCGTGACTGGGACATCGATCCCGTTATCAAGGACTTTGTACTGCGCAGGATATCAAACGTGTCGGATCGTGTGGTACAAACAGGTGACGTGACATTTCACATCCCGTACCTTGTGGATCACAAAAAGTATGTGCTGTGGAAGTGCTATTGGCCAGACTGCCACAACTGCTGCAACAGGCAGGGAAGGCTGCCGTTGACATACGATGATCTGATCACCATAGGCACTGGACTAAAGTACCGTCGGGCATCGGACTTTGTCAGGGAGGAGACTGTGACCGCTACCTGGGAGGAAGCAGGACCCGACGGCCGTAGTACGTTGATGACCATGATCAATCTGAAGAGAAAAGAGGGCGAGACGGCGGCCGACGACGGCACGCATGTGTCGTGCAGGTTTCTTGACGGGGACGGGGCGTGCGGCATCCATCCCGGACGACCGGGCGTCTGTTATCTGTATCCCTTCTCCACGTGGCTTGCAGGCGAGGGCGGTCGTGCCCGGGTTCACGCTACATTTCAATTCACCGGAGACTGCCCGGGATTCTACCTTGCGGATTCGGTGGACGGCATGATGGATCTTCTGCAGGAGTACTCGGGGATAATATACCGGTACAACCTCGAGTCTGCGCGCACCGTGCGGGAGGGCTTTGGGGCTGTCAGCCTTTGAGCCAATCCGACAGCCTTCTGCCTTACGTGCGCCGATCGTGCAGCCGCGCCACTTGCTGTGCAGTCCCGTCGCACGCGCGGCAGGGATGGCCCCTGCATGCGTGATGGGGGTCACGGGTGGTCTGGATATTCCCTGTTAGTATGCACAAGATCGATGGCAGATCCGCCTGGCCGACAGCTACATTGCTACAGAATTATCAGACATACAAAACAGATATTATCTTTTTTTAACCACGTATTTCATATATGATGGTGAGACACTATGTGCACTTGAGAGGTACGCGCCTGCTGTTCATATGCCTGCTGATATTTGCCACATTGGCAGTTACGGTTGCCGCATCTGCCCAGATTCAGAGCTCCATTCCGGACTATATCCGGCAGAACATACTGTCCTGGGCGCAGGGGGATGCGGATGACCAGAGACTGGTGGCAAACATCCAGTTCATGATCGAGACTGACATGATAACGGTTCCCCAGGTAGCACTGCTGGAGATAGAAAACCAGGCCCTGAGAGACCAGATCGCAGAGCACGAGGCAACAATTCAGAGCATGACTAACGCAACTGATGCCCTGACCATATCGGTGCACACCAACAAGGAGCAGTACGGTCGTGGCGACAACATCATGATATTTGGCCTTGTAAGCAACCTGGTGGAAGACCACGAGGTGGGAATCGTGATCTCCAACTCGGCAGGCAGGGTTCTGGCAATTGCAAAGATCCCGCCAAACTCTGACGGCTCGTACGGCTTTCTGGCATCGGATCCCGTATTCCGGGAGCTTGGTGAGTATGACATTCACGTGTACTACGGCGGCAGGGCGTACTCGAGCGCCTCGTACAGCTACAACCCCGGCGAGCTGAGGAGCTAGGCCTGCTTGGATGCTTCTGTCCGCTCCGTGCGGGTTTGGGCGTAAACGATGACGGTGTGGGCGCCTGGCCCGCGCTCAGTCATATCCTGACGAACAGCTGATCTCTGCTATGCCCTGGCCACCTTGATGAGGTCACCTATCTTGATATCCATTCCAAACCTGCCCTCGTTCTTCTTCATGTACCTGAATATGGATATAAAGTCCGGCAGGGATCTTATGATGTTAAAGTCCTTGTGTATCTTGGCGTGCACAAACCGGAACACCTTGTTGTATACGTTGTAGTGCTCGTCAACTGCCATCTCATACGCCTCAAAATCGTGCATGTTGTCTAGGAATATGTCGACGCACTGCATGCTGGGAATTATTCCCTCGCCCAGAAGCGCGTACACCGTCCCGATGGACTCGCCGACTCCTACCACCTTTCCGTTGTAGAACGGCTTGCACAGGCCCGGCGTGGCCAGCCTTATGGGGCGGCCCTTTGTCTTGTGTATCTTTCCGCCGTGCTTCTTCAAAAAGTCGTTTGTTGCCTTGACGTGGTTCTTGTAGTAGTCGCCTGCCCCGATGTGGGCCCACCGCTCCCCCAGCGGAAAGTACCAAAAATATCCCGACATTCCGGGGAACGGCTCGATGTAAAAGTCGTCGTAGGGCACACCGTTCTCGTACTCTACCTTGTATTCATATGTAGGTAGGAAAAAGTCCTTCTCAAGCTTTGGCAGATAGCTCCGATGAAATCCCGTGCAGTCAACTATCATGTCATACTCTGCCTCCAGCTCCGCCAGCTTGGGCGCCTTGCCGTACCTTACATCGCTGTCCTTGATCAGGTCCTTGATCAGACCCAGCTTGTTGTAAGTGCAGAGGCCGTGCAGGCCGATGTCGAACTTGACACTACTGTTCATCCTGACATGCATGGTCTTGCCATCATGGATCATAAAGTCGCCAAAGTTCCTTCCGACCTTTTTACAAAAGCCTTCAAGCTCTGGCCTGATAGTGCCCCAGGCGCATATCGAGTCGTGGTTCTGCTCCGTGCTTCTCTCATACCCTACGGCCTCGTGTTCCGAGTCTGCCAGCCGGGCCATCAGGTACGAGCCTGCTACTCCCATTCCCATTACCGCAATCCTCAACGCAGATATGGTAACACCAAACCCAATAAATAGACTGTCCGTGCCGCCGATCCTGCCCTCTCAGAACATATGTCTTTCCTTGCCATGCGGCCCTTGGTGCCTACAGGCCGCAGATCGACTTGCCGTCTGCGGTTCTGATCACGGTGCATTCCTCTGGCACCATCTCGTCCTTTTTGACCAGGTATCTTCTGTTCTCGATCATCACCAGAATCAGCCTGAGACATGATCCGCAATTAAGAATCGGGTCTTCGATGCCCATAATCTTACAGATGTGCGCTCCAAAGCATGCAACTTTCGTATGATTATGCCAAAGATCGTGCTCTAATGTGCCTGCGTGCTAATTACGAATCACATCTCTGTACCTGGCCAGCATGAGGCGCTCTCTCTGGGACAGCAAACTCTTCAGTGGAACCAAGCTTGCGCTATGTTGCGTGATCTCCTGCTGGCTGCTCTTCCATACGGGATACGGATAGTCAAAGGGCAGCCTGTTTCTTACAGATATCATGCCGTGCCTGTATGCAGATATCATGCCCAGTAGGATGCAGACGGTTCCGGTGGAGAGGCTCCAGATCTTGCCCCATGTGGGAAATCCCTCCAGCGCCTGCATCTTCTGCGGCTGCTGATCCCACCAGAACAGGTGCGCCTTGATGTTCTCCGTCTTCAGATCCAGATCGCCCTGTATTATGGAGCTCATCAGTATGGTTGCAACGCCGATGGCAGTTATCGTGGCGCCCATGGCGCTGCGGCCCCTTACGGCAAGTATCAGCATGCTGCCGGCTATTGCAACTGTGACTATCGAGCCGAACCTGATGAATTGCGAGCTGTACGCCACGCTGAACAGTGCTGCGCTCACTATCAGTACACACGGAAGGACGCTTGTCGATTCCTGCCGGGGATTCTTTGCGGCGATGCCACCCGTAGGGCATGATGGGATTTAGTTTTTTTGCGCTCTACCTGCGGACGATCTTCTGAAACCTGCGCTTCTGCCACATCTTCTCAAAGTCCATGTCGTGTTTTGCCTTGATGCCGTATGTGTAGTCGAGCCTGACCGCCCTCTGCAGGATCTCCAGCCCGCGATCCGCTTTGCCCTGCATGACCAAGCTTGACGCCATGCTGTAAAGTATGAGGGCGCTGTCCGGCTTTATGGCGAGTGCCTCCTGATACTGTGATACCGCCTCGTCGTATCTCTTCAAAAAGTGCAGCGCCAGTCCTCTGTTGACCGATGCCAGAATGTTGTCCGGACTGCGCTCCAGGGCACGGTCATAGCACGAGACGGCTTGCTCGTACCTTCCCAGCCTGCCAAGCACATTGCCCTTCCTTACCTGCATCTCGACGTTCTCGGGATCCATCTTCTGCGCCATCTCAAAGTACTCCAGGGCCTCCTTTGGGTTGCCCAGATTGAGGCACTTCTGCCCTGCGTCTATGATCTCTTCTACATCCTGCACGTCCAGCTGTCTGGACGGTGTTAAATAAAAAATTCGCACCTGCATGCGTGTTGTGCAA
The DNA here is from genome assembly GCA_965206845.1 of Cenarchaeum sp. Classification (GTDB taxonomy): domain Archaea; phylum Thermoproteota; class Nitrososphaeria; order Nitrososphaerales; family Nitrosopumilaceae; genus CAYGAM01. The sequence goes on along the minus strand of OZ242221.1, from coordinate 545,605 downwards.
GCTCCGTCTCATTTGGTGCGGGCTCGTGCATGCGGACAGGTTTTCACGCCTGACTTGGTGTGTAAGTGGCGATGCGCATGACTCGTGGGCGGGAGGCCTACACGGAGCACGTCAGTCTGATGCGTGATACTGATCTTCCTCAAAGATCCAGGAGAGTCCCATCACTTCACTCCAATCAATGCCATCGTCGCATGCCATGTGTTATTGTGCTGATTTTTACTTATAATCTTCATGAATAATTTATTCTTATGCTGTGGCCTTGTCCAAAAATTCCCCAAGAATCCGCTAGTGGTGTTTAGTTAGTGATGCCAGACTCCGGTAAAAGATCTTGACCCGGGCGTGCCAAGCATTGTCCGGCAGGAGGAGTGGTGGGACTGCAATCGTTCGTCACTCTAAAACCGAAAAGCTTGCCGATCGGCAGATCGCGGCACCCCGGTGAGCATCTTCTTGCTCCGATGCCAATTCCTGCGCTTCTCGCCTTCTTTTCCATTGGTGGCAAACCGGAAGCCGGAGCCACATGCCGGTGATCTACATCCCGCTCATAAGGGCGGCCTCCTTTGGATCACGTATAGTTGGGAACCGGCATGCCGTATGGAGGGGTGCTGTCATGCCTTCATGAGAACCAAGGAAAACCGGCCGTCTCTCACAAGGGGAGGGCGGCCTAGTTCGGCGGAATCTTGTACCGGGGCCTTCTTGGCATCAGAACCCATTTCACAATCGGTGCGGTGACAACCAGGATCTCTTCTGCGCCATCTCAAAGTATTTCAGGGCCTCCTTTGGGTTGCCCAGATTGAGGCACCTCTGCCCTGCGTCTATGATCTCTTCTACATCCTGCACGTCCAGCTGTCTGGACGGTGTTAAATAAAAAATCCGCACCTGTATGTGTACCATGTCAGTTCTGTCTTATTTGGTGCGAGCTCGTGCATGCGGACAGGTTTTCACGCCTGACTTGGTGTGTAAGTGGCGATGCGCATGACTCGTGGGCAGGGGGCCTATGTGGGGCACATCAGTCTGATGTGTGATACTGATCCTCCTCAAAGATCCAGGAGAGTCCCGCCACTTCACTCCAATCAATGCTATCATCGCATTCCATGGGTACCACTTTCTGTTTCGCTGCCATTATAAAATGTCTAATATGAGCAATATATAATCTTCTCGGTACACACAGCAAACGGAATTGCTCTACCCTATGGACGACTCTGCCGTACACGCAGTGGGTGCCCTGATGGGATTTGGTGCTGATCTGTCTTTTGCGGCGAGTCCGGCAGCCCGGTGCCTGCCGAATCGGGAATGTACAGTCCACCACAGTAGCAGCTGAGGGACGGAGTTTCTATCTGCGCAATCAAGTGCAACGATCCACTAGCGCTGTACGTCAGAGATGCCTTTCTGGCCTCTGACTCCATGATGGAGGACGATAGCAGGCGACTCCATGATGGAAGACTCCATGAAAGACAAAATGACAGATGGCTCACATTCAGGCATGGTATCCAAGAAGGCGCACATCGGTTAGTCTGCTGCGCCTTTGTGCCTTAACACCGAGATAGTCGAAATCCTGACAGAACACGGCATAGATTTGGTTCTGCTTTCAACCCTGAGAGATGCAATGAATGGTGAGATGGATGACACCATGAAGGAAAAACGCGATGCAGACAAGGAACAACTGGTAAGACAGTTAATTGCCGATGCAATTGCAATATGTGATGAGAGCTGCCTTGATGCACTGACCGTGTCCAGCACAGACGAGTACTATGCGCTTGTGTTCGGTTTGGAGGGAACTGTGTTGGCCCACGGGGCGGATCCCTCTCTTGTTGGTTCTCTACGTATTACTAATCTCGATCCGAACCCATCTGTGGATGTAATCAGCACCACACTGGAGGAAGAGGGTAAGGTCTGGATGGTATATGACTTTAGAAACCCTGCCACCGGCGAGGTGGAATCCAAGCGCACCATGCTGATTCTACACGACGGGTACGTCTTTGGCAGTGGGTACTATAGCGCCGACTAAAAGTTCTTGCAGAATCCACGAATCATTTCAGTTAGGCTTCCCTGCAAAGTCACATACCAGAACGTTATGTCTGCCAAGATTAGGAACGGATTAGGCGGCAATTGTCAATGGCTGGTGTCCATGTTTGAGACAAACGTGATCGAAGCCAGCGATATACTCTGCAGGAACTTTCGATCGGCGCTATACGTGACGGGAAATCAGTAATACTGATTGTCAGTTGTGACTACTCTCAAGTGAGGTTCTATCTGTATCCTGATCCACAGTGTCGTCTCTGTTTGCCCGCGCGGTGACGGTATGGCGTCTGCTTTTCTTTCTTATGCGGCACGCATTCCAGAGCCTACATGTCTGGTTCGATGTGGCAGGCGACCACACACAAGCGATGTTTTCTAAGGCTTATAACAGTGCAAATAATCTCTTATCTATTGTCATTTAGACCAAAAAAGCAGTTTGGAAGAAAGTTTGACAGCAGGGGTCCTAGAAGGAAGACTGAGAGTGCCGATGATCGAATCAAGAGTTTTGTAATTCGAAACTCCCGCATGGGGTTTTTTACCAAACTGAAGACAGTTGCGTTCAAGCTTGGCATGACAGAAGACGAGGCCCTGATGGCGTCGGGGTTTCTCCTGTCAAGTAGTGTGTTGGAGTGCGTACATGATCGCAATGGAGAGATAAAGCTGTGCGAGGCAGGCAAGCGCGAGGAGATGCAGCAGCAGGAGTATGCTAGGATAGGGCAGAGGAGGCGAGATGCAAAAAATCCTGACGGTGCAGAATCCGGTGACCGACCAAATCGCACCCCGTATAGCGACCGACCAAATCGCACCCCGTATAGCGACCGACCAAATCGCACCCCGTATAGCGACCGACCAAACCGCGACTCATCTCGTGACCGACCAGCCCGTCCCTCATACCGCAACTCGTCCCGTGACCGGCCAGAGCGCCCATCGTCCGGCGACCGACCAGCCCGTCCCTCATACCGCAACTCGTCCCGTGACCGGCCAGAGCGCCCATCGTCCGGCGACCGACCAGCCCGTCCCTCATACCGCAACTCGTCCCGTGACCGGCCAGAGCGCCCATCGTCCGGCGACCGACCAGCCCGTCCCTCATACCGCAACTCGTCCCGTGACCGGCCAGAGCGCCCATCGTCCGGCGACCGACCAGCCCGTCCCTCATACCGCAACTCGTCCCGTGACCGGCCAGAGCGCCCATCGTCCGGCGACCGACCAGCCCGTCCCTCATACCGCAACTCGTCCCGTGACCGGCCAGAGCGCCCATCGTCCGGCGACCGACCAGCCCGTCCCTCATACCGCAACTCGTCCCGTGACCGGCCAGAGCGCCCATCGTCCGGCGACCGACCAGCCCGTCCCTCATACCGCAACTCGTCCCGTGACCGGCCAGAGCGCCCATCGTCCGGCGACCGACCAGCCCGTCCCTCATACCGCAACTCGTCCCGTGACCGGCCAGAGCGCCCATCGTCCGGCGACCGACCAGCCCGTCCCTCATACCGCAACTCGTCCCGTGACCTACCGGCTCAGGCGGACAAAAAAAAGCAGCAGAAATCAGAGTTACCCAAGAGTACCGATCGGCAGGAAAGCCGTCCTGATGCATAATCCGGCCCGGTATCTCTTTGGCACTTTTCCCGACATGGCTGGTTCTGCCGTGTGGGCATGTGCAGCCGCATTGTGTCATTCCTCCAGGCCACAGGCCGCTACCCAAAACCTGCCACCTCGGCTGCAGATGCCAGAGATACAGGTGTGCCAGCGCCGCTACTCTATGAGCAGAGCCGGCTTGAACGGCCGTGCATGTCGAGCCCTGCCCTTTGGGTCATAAACATCCTCATCATCCTCGGCATGTACGGATACCTGTGCACCAAACTCCCTCTGGACCAGGGCACCAAGCTCGCCTGCAAGTATCTGCCTCTCATCCAGCGAAGTCTCAGCTCTGAGCCGCCTGATCTCCTCTGACTCCGACAGCACATCCTTGATGGCCTTTTGAACAAAGTCAGAGTGCCTCTTGATGCCACCCATCTCGGGATCCTCTATCAGCTCCCTCATTATGGCGCCCATGGCGATCTGGCCCGATGCCATGATCTTCAGTATTGCACGATACACCTTTGATTTGAAGGGACTGGCAGTGTACACCGTGATCCGGCGCGGCGTGATCTTTGTAACCTTGAGTATGTTCGTGATGTCATCTACGGCGGCTCGAAGCATGTCCTCTGTCAGGACAGCTGCGTCGTCCAGATCCTGAGGAGCGACAGGCCAGTCGGACCGGGACACCATCCCTGGATTTCCCAACACCTCCCACATCTCCTCGGCTATATGGGGCGCAAAGGGGGCGAGCATCTTTACCCGGGCGGTGTACACCCGGTGCAGTATGCCCATGCAGTCGGCGTCTTCGTACCTGCCCTTGGCCTTTGCCCGCGCGGCGTACCATGAGAGATCCGACTCGAACGAGAACAGAATGTGGTGAAGCGCCTCCCGGAGTCTCATGTTTTTTGTGCTGTCGGTGATGTCTGCGACGAGCTTGTGCATTCTGCTGAGGATCCATCGATCTTCTGCGTGGACCATGGCCGGAGGTTCGGCGCCGTGACCCTTCAGTCCCGAACACACGTCCACCATCGTCTCCAGCTTGCGGGTGATTCCAGCCACCGACTCGAAGTTGAACTCTGCATCCTGCAGGAGTTCGGCGGATATTATGATGGTGAGCCTGATGGGATCCGCCCCGTGCTCCCGGATCGCCTGCCTCAGCGGTGTCACGTTTCCCATGCTCTTTGACATCTTCTTTCCGCCACTCAGAACGGAGCCGTTTACCACAATCTGTAGCGGCCAGTGCTTCTGGGGGAACGTGGCCACGTGGTTCAGAACAAAGAACGTGAGGTGGTTCGGAACCAGATCCCGGCCCGAGTGGCGCGAGTCCACAGGGTAAAAGTACGCAAACTCGTTGCGGATCTCCACCGCCACATCCGCCGGCACCCCGGGAATCTCATCGGCGGTTCCGGCGCCTAAGAGCACATAGTCGAAGAACTCGGGAGGCAGGACCGCGCCGTCTATTCTCCCTTCGTTGACGTACTTGGCAATTATGTAGTACGCCATGTATATCACCGAGTCTGCCAGGCTCTCCACGATCCAGTTCCTGTCCCATGGGATCTTTGTCCCCATGCCGCGCTGTCTTGCGCAGGCGCGTTCCCGTAACCATCCGATCACGTTGTGAAACTCGCCCCTGATCTCGGGGGGCAGTATGCTCATGCCGTCAATGCACTCCCTGCCCATATTCTTCCAGCCCTCGTCGGCATAGTTGAGAAACCACTGATCCGAGAATATCTTTACAACGCACTGGGCGCCGCAGCGGCACCTTACCGTTCTCGCAAGCTCCAGCAGTATATCGCAGTATCCGGAGGAGGCGAGCCATTTCTTTATGTCGTCCTTGGCATCAGACACCTCCCTGCCCGCAAACTGCCCGGTATTTGGCAGCAGTGTGCCGCCGTAAAACTCCTTGCTGTACACCTCGGCCGATACCTCGTCCAGCCGGGGATCGTTCTGGCTGGTGATGCCAGACTTCTCCACTGCCTCCTTGGCAGGGACGCTGCCGTATCCGTCGGTGGATATAACCTGAATGGGTTCGATGCGGCGGCCCACGTAGGGGCGGTCTTTCTCATAGTCTGCTAGCGCCTGATAGTCAAATGGGGCGTGCGCGGGAACAGACATTACAAGACCGGTGCCGGTGTTCGGATCCACAAAGCCGGCCTCCAGTATCGGAACCTTGGCGCCGTTGTGGGGGGATGTGGCCGTGCCTCCGGCAAGCTGGGAGCCGGGGATGCTGCCCTCGTCTGTTACCTTCATGCCCAGAAACCCCATCTTGTACGCGCATTCCTTTGACACGATCCACTTCTGGCCGTTGACCGTCACCTTTCTGTAGGTGGTATCCGGATTTACCCACAGGTTTGTCACACCAAATATCGTCTCCGGCCTTAGCGTGGCGGTGGGAATCACGTACCCCTCCCACTGAAACTTTATCATCATGTACTCTGTGAACCCGGGCTCCACGTCGCCCAGTGTGTCGTGCTGCGATACTGGGTTCTGATCCTGCGGACACCAGCCGACCGGATGTGAGCCCTGTATTATCAGGCCCTTCTCCTTGAGCTTGCTGATGTGCCACTCGATGAACCTCTGGTACGCCGGGTCTATGGTGGTAAACTCCCGCCTCCAGTCTATCGAGTAGCCCATCTCTATCATGCCTGCCTTTATCTCTGCGTGAAAGTAGTCGGCAATCCTTATCGGCTCGACGAAGGTCTCGATCTCCTTCTGGGGTACGTGGTATATGTCCCTCAGGCCGTTTAGCAGCTCCCTGTCTTTTGCCTCTACCATCTTTGCCATGCCCAGAATGGGCGTGCCGGTGTAGTGGAACCCCATGGGAAGGAGCACGTTGTATCCGTTCATGCGGTAGAATCTGGCGTGGATGTCGGCTATCGTGTACGTGCGGCCATGCCCCACATGCTGCGGCGAGTTGGGGTAGGGATACGCCACCGTGATGAACTTCTTTGGCCTGTCTTCCGTGTCGGCCTCGAACTGGCCGGCCTCCTGCCATCTCCTTCTCCACTTTCCCTCTATGTCGCTCCAGTTTATGCGCATCTACATCCCAACAGCCATTGATTTTGCTATGTCCAGAGCTTCCTCTATTTTAGATGTGTTCCTTCCGCCGCCCTGCGCAAATGAGGCGTTGCCGCCACCGGAACCGCCGAGGGCCAGCGATGCCGCCTCGGCGATGGCAGCCGCCGACCGGTCCGCGCTTACCTGCTCCCCCGCATATACCATTATCCTGACCGTGGGACCCGCCTCAAGCAGGCCGCAGTATGTCGAACCAGGCTCTGCATTCACCAGGTCCCTGCCCATCTTTATGTGAAAGCGCTCGCCGTATCTCTGGTCTGATGTGCGGTAGAACCACCCGGTGCCGGTGCGCCACCGCTCTATGCCGGTGCGGTGGGCCCGCCGGTTCCCGCACTCCTCTATGGTAAAACGGGAGCTACTTGTGCGTATGACGCGGCACTGGCCGGGCTCCTGCGGTTCGGCACTGGCAGATATTCCAGCTAGTAGCACCGGTATGTCCTGCCGGGCCACGCTCCTCTGCTCCTCCCTCTCCGCGAGTACGCGCTCCCTGCTCTTGGCCTCTGCGGCGTCCTGCGCTGCCTGTTTGTGCACCCTTGCTACGTATTTTGTTGCGGCCTCTCCAGATACGAACTCGAGGCGCACAACGCCGTCCTGGATTCTCTTGGTCCTTGTGATCCTTATGAGGTCGATCTCGCCTGTCCTCTTTACATGGGTACCCCCGCAGGCCTCCACGTCGCGGTCCTGGATCGAGACTATCCTCACCGATTTGACGGGAACGACACCGCCCTGGTATATCCTAAAGCCGTACCTCTGCTCTGCGGATCCTCGATCAAGATTCTCCACGGTCACCGGGAGGTCCTCCCCTACCAGTGCGTTTGCCTCATCCTCTATCCTCTGCACCTGCTCGCCGGTCAGCGAGGAGTGGTGCGTAATGTCCAGTCTTGCATGATCCTCCTCCTTGAAAGCCGAGTGCTGCCAGACCCAGGAACCCAGGACCTTCCGGGACGATGCGTTCAGGATGTGGGTGCCGGTGTGGTGTTTTGTGATGCCCGCTCTCCTCTTCTGGTCAACGCTGCACGAAACCGTTTTGCCCTCCCGGGGCACGCCCCCCTCCAGCCTGTGAAGTATGATGCCTGCGTGCTTTTGTACATCGGCTACCGCAAAGCCGTCTATCTTCCCGTGGTCCGGCTCCTGCCCCCCGCCCCTTGGATAGAACGATGTCCGATCCAGCACCACCATGTCATCGATCACCCGCAGCACCATGGCATCGAATGTGGCGGGATCGTCTGCATAGTACAGTGCCGCAGTCTCGTCCAGCCCCTCCAGTGGGAGATGCACCGCAGCACCCTCCCTTCTGTCCTGGTGCAGCTGTGACAGCCTGGTATAGAACGTGGCAGGAACCTCCTGGATGACCCCCGTCTCCATGAGGTAGTCCGGCGTGATGCCGTCCGACTCGTAGAGCGTTATCAGCTCGTCCACGGTAGGCGGCCGATCTTTCCTGTTTATCCTGTGCGCAATCCTGCCCATTCTGGACTTTGACTCTTCGTACCTCCTGGACTCGATATCCAGGATCGTCTTGACGTCGTCCCTCCGGGCGTCCAGCTCCGGGTACGTCCTCATAAGGTAGTCGATGTGCAGATCCACCAGCTCCGGGATGTCTGGCCTGATCCCCAGCTTGTTTATGGTTCCGCTTATGCGGCGCAGCATTATGCGCAGGTTGTACCCGCCCCCAACATTGCTTGGCAGGGCGCCGTCGGCGATGGCAAAGATCAGGGTTCGAAGGTGATCCGCTATCAGGTACGCGCCCTCTCTGGGTACGACCAGCCGGCTTATCTGATCCTCCGCAATTCCAGCACGAGATGCCGCACGCCTCCGCAGATCCCGCGGGTCGAGCCTGTCCAGCGCCTTTGCGATCTCTGTAAAGTATGCTACCGGAGCTCCCGCTTCGGGATCCACGCCGGCCATCTCAAACAGCCTGCCAATGACAGGTCCAAAGCAGCAGTCATACGCGGTGGGCGTGCCCGCGGTGATCCAGGCCAGCCTCTCAAGGCCGGCGCCCATGTCTATGACCCTCTGGTCCAAGGTCGTATGCTTTCCCAGCTCTCCCTGAAACTCGGTAAATACGGCATTGCCCAGCTCCAGGCCGCGGACAAAGTACTCCAGCGAGGATCCAAACGAGCCGCCGCCTACCCAGACATCCTCGACAAACGTGACCTCCTCGCCGGGGATCCCGAATTGCTCTGTTACCAGCCGGTAGTCCAGTTCCACGCACCGGTCCTTCCAGTACCCGTCCTGATCCGGAACCGCGCACTGACCTATCATGCAAAAGCTGGAAAAGTGTCGTCCGGTAACGCCCACATTTTCCAGGTCCTTAAAGCGCAGGCATGTCTGCGGCACCACCAGCGGATTTGCGGGAAACTCAAAGACCACCTTTGAGCCCATCACCCTCTGAAAGTCCACTATGCTGGCTATGGTGAAGAAGAGATCGTCGCGCCAGCGGCACACCACTGGATACCTACTTATGGACGTGTGACCGTTTCTTACAAAGAACGACTCGACCTGCCTCCAAGCCTCTGTGTAGTCAAAGCGCTTTGCGGTGGGCGGCTGGCCTATGAACGAGTAGATGTCCGGCGCGTCGTCAGGGCAGAACCGGCGTGACGCATCCATCGTCCAAAAGTACCTGCGGCACCTTTTGCACCTCTTCCGTTCAAACCCTTGCTCCTCAAAGAGATTCACCCTGTAGTACCTGTCCGGATCCGCGGAGAACTCCCTGAGAATATCGGATTTTCTCATTGCAGGACTCTCGGATCTTCGGATATTAAGAAATTCCTAATTGCAGATATGGGGCGGCAGGCAATACCTTGGTGCGCCGCCGGAACGGCCGCATTCCCTGGATCCTTACATGGGCCACCCTGCTCATTGCAGGCTTTTATACAAAATAATGGATGTATGGCATGAACATCGCGTCGTTCTGGAGGAGCAAGCTGTGTTCTGACTGCAGGAGGGTCAGATGCCAGCAGGGCTGCAACTGCGACTGCCACTGGCTGCGCACCTAGGGGCAGTATGATAAAAACCGTGCATCTGCCGGTTTGGCCCGAACTCACCTATGGTTCCGGGATACCGTCAGCAATCCTGCCATGGCCGGGGCAGGTATGGCGATGCGGCGGTTTCATGCGTGACACCACCACGAGGCTCTCCCTGAGACGTCGTATAGCGCCGATCGTAAATTCGTGCAGAACATTGACCAGCACCTATTGGAATCGATCACAACTGGTCAAAAAAACAGTGTATTCCATGAAGGATTTGATTCCATAAGTGGATTTTTGAGCGTATCAAAGTCTTACGGTCTGCTTACACACTGCACGAACTTTTGCGTGCCGTTATGGCATCTTGTACGATGTGCCTAAACAGCTGATTATCTTAATACTTGTATGGTTCTTTTCGTAAATATCTTATATGTTTATATCTATTAGCTGATCCTCTTAAAATACCTGATACTGTATAGTATAATATGTCAACACAGAAGATACTGGTAAGGCCCATGGCGCATGTGCTCATAAACTGCGACCTGTACAAGTGCGAGGAGGTCTCTGACAGCCTGAGGAATGTGAAGGGCGTGACAGATGTCCGGAGCGTCAGCGGCGCGTACGACATAGTTGCTAGTGTGCAGTCAGATACCCCCGAGTCACTCAAGCGCACCATAGTCTGGAAGATCCGCAGCATGCTGCATGTCAGATCCACCCTGACGCTGTTGCCGGCAGAGTGGTGCCCGGAGGCGGCATGACTGCCAGATCACTTGTATGGGCAGAGGGGTATGACAGCTGCGACCGGTGCGAGATACAGCTGCTTCACTGCCACTGCAAGTGCCAGTACTGCGGCGAGCGCGACAGGTGCGAGTGCGCCCTGTTTGATGCGGCAACCGGGGGCTAGCCCGGGCATATCGAAGCACAGGATCAGTATGCCCGGCGATCGGCATGCTGAGACCTTGGCATCATTAGGATGGCGTCTGCCGGCATGTGGGTGCCGCGCCACGGCAAGTGAAGTCCTGGCGCACCGACTGCGGCAAGACCTTCCGCCTTTTATTCGGATGCGCAAGACTCACAGCCTGCTTTAATAGCCGCTGTCTGGCATGTCATCTGTGCTACAAAGTGTCCTGTCAGATGTCATACGTGTGCAGAACGTCCTGCTGATCGTCAGATCCAACGGAGCGGTAAGCGAGATCCGCAGCAACTCGCTGGGAATCAGACAGAAAGAGAAGTGGATAACAATAGGTGACAATGACGGACCATGTCATATGCATGTGAACGCCGACCTGATCCGGAAGGCCAAGTTCGTAGAGGAGCAGAAACCCGGACGAACCAGCTTCAGCGTGCAGTTCTTTGACGAGCAGGGGGCGCGTGTGCTGGCGTGCTTTTTCACAAAGATGTATGACGGGAGCGGGAACCTGGATCCGGAGCGCAAGGCTCTTTATGACGACATCCGTCGGAGATACGGCAACGAGATGGCCTTTGACGTGCCCGCGCGCTAGGGCCACGCGCGGCAGGCGCAACCGCTGCGGTGCGTCAATTCACACCGGCTACCCCTTGAGGCCATAGCCCATCATGACAGAGTAGCACCCGACACCGCACTTTTCGCAGTTCGGCTTCATTCCGTCCTTCTCCGCACTGCCGATGCAACACGGCATCTTCTCCCTTCCGCGATGATCCACGGAGATTATGGCCCATGTGGGGCAGTCGATCGGCGTGGTGCCCTTTCCGCCCCAACTGGCCCTCATAATCTCCAGATTGTGCTTGGGGTTCACGATATAGTCCTTCAGATCTCCACTCTGCCTTTCAAGAATGTAGTTGATTGCTTCGTTGCGCTCTCTGCCAAACGGAAGCCAGAGCGGATCCCCCTCCATGAACGGGGTGTGGAACTGAAAGCCGATCTTGTTGGAGTGATCCTTCCAGTCCTCGATCACCTGGGGGATGGTTTTGTAGTTCTTTGAGTTCACCGTCATCGAAATCCATATGTCCTTTTTGGCGTTCTTCTTGCCGTTTACATAGTCCAGCACGTTCTTCCTGGTCTTCTGCCACGCCCCGTCGCCCCGTATCTCGTTGTGGGTCTTCTGGTCCCCGTCGATCGACACCCAGTAAAAGTAGATGTTCTTGAGGTGCGGAATCGGGTATGTCCCGTTGGTCACCACGCAGGTACGCTTTGGAAACTCGTCCGCAAACAGCTCTACCACGTCCCCTCGCATCAGCGGCTCGCCGCCCACGACGGTGACCATGAAGATGTGGTTCCTCTTGAACTTCTCGTCGATAACCCTCTTCCAGTCCTGCAGGCTCAACTCGTCGTTCTCCTTCCTGTTCAGCCACCAGTAGCAGTGCTCGCAGTGCAGGTTGCAGACGTTGATGATGTCCGCAGAGCCGTATATCGGGCTCCTCTTGTCAAACAGCTTGTAGGCTAGGTACTTTTTTAGTATGTGGACATAAAACGGGGACTCGCGAAGAATATGCACAGGTCCCCTGCCCATCACTATCTCCACCAAACCACCTCGTCTATACTGGCATCATCTGATACTTATGTCATTTTAGGATCGCGGCCGCACGGGATCAGCTCCGCCCTTGCTTGAGAATATGCGCCCATTTCAGGAAGAGTCCGCGCGCCCGACCCGCAGGCGCCTTTGCGCGCCGGAGCCTAGCCTGCGCTGCAGAGGGGGCACTTGAGCCCGTGGGTTGACCTGCCGCAGCTGCTGCAGCGCATGGCGATGGTCTCAAACTTTTTCAGTCTGCCCATGCTGTAGAACAGAAACATGCCGGCCACTACTATGATTACATTTGCGGGGGAAGAGGATCCCAGACTCCCATACCACTGGTTGCAGTCCACGATGCAGTCCTCCTGCAGGTGAAAGATGAGCGACTTCCACCCGTACGCCGATGCCGGGGCAGACACGAGTATCAGTGCCGCCAAAAAGAGCAGTCCCACGGTTCCGAGGCGCGCCATGTCCTGCCTTGCGCCGCGGTAGAATAAAAAAATTAAAGGACGCACCTGGCGCCTGGCCACCTGCAGCACCAGGAGCCGCCGAATATCGGCGCAAGTTAAATACGTACGCCAAGGAAAACAAGCTCGTGTTTGGCAAAAAACCAGCCATGACGGAGGGCTCCCATGTCTTTGCCCCCCGACCGGACGGCCAGTACGCAAGGTTTGTCTTTGGCGTGGTGACCGGGGTAGACGGGGACAGAATGGGCATAAATGGCGTCGTAGTGGATCCCGTGGGGCTCAAAAACAAGGTGGCCCAAGACAAGGCCGGAGTCCGCTCAGCGGAGGTGCTGAAGAACCCCACCGCGGAGAACTGCATACATGCGCTGATATTCCGGGTGGAACACGACAGCTTTACGGGGGTGCTTGACATGTCACAGGATAAGGTAGAGATAATTCCGCCCAAGGTCCACTCGAACCTGGACGGATGGATCAGGGAGGATCTTCCGGAGCTGATAAACAATGTGCTGTCCCTGCCGCAGGGGGTCGAGCGTGATGCGGCAAAGAGAACGCTGCGACAGAAGATGGACACGCTGCTTGATAGGAACCTGAAGCGGAACCTCTACTCCGTATGCAGGAGCCTGAAGATCCTGAACTGACGTGCGCGTTTTGGCACGGATCGGGCGTGAAATGCTGATCCTTAGTTTTATATTACTCATGGGGCGGATTTGCTACAATGGAATATGTATACGCGGCCCTGATGCTTCACAAACTTCAGAAGGATGTCAGCGAGGAGAACATTACCAACGTGGTAAAGGCCTCGGGAGCAGACGTAAACGAGACCCAGGTAAAATCACTAGTTGCAGCACTGGCCGATGTTAACATCGACGAGGCACTCAAGGCAGCACCGGTTGCGGCACCTGCGGCAGCCCCTGCGCAGGATGATGCCGGCGCAAAGGAAGCGGCCCCGGAAAAGGAACCAAAGGCAGACTCCAAGGCAGAAGAGTCCGCAATGGAAGGACTCTCGTCACTCTTCGGATAAGCGCATCGCGTCTGAAATTTTTCGTCTCTAGATCCTGACTCTGCGCACGCACCCATCTGTCGTACTCGGCGCGAAGGCATGTCTGGATGCAAAGGCCTGCGCGCAAGTGAGTGGGGCTTTGGCTTCATACGCAACTACGCGCCAGCTGCACAGTAAAATCCGCCCTATATCAGAAGATGGCCTGCCGGCCCTGCACATGCTATGCCGGCGCGTATCCTTTTGCGCTGCCTGCAAGCGCCCTGCCCCGCAGGTGGGCCCTCTGCAGTACCTCGCCCTTCGTCTCGTCGGTCATGTGGCCGGACTCTACAGACAGGCTTCTGGCCACATGCGACGCTTTTGCCAGCACGGCTGCAACGCTCTCAGGCGTGACATAGGCTGCCTCGACCGCCAGGTTTAGCGCCCTTTGCTGACACAGCGCAAGCTCGTTGCGGACCGCATCCACGTCGATCGTTAGATCGCTCCTGTCGTACAGCATGTCGTCCTCCAGTGCGTACTCTAGGGCAATTCCGGCCTCCACGGGCTTGATGTTGAGCTTGGTCAAAAGAGGCGCAAGCTGCTCTGAGATCACATCGCCCTTCTTTACCGGAATGGTGTCCTTTGTAATCCAGATGGTTCCCTGATCTATCCTTGTGGGGATCTTTGCATCCTTGAACTCGGTCAGCATGGGTCCCGGCGCAATGCCCGTGTTCTGTTTCTTTACCACCACATCCACGCTGGCCGTATCGCCTGCCCTGGCGGCCAGCATTATTCTGTTCTTTGTCAGCAGCATGTTGAGCTTGAACGGCGACATGTCTGTGAGTACCAGCATGCACTGGCCTGTGAGATTGTCCACAAACTGCCTGATTCCGCCGGTGCCGGCGCCCTCCAGCGCCTTTCTTGCAATGCGGTTCTTGATGCTTACAAGCTCCGCCTCGCCCTTCATTCTCTTTCTCAGCGGCAGGATCTGCGACGATCTTACCTTGTCCATCTTTACCAGGGCCAGAACCTTGTATCTGCCTCGAGTCGCCTGCAGCTGCTGGTGCATCCTGGTCTTCCTTTCTGGGTACGTGCTTCTGTTCTGGTGCACTATTTCCGCCTCGTCTGTATCTTCTGCTTTACTGCGCCGCCCATGGTCGTCTTGATCATGATCCGCTTCATATTCTTGTCACCGTTTGGAAGCTTCTTCTCCACTGCGCCAATTACCGCCATTGCGTTTGCAGTCAGGGCCGCCTCGTCCATGGTCTCGTTGCCAATCTTGCACGAGAGCGACAGTGATCCGCGTACCCTTACGCGCATTGACGATCTGAACCTGTCCAGAAATGCCTCGATGGGAGCATTGAACGGAACCGGCGTGGGCATCTTCCCCCGCGGTCCCAGAATCTGGCCCAGGACCTTTCCCACGGTGGGCATCATCTTTGTGTCCGCCAGGAAAAAGTCATACTGGTTGACAAACTTGCGTGCGGCCCTCTTGTTCTCTGCAAACGTGCTGAGCTCGTCCGTGTCTATCACCCGGTCGGCGCTGGCGCTCTTTGCCTTGATGCCCATGTCGCCGGACGCTATTACGCAGACCCGGGCAGGCGACGTGGTCTTTGGGAGCTGGACCGTCTCGTTTATCTGAAACCCCTTCTTTACGTCAATATCCTTAAAGTTCATGATGATCTCTACGGACTGGGTAAACTTGCGCTCCTTGCCTGAGCCCTTGGCCTCCTTTATCATCGAGCCCAGCTCTTCCTCACTTACCATTACGACAGGTCATCGTTTTTGACTATTTAAAATCGTTTAGGGATGGCAGCGGGGTGAGTAGTAGAAGATTTTTTCATTAATTGTCTGCTTTGACACAAGTTTTTACGACACATCGCAGTTATACACTAATATATCTACACTTATTACATTCGGTGATCTATTATTGACAATGCACCGCTTTGACGATCTGGACATGCAGCTGCTCTACGAGCTCTCGGCAGACAGCTCGATCTCCGTACCGGTTCTCTCCAAAAAGATACATGTCAACCCGTCTGTCATCTACAGCCGGATCAAGAGGATGACCAAGAAGGGCCTGATCAAGAGGTTTACCATAGAGATCGACGACTCGCTTCTGGGAATCGGAGTCAGGGCAATGGTGGGAGTCAACCGCGATCCAAAGCTCAAGATCGAGATTCACAGGGAGCTGCTGGACACTGCAGAGGTACTGTCCGTCTCGGAGGTTACCGGCCGGTTTGACATGATGGTCATGGTGTTTGCGGACGATCTGGAACGGCTTCACAACGTGGTGATCGAGAAGATCGGCAGGATAAACGGAATCCAGAACACGGAGACCTTTGTGGAGCTGCAGAAGGTAAGCAAGGATCACGTGCGCCTGTGGCCGCGCAAGCCATGACGGTACGCGCACCAGTCATGCCACTGCGCCCTCATCCTGATATGCGCGTCTGAGGAGTGGGTTCTGCGCCCGACTCGATGCAGCCGTGCCGGCATGTGCATGGCGCCTGTCCAGCCGAGCAGACGTAAGACTCTATCCAGTCGTGCAGGTTTGTGCCTGAGCAAGGGGGATCTACCCGCCTCGCGCCAGGCAAATACCGCAAGAGTTTAAAATACTATCCTCAAACAAATAATTGCATTGAGATACCACCTACGGGAGATTCCATTGGATTCCATTCGCGTGTGGGCCGAGGCACAGGCGCGAAGCCTTGACAGGGAGGGCATCGACGAGCTTGCGCGCTCGATCAAGGCAGACGGCCTCCAGAATCCGCCCCTGGTGCAGGAGGAGGAGGACGGCTATGTCCTGATATCGGGCCAGCGGCGCTTGGCCGCATGCATATCCCTGAAGATGTACACCATTCAGGCCCTGGTGCTAGATGACGGGCAGGATGTGACGGGAGCCAAGACCACGTCCCTTATAGAGAACCTCCAGCGGCGCAACATGACCGGGGCGGAGATCTCAAAGGCGGTGCGGTTTCTGGTGGACCGCAACGGCAAGGCAAAGACGCACCGGTACCTGGGGATATCTGCAAGAACGCTGGAGCGGTACCTGGGGTTTGACGCCGTGCCGTCCCAGCTCAAGGACATGGTGCCGGAGCTGCTCTCGCGCGACCAGGCAATACACCTGATGCGCGCCTCTGGCAACACGGCTCACGCAGTGGAGGTTGCAAACCGTATAGCAAAGTACGACATGGCAAAGAGGAGCAGGTACATCAAGGCCGTGGTCGACAACCCGGACGACACACACGCGCAGCTGGTTCACAAGTCAAACAGATACTACAACAAAAACATGAAGCTGGATCTGTCCGGCCCGCTGCTGGCAAGGCTTGCGGCCGAGGCCGAGGAAGAGGAGTGCAGCGTGGAGCAGCTGGTGTCTGATATCGTCACCCAGTGGCTGTATGACGCATAGCCTCTATATCTTTTCGTCCCACTTGCCTTCGTTGATCTCGGCGGTTATCTCTTTGGGTGTCTTGCCCTCCACCTTGATGCCCAGGGCAAGGCAGGTGCCTACTATGGTCTTTGCAACCGATTTTAGCGAGGTGGCATATGATGCCTCCAGCTTCGTGCCTGCAACCTTGACTATCGAGTCCATGGATACGTCGCCTACCCACTCGGTGCCGGACGCTCCGGAGCCCTTTGTGATTCCGATCTCCTTCATTATGAGGGCAGCAGACGACGGTATGCCGATCTCGATCTCATACTTTTTTGTGTCCGTATCCACAACTACCGTGACGGGAACCTTCATTCCCTCAAAGCCCATGGTCTTTTCGTTGATGGCCCCGATCACTTCCATGATGTTCACTCCCAGCGGGCCCAGTGCGGGACCCAGCGGCGGTCCTGCCGACGCCTTTCCGCCGGTTACCAGAGCAGATACTGATTGCGGTTCTCCCATTATACCCTCACCGTATCTCCTGAAAATTTAATCCTTCCTAACCTGGTGATGCCTTGAGGTAGTTGGCATCGACCGTAACCGGAAGCTGGTACGGGGCGTCCAGCAGTATTACCGTGGCCTCCTCCTTGTCGTGGTCTATTCTTGTGATTGTGGCCTTCATTCCCTTGAATGGGCCTCCTGCGATCTCCACTACGTTGTCTACCTGCAGGGTGGATACCGTGGATTTTTTGATGAGGTATCCCTCGATATCCTCAAACTGCAGCTCCCCGCGGAGCTGGCCGCGTATGTGTCGCACCTCTTGGATTGCCTTGAAGACCGCGCTGGGCTCCATGGCCTCTATTACCACATATCCCTTGAGGTTCTCCACGAGCAGAACCGACTGGATGTCGACTGCGTCTGCCCTGGACTTGGACTCGAGTATCCTCATGACGACCTTTTCCTGCCCGCCTGTGGTTCTTATGGCAAAGAGGTGTGATTTTATTTCTTGGGACATCTTTTCCACTTAAGTAAATGTAACTACCGAGAACACGAACTGGATGGTAAACCCTATGGCCCCCACGGCGCCGATTCCCAGTAGGACCAGGCGCAGGTGCTGCTTGTACTCTTCCTTGTCCGGCTTTCTTGCCATCTTCATGGTATTCTCCATGTTCCTCAATGTTTTCATAATATTCATCAGCGAGCTTTAATATGATATCTTTATATCTCTTATCGTGAATATCCTGGTCGCCTACAGCGATGATCCGGCAGGACACAGCATGGCACAGCACCTGTCGCAGAAGATGAGGCGAAACGGTAGCGTGCTCTCGGGTTCTGACTATGACCTGACGGAGATACCGACGCCCGCAATCTCTGCGGACTGGCTGGAGCAGGAGTACCGGTACGACGGCTACGTCTTTCTCTCAAAGCATGCCGCAAGCTCCGGGGTTCTGGCGCTCACCTGCCACTCCACGGGAAACTTTGCGCATGCCGCCTTTGGAGGGGGCGACCGGCAGGTGGCAGTGCCATACCCTGATCTGCAGAAGAGGTATCTCCGCCTGCTAAAGGCGCGACAGGGGGACTTTGCGGACTTTCAGATCACAATCGAGGCAACGCACCACGGCCCCACGGCGCTCTCAAAGCCATCACTCTTCATAGAGGTGGGAACCACGCAGGTGCAGTGGGATGATGGAGACCTGTGTGGCAGGGTGGCAGAGGTGGTAGACGAGGCAATGCGGCAGGATCCCGGCCGGTATCCCGTGGGCATATGCTTTGGAGGAACGCACTATCCGCGCGCCTTTACCCAGGAGCTGCTACACGGCGAGTTTGCCTTGGGAACCGTGGTGCCGCGGCGCGACCTCGGCCATCTTGACTGCGACCTCTTCTCGCACATTCTTGAGCGCAACGCAGGGGCCACGGCGGCGCTCCTTGACTGGAAGGGGCTCGGGCCCCACAAGCAGAAGGTCCTGGATCTGGTCGCAGACACCGATCTGGAGGTGATCCGGCTCTGACCCTGGATGATGACGTGTACAAGAAGCTGATGCAGGTTCCCGAGGGCAAGGTTACCACATACGGGGAGCTGGCCAGGGCAGTGGGGCTCAAAAACGGACAGCGCGTCATAGGGCGGATAATGAACAGAAACAGGTTTCCCGGCGTGGTTCCGTGCCACAGGGTGGTGCTCTCCGACGGGGGCGTGGGCGGCTATGCCTACGGGCAGGATATCAAGATCAACATGCTAACAGACGAGGGGGTGGAGATCAGGGGCCGCAAGATACTGGACTTTGAGAAGAGGGTGCACCACTTCTAGGCTTCTCTGGACTGCTTTGCGGTCTCGATGAGCTGCCTCAGGTGGGCCTTGTTTCGTACCGTGTTTCCTCTCACCTTCTTGTACAGCGACCAGAACTCCTTGTTGTCTATATCGGACCTGTCCTTTGCCACACCCAGCAGGTACCTGAGGGATCTTACCTTCTTGACGTAGGTCTCCTTCTTGCCCATGCGAGCGCCCTTTCTTCCGTGCTTGGAGCCTGCCTTGGTCCCGCGCTTCTTTTTTTGCAGGTGCTTGAGCTGGGCCCTGCCGCGGGAGGTGCCCTGCACCTTCTTGATGGTGATCTTGTTTGCGGTGACCAGGCCCCGTATGTCCTGCCGCGTGATGGCGTCTGCGATATCCTCCAGGTGATCGGGGCTGAACGTGATCCGGTGGATCCCATACCCTGTAACCCGGGCCGCCAGCCTCTTCTTTGCACTGAGATTAACTACCAACCTTGCTCACCCTGGCATTGAATACCTTGAACTTTCCTTCTATGGCCGCCTGGACTATCTCCCTTCTCTTTTTGATCCCCACGGTGTGACCTATCCGTATCCCGTCGACCTTTGGGTTCAGGCCGTTTAGGCCGTCCGGGTTGAAGACTAGGTTATCGGTGTAGCCTGACGGGTGCAGGCCCCTTGCGGCCTTGGGTCCGCCAAAGCCCACCTTGACAACACCCGGGCGGCCGCGACTCAGCTGCTTTCTGATGTGGTTGTCTATTCCCTTGGGTTTTCTCCAGGTGGTGTCCAGACGCTTGTATCTCCAGCTCTCGGGACGCTTAAACTCCGGCCTGTGGGCCGCCAGCTTGCTGCGCTGCTCAAGCCTGTCGCGGTTGATTGGCATATTGCGAACTGGTGAAATTTGAAATAAATACGTTCCCCAACGGCCGGCTGTGTCCCACGGACATATGCTTCCTCAAAATCGCAAGGCACAATGATCCGATGATCGCGGCCCGATCCAGTGAAAAAAAGAAAACGCGATCAGCGACCCTACGAACTGGTCCGGCAGCGCCTGCCGGGCCCCATACTGAACACGGTACTGAGGATAGTCGAGTATCTGGGTGACCCCTACCGGGCCAAACCCGGACTGGGCGGCATGACCGCCTACCCGCCAAAGGCCATGGCTGTCGTCTGCACCCTCATGGAGGCAGAGGCGCGTACCTGCCGAAAGACGGTGGGCCATCTCAGGATCAACCCGAATCTGGCCCGGATGGTGGGGCTGCTCAGGATACCCTCCAAGGGCGCCATCTGGCGCGCCTACGGACTGATCCCCGAGCCGTACATGCGGGAGGTCCACACTAGGATCATCGGCGACGCCATGGTGGCCGGCTCGGTGGCCGGGGACAGCACCGGCTACTCCGGCAACAGGCTCGCCAGGTGGTTCAGCATCCGCCACGGCCAGGTCAGGCTCAAGCGCGGCTGGGTCAAGCTGCACAGCATAGTCGACGTGTCCACCAGGACCGCCCTAGACTACCTGGTCACCGACGTGTACGCCTCTGACATCGCAGGACTGTGGCCGATGCTGGGCAGGCTCGAAGATGGTACCGACCTCTTCTGCCTGGACGCGGCCTACCTGGCAAGGAAGATATGCGACGCCATATCCGACAAGGGCATGACACCGCGCATCCGGCCCAAATCCAACACCGTCTGCAAGAACGGGGGCAGCCAGGCGTGGGGAGACATGATCCGGACGCACAGGGACGAGATGGCCAGGTTCCTGGACGAATACCACCAGCGGAGCATAATCGGGGCCGTCTTTGGGGCAATCAAGAAAATGTACGGGAACCACCTCCGGAGCCGCAGGCGCGGCCGACAGGGCCGGGAGATTGCAATCCGGGCCGTCTGCTACAGCGTCGAAGTGGTCGCGCGCTCGCAAGTAAAAGACGGCAGGCTCACGCACGGGTCGCTCACTGCAATGGCTGCCGGACTGGCGCGGTGACCGCCGCGCCGTTCCGTGGGGGAGCCTGCGCGTGCCATGTCAGGCAGGGCGGGATTTTACGGTTGCGAACCAGATCCTGAACCGGCAACATCCGAAAAAGACTGCAAATCTTGGGAATTCTGATAATGCCCGTACCGGCGCCGCGTCAGCCGGTTATTGTTGGGTTATGTCTCTAGGACACAGCCTATTGGACAGGTATATCTTAGTACAGTAATCCCAGATGTGCCAGTAAGAGGTTAAGTCGCCACCATTTGACTGAGTGGAGGGTTGGTCCCACTCAGATATTTTTGGCCATTTCATGTAGATTTAGGCACAAATGATGACGCGTGCGGCAGAATACGGGGGTTTGACCCATGCCAAATTGAGCTCTTCATGGGCATGATGGGGGTGACCTAAACTCTCACAGGTGCTAGATCTGGCACATCTGGGATTACTGTAGTAGGACACAGCCAATAATTCCCAAAAGAGATATTAAGGAAGCTTTAAGCGGATCGAATACAAATGCAGGGGGCTTTGATACGGGTAGTAATGTGCAGACTGCCACCATGTTTGCACAACAGATAGCCAAGTTTGGCATTGCGCCAAGAACGATTCACCGAAACCTCCCGGTAGGCGCCTTGGTAGATATGGCGGTGTCCCAAAGTGAGGGCGCGGTGACATCCACAGGGGCGCTGTCTGTTCGAACCGGCAAGTACACCGGCCGCTCCCCAGACGACAGATATATCGTGTATGATGATCTGACGCAGGACACGGTAGACTGGGGGAAGATCAACCATCCCTTCCCAGAGGACAAGTTTGACAGGCTGCTTGCGAAGATGAAGGGATTCGTCACCGGCAAGAACCTCTTTGCGTTTGACGGATTTGTGGGGGCGGATCCCGGGAACCGGCTGGCCATCAGGGTGATCAATGATCGCGCATGGCAGAGCCTCTTTGCCAGGCAGCTCTTTGTGGGGCCCTCTACCGGGGAGCTCCGGTCACACAAGCCTGACTTTACCATTATGTGCATCAACGACTTTGAGTCCATACCAAAGGAAGACGGAACAAACTCCGACGTCTTCATAATCCTCAATCTCTCCCGGGGGATAGTTCTAATCGGGGGCACCAGCTATGCAGGCGAGATGAAAAAGTCCATGTTCAGCACAATGAACTTTGTCCTGCCGTCAAGGGGCGTGTTCCCGATGCACTGCTCTGCCAATATGGGTCGGGGCGGCGATACGGCGCTCTTCTTTGGGCTGTCAGGCACCGGCAAGACAACACTGTCCACGGATCCAGACAGAATGCTGATCGGAGATGACGAGCACGGCTGGTCTGATCGTGGCATCTTCAACTTTGAGGGCGGCTGCTACGCAAAGTGCATCCACCTGAGTCGGGAGGCAGAGCCGGAGATCTGGAACGCCATCAGATCCGGCGCGGTTCTGGAGAATGTTGTGATCGACAGCAGGACACTGCGGCCAGACTTTGATGACGGCAAGCTTACGGAGAACACCCGCGTGGCATACCCCCTGGATCACATCCCGGGAGCCGTGACTCCCAGCATCGGGAGAAACCCCAAGACGATCATATTCCTTACGGCAGACGCCATGGGCGTGTTGCCTCCGGTATCTCGGCTGACAGAGATGGGCGCCATGTACCACTTTATGTCCGGGTACACCAGCAAGCTTGCAGGCACCGAGCGCGGAATCAAGGAGCCCAAGGCGACCTTCTCTGAGTGCTTTGGGGCGCCGTTCATGCCAAGACATGCTGCCGTATACGCAGGAATGCTTGGTGAGAGGATCAAAAGGTACGGCGCAAAGACATACTTCATAAACACGGGATGGTCCGGCGGCCCCTACGGTGCGGGATCCAGAATCAAGATAAGGCACAGCCGTGCAATGGTTACCGCCGCGCTGTCAGGCGCACTGGATGCGGTTCCCTACAGGCATGACGATCTCTTCAACATCGACGTTCCCATCGAGTGTCTTGGCGTGCCCGCAGACGTCCTGAACCCTAGGATGACCTGGCCCGACAGGGACTCGTACGACCAGGCAGCAGAAAGGCTGGCGCAGATGTTTGTGCGCAACTTTACCAAGTTCGGCGGCGTGTCGCCGCAGGTGCTGGCCAGCGGTCCGAGACCGTCCCAGGACGTGTAGAGCGCTGCCTGTACCTTGAAGGCGCCGCTCCCGATGCAGATGCCTGTCTAGGACGATAAATCCGCAGCAGGGCTATCGGACCTGTATCTTGAGAGCGCCACCCCCGATGCCGCCACTGCGGCTGTGACTCCTGCCAATATGATCATCTGCCTATAGGGCAGGCCTATGTCCAGCACATCTGTTGCACCCCTCTCTGCTGCTTGGGTCACGCCTATCTTGTCGTAGATGCTGTACGTCCGGTCCCCTGCCGTAACCCTGGCCTCTATCCAGTACGTGCCAGGATCGTACACCCTGAGCTGGCCGTCCCGGCCCGGCACCGCAGACACCGCATCGGTGTAGCCGGTCTTTGAGTCCGTGACGTATATCCTAGCAAACGACCACCCCGGCGCGTCAACTCCAAGGCTCAGCGTTCCCGAGTCGCTTGAGGCCGTAATGGCGCCCTCTGACGTCCTGATGACAAACGGTATGCTGTACTCGGTTGCCTTGTGGGTAAGGAATATCCTTCCCGCAAACTCACCGGATACGCCCTGCACCATCCGTGCCGTGAATGCCACCCCGTCGCCTGATGTCTCGTGGGATACATCAAAGGCATCGGGTGCCGATATTCGTACCCCTATGTCGCCTACCGGAGGATCCGTGGTCCGGACTCTGAGCGCCTCCGTGTCCGCAGTCCCCGGCAGTGCGATGTCAAAGGCCAGGGAGGTGGGGAATATGATCAGCTCCGCATTAAACGCCCTGGTGACGTTGAGCCTTCCGGAGCCTGCCACCTCGACGGGAAACTGCTCTCCGTGCTCGTCTGATGCCAGGTCTGTCGTTGTGACTATGATCGACTTTATCTCCGACGGCCCCAGCGTGGGGTTCTTCTCAAGCAGCAGGGCTACGGCCCCGCTTACATGCGGCGTCGCAAAGCTTGTGCCTGAGGTGTAGTTGTAGCCGCCGCCAAGGGACGTGCTGTTGATAAAGACGCCGGGGGCCACAATGTCGGGCTTGATGTAGAACGGCGATGCGGGACCCCGGGAGCTGAAATGGGCCACAAAGTCCGGGTTTCTGAAGATGTGCAGCGTGCCTGCGGCTCCGTCCTCCAACAAGTCCTTGATCTTCAGGCCGTCCTCCCTGGACATGGAGACGGTGGGAATCCTGGGTGCATAGTCTGCGTCCACAAACTCGTGTATCAGCTCCCCCAAAAAGAGCCCCTCGACGTTATTGTACACCAAGAGCGCCAGCGCGCCGGCATTGGCAGTGTTGAACTCCTTGTCAGAAAAGTACACTACGTCGCCCTCCGTGTCACTGCCCCGCTCTGCGAGAACTATCTTGCCATCGTGGTCGCCGGACTCAAGATCCGCTACCCTGCCGTAGCCGCCGTCGACTACCTGCGCGGATATGGCGCTCTTCAGGGGCGCGGCGCCGACCATGGGGATCACCTCAAAGAGCTCCCCGTCAACCTCCAAGGTGGCCACCAGGCTGGACGTGATGTTGTTGTACGTGGCGCCCACCGTGATTGCGTTTGGATTGATTCCCGGGCTGCCGATGGTGCCGGCTCCGGGTCCGTCGTTTCCCGCGGCCACCACGACCACGATGCCCTCCCTTGTGGCCTCATTTACCGCCTCGTCGATCTGTCGGTTGGTCCTGTTTACCCCAAGGCTGATGTTGATCACATCCACATCATCGGCAATGGCCTGCCTGACCGCCTTGACTATCAGATCCGACGATACCGCGTCGCCGTCATGGGACACCTTGTAGGAGTAGATGACTGATCCGGGCGCGATTCCCTGCATGCCGCCGTTGGCCGCTATGATTCCGGCCACCTGGGTGCCGTGGCCGTTGGAGTCAAAGGGAACCTCGGCCTGTCCCACAAAGCTCCTTCCGCGCACCTTGCCGTCGGGGCCAAACCCGAAGAGATCCGGATGCGTGGGATCCACCCCGGTGTCGACCACTGCCACCCTTATTCCGTCTCCGCCGTACCCCAACTCCTGCGGCACGTCTGCCCCTATGTACGGCACGCTGTCCTGCAGGTACGTGACGGCATCCTGCCCGCCTGTGCCCTGGTACAGCAGCGCCATGCCGATGGCTGCCACCAGACCAAGCAGTACCGCAGACCGAAGCATCACACCCTACCGGTGTCGTTCTCTAGTAAAAATCAACTTTGTTTGAACAAACAATAAATTGAATGAGAATCGAGCATAACCTATGAGTGACTATACACTTCCAAAACTGCCCTACGCATACGACGCGCTGGCACCTCACATCGACGCCAGAACCATGGAGATTCACCACACAAAGCACCACCAGACGTATACCGACAAGCTGAACGCCGCACTGTCTCAGTGCCCCGAGAGCGTTCAAAGCATGGACATTCTTGAGATCCTGGCCGATCTCGGTACGGTGCCCGAGGGTCAAAGAGGCGCAATCAACTTCAACGGCGGCGGTTTTGACAACCACCGACTATTCTGGAACAACATGAGTCCTGCAGGAGGCGGTGAGCCCGGAGGCGCGCTGGCAGATGCCATCGATTCGTCCTTTGGGGGCTTTGCCGACTTTAAGGAAAAGTTCTCCTCGACCACCGCAGTCATCCAAGGCAGCGGCTGGGGATGGCTGGTCTACAACCCGTCATCCAGCAGCGTGGAGTATAAGGCGATGCCCAACCAGACAAGTCCAAGAACCGAGGGGCTCGTTCCCCTGCTTGGATGCGACGTGTGGGAACACGCATACTACCTGAACTACCAGAACAGGAGACCTGCATACATAGCCGCATGGTGGAACGTCGTCAACTGGGACGAGGTTGACGACAGGCTGTCAAGGGCACAGTAGCTCCCCTTCTTTCTTTTTTATTTTTCTGCGCCATACCTGCGGATCGCTAGGAGGCAAAACTCCGGCCTGCCAGGGCCGCATGGCCGTCATGGCCAACCGGAGTCCTTGCGTCGCCTGGCGCAGCGCCATCCTGCGGATGCGCCCATGCCAACCGTGGGAGCCGCCTCCACAGACCCTGCACTCTGCCACGATACGCGCCCCTTCAATCGTGGCCCACGGAGGTATGCTTGCCGCATCCACAAGTGAATTTATAACACACAGAATGGCCTCCTGTGTTAATGAGTGAGGAAGATGTTCAAAAGATGCTGCAGCAGGCACAGATGCTGGAAGGCTACTACGCAGAGCTGGTGCAGCGAGAGGAGTCCATGTACGGCATCATCCGTGACACTGCAGCTGCCATCGAGGCGGTAAGGGCGATAAGCGGCGAGGCGGAGACGGAGACCCTGCTGCCTGTGGGGCAGGGGACCTTTGTGAAGGCAAAGATCTCGCCTGCCGACAAGCTGGTTCTGAATGTGGGCGCCGGCGTTGTGCTGGAGAAGGACTCTGCGTACACTCTGAATTATCTTGAAGCGCGGCTAAAGGAGATCGATGCGGGCCTGAGGGATGTGTCCGCAAGAAGGCAGCAGATCGGAGAGCAGCTGGAGAGTACCAGGCAGCAGATGACCCGGATGATCCAGCCCGCACAAAAATAAGATCCGCGATGTTTGACAAGCTTCGAACCGCGTTTTCAAATGTCGCAAAGAACTTGGGCGAGAAGGAGCTAAACGAAGATGACATCGACGGCGTGCTGTTTGATCTGGAGGTCTCCCTGCTGGAATCCGACGTGGCATCTGAGGTCATCAACTCCATCAAGGACGACCTCAAGGGTAGGCTGGTGAGTTCCAGGGTCGACAAATCCGAGGTGTCTGCATTTGTCAGGAGCGGACTGATCCGACTCATATCCGGGATGTTTGATGATGCGGGCACGGTGGACGTGCTGGAAGAGATCCGGGCAAAGAAGGAGTCGCCGGATCCCTACATCATACTGTTTGTGGGAATCAACGGGACGGGAAAGACCACCACGGTGGCCAAGGTTGCGCACCTGCTGAAGAACTCCAAGCTCTCTGTTGCTGTGGCGGCCTCGGACACCTTCAGGGCCGGCGCCATCGAGCAGATAAAGGAGCACATGAACCGGCTGCACCTCAAGATTATCGCGCAGAACTACGGGGCGGATCCCGCGGCGGTGGCCCGGGACGCCGTGCTGTATGCGAGATCCCACAAGATCGACTGCATTCTGATCGACACCGCGGGAAGGATGCAGACCAGCAAGAACCTGATGGAGCAGATTGTAAAGATAACCAACGTGGTGAGGCCAGACCTGACGGTATTCGTCGGCGACTCACTGGCAGGCAACGACACGGTAAACCAGGCCCGGGAGTTTCACAACCATGTAAAGTTTAACGCGTCCATTCTGACAAAGAGCGACGCGGACGCCCGCGGGGGAGCTGCGCTCTCCATCGTCAAGGTTACCTCGACGCCGGTGATCTTTGTGGGCGTGGGCCAGGAGTACGGCGACCTTGCGCCCTTTGACAAGGACGTCTTTCTAAAGACGGTGTTTGGCTCACTGGACGGGGTGGATCTGGAGGCCGCGCTGCCTGAGAGGGCGCCTGCCGGTGCGGGAGATGCCATGGAACCGGCCCCAGGTGAGGAGGCCAGACAGGAGCCTGCCGCAGAGCCGGATGCCGGGAATGTGCCAGAACCCGAGGCAGGATCTCCAGAAGAGCCGATCGCCGCAGAGACGCCGGCTACCAAAGTGGAGCCAGAGCCCATGGCAGAGCCCCCAGAGGAGCCGACTGCTCCAGAGGCGCCTGACACTCCAGAAGAGCCGGACACCGAAGCAGAACCAGAATCCATGGCGGAACCCACAGAGGAGCCGACTGCAGAGAAGCCGGATACCAAAGACGGGCTTGTGGGCGAGATCGGCGGCATACCGAAGGCAGCCGAGGCGGAGACCCGGGAGCAGACTGTTGCAGAATCCCCGCAGGTGCGAGAAGAGACAGAGCCCAAAAAACAGAAAGCCGCAGAATCAGAGGGCGATCCCTTTGAGGGAATCAACACCGCAGACATTGTCCTGTACTCTGATCTTTACGATGTCGCCCCACCAGAGGATGACCGCCGGGCCGCCCTGCTTGCAGACAAGGTCAGAAGGTGGATATCAGACAACAGGCCCGCTCCAGACGAGGCGCCAAAACCACAAAATGTCGATCTGAAGGAATCCTCAACGGAAGAGCCACAAAAGGACGATCTGAAGGAGCCAGAAAAGGCAAAAAAGAAAAAGGGACTCTTTGGAAGGTTTAGATGATGAGCCTACAAACAAAGGACTTTCTTCGGTTTGACGAAATCTCCCCAGACGAGATTGGCTCCCTAATTGATCTCGCTACAGGCCTCAAGAAGGATCTAAAGAGCGGCGTATCAAAACCGCTTTTGAAGAACAAGACACTTGCAATGATATTTCAAAAACCATCAACCAGGACACGTGTGAGCTTTGAGGTGGGAATGTACCAGCTGGGAGGTAGCGCGGTGGTGCTCTCATCAAACGATATGCAGCTATCGCGGGGGGAGACGATCGGAGACACCGCAAGGACGCTCTCTGGATATGTGGACTATATCATGGCTCGGGTCTTTGACCACGAAATGGTGGAGGACCTGGCGGCTGCCGCGCGCGTCCCGGTAATCAACGGACTGTCTAACTCGTTTCACCCGTGCCAGACCCTGGCGGATCTGATGACCATCAAGGAGAGGAAGAAGAACCTTGCAGGCCTGAAGGTTGCCTGGATCGGGGACGGCAACAACGTGTGTAACTCACTGATACTGGGTTGCGCCGGCACCGGCATGGGCATCTCCGTTGCCACGCCGGAGGAGTTTCGGCCCGACCCGAAGGTGGTGGAAGACTCGGCTCGGATAACCGATGTGCAGCTGGTCACAAGTCCTGCCACCGCAGCAAAGGATGCGGATGTGGTGATGACTGACACCTTTTCATCCATTCACAACATGGACCCATCAAAGATCAAAAGATTCCTTCCAAAGTTCCAGGTAAACTCCGCACTGATGGGGGAGGCAAAACCGGATGCGATATTCATGCACTGCCTTCCTGCAAAGCGCGGACAAGAGGTTACTGCATCGGTAATTGACGGACCACAGTCTGCGGTGTGGGATGAGGCGGAGAACCGGCTCCACACGCAAAAGGCGCTTCTGGCATCCCTGAGAGGATCCCCCTAGCAGTGGCCAGACTCACCTACCTTTCCTGTTTAAATAGGGAATTATATAGTTAAGTGAACTGCCGGCGCTGTTGCATGGCCGGGGCTTCCCGTTCAGGCAGATCATGCTGTCCGGCAGACCGGTCTTCCAGGTTCCTAA
This sequence comes from Cenarchaeum sp., assembly GCA_965206845.1. Classification (GTDB taxonomy): domain Archaea; phylum Thermoproteota; class Nitrososphaeria; order Nitrososphaerales; family Nitrosopumilaceae; genus CAYGAM01. The sequence continues at coordinate 516,098 of OZ242221.1, read as the reverse complement.
CTGGCCGGCGATTGTTCCAGGTTTTACGACGCCGGCCGGCACTGCCCGCATGGTACGGCCGCCGGCTTTTATGTGATGTTTAATATTAAACGCATGGCAAGACACGCCATGGCAACGGCAATCGCGCCGGCTGCAACAGTGGCAACAATGGAGAATGTGGATGTAGCCGCAGCTGCAACCGGGCCGGCGCCAAAAAAGTGGTCAAAGCGCCAAATGGAGGGCGCCATGATACGCAACATAAAGGTGGACTTTGACCAGTCGGCGGAGCTGTCGGATCTCATATCCCGCCACATGGACCAGCAGAGGTGGGCTTTCAACATGGCCGTCAGGGAGAAGATCAACGATCCGAGGACAACCAAGTTTGACCTCAACAAGATGCTCACGAAGTGGAGAAACGAAAAGGAGTGGATGAAGGGCGGCGTCCTTGTCCAGAGGGCAGGGCTCCTGCAAGGATTGGACGCTGTAAAGAAGTTCATGAAATCCAACGGGAAAAAGCGCGCAGACAAGTCACTGTGGAAGTACCTGGCCAGGCGCTACAGGGAAAAGGATGGTGTCGAGAATATTGACGCGGCGGAAAATTTGCCATCGAACAAGTGGAGCAACAAGAGGAACAGGTGGCGCCACAGTGATTCCCTGTTCAAGAGGAAGGGGAAGCAGCGGTCTCTATCGGTGTTTGTGAAGCCCACATACAAGGGCAACGGCATGCTGCACCTTCCTGGCATAGGCACCGTGAGGGTGCACGGCGACGTGGAGGGGCTCGACATGCGATCCTTTCAGCTGGTGGAGACGACCAAGAAAACAACGAGGCGCACCGAGAGCCACAACAGGACGTACCGGCTCCACATCCAGGTTGAAACCAAGGCTCCAGAGCCGTCCGAGTCCACAATTGTCAGGGGCGTTGACATGGGAATCATCCACGAGGCCACTACAGTGGATCTGGACACGGGCAGCCACGCGTTCCACGACCTCCCAAAGGACTGCAGACGCGCCAAGAATGACGACCTATCCAGGATGTATTCAGAACTCTCAAAGAAGCGCGGTGGACGCGGGAACAGGCGCATCAGGCATGATGCCTATGAAGGCAGGAACGGGAACGGTAACAGTAACAACAAAAACAAGCCGAGGAAGCCAAAGTCAAGAAGCTACAAGGATCTCCAGAGGAATATCGGGAAGAAACGCGAGAAGATCGTCAACCGCCAGACGAACTGGGAAAGACACGTTTCCAAGGGGATAGCGGACGGCGCCGGCGTCGTGGCCATGGAGGACCTCAACCTAAACAACATGACGGTCAAGGGAAAAGGCAGGGGGAGCGCGGCCAAGACGGGACTCAACCGCGAGATGGCCTACTCAAGGCCCGGGACTTTCCAGCGGCAGATCATGGGCGCCTGCGCCAATGCTGGCGTGACCGTAATTATGGTGGACCCCAAGGGCACCAGCATCACATGCCACCAGTGCGGCCACAGCGACAAGGAATCCAGGATCTCCCAATGGAGGTTCCTCTGCACCAATGACAAGTGTTACAATGACATCAACGCCGACATAAACGCGGCGCATAATATTGCCGTGAAAGCGGCAGGGCGGCCGGGATGGTCGTCTGAAGGCGCGAGGCCACAGTCCGGGATTGCTCCCGGGCGCTCCCCAGACAAGGCGCGAGAGCCAAGCGCCGGGGTGGTTGCAAGAGCGCCAGCAAAAGGCATGGGTACTGTACACTCATGTATATAATTCCCTTTAAATAAGTACATTTCATATCCCTGCTATGGGCGGTTTGGGAATATGTCCTTGCTGCAAGAGCATTAAGTCACTTACAGTGCACCACGACAAGGAGATCGGGGAGAAGATAATGATCTGTGACACTTGTCATAAAATTCTTGAGGAGTACCTAAAGGCGCGGGACAAATACAGTAAGATGAAACCATGACTGCACGATGTGGCGCCTCAATCGGGTGCCGTTAGTAGTGTTGGCGTATGGGCAACAGCTTCCCCAGTTATGCTACTGGTCTGCAGGACTGCCAGCTGAGCAGCGCAGTTAAAAAAACAGCAGAGTGATAGCTCAATGCCCCCATGCCTGCATCTTGGCAGATATCGTGGCTGGCTGCACAGTTCGGGCGGCATACCTTTATTTTTATGCAGGCTCTCTTCATTTCATGAAAACCCTGCTCTTTCTGGTTGCGGCCCTGTCTCTGGGCATGACGTATGCGGCATATGCAGAGAAGGGCACCTTTGTCGACGAGGTGACATTCATCCAGTATCTGGATGAGAACACCGCGCTAGAGGAGGTGCGCAACGGCAACCTGGACATCTACTACTATACAGTCCCCTCGAACAGAATAGAGAGCTCCGAGTCCCGCACCGGCATCCAGGTATTCGAATCCTCGGGAGGCACCAACAGCATACTGATCAATCCCGCCGTATCCGATCGGTTCAACCCGTTCCATCTGCAGGAGGTGCGGTTTGCGCTGAACTATCTGGTGGACAGAAATCTGATAGTAAACGAGCTCATGGGCGGGTTTGGCATGTCCAAAATCTCGTTTTACGGGCCCCACGATCCCGACTACCTCAACATAATCGAGGAGCTGGAGTCCTTTAGCTTCAGGTACAACCCGGCACTGGCGGATCAGATGATCACGCAGGCTCTGCTGGAGTACGGCGCGACAGAGTCCGAGGGCATATGGCACTATGAGGATCAGCCAATCGAGATTAACATATTCATCCGCAGCGACGATCCGGTCAGAAAGTCGATAGGGGAGATACTGGCAGCGGAGCTTAAGGCAGTGGGATTTGTGGTACACAGGGATTTTGGTGATCTCAACAAGGCGTTTGTGGTCGTGTACGGCTCCAACCCGGCGGATCTACAGTGGCACATATACACCGAGGGCTGGGGCAGCTCTGCCTTTGTCAAGTACGACTCGACGGGCCTGGGGCAGATGTACTCGCCGTGGTTCTCGAACATGCCGGGTTCCAACGATCCCAGCAACTGGAACTATGAGAACGAGTATCTGGACGGCCTGACAAAGAGCATATACGCGGGAAACTTTACCTCGGCCCAAGAGCGGGCAGAACTCATACAGGACGCAACACTGGAAGGGGTCAGGGAGTCCGTGAGGATATTTCTTGCCAGCAGGACCGAGCAGTATGTGGCCAACGACGGGGTCGAGGGCGTGATCAACGACTTTGGCGCCGGCGTGACCACCAGGCTTACACCAATCAATGCCAGAACCGACTCGGGTTCGCTGGTGGTGGGCGTCAAGCAGATATACCAGGGATCGTGGAATCCGGTGGTGGGATTCAGCGACGTCTACAGCGCCTACATCTGGCGCAGCCTTTATGATCCCATAGCACTCAATCACCCCTTCAACGGCGAGCTCGTCCCGGTCCGGGGCAGCTGGGATATCGACACCGCGGGATCCGGGGGCAGCCTTGACGTTCCCGCAGATGCCATACTCTGGAACGTCGCCAGCCAGAGTTGGGAACCCGTGCCTGCAGGCTCGCAGGCCACAAGCAGCGTCGTCTTTGACCTGGACTTCAGCAACTGGCACCACGGGCAGGAGATGGATATCAACGACATCCTGTACGGGCTGTACTTCACGCTGGAGTGGGGCTCGGCCCAAGAGGGTGACGACCGCACGTTTGATGCCGAGTTTACGCCGCGGACGTCCCAGTACGTGAATACGCTAAAGGGCGTCCGGATCCTGGATCACGACACGGTGCAGGTGTACGTCGACTACTGGCACTTTGACGACTCGGAGATTGCCGACTGGGCCTCCCTGTGGAGCACGATGCCCTGGGAGGTGTATGTGGCCATGGAGCAGGCAGTACTGGACGGCAAGACGTCGTTCTCCCGATCCGGCGCCACCAGCAAGAATGTGAGCTGGCTCTCGCTGCTGATCCCCGACGACACGCAGATGATCCTGGGATACCTGGAGGACTCTAGGGACTCGGGCCACATTCCGGCGGCCCTGGCAGGCCGCATAGGCGCCGAATACGCAGCAGCCAGGTACGACGCTGCCATAAGGTGGATTCAGGAGAGCGACCATGCGGTAATCAGCAACGGCCCGTTCTATCTGGATGGGTACTCGCCCGAGTCGCGACTGATCAAGATCCGTGCCTTTGACGACCCGTCATATCCCATTGAGGCGGGCCACTGGGCAGCCTTTGAGGAGGGCAAATTTCCCGAGATACTCTCGGTGCAGCTTCCGGACGTGATCCAGATCGGCAATGAGGCCCAGATCCCTGTTACAACCAAGGATGCCACCACGATTCACTACTTTGTGACAAACGCCTTGGGGGAGCAGATACTGACAGGCACCGACAGCATTCTGGACGATGAGTTCACGCTGGTGCTGGATGGGGACACATCCTCCATGCTGCGGCCGGGCTCGAACGAGCTGAAGCTGTTCGTGATATCTGACGAGGTGCTCCGGCCTGACATCTACACCATCAGCTTCCTGGCGCTGGAAGTGGATCGCGGAATCTTGGATGTGAAGGCAGAGGATACGGGCGCATCAGATGCAGGCGGCCAGGAGTATGTGTATGCGCTTGTGGGAGTGGCGGCAGCGGTGGCCGCTGCCATCGCCGTATACCTGGTAAAGGTCAGGGGCCGGGCCTCGTCCCGACAATGAACAGTGTTCCCTGCTCCCTCTTCCATCTGCGGCGTTCATCCTCGTCTTTTACCTGCATGGTTCTTGTCTCAAAGCCGGCATCCTCAAAGAGACTCCTCCACTCGCTGCGCGACAGCAGATGCACCTTGACAGGGCATGTGCCTGCCCACCTGTTTGTGGCCCGGTTGTCACTGTAAAAGTCCGTGCCGCAGAAGAACACCCCGCCGGGTTTTAGCAACCGGTATATCTTCCTGACCGCCGCCTCGACCGACGCCGCATAGTATATGGTCTCCATGGAGAAGACATAGTCGAACCTGCCAGATCTTACGGACTCGACATCCGTTGCGCGGTAGCTCTCCTTGCCACTCTGCCGTCTTGATACCGCCTTTTTGATCATGCCCGGGCTCTTGTCTATTCCTACGGCGCGCCTGCAGGAACCCATCTGGGCCACCCGCCTTACCACCCACCCGTTTCCGCAGCCCACGTCCAGAAATGAGAACGAGTCCCTGAAGCGGATCCCATCCAGAAACTTCAGGACGGTCTTGGAGTGCTCTCTTTCCAGGTGCTCTGAGCGTCCGCTCTCGGCCCATTGATCAAACAGCCGGCTTACTCCGTCTGTCGCGGGTGCAGGATCGGGTGTGGTGGGAGTGCCGGGCATGTGACTGCCTGACTCCTGGCTTGTGTCAATTAAATTGTTGTCGGGTAGCGAAAGTCACCTGTCACTGGGAGTCTGCCGGATGTGCGTCGCCGGCTGCCGCATGGCTCCGCTGCCTTGCCATGCCAAAGAGCTGCCGGACTGCCAGCCGCGGGTGGCGCGCTGCCAGCCTTACCGCATCTGACAGGCCAAAGTCGGCCCTGATAAAGTCCAGGAACTCGTCTGCGGACAGCTCCCGGATTATGTCAAGCTCCCGGTCCCACTGCCGGTCAGTCAGGCCGATCCACCTGCTCTGCACCCTTCCCGCAGAGTTTACCTTGGACTGGATGTCGCGGCGCCATCGTTTCTCGTATGGTTCAAGCGACCCTTCCGAGGTGTCATTGCGGCGTATCGCGTCGGCTGCCACCTGCCCGGCAACCCTGCCATACCGCACCGCATATCTTATTCCCTCAAGCACCAGCGGGTTTGCCTGCCCCGCCGAGTCGCCCACCAGAATCAGGTTGTCGTACACTGTCTTTCTTATCAGCCCCTCGTTGGGGATCAGGCCGTAGTGGAACTCGATGGGCTCGATCCTGCCAAGCTCCCCTATGGGTCCCACCCCCCTCTCCATTATGTCCCGGAGCTTCTCGACTGGGTCGGCCTCTGACTCCGGCCTTCCCACGCCCACGCCGATTCGGGCCGTGTTGCGGCCCACCGGAAATATCCAGGCGTACCCCGCAGGGGAGTACTGCTCCCCGACCATGAGCCACCAGGTGTCCGGGCGCAGGCTCTCCACCCTCACCTCCCACTCGGCGCCGACGCCGAACCTCCTCCACCGGTTCACCAGCGACATGGACCTGGCAACTACGGATGCAAAGCCGCTGGCGTCAATCACCATTCTGGAGCGAAACTCGACCTCCTCGTCCGGGGACGTTGCGGTCACCCCGCAGATTCTCCCGCCGTCGTCCCTACGCACACCGGTCACCCTGGTGCTGAGAAAGATCTTGGCGCCATGCCCCTGCGCCTGCTTTGCTAGAAACCTGTACGTCCCTCGGACGTCCAGCACTGCCGCCCTGGGAGTATCGTCTGATATCTCCACCCTGTTGCCCGGGGAGCAGAAGGCATAGTTCCTTATCGGGTTGTAGCAGTCAGCCGGTATGCCAAACTCCCTGACTGACTCCATCCATGTTACGCCGCTTGTCCTGACCGAGTGCGCGATGGACTCCTCTCTCTCTATCAGGGCAACATCGAGGCCTGCCCGGGCGGCCGCATATGCCGCAGAGGATCCCGCGGGCCCTCCGCCTACCACCACCAGATCAAAAGTATCCAATGCCACACCCTGAACCATGCCGGATATAATTCAGTTCTGCTGATGCCTGCAGGCCCCTGGGGATCTTGCGGGATCAGGCGCAACCGGATCGGCAGTGCCCGCCTTTGAAGGATCAGGCGCCATCTGTCGTGCGCCTATTTTTTTAGAACCGGGTTGCCCTGGGCGTCGCTCTCCCGCTCTGCGTCAAAGGGGCCCTGGTGCTCCACATCCCGGTGCATGTAGCTGTGGGTCTCACCGGGCTTCTTCCTGCAGAATTTTTTGTGAATGGCATTCTCCACCTTGAGGGTGGTCTCGTTCTCGTGGAACATTCGCACCCCGCATACGCCGCATATGATTTCAGGCATAGTCTGGCGTGATTGTCAAATGTATTTAGATGTTATTAGCTTCTGGTATGGTATGGTAGAGTCAGAGGCTGTCCCGTTTTTTGTGTGGTCCGTGGTTTCAGGCATTCTGATCACCGCCTCGGCTGTGGCATACAGGGCCTACAGGAGGAGACATGAGACACCTGCACCTTGAGAAGAGGGGCCTGAGGGGACTGGCCATCGCGGAGAGCTTTGCCCCCGGATCACGCAGATCGGTGCTGGCAGGCGTCGTCATGAGGAGGGACCTTGTGATCGACGGCTTTGTCCTGGGGCATGCGACGCTCTCAGGCGACGACGCCACAGACACCGTACTGGACATGTATGGCAGGCTTGGCAGGCCGGACATCAGCTATGTGTTGCTCTCGGGGCTGATCATCTCGCGGTACAACATAGTCGACATTGGGAGGATCCACCGGAGCCTTGGGATCCCGGTAATCGGCGTCACCTACAGTGACTCAGGCGGCATACGGGACGTAGAGGGCAGGTTTGGTGCAAAAAAAATGGTGCAATACAAAAGCCTTGCAAGGCGCCAGCAGATCTCGCTTGGCGCATCCGATGTCTTTGTTAGGTGCGAGGGATGCACGGCAGAGGACGCGCAGCAGCTTCTCTGCGGGCTTACACTGCAGGGCTCCCGGCCAGAGCCGCTCCGCGTTGCGCAGCTGCTTGCCAGAACCGCTTCCGGCTAGCCCTCGGATGCCGTCTTGCCGCCGTCCACGTTCAGCACGACCCCTGTAATCCAGCTTGCCTCGTCTGACGCCAGAAAGAGCACGGCGTTTGCGACGTCTTCCGGTTCTCCCACCCTGTTCAGCGGGAGCCTGTCCTCCAACACCCTCCGGGCATTGGGATCCTCCAGATACGGCTTGATCATTCCCGAGTTGATGATGCCCGGGTTCACGCAGTTGCACCTGATGTTGCGCCTGGCATACTCCACTGCTACTGCCTTTGTAAACATGCTCACTGCCGCCTTTGCTGCAGAGTACACCGCCAAGTGCACCCGTGGAATGGCGCGCTCGCTGCTGATGGATCCGATGTTGACTATGGATCCGCTGCGCGCCTCGCTCATCTTGGCCAGCACGGCCTTGGTCGGCCTGAGGACGCCGTAGAGGTTCACGTCCAGCAGACGATCTATCTCGGCATCGGGCATCTTGTGCAGGTGCACAGGATCGTTGATGGCTCCTGCCCCGTTTACCAGTATGTCGATCTTGCCGTACTTGTCCATTATCTGGTCTATTGCCTGTATTACCTGCGCCTCGCTGGTGACGTCGCATGTCATCGGTACCGCATTCTTGCTGCCTCCTGCGGCGCGCTTCAGGCGCCCAAGATCCCGTCCGAGAAGCACCACACTGGCTCCCTCCTGGACAAACCGCTCTGTTATGCTGACACCGATGTCGCTTGACGCGCCGGTAACGATTGCAACCTTGTCTTGCAGTCTCATGGGATCCCTCTGATCTTGTCTTAAATTAACCTTAGGGGAATTGGATCCTTACGCTAGGTGCCGCACCCTGACAGGCGTCTTCCACGACACGGCGCTCTCCGGTAACGGTGTCCCACACGGGAAATGTGCTACTTTTCGGACTGCGGGGGCTGTCTTTAAGATCTAGTGTGTTGCATAATTCCTCCTAGCACATTACCGTGAATATCCCCACTCCGTCCGAGACCGAAAAAGCTAAGGATCAGTGGATCAGACACAGATTGCTGATGACTGACAACGAGAAATACGTCAAGCGCGGCCAAGCGCTGATCATCCGGGACGATCCGCAAAGGCACGAGGAGGTGATGGTCGCCAACAGGAACAAGGTGGGCGCGCCGTTCCAGTACGCCGAGTCACTGTTTGCGGCCCTGGCGGCGGTAAAATCGATGACAGGATTGCCGTACAGGCACCTGCAGGGAATGCTGATTGAGACGCTAGGTGACTGGGACACGCCCTGCTACACGACCATATGCAGGAGGTTCCAGGCATTGGAGGTCAAAAGGAATGGCAGCGTGTTTACCGTCACGGGCGGCGGGACAGTGCCGGTCCGCCTCGCAGTCGACTCCACCGGCCTAAAGCAGCACAACAGGGGGGAGTGGATCAGACACAAATGGAAGGTCCGGAGAGGATTCGTCAAGCTCCACGTGATGGTGGACGTGGACACGAAGAAGATACTGGCAGTCCAGGTCACCGACGACAGAACCGGAGACTCGCCGATGCTCATTCCGCTGCTTGACGAGGCCTTGGAGGTTGCGATGCGGACAGGCCAGGCGCAGGATTCCGCCGCCGGGCCGGCAGACGCAGGATGCTGCCTGCACGGGGATGCCGCTTACGCTTCCAGAAGCAACGTGACTGCATGCGGGGATCGCGGCGTGGGTTCGCGCATCAAGCTCAGGGTAAACTCGATGGCGCGCGGGAAAGGGACCGGCGACGCATGGGGGATCGCAGTCAGGAAGCAGCTTGGCGGATCCGCTGACAACCACGTGTGGAAGGTGTCAGACGGCGAGAAAAGGCGCTTCCGGGAGGAATGGAAAAAGAAGGTCGAGTACGGCAAGAGATGGCTGGCGGAGATCGTGTTCTCTGCATTCAAGCGGATGTTCGGCGAGCACCTGTACTCGCTAAAGTGGAAGAACGTGGTGCAGGAAGTCAGGATCAAGGTGGCCACGTACAATAGGCTGGTAGACATGGGGGCAGGTGCGGTGTAGTCCAAAATATGCAAGGCCCGTGCATGTTCTAAGCGAGCAGGGGGAATTATGCAACACACTAACTCTTTCGTTATGTTTATATGTGCAGTACCGTACCATACTGTATGAGTGTTGATAACTTCGACTTGTCCGACCTTGACGGGGTAGGACCAGTAACCAAAAAGAGACTAGAGGACGCAGGGGTTCATAACCTGATGGATATAGTCGTCAGAGGACCAGTAGAGCTTGAGGAGATCTCAAACATGACCACGGAGACATGCGGCAAGATAGTCGCCCTGGCAAGAAGGCATCTTGTAGATACCGGCGCAATCACAAAGGACTTTGCGTCCGCGTCTGAGATCTACAAAAAGCGGCAGTCCATCGGACGAATAACCACCGGAACCGATTCCCTTGACAGCCTTCTTTTGGGCGGCATAGAGACCCAGGCAATAACCGAGGTGTACGGCGAGTTTGGCTGTGGAAAGACACAGTTCTGTCACGCCCTCTGTGTAACGGTCCAGAAATCCTTGGAAGAGGGAGGACTGGCAGGAGGCGTGCTGTACATCGATACCGAAGGCACGTTCCGTCCCGAGAGGATCATAGAGATCGCAAAGGTGCACAACATGGATCCCTCCAAGGCCCTGGACAACATAATTGTTGCACGGGCATACAACAGCGCGCACCAGGTCCTCATACTGGAAGAGGCAGGCAAGATAATCCGAGAAGAGAACATCAAGCTGATCGTGTCTGATTCCACAACCGGACTGTTCAGAGCAGAGTATCTGGGGCGTGGAACACTGGCAAACAGGCAGCAGAAGCTTGGAAGGTACATACGACTGCTGGCAAGGATTGCAGAGATGTACAACTGTGCCGTTGTGGCAACAAATCAGGTCTCGACCAGTCCAGACACGTTCTTTGGGGATCCCACAAAGCCCGTAGGTGGCAACATCGTGGGGCACGCAAGCACGTACAGGATCTACTTTAGAAAAGGCGGAAAGAACAAGCGAGTTGCCAAGATTGTTGACAGCCCGCACCACCCAGCATCTGAAGAGGTCTTTGAGCTTGGCGCGAAAGGCGTGCAAGACACAGAGGATCACCTGAAGAAACTCGAGAAGGAAGCCATCAAAGCAGAGGAGACTGCCAAAAAGGCACCCAAGGGTGCAAAATCAAATGACGCACCCGACGACATTCCAGACACGGACGACCTCGAGTAGATGCCGATCATAACCACCCATGGGACACTTGTCCCATTTTTTTTTCAAAGCAACCACCAAAATTCTGGGAGGCGCCCATCCCGGACGGCTGCCCTGCCTTTGTTTGCGCGCAGGCGCGAGCCGAAGTGTGCGGGCTATGCCTGTCCCCGGGTGCCACTGATTCGGCTTGGCGCATCACTGCGGGCGCAGCCAGACATTTGTCTGACTGAAAGGCCACAAAGTCTTAAAATAGGGTTCGGGGCGCCCAACACAGGTATGACCACAAAAAAGCCCTCGGGCAGATCCCACGGCTTCAGGCACAAGTCCAGATCGCTGATGACCAAAAAGCATCCTCGCGGGGTGTCGTTCCTGATGCAGGAGTACCACCTGGGGGATCGGGCACTTGTGATCATCGACCCGCGTCAGCATAAGGGCCTTCCGCACAGGCGGTACCACGGCAAGGTGGGAATAGTCATGGCAGTCGGCCGCAGGGCCGTAACCCTGAACGTAAAGCTGGGATCCAAGCCGAAAACCTTAATCACTAGGCTTGACCATATCAAACCGTTTGGTGTATGAGAGATGGAAGAAGTAAAAAAGAAGCAACCGGTGCCCGTATCGGTGGTAAAGGAGATACTGGGCAGGAACGAGCCTGACTCCATGGATCAGATACAGCGCTGGACGTTTGATTACGTCTCCAAGTTTGGCAAGGTGGATCACGACAGCGCAAAAGTAATGATGCAGCGGTTGGTGGGTGAGTGCGACCTGACCGAGGAAGAGGCAGTGGAGATAGTGAACATACTGCCCACCACGATGACTGAGCTGCGCTCGTTTACCTTTGGCTGGAAGAAGCTAATCCTTGCAGAGACGCTTGAAAAGATACTAAAGATCCTCAAGGAGAACTCTTAGGCGGCGGATGTGGGCTTGCAGAGAGTACACATGCCACCTAGGAGGTATGAGGAGCGGGCTTATGTGCTGGATTTCAACCCCAGGGCCAAATCGGTTACCGTGCGGGGGCGAGAGGGGATCATCGTCACCGCCATCGGGGAGGACAGGTTTACGCTGCTGGAGATCCTGGGAGCCGAAAACTCGACGTTTACGATGGGCGAGAAGATCTACATAGGCAAGGAGGGGCGAAAGAAGGTCCAGTCGGTGCTGGGCAAGATCGAGTACTCGAGAATATCCCACGCGGCGCAGGGCGAGCTTCCATCCGTAGTGGAGACGATAGTGACCGAGAATGAGGGGCGGTTCATCGAATACCTCAATACGGCCCAGCCGCTGACCCCGAGAATCCACGCTCTGGATCTCATTCCGGGAATCGGCAAGACATACATGCAGACCATGCTGGAGGAGCGGGAGAAGAAAAAGTTCGAGAGCTTTGACGAGCTGTACGAGAGGGTGGGGTTCAAGGAGCCCATAAAGCACATCTCGCAGAGAATCATGGAAGAGATCAGCGGCGAGACAAGAATAAACCTCTTCGTCAAGAGATGAAGAGGAGAAGACTGGGCCAGCACTTTTTAAAATCCGACGATGCCGCCAGGCGCATAGTCGATGCCGCAGGCATAACGGACCAGGACACGGTGCTGGAGATAGGGCCCGGCAGGGGGGAGCTCACAGGCCACATCTGCAGGCGCGCAAAAAAGGTGACCGCAGTGGAGCTGGATCGCTACCTGTACATGTGCCTGAAGAGCAAGCCAAACCCCGGCAACCTGGACCTTGTCTGCGGGGACGGGTTCTCTGATGATGCATCATTTGACATACTCGTCTCGGCCCTGCCCTACTCACAGAGCCGCAGGGCTGTGGAGTGGCTCTCCCGACAGGAGTTCTCCAAGGCCATCATCATGGTTCAGCAAGAGTTTGCCGACAAGCTGACCGCCAAGGACCGGGACCGCCGGGCCATCTCAGTTCTGGCCTCTTGGGCCTTTGACATGGAGGCCCTGCACAGCGTCCCCGGGGACGGGTTCGAACCGCCGCCGGAGGTGGACTCTGTGGTACTCAGGGTCACGCAGAGGAACCGCGCCACCCGGGACATGGTATCTGCCATCAACCGACTGTTCTCGCACAGGAGAAAGACGGTGCGGAACATCCTGAAGGAGTTTGGCGTCGAGTATGAGGGCAGCCAGAGGCTTGACGAGCTTACCGACGAGGAGATAGTCAGGATTGCAGAGACGATCAGGTGACGCATACCTTCCCGCAGAGGACACCTTCTTTCTGGAGGATCATATCTTGGGCCTGCAAGGGGAGCGCGCGCTAGACATGGGCAGCGGCTCGGGATACCTCACGCGAACGCTTGCAAGATCCTTTGACCTGGTGGTCGGGACGGACATCAACCTTGACGCCCTCCAAAACCAGTCATACAGGACGGAGAACTTGGTGTGCTGCAGCGGCGCCGATGCACTCTCCTGCCGGTTTGACCTCATAGTGTGCAACCCGCCGTACCTTGCCACGGATGTGATACTAGACGTTGCGACCGACGGCGGGTCCGGCGGGATTCCGGCGCCGCTGCGGATGATCAGGTCTGCGGTCCCGCGCCTCAAGCCCGGCGGCAGGCTCCTCTTCGTCACCTCGTCCCTGTCAGACTATCCCGGGCTGATCCGGCAGACCGAGGGGCTGGGGATGCGGACCCGCATACTTGCAAAAAAGAGGCTCTTCTTTGAGGAGCTGATCCTGGTGGAGGCCCGGCTATCTTCTTAGCAGCTTTTGCGCTACTGCGGATATCTCGCTTGCCATCCGGTCGGTTCCGGCGCTTCCGCCTATGTCAAACGTGACATACCTTCCCTCGTTGATGACGCGCTCTGTCGCCTCAAATATGGCGTCTCGCACCGGCGCCTCGCCCAGGTACTCGGCCATCCACGCCCCGGAGAGTATGGCGGCCGTGGGATTGACCCGGTTCTGCCCCGCAAAGGAGGGCGCGCTGCCGTGGGCCGCCTCAAACATGGCGTACGAGTCGCCGATGTTTGCCGAGTAGATGAGCCCGATGGAGCCCACCAGCCCAGACGCAAGCTCCGAGATTATGTCCATGAACAGGTTTGTGCTGACCAGCACCGCGCCGTTAAACTGTTCTGGCGCCACGACCATCTGCTGCGCCATGTTGTCTATGTATATCTCTGAAATCCGGGCGCCGGGCACGTCCTTTACGCCGCGCTGTGCCTCTTCCCAGAATATGCCGTCGGTCTGCTTGAGGATGTTCCTCTTTGTGATCGCTACAAACTTTGTCATGTGGCGCTGCCTGGCCCAGTCTGCTGCGGCGGCCATCAGCCTCCTGCAGCCATTCCTTGTGATCTTTCTTATGGCGATTGCCGCATCATCTGTGATCCTGGCCTCCACGCCAGCGTACAGGCCTTCCGTGGCCTCCCTGAAGCAGACGCAGTCCAGCCTTGTGTTGGGGGTCAGCCTGTCGTAGGTTCTTGTGGGCCGTATGTTTGCGTACAGATCAAACTTCTGCCGCAGCGTGACTGCCACGCTCCTGGGGGCTCCGGGAACCGGAATGGTCGTGGTGGGCCCCTTGAAGCAGGCGTCGACTTCCCTTAGCATGTCCATGGTCCCGTCTGGGATGTACGACTCGTCCCTTCTGCCGTTTCTGTCCCACTGCTCTGATCCCGCCTCGCACATGATGATCTCCGACTGCAGGTTGCAGTCCCGAAGTATCCTGAGCATCACATCGACGATCTCGGGGCCAATTCCGTCGCCCCGCATCACCACGGCCTTTTTTGACAATTTTACCACGGGTATCCTGGGTCATAATTTAACTCTACCAGGTACCTTGGGATGAGCACCCCGTGAAACATGTGGAATATCTTGCGGATCCTTTCAAACGAGTCGATCATGCACCGCAGTGTCACTGTCTGGGCCATGACGTTTATCCCGTAGTGCTCGTTTGGCAGGACGCCCCCGGTCCGGGCCGCTTGCTGCCTGCGGCACTTTTTGCAGTACCTCCGCGTGATCACCCGGGCTGCCTCTTGCCATTGGCGATCCACCAGATACTCGGTGGTCTTTGTGTACGTGGCCGTGGGCCGGGATGGCGTGAATCTGCACTTGCGGCATGCAAGCTCGTCTGCAGTCATCGTCTCGTGCACCACGTGGTCTCTCCGTAGATGACCATTCTCGCTTCTTGCAGGAGGCTTGGGCCGGGGATATCCGGCAAGCTCCCTCACGTTGTAGCTGCTCTTCCTGCCACCTTCGGGGCGCTGCTTGGGCGTCGTCTTGGATCCTGCGTCAGGATCTTCCGGGGGATTGCCAGAGGCGACGCCGTTGCTGGCACCGTCAAGCAATCTGTTGTACATTTCGATGAGTCTGCCGCATTTTGCCTCAAGGTGCGAGCACCCTTCTTCCAGTTCCTTGTTCTTGGATGCCATCTGTTCTTTTTCAGATGCCATCTGGTTGTTTGATCTCATCAGTGACTCAAGCTTGTCATCACGATCAGTCGTTGTCATCTTAAAGTACTTCAGCAAGTATTCTACGCTGGGATCGTTCCAATCTACTCGAGTCGGATCAAGTCCGAGGTTCACGCCTTGTCAGAAAATACTCTCAGCTAAATATGTTTCGAACAAGGCACATGTATCGCAGAATAATTCTTGTTCAAGTTGCGCGATTTTGCTTCATGAGACCGAACTGTTACTATTTGTATCGTTCATGGCATGCAATTCCCCAGCGTTACGGGGTAACAGGTATCTGAATGAACGGGGTTCCGCCACTGCCGACCACCAGCGGCAGCTTTCCATCCCATGCCCGTGTCTTGAACCACTCCAGGTAGTTCGGGTTCTCTGCTAGGGCCTGGTTGATGATCCTGATCGCCTTTGCCTCTCCCTCTGCCTCCGCAATGTTGGCGTTTGCGATGCCGAAGGCCTGGGCCTCTTGCTGCTGCGCCTCAACCTGGATTCTTAACAGGTCGTTCTCCGCCCTGAATGCCTTTTGCTCTGCCTCCACCTTTGACTCTATTGCCTGGGAGAATAGGAGTGAAAATTCAAAGTCCGTAATCGAGATTACCTCTGTTGCCAGGTTAAACGCGTTGAGCCTGTCGGTGATCTCGTCCTGGATGTCTGCCTTTACTTGCGGCCTCTTTGTGATGAGCTCCTCTGCGTTATAGTTGGCAGTTACCTGCTTGACTGTCTCCTCGATTGCCGGCTGGATGACCCTGTTCTCATAGTCAAGTCCCAGATCCTTGTAGAGGTAGTGGATCATCTCCTTCTCAGGGTGATAGTTTACGGTCACTGTGGTTCTGACAGTCTGCAGGTCTTTGGAGGCAGCCGTTGTAGATTTCTCATACTTGAGTGTCCTAACCTCTATGTTGATGACATCATCGGCAAATGGTGTCACAAAATGCAAGCCCTCCTCAAGTGGCGGCTGTGTCAGATCTACCGCACTCCAGTGAAGCAGGACGCCCCTTGTTCCGGCATCCACAATCTTTACCGAAGAAGCAGCCACCAAGCCCACCACAACCAGTACGATGAGCACTATTAAGACCACCTTTGCCGCACCGGCATTGACTCTTGGAGACTCGTATCTGGACAATTAACTTTAAAAGACCAGCAGGCACTATTATACCTACCTAGACTGCGTGTCCTCAAGTCCGGAATACCTGCACCAGTGCCCGGCCCCCAGTGGCGGCAAGCCGGGACTGCATGATGGCGGGGATATCCTGCACTCTTGACGGCCATTGCCGCGTCAACATGAGACCAGTCCGGCAGATGCGCCGTCGGACGGCAAAAATAGATCGACCTGTGCAGAATCTACAGGTTTGGCTCAAACGATGCTCCCAGACACGGGCGGCCTGTTATGGCATCACGGACAGCGGGATAAAAAAAAAGGAACCTTATGTAACTGATCGGTTTCATGAAGCTAAATAACGTGCCACGCCATGTCGAGGGTAATTTTTTGTGCCGGCGGTGAGGAATTTTACGCACCGCGCATGTCGTGTGTTTTAGGTGCCCCGGTTACGCATGCCATGGAGGGCTTGCAATGTCGTTACATTGCACGGTCAGACGGCGATGACCGCTTGATTCTGCGCGGGGCCGGGAGGCTTGGGCCCGGTGCCTCAGTCACCATGCAGGGAGTGGTGGCTTTTATTCATAGGACACAGCCTCCATTTAGACTGAACTTATTAACGCTGTGGACGATCGTGCTGTAATGATGCTGGTGCAGCTGTCCGACATCCATGTGGGATCCCAGTTCCAGCCGCATGTCTTTGACAGGGTTGTGGACGAGGTGAACGGGCTTGAGCCGGACGCAATAGTGATTACCGGCGACCTCACAAACGAGGGGCTCATCGAGGAGTACGAGATGGCGCGGGATCTCGTGTCCAGGTTTAACGCAAAGAAGATCATACCGATGAGCGGAAACCACGACTACAGGAACACCGGCTACCTGGTCTTCAAAAAGTACTTTCCGTTCAACAGCGTAAACAATCTGGGCGGCGGCGTGGTGCTGGTGACGCTGGGGACCGCCAGGCCAGACCGCAACCAGGGCGAGGTGGGGTACAGGCAGAACCTCTGGCTTGAGCGGACCATGAGGGAACATTCTGATCGCGTCAAGATAGTGGCGATGCACCACCACCTGATCGAGATACCAGACACGGGCTCGAACATGGTGACGGTGATCGATGCCGGCGACGTGCTCCGGACCATACTTGCCACCGACGTGGACCTGGTCCTCTGCGGCCACAAGCACCGGCCCTGGATATGGAACTTTGGCAGCCTGGAGATCGTCAACGCCGGAACCGCCACGTCCAAGCGCGTCCGCGGCCTCTTTGCTAACACCTACAACATAGTGACCGTCGAGGACAGGAAGATCCAGGTGGACCTGAAGATTGTGGGCGGTGAGCGGATGCCCATCGAGGACATCGTCCGAAACTATACCCGCTTTGGCGAAGAGTGAATTTATTTACAGATGCAATTCAGGCAGTTGTGTGCGGGGATCGCCTAGCCTGGTAGGGCGTGGGATTGCTAATCCCATGTTCGCAAGGACACGGGGGTTCGAATCCCCCTCCCCGCGCCATATCTGTTCCCCGCTTCAGCTTAGAGTTAATATAATCTAGATGTGCCATGGTGTCCATGGGACGACGAAAGACCCAGAAGATTATCAGAACAGGGCCAAAGAACGTGACTACGGGAATGTGCCCAATGTGCAACACAATCGGCCGCATATTCGTCATAGGGCAGACCGGACAAGAGAAGGCAAAGTGTGCCGCGTGCAATCAGATATTTGATCTGTAGGGCGGCCCATGACCTTTTATGCTGTCTGGATCTCTTACCCGGCCTGGCGCGCATCTTGCCTGCCAGTGTCCGAGCCTGTCGTGACACATTTGCGGATGCATTCCTGAAGGCGTGGCACCGTGTCCGGATCCCGCGGGCACGAATCTGATGGCACAGTCCTTCACACAAGGTCGGCTCAGTCTCTGCTTGGATGCTGGTGCGCACCGGCAAATCCCAAGCCTAGGGCGGGCATGTTGGGAAAACTTTAAACTTGAATCGTTACGGGGATATTTTGAGCCCTTGTAGTATAGCCAGGTCCAGAATTCGGCCCTGTCACGGCTGAGACGCGAGTTCAAATCCCGCCAAGGGCGCCACAATTACTCTACTGCCGGTTTATCTGCGCCATGATGTCGTCCAGGATCTTCCGGTTTGCCGTAGCAAAGAAGGACAGCTTGGTGGTGTACTCGAGATCCGAGTCCAGGGGATCCAGGTTCCCGTCCAGCACAAGCCCGCCGGCTTCCCTTACTATGAGGTACCCTGCAGCCAGATCCAGCACCCTTATCTTGCACCTCAGATCTATGAGGATGTCCATCAGGCCCGATGCCACCATGGACATCTCTAGGGCGTTTGCCCCAAAGTGCCGGGTGTGGTTGCACTGCTCAAAGACGGGCTGCAGCCTCTCCATCGTGCCCGGCATGAGGCCCGACGTGCTTATGCCCACAATCCTGTAGATCGGATCGGCGCCGTGAGTCCGGATTCGCTCCTCGTTGAGATACGCGCCCTTCCCCTCCGATGCCCAGTACTGGTCGCCGTTTGTCAGGTCTGCCACGACCGCATCCGTTATGGAGCTGAGCCTGTCGTGTGTGGCAAAGGCAAGGGAGCAGCAGAAGAACGGCACGCCCCTTACGGCGTTGGCCGAGCCGTCTATCGCGTCCATGATCACAAAACCATTGGGACTCTCTGACAGCCTGACGCGCCCGCACTCCTCGCCCAGGACCGTGCAGTCAAGATTCCTCTCCCTGAGGCAGTCCAGTACGGTCTTCTCTGCAACTATGTCTATTCTCCGGGAGATGTCCCCCCCGGCACCCACTCCAAAATCGCCTGCGGCATCCGCGGTGCCGGCCATGCCCCGGACATTCTCATACACCCTTGCGGCCGCCTCCCGCAGGATCTCCACAGTCTCCACGGACAATTTCCCGTCCCTTGTTATTTAAGTCAAGGAACATCGAACGCATAAATAACAAGCTGGCATCTGAGGCTGTGTGAGCGGAAAAGATCCGTCTGTGGTCAGTCGTGAGGCCCTGGCAAGCACAAAGCCGGGAAAGCAGATCCTGCGGCAGGGGCTCTTCAAGTCAAAGGGCTTCAAGCTGTTTACCAGATACAAGGAGGAGGCAGAGCGCGAGTTTCCAGAGTTTGCCAGGCGGTTTGCGTCAGACCTGCTAAAGGCGATCAAGGCAGACCCCAACCCGGGCCACACGCAGCAGGTCTTTGCAGACGAGATCGGCTCCTCTGAGATGGCGCTGCCGGCATCAGAGGCCGCATCGATAAGATCAAAGCTGGAGAGCGCGGACGTGATGCAGGATCGCGTAATGCGGATACTAAACTCCAACTTTGTCAAGATGACGTTTCCCGTATTCAACGCGCTGTATGACGCGGCCGCCGGGCACGCAGGCGAGCAGGATGCCCAGATGAGGCAGGACATGGTGGACGGCCACATAATGGCGATAGACCTGAGCGAGCCCATGGATCGTATAGTGGACCGGGACGAGGATCTGGAGTACCTCGACGACTACAAGCTCATGGTTCCATACATACTGGTGCTGGCCAGGGACAGGATATCCCGGGGCGGCCCGCAGGTGCTAAAGGCGTTTGAGGAGGGGTTCAGGGACGCCCTGGACGGCCAGCGCATGGATGCCCTGCTCAAGTCACGGCCCACCTCGATCACCGAGGAGGAGATGGACTATTGCTACAAAAAGTACCGCGCCGTCATGGGGACTGCCGGCCGCAACATGGCCCTGGCGGAGAGGCCCCTGGGGGAGATATTCTACCTCGGAATGGCCCGTGCGGCCGAGGGCGTGGGCTGCGGAAACGAGATCGAGGACTCGATAAAGAACGGCATGGTCAAGGTTCCGTCCTGGCCGCTCTACTACTCGCTCCTTGCCGGCGACGTGAGGAAGGGGTTTGACACCACCCTGCAAAAGAGCGAGCTGTACCTGCAGGACGCCAGGCTGGCGCTGGATCTTCTGCCGGACGGGTTCTCCCACCGGGAGTTTCTGGAGTTTCTGTTTCTTACCGTGGACCACTACAACCGGTTCTGGCACAAAAAACTCGCAAAGGCCAACCTCTGGTCCAGGTTCGAGTCCGGCCTCCCGCGGTGATGTGCCGTGATGTGGTCTGAGAAGCACCGGCCGGGCTCTGTCTCTGGCATGGTCGGAAACGAGGAGGCCCGGGCCACTCTGGTCGGATGGCTTGCAAAATGGAAGAAGGGAACAAGGCCCATTCTTCTTGTGGGGCCGCCTGGAACGGGCAAGACCACCGTTGCAAACTTGGTCGCGCCGCAGTTTGGGTATGACATGATCGGCCTCAATGCAAGCGACGTCAGGAGCAAGTCAAAGATCAGCGAGATCCTCGAACCGGTGCTGGGAAACGTCGGCATCCTCGGATCCCCGCTGATATTCATCGACGAGGTCGACGGAATCCATGGCCGGTCAGACTTTGGCGGCGCCGAGGCGCTGATCAAGATACTAAAGAACCCGGTGGTGCCGATCATACTGGCGGCAAACTCGGACGCCTCAAACAAGATGAGGGGCATCAAAAAGGCCGTAACCACGGTCTACTTCAAGAAGCTGTCGCCGCGACTGCTCCGCGTCTACCTGCGGGGCATACTGAAGAAAGAGAATGCAGAGCTCGGCCCGGGCTCGATCATACAGGTAATCAACAGGTCCGGAGGCGACATACGCTCCATGATGAACCTGGCCCAGTCCCTGGAGACGGGATTCACCCCCGATACCGGCAAGTCGCACGGAACACTAAACGTAGAGGCGGGAGTTGCCGCCTTCTTCAAGGCCGAGTCCGTCGAGGAGGCGCGGCGCATCCTGTACTCGATAGGCTCTGACCCGCGGGAGAAGATAAACGCCTTCTACTCCAGCATCGTGATGGCAGGCATCGGGCCCGAGGCCCGGAGCACGATGCTGCAGGCGATCTCCGAGGCCGACATGCTGTATGGCAGGATAATCCGAACGCAGCAGTGGCGCCTGCTGCGGTACCTCAACGAGATACTGCTCAGGGTGTACCTGCCCGGCACAAACATAGGGTACGCAAAGTACAACCTCTCCTGGCCCGTCCTGAACCGGATCATATGGGACGGCAAGAAGCTAAGGTCGGTCTCCGGCATCCTGGCAGAGGCGATGCACACGTCCCGCAGCACCATCGCCACTCTCTGCCTGCCATACATGCTGCACATGATGAAGGGCGGGCACCTGGATCTTGGGCTGGACGAGTCCCACGAGTCCGCGCTAAGAAAGGAGATGGCAAGGGCGTGAGCTGGGTTAGGATGACCATCAGGTTTCCCGGCGACTGCGTGGTGTGCGGCGAGAAGGTCAACGCAAACGAGACGGGAATGTGGGCGCGTGGCGTGGGCGTCCGGCACGAGGGGTGCGTGCAGGCTAAGGCGCTTGCGTGCATCGTGTGCGGCGGGCCTGCGGGCTGCGGCATGTGCGAGTTCCGGGACGACTGCGACATCGAGTCGGTGTCTGATATCTGCATATGCAGAAAGTGCTCCGAGATGCCAGACACGTTCTCGGTATACCAGAGGGCCGCGGCAAAAAAGTTCCCCCTGCTGAATCCGGATCCCTCCTAGACCAGCGCGGGGCCGCCTGCCACGCCGGGAGCCACAATGCCCGGGCAACAGGACCCGATCCCCTTTCTGGCGCCGCGGCGGTCCCTCCTGCACCTGGCACCCGCGCCCGCCGCCGCAACCGCCTATCCCCAAGTTTAATATACAGACTGATTTTTTTGAACGGTTGACTGATGTCGAAGGTAAAAGAAATTTTTGAGGATGTAATCAACACGGATCACAAGGTGATCACAGAGGAGCTGTCAAAGTCAATCCTGCGCGAGTACGGCGTGAGCGTCCCGCCCTATGCCCTTGTTACCTCTGCGGCAGAGGCCGCAAGGGCGGCCAAGGAGATCGGCTTTCCCCTGGTGATGAAGGTGGTCTCCCCGCAGATCCTGCACAAGACCGAGGTCGGCGGAGTCAAGGTCGGCATAGGCAAGATACAGGACGTGAAGAAGACCTTCAACGACATGTACGGCAGGCTCTCAAAACAAAAGGGCGTTGACGTCAAGGGAATCCTTTTGGAGAAGATGGTTCCCAAGGGCGTCGAGCTCATCGTCGGACTGCAAAACGATCCCCAGTTCGGCCCCGTAATCATGGTGGGCATGGGCGGGATCATGACCGAAGTGATGAAGGACGTGGCGTTTCGGATGCTTCCGATCACCGCCTCTGACGCCAAATCGATGCTAAACGAGCTGAAGGGCTCGGTACTTCTCAAGGGATTCCGGGGAAGCGAGCCCATCGACCTTGACATGGCAGCAAAGATGCTGGTCCGGATAGGAAAGATGGGCATGCAGAATGCAGATTATATCAACAGCGTGGACTTTAACCCGGTGGTGGTCTATCCGGGATCCCACTTTGTGGTTGATGCCAAGATCATACTGAACCCGGAGATAAAGAAGAACTCCGTCTCCCGGGCAAAACCCAACGCAGACCACATGGAAAAGTTCTTCACGCCAAGCTCGGTGGCGCTAGTCGGCGCGTCTACCACCAAGGGAAAGATCGGAAACTCGATACTGGACAGCCTGGCAAACTACGACTACAAGGGAAAGGTGTACCCGATCAACCCAAAGGCCGACAAGATATTCGATCTAAAGTGCTATTCCTCGGTTACCGCCATACCGGATCCTGTGGATCTGGTCGTGGTGTCAGTCGACCTCTCAGTGACCCCGCCCGTCCTTGAGGACTGTGCAAAGAAGGGGGTTCACAACGTGGTGGTGGTGTCCGGCGGCGGCAAGGAGCTCGGCGGCAAGAGGGCTGACTATGAGGCACAGGTAAAGCGCCTCTCAGAGAAGCACAATATCCGGATAATCGGCCCAAACTGCATCGGCATGTTCAATGCGGCAAACCGCCTTGACTGCGCGTTCCAGGGCCAGGAGAGAATGATCCGCTCCAGGCTGGGCCCTGTGGCCCTGCTCTCCCAGAGCGGCACGATGGGAATCAGCTTCCTCGAGACCGCAGACTCGTTTGGCCTGTCCAAGATGGTCAGCTACGGCAACCGGTCTGACGTCGACGAGGCCGACATGATCTGGTACCTGGCAAGCGATCCGCAGACCGAGGTGATCGTCCTGTACGTGGAGGGGTTCGGCGACGGCCGCAAGTTCATCAATACGGCAAAGAGGGTGATGCGGGAGAAGAACAAGCCCGTGGTCATATGGAAGAGCGGGAGGACGGCGCTGGGCGCAAAGCAGGCGGCATCCCATACGGGCTCCCTGGGCGGCTCAAACGCGATAATCATGGGCGCATTCAAGCAGGCGGGAATCATCTCCGTTGACAGCTACCAGGAACTGGCCGCAGTCGCAAAAGCCTTGGCATGGCAGCCGCCGGCAAGGGGCAGCAGGGTGTCCATGACCAGCAACGGCGCAGGCCCCATGATCGGCGCCATGGATCACTTTGACAGGCTGAACCTGAAGCTTGCCCGCGTGAGCGCAAAGTCCCTCAAGCGCATGAAGGATCACTTTCCGCCCACCTATGTCCTAGGCAACGGAAACCCCGCTGACGTCACCGGCGGCGCCAGTGCAGACGACTACAGGTTTGTGATCGAGACGTTCATGGGCGACTCCGGCGTTGACGTCGTGATGCCCTGGTTCGTGTTCCAGGACGATCCGCTCGGGGAGGTCATCATAGACTATTTGGCAGAGTTCTCCAACAGGAAGAAGCCGCTCCTGGTGGGCGCAAACGGGGGCCCATACACCAACAAGGTCTCCAAGATGATCGAGGAGAGGGGGGTTCCGGTGTATGACGACCTGAGGGACTGGGCCGCCGCGGCATCAGCACTTGCCCAGTGGGGCAAGTTCTCAAAGTAGTTCCTTCGTTAGGGAATTATATACATGAGTGTACAGCACCCATGCCTTTTGCTGGCGCTCTTGCAACCCCCCGGCGCTTGGCTCTCGCGCCCTGTCTGGGGAACGCGCGGGAGCAATCCCGCGCTGGTGTCTCGCGCCTTCAGACGACCTTCCCGGCCGCCCTGCTGCCACGGCTTCCGCCTTGGAGGCAATATTATACGCGGCATTGATGTCCGCGTTGACGTCATTCTCACATCTGTCATTGGTGCACCGGAACCTTGCCTGCGACGCGCGGGAGTTCTCGTCCCTGTGGCCGCACTGGTGGCATGTGATGCTGGTGCCCTTGGGGTCCACCATTATTACGGCCACTCCGGCGTTCTCGCAGGCGCCCCTGATCAGCCTCTGGAACGTCCCGGGCCTTGAGTACGCCATCTCGCGGTTGAGCCCCGTCTTGGCCGAGCTTCCCTTGCCCTTGGCCCTTGCAGTCATGTTCACGAGGTCCAAGTCCTCCATTGCCACCGTGCCGGCGCCGTCCGCTATACTCTTGGAGGCGTGGCGCTCCCAGTTGGTCTGGCGGTTGGCGAGCCTCTCGCGCTTATTCTTGATCTTCCTCTGGAGCTCCTTGTAGCTTCTGGACTTGGGCTTCCTTGTTTTGTTCCTGTTGTGGCCGCTCGTGTTGTTGCTGCTGCCGCTACCGCTGTTTCCGCCATCCGCGCCTTCATTGGCGTCCTGCCTGATCCTGCGGTTGCCCCTCCCGCCGCGTTTCTGTGAGAGCTCGGAGTACATCTTCGATATGTCATCATCCTTTGCCCTCCTGCAGTCCTTTGGGAGGTCATGGAACGCGTGGCTGCCCGTGTCCAGATCCACCGTGGCGGCGCCGTGCACTATGCCCATGTCGACGCCCCTGATAACCGCGGATTCCGGCGGCTCTGGGGCCTTTATCCTGATCTGGATGTGGAGCCGGTACGTCCTGTTGCGGTCCTCGGTGCGCTTTGTGGTCCTCTTTGTCGTCTCGACGAGCTGGAAGGAGCGCATATCAAGATCCTCAACGTCGCCGTGGACTTTTACGGTACCTATGCCGGGGAGCATCACCATGTTGTTGCCCTTGTAGACGGGCTTCTCAAAGACCGTCAGGGACTTCATCTCGCCCTTTCTGCTGAACAGGGAGTCCCTGCGGGTCCATTTGTTCCTCTTGATGCTCCACTTGTTGGACGGCAGGTTGGGAGCGGTGTCGATATCCTCAATGCCCTCCCTTTCCCGATAGAGCCTGGCCAGGTGTTTCCACAGGGACTTGTTGCGGCGCTTTTTCCCGTTGGATGCCATGAACTTATCCACGGCGTCGAGGCCCTGCCTGAGGCCGGCCCGCTGCACCCTGGTATCACAGGCCTCCTTGCGTCCCGCGGCCAGCGCCTCCTTGTCATGGACGAGCCACGCCCTCTCGTCCCTCCATTTGGTGAGCATGTTGTTGAGGTCGAACTTGGTTGTCCTCGGGTCTTTCAGCTTCTCCCGCACCGCCATGTTGTATGCCCACCTCTGCTGGTCCATGTGGCGGGATATGAGATCCGACAGCTCGGCCGACTGGTCAAAGTTCACCTTTATGGTGCGCACCGTGGTGCCTTCCCTCGCGCGCCCTGACTTCTTTTTTTGCTCCGGAGGCGCCGCGGATGCCGCTGTTGGGGTTGCATCCGCCTGCTCCGTTGCTGCTGCTGTCTCTGCCTCTGCCTCTGCCTCTGCCATGACGGGTCTCATTACCGCATGCAAATGCCAGCCGAGTATAAAAGGAAACATGGCGGTGCCGCTCCGGCCGTGCGGACCGTCCGCACTGTCACATCCATCATTTCCGCCGCGCCTGCCCGCGCGTTTCCGGCCGCCACTGGGGCCGAGCCGGCGCCGCGCGGGAACGGCCCTCATGGCGGAAGGCCCGAAAAGGACGGGTTTTGTCCGCTTTCGCATGCGGCTGCCGCCTTGCGCATGCCGGAACCGTTTGGGACGGCACCCCATGCGGATCCGGCGTTTGCCCGCGTGAGAGGCGCGGCCTGGCAGCCGCCTTCCCGGGCTCCTGCCTGCCCCGGGATGCCGGCCGGCGTCGGAAAACCCGGGGCAGTCGCCGGCCAGTCCGGAACCGGGAAGACCGGTCTGCCGGACCGCATGATCTGCCTGAACGGGAGGCCATGGACATGCGGCGGCGGGGCTGGTAAGTTGACGTGACCTAGATCATGTTGGAGACGCTGGTATCAAATGGGACACTCAACTTCAGGCGCGCCCACAAGCAGCACAAGGCCACGAATTTCCTTCACAAGTAGTCTACGTATGAGCGGCACATCCACACGGCGGGCGCCATGAACAACAACCAGATGGAGTCCTTCAACGGCAACACACTGCGGCAGCGCGAGAAGGTCACCTGCAGCCTCAAGAAAGACGACTCGGCGATCCTCTCCAGGCTACGTCTCTACCACAACTTTGTCAGGCCACACCTTGGGCTGCCTGACAACACCACCTTGGCCCAGGTCGCCGGTATCGAGGCCGAGGACGCCAACAGTGGAAGACCCTCATTAAGGCGGCCAAGGCTCCGCCTGATCTCCTCTCTTATCCATTCCCAGGTTACTCCGCCACCCTGGGCAGGTCACCGGAACTTACCGGCCCCGCGGCGGCAGTTCACTTAACTATATAATTTCCCTTCGTTACACCTTTAAGTCGGCCACATTCCGGCTAGTTCATGACAGTAGTCACAACATCGGAGGCCGACGGCATCTGCACAGTCACGATAAACCGTCCGGACAAGCTCAACGCAATGAACACCGAGGTGGCCCTAGAGCTGATAGACACCTTTGAGAGGATTGGCCGGGACGACAACATCAAGGTCATCATACTGACAGGCGCAGGCGAAAGGGCGTTCTCTGCCGGCGCAGACATCGCGTACATGTCCGAGATTACCGCCGACGAGTCAGTCGAGTACGCAAGGCTTGGCCAGCGGGTTACCGCCGCAATCGAGTCCGTAAGGCAGCCGACGATTGCCGCCGTGAACGGGTTTGCACTGGGCGGCGGCTGCGAGGTCGCAATGTCCTGCGACATCAGAATAGCGGCAGACACGGCAAAGCTGGGCCAGCCCGAGGTCACCATCGGCATCCCGCCCGGATGGGGCGGAACGCAGAGGCTGATGAGGATCGTGGGTATAGCAAAGGCAAAGGAGCTGGTGTACACGGGCAAAAAGATCGCAGCAGACGAGGCCCGGGAGATCGGACTCGTCAACCACGTGGTGCCCCTAGCGTCCCTGCAGGAGACGGCACTGAAGATGGCCCACAGCATCGCGCGCAACTCGTCCATGGGGGTACAGATGTCAAAGCTGGCAATCAACCACGGCAGAAACGCAGACCTGGAGACGGGCCTGTCAATAGAGCTCCTGTCCTGGAGAAACTGCTTCACCCATCCCGATCGGGAACAGCGCATGAAGGCCTTTGTAAACAGGTCAAAGTAGCCTGTTGCCACTCTTCTTTATTTTCCCTGCACGTATCTTGATGCGCTGCGCCATGGCGTATGCCTTCAGAAAGCCACAGGATCTGACGCCGACCGGGGAAATCCTTGCACCCGAAGACGGTTCTGATGTGTCCGCCCCTGACCCGGGATATCTGTGTGGCGCCGGTAGGCCTGCTATTTTTTCTTGAGAGCTGCCTTGCCCAGAATGAAGGCAGCCATCACAATGGTCACTATGCCAAGCCCGACGGTGTTGTCCGTAAAGATGCCGCTTGTCCTATCGAACTGCACAGCCCCGTACACGGTCCAGGCGACCCCCAGCGCCAGTATGCCCAGCCCGATCATCAGTCTCCGGTCCAACTGCCGGCATTACGCATGCCGGCAATTTAAGATGCGTCCAAAGGCAGCCATTCTGCGCGGTGCAGAGTCCTGCCGGATCGGATCCCACCAGAGGGCTGTGTCCTACAGATATAGATCATCTCTAAATAGCAGGGTATATTGATCGGCGGATCGCGGCCCCGCCAATGACAGATGGAAGACGCGATCAGCGACCATTCAATATTGTCCAGCAGTACCTGCCGGGCCTGATACTGAGCACCATATTGAACACCGTCAAGGAGATGGGTGACCCCTACCAAGCCAGACCTGGACTGGGCGGCATGACCGCCTATCCGCCAAAGGCCATGGCCGTTGTCTGCATCATGATGGAGGCAGAGATGAAGACCTACAGGAAGACGGTGGGCTGCCTCAGAATGCACCCGGATCTTGTCAGCAGGATCGGACTGTCCGGGATACCCTCCAAGAGCACCATATGGCGCGCCTACGGCCTGATCCCCGAGTCGTACCTGCGCGAGGTTCACCTGAGGATCACAGGCGACATCGTGGCCGGTTCGCTGGCCGGGGACAGCACCGGCTACTCAGGCAACCGGTTCGTCCGCTGGTTCAGCATCCGCCACAGCCAGGCCAAGACCAAGCGCGGGTGGATCAAGCTTCACAGCATCATCGATATCGCGACCAGAGCCATCCTGGACTATCACGTCACCGACGGATACACCTCCGACATCACCGGCATGTGGCCCATGTTGGACCGGCTTGCGGACGGGAACGGCAACTTTTGCCTGGACTCGGCCTACCTGGCCAGACTGATATGCGACGCGATAGCCGGCATGGGCATGACGCCCCGCATCCTGCCCAAATCCAACACTACCTGCAAGAACGGCGGCAGCCAGGCCTGGGGCGAGATGACCCGGACCCACAGGGACGACCTTGACAGGTTCATGGCAGAGTACCACCAGCGCAGCATAATCGAAGCCGTCTTTGGGGCAATCAAGAAGATGTACGGGAACCACCTCCGGGGCAGGAGGCTCGTCCGGCAGAACCGAGAGGTTGCAATCCGGATCATTTGTTACAACATAGAGGTAGTCGCGCGATCGCACGTAAAAAGCGGCAGGCTCACGCACGAGTCGCTCACTGCAATGGCTGCATAACCGGCGCGGAGACACCCGCGCCGCCCGTAGGGGAGCCTGCGCACCATCCCTTGGATCGGATGGGATTTTACGGTTTCGGACAGCGTTTGAAGCCGGAGATGTGGGAAAAATACCGCAATCCCAAGAATTCGAAGAATACCCGTACCGACGCGACGACGGCGGATGATTGTGGGGTTATGTCTCTAGGACACAGCCCCACCAGAGCAAAGATTATTATAATTTGCACCTGGATCTCCACACATGGCAACAGAACAAACTCAGAGACTGATCACTGTAACCCCAAAGGCGGCAGAAAAGATCAGGGAGTTTATGGCAGAAGAAGCCGAAAAATCGCAGTATCTGCGGGTCTATGTTCAGGGCGGCGGTTGTTCCGGTCTCTCCTACGGGATGGGATTTGAGAAGCAGCCAGACGAGGACGACATAGTCATTGAGCAAGAAGGCATCAAACTGCTGGTGGACAGCTACAGCAAGGACTCACTTGGGGGCGCAAACGTCGACTACATTGAGAGCCTGATGGGCTCCGGATTCAAGATAAACAACCCGAACGTGACAAAGTCATGCTCGTGCGGCCACTCGTTTAGTACCGAATAGTCCAACCTCATCTCTCCTTTTTCACTCTGATTTTTTAACAGTCATGCGGCACCATCTCGCTCGCCACATCGGACCGGGCGTGAGATATCCCTGGCGTGAATCCTCCTGCCCGGGTGAAAATGACGCGGCCCCGGATGCCATGCAACGGCATACCCTCTCAAACCCCGGCGTGCCGGCCTGCCAGGGCGGGGAGTCGGGCACCATTCCATCTGAAACCTCCCGGATCACGCGATCCAAGAGGCGCGTGCTGCCTGCAAACCAGGCATGGGCGACTCGAGCAGAGACATGATCCGCAATTAAGAATCGGGCCTTCGATGCCCATAATCTTACAGATGTGCGCTCCAAAGCATGCAACTTTCGTATGATTATGCCAAAGATCGTGCGCTGATGTGCCTGCGTGCTAATTACGAATCACATCTCAGCGCCGAAGTGGCACGGATGCCAGAGGCCCACAGGCACAGTCCTGCTTGCGGTGCGCCCGTTCTGCCAGGCACGGCAGTGCCACGGGGATCTGACGGGCCAGGCCGGATTGACGATCAGACAAGTTTATGTGTTTTAAGAGAACAAAATCACGGTCGTAATATACTACTGCCGCACATTAAATGCATGGAAAGAAGCCTGTCGACATACCGCAAGCGCATCAAAGTCAATTCCTCATCGACCCAGACTGTGTTTATGATTGCCTACAGGAGCTTTACAGATCTTGAGAAATTCATAGATGGCAGGCCGGGCAAGGATCAAGTCTACGACTACCTACAACAGTGGATAAACCGCATGAAAGAGGACAAAAAAGACCCATCCACCATAAAGACATATTTTATCATGATACGGAAATACATGCGCTACCGCGGGGTGGAGATGCACCCGCTGGACACTAAGCGCAACCTGGACTTTCCAACAAAGCGCGAAGAGGAGCTGCACCCGCTGGAGATCGCCACATTCCAGCAGATATTGGAATGGTGTAGCTACAAAAGAAGGATGCTGTACCTGGCGCAGTCTTCAAGCGGGATGAGGATAGGCGAGATAATACGGCTCAAGAAGAAGGACATCCACACTGGTATGGAAAGACTGATGGTAAGGATTCCTGCGGCGTTCACGAAAAAGAAACAGGTCAGGACCACGTTCTTTAGCACAGAGGCCGCCGGACTGATCGTGCCTAGGTTGAAGGAGATAGGTGGCTCCGACCTAGTTTTTGGCACCCACCAGGACGCCCGAATAGGGGCTGCTGGGGAGGCGGCATATCTCAGGAGGCTGCTAAAAAAGATGGGGATTAATGACAAGTACGGAACAAACGGGCGCAATGTGGTCACCACACGCTCGTTTCGGGCGTTCTTCATAACGCAGGTATCCGGACACGACCCCAATTTGGCAAAATACTTTGCCGGGCAGAAGGGGTATCCCCTGCAATACGACAGGCTGACAGATGAGGAGAAGCTGGATGAATACTTGAAGTTCGAGCCGTCCCTGCTGGTGAACGACCGCGCAAGGAACATGGAGAATATACGTAGGTTAGAGAAGGGGGATAGGGATGCACGACGCTGTATTGAGAGAGAGGAGGCGGAGATGCGTCGAAGGGTGGGTGTCTTGGAGGAGAAAATGCGCGAGATTCTCTCCAGACTACGCGATGAAGAGCAACACGGTGGCCGGCCTGTCGATGATGAAAAAAAGCCATGATGTCGGATTCCTCGTAAGGTGCGGGCGATGGGGCGTTAGTTGCCGTTCTGTGTCGACTACAAACCCGCCGGTCCATGGCGATCGCTCTCCCCTGACGAAGAGCCTGACCTGCAGGCCCTGCTGCAACGCCGTCGGTAAGAAGCCAAGGAACCGGCCACGGCCCGCTACTCCGCCACATGGAGGCGCAACAGGCGTCTGCCTTCTTTCCCGAAGGAGCGCAGGGGGATCTGCGCATAAACATTCAGATCCGTACAGACCCGCCTCGTTTTGGGCACAACCGTGAAGATCCACGTTCCGGAGGGACAACATCACCGCTAAAAGCAGTTTAAAGAAGAACCGACCAGCAGTTTTTTTGGCAGTTATGCAATTGGTTTATGGAAATCATGGGCAACCTCGGTTCGGAGCGGCATTTACTCGTGACGAGCATTTACGTCCACCCTTAATCCACGCCCAGCTGTCACCCGCCCATACATGCCTATGGGCACAGATCGAGAATGGACGTGAGCGCTTACCAAAGGAGCGCATTCTACACATCTCATGTAATTTATAGGGGAGATTCTTGCCGTTAATAGAGATGAATAAATTATGCCTCAATCGGGAATTGTCAAGTATCACGTTAAGCTATCCTTTGAAGTCGATGGTCTAGTAGAACGGAACGACATGATAGGTGCCATATTCGGCCAGACCGAGGGACTCTTCGGGCCGGAGAATGACCTAAACGAGCTGCAGCGCGTCTCCAAAGTTGGCAGAATAGAGGTCATCCTCTCTACCACGGCGAGCACCACCTCAGGCGACATACTCATTCCCATGAGTACCAACATCGACACCTGTTCGCTGATAGCGGCGTCCATAGAGAGCATCGACAAGGTCGGGCCCTTTAACTGCAAGTTCAAGATGGAGACCATCGATGACATAAGGGCAAAGAAGAAGGACGAGATCGCAAAGCGAGCAAAGGAGATCAAGCAGCAGTGGAAGACCCGGGCAGTCAGCGAAGGCGACACGGTACTCAAGGATGTCCACGAGGGACGCACGGGCAAGATCGACTCGTACGGGCCATCAAAGCTGTCCTGCGGATCCGGCATCAAGACCTCGGACTGGATAATTCTGGTCGAGGGAAGGGCCGACGTGATCAACCTCCTTCGGGCAGGCTACGACAACACGCTTGCAATCGAGGGGGCGCGAATCGACGAGTCCATAAAGGAGATATGCTCGGCCAAGGCGACCGTGGTTGCGTTTCTAGACGGCGACAGGTCCGGCGGGTTCATCCTTCGGGAGCTGAAATCCATGGTGCCCATAGACTATGAGCTGCGGGCGGATCCGGGAATCGAGGTCGAGGAGCTCACACCGCAGAGAATCTCAGAGATTCTGGAACCGGTGGCAAAGGAGATCAAGGAAGGCAGCAAGCCCCCGTCGTTGAAGAACAAGAAGGACAAGCCGCTTGCAGACGCAATCGGGAAGATATATCCTGACCTCAACGAGACCCTGGAAGCAGTCGCGCTAGACGACAAGCAGGCCGAGATCTTCAGGGTGCCGATCAGCGAGCTTGTGAACAAGATGGCCGGACAGTCGGGCATCAAGTACCTGGTACTGGACGGCATCATAACGCCAAGACTCCTGGAGAGCGCCAAGAAGACCGGGGTCGAGTACCTGGTGGGACACCGGCTCTCAAGGCTCTCAAACAAGGGCGGCATCAACCTGAAGACATTCGCGGATCTCGGTATTGTATAGTGTATCTTGACAAGCTTAAAGATCCAACACCTCCTAACCCTTTCTTTTCTTCTTTCCCAAGGGGCAGAGCACAACTTTGTTCCGGTCACCACCTCGTCCCTCGGAAGGAACGTCGGCAGGTCCCAGCAGTCCGCATCAAAGCACCTAGTGGATCTTGAGAAATACGGCTTTATCCAGCGCATAAAGAGCGGCAGGGGCATCTCGGTCAGGATCACGCCCGAGGGGTACTCGCAGCTGCTCAAGATATCGGGCACGCTGCAGGCGAGTCTGGCGGCCTCGCCCTCCAGGATCGAGCTCCAGGGCCTGCTGGTCTCAGGCATGAGCGAGGGAGCCTACTATATGTCGCTCAAGGGGTACTCCAGGCAGTTCGTAAAGAGGATCGGCTACGTCCCGTTTCCGGGAACGCTCAACGTGAGGCTGGAGGAGAGGGAGTTTGTCGAGTCAAGCCGGCAGTTTGACGCCCTGGACGGCATCATGATCGACGGGTTCCATGACGGGGTGAGGGCCTACGGGTGGGTAAAGTGCTTTCCGGGAACCGTCAACGGCACGATACCGTGCCACCTCATCCGCCTGGAGAGGACGCACCACGAGCCGTCCATCGTCGAGATCATCGCAAGGGAGAGCATCCGGGAGGCAACAGGACTCAAGGACGGCTCCGAGGTCACCATCTCCGTGCAGGTAGGCTGATAGCGTGGCCGTCAGATGCCGTGTATCGAGTCGCCGTACTCCTGCTCTATCCTGGAGCTTGAGATCTCCGGCACCGGCGACTGCAGCCTTGCGACCTTGACGTCAAGGCCGATCCTCCGGCACCCGTCGGTGATGAACTTTTCCTGGTGGATCTGGTCATACCCCAGGGCGATGACCTCGGGCCTTACGCGTTCCACCGTCCGAAAGATGTCGCCCTCCTCTCCCACCAGGCACAGGTCCACAGTCGAGAGCGCCCCCACCAGGTCCCTTCTCTGGTCCTGGCTGTGCAGGGGCATCCGCTTCTTCATCTTCTTGGCGGTGCCTGATGTGGCCACCACCACCACGAGCACGTCGCCGAGGTTTCTTGCCGCCCTCAATGTGTGTATGTGCCCCGGGTGGATTATGTCAAACACGCCGCCTGCGAGGACCACCCGCAGCGAGCTCCTTCCGAGCTCGCTGAGCGCAGTGTCAGAGTCCGCCAGCCCGTTGGAGATGAGGCCGCCTATGCGGTCCCTGACGTACTCCTCGTCCAGGCGGCACCGGGCCCTTACCGCAGCCACCGGATCGCTGCCGTCAAACTGCGAGACGAACATGGCAGTCAGGACGGCATTGTCTATGACGTTCAACGCCCCACCCCGCCCGTCATGCGGCGCCGCCCTCCGATTCTGCGTCCCGGACCATCCGCAGGGCGTCCAGCAGCCCGTCGGCGTACCCGATGCTCAGGACCGCCAGGTCGTCCTTGCCCTGCTCCAAAAACCGCATGGCGTCCTGCATGTAGCACTCTGCGTTCTCCAGCACGAGTGCGGCCCCGGCAGAGGCGCGGTACGGCTCTGCGTCTGAGATGGCCTTTCTTATCATGGGGGCGTACTTTTTGATCATCTGGACGGATACCTTCTCTGCACTCCTGGAGTTGTCCAGGGGCTCGTCGATGCAGTCCGCCACCGCCCGGAGCGCGTCAGACTCCGTAAAGTGCATCCTGCCGGGGATTATGATGCTGTGGGGCGGCCCACCAAAGTCCCTTTCCGCAAGGTGCGAGATCTGCCCCCCGGTTATGGCCGCCTCCGGCGTGCCCACCCTGGAGGCCACCACCGCAAACGTGTCGGGCCTGATGACGTTTCTCCTCTGCTCCGCTTCCTCCCCGACAAGGAGCGCCAGCGCGTCGCCGGGGCCCAGGAAGAAGCCCTCCTCGTGGTTGTACTCCAGGAGCAGCACGGTGTGGTTGCCCTCGACCAGGTTCCTGTGTATCACGTAGTAGGGGGTGCCCACGGACTTGGCGTCGTTCATTATTGTGGCGACCCGTCCCACCTTGTAGTAGTGCATGCCGCACTCGCCGACCGTGGCGGTCACGGCCGATGCCCCGTGGATCATGTGCGTTCTTATGCCCTCAGATACCGCCCGGGTCATCAGCTCCGCGTGCGTGGTGGCGATCATCGGATCCCCGTACGAGACCAGGGCCACCCTGCCGTCTTTTGCGTTCTTTAGTATCTCGGAACCGTCCTCCACCTGCCACCTCTTTGCCACAGAGAGTCTCCCCTTTGTGATCTCCTGTATGGCCGATACCGTGTGCTCTCCCACGGGGCTTGTGAACTGCTCCAGGTAGACGTGGTCTGATGATCCAAGGACGTCTGCAACATCTGTCGATATGCGGCCGGAGACTCCCAGCCCGACAAACCAGAGCACTAGGAGCGCGCCCTCCTGTGGTGGAGGCGCTTCAGATGGTGCATCATCCTCTTGAGGACCTCGATTCCCCGGAGGTACTCGTTTACGGACACCCTCTCGTCTATGGTGTGCGCCATGTGGGGGTCCCCCGGGCCGTAGGTCACCACGGGCACGTTCATCTGGTTGCCGATCACATTCATGTCCCCGGTACCGGTCTTGCGGATCAGCGTGGGGGGCTTGCTCTCCACGTCCCTGATGCCCAGCCCCAGGGCCCGAACCAGCGGCGAGCTGAGGGGCGCCTCAAAGGGCTCCGTCTCGTCTATGATGGAGTGAAAGACCTCCACCTGCCTCTCTGAGGCCACCGTGCGCACCGTGTCTGCAACCATCTCCTCCACGGCGTTGCAGCTGGCGCCCACGGGTATCCGTATGTCCATGGTGGCCTCGCACTCCCGGGGGGTGACGTTGTGGCTTGAGCCGCCCTTGATCTCGGTCAGCGCAGACGTCAGCATCATAGTGCGCCTCTTGCCCTCCTGCCCGGCGCACATCCTCTCCTTCAGCCTTGAGGTGAACGTGACGGCCTCCTCGATGGCGTTCTTGGCAAGCCATGGCGCGCTGGCATGCGCGCTGTCGCCCACGTTGACCCGCAGGTTGATGGCCAGCCTTCCCTTGTATGCCACCGTGACCTTGTCCAGACCGCTGGGCTCCCCGAACACGGCATAGTCTATGTCCAGGCCCTCGTTGACCAGGTTCTTGATGCCGGTGGCGTTTCCCTCCTCGTCCACCGCTCCCACAAACGTCACCGTGCCGCTGTTCTCCGGGATGGCCGCTGCCGCAAATAGCATCGCCATCAGCGGGGCCTTGGCATCAGAGGCGCCGCGGCCGTACAGCATGTCGCCATCCCTCCGGACCCTGATCTTGCCGGGCACCGTGTCCATGTGGCCGCACAGGAGTGTCCTGGGCGATCCGGATCCCTTCACGGCAACCAGGTTTCCGACCTCGTCTATGCGGATGTTGGCAAACCCCAGGTCGTCGCACCGGTCCGCCAGGAACTCGGCCATGGCCTTCTCCTCCATGGAAGGCGTGTACAGCCTGAGCGCCTTCTCAAGCATCTTTATCGCAAACCGGGGCGTGGTGGCAAAGCCGTCCATCCCCTATGCCGCCTCCCCCAGCAGGTAGTCCAGCATCAGGGACGGGACGTCCACCCCGCACACCCGCACGGTGTTCTTGAACTCGGTGGTGTTGTTCACCTCGTGGACCACAAGCCCCCGCTCGTCGCTCTCCATGAGGTCGACTCCGACTATCTGGCCCCTGACTGCCTTTCTTGCGTTGATGCACATGTCCTCCATCTCCCCGGTGACGGGGCACGGGCTGGCGGTTCCGCCCAGCGCCATGTTGGTCTTCCAGTTGCCTGATGCCCTGTATATGGCGGCGACCACCCTGTCCCCCACCACGATCGCCCTGATGTCCCGGGGCGGCCTCTTGATGAACTCCTCGAGATAATGGACCTGGTATATCGGGTACATGGCCTCGCGGTACTCCAGTATCCCGTCGGCAGCGTCCCTGTCGTTTAGCTTGGATATCATGCGGCCCCAGCTGCCGACCGTGGGCTTGATTATCGCGGGGTAGCCCCGGCGGTCCATGGCCTCCAGGGCGGCCTCCTTTGAGAACGCGATGGTGGCATGCGGCGTCGGCACGCCGTGCCTCTGCAGGAGCATATGCGTGTAGAGCTTGTTTCCCGCAAGTATGCCCGTCTCCAGGGAGTTGACCACCCTGGCCCCCATGCCCTCCAGCGCCGCAGTCGAGTGCACGTTCCTGTAGTAGCTTACGCACCTCTGCAGGACGGTGCCGTATCCGGGGACATCGTCCTCCAGCCGCAGGGCCAGCTTCCTGCAGTCGATCATCTGTATGTTTAATCCCTTTCTCTTTCCTGCCTCCAGCAGGGACTTTTCTTCCCACCGGATGGAATCGTAAAGGACGGTGACGTCCGGCGTCACTGTCCCCAGTCCTCGCCTACGGTCTGGGCTGGCTTTAGGTCAAATCCGCTGCCTGTGCCGACAAGCTCAAAGCTTGCACCGCACTCCGCGCAGGTTATGATCTCCCCCTCCAAGGCGTCTGTGGGAACCGTGATGTCGGCATCGCACTCTTCACATTTGGTCATTTTATCACTCCTTCTCCTGTCCATTATGGGCGTTAATTATCTTTTTTTCCAGCCTGTCCTCCAGGGGTATGTCTATCATGTCGCCCATCCGGAGGTCCTTGAGGCCTGCCGCCACCTCCCTGGCGCCGCTCTCGCTCTTCTCTAGGCCCAGGAGCGCCATGAGGTAGGCGGCGCCCGTCTTTCCTGCCAGCTCGCCAAAGACGATCCTCCTCTGGTTCCCCACTATTCTGGGCGGGATTGGCTCGTAGGCGGCGGGATTCCTCAGGATTGCGGCAAGGTGCGTTCCGGCCTTGTGCTTGTAGGCGCACTCGCCCACTATGGGCTTGGAGTCGTACGGCGGAACCGACGTGTACTCCTGGATGAGCCGCGACAGATCCTGCAGCATGTCCAGGCGAAGGTCGTTGGGAGACCTGTACAGGTACGTCAGGGCCACTGCGACCTCTGCCAGGGACGGTATGCCGGTCCGCTCGCCTATGCCGTCGATCGTGGTGTGTATCTGGTCTGCCCCCGCGTCGCAGGCGGCGAGCGCGTTTGCCAGCGCAAGGCCGATGTCGTTGTGCACGTGCGCGTCAAGCGGTACCTTTACCTGCCTGCGCACGCCCTCCACAAAGCGGTACATGCCGGCAGGACGCATTATCCCCACGGTGTCCGGGAGGCTGATCCGGTCCACGCCGGCCTCCTCTATGGCCCTGCACACCTCCAACAGGAACCCGGGGTCGGCCCGGCTCCCGTCCTCTACGGTAAAGCGTATGTGTAGGCCGTGCGACTTGGCGTACTCGACTGTGTCTACTGCCCTTTCTAGCGCCTCCTCCCTGGTTATCCTCAGCTTGTCTGCCAAGTGTATGTCTGAGATCCCGAGGTATGCGGCAACCCACCGGGCGCCGCAGTCGATTGACACGTCGATGTCCTCTCTGAGGGCCCTGCCGTGGGAGACGATGTCTGCGGCAAGCCCCTGCTTTATGATGGTCCTTGTGGCCTCCCGGTGGTCAGGCGATATCACCGGCGAGATCTCTATCTGGTCCACGCCAAAGTAGTCCAGCATCCACGCGATCTGTATCCTCTGCTTGTTGGTGAACGTGATTCCAGGGTGCTGCTCCCCCTCCCGCAGGGTGCTGTCCAGGATGCGTATCTTCTTGGGCGCCGCGCCGGCCGCGTTGTACATGTCGGCGTAATGGTTCGGTTCCAATGCAGAATTCGGTGGTTGGCCATCGGAATATAAACATACTTTACGAATATCGTTGTGATTGTGGTCTAAATGTACGAATTTCGTCGTAACGTGGATGAGGCATCTTGGTTATTCGGTAGCACGGATGCACTCCATCCGGCGCAAGTTCTGACGGAGTCGTCCCATCGGCCGCAAAGGACAGAGTTCCCCGGCATCGTTTGAATCCCTTTGTGTTATCGAGGCCTGCCTGTCTTTCATGTCTGGTTGTATGGGGCAAAGATTCTCCTGCGGTGCGTCGGATGCAGAAAAACCACGTGACCACACTCACGGTCATCGCCGGGGTGGTTGATATCGACAGGTTCGGCAGTCCGGAGAAGCTCGTGTCATACGCGGGCATTGCGCCGTCGCAGGGAGGCAGCGGGGAGACCATCAAGACGTGCAGGATAACAAAGCAGGGATCCAGGTGGCTACGAAACGCGACAGCGGAGGCTGCCAACTCGGCCATACCGCACGGCGCGCCCGCATTTTATGGAACTCGGGCAGCTCGGCTTTGTCAGGCACGAGAATGCCAGCAGGCCCGAGGCGTTCCCGACGACGGAGAGGTTCCAGAAGTACCTCGGCATCGAGGGGATGCGGAGTCCCTGAAGAGAGGACTCTTCGAGGTGGCGCGAAGGCAGTCTGCGGGGAACGGCCGCAGCGGTGCCGGCGAGCGAGGGGAACCGCACCGGCTCCCGGTGCCGCCGGTCCTATGCGGGCTGGAAGGTCTTGGAGGCCTTGAGGATCACCGAGACCACGGAAAGGTAGACGGCAGACGCGGCCACCTTGGCTATCAGGGCCGCCTGATACGGCTCAATCCCGATCTCAAGGAGGTAGTACAGCGTGAGCCATATTACCGCAAAGTAGACGATCTCGCCGATGCCGATGGACGACATCACCTTTGCAAGCTCATGCCTTACGGATTTGCGGTCCATCTGCGAGTAGCGGCTCCTGTTGTCCCGCCAGAACAGGACGGGAAGCGTTCCGAAGAAGGCCGTGTAGCCTAGGGCCACGGCAACTGTCGTGTTGATGTAGCTTGCGTATCCTGCCATCGCCTGAGCCGCCACGGTCGAGACTGCGGTCGACACGAGCAGGCAGATGATCAGGTTCCGGTTCATCCTGAACAGCTTGTGATTTATCTTCATACTACGAGTAGTGTGTTTCCATATTTGATGCTTTATCTTTGGGGAGTGGCTGTCCGCCCTGCGACTAACCACGGGCTCCGCCAAAGCGGAATGTCTATCCATCGGAGACACTCCAAGATGTGTTGCAGCCGCCTTCTGCGGGGGCTGGCGTAAGGGGTTAGGTCGACCCCCCGGGGCCTTCAACAGCTGTTCTGTGGGATCCAGCTCCCGCTCTCTCCAAGTGGCCATGCATGTAAGCAGTATGCAGAACATCTAATTTATCTCAGATAGCAGTGCTGACGGTGTATGTGTGGTCAGTTTCAGTGGGGATGGTGTCAGTCAGCAGGTTGCTTGCAGCATCGGTAATGCCGTGATCTGGCGAAACAAGATCAAGGTTGTATGTCCCTTCCTGCGCAGCAGAGATCGTTACATAATACACATCACCTGAACCTGAGATCGAGGTAACATGGGTGGCAGTGTCGGAGTCATAATTGACCGTAAGCGTCCAGCTGTTCAGGACGCCGGGATCGGCATTAAAACCGTCATATATCCGCAGGGTCCAGGTGCCTGCAATTGAGACACCGCCAAAGTCCGGCGTGTATGTCTGGTCTATGTCGTCTGCACCTCCACCTTCACGGTTGTGCAACGTTTTGGTCGTGCCATCAGGGGCAATGAGTTCCACAAGAAGATCACCTATCCAGGTATGCGTGATGTCTACTGAGATGGAGACGGATGTGGCAGTCCCGGAGTCAGGTACCGCGATGGTGTCAGAGACTGTGGTCATGTCAGGTATGGCAAGCGACGGTGACTGCGTCTGCGTGAACTGTCCGGAAGTGTTGTTGACACTCCCTCCCGTACTGTCAGGAGATAATGTAAAGTCAGATGTGTCCACCCCCGTAACATTCTCGCTGAAGGTCACCTTGTATACCAGTGTCTGGCTGCCGGTGTTTTCTGTTGCCGGGCTGTACCTCTCAATTGATGCAAGTGTGGGGGCGGTGGCGTCTGCAGGTACGGTGTTGACTGTGTATGTGTGGTCAGCTCCGGAGATGGGGGTAGTGTTTGTCAACAGGTTGGCTGCGGCATCGGTGATGCCGTGGCCTGATGACACAAGATCAAGGTTGTATGTCCCTTCCTGCGCGGCAGAGAGCGTTGCATAGTACACATCACCGGAGCCTGATATCGAGGTAACATGGGTGGCAGTGTCAGAGTCATGATTGACTGTGAGCGTCCAGTTGTTCAAAATGCCGTCGTCTGCACTGTATCTGTCGTATATCTGCAGGGTCCAATTTCCTGCGATGGAGGCGCTGCCAAAGTCAGGTGCGTAGGTCTGGGTTATGTTGGCCGGACCGATTGAGTGGTCGTGCAGCGTCTGAACCGTGCCGTCAGGGGCGATGAGGTCTATCTTGAGATCGTCTATGTATGGGTGGACGATGTCCACTGCAGCAGAGACGGATGTGGCAGCGTTGGAGCCGGTAACTAGGATGGTGTCCGTCACGATCCGATCGTATGGTATGGTAATGGCAGGCGTTCTTGTCTGCGTGAACTGTCCGGAACTGGTACGGTTACCAGTGCTGCCGGGAGATAATGTAAAGTCAGATGTGTCCACCCCCGTAACATTCTCGCTGAAGGTCACCTTGTATACCAGTGTCTGGCTGCCGGTGTTTTCTGCTGCCGGGT
This sequence comes from Cenarchaeum sp., assembly GCA_965206845.1. Lineage (GTDB taxonomy): Archaea > Thermoproteota > Nitrososphaeria > Nitrososphaerales > Nitrosopumilaceae > CAYGAM01. The sequence goes on along the minus strand of OZ242221.1, from coordinate 474,562 downwards.
CGTACCTCTCAATTGATGCAAGTGTGGGGGCGGTGGCGTCTGCAGGTACGGTGTTGACTGTGTATGTGTGGTCAGTTCCGGAGGTGGGGGTAGTGTTTGTCAACAGGTTGGCTGCGGCATCGGTGATGCCGTGGCCTGGTGACACAAGATCAAGGTTGTATGTCCCGTCAGTAGATGCAGAGACTGTCACATAGTACACATCACCTGAACCTGAGATGCCGGTAACAGGGCTGGTACCGCCGCCTGCTCCCCCGGTACTGCCAGAAGACAGGGTAAAGTCAGATGTGTCCACCCCCGTAACATTCTCGCTGAAGGTCACCTTGTATACCAGTGTCTGGCTGCCGGTGTTTTCTGCTGCCGGGTCGTACCTCTCAATTGATGCAAGTGTGGGGGCGGTGGCGTCTGCAGGTACGGTGTTGACTGTGTATGTGTGGTCAGTTCCGGAGGTGGGGGTAGTGTTTGTCAACAGGTTGGCTGCGGCATCGGTGATGCCGTGGCCTGGTGACACAAGATCAAGGTTGTATGTCCCGTCAGTAGATGCAGAGACTGTCACATAGTACACATCACCTGAACCTGAGATGCCGGTAACAGGGCTGGTACCGCCGCCTGCTCCCCCGGTACTGCCAGAAGACAGGGTAAAGTCAGATGTGTCCACCCCCGTAACATTCTCGCTGAAGGTCACCTTGTATACCAGTGTCTGGCTGCCGGTGTTTTCTGCTGCCGGGCTGTACCTCTCAATTGATGCAAGTGTGGGGGCGGTGGCGTCTGCAGGTACGGTGTTGACTGTGTATGTGTGGTCAGTTCCGGAGGTGGGGGTAGTGTTTGTCAACAGGTTGGCTGCGGCATCGGTGATGCCGTGGCCTGGTGACACAAGATCAAGGTTGTATGTCCCGTCAGTAGATGCAGAGACTGTCACATAGTACACATCACCTGAACCTGAGATGCCGGTAACAGGGCTGGTACCGCCGCCTGCTCCCCCGGTACTGCCAGAAGACAGGGTAAAGTCAGATGTGTCCACCCCCGTAACATTCTCGCTGAAGGTCACCTTGTATACCAGTGTCTGGCTGCCGGTGTTTTCTGCTGCCGGGTCGTACCTCTCAATTGATGCAAGTGTGGGGGCGGTGGCGTCTGCAGGTACGGTGTTGACTGTGTATGTGTGGTCAGTTCCGGAGGTGGGGGTAGTGTTTGTCAACAGGTTGGCTGCGGCATCGGTGATGCCGTGGCCTGGTGACACAAGATCAAGGTTGTATGTCCCGTCAGTAGATGCAGAGACTGTCACATAGTACACATCACCTGAACCTGAGATGCCGGTAACAGGGCTGGTACCGCCGCCTGCTCCCCCGGTACTGCCAGAAGACAGGGTAAAGTCAGATGTGTCCACCCCCGTAACATTCTCGCTGAAGGTCACCTTGTATACCAGTGTCTGGCTGCCGGTGTTTTCTGCTGCCGGGTCGTACCTCTCAATTGATGCAAGTGTGGGGGCGGTGGCGTCTGCAGGTACGGTGTTGACTGTGTATGTGTGGTCAGTTCCGGAGGTGGGGGTAGTGTTTGTCAACAGGTTGGCTGCGGCATCGGTGATGCCGTGGCCTGGTGACACAAGATCAAGGTTGTATGTCCCGTCAGTAGATGCAGAGACTGTCACATAGTACACATCACCTGAACCTGAGATGCCGGTAACAGGGCTGGTACCGCCGCCTGCTCCCCCGGTACTGCCAGAAGACAGGGTAAAGTCAGATGTGTCCACCCCCGTAACATTCTCGCTGAAGGTCACCTTGTATACCAGTGTCTGGCTGCCGGTGTTTTCTGCTGCCGGGCTGTACCTCTCAATTGATGCAAGTGTGGGGGCGGTGGCGTCTGCAGGTACGGTGTTGACTGTGTATGTGTGGTCAGTTCCGGAGGTGGGGGTAGTGTTTGTCAACAGGTTGGCTGCGGCATCGGTGATGCCGTGGCCTGGTGACACAAGATCAAGGTTGTATGTCCCGTCAGTAGATGCAGAGACTGTCACATAGTACACATCACCTGAACCTGAGATGCCGGTAACAGGGCTGGTACCGCCGCCTGCTCCCCCGGTACTGCCAGAAGACAGGGTAAAGTCAGATGTGTCCACCCCCGTAACATTCTCGCTGAAGGTCACCTTGTATACCAGTGTCTGGCTGCCGGTGTTTTCTGCTGCCGGGTCGTACCTCTCAATTGATGCAAGTGTGGGGGCGGTGGCGTCTGCAGGTACGGTGTTGACTGTGTATGTGTGGTCAGTTCCGGAGGTGGGGGTAGTGTTTGTCAACAGGTTGGCTGCGGCATCGGTGATGCCGTGGCCTGGTGACACAAGATCAAGGTTGTATGTCCCGTCAGTAGATGCAGAGACTGTCACATAGTACACATCACCTGAACCTGAGATGCCGGTAACAGGGCTGGTACCGCCGCCTGCTCCCCCGGTACTGCCAGAAGACAGGGTAAAGTCAGATGTGTCCACCCCCGTAACATTCTCGCTGAAGGTCACCTTGTATACCAGTGTCTGGCTGCCGGTGTTTTCTGCTGCCGGGTCGTACCTCTCAATTGATGCAAGTGTGGGGGCGGTGGCGTCTGCAGGTACGGTGTTGACTGTGTATGTGTGGTCAGTTCCGGAGGTGGGGGTAGTGTTTGTCAACAGGTTGGCTGCGGCATCGGTGATGCCGTGGCCTGGTGACACAAGATCAAGGTTGTATGTCCCGTCAGTAGATGCAGAGACTGTCACATAGTACACATCACCTGAACCTGAGATGCCGGTAACAGGGCTGGTACCGCCGCCTGCTCCCCCGGTACTGCCAGAAGACAGGGTAAAGTCAGATGTGTCCACCCCCGTAACATTCTCGCTGAAGGTCACCTTGTATACCAGTGTCTGGCTGCCGGTGTTTTCTGCTGCCGGGCTGTACCTCTCAATTGATGCAAGTGTGGGGGCGGTGGCGTCTGCAGGTACGGTGTTGACTGTGTATGTGTGGTCAGTTCCGGAGATGGGGGTAGTGTTTGTCAACAGGTTGGCTGCGGCATCGGTGATGCCGTGGCCTGATGACACAAGATCAAGGTTGTATGTCCCTTCCTGCGCGGCAGAGAGCGTTGCATAGTACACATCACCGGAGCCTGATATCGAGGTAACATGGGTGGCAGTGTCAGAGTCATGATTGACTGTGAGCGTCCAGTTGTTCAAAATGCCGTCGTCTGCACTGTATCTGTCGTATATCTGCAGGGTCCAATTTCCTGCGATGGAGGCGCTGCCAAAGTCAGGTGCGTAGGTCTGGGTTATGTTGGCCGGACCGATTGAGTGGTCGTGCAGCGTCTGAACCGTGCCGTCAGGGGCGATGAGGTCTATCTTGAGATCGTCTATGTATGGGTGGACGATGTCCACTGCAGCAGAGACGGATGTGGCAGCGTTGGAGCCGGTAACTAGGATGGTGTCCGTCACGATCCGATCGTATGGTATGGTAATGGCAGGCGTTCTTGTCTGCGTGAACTGTCCGGAACTGGTACGGTTACCAGTGCTGCCGGGAGATAATGTAAAGTCAGATGTGTCCACCCCCGTAACATTCTCGCTGAAGGTCACCTTGTATACCAGTGTCTGGCTGCCGGTGTTTTCTGCTGCCGGGTCGTACCTCTCAATTGATGCAAGTGTGGGGGCGGTGGCGTCTGCAGGTACGGTGTTGACTGTGTATGTGTGGTCAGTTCCGGAGGTGGGGGTAGTGTTTGTCAACAGGTTGGCTGCGGCATCGGTGATGCCGTGGCCTGGTGACACAAGATCAAGGTTGTATGTCCCGTCAGTAGATGCAGAGACTGTCACATAGTACACATCACCTGAACCTGAGATGCCGGTAACAGGGCTGGTACCGCCGCCTGCTCCCCCGGTACTGCCAGAAGACAGGGTAAAGTCAGATGTGTCCACCCCCGTAACATTCTCGCTGAAGGTCACCTTGTATACCAGTGTCTGGCTGCCGGTGTTTTCTGCTGCCGGGCTGTACCTCTCAATTGATGCAAGTGTGGGGGCGGTGGCGTCTGCAGGTACGGTGTTGACTGTGTATGTGTGGTCAGCTCCGGAGATGGGGGTAGTGTTTGTCAACAGGTTGGCTGCGGCATCGGTGATGCCGTGGCCTGATGACACAAGATCAAGGTTGTATGCCCCTTCCTGCGCGGCAGAGAGCGTTGCATAGTACACATCGCCGGAGCCTGATATCGAGGTAGCATGGGTGACAGTGTCAGGCTCATAATTGACTGCGAGCGTCCAGCTGTTCAAAATGCCGTCGTCTTCACTGTAGTTGTCGTATATCTGCAGGATCCACTTTCCTGCGATGGAGGCGCTGCCAAAGTCAGGCGTGTAGGTCTTGTCTATGTTGGCCGGACCGCTTGAGTTGCCGTGCAACGTCTGAACCGTGCCGTCAGGGGCGATGAGGTCTACCTTGAGATCGACTATGTATTGGTGGGTGATGTCCACTGCAACAGAGACGGATGTGGCAGTGCCGAAGCCGGTAACTAGGATGGTGTCCGTCACGATCTGATCGTAGGGTATGGTAATGGCAGGCGTTCTTGTCTGCGTGAACTGTCCGGAACCGGGACTGCCTAGAGATAACGTAAAGTCAGATGTGTCCACCCCCGTAACATTCTCGCTGAAGGTCACCTTGTATACCAGTGTCTGGCTGCCGGTGTTTTCTGCTGCCGGGCCGTACCTCTCAATTGATGCAAGTGTGGGGGCGGTGGTGTCGACTGTGTATGTGTGGTCAGTTCCGGTGGTGGGGGTAGTGTTTGTCAACGGGTTGACTGCGGCATCGGTGATGCCGTGACCTGATGAAACAAGATCAAGGTTGTATGTTCCTTCCTGTAATGCAGAGACTGTCACATAGTACACATCACCTGAACCTGAGATACCGGTAACAGGGCTGGTACCGCCACCTGCTCCCCCGGTACTGCCAGAAGACAGGGTAAAGTCAGATGTGTCCACCCCCGTAACATTCTCGCTGAAGGTCACCTTGTATACCAGTGTCTGGCTGCCGGTGTTTTCTGCTGCCGGGCTGTACCTCTCAATTGATGCAAGTGTGGGGGCGGTGGTGTCTGGAGGTATGGCTGTCACCGTAATGGGATAGACGGAGTTTAGCGTGTATTCGTTTATGTCATCTCCGCTAATACCTACTACAAACATCTTGGCACCGTCATTTGAGAATTCCATATCTGTTGGAGAAGTTTCCCGTGATGAGATGGGTAAGGAATCAGCATAGGCGGCAGTGGAGACATCAAAGGCGGTGGACAGTGTGTATTCGTGTATTACTGCGGATTCACTCCTACCTACTACAAACATCTTGAGGCCGTCATTTGAGAATGCCACGTCTCGTGGATCGTTTTCCTGTGTTGCGACAGAGAAGGCATCGATAAAGTAGTCGCGTCCGAAGACATCAAAGGCGGTGGACAGTGTGTATTCGTTTATGTTTTTTTCCCGAAACCCCACTACAAACATCTTGAGGCCGTCATTTGAGAATGTTATGCCTGTTGGCTTCTCTTCTTGTAATCGAACTGATGTGTCATGGGTAAATTCGCGGGTGGAGACATCAAAGGCGGTAGACAGTGTGTATTCGTTTATGTTTTGTTCCTGAAACCCCACTACAAACATCTTGAGGCCATCATTTGAGAATGCCATACCTGTTGGAGAAGAGGTCTGGGTTGAAATGGAGGTGGAATTGACAAAGCTGAGAGCGGAAACATCAAAGGCAGTAGACAGTGTGTATTCGTTTATGTCATCTCCACTAGTACCTATTACAAACATCTTGAGGCCGTCATTTGAGAATGCCATGCCCGATGGAGAAGATTCCTGTGATCTGATTGAAGTGGCATTAACAAAAACGGCAGTGGAGATATCAAACGTGCCCTCAATAGTGTTGCCAGATGTGTCCCGTACCGCTCCAGGCTCGATTGTCAGCTCCGGCGTAGTCAGTCCTGCAACTGTTGCAAGGTGTGATGCAGTCAGGGTAAATGAGATTGTAGTGCCATCAGCAACAACAGCAGCAATAGTAGTACCAAGCTCACCGGCACTCAAGGTTATACCACCTGTGTAACTGCCTGACTCTCTTATGTGTATCTTGGTCGGAACAACGTTTGTTGCAGGTGTTACGTCTATTGTTTCTGAAAAAGTAATTGCTAGCACTCCTGTCAGGATGTTAAGTTCGGATGAATCAAAGGTCGGAGGCATACTACCTTGAACCTGCGCAAACGCGTATCCTGGCAGCAGCGCAGATGTAGCCAGATCCAAAATCGGCCAGGTAATGGCGGCTGGCTGGTACGGATCGGGGTTCAGCACGGTGACCTGCCAGGGCTCGCCTGCGTGCAGTATTACCCCCAAGTATGCTACTACAAGCGTCATGGCCAGCATGGCTGCCAGTACGAATGCTAGATGGGCCGTCCTCGGAGGGAGGCACCAAAATGTGCCGCCGGACGATCCTCTTGAAAATTGCCTAAAAATGATGTCGTAGTTAAGATTAAGATGCAATGGGAGATTTCACTTGGTAGATATTTATAATTACTAATCGGTTAGATTAAGCACAGGGTCAACTTTCCTCTACCCCATTAAGCTAAATCCTATTGCATCCAAATCGTTTCATTGTCAGATTCAGAGGTCAAGATACTGCAGGGCGAACTGGCCAAGATGATGGCAGATATCAAGAAAAGAAGTTCAGTGATCGAGAAACTGGCACGCGTAGTAGAAAAAGGGAAAAAGACAGCAACAGAGTTGATCATGGAAAATGACTTGCTCAGAAGACGCCTGATGATCTATGATAATGCCAATTCTCCGCCAGCTCACGGCAGCGTGCCTGCGCAGCAAAAGAAGGCGCGTTCTGCAAAGGGGATCAAACCGTCAGAATAGGTCGAAGGAAAGACGGTTGGGATTCCGGGCCGCAGACCTGGCCATACCTTGCCTATTTCTTGGTTTTGTCTGGTTGTCAGGATCTGTCCCAAAACCTTTACACTGTTCAATCTGCGAGACTTTTGGGTTTTTTCAGGAATGAAAACTGCGGAAACCACCGAAGATTGAACAGTGTATAAAAAATTCCCTCAACAGTTAAAAACGGAGGGCGGCACTAGACTCACGCATGAGGAAGAGTCCAAAAGATGCTTAATCGTATTATGGGGTGTTTTGTGATTTTTTTAGTTGCCAGCATTGCCCTGGTTACGCCAGACCCAACCTTTGCCCTGTCTTGCGGTATTCCGCCATTTGAAGAGGCGTACGAAAGACATGATCTTCTGTTGCATGGAAAATTGATTGATAAAAGCGCCCCTCCATTAGCCGCAAAGACGACCACCCTGGTCTTTGAGACAATCAAAGTCTACAAGGGAGAACATCATGACGAGTTTACCGTAAAGGCCGACCTGTACTGGGATGACTACTATCTGGAAGGTGAAGAATACGTCTTGTTTGCGGACAGGAGATATGATCACTACTACAGAGAGCTCTGCGTCGGCGACTATATCGCAACAAAAGGGATTGTAAAGTTCCTAGACGACTATGGCGAAGGCAAGGCGACAGGCTATCACGTATCTTGGCTCTATGACGTAGCTTCAGACTTTGAGATGGAAGAATTGGCATCTAAGATGGACCTATACACTAAAATCAACCGCGGAAACAATTTTCTAAACAGCCTGATAAACGAAAAAGATGACTACATCTACTCGTGTGATTTTGAGGCCGATGTAAGGCAGGCTGAAAAATTATTTGCAGACGATGTCTATGTATTTAACAAGCTAAGGCAGAACAGCTCAGATTACACGATTACCACAGGCGTAACGCTGTCAACGAATCCCCAAACCGGCACGGTAGTAGTTGAAAGTCAGCAACACAAGGCCGTAATCAGCATACTAAACAGCCCGCACTTTGGGAACTGTTTTTTTGTATATGACCAGCGGTTAGTCGACAAAACGACAGGGGAGCTTGATGTGCACAGAGACAGCTTGGAAATAATGTGCAGTGCAGAAAACGCAACTGCGGTATTGCCCGATCTATGCAAACCCAGACAAACAGCAGGCATCGCCGACCCTGCAACTTTCCCCGAACCACAGGGAATGTTATACGTGATTGTTCCGCTTGTAATTGCTGGAGGAGTTGCCCTAGTATTTGTCGCTTACAAAAAGAGAAGGTGAACGCCAGATTTCCGATAGCGATGACTGCCGCACTTGTTGCAGATCTTGACACGTGTAATTATTCAGGAGACTATAACAACACGCGAAAATTCGTGCAGGATGTAAGCAGACCGTAAGACTTTGACGCGCTCAAAAATCACCTTCTCGCATACTTGGGCATCGCACCTAGAGCAATACCCCACATTCGGCGCAGACTCGCTCTCAAATAAGGGGTAGAGACTGCTCATGCAGGAAGGTTCGCAGACGGAGCCGATAGCTCCAGTCAGGTCTCATAACGTAAAATAACCCTTCAACCGATACACTGATCCGAAACTTGCGCTATGTGGTGTGACTGGCGAGCTGATGCCGGACTCCGGGAACGAACCGCTACGAGTACGTGCGCAGGATGATCACCGAGTTGGTGTCAGTCACCCCGGGAATCTTTCTTACGGCGTCTATGGTGCTGTTTATCTCCGCTATGTTGCGGCCGCTGATCACGGTTGTGATGTCGTACTGTCCGGTGATCTCGTAGACTATCCTGACTCCCGGCACCGCGATCAGGTTGCCAGACACCCCGGAGGTCTCCATGGCCGACTCGATCGATATCAGGACTATCGCCTGGGTGACGTTGCCCTCGCCCATCTCCACCGTGAATCTTCTTATGATTCCGTTCCTCTTCATGTTCCGCACGCGCCGCCTGACAGATGCCTCCTTGAGGCCTATACTCTTGGCAATGTCCACAAACGACTCCCGCGCGTTGTCCCTGAGTATCCTCAGGATCTTCTCGTCGGTCTTGTCTGGCGACCCGTAGGAGTTGACTGCCTCCCTAAGGCGCCCAAGGCTGCCGGCCCCGTCAGTTCCGTCTGTTGGCACCCCTTCTCTCCTCCTCCTCGGAAAGCAGTACGTCCAGTATGCCTAAAACCTTTGTTATTTCCTGCTCCGTTATGACCAGCGGGGGGAGGAACCTCAGTATGTTCCTGCCCGAGTACAGCAGCAGGATGTTCTTTTTTATCCCCTCCATGATTATGTCCCGGACCTCAAACCTCAGCTCCATCCCGATCATGAGCCCCATGCCGCGCACCTCCCGCACTATGGGGTGCCTCTCCTTTAGCCGGTTCAGCCCGCGGATGAACACCTCGCCCACGGTGCGGGCGTTCTGCACAAGGCCGTCCTGCACCAGGCACTGCAGCGCCGCGGTGCCTGCTGCGCACGACAGCGGGTTTCCGCCAAACGTGGACGAGTGCTCCCCCCTGCCCATGCTGTCCAGTATCTCGGGCCTTGCCAGCGTGGCTCCCATGGGAACGCCGCCGGCGATCCCCTTTGCCAGGCACATTATGTCCGGCGTCACGTCCCAGTTGTCTGCTGCCCACATGCGCCCCGTTCTTCCCAAGCCGGACTGGATCTCGTCTGACACCAGCAGTATGCCGCGCTCGTCGCAGATCTCCCTGACCTCCCGTAAAAATCCCGGGGGCGCAACGTGTATGCCGCTCTCACCCTGTATGGGCTCCACAATCACAAAGCCGGTCTCCTCAGTTATGGTATCCCTCAGGGCGCCGGCGTCCCCAAATGGCGTAAAGTCCACCCTGTCCACCAGGGGCTGAAACGCCTTTCGGTACCTTGGGTTGAACGTGAGCGACAGCGCCCCCATGGACTTGCCGTGATACGAGCCCCGCATGGCGATCATGCCCTTCTTCCCGGTAAACTTTCTTGCAAACTTGATGGCAGCCTCAATGGCCTCGGCGCCGCTGTTGGACATGTGTATCTGCGAGAGCCCGTCAGGCGCGAGTCCCGCCAGCGTCTCCAGGAACCTCTCACGGGTCTTGCTGTAGAGGGAGCTGTGGACCGTGATGATCTGCTCTGCCTGCTCCTTTATGGCCCTGACCACCCGGGGGTTTGCATGCCCCACCAGGGCGACGCCGTAGCCGCCCATGCAGTCGATGTACTCGCGCCCGTCGGTGTCCCAGACGCGCGCCCCCGATCCCCTCTGGATCGTCACCGGAAACCTCTGGTAGAGCCTTCCCATGATCCGGTCTTCACTCATTCTTGATCACCGTGCATGTGTCGTGCGCAATGGCAGACGATATGGGGTTTGCCCTCTGGCCGTTTGCTATTATCGCCTCTGTGACCCCCATGTCCAGGGCCTCTGTTGCCGCAAGAACCTTCTTCTCCATGCCGGGGCCGATCTTGGGCCTGATCTCCTTTGCCCGTGCCAGGGAGAGATCCGTGACCAGCCGGTCGTCCATCATGAGGCCGTCCACATCTGTGATGAAGAGCACCCTGTCGGCCTTTACGCTGCCTGCCACGTATGCTGCGGCCCTGTCGCCGTCCACGTTGAGAAACTCCGACTCCTCGGATATTGCAATGGGCGATATCACCGGGGTCAGGCCCATCCCCAGCAGGGACCGGATGAACTCTGCGTTTACCTGCGTGATCTTGCCGGTGTAGCCCCCGTCGATGGCCTGCTTGCGCCCCCGCTCGTTGACGATCAGGAGCCTCTTCTTTCTCTGCGCCTGGATTGTCTTGGCGTCCACCCCCGACAGTCCCACCGCGTTGATCCCGTTCTCCTGCAGCATGCGGACTATGCCCTTGTTGATGCGCCCCGACATCACCATGGTAAATATCTCCGCGGTCTCCAGGTCGGTGTACCGGCTCCTGATTCCGCTGGGCGACGTGACGAACTTGGGCTCTCGTCCCAGCTGTGACGAGACCCGGGTGACCTCCTTGCCGCCGCCGTGGACAAGTATCAGCCCGTCGCCTGATATCTTTTTGAGGTCAGACATGAACGACGGGTGCAGGTTGTCCACCACGCTGCCGCCGATCTTGATTGTGATCATGTCCATGCGTGCACTTCCCCGGGAGTCTTGTGTATGCGCATTGCAACCATGCCTATACCGGGGTAAGCGGGGTGTACATCAGTCCGGCCGTCTCGTCAAAGCCGCACATTATGTTCATGTTGTGGACGGCGGATCCCGCGGCGCCCTTCATGAGGTTGTCCGAGGCCGACATGGCGATCAGCCTGTTGTTGTCCTCGTCCAGCTCAAAGCCGATGTCGCAAAAGTTGGATCCCACAAGGAACTTGGGGTCGGGGTACTTGTAGAGCCCCTTCTTGTCGCGGATCAGCCTGACAAACTTCTCCTGGCCGTACGCCTGGCGGTAGATCTTCCAGAGGTCCCTCTCGCTGACCGCCTCCTTCATGAACGTGTGGTTCGTGCACAGTATGCCGCGGACTACATCCACTGCGTGCGGGCTCATGGAGACGCTGATCTTCTTTTTTGCTATCTCGCTGAGCTCCTGCTCGATCTCGCCGGTGTGCCTGTGCCCTGCCGGCTTGTAGGGCCTGATCACGCCGGCCCTCATTGCATGCGCGGTGCCTTGGCCGCCGCCTGCTCCGGACGAGCCGATTTTTGAGTCCACCACGATGTGCTCGGTGTCGATCAGGTCGTGCCGGATCAGCGGGGCGAGCGCGAGAATGGAGGTGACTGCCATGCATCCGGGGCACGAGACGAGGCGGGCGTCCTTGATCTCCTCGCGGTGCAGCTCCGGAATGCCAAAGACGGACTTGGGAAGATAGTCCGCATGCGGGTGCCGCCACCCGTACCACTTGTCATAGTCCCCGGGGTTGTGCAGCCTATAGTCCGCGCTCAGGTCTATGACCTTGACCTCCCGGTCGTACAGCGCCTTGACGATCTCGGTGGCGGTCCCGTGCGGCACCGCGGTAAATACAAGGTCGCACTCCTCTGCCATCTTGTCGTAGTTGGGCTCTGAGAAGACCATGTTCGTGAACCCCTTCAGGCTGGGCTGGACCCTGTGAAGGTACTCCCCCACATGTACCCTGGAGGTGACCATGGTGATCTCGATCTCGGGGTGGTTTACCAGCAGGCGCAGCACCTCTCCGCCCACATATCCTGACGCCCCGACGATTCCTATTCTCATATCGTGATGGACTTTGGCGTGGTATAATTTAAACTGAATAGACATCTGATTCGTACACGCATCCACGTTTCGTAAGCGTTCGCGCTCCACCTAACTCGTACCTGGCCTACCAGCCGATGGACGTAATGCCGGGCTCTGTGTAACCGAAGGACAAAGATCAGGGAAGAGAGCGCAGCGAAGGCCATAAAGATCTGACATCCTGGCAAAGTGCGGCAGCTATCTGGCATTGCCAAAGAAGTCCGGCGTCGCGGCGACTTGTTTCGGATGAAGACAAGGCGACAGCGGTTGAAGGATTGCAAGCCGGCATCGTACTGCGGCGCGGATATCCCCCGGAAACATCCTGGCAGCCTACCGCAGGCAGTATCTCGGGCAACCAAGCAATCCGTCGTTTTGGCGGCCTTCAGCCCGCCGCCACCGACTGTCTCCGTTATGGCCCCTCCAGTTCCTCCTCCGACTCAAAGCACCGGCAGGACAGCGGCCGCTTGATCCCCCCAGAGCATCTCGGTTGGGTTGGGCTGCGGCACGTGCGGGGGGCAGGAATGCCAGGCGGATGCCCCCGTTGACATGCGCCGGATAGTCCATGACCGTTCCCGACTTGTGGCACGAGGCGTTGTCCAGGACGAGCGCGGATTTCGGGTATTTCAGGCGCATCCACTTTAGAAAGTTCACGGACGTGCGCGAATTCGTGGCCTCGGCTGTCCGCACGTGGTGCCCGTCCTTTCCTAGGATCCCGAACATCCTGACGCACCGAGTTGAGAATCCCGTCGGGACTGTCTCGTTTCCGCTGGTGGGAAACCACCCGTAGCTGGCCGCCGCGGACAGCCGCCGGAGCGCCTCATTCCCGCTGAACACGGCATATCCGTGCCCTGCCAGCCTGCCCGCTTCGACAGATGTGCGCCTCTTGGACTCCACCTGCTCGACCCCCGGGGCGGAGTTGTACGGGACGGGTTCGGGCTTCCTGTACGGGAACCTGACCTTGTGCAGCATCCCCCGCAGCGTGCGCGGGCCGCATGATATCCCAAACTTCCTGCGGATCAGCTCCAGAGTGGTCCCTGACTGCCAGGATCCTGCCCGGAATCCGCACTCCCGGGGACCGCGGCCCGGCAGCTCCGAGAGCCACCACCGGGACGGCTCGTCCAGCAGGGTTCGGCGGCCCGGGGCCTTCCTGCCGGGCAGGACGCCGGGGCCGCGCTCCATCGCACGTGCCGGCCAGCCGTGGATGGTCGTCTCTGGCCTGTGCATCTCGCATGCTGGCTCAAATCTCAAATATTGTGGGGGATTATGCACAAGTTCTATTAATGGCGCGGTACCGATAGAAAAAAATTGGACGACATACGGGTTACCTACTCGGGACTGCTTGGATTTGCCGTGTCCCTGGGTGGCATGCTTGCAGGATTGGCCTTTATTATCATAATAACCAGGCAGCTGGAACCAGAGGAGTTCGGCATGTGGGCAATCATAGGTAGCATGACCTCGTACTCTGTTGCCACCGGGCCCATAATATCCTACTGGACCACGCGCCAAGTTGCGAGGGGAAGGCCGGTCGGAAAGACGTCCATGGTATCCACTTCGTTCTTTGCCGGTGGCTCCGTTCCGATATACGTGCTGTCCGTGTACCTGTTTTCCAACATCGAGTCTGCGTTCCTAGACTCGATGCTCCTGGGAGCGATCCTGATCCCGGTGTTGTTCGTCCAAGGCACCCTCTCCGCGATAAACTTGGGATCCAAGCCGCATGCAGTGAGCATAGGCATGGCCGCCTTTCAGTTTCTCAAAATACCTGCCGGGCTTGCGCTGGTGTTCTTCTTGGGGCTGGGGCTGGACGGTGCCATACTTGCTGTCTTTGCAGCCCATCTAGCCGACATCGCAGTCCAGCTGCGTTACGCACGTCCCCGTTTGGCGGTTCCGACGGACTTTGCCTACCTGAAAGGATGGATAAAGCAGGCTTGGATGCCGCTCTACGGGAGGGTACCACGCGTGCTGAGCGCGCTGGATATCATCATATATGCTGTGATTACAGGCTCGGTGGTAGGGGTCGCGTACTATGCCGCTGCACTGGTAGTTGCCAAGAGGGTGGGCCGCGTCGGGCAGATCTCGCAGGCACTGTACCCCAAGCTGCTGGCAGAGGGAGGCAGGGACCACATCACGGAGAACCTTACGTGGATGATGTACTTTGCCATCCCACTTGTGATACTGGCAGCGCTCTTTTCCAGACATGCGATGTTTCTTCTCAACCCAGAGTATGCCGAGGCGTGGATGGCGGGGGTGCTGTTGGCGTTTGGCATGTTCTTGCGAGTAATCATGAAATTTTTACAGCATGTGCTGACGGGCACTGACGACGTGGATGTGGAGGAGCCTTCTGCGGCTGCTTTGTTAAGGAGCAGGCTCTTCCTGGTGGGGACAGTCGAGAACGCGTACTATGCAGTCTACCTGGGGGTGCTGGCCGCATCCCTGTACACATTCAGGGATCTGCCGGAGCCAGAGCTGGTCGTGGTATGGTCGTCAGTAATGCTGGCAATCTCTGCGCCGTTCTTGTTTTACCATATCGTGCTTGCCAGGAAACATGTCCCCTTCCGGGTGCCGTACGGGAACGTTCTGAGGCACGTAGCCGGAGGGGCCGGCATGGCAGTGGTCTTCATGCTCACAAACGAGCATGTTGTGATCTTCGATGTCAGCATATACTCATATCTGCCGGGCCTGCTGTTAGAGCTGACCATCTGCTGCGCTACGTACCTTGGCATCACCTATGCAATCGACCGCAAGACGAGGAAGCTGTTCCGCATGGTTCTATTGGAGATTGCCTCGCGCCGCAAGAATGCCGGGAGTTGATCCACATGCCACCCACCGTGCCCCAAGCGCTGTCCTGCCGGGCAGAGGCTCCAAAAGACAAAATATGTTAAAGGGGTCTGCAGACCCAGAATTATGCCAAAAATAAGAAAGGCGGTAATTACCGCGGCGGGAAGTGGAAGCAGGCTCCTGCCGTTTAGTAAAGAAACACCAAAAGAGATGCTCCCGTACTGCGCAAGGGCCAAGGACGGCCGTCTCATCCTCAAGCCAATTCTTGAGGTGGTATACGAGTCCCTGCACGACCACGGTTATCGCAAATTCTGCTTCGTCGTGGGCCGTGGCAAGAGATCCATCGAGGATTATTTCCTGATAGACGATTCTGCCAAGTACTCGACAAACAGCGACTTGCAGGACTTTTACAAAAAGATACGCTCCAGCCACATCATGTACGTTCAGCAGTCATCGCCGCGTGGCTTTGGCGACGCGGTCCTGAAGGCAAAGATCTTTGCAGGAAAGGACAGTTTTCTGCTTCACGCAGGAGACGACGTAATCCTGTCGCCGGACAACGGCCACATCCAAAGGCTAGAAGCTGCGTTCTTCTCAAACGGGGCGGATATCGCGCTTTTGGTCGACAGGGTGGAGAGACCAGAACAGTACGGGGTCATCGAGGGGAGGAGCATCGGTGACGGGCTCTTCAGGGTGGAACACTTGGAGGAGAAACCAAGGCGGCCCAAGACGAATCTGGCAGTCATTGCAACATACATCTTCAAGCCCTCGATCTTTTGCGAATTGGAAAGGGTCGAGCCCGGCAGGAACGGGGAGATCCAGCTCACCGACGCGATAGAGTCGTTGGCTGCAAACGGCAAATGCGTTGCGGTGGAGTTGGGGGCGACAGAGAAACGGATAGACGTGGGGACGCCTGAGAGCTATGTGGCATGCATCAGGGATTCGTTTGATATCTCAAGGAGCAACACAGACGGTGATGTACGCGCATGATGATGGGGAGGAGGAAGACAACGACCGCTCTTCTGAACGTAAGACGCGCTGCCGGGTCGGTTCTGCCGCGCAGGCAGGAACCAGATGCGATGATGGCAGATCAGGATCGCAGACGGCATGCATGCCCGGAGGCAGGCGTAATGCGCCGTCATGAAAACCCACACGCCAAAGGCTTGCAAGAAAGACGCAGCGCAGGAACTGCATGCATGCAAGCATGCAACTGTATGGCATGCAGCTACGCCGCGCCAGGCCGCACCGCGGCTGGGTGGATCATACACGCGACAGAACGCGTGGCAGGCTACGAGTCCTTGCGCTGGTTTTTCGTGCAAGGCCGGCCCGTTCTTGCGGGATCGTGGCGTACGGGAGGAGGATAGCCATGGACAGGGGCAAGGCCAGGATCTCCGTGATTGGGTTGGGCTTTGTGGGCCTGTCGCTGGCCACGGTCAACGCGAGAACGGGGTTTGACACGATCGGTGTCGACATTGACAGTAAGAAGATAGACAACCTGAAAGTGTGCAGGCCGGATTTTTTTGACCCAGACATGAACGTGATGCTAAGGGACTCGATGAGAAGAAAAAAGATCCGCTTTACAGCCGATCTTGACTACGCCCTGCAAAACTCGGAGATTACATTTCTTGCCGTCGGAACGCCGCTGAAGAAGGACAACAGTGACGAGGTAGATCTGTCACATGTCAAAGACGCCGCAGAACGGATCTGCCTGTCTTTGAAGGGCAAGGAGACGTTCCACCTGCTGGTAGTAAAAAGTACCCTGCCCCCGATGACCACGGAAAACCTCATCCTGCCAATCTTCAAAGACCTGATTGGGGCGGGGAGGATGGACGTGGTCGTGAATCCCGAATTCTTGAGGGAGGGATTCGCTATAGCCGACCTCCTAAAACCGCACTTGATCGTGATAGGCTCCAACAGAAGACAGAGTTCGCGGATCCTGGAGAGGTACTATAGGGATTTTTATGAGACACTGCCGGAGATCATGCACACCAGTATTGCCACTGCGGAACTGATCAAGTATGCAAACAATGCGTTTCTTGCGACAAAGATCAGCTTTATCAACTCAATGGCCGCGCTCTGCCAGGAAATTCCAGGCTCCGATGTAGACACCGTGGCGCGCGCGATCGGGAAGGATCCCCGCATAGGTCCGTTGTTTCTGCAGGCAGGACCGGGTTTCGGGGGCAGCTGCCTGCCAAAGGATCTGACGGGCCTGATAAACCTCTCGCGTGAGGTTGGAAAGACGCCTGACCTCTTTAGGGCAGTAAAGGATGTAAACGACAGGCAGTTCATGAATATAATAAAGATGATGGAGGATCAGGGTATCCTGGCAGAGGGCAACACAGTCGCGGTTCTAGGCGTGGCATTCAAGAGGAACACCGACGACATAAGAGAGGCCGTGTCGGTGAGAGTGGTGGAGAAGCTGCTTGAATACGGACTGAGGGTCAGGGTTCATGACCCGATGGCGTTGAAGAATTTTAAACGAGTCTTTGACACGAGGATCTCGTACTCCGCATCCGTCGGTAAGTGCCTCGAGGGCTCTGACTGCTGCATAGTCTTGACGGATTGGGACGCGTACAAAGACCTAAGACCGCGGGATTTTCAAAGGCGGATGAAGACCAGCAACGTCATAGATGCCAGAAGGGTTTTGAATGCAAAAGAGTTTCAGGAGATGAACTTTAGAGCCATAGGCCTTGGCAGCTGACCATGCGTGAGATTTTTACGAACATGCATTAATCGTTTGTAAGCGTAACCAAAAATTGACTCTGTTTCTCCAATTTCTATAATTAGATTCTATGATAGTGTGTTAACCCCTGTCTACTCACCAAACGTGGTGGGTGTTAACATACTATCTAGTGTGTTGCATAATTCCTCCTAGTACATTACCGTGAATATCCACACTCCATCCGAGACCGAAAAAGCTAAGGATCAGTGGATCAGATGCAGACTGGTGACGACTGACAACGAGAAATACGTCAAGCGCGGCCAAGCGCTGATCATCCGGAACGATCCGCAAAGGCGCGAGGAGGCGATGGCCGCTAACAGGAACAAGATGGGCGCGCCGTTCCAGTACGCCGAGTCACTGTTTGCGGCCCTGGCGGCGGTAAAATCGATGACAGGACTGCCGTACGGGCACCTGCAGGGAATGCTGATTGAGACGCTCGGTGACTGGGACACGCCCTGCTACACCACAATATACAGAAGGTTCCAAGCATTGGAGGTCAAAAGGAATGGCAGCGTGTTTACCGTCACGGGCGGCGGGACAGTGCCGGTCCGCCTCGCAGTCGACTCCACCGGCCTAAAGCAGCACAACAGGAGAGAGTGGATCAGACACAAATGGAAGATCCGGAGAGGATTCGTCAAGCTCCACGTGATGGTGGACGTGGACACGAAGAAGATACTGGCAGTCTAGGTCACCGACGACAGAACCGGAGACTCGCCGATGCCCATTCCGCTGCTTGACGAGGCTTTGGAGGTTGCGACGCGGACAGGTCAGACGCAGGATTCCGCCGCCGGGCCGGCAGACGCAGGATGCTGCCTGTACGGAGATGCTGCTTACGCTTCCAGAAGCAGCGTGACTGCATGCGGGGATCGTGGCGTGGATTCACGCATCAAGCTCAGGGTAAACTCGATGGCGCGCGGGAAAGGGATCGGCGACGCATGGGGATCGCAGTCAGGAAGCAGCTTGGCGGATCTGCTGACAGCCACGTGTGGAGAATGTCAGACTACGAGAAAAGGCGCTTCCGGGAGGAATGGAAAAAGAAGGTCGAGTACGGCAAGAGGTGGCTGGTGGAGATCGTGTTCTCTGCCTTCAAGCGGATGTTCGGCGAGCACCTGTACTCGCTAAAGTGGAAGAACATGGTGCAGGAAGTCAGGATCAAGGTGGCCACGTACAACAGGCTGGTAGACATGGGGGCAGGTGAGGTGTAGTCCAAAATATGCAAGGCCCGTGCATGTTCTAAGCGAGCAGGGGGAATTATGCAACACACTAATGGTTACCAATGATTATTAACCAGCAGACAAGAGACTAATCCAATGCAGAGAAAGCAAATCAATTTCAGGACACTGTAATCTAGATAATGCACTACGTGGTGACCGGCGGAGCCGGGATGATTGGGAGCCATATAGCAAAGCACCTGTGCGGAGCGAGTCACACCGTGACAGTGGTAGACGACCTGTCCAGAGGAAAGATGTCGAACTTGGACAATGTGCGCGACAAGATAGAATTCGTAAATGCCGACATTACCGATTATGACGCAATCTGTAAGCACTTGGGTGGGGGATCCGACGGCATATTCCACCAGGCCGCGCTAGCGTACGTCCCGGAGTCGTTCGAACGGGCATTCGACTACCACCGGGTCAATGTGGCCGGTACGGATAACGTGTTCAAGATCGCCCTCAAGACGCGGACGAGGGTGGTGTTTGCCAGCAGCGGCAGCGTGTATGGAGACACCACCTCAACGAGGCCAATCCGCGAGACCTACCCGCGAGACCCGGCGAGTCCGTACGCTTGGACCAAATACCGGGGGGAGATGATGGCCGCAAGGTACTGCAAGGCCGGCGCCCGCATAGTCTTACTCCGCTACTTCAATGTGGCCGGATCGGGCCGTGATCTCAAGTATGCCGGAGCGATCTCCAAGATGGCGCACTCCGTTGCCAGTGGTTCCCCGCCTAAGATATTCGGCGACGGCAACCAGATCCGAGATTTTGTGCACGTGGATGACGTGGTCCGGGCCAACGTGGCCGCGATGAAGTCTGACATACCGTACGGGTTCTTCAATATAGGAAGCGGTGCTGGGGTCTCGATTGGGAATCTCGCACGCTTAGTGGTTAAGATTGCCGGTGCCGGCATGGAGCCCGTGCACGACACCCCCCAACCCGGCGGTGGCGGCGCGAATGTCGCATCAGTAAAAAAGACCCGCCTCTACTTGGACTGGGTGCCGAGGGTCACGTTGGAGGAATGCGTGCAAAAGATACTTGCTACTTTTTCATTCTCCGGAGCACAGCAGATGTGTTCGGGAAAGGAGAAAGAGATCTGATGCGCTGGGCGGCTTTTTGTATGGCGCGCAATGAAGAGCGCTACATAACCGATGCCGTGCGCTGCATCTTGGCCCAGACGATCCCGCCCGAAGTATTCCTCGTGCACGATGATGGCTCGACTGACCGCACCGGAGAGATGCTCGACGGCATGACGGACGTGATCGCCTCGCACGGCTCGTCGTGCGAGTCCGGACACCACACGAGATTGTACGTGGAAAAGCGCACGGATCTCATGCATGCTACGGCTCTCCACCCTGGTGTGGACTACGTGCTCAACGTGGATGCGGACACGCGGATCCCACCTGACTACATGGAGCGCATCATGGCCAACATGACCGCCGACAACGTAGCGGTATCTGGGGGGACTGACACCAACGGCCACGGCGGCATACTGCCGGTCGAACCCGGCATGGTGATCGACGCGGTTTGGATGCGCCAGCATACTCCTAGGTTGCCGTTTGACTACGAGATATCCATGTATTCGGTGCTGGACGGCCACCCCACGATAAAATACTTGGACGTCGCCCTAACACACGTGCGTCCCATGAAGACCAATTATACGCGCGCCGATCGGGTGCGGGCGGGCGGACAGATGCGCGCGTACAGCACATATTTTCCGTGGGCGTTGCTCAAAGCCGCACGGAATCGTGACGCGATGTCGCTTTGGGGATACCTGTCGTACCGGGGTCCGCCAAAGGATCCGGCGCTGTGCGAGTGGATGAAACTCTACCAGAAGCAGCGTCTTAGGACTAAGCTCGGCCTAGAATCGTGGATGTTCAGGGCTGACCCTGACGGGAGGGGGATGTTCATCCTACCAAAACCGGTGCCCGCCCAATAGGTCGACCAGCTTCGCGTCGTGGGGCGCGTAGTACGATTCCAGCAGCGAGCGCATGTCGGCAGACATGGGCTTGTATTTGCCGACGTTGAGATCCGGCGGGGTGTCGTGCCCGAACGAGTGCGGTCGCAGTTTCAAAAACTCCCAAACACGGTCCATCGTGCCCTGAAGATCGGCGCGCATCTCCGTATCGGCTAGTATCAAAAAACGCTCTCGGGGGTAGTGTCGGAACCATCGCTCCAGATGATCGGCGTAGTGCCCGTGCACTAGATACGTTCGGGTATAACGCGTCTCGGTCCCGTTCATGTCTTGCATTATGGCGTCTTCAAACGTTCTGAGATCGCCGTAGTACCATTTGTGGAAGTTATATGCCGAGTAGGCACGATCCACGGGGTTGCGTAACGTGACGATGAGTTTGGCATCCGGCAGGAGGCGCGCCATCCTTTCGGGTACGCCCGGGTACGGAAGGTAAGCCGTGGTCGCCTCGCCGGTGATCAGCCTTCGGTCGTGCCGGAGGGAATGCAGGCTCCCCAAAAGCTTCGTAGGGAAGTTGGAGCGATACCAGTTGGTGCCGAATTTTTCTTGGTCTGGTGCAGGTCCATCCCATCTGATGCGATCTAGCCGGTTGTGGAAGGTGAAATGGTGTACCTCTTTGACGCGCGCCGGGGCGACGTCCTGGTGGCGCGTGATAAAATCATACATGGATGTAGTGCCACACTTTTGGGCGCCGATAATCACAAAGTCTGGCAGCATCCGGAACGGGCCGGTGAGCCACCGACCGCGTCCTCTGTATGCTCCCTGTACTCTCGGGTGATCATACACCCAGTCGCGCAGGTTCCATCCTTTAACGCCCATGCTGGCTCCTTGGGACTATGTACGTAGCTGAGTTCTTGTCTATGATCATGTCCTGTTTCAGGCCTAGTTTCCTCTTCTGCTGTGCCATGAGGAAGTCGTTGCACCACTTTCCGTGGTATGCAGGCAACTTATGCCCCCTGTAGGAAACATAACCGCGCCACCATGACCATTTACGGCCGCGCACCAACATATACAGCGCCCAGTACCACGCCATACCGCGCTGCCTCTGGTTGGCGCCGCGCAGCCACTTTATGTTGGTGCCGTAATTCACCCCAAACGTCCTAGACGTACTAAACGCGATGTCCCGGTACACCGCACACGAGCGGCCGTCGTCTGCAGCCTCGGCGCACAAAAAGTTGAGCGCGTACTGGTGCAGCATGTGCCGCCCCCTGACCCACTTGGCATCTATCACCATACCCTGTTCTATGGGCCTCATCGTGTAGTGGCTCGGATCCGCGCCGCTTGCTATTGCTGCGCCGTCTAGTTCCATCCTGTGTGTAACGCGTTCTACGTATCTAGGTTCAAGCCGCACGTCCGCGTCCACACTCACCACGTAATCCATACCAGGCAGGGCGGCTTTCATAAGCTCGAACCGCCTCGCAACGAAATCGGGATGCGAGTGCTGCGGCGGGTGGGGCGGGCCATGCGAGACAGTCACGCCCGTCATGCCGTCAAGCATCTCTCCGGTGCGGTCAGTCGAGCCGTCATCAAACACCAATATGCGCGACGGCTTGGCACTTTGATCCATTATGGATGCCATCACACCATCTATGTTGTGTTCCTCGTTGCGCAGTGTCAGGAATGCAGCCCATTTCATGCCGTCTTTCACACCCACCCGGATATTTCTGCTTTGCATAATATTTGTCCTTTGTTTGTTGCGAGGTTGTTACGTAACTCCCCCCTAACCACGCTGCACCTAATCTGATACGTTTTTTGATCGCGATCTCGCGTACGCGGCAATGATCAAACACAAGCGACGACCGGACTATTGGATGTGTTACCACTTGGGACACTGCACCGAAACCGCATTCCTGATTGACACGATAATGAATCTTGTGCGGGAGAATCCATGCCCGCGTCGAGAGAAGAGTAACAGGGGCCGACCCCCCGTACACTCCAGAGCCAAACTGGACTTCATCTGCATCCTGATGGTCGCATGGCACAAGACCTCCCGCGATATGGAGAGCGACCTGTCCGTGATAAAGATGCCGTGGGCCGGCGAGCCCATCTCCGACCACACCACCTTGGCCAGGCATCTCCAGACCATTCCGCAGGACTGGCTGGACATGATCCTGACCAAGACCGCCACTCTGTGCATGGACGAGGCGGGCAGCGCAACCGGCCCGCTGGGGGCTGACAGCAGCGGCGTGTAGACCACCAGGTACGAGACCGTCACAAGGCCCCTCAAAAGAGAGAAGAATTTCGTCGAGACGGCCCGGAAGGGCGTTGTCCAAACCCATAACAGAAAAACGCCAAAAAGCTTAAAGATCACGGATCTTGCGTCAGCTCCAATGAACAAGAAACACAGCAAGAACAACAGCAAGGATCAGAGGCGCAGCAAGAACACGAAGTGGATTAGGCCCAAGGGATACTATTGCAGGTATGAAAGAGAAAGGAGGGGAGAAGGCAAACGGATTCAGATCAGAGCCAAAGCCCTCCTCGCCCTACTCAACGACATCTACGAGCCCCGGTCTGCGACCGAGAAACGCATGATCTCGTACCTGGCATGCCTCGTGGACAAGGAGTTCCGCGGCCACTCGTACCGCTCGCACGTCTCGTACATAGAGTCACACCAGGGTTTACTGCACATGTGTGGCCTAAAAAGAGTTCCCTCAAAGTCGTGCCTACACCATGCGGCCGTAGTGCTCGCAGAATGCGCCAAGATACAGGGGGTGGTAGGCATGCTTGCGGGGGACGCGGCGCGCGGATCCCTGCTGGGGGATTCCAGCGGGTTCTCCATAATGCGGTACGAGGACTGGCAAGACGCCAAGAGGGGGATCATATCTAGACGCAGGTTCGTCAAGCTGCACGTGTTGGCAGACGCGCGCGGCAAGAAGATCGTGTCCTGCGAGGTTACCAAGGGAACGGCCCACGACTCGCCTTGGTTCAGGCGGATCTTCGCGAGAGTGCCTGGCGGCGCGGGGTGCGTGATGCTTGACGCGGCATACGACGCCTACGAGAACTACAGGATGATCCGTTACAGCGGCAGGAGGCCCGTGATCGACCCGCGCAAGGATCATACCCTCAAGGGCTACAACCCGAGGGCAGAGATGCTCAGGTGGAGGAAGGAGAACCCAGAAGAGTTTGAGAGGACGTACCACCGGCGCAGCTTGGTGGAGTCTGTGTTCTCGTCATTCAAGGTCAGATTTGGCACCATAGTGGCGGCAAAAACGTTCCCGCTCCAGAGGCTCCGGCTGATCTTGAGGAGTGTCTGCTACAATCTGCTGTCGTAGCTGAATTGCATGCGCCGGACGCATGCACCTGCCTCAGCACACGCTATGTCGCACTATCCAAACCAGTCCCCGTTGGGGCCGCTGCGGGGCCGATTGCACCATGAATCGCCCAAATGAGAAAGATCAGAAGCGATATGACATTCTCAAAGCTGTATCAAATGAAATGAGATTTGCGAGAAGTGGACAACGCCCCCTCAAACGATCCCTTTTAATATAAAATGTATTGGATGCTGGTGATGATTGAGTTTCTGCTTGTAAAAATTCATGGCATGAAAATGTCTTGGACCTTGATCGATATCTGGATGGCAATGTAAAATTCAAAAAAATTGGAGATGAAGGCTGTCCATCCAAAGAATCTCCGGATCCCCAAGTTGTCAGGTTTGCAAAAGAACACAACTTAGTTATTGTTACCAATGATGAGAAATTGGAAAAACAATGCAAATTGTTTGATATTGCCTGTGTGAGTATAGATATACAATTAGAGCTTGCTAAAAGAGTGCTCAGTTACAAGAATACGTCATAATCAATACTGTAACAACGTTTGCGAAGAAGACAGTCGCCGGTATGGAAAGCGTCAGGCTGTGTGTGAACCTACATTTGAGTTAGCTGATTGTTAGGTTACAAGTTGTCACAACGAATTTTAATTTGAGAGTATGTCCTTTTTAGGTAGTAGGAACAACGCCGTATTTGTTTCCCGGAACATCCACGAGTGTAATCCAAGTTTTGTCTTGAGACGCTCTATGTGGTAATCTTTGAACCATCTTTGGAAGGACGCAGATGATCTCTCCTTCTTGTATGAAATATAGCCCCGTAGAAGATCCAAAGATCTCCATCTTGCAGAGTTGTATAATATAACGGGAAGCAACACCCCGTATCTGCGCATTACTTCTCCCTTTCGTCTCCACACAGCCCCGTTATAATTGGTGCCAACTTTTCTCCTGTTGCGGCGTGATATGTCCTTATACATTGCGGACGGGTATCCGTCAATTAACGACTGCACCGCCAAGTCACATGCCGGGAATGTAGGTAGCACATCATGCGAATGGAGCCATCTCGCATCCACCACAAGACCTGGTTCCGGCGGCATTATTCGTGGCTCGTTCTTGTCCACACCACACGCAACCATCACACAGTCTGATTCCATCTTGCTTGTTATGAGCTCCATGTAGTTCGGCGGTATGTGCAAGTCTGCATCAATACACAGCACGTAGTCTGCATTTGTCGACGCGATGCGCATGAGACGATCCCGGTTTTCCATGATGTCGCGCGAGGCGAGCTGTGGCGGATGTGGTAACATGTGAGTTACCATCACATCTCCCATGCTGTCAAGTAACGCGCCTGTAGAGTCTGTGGAGCCGTCGTCTAGTATGTGTATGCTGTCAGGCTTAATGGTCTGATTCCGTATGCAAGATATTGTTTCTACTATCATATCTTCCTCGTTGCGAGCTGTCATGAAGGCGTTCCACCTCAATGCAACCTGCCTCCATGCTGCCGAGTTTGTGCATTCTTGATCTTGCTTTTCAGGCAACTTGGCGCCATAGCGGCACCCTGCAGATGCACAAAGTGTGCTAATCTGACGCAAGTTCCACCGTGTGTCAATTCTTCCACATTTTCCAAATATTTGTGTATAATTTATTTATACTGCCGGAAATAACTTCGTGAACAGACAACCCGATTTGACGCAAACTTGAAGATATGATTACTGAGTTCCGCCCGACTGCCTTGTTGTTTTCGTTAAAATGCCCGTTCGTTGCGATCCGCGGAGGACCTAGAGTGACGCTCATTGAAAATTTCGCATCACACGCAACGGTACAGGGATTTGTAGATGTCGAGCCTGATCGAACAAGTCCTGAAATACTCTGACACCGCATGCGTCAGGTCCTCCAGCGTCTCGTAGTGTTCGGAGGTGACAAGCCTGTATTTTGCATCCTTCCATACGGACTCGACTGCGCTGAGCTTCGGTGTCGCGGTAGGCAGGTACAGGATCTCCAATCCGTCGTGCTCCTCCAGATACTTCAGCACATCCCTGTGCTTGTGCTGGCTTGCGTTGTCCGTTACGAGGAGAACCTTGCCCCACTTGCGGCGCACCTCCTTGAGGTATCGTACAAACGTCGGGCCGTCAAACTTTCCATACTGCCGCATCAGCCTGGTCCCGTCCTCGGCAAGCGCGCCGAACACGATGGTTCTGTCCCTCCTGCCATGCCTGCTGACAGTCACTGGATCCCCGACGCGCGACCACAGCTTCCTTCCGTTCGTCCCCGTTCTGAGAAATATGGACTCGTCCTGCACCACGATCGTAAATCTGCGCCTTTTTGCCCCAGATATCGTGCCTGCGGCGCCTGCCTGCCACTGCCTTACCGCATCGGAGTCGGCTGCCGAGGCGTACCCCGTGGTAGACCTCTTGGACGAGAATCCGAGGAAGCGCAGGATCCTGCGCACGCTGCACAGGCTGTACCTGGCGTTCAGTTTCCCGCGTATCCAGTTCCGAAGCTTTCTGAGGGTGAGCATGTTCTTGCCGGCAAGCCTGCCGGCCAGTTTCCTGATCCGCCCGTACCCCGCGCGTGGAGGCCTTCCCCTTCCGGGAGCGTCCCGGAGGCCACCGATGCCGCCCTCGTCGAACCGCGCCACCCACAGCTGGACCGTGCGCCGGTCCACGTCTGCGAAGTACGCCGCGTCCTTTGTGTGGTATCCAGCGAGTATTCCGCGCACCGCCATCATCCTGTTGCGGATCCTGGCGTCCTGCTCTGCACGCATGGCCTCCGTCAGCTCCCGGATCTTCTTGCCAGTCTCGTCCATGGGTGGCTTGTCGATCTGGTGATCAAAAAGCTTTTCTGCCTAACTGCACTTCAGGAGGCGAAATTATTTGTGAGCGTGACTCTAGAGTGACGCTCATTGAAAATTTCGTCTCACGAAAGACAGTGAAAGAAAAGCTTAATGATCGTCGGATCGCCGAACCATGGACGAAAACAGCAAGACGATACGGGAGCTGACGGAGGCCATGCATGCAGAGAGAGATATCAGGATCCGCAATAGGATGATGGCGGTCTTGGGGGTTCTTAAGGGCCACTCGACAAAGATCGCCTCTGACTTTGCGGACGTGGATCAGCGGACGGTACAACTGTGGGTTGCCCGATTCGACGAGGGCGGCATCGGTGGCCTCCGGGACGCCCCCGGTAGGGACAGGACTTCCCGTGCAAGGTACGTGCGGATCAGGAAACTGGCCGGCAGGCTTGCCGGCAAGAACATGCTCACCCTCAGAAAGCTTCGGAACTGGATACGCGGGAAACTGAACGCCAGGTACAGCCTGTGCAGCGTGCGCAGGATCCTGCGCTTCCTCGGATTCTCGTCCAAGAGGTCTACCACGGGGTACGCCTCGGCAGCCGACTCCGATGCGGTAAGGCAGTGGCAGGCAGGCGCCGCAGGCACGATATCTGGGGCAAAAAGGCGCAGATTTACGATCGTGGTGCAGGACGAGTCCATATTTCTCAGAACGGGGACGAACGGAAGGAAGCTGTGGTCGCGCGTCGGGGATCCAGTGACTGTCAGCAGGCATGGCAGGAGGGACAGAACCATCGTGTTCGGCGCGCTTGCCGAGGACGGGACCAGGCTGATGCGGCAGTATGGAAAGTTTGACGGCCCGACGTTTGTACGATACCTCAAGGAGGTGCGCCGCAAGTGGGGCAAGGTTCTCCTCGTAACGGACAACGCAAGCCAGCACAAGCACAGGGATGTGCTGAAGTATCTGGAGGAGCACGACGGATTGGAGATCCTGTACCTGCCTACCGCGACACCGAAGCTCAGCGCAGTCGAGTCCGTATGGAAGGATGCAAAATACAGGCTTGTCACCTCCGAACACTACGAGACGCTGGAGGACCTGACGCATGCGGTGTCAGAGTATTTCAGGACTTGTTCGATCAGGCTCGACATCTACAAATCCCTGTACCGTTGCGTGTGATGCGAAATTTTCAATGAGCGTCACTCTAGTGCCGGTATCCTCGCGTATGATCTTCTGCAGCTCCCTGGGGGTGCACTGGGGTTGGACGGCCTGTTCGATTATCCGCGCCATGATCTCGCGCGGAATCTTTGGCGGCCTACCGCTTCTGGGAAGATCCCGGAGGCCGTCAAGGCCTCCGGCATCGAAGCGTTCCAGCCAAGTATGCACCCACCTGTCGGACCGCATGAGGTTGGCTGCAGTCTCGCTTACGCTCATTTTGCGCACGCGGACCATGTGTACGGCATTTTGCGCACGCGGACCATGTGTACGGCAAGCATCCTGAGGATCACTCTGGAATCCTTTTCTTTTCTGTACGCTTTTTCCAGCTCTTCCCGCTTTGTAACGTCCATGACGTGGCTGTACGGGAGGGGATCATTATTGCTTTCGATTTGGCAGATTTACCCTGAACGAACTTTCAGTCGGCGCTATACAACAACGTAAGCGAGCGGGCGCTGAGGAGGTTCGCAGAATTCCGCAAGATCCTGTACGGGAACAGGTCCGATGCCGGTGCCCGGCAAACCAAGATCCTCATGAGCGTCTACGCCACGTGCGAGCAGTGTGGCGTGAACTTTTACCAGTTCGTACAGGACTACCTTTCAGGCAAGACCGGGACAATCCCTCCCGGCCCGCGCAGAATCAAACGGCCATCGCGTCTGACCGTGCAATGCAGCGACATTGCAAACCATTCATGGCGTGCGTAACCGGGGCACCTAAAACACACGACATGCGCGGCGCGTAAAATTCCTCACCGCCGGCACAAAAAATTACTCCCGACATGGCGTGGCATGTTATTTAGCTTCATGAGACCGATCAGTTACGGCGGGCGACTTTTAGCTTAACGTTGGGCGCCGCGTGGCGTTAACCGCCGTTGGGTGGCTTGGCGCTGGCTTAGACTGTTTGAATTCACACTTGGGCATAATCGGGCCTGGATCGCGCCTGCATGTAGCGGCTGCGCATAAAACGATCAGATCCGGCATTGCAGTACCATTCCTACTTATCCCAATCAAAGTTGCGTTGCAGCAGTTTGTATAATCTCTCGTTATGGGGCTTGAAGTACTCGATGAGAAGTTTGCGTGTACCCTCGTTTATCTTCTTGTAATTTCCAACGTTGCGATCCCTTAGATTTTCTACCCGGAGGGAGGGGGGCACTTCCAAGAAACCAAAAACCTGATCTAGGATCCGTTGCGGGCTCTTACGGAGGTCTTCTGTGGCCAAGATCAAAAACTGCTTCCTGTTGTAATATCTGAACCAATTTTCTAGCTGATCCGCGTAGTGGCCTCTGGCAATATACGAATATAATTGGTATGATCTAGGGACGAAGTATGGATCTTTGACCAACCGCTCCCTTTCTCCGGTGCATCTCTCCTCTTCCGCCTCGATGGCCTTCTCAAACGGCAACGTTTCCTTATTCGCTCTCATAGTGTGATGATACTGGGAATACGCGCGATCAACGGGATTGCGCAAGAGCACGATCAGCTTTACGTCAGGCAAGATCTTCTTCATCCTGCTAGGGACAGCCGGGTAGAAAATATAGGTCGGGCTGGCTTCCCCGCTGAGGCGTCTCTGGTTAGTTTTCTTGTAAAAGTTACGTCTTGACAGGTTGGTTGGGAAATTGGAACGATACCACAGTTCGCCAAGCCCATAACGCCGAGAAAAATAGTGCATTTCTTTTTTAGCGGCGGGCGCGATGTCTGGATGCCTGACAACAAAGTCATACAGCGAGGTAGTTCCGGACTTTTGCGCGCCGATGATAACAAAATCAGGTAGCCCCCTCAAATGC
Source organism: Cenarchaeum sp. (assembly GCA_965206845.1). Classification (GTDB taxonomy): domain Archaea; phylum Thermoproteota; class Nitrososphaeria; order Nitrososphaerales; family Nitrosopumilaceae; genus CAYGAM01. Next base: position 444,764 of record OZ242221.1, on the reverse strand, counting down.
GAGGTGATCATCCGGAACTTGTTTTGTCTATAAGATGCGTGTAAATGCGGATGCCGATAAAGCCAATTCTTGACCTTGCCTCTGCAATATCCCAATGCCAAAGCTAGCAAAATACAGTATATGAAGATTGAGCCGGACCCCGCGCAGAGTCAAACGACCATCGCCGTCTGATCGTGCAATGCAGCGACATTGCAAACCCTCCATGGCGTACGTAAAATTCCTCACCGCCAGCACAAAAAATTACCCTTGACATGGCGTGGCACGTTATTTAGCTTCATGAGACCGATCAGTTACCTGCCAAGGCCTTTTTGGCTCCTTTCTGCGAACACCGACAAAACAGAACCCGTTGTCCGAGAGTATCGTGGCCAGGGTTCCGAACCTTTTGATTGCCTGCCGGAGCACCGCCACGACGTTCTCCGGTGTGGCCTCCGTGAACAGGGCTGCCCCGGTCACGCACCTGGAAGCATCGTCAAGAAACGTTATCAAATTGAGTCCTTTGAAGCGCGGATCCTTCATTATGTGCCAGTCCGTATGCCACATGAAGTTGGAGTGCCCCCTCTCGTAGCGTACCCACTTTCTCTTCCTGGACTTTGCGGCCGACGGGGTCACCAGTCCGTTCCCCTTCATTATCCTGTATATGCTACTGTAGCTTATAACGTGGTCTTTCCGCAGGCGCCTCGCCATGTGCAACACGTAGTCGTCGTTGGGATCTGCCAAACTCTTCGAATCGAGAGCCTTGAGGGCCTTCTCCCTCCAGACGTCCTGTGCGAAATCCTTGGGGTTCAGGTCGTACCTGTCAAGCAGGTTGTGCAGCCGGTTGATGGTCTGCGTCCTCGCCCTTACCAGGTTGTTCCTCTCCCCCAGGAGCTGCCGCACTCCACGCACCCCCCTTTCTGCCACGTGGTACCTTGCGATAAGGTTTGTCCGCAGCAGGTGCGCCAGAGTCCTTGCGCCCACCCTGTCGGTCTTGACGCCGGCCTCCGCTACGGCCCTCGCCTTCATGGGGTTGGAAAGCTCGATAGGTATGCCGCGATCCTCAAACGCCTCGTACGTCTTGATCCAAAGATTTCCCGTCGACTCGCACACCGCCTGGCATTTCTCGTACTCCATCTTTGCCTTCCTTGCAAACGCGTCTGCCGCGGCGTAGGTGTTCTCGTATCCCGTTTCCTCCAGGACGGTTCCGTTCCGGTCCATGATGCAGACTATGCATCTTCTTTTTCCGATGTTGATTCCTATGCTTTTCACTTTCTCACCTCCTTTTTCCATTTGCGACAGGCCGGAAGCTGCAGCCACCTATCAGGGATCGTGCGTCCCACTAACGAAAGCAGCTCGGATCGCCCCATTCATTATGCAGGCCTCATGGGCCATGATCCGGTAGGGGTCAACCTGTCACGTACAGTACGTGGGCGGATGTTATCATGCTTTCATTATGGCTGCGACTATAGCGACACGCAAAAATTCGTGCAGGGTGTAAGCAGGCCGTAAGACTTTGACGCGCTCAAAAACCTACTTATGGAATCAAATCTTTCATGGAATACACTGTTTTTTTGACTAATTGTGATCGATTCCAATAGGTGCTGGTCAATGTTCCGTACAAACTTATGCCCTTAGCTATAACCCCCAAGAGCGGTAGTCTCGTGGCGGTTATCTTCTGAACGATCTGATTGACGCACATAAGATTACTATGCCGTGGATGGAACAACTTGATCCGGCGGCACTGCGGATACGAGAGAATATACCGCCACCGCAGCCTCCTCGGGTGGCGCCCCATCAGAGTGCCAAAGCGTGCCGGATTTTGGCAATGTGGACAACACCCGAGCATATCATACAAATAATGCCGGTTCGTTAATTTTGATATTGGGACGTCTCAAGGATAAAGCTAGGACTTGGCTTCGTCAACATCCGCATTTACGCGCATCCTACCACCAAAACAAGTCCCGGTTCCGACTAATTACCACACATTTGGTGGGGAGGGGGCTTCCTGATTTTGTTATTATCGGCGCGATGAAGTCCGGGATCGCTGTATAGATTTATTGTCAAGCATCCGGCGATTGTGCCCGCTGCTAAAAAAGAGGTACATTATTTTTCTATATGGTATAAGTTTGGCGAACTGTGGTATCGTTCTCATTTTCCAACCAATCTGTCAAGACGTCGCTTTTACAAAAAAACGAATCAGAAACTTCTCAGTGGGGAAGCAAGCCCGGTCTATCTTTTTTACCCGGTGGTTCCCGGCAGGATGAAGGAGCTTTTGCCTGACGTAAAACTGATCGTGATTTTGCGCAATCCCGTTGATCGTGCATATTCCCACTATCATCATATATTGAGAACAAACAATGAACCATTGTCGTTTGAGAAAGCCATTGAGTTGGAAAAAGAGAGGCCGGGAAGCAAGCCCGGATCTATCACTTTTCGTACCCGGTGGTTCCCGGCAGAAAACTGAGGAGCACGTAAAACTGATCGTGATTTTGCGCAATCCCGTTGATCGTGCATATTCCCACTATCATCATATATTGAGAACAAACAATGAACCATTGTCGTTTGAGAAAGCCATTGAGTTGGAAAAAGAGAGGTACGCCGGAGAGAGAGAACAGCTGATCAAAGATCCGGATTTTGTTCCTGATCACTACCGTAAGCATTCGTATCTTGCCAGGGGCTTTTACGCCGAGCAGTTGGAAAACTGGTTCAGGCATTATGGCAGGAAGCAGTTTTTGATCTTGGCCACAGAAGACCTCCGTAAGAGCCCGCAGCAAACCCTGGATCAAATTTTTGATTTCTTGGGAGTACGTCCCTTCAGGGTAGGGAACCTAAAGAACCGCAACGTTGGAAATTACAAGAAGATGAACGAAGGTACGCGCAAGTTTCTCATCGAATACTTCAAGCCCCACAACGAGAGATTGTCCAAACTACTGCAACGCAGTTTTGATTGGGATAGGTAATACTACCTAATAGATCTTATGCGTGGAGCAGTAGATGAGGCAACCTTTTTTGCGTGTCACCACCATGACCCGCGTCTAAAGCGATCCGCCGAAACTAGATGTGGGGTCACGTCCTCTCTTAGGCGCAATAGTGGCAAGCATAGGTTCGTGCAAAATAGCCAGTATCTTATGGCTAAAAAAGTGGACAAGACGACGAGATCTGTTGGGCGAGTATGCCAACTGATCTCAATGGCATATAGCTTGAGCTAAAATTCGATCATTATTTATCGGTCACTTGTAACAGCGTTTTATGAAAATCAAGATTGCAATAGGCGTTATAGTCGTCGCAGCCGTGGCAGTATCGTTGGCCAGTACTACAGATCCCCAACACGACCGTGTCAGGGTGGCGTTCTTCCCAAATATAGGCCATGCCATACCAATAGTGGGACTGGAGAACCAGATATTCTCCGAAAACCTGGGAGATATCCCGATATCGCCAAAACTGTTTGACAGCGGCCCGCAGGTGATCGAGTCACTGTTCGCAAACTCGATTGACATGGCGTATGTCGGTCCCGGACCTGCAGTCAACGGATTCATCAAGTCCGAGGAGCGGGGCATTGTGATCCTGGCCGGCGCTGCAAGCGGTGGCGCAAGCCTTGTGGCGCATCCAGATTCTGACATTGAATCCGCGGAGGACTTTGCCGGAAAAAGGATCGCAGCCCCGCAGATAGCCAACACGCAGGACGTCTCACTGCGGCACTACCTCTCCGAGCACGGATTGCGTCCGGCCGAGAAAGGCGGTTCCGTGTACGTGCTGAACGTGCCAAACTCGGACATCTATACGCTGTTTGTCAAGGGCGACATCGATGCGGCATGGGTTCCGGAGCCCTGGGCCACCATATTCGTTGACCAGCTGGGCGGCAAGAGGGTGTTCCAGGAGGAGGATCTGTGGCCCGACGGACGCTTTGCGTCGGTGTTGCTGGTGGCCAGGGCGGCATACGCAGAGGAGAATCCTGAGATAGTCGGAAAATGGATCGAATCACACAAAAAGGCCGAGGTTTGGATCAACCAACATCCACAGGAGGCAAGAATGATCTTCAACGCATACACTGACAGAGAGCTGGGGAGCTCCTTTCCAGATGGCATAATTGACACCGCGCTCTCCAACATCGAGATTACTTCGGATCCCGTGGCGGACTCGATCTCGGTCTTTGCGCAGAGGGCCGACTCGCTGGGATACCTGGGCAGGCACGGCTACAACCTGGACGGCATCTTCTACGAGCCGCCGGATGGTGGGCATGAGGGGGAGATGTAGCGGATCATGGTCAATCTGGAAGCAAGAAACGTCGTAAAACACTTTCAGCACGACAAATACCGGCTCAAGGCTCTGGGGGGGATAAACCTCAAGGTAGAGGACGGCGAGTTTGTGTGCCTGGTGGGCCCCTCGGGATGCGGCAAGTCCACCTTTCTTAGAATTGTAGCGGGCATGGATACGATGGACGAGGGTGAGATCCTGTTTGACGGCAAGCCCGTAACCGGTACGGGACCGGAGAGGATCATGGTGTTTCAGGAGGGCGCCCTGTTCCCCTGGCTCAAGGTATCTGACAATGTGGAGTTTGGCCTCAAGATGGCAGGCGTTCCCAAGGACGAGCGCACGGAGATATCGCGGCGGTATCTGGACATGATGCAGCTGACAGACTTTGCAGACTCGTACACGTACCAGCTCTCCACGGGAATGAAGCAGCGCGTGGCAATAGCGAGGGCGCTCGTGATGGATCCCGACGTATTGCTGATGGACGAGCCCTTTGCCGCGCTGGATGCGCAGACCAGGGACCTGCTGCTGGTAGAGATGCAGCTCATATGGACTAGGACCAAGAAGACCATCCTGTTTGTGACGCACAACGTCTCTGAGGCCGTGGTGCTGGGCTCCAGGGTTGCAGTGTTCAGCGGCAGGCCGTCTGTGATAAAAAAAGAGATATCCATAGACTACAAGAGGCCGCGCATACCGGAGGACGGAGACCTGATAAAGTACCAACAGGACATCCTGGCCGAGCTGAGACCCGAGGTGAAGAAGGGCAAATGAAGAGCAAGTCGCACAAGACAATGCTGAAGAAGATTGCATTCTATACCGCACTGATCGGCATCTGGCAGGGGGTGGCAGACTCGGGGGTGTGGCCGGACGAGATATTCCCGTCACCCTACGAGGTCGCCGAGGATCTTGCCTACGGCATAGCCGACGGAAGCATTCTGCTTGGTATGGGAACCAGCATGTGGAGACTGATCGTCGGCCTGGCAATTGCAATATGCGGCGGAATGGTTCTGGGAATCTTTATGGCCAGGGTGGAGACGGTAAACCAGACCATAGGATCGCTGGTTCTTGGCCTGCAGTCCATTCCCTCGATTGCCTGGGTGCCGCTGGCGCTGATCTGGTTCGGGGTCTCCGGTGCGGGAATCGTGTTTGTGACTGCGATCGGCGCCGTCTTTGCGGTCACGATAAACACGTATACCGGCGTAAAGAACATCGATCCCCACTATGTCGAGGCTGCCCGCAACATGGGGGCAAAGGAGGGCCAGCTCATCACAAACGTGCTGATTCCGGCCGCATTCCCCTACATGATATCCGGATTCAAACAGGGGTGGGCCTTTGCTTGGAGGGGTGTGATAGGGGCGGAGATTCTGTTCTCGTTTCTGGGACTGGGATTCCTGCTGAACGTGGGAAGGCAGACGATTGACGTATCCCAGGTGATCGCCATAATGGTGCTGATCATGGCTCTGGGAATGGTGATCGACGGGCTGCTCTTCAAGCGGCTTGAGTTCAAGGTCATGTCCCGGTGGGGCCTGCGGTAGGAGCCTGCCTGCAGGCCCGATCCGGCCACCGCCTGGCCAGGTGCACACAAAATATTAAGTCCGCCGCAATCAAGACCGCTGTAAGCATTTTGGATGGCACAAGCGGCAGAACCTTGCACGAATCCCAGGCCGATGTTGAGTCGCGCCTGGCGCGCATAGAGATCTTTGGCCTGGGCTACGTCGGATTTCCGCTGTCAGTCAGGGTGTCTTCGGCTAGGTTCCATGTTACTGGCATCGACACAAACCGCGACAGGATCAAAAGGCTGTCTGAGAACCGGCTGTGCAACTCCGAGCTCAAGATGAAGGGCGTCTTTTTGGAGAACCGGAAGAGCGGATACCTCTTGCTGGATAGCCAGAGCAGGCCGTCTCCCAATACGCGGATCGGAATCATCTGCGTCCCGACCATAATTCCGCGAAATGGCATAGACTCCAGCGTCCATGTGGTTGCGGCAGTCAGGGACTTTCTAAAATCTGCAAGTGCAGGCGACCTTGTCATCATTGAGAGCAGCGTCGAGGTTGGAACCACCGATGAGATCAAAAAAATGATCGAGTCCTCGGGATATCGCATGGGCCTGGACTTCGGACTGGCCTTCTGCCCCGAGCGCATAGACCCGCAAAACCGGAAATGGAACCTTGAGAACATTCCAAGGATAATTTACTGCTCTGACGATACCACGTTCTCGATCACAGAAAAAATCTACCACCACATCAACAACTCAAACCTAATGCGCGTCTCCTCTGCCAAGACCGCAGAGGTAGTAAAGTCCTTTGAGAACACGTTCCGGCTTGTAAACATATCACTTGTCAACGAGCTGGCGGTTCTCTGCGACCGCCTGGGAATCAGCGTGTCCGAGGTTATTGGCGCCGCGGCGACAAAGCCCTTTGGCTTTATGCCGTTTTATCCCGGCGCGGGAGCCGGTGGCCACTGCGTACCCAAGGATCCACAGTTCCTGCTGGAATCTGCTAAAAAGTTCGGTCTTGACTTTGGATCCATCTCAAAGGCCCTACAGACAAATGCATTCGTGCCAAGGTATGTCTTTGACTCGATAGACCGGGCGATCTCTGAGAACTCCCTGAAGAGATCAGTCCTGGTCTGCGGGCTGGCCTACAAGCCCGACATCGAGGACATGCGCGACTCGCCGGCATTCAAGGTCATCGGCGAGTTCGCCGCCAACGGCTATGACGTGTATGCGTACGATCCGTACTTTGATGGCGATCTGATAGGAAAGTACTTGGTGGAGAACTCGATGACCGAAAAAAACTTTACCGTCCTGCCTGATCTTGCAGACGGGCTGCTGCGCGACATCTCCTGCATCTGCATAGTGCAGCACCACGCAAAGACCAGATTCCGACTAAACCGGATTTACGAGGAGTCGGTGGTCAAAATGATCTATGACTGCCAGAAGAAGATACCCCTTCATCCCGGCTCCAGGACAATCCTAAAGTATCTGGGATAGCGCCTTTAAGCCCACAACGGCTCGGTATGTCCTGTGCAGGAAACCTGTCCGTGCTGGGATTGGAGTGTATGCACCGGTACGAGACATGCAAACAGTTTGAGCAGACGCATGTCTGGCAGTGCTACTGCACAACCAGAACTGGTACGTCCGTAGCGCAGAAGTTGGCTGCATCGTCGGTACGCCGTACAGGACATGCCAAAACCTAACAATATTAGTGACTGTATCACAACACACACGTTGGCACAAAAGGAACCGCTCTTGGAAGCACTGAAGCGCCGCATACTGCTCTTTGACGGGGCCATGGGCACCGAGATCCAGAAGTTGGATCCCAAGCCCGAGGACTTTCCAGACGGCAAGGACGGCTTCAACGACGGCCTGGTGCTCACCCATCCGGAGTGGATACGGCAGATCCACCGGAGCTACCTTGATGCCGGCGCCGACTGCATCGAGACCAACTCCTTTGGCTCAAACCGCATCAAGCTGGACGAGTACGGGTTCGGGAACCAGACAGTCGGGTTCAACCAAAAGGTGGCGCAGCTGGCAGCCGGGGTGGCATCCGGCTACACGGACAGGCCCAGATACGTGATAGGGAGCATGGGCCCCACCGGATACCTGCCCAGCTCCGATGATCCCGACTTGGGCCAGAAGCCCCTGGACGAGATCTGCCAGGCATTCGAGCTTCAGGCACGCGGCCTCATACTTGGCGGGGTTGATGCTTTACTAATCGAGACAAGCCAGGACGTGCTGGAGATCAAGCTGGCAGTGGAGGCGTGTCATCACGCAGCAGAGGCCACCAAGACCCCGACCCCAATAATCGCAAACACGACACTGGACCAGCACGGGAAGATGCTTCTTGGAACCAGCGTGCAGGCCGCGTACACCACCGTGTCAGGCATGGGGATAGACATCTTTGGGCTGAATTGCTCCACTGGCCCGGTGGAGATGGTGTCCAGCGTGAAGTGGCTGGACGAGCAGGAGCACGGGGTGCTGGTGGTGCCAAACGCCGGCATGCCGGAGAACCAGCAGGGCCGCGCGGTCTACAGGATGACTCCAGATGAGATGGCAGGCGCCATGGAGGACCTGCTGCAGGAGTGCGGCAGCATCCGCATCATAGGCGGGTGCTGCGGGACGGGCCCCGGCCACATCAGGGCCCTCCGCAGGCTGATCGACGAAGAGCCTGGCAGAAGCTAGGTTTTTAGCAATATTCTGACTGGATCTACCATATGCGATTCATACCCAGAGTCAGCTCGGCGCTAAAGGCCGTGGAGATCAGGCAGGCGCCGGCCCCGCTGATAATAGGCGAGAGGCTCAACACGCAGGGCTCAAGAAAGGCAAAGCGCTTGGTGCTTGGTGACGACCTGGACGGCCTCGTGGACCTGGCAAGAATACAGGCAGAGGACGGCGCGCACTGCATCGACGTGTGCATCGCCACAACTGAGCGCGCAGACGAGGGCGAGTTCATGCTGAAGCTGGTAAAGAAGATCAGCCTGGTGGTGGACGCGCCGCTGGTGATCGACTCGACTGATCCCGACGTCATCGAGGCAGCCGTGCGACAGATACCCGGAAGGCCGCTCATCAACTCCATCAACCTGGAGGGCGACGGCTCGCGCTTTCGCAGGCTTGCGCCCCTGATGGCAAGGTACGGCCTGCCTGCAATAGCTCTGTGCATCGGCCCCGACGGCATGGCAAAGACGCCCCAGCAGAAGCTGGACACCGCCAGGCTCCTGCTCAAGACGGGAGAAAAGTACGGCCTGGAGCCGGGCCAGTTCGTCTTTGACGTGCTCACGTTCACCCTCGCAACCGGCGAGCCGGAGTTCCTGGACGCCGGCAAGAACACCCTAGAGGGAATCCGGCTGGTGAGGGAGCACCTTCCGGACTCGTTTACGGTCCTGGGGCTGAGCAACATCAGCTTCGGCCTGACCCCGTACGCAAGAAAGATCCTCAACTCCGCGTTCCTGTACCATGCGGTGAGGGCGGGGCTTGACTGCGCCATCGTAAACGCCCGGGAGATAGTCCCCTACGGGGAGATCGACAAGAGGGAGAGGGATCTCGTCGAGTCCCTGATATTCAACACCCACCCTGACGCGCTCTCCGACGTAATCACGCACTTTGAGAAGGCAGGGCAGCAGGCGGCGCCCGCAAGGAAGGCGAAGATGGATCCCTCCTGGGACGCCGGAAGGAGATCCAACTTTAGGATCATCAACCGCCTCAAGGACGGAATCGAGGATGACGTGGTGTCGGCGATAGCCGAGAAGATTCCCGGCCAGGACACTACAGAGAGGGACGGCCGCCTTGCGATCGACCGCCCAAAGGACGTCACCCATGGCGCGGCCATCCAGACCCTCAACCAGGATCTCCTGCCCGCAATGAAGGAGGTCGGCGACAGGTTCGGCGCAGGCGAGCTGATCCTCCCCTTTGTCCTGAAATCCGCCGAGTGCATGAAGGCAGCAGTCGCCGAGCTGGAGAAGTACCTTCTGCGAAAGGAAGGGTCCAGCAAGGGCAGGCTGGTCCTGGGAACCGTGTACGGCGACGTACATGACATCGGCAAGAACCTCGTGAAGACGATCTTTGAGAACAACGGCTACACGGTATACGACCTGGGAAAGCAGGTCCCGCTGCAGAGGTTTCTTGAGGAGGTGGACCGGGTAAGCCCGGACGCCATCGGCCTCTCCGCACTGCTGGTGTCCACATCAAAGCAGATGAACCTCTTTGTGAGCCATGCAAGAAAGAGCGGCATGGTACTGCCGGTGCTGTGCGGCGGCGCCGCAATCAACTCCGGCTTTATCAACCGGATCGCAAAGGAGGGGGGAGTGTATCCCGGCGGCGTGTTCTACTGCAATACTATGTTTGACGGGCTCAAGACGATGGACGCGCTGGTCAGCGGCCAAAGGCAGCAGCTTCTAGACAAGTGGAGGGGCGACCTTGAGAGGTGGCAGGAGGGCCCGGCGGCCACACCGCCCGCGCAGCCGCTGCCCAGAAGCTCTGTGGCGCCGGTGCGGCCCCCAGTCCCGCCGGTCACGGCAGAGCCCATACGGCTCTCCGGGGATGAAATCAACATGGACGAGGTGTGGCCGCTACTGGACAAGAGGGCGCTCTTCAAGATGTCGTGGGGGCTCCGCGGAAAGGCCGGCGCCGAGTCGCAGGAGGACCATGAGGGAATACTGGAGGAGCTGAAGGGCAGGATCACAAGGGAGAACCTCTTTGAGCCGCAGATAGTCTACGGGTACTTTGGGTGCCACGCCCAGGATCAGCGGCTGACGGTGGACTACTCTGGCGGCCAGGTCACATTTGACTTTCCGCGCTCGACCCGCCCAAAGCACCTCTGCATCACGGACTACTTTGGCAGGGATGACGTGGTAGCCTTCCAGTCAGTTACGGTGGGGGAGATCGTCTCCCGCGTCGCCCACAAATGGGACCAAGAGGGCAGGTATGCCGATGCCCTGTACCTGCAGGGGCTGGCAGTCCAGACCGCGGAGGCCCTGGCGGAGTGGACAAACCGCAGGATAATATCCGAGCTGGGGCTGAAGCGGGGGGGATTGAGGTACAGCTGGGGGTACGCCAGCTGCCCGGACGTGTCGCAGCACTTTGCCGTGTGGAAGCTGCTGGAGCCAGAAAAGTCCGGAATGACTTTGACCTCGGCGGGGCAGATAGACCCGGAGCAGTCCACCGCGGCGATCGTTCTCCATCATCCAGAAGCGGAGTACTTTGTCCTCTGAAGGGTGTCCTTGGCCGCGGCAAAGTCGTTTGGCGATGTCAGCAGGACGTCCCCTGCCATGTCGTGAATCCGCGTGATGAACCCTGCCGGATTGTTCCTATATGGGGACCAGTCAAGCCCTAGGAACTCTGCCGAGCGCGCGTTCTTCTCTGAGGGCAGAAGGATGCACGGGATGATCCTGAATCCCTGCGGCTTCAGCCTGCGGCATATCCACTCCACCTGATCCGCCGAGTGGATCACCTGTGTCACAAAGCCCGCCGGCCCGGCATCGATCTTTTTTCGGATCTTTGCAAAGTCGGGATTTGCGGGAAGCGAGAGGTAGAACGCGATCTCCTTTTCGTACCTGGATCGGACGAGGCTGCCGGCCACCGAGCTGGGAACCAGCCCCAGGTCGGCCCGGCCGTCCTGTGACGGATCCCCCATCAGGACCAGTACCCCGTCTATGCCTGCCGATGCGTACTCCTCCACCAGCTCCTCTATTCTCTGCATGTTCCTGTCCCTTACCCGCATGCTGGCGGTGACCTGGAGGTTCTGGTGCCTCTCTTTTATGCGCCTTGCCATCAAGACTGCAGGGACCCTCCTCGTTCCCAGTACGGAGTCTGTCACGTGGATGCCGTCGCACAGCGGGCTGATCTCATCCACCCGCAGCAGCTGCGCCGATATCCGTGGCTCCGGATCGTCGTCTGGCTCTCCTGTAACCCTGGGCGGGTTTATCTCGTAGATTATGGCCACATGCTGTCTCGTCGCCTGCTCCGTTAAAACTGTACATCCTCAGGTGGCTGTGTCCCACGGACATATACTCCCTCAAAATCGCAAGGCGTAATGATCCGATGATCGCGGCCCGACCCAATGAAAAAAAGAAAACGCGTCCAGCAGCATCTGCCGGGTCTCATACTGGGCACGATACTGGGGATAGTAGAGGATCTGGGCGACCCCTACCAGGCCAAACCCGAACCGGGCGGCACGACCGCCTACCCGCCAAAGTCCATGGCCGTCGCCTGCATCCCCATGGATGCCGAGACGCGCACCTGCCGAAAGATGGTGGGCCACCTCAGGATCAACCCGAATCTGGTCCGGAAGGTGGGGCTGCCCAGGATACCCTCCAAGAGCACCATCCGGCGCGCCTATGGCATGATTCCCGAGGCTTACCTGCGGGAGGTCCACACGAGGATCATCGGCGAGGTCATGGTGACCGGCTCGTTGGCCGGGGACAGCACAGACCACTCCAGCAACAGGTTCGTTCGGTGGTTCAGCGTCCGCCACGACTAGGTCAGGCTCAAGCGCGGCCGGGTCAAGCTGCACAGCATCGTCGACGTCTCCACCAGGACCGTCCTAGACTACCCGGTCACCGACGGGTACGCCTCCGACATCACAGGATTGTGGCCGATGCTGGGAAGGATCGAAGAGGGCACGGGTTTCTTCTGCCTGGACTCGGCCTACCCGGCCAGGAAGATCTGCGACGCCATATCCGACAAGGGCACGGTGCCGCGCATCCGGCCCAAGTCCAATGCCGTCTGCAAGAACGGTGGTAGCCAGGCCTGGGGCGATATGACCAGAACGCACAGGGACGGGCTGGCCCGGTTCATGGACGAGTGCCACCAGCGCAGCATAATCGAGGCCGTCTTTGGAGCAATCAAGAGAATGTACGGGAACCACCTCAGGAGTCGCAGGCGCGCCCGGCAGAGCCGCAAGGCAGCAACCTGCGTCATCTGCTACAACATCGAGGTGGTCGCGCGATCGCAAGTAAAAGACGGTAGGCTCACGCACGAGTCGCTCACTGCAACGGCTGCGTAACAGGCGCGGTAACCGTCGCGCCGCCCGTGGGGGAGCCTGCGCACCACCCTTGGATCAGATTGGATTTTACGGTTTCGGACAGACTTTGAAGCCGGCGGTATGCGAAAAATGCCACAATCCCAAAAACTCGAAGAATGCCTGTACCGGGACGACACCGGCGGATGATTGTGGGGCTGTGTCTCCAGGACACAGCCGCTATTCCCCGCTAGGGGAGGGGGGCGGGCGCTACCGCCGTCGGCGCAAGTCGCCAGGCTCCTTGGCAGCGGTTGCTCGAGCCCCCTCGTACCCTGCGCGGTAGGCCACCTCGTACAGGTGGACGATGCCGCCCATCCGGCGGCCGGAGGCGGCGGCTTTGTAGTCGACGTCCAGTGCGTTCTTGAACCTCCTCTGGCGGGCCAGCTCGGCCTCGGAGGCAAACAGCCACTCCATAGTGCCCGACAGCCTCTGGTGCAGCTCCTGAAACACCTCTTCGGGTATCCCGTCCTCAACATCGGGGGGAATGCCGTCGGGGATGCCGCCCATCCCGGCCTGCCGGCTCTGCCGGGGGTTTACCCCACAGGCCCCCGCCAAGGCCCCCCCGTAGCCCGACTCGAAGGCGGATCCGTCGGAGGTCGCGTAGGCGCCTGCCACCAGCGCCATGTAGACCGCCTCGAAGGTGTTGTCGGTTATCATGTTGACTATCTGGTCGGCGGCCTCGTTCAGGGACAGCTTCTCGGCGCCGCGGACGGCGGTCTGGTACTTGCGTCGGTACTCGGCATCCGCGGCGATCATCGCGGAGAGCGCTGCCACAAAACCCACGACGAGATCGTCGTGCCGGCGCGCCACCTCCGGCAGATCCTCACAGGCTTCCCTGATGGCCTCTGCCAGGTTGGCTGGCTGGACGCCTTGTATGGCCACCCCGAAGACGGCAGCCGTGGCGGCGTGCACGGGCGCCCCGATCAGGACTATCTCGGATGTCATCTGGACGGTTCTGTCGGCGATATCCCGGGCGCCGTCGGTGGCGGCCCTGACCGCCGCGATGCCGTCGTCCCGTCCGAGGCGGACCTTGGCTGCCCTGACGGCGGCAGCCCTCATCCTGCGCAGCAGGCGACTGTCACCTGCCTTTCCCGCCTTGGCGGGCATCTTGGCGAACAGGTCGTTGGCTGCCTGCCGGGCGGCCATCCGGATTAGACGGCCGGGGATGGACATGACGGCCCTGCGCATCCGGTCGTAGTTGGAGGGGATGCTTGAGTCGGTTACGGCGCCCACCGCAGCCCTCAGCGCCGTATCAAAGACGCTGGAGCCGATATTCCCCGGCTCGGTCTCGGCTACCGCCTCTCGGGCGGCCATAAAGACCGCCCTGAGGCCCGACTTCCCTGGTACAGTCTGGTAGGTCGCCACGCCCGCGTCGTCGGCCGCCTCCGTGGCCGCTTCCACCGCGTCAGCGATGGTCAGCGTGAGAGTGTCCTGAAAGCTGCCATCCTTGGGTTGGCGCCGCCAGCCGGTCATGTGTAGTGGGTGCGCTACACAGGTATATCAGTAGTTGGAAATGTACGGCGGTGTCCTATAAACAAAAACCCCTTCTCCATGCCAGATGCCGAAGACATTGAATGCGTCTGAGAATTCACGGACGTCTGCGGGCAATGCCGCGCCTTTGATCGGCGCACATAAGATTAATTCCCTTAAAACTTTTAAGACAAATTCAATAGTGCGTGGCGCCTGGGTACGGGTAGTGGATCTGCGTCTCATCAAGTCCACGCTGGCAGGGGGGTTTGACCCCGCGGCTGCCGGCGGGGGGTACAGGCCTGCCTCCGTTCTGGTGGTGATATACGGCAGCGAGCCACGCGTGATAATGACCGAGAAGCCCAGATCCCTGAAGACACATGCGGGCGAGATCTCCTTTCCGGGAGGCAAGCGCGAGGGGCGGGACCGGGATCTTCTGGATACCGCCCTGCGCGAGACCGCAGAGGAGATAGGACTCGCAGCCCGCCGGGAGCAGGTCATCGGACAGCTGGCAAGCGTCACCACGCTCAACTCCGGCTTTGTGATATCGCCGTTTGTGGCGGTTCTGGACGACGTTCCGACGCTCTCCGCAAACCCTGAGGTCCAGGAGATACTGCGCATTCCCCTGGAGCCGTTTCTGAAGACCATGGCAGACGATCCGGCCAGGGATCACCGCCTCCTTGAGGGGATGTACACATTTGAGCACGGAGGCAGGATCATCTGGGGCGCGTCTGCAAGGATACTGAGGCAGATTGCTCTGAGGGTGGCGTAAGGCGCCGGCCGCGTTTTAGATGCGGATTCGCTTGCGCGGGTATTTGACGCATATCTTGGCCCAGTCTGTGCTGCCTTTGGGCAAAGTGGCGCCATATCCCAGTAACGCCAACTTTTTGGGTGACGGGGTTCTTACGCTTTTTTTTAATAGGCGGAATATCATAAGACAATTACTGTGGCTCTTTTGTTCCATGGACCTGCCTAGAATCGCTTGGGCAGACGATCAGACCATTGCACCGGGCGGTTGACGACTGCAGACTTTGTCCACGGCCCTGATCAAACCGGCAGAGCCTATAAGATCAATTCCCATTAATTTAAAAAGAGCTCCTTTGGCTTGTGAACCTATGGCTGCTCGCAAGACCTCTAGCAGAAAGATCCGTCTTATCAAGAAGACAAAGGAGACATCCCCAGTCCCGGCTTGGGTGATAGCCAAAACCAAGCGCACCGTAAAGACCAATCCCAAACGCAGAAACTGGAGATCCACTGACGTGGAGGTCGGCTAGATGTCCGAAGAGGCAGAGCGCATTTACACCATAAACCTGGGCAAGGTTCTGCTCTCGCCCAACAATATACGCGCAAAGCGCGCCATCAATATGATAAAGGAGTTTACCATGCACCACATGAAGACCAATAGCGTTCGGATAAGCGAGGACGTGGCACATTATGTCTGGAAGAGGGGAATAAAGCACCCCCCAAGAAAGATCAGGGTGGGAATGGAGCGTACCGATGAGGGATTTGTCTTGGTATACCTGTACGACAAGGACGAGGCAGCAGCCGATGCGACACCTGCAGCTGTGGAGCCAACAGAGCCCGAGCTCCCAGAGCAGCCGCCATCCCCGCAGGAAGGGGTGGCAGAACTGCCGGAGCCCGAAGCAGAACCGTCAGAAGCAGAACCGCTAGAGCCAGAAGTAGAACAGCCAGAACCCCAAGTAGCGCCACCGGCGACCAAGGCGGAACAGCCAGAACCCCAGACGGAACCGCCAGAGACAAAGGCGGAGCAGCCAGGGTCCGAGGCAGATCAGCCAAAGACCAAGACAGAGTAGCCCGCATCCTCTGCACGGCAGCAGATCACAGCATCGTCCGGGTTCGCAGAGTATTCAAGACAGGTATCTTACAAAGCAGCGTGGTTCCAGTACAGATATTGTGAAACGGCCTGCCACGGGCTATGCCGAAGGATCAGATCTTATTCAAGTTGATAAAAGTCCAGCCCGCAGTCCATGCTACAGTCCGGCTCGTCCCAGTCCAGCGTGGACTCGGGCGGGATCACCCCAAGGGGATCATAACTGTCAAAGCGCGTCTCCCCCTGCACCGAGGACACCATGACGATTCCAGACGCGTCCGAAGAGTTTGCCGAGATCTCCACCTGCGCGCCCTCCCCAAGAACCTCCGACGCCATGTCCCGAACCGAGCGGAGCGCCCCCAGCGGGACGGCGTTTCCTCCCATGGCGTAGACTATGGATCGCTTTATGCAGCCGGGGCGGGTGCTTCCGTAGAGGACCTTCAGCGAGTCCCGCAGGGACGTCTCCATGTCTGGATTGCTGCGGCCGGCAGAGACGATCCCGACTCCGGGCATCTCTGGCCATTCCAGTGATGATATAACGTGAAGCATGGCGGAGTTGGTGATCCCGTAGCACTGGGCAGGGGTCAGATCCGGATTGCTGTCCAGCACTGCATCGTTGTCCACCACTACAACAAAGTCAGCATCGGCCCTAAGCCGCTTCAGGGCGACGCCGGACGCAAAGATCCGGCCCTTTTCATACCCGAAGGGCATTATCGCAAAGCAGGCAACATTCTTGCCCCTTGCGATGTTTGATACGACGGGGGCCATGGCGGCTCCGTCCTTTCCGGCCAGATTGCATATCATAACTATCGAGGCGTAGCCGTCCAGCCTGTCCCGAATCCTCTGCGTCTCCTTGAGGGCAAACCCCCTCAAGAGATGCACGGACGGGTTTAGCACGGACTCGGTGGATACCCTGATGTCCGCATCTTTTGCGTCCTGGCTGATTGTCATGGTGTCATACCCCAGCAACTCTCCGGCCTGCCGCGCCAGCTTGGAGCCGGCTCCGCCAACCCCGACAATCAGGACAGGCTCTGTAAATTGAGATGCCACTGGTATATACTCCACAATAAACTACAAAAGCCCATCACTAAGCTTTAGTCAAACCGAGGATTCGTTTTATTTAGCTCTTGATGGTCCCCACCAGGCTGTGGTTTGTCGCAGACGTGATCTCGACCGTATGCACAGAACCGATATCTGTGGGCTCCCCGACGAAGACGGGCTTGTACGCATAGTTCCGCCCCCTGACCCCGTCCTCTGCCGTCTCGCCAAAGACCACGGGCCCGCTCCACCCTATCCATTCCCTGTTGTGCTCCAGGGAGATGCGGCAGGACAGCTCGAAGATGCGCTTGCTCCTCCTCTTCACCTCGGCCACGTCCACCTGCTCCATCTCCGCTGCCGGGGTTCCGGGCCTGGCGCTGTACCTTGAGAGGTTGACGATGTCCGGGCGCGTCTCCTCCAGGAGCCGGACCGTCTCCTCAAAGTCCCTGGCGGTCTCGGTGGGAAACCCCACTATGATGTCCGTGGATATGGTAAACCTGCCGAACTTTCTGCGGAACCTCTTCGCCACATCCCGGAAGGTCTCCGCGGTGTGGCCGCGCCTCATGTCCGCAAGGACCCGGTTGCTGCCGCTCTGGACCGGGACGTGAAGAAACCTGTACACCCTCTCGTTCTCAAAGGACGAGAGCAGGCCGTCCCTTATCCTTGGCATGTACATGGGGTTCATCATGCCCACCCGGACCATAAAGTCGCGGGGCACCGCGGACACCGCGTCTATCAGCTCCGGCAGGTCCGAGCCGATGTCAAGGCCGTAGCACCCGTTGTCAGTCGAGCTCAGCCAGATCTCCTTGCAGCCGTCGGCAACGTCCGCTTCTGCCTGCCGTACTATGTCCCCGACGCGGTAGCTTGTGAGGCCGCCCTTGGCCAGCTTGGTCTGGCAGAACGTGCACTCGCTCATGCATCCGCTGGCGATCTCTATTATCCCGACCGCGGGATTCAGCCTGACCCTGGGCAGCCCTACCTTTGAGATGTCCGTGTCCTCCAGGGCAACGGTCCGCACTCCGCCCAGCGCCGACTCGACCACCTGCAGCGTCCTTCCGATGGAGCCGGGGCCCATCATGCTGGCCCCCGGGGCAAACCTCTCCACCGTCTTGGGCTCCGCCTTGGGAAGGCAGCCTGCCACCACCAGCGGCCCCGAGCTCAGCGACTTTATCCGGTGGATCATCCTGTTGGCCGTGGCGTCCTTTACGGAGCAGGTGACTATGACGGAGAGATCGGACTCTGCGGCGCTCTCTGCCACGGTGTGTCCGCCGTTTACTATCAGGCCGGAGATCATCTCAGAGTCGGCAGAGCTTGCCGAGCACCCGTACGCCTCTACATGTATCCTTGCCATCTCTACCCGAATACCGCGTCCAGCTCTTCTTGCGAAAGCATCCCCTTCTCCAGCACCAGCTCCCTGATGGTCTTGCCGGTCTTCAGGGACTCCTTGAACAGCTCGGCCGACTTGAGGTACCCGATCTTGGGCGCAAGAAGCGTGACTATAACCGGGCTGTTCTCTATGTCCTTTTGCAGGCGCCCCCTGTCCGCGGTCAGGCCGTCGATCAGGTTTGCAGAGAAGACCGGCAGAAAGTTCTTGAGCATGTCTGTTGACTCGAGCATGCACTTTAGCATGCCCGGCAGCATTACGTTCAGCTCGAACTGCCCGCCCTGGGCGGCGTGGGCCACTGCTGCATCGTTCCCAATTATGCAAAAGCAGATCATGTTCATGCACTCGGCCAGCGACGGGTTTACCTTTCCTGGCATGATCGACGAGCCGGCGTGCACCGCGGGAATCCCAAGCTCCGAGAGACCCGCAACCGGCCCCGATGCCATCAGCCTGATGTCGTTTGCGAGCCTGCCAAGCTCCAGCGCCAAGTTCCGCAGTGACGCGGACGCCTTTGCGACGGCAAACCTGCTCTGTAGCGCGTACTGCATGTCCTGCTCCGGTACCAGCGGAAGCCCCGAGATCTCTGCCAGCTCCGTGATTGCTGTCTCTCTGTACCCTTCTGGCGTGTTTGCCCCGGTGCCCACAGCTGTTGCCCCAAGCGCCACTGGCTCCAGCGTCTTTTGCGCCTCTGCGATGGCGTCCCTCGCCCTTGTGATGGCAGTGGCATATGCGGCAAACTCGCCGCCCAGGGTTACCGGCAGGGCATCCATCAGGTGCGTCCTTCCTATCTTTTTGCACGGCGCAAACTGCTCTGCCTTTCTTGAGAGGGAGCCGATGAGCGCATCTATTGCCTGCACGGCTTGGACTAGATTTTCCAGGATGGCGACATGCATCGCGGTGGGAAACGTGTCGTTGCTTGACTGGGACATGTTCACGTGGTCGTTTGGGTGCAGGTGTTGGTACTGTCCCTTCTCCTTGCCCATTATCTCCAGCGCCACGTTGGCGATCACCTCGTTTGAGTTCATGTTAAAGGCGGTTCCCGCCCCTGAGTTGATCGCATCCACCACAAACTGATCCACAAACCGGCCGGCCAGAATCTGATCGCAGGCCTCGACGATGGCGTCGCCGCGCTCCGCGTCCACGACCCCTGCCTTCATGTTGGCAACGGCGGCAGATCGCTTTATCATGACAAACGCCCGTATCAGGTTGTCGTGGGATCTGACTCCCGTTACCGAGTACTGCCTGACGGCCCTTCCGGTAAACGGACCGTAGTATGCGTCTGATGGAATGCTGACCTCTCCCAGCGAGTCGGTATCTGTTCTGTACTCCACGTTCAAGCTGTGGAATACTTTTCCACTTAATTTCCTTTTGTATGCGCCCCGGCGTTTGTGGCAGGTCATGGCCCACACCGTCCTGATCCGTTCCGGCCCGTGGATGCCTTCTTGCTCGGCGCACACAAGGATCCGCGGCTATGCAGACTCGGTGGCGGGCGCCCCTCTCGCATACTTCCAGGCGGTAGTGTTGGCCCCCATCTGGTCTCGGTTCCCCAGAGTCTCGGTCTTGTAGCCCAGCCCCTCCAGGAACGGGGGATAGATGTGTGATTGGTGCGTCTCGAAGGGATTCCCGTACTCCGGCCCCTGCTCATAGAACCCAAAGGGCATCCCGCAGACCACTAGGTGGTTGCAGATGAGCTCCAGCTTCTCCAACGTTGGGGATATCTGACGCTCCTGCAGGTGTTCCGGGCCGTGCCAGAAGAAGACCACGTCAAAGCGCCCCAGCGGGAGCCTCTCAATCTCCTGCACCTTCCCCCAGACGACCTGAGACATGATCCGCAATTAAGAATCGAACCTTTGATGCCCATAATCTTACAGATATATGCTCCAAAGCATGCAACTTTCGTATGATTATGCCAAAGATCGTGCTCTAATGTGCCTGCGTGCTAATTACGAATCACATCTCTGGTATGTGTCGGGATTCTTTGCCTCAAACTTTTCCTTAAGGAACTCGTAATTCTCCCGGAACGCCTCAAGGATTACAATCCTTCTGTAGCCGGATTCTTCAAAACAGTTCAGGAAGTGCTGTCATTTTTTGTTGGCCCGACATACAGCACGCTTGAGTACCGCCGGCCAAAGAGATCAGGGACGCATCTGTTGACGCACCCTTCACGGCCCGCAATCAGGTTGACGCGAACCTGCCTCTCTGATGCCAGCTCAGCCGGTGTCTTGTGCATGCCTCTTCGCGTTGCTGCCTGCTTCATATCTGTATTTGTTTAGGCCTGCGTGGCGCCGCCTGCGCCCTCAAGATGGGCCATGCTTCATGCCGTCCCGGTTCGCTCCGGCGGCCCGGACACGGGCTCAGGTGAGCGTCCCTGCGGCATCTGGTTCCAGCAGACATGCATCCGTTCCACCTTCATCCTTATGCCACTCCTGTAGGATTTGCCTGTTCTCCACACTGCCCACAAGACGGTGTCTGGAGCCAGGCCAGGCAGGCGCCTTGGGGGAGGGGGACTGCCTCGCGGCGTGTCCACCCGTCGACATCGACATGTTTGGAACCAGATCCGGCAGGTGCTACCTGAGGAGGCCACCATCACTAGGCTAACGTACTCTTTGGTATGATGGGGTATGCGCCAGTGGAACACAACGGGTCAGGGGCGGTATGTGTATGCTGGACATAGCGGCCAAAGTTAGTACTTTTATATAGTTTGGTATAAGCACCAATCTAATGAATAGACGTTTAAGCATGATGTTTACCGTTGCTGCAGTAGCAGTAATGGGAGCAACACTGCTTGGAAGTAACTACACACAGACACAGATTGCCGGTCAAACACTTGACCTTGAAGCAATGGATATCGACGTATTAGAACAGATCCACGCCATGGGCGGTCTGGAACTCGTAATGCCAAGCGCATTTGCCGAGACAGACTGCACCGCACTGGAAGAGAGTGGCCGCACGGTTCACGACTTTCAGCTGATAGGTACCAGCGTTGCACTGCCCATGCTGGGACACACGGCTGAAGAGCCAAAGCTGTTCCAGGCAATGGTCTTCAACGATCAGGTTCCAGGTCCGACGATCCGCGTCACACAGGGTGATGTCATCAAGATGACGCTTACCATCCCTGCTGACGAGACAACGGCACACGGAAACGACATGCATGCATCACAGGTGTCATCTGCAACCTTCGGCGCTGTACAGCCCGGAGAGTCCAGAGCATTCTGCTACATTGCACACTCTGCCGGCGTATTCAAGTACCACTGCTCAGGTGTCGACCTGGTGGCAATGGACCAGCACGTACTCTCGGGTATGTATGGCATTACCATAGTCGACCCAGCAGACGGCTACAAGAGACTGATGGTTGAGAAGACCAGCGGCAGCGGCGAGGTGGACAGACAGTTCTATGATGCAGACGCACTGGAGTTCCAACTGCAGTACAGCCAGATGTATCTTACTGGCGCAGGATTCTACGATGCAGAGGCAATGTTTGAACATCACAACACAGGCTCAGTCGTCAACGGAATACCGTTCAACTACGTTCCAAACGGAGTGCACAACCTGCTTATTGCAGGATCCATGGACGATAACATCTTCGTGGCCCAGCCATGGAATGATGTCGCACTAAAGCAGTACCAGTCGCAGCTTCTCTATGTAGAGCTTGACCAGCACGTAAGAATCTTCGTCGAGAACCAGGGCAACGAGCCCGTGTTCTTCCACATAGTGGGCGAGATTCTGGATCGTGTGGTACAGGGTAACAGGGTGCAGTCCGCTGCAACCGAGACGTGGCTGCTTGGCGGTTCTCAGAACATGATCGTTGATCTAGTATTTGACGAGCCCGGAACATACGCAGCAGTCAACCACGACTATGCCGCAATCTACACTGGAGCGCTCACTGTCTTTGTGGCAGGAGATCCCTTCAGCCTGAACCCGACACTAGTCAGCCTTGGCGTAATCCCAGAGCCCGTACCGTCATACGCATACGTGCTGGGCAACCCAAGTGATGCAGTACCTCCAACAGGCATGAACAGCATCGCCCACCCGGCAACCAACGTTCACGGACTGTATACCGACGAGCGTGCAGCCGAAATCCAGGCAGATGGTGCAGTAGCATTGTGGGAAGTACTACCTCCGATTCTGGAATCCGCAGGACTTCTGTAACCCGATACACTATACCTTTTTTTATTTTTGAGACCCTCTAGCAGGGGTGCTCTTCTCCGATCCCGTTCATCATGTCTATGAAGTCAAATGCCTGGTAGCTCTTGGTTGCAGAGTATGGCACAAAGCCCAGTATGCTCGCCCGCACCTCCGTGGTGATGACCAGCGAGGCCGGATCGATGCGCTGCGGTATGACATCGTTTGCCATGGCATCAAAGTGCAGCGCGAGGTACTGGATCTCCTCTTGGACGCCGGTCGTAAACTGGCCCTGCTCCACATATGCGGAGTTCGGCTCCAGGAACCTTCCAGGAAGGCTTAGCTGGCCTATCTGGCTGCCCCCGTTGATGATGGTGATGTCCAGGCCGTTGATGCGTGCGTAGAGCATGGTGGGATTGCACACCGAGACCTTCTCTCCGTTGATCATCCTAAAGTAGCTGAAACCCTCGTCGTCAGGCGCCCCCAGCCGGATGCCGTCTGCCACCACCACGCCAGATGCAGAGAATGCGACGGTACCGGCAATTACTACTGACGCGATGGCTACAATTATCGTGTGCGGGTTCATTGTTGGCCGACCCTTATGGCCCCGTGGTTGATCAGGTACTCGATGGCGCTCGCATACTCGTGATCCGCAACATGCCCCTGGATCCACCACGCCGTTATGACTTTCACCCATTCGGGGATTGACGCCCTGCCGTCGTCTGGCGCCGGCGGTGCGTCAACCTGCAGTATGCCCTGGTCAACCAGGTACTCGATTGCGGACAGGTAGTACTCCTCGCTTGCTCCGGCGATCCACAGCCTTCCGGCGTCCTTGATCCAGGTGGGAATCACCGCCCGCCCGGAGTCCATTAGGGTAAATGCGGCCTCGCTCTGGGACTCGCCGTAGTATATCTCCAGTGTCCACCCGCCCACCTGGTACGTGGCGGCCTCAAACGGAAACGGCGACACAAACTCGGTTACCGGCTGGGACACCGGCAGCGGGATGGCCGAGCTCTTCGTGCCGCCGGCATCCACAATGTACAGGAATGCCGGCTCGCCTGTCACCTCGCTTACTGTTACCGTATACGTGAGGCGATCCCCGTAGTAGTAGATCTCCTGCGCGGTCTCGATGGAGATGTCAGCGGCATGTGCTGCCGGGAGGGCCGCGCACAGGACGGCAAGGCATGGCACCATCAGGGCGTATCGGTTCATTTGGTATATCCTGTGACGCTGTCCTTAAAAACCTCAGTTTTGATCGGCGCCGCGCCAGATGCAGACCGTGGTACCGGCAGGGCCCAGTGGCGTAGCAGATGTTGCTGTAGCCCTTTGTTGCGCGGCGCATCACACACGTATGACTCCTGCCCCTATGAGGTACTCCATTCCGGCCACAAACGTCGCGTCGTCTATCTGCCCGTCGGCCCACAGCGCGGCAACCCACTTTACCCATCCGGGAACCGCAGCGTCACCTGTGTTTTCTGCCCCCTGGATGATCCCCTCATCCACCAGGAACTTGATCCCCATGAGAAACACCTCGTCGCCTCCCTCCTGGCCTGACCACCAGAGGGCGTTGGTCCTCATCCAGTCCGGAATGAGTATGCTGTCTCCCAGCTCCCAGCCCTCCTCAAAGCCGGTTATCAGGATGTCCCCGCTCTCCCGGGCATCCACGACAAACGCAACATGCCAGCTTCCCCACTCGTCCACGCTCTGGATTATCTCCTTCTGCTGGCCGTTTACAAACACGGCAAACCTCTCGCCCTCGTCGAACACCGGAAACTCAAAGTTTGCATAGGTCTCAAGCGGGAAGCTGTTCTGCGTCCGCATGCGAAGCTCCGTCCCCCCCTCGTTGAACGCCGGGTACGCGTACCACGATCCGGACTCGTACCTGAAGTAGAACTTGCTGCCGTTTCTCTCGGTGTAGACCGGCTTGACAAACGAGTCGGTAATGGCAAAGCAGCTGTAGTAGAAGATCTCCTCGGATACGGCGGGATCCGGATACATGGAGAACCCGAGGATCTCTCCGGGCCCCATGCTGCCGATCAGCTCTGCGCTCCGGCCTGCATCAAGGACGCGGTGGTCCGTGCCGTGCATTACCGCAAGGATGCTGACGTTGTGCATGGTGTCGTTGCCGACGTTGATCACCCGCCCCGTCAGGTGCCCGTCGTCGTGCACTATGAGGGTCTTATCGTATATGACCTGGATGCTGGTGGGGCTCCTCTGTATGGCGACGTAGGATACCTCCGGTGCCAGGAGTATGGGCGAGTCGCCAGACACTGCCAGCCCTACCCTGAAGGGCATCTCGCCTGATGGGGCCACCGGCATGTGCAGAAACGACTCGGTTACGGTTGCGCTCCCGTCCAGCACGCTGACGGTGATCCTGGGCACTATGTGGTACGGTTCGTGGTTCTTGACGGATCCCACAACCGTATACGTGCCGCGCGAGTCAAAAAAGCCGACAGTCTCCAGCACCTCGACCCCGTCCCCTGCCGCACCGGCAGTCTGCATGCCCGCAGAGCCTGCGGCAAAGAGCAGCGCCGCTGCCAGCCCCAAGAGAACCACATCTTCTTGCCGTCTCACACCGTGTATGGTGCGGCGTGCACCAATAAAAATACGCTTTCTTTGCGCCGCCGCGCCGGGCTGCGCCCGCGCACACCCGGGCGGGTCGCAACGGACTGAGATCCTGGTTGGGAACCACGCCAGGGATCCGGCATCGGACATAACAGCTTTATATCTTGTTCAAATAACGGATTACCGTTGACTTTTGACCAAGACGTACTGATATGTGACAAGGTGGATAGCATCCTGGGACGGATTCTGACGGAGAACGGCCTGAAGGTGACCTACGAGCCGGAGATCACGCCGGCCCAGCTGTCCGAAGAGATAGCCCGGTTTGACATAGTGATAGTGCGGAGCAGAACCAAGCTCACAAAGGATCTGATAGGCAGGGCCAGTAGGTGCAAGATCATCGCCCGGGTCGGTGTGGGCCTTGACAACGTCGATCTTGACGCGGCAAAGGCAGGCGAGATCCGCGTAATCAATGCCGCCGAGGGCGCCATGACCGCGGTGGCAGAGCTCGTCTTGGGCCTGATGCTGGGGCTGGCAAGGCAGGTTCCGCGGATGGACCGGGCAATGCGGAACGGCCAGTGGCTGAAGAAGCAGGCTGCGGGATCCGAGCTGAAGGGCAAGTACCTGGGCATAGTGGGACTTGGGAACATCGGAAAGCGGCTGGGGCGGCTTGCCAGGGGCCTCAACATGAACATCATAGGCTACGACGTGGTTCCCGTGGACAAGGAGTTCTCCCGTGACGTGGGCATGCTCAAAACCGATCTGGATACGCTTCTCCAAAGCTCGGATTACATCTCACTGCATGTGCCGCTATTGAAGTCGACATACCACATGATCAACGAAGAGAAGCTCTCCCTGATGAAGCCCACGGCAAAGATAATCAACACATCCCGGGGCGGGATAGTTGACGAGGATGCGCTGTACGGCGCGCTCAAAGACGGGAGGCTGGGGGGAGCGGCACTGGACGTGTTTGAGAGCGAGCCTGCGACGGGCCACCGGCTGACAGAGCTTGATAACGTGATCCTGACACCGCACATGGGGGCCCAGACGGTCGAGGCCCAGACACTGGCTGCAAACATCGTGGCAGAGAAGATCATTCAGATTCTGAGAGGGGTAATCTAGATGCGCTGCCCCGCATATCACACTTTTTAAGTTGGATTTGCCAAGTCCAACCAGTATTGATAAGAAAACCTGTCGTTCTGGCGTTGCTGATGGCAATGGTGCCGCTGTATGCGGGCGCCGAGCCGGGAGACATACCCGTTGATGTGGACGGCACAGCGTACTCCGTACAGTACGATGCCCAGAATGTGGAGGTACTTCAGGTTTTACCGGATCCGGATATCGCCCTGCTGTCCTTTGACGTGCTGGTTGCCGATCCCTCCGGGATCCTGGAGATCACGCTTGAGCGGGCCCTGTTTGATGCGGTATCCGACGACGGCGACGAGGAGTTCTTCGCTATTGCCGATGGCGGCCGCATTGTGGATGTCGTAGAAGTTGCGACAACAGAGCAGAGCAGAACCATCCGGCTCGCACTTGAAGGCGGAACGCTCTCCGTGGATGTAATTGGAACCAGGCTGGGCGCGGACACGCCAGAGCCCATATCCGACTCCCCACCTGCAGACAAACCCACACCGGACGAGCCACCTGCTGACAAACCAGCACCTGATGAACCACCTGCAGACAAACCCACACCGGACGCGCCACCCACAGACAAGCCCGCACCCGATGCCCAGGATCCGGATGCAGAAGCGCCGGACGTACCGGAGCAGGACCCATCTGCCGGCGCCTCTTCGGGCCTGCTCGTCGGAATATCCGCTGCAGCCACAATTGCCGCCGTGGTAATTATCCTGCTGTACCTGATCAGGGTGCTGGACAGAAGGGCAAGAAGAAGATCCCAGTCCGCAGAGTCCTAGCGCCGCACCTCTGCCTGTCGAATTCGACTCATCCAAGACATGCCTCCTGATGGATGCGGCACGGTGCTCCACGGCAGTGGGCTGTTCCGCGACCGATCTCATATCTAAAGGTATATGTATGACACTCGGCGTGCTTTAATCTGCGAAATGCCTACACGCCAGGATCAAACATGGATCAATATGCTAAAAGAGAACTCGCCGGAGCTGAGAAGCCGGGCAGTCATCTGGAGGCGGGAGAACGCAGTCACCCGGATAGAGAAGCCCAGCCGGATACAGCGTGCCCGCCGCCTGGGGTACAAGGCAAAGCAGGGAATCATCGTGGTTCGAATGAGGGTCGGAGTCGGAGGAATGAGAAGACGGCGTCCACGCGGTGGACGGAGACCCAAGCACCTTGGTGTTACCCGCATCAAGGCAGACGTAAGCATGAGACAGGTGGCAGAGAACCGCATTCTTCAAAGATACCCGAACCTGAATCTTCTAGGCTCGTACTTTGTCTACAAGGACGGCAGGCACCACTGGTTTGAGATAATTCTGGCGGATCCCTCACACCCGCGAATCATCCAGGACAAGGAGATAAAGGGCCGGATATCCGTAGCTGCCTGACTGCGCGAATGCTGATTAGGTCCTGCCATAACTGCTGATGGTGCCGTGTTCTGATGCCCTATTCCGCGAGCAGCTTCTGAATCGTGTGTCTTAGATTCGTGCCCTGTCCAAAGGACACGTCCCTGAGCACGCCCTCTCTGTCCACCAGGATTGTGGACGGGGTTCCCTGTAGGGCGTACATCTCAAATGTCTCTGCCGTGTACTCCTTTGCTCCCATGTAGTCCCGAACCTTCTGAATTACCTGCTGCCGGTTCTCCGGGGGGTGCGAGTCAAAGTCCGGAATCTGGGCGGTGATAAAGTCCATGATCTTCTCTTGGCTCACCTCGCCGTTACTCCTAGCGACCTGGTCCATTGCAAGCGGGAACGGGATTTTGTACTTGAGCCTGTCCTGGTCCAGCTGGCTGTGCTGGGACAGGGCCGTCCTGGTCTCGCCCACCACCTCGCCTGTCTCTGCCAGCATCCTGAGGTTGTCCAGGGTGTTCTTGTCATAGTCCTCAAACGCCGTTGCCAGTCCCAGCACGCGGACGCCGTCATCTGCATACTCGTTGTAGATGTCGATGGCGCTGGGTATGCCGTACAGGAAGCATCCCGGGCAGTTTACCTGGAACACCTCCACCAGGACGATCTTGTCCTTCTCCTGATCCAGGTTTGTGGGCATCCCCTGAACCCACTCCGAGATGTGCAGGTTGGGCGCCATTTGGCCTACTCTGGCAAGCATGCTATCACTTGCCTGGTTTTGTATTAAAAAAGGTACTTGTCAGGCACGTCACTGGCTCCGGGCCGGTGCGCCGCTCTCGACTAGAATAATATAGTGCCATGGATCCGCCCTCCATATGAGCGGTAACCGTGTGGTAACACAGGAGCGGCTTGACGCCCTTGTGGAGATGGAGGAGAGATACGAGCGGGGCGATACCGGATACTTTGCCGGCCTGCTGGGACACGGCGACTATGTGGTGCGAACGCGAGCCACCTGCATCCTGGCGGACTTTGGCGGGGAAGACAAGATACCGCACATCGCCCGGATCCTCAAGAGCGATCCAAACGAGCTGGTCAGGCACGAGGCGGCCTTCTCCCTGGGCCAGATGGGATACGCCGGCGGCGTAAAACACCTTGAGGATGCCACCCTGAACGACTCCAGCATGTTTGTAAGGCACGAGGCGGCGATAGCGCTGGGCGTAATCGGAAACAGGGATGCCAGGCAGGCCCTGGAGAGGGCGCTAGACGATCCCGACCCGCCGGTGGTCGAGTCTGCCGTGGTTGCGCTCTCCAACATCGAGTTCATGGAGAAGCTCAGCAAGAACGAAAAGTTTGCAAGGCTCACGGGCGGCTAGCCCGGGCGGCCGCGTGCCGGGCCGGTCTGCCACGCGGCCAGGCCATACCATGCCCGGACATACTAGCACGGCCTAGATCAGAAACTTTGCGGCATTCTTGCCATCCTCGGTAATCTCAAGCCAGCGGTTTCTGCCGATCTTCTCCTCCTCTATAAACCCCCACTGGACCTTTAGCGGCTGTATTATGTTCATGTCCAGGCTTGTGAACAGCGCCTGGGAGCGACTCGTCTTTTTTGGATCCACCTTGATTATTCCCTCCTCGTCGCACAGGTCGGCCATCTCCTTCTTGCTGATCCTCCCCTTGTCACGCACTATCCTTAGCGCCCTGATCAGCCTCTCTGCCGGCTTTTGAATCTCGTATGGGGGAATGTCCATGATCTCCCTGATCCCGCTTGAGCTCTGCTCGTTCTGGGGGCTCGCGTACTCCTCTGCCTCCACATAGAACGGTATCACGTTGTTCTCCTCGTTGAACATCATGCATGCCATCATGCCTCCGACGGCCTGAATCTTGGATCCCGAGGCCAGGTTGACATAGACGTTGTTGCCACACTCGCCTCTTATTATCTCCTTGACCGCCTTTATGATGCTGAAGAGATCCAGGCGGTCGTGGTCTGCCGTCCTGACCTCGATACTCTGCTCCTCCAGCCTCTCCTTTACCGCCTCGATGAACCCGAGCGCCCTGTCCTGTCCCGGATTCTCGTGTACCATTAGGTAGACCCGGTCGGCCCGCCTCTCCCTTGCGGGAAGCACGATCCTGTCAATCTCGTAGCCGACGGGAGCGATGTGGATTCGCAGGTTTGGTTTGTTCATTTAGTCTGTATAGTATGCATACTAATGTAACGGTATATAATAATTGCTTTCGACCCATTATACTCATGACACAAAGACAAGTTGTGCTTGATACCTGCATGGTGATCGACATCATGGAGGCTGACATCTTTGCCCAGAAGATGCGCAGACGGCTCCGCGGCAAGTCGATCAGGTTCGTGCTGACCGACGTGGTGTGCCGCGAGGCAAAGAAGGTCGTGGATTTGATGTGCACAGCATATCCGCAAGGATTCAGAGACTCCTTGGGCGGGAGGTGGACGTGATCTCAATAGAGGAACGGCACATCGCCGAGGCAGAGCGCTTGAGCTCCAGGTACCACATGTGCCACCACGGCGACAACCGTATCCTGGCATTCTGCCGTGAGAGGAGCCTCCCCCTTGTGACGCGGGACGAAGATCTTCACCGCGTGTCCCAGTGGGTCGGGGTCGCATCGTTCCGCCCGTCAGAGGTAGGGGGTATCTGAGATGTCCAAGGGATTCTTCCCGCGCATAATACGGGAGTTTGACGACGACGAAGACCCCCTGATCTACCGCAGCCGCTGATGCGGCATATTTTTTTTTTACACGATGTGGCGCCGAATCCGGCGCCGCCTGCCATCGGGCCCAGGCCGCGCTGTTTCTGGTGCCGCAAAAGACCGCTGCGGGCCCTGCCGCAGGGTGTGCCGTTTGGGGAACCGCGGCTACCTGGCGCGGTGCCCGACTATTAGCGCCTCAAGCCTCCCGCTGAGTATCGCGCCCAGGATTCCCATTATGACGGCGGGGCCTATCACCGCCGGCAGCACCACGGGAAGCTGCTCAAAGAAGACCTGGAACGTGACGCTGCCCGATATTGCACGGGTAAAGATCACCTCGTTGTAGACGTACGTCACAAACGGGAAATATGCAAAGTAAAAGGCGGATCCTATGATGGCCCCGGCGGCTGCAATGCCAGCCCTGTTCCTGTACGTTGCCATCATGATGTCGGCTGCCACAAACGGTATCATGGTCAGAAAGTAGAACGGAATCGTCTCGACGAGGGCGGGGTTTGAGGCTATGACGCTTGCCGCGTTTATCGCCAGCAGCATAAAGCCCAGGCCGGACACCGCCCCAAACCGGTATCGGACCAGCCGGGACGCCAGAGTGAGGACTATGGCGTACAGGAACGGCATCGACACGGTGGCAAATACCACCGCAAACCAGATGTCGGGATTGTAGGTGAAAAAGTCGGTGTTTGAGAACGGCAGGGTGTACGAGTACAGGAATCCCGTTGCGCTCATCCACACCGGAAGAAGCGAGAATATGGCCATGCCCGTGAGGGCGCCGCGGGATCGTACGTGGTCCATTCCGTAGCGAAGAATCACGACTGCCGGGGCGACGGCGCACAGCAGCATGCCCGCAAGCAGAACCTGGTGAGGGGGCGAGAGCAGCCCGTCCAGGCCAAAGTTCGAGTGCCACGCAAAGTCTGCGGGGCCGGCCCCGACCAGGATGAAGATTCCCACGATGCCCAGCCTGAAGGGAAAGCGCCAGGCCGCCCGTGCGGACGGATCGAGCCCCCTCCAGAACACAAATGCCATGACTGATCCGGCCAGGGCGATCGCGACGCCAGAGTAGAGCATGGCGTGGGGAGGGGAGAAGAACGACTCCGGCCTGTTTAGGACGTGGTTCATGACGTCCCAGAATCCGGCCGTGATGGTTATCATGGAGCCAAGGCTGACTGTCATGCTGGCAAGCAGGAACCTCTTGCGCGCAGACATCAGGGCCGGCGCCTGCGAAACCTCCATGGTG
Organism: Cenarchaeum sp.; assembly: GCA_965206845.1. Classification (GTDB taxonomy): domain Archaea; phylum Thermoproteota; class Nitrososphaeria; order Nitrososphaerales; family Nitrosopumilaceae; genus CAYGAM01. Next base: position 413,179 of record OZ242221.1, on the reverse strand, counting down.
TATCCCTGTGTCTGGATTCATTTAATGTATTCTGTCTGCTGCCCGGGCCGCGCCAGGGCAGAGTGCCCCGGGGCGGAAGCAGCAAACCCCCGGTGTGATCAACGGGAATTATATACAAAAGTACACCGGCCTTCTACACTTTTTCGGCTTCACGTCGGGCGCGCTTCCATTGCGCGGCGCCCGCGCGGCAACCATGACGGCCGGAACCGCACGGGCCGCACAACGGCATCGGTCGCCATTGCAGGGCTGACGGCCGGCGCGGCGGCGCCGCGTCACCTTTTATGCAACACGTGGTATGTTCCTGTAGAGATGAAAGCCAGAATGGCGGCAACAGCGCCTGCAGCTGCAACCCCAACAGCGGCATCTACGGCGCCGCAGAAGCCAAAAAAGTGGCCAAGGCGCTCAATGGAGGGCTCCATGGTGCGCACCATAAAGGTGGACTTTGACCAGTCCGGAGAGCTGTCGGATCTCATATCCCGTCACATGGACCAGCAGAGGTGGGCATTCAACATGGCAGTCAAGGAGAAGCTCAACGACCCGAGGACAACCAAGTTCGACCTCAACAGCATGCTCACCAAATGGAGGGACGGGAGGGCGTGGCTCGTACACGACGAGGACGCGCCGGCAGCAGGACTCAGGGAGGCCTGCGACAGCAGGGTGCAGAGGGCGGGGCTCCAGCAGGGCCTGGACGCGGTAAAGAAGTTCATGAAGTCAAACGGCAAAAAGCGCCGCAACAAGTCATTATGGAAGTACCTGGCCAGGAAATACAGGGAAAAGGAGGGCGTCAAGGACATCGACACCGCGCCCAACCTGCCGTCCAACAAGTGGAGCAACAAGAGGAACAAGTGGCGCTTCAGGGACACCCTGTTCAGCAAAAAGGGGGAAACGAAGGCCCTAACTGTGTTCAAGCGTCCCGTGTACAAGGGCAACGGCCTGCTGCACCTTCCCGCCATAGGCACCGTGAGGGTGCACGGCAACGTGGAGGGATTGGACATGCGATCCTTCCAGCTCGTCGAGACCACGAAGAAGACGACCAAGCGCACCGAGAGCCACAACAGGACATACAGGCTCCACATCCAGGTCAAAACCAGGGCTCCAGAGTCATCGGAATCCGGCACCGTACGCGGGGTCGATATGGGCATAGTCCATGGCGCCGCCACAGTCGACCTGGACACGGGCAGCCACGCGTTTTATGACCTCCCCAAGGGCTGCAGGCGCTCCAAGAACGACGACATATCGAAAATGTACTCGGAGCTCTCACGGAAGCGCGGGGGACGCGGCAACCGCAGGATCAGGCAGGACGCCAAGGAGGGCGCGGACGGCGTAAGCGAGGGCGCGGACGGTGGTACCGGCACCAACGGCGACACCAAGAACAACACCAGCGGCCACAACAGGAACAAGCCGAGGAAGCCAAAGTCAAGGGGCTACAAGGAACTCCACAGGAGGATCCGGAAAAAGAGGGAAAAGATAGCCAACCGCCAGACGAACTGGGAAAGGCACGCCTCCAAGAAGATAGCGGACGGCGCGGGAACGGTGGTTATGGAGGATCTGGACCTCAACAACATGACAGCCAAGGTAAAGGGCAAGGGAAGCTCGGCAAAGACGGGGCTCAACCGCGAGATGGCCTACTCGAGGCCGGGCACGTTCCAGCGCCAGATAAAGGGCGCCTGCAAGAACGCGGGCGTCACCGTGATAATGGTGGACCCCAAGGGGACGAGCATAACATGCAGCGCCTGCGGGCGCAAGGACAAGGAATCCAGGGTGTCGCGGGGGGAGTTCCGCTGCACCAATGACAAGTGTTACAATGACATCGACGCGGACGTGAATGCCGCGCATAACATTGCCTCCAGGGCGGAAGCCGTGGCGGCAGGGCGGCAGGGATTGTCGTCTGAAGGCGCGAGAAGTCAGCGCGGGATTGCTCCCGCGCGTTCCGCAAACAGCACGCGAGAGCCAAGCGTGGGAGGCAGTGCAAGAGCGCCAGCAAAAGGCAAAGGTACTGTGTACTTTTGTATATAATTCCCTGATCAACTATTAAACCACCCTGCACAAACAGTGAGCGATGAAGGTACTGGTGGTGATCGCGGCGGTGGCGGCATACTTTGCAGTTATGGTGGCGGTGGTGCCGCCGCTATACCTGGAGAGCTATACCTCGTATCCTGCACCGGTCCATTCCGTCACCGTGTCCGATGACGTGATCTCCCTGGGCGAGTCGTTTCGCCTGCGGGTGGACGTGGTAAACGACCGCGACTTTGCGGATTTCGTGGTGACATCGGTCGGCTTTCCCGGCTTGGAGGATGCCGGTGCGCATGTGGATCTTGTGGGGTATGACTTTGACCTGCCCCCAAGATATGCGGCAGCGGGCGACCCGCCACGCTCGGTCTATGGCGCCGGATCTGACGGTAGCGCCTACGCGTCCATCGAGTCGACCAGCAGCGATGTCGGGGCCGGGGAGCGGTACCACATTGAGCTCTCCGTTACCCCGCCGGCCCCGGGCGACTTTGCGGTGCACGTAAAGACTGCCGCGGTTCCGCACTCCCACGGGATGGCCCACTTTCCGCATTCTGGCCCCAGCGATGCTCAGGGCGAGACGGTAGAGATCCACGTGGTCAGCGTCGTTCCATAGGCCTGTGGCCGACTGCCCGGTGTTCAGGAAGGGATCTAGATCCGACAGGGTGTCCGGCGGCGTGACAGGAGAGCGTCGTGGCTGCAAGACGGCCGATCACGCTAGGGCGGCAGCCGGGTGCGGCGCCTGCGCATCCGGTGATGCAGTGAGATGGCCTGGAGGCAGGATTGCAGGCAGTGCCGGGGAGCTGCGGCGTGCGGCTACGGGTCTGCGAGCGTGTACACCGAGTCCCCCTTGCTGTCTATTGTCCACCTGACCGCCCCGAGCTCGGCGAGCCTGCCCATGGTGGCTACCCTCCACTGTGTGATCTTTCTCTCTGCCTCGATTGGGTGATCCAGCGTGCTGATGTTATGCGTCCTTACCAGCTGGGGGTTTTTTGCCGCGTACTCCCCTGCAATCCTGCGGATCTCAGAGTTCAGGACATGGGTCATCTTCGTGCCGCCCTCATCCGTGTTGTCGCCAAAATTCCTGACTGCCGATATGGCCGCATCCACAAACCGCTTCTCCAGATCCCGCTGCGGTATGAGCTCGTTTAGGACAAACTCCGACTCCTCGCCTGTCAGCGACCCCTGGGCGTACCTTCCCTGGATTATCGGGTTCTCCATCAGAAGGAACCTTCTGCCCAGCTCCGTCAGCGAGACAAGCGTCCTGCCGTCTGCGTGTGTCGCGTATGCAAGTCCCAGTGCGGAGAGCGCCCCCTCAAAGTACTCCGTCTTTGTAACCCTGCTCCTTCTTACCTTCCCAACGTACTGATCCTTGAACCTCTTCTGGGCCATTGTTATCTTCTCCCTGTCTTCCTCGTCGTTTCCCTTCTTGGGAAGCCCTGTCGACATCTTCCTGTTCCTTGGGATGCTGTTCCCCTTCTCGTAGTCGCTCAGTATTATGGAGATCTCCTCGGCAATGTCGTACGCGTGGGCGCGCAGCTCGGAGATCTCCACGCTTGCCGTCTTGTCCCTCTCCAGAAGATTTCCCAGAACCGCAAGGACGATCTTTACCGGAAGAATCCGGCTGTAAAAGCCGAGCAGCAGCGGGTACCGGTCGTACGGGATTGCGCTCTCCGGCTCTGTAATCCTCAGCGATCTCGCATGCTCCATTACCTGCAGCATGTTGTGCTGCAGGTTCAGGTAGTCATCGTCGCTCAGGGCCAGAACCTCCTGCCTCTGCGCCTCGTTCATCTCCCGGTCGATCTGCAGCTCCCCGAACTGCTCCTGCAGTATGTGGCGGAACATGGATCTCTTCAGGAATGCCTCCTGCCCTGCCGAAAACGGCATCAGGCTTCGCAGCAGATCAAAGCACTCCTCTGGATGGGGGCTCTCCCAGGTCAGCAGGAGCTCGATCGCCGACCTGATAAAGTCATCAGGATTTCTGTACCTGCCGTCCTCCACGAGCTCGCGGATCTTCGTCTCATAGATGCCTAAAACGTTGTACTGTATCTTCTCTCCCACTACCTATTATATTGAATACTCGTATAAATACTGTATTTACAATTGATATTTTGACCAAATAAGGTCGTGTTAAAACGTATGTAAGATTGGAACGCGTGTAATTGACATCTTTATATGTAATAACCATATTTTATATGTATTTAAAAATAGATCTAGTTGTTATAAAATATGGAGATAACCTTATATGATAATAAAACCACATGATGGTATGTTCGAAAGTATGAAAACTGCCGGCAAAACCGGCTATGTTCTGGATACATGCGTCCTCAGGCGCATCTGTGACAACGAAAACTTTGCGGTCTCCCTGTCGTGCCGCATCGGCTTTGAGGACTCGTACGTTGTTGTAACCTCAAAGGCGCTCGAAGAAGCATCCCGGCACGGCTATGACTACGCCACCATCGAGGATCTTGTCTTCCGTCGGTTGAAGGCGCCGGTCCGATATGAGCAGATTACCCACCTGCAGCACACCGAGGCAAAACGGCTGGAGAAGCGCTACGCGACCCTGCATACGGGAGACAGCGATATCCTTGTCTTTGCCAGGGACAAAAAGACAACCCTGGTCACATGCGACAAGGGACTGGCCAAGGCCGCCGGTCAGGCCCACTGCGCCTGCATAAACCCAGACAACCTGCCGTGCGATACGCAGCGCAGGCCACCCACCGGGTACGAGCTGACTGCCAAAGGCGCGATGGGCTTGCCACCCAAGAAGAATAAGATACTCAACTCGCCCATTACGAGCGAATAAAGCCCGCGGGCCGGCGCGGCCCGCTTTTTTGTTTCATCCAGGGGTGATCATTGGTGGGGAACCACTCTTGACTCGCCGCTCTCCTTTGACACGTCAAAGACGCTGTCTGCAAAGGTCTCAAGCTCACGGTCGTGCGATACCAGGATTGTCTGCTCTGATCTCATCTCGTCCAGAACCTCCTTCATCTTGTGGAGCTGACCGTCTGAGAACCCATCCGTGGGTTCATCAAGAATCAGGAGGTTGGACTTCATGCTTTCGGTCTCACTTCTCATCAGCGCGTTCAGCGTAAGCCGGTAGGCCAGGGCTATCCCGGTCTTCTCGCCGCCGGAGAGAAAGCCGATCTCCTGTTCAAACCCGTCCTGCTCCACAATGGGGGCAAAGTTCTCGTCTATCCTCGTCTCCTTTGACGGATCCTCGATCATGATGGAGTACCATCTGCGATACGTGTCGTTGAACTGCTGCTGGATGGAGAGCATGACCTGCCTCTCTATCTGCCTGGTGGCGGGAATAAAATAGTCCTCTATCCACCTCTGGTGGCCGCTGATCCGTTCATGCACACTCCTCCATCTTTTGGCCTCGTCAATCTGCGCATCGTGCTCGCGCTTCTTCTCCTCATCTGCACTCTTCCTCTCTTCTAGCGCGCGAATGTCTCCGTTGCTTCTGCTGATGCTTCTTGCAAGGATCTCGATTTCGCGGTCAAGCTCTGCCATCTTGCCTGCAATCCCCTCAAATGACTTCAGCTGCTCGTCGGTGGCTTCCATGTCGGATTCGCATTCCTGTATTCTCTTGTGTGCGGACTCTCTCTCCTGTTCTGCCGTCTCTCTATCCCCGCGTGTCCTCTCCAAATTGTCCCTCAGGTACTTTAGGCTGTTCTGGGCGCTCTGGTAGTCCTGGAGCCCTCTCCTGAGCAACGACAGCTCGCCGTCGGTTATGCTCGCCGGCAGGTCCGGAAACTCTTCTGATATGGCCGCATACTGGCTCTGTATCTTGTCTTGCTGCAGCCTCAACTCCTGCAGCTCGGCCCTCTTCTTGGGCAGCTCCTCCAGATCCGGTATGGTGCGTTCCATGGCATTGATGCTTCCCCTGTCTTGGCTTGTCTCGCCTTCCAGCCTGGCCTTCTCGGACCTGTTCCCCCCTAGTTCCTGAGTGATCCCTGCGATGCTGTTTTGTGCCTCACGGATCCTGCTCCGTATCCCTGACTCGAGCCGGTTCTTGTGCTCTGCTGTGATCTCGCTTTTGCATGTGTGGCATCTGGCTCCCAGCCCTGCAATGCTGTCAAGCTCGTCCTGGCCTGCCATTACCTGGCCTTTGAACATCCCTTCTGCCTCCTTCAGCTCGCTAATCCTGCTGTCTATTGTTCCTAGCCTCCTGGCTGATTCCTCAATCTGTGATGTCGCCTCGGAGATCGCCTTCCTTAGCTCGTCTGCGTCCCGGTCTCTTTGCGTCCCCAGCCTTCTCTCCAGGTCTGCTATTCTGGCGGATGTCGTTCCTATGAGCGATGCCGTGCCTCGCTCCTCTGCCCTCAGTTCAGAGCGCCGGCCAATTGCGTAGTTCAGCTGGTCCATGGTCATGCTGGTGGGCGGCCTCTTGCTCTCCAGTCTGGCGATCTCGGTCTGGATTTTGGCGATGCTCTCATCTGACTTTTGTATTTTGGCCTGGAGTGTCCTTGCGTTCCCACTGTGGAGCCTGATCTCGCCTTCAATCTCTCTTCTCTTCAGTTTTAAATTTGCTGCCTCGTTTTCCCGTTCCTTTAGACCCTGCTGCTCAAGCACCAGACTTCTCTTCTGGCCCTCTGCCTCCTCTATCTTTTCCTTCTTGCTGCTTATGCTGGCATCTGTCCGGCGGATATCATCCGTGATGCCGGCGAGCCTCTCCTTCAGCTCCTCCAGGTTCCTGAACCTCTCCTTGAGTACGCGGGTACGCGCTTTTAGCAGGGCGGCAACGCGCCCTGCATTCTCTGTTGCGTCCCGATAATCCTCTATGCGAAAGGCCTTGCGGATCGTCTCCAGTCTGTCCCTTGGGTCGCTCAGGATGTGCTTTATCTCCTCCTGCGGCGTGAATACGGCATACCTGAAGATCCTGCTCTCCGCGCGCGGGTTTGGCGGTTCGTTGAATCCGAGAATCTTTAGTATCCTCTGCTTGAGATCGGTGGGCGACAGCGCCTCCTCTACACCATCCTCCCAGAGGTGCGATCTTTTGGAGTCCTGTGATACCGCGCCATTGCGGCGTATCAGGCCGCGCGTGACTTGGTAGAGGCGCCCTTCCACCTCAAAGTCCAGCGTGACGCTGCCGTGGTCCTTCCTCTTTGACAGGAGGCCGCTGCCCTTCTGCGATCCCAGGCCGAACAGGGCAAACTCTATTCCCATGAGAATTGTGGATTTTCCGGAGCCGATGTCGCCCCCAAAGAGCGTGGTGCCTCTGGGAAGCGTGATCTCCTGCTCGGCATAGCTCCTGATGTTCTCCAGTTTTATGTAGTTAAGAATCATTGATGTCTATCTCCATCGCACCTAGTGCCCTGCTGTCGACTCGCTCCTCATACTCCCGCTTCTTCTCGTTGTCCTGTTTGGGCTGCGCCAGTTCCTCAAGCAGTCTTTTTGCCAGCGACACCCCGGACTCGCCTGCAAGCTCCTCTTGGCGGGTTATTACCTCTCCGATGTTCTCTGCGAATATGTTGTGCGTGATCTCTTCCCGGTTCTTTCCCTTTACCCCGGTTATGTTGTACTCTTTGGATGTCAGCTGGTTTTTGTGGATGTTCACGGCCAGCGCCCCTGCCTCCATCAGCCCGCCCTTTACCTCCGTGGTGTCGATATCTGCGGTCTTTCCCGTGCTGAGCTCGCCTGCAAGCTTTATTATGATGATCTTGCCCTGCGGGTTGATGTTTTTTGCGCAGTCGCGCAGTTCGGCATCAACGCGGATCGAGTTTCTGTTATTGCAGTTCGTGTCTATGATCTCGTACTTTGCGTTTTCAATCACCACAAACTTCACGTCTGTTACCCTGTCATCAAAGTCAACTAGGACAAATCCGCGCTTTCCTCCCCGGGCGTTGTACTCCAGGTCACTGTGATATCCGCAGAACGGCGTCCCGGGATAGATTACGTGGGGATAGTCAGGATACTCCCTGGGTGTGTATTTGTGCAGGTGGCCTCCGGCGTAGTACTCAAACCCCGGCGGAAGCAGTGAGAGGGCCATGCTGTCGCCGTGGGTATCGGAGACGAGCTCGCTTATGGCCCCGTGGAACAGGAATATCTTAAAGCCCTCTTCGGCTTTGAGGGCCTCCCTGTCGAGGTTCTCATAAAGGTCCTTCTCCCTTCCGGCCTTGAGGCCTGGAAGCCCTGTAATCTTTGCGCCGGTTTTGGGATCGGTTATGAACCCGAGTCTTGTCTTGCCGCTGGCGCCCTCCGGAATTGTGACCTTGGTAATCAGGCCTGCCGCTTGGAGCAGATCGATTATGGACTTTGAGACGGGGGAGAAGTCGTGGCTGCCGTACACCGCGTAGACCGGAATTCCGGACTCCTTTAGCCGGCGGAACTGCTCAAAGGCAAACGTGTTTGTCCCCATGTCTGGGATGTTCACGTGGAACAGGTCGCCGCATACCAGCACAAAGTCCACCCTTCTGGATATGCACTGGGAGACTATGCCCTCAAACGCGTCCTGCTCGATCTTTTTGAGGCTGTCAAACTTTTGGAACCCCAGGTGCACGTCTGCAAGGTGGGCGAACCGTCCCAACTACGGCACCCTCATCGTCTTTTGGCGCCTTGGGGCGCGCCCCTTTATCAAATCTTCAAACAGCGGAATCTTGACGGGCATGGCAAAGGGGACAAAGATGCTTGTGACTATTGCCTCGCCCTTGTCCAGGCTTGCGATGTTCCTGTCGTCATCGGAGAGATCCTGCGAGGACGACGCGATGATGGCGGCCCGCTCCTGCCTCATCTCGTTTCCGAGAACTATCTTTGTGTTCATGTTTGCCAGTATCGTCTTGGGTATTACGCTGCTGAGCTGGGTTATTGCGGTGAGGCCGATCTTGAACTTGCGGCCCTCCTTTGCAATGGTGGCATAAATGTTGCCGTTTGATGCCAGCACATCCTCCCCGATGACCCTGGGCGCCTCCTCGATGACGATGGTTGCCACGGGCTTGTCTGCAAGCTGCCCCCGCGCCTTGTGAAGCTTGTACCTGCGCAGGAGCCTGGTGGCGATGATGTTTCCGACTATCAGCTCTGCCTCGTCGCCCAGCCGCGAGGTGTCCAGAACCACCACTCTTCCCTGCTCGATGTGCTGCACCACTTGGTCCACCGTTTTGAATCCCTTGGTTCCAGAGTCAAACACGTTGTGAGCCGAGATCAGGTTGCCCTCATCGTCCACATCCAGGCCAAGGACAAGCTGCACCTTCCTCTTGAGCACGGCCCTGGTGCTTGCGGCAGTCTCGTCCTCTGCCGCGCTGGGGTCGGTAAGCATCAGGGCAGATATCCACCCTTTTCTGTACTTCATGTATAGCATCCGCATGGCCCTCTCCTGTGCCTCGCTGAGCTCCACGATTCCCTCAAAGTGCTCTGGCCTTATCGACTGCAGGTTTATGGCCAGCATGTTTGCGCCCGGTGGGGGATCCTCTGCGGTATAGTACTCCAAGTTGTCCCTTGCATCGGGATGATCCTTGAGCCCGGGGCCATGCCTTCCATAGTACTCGTCGTGCGCGTCAAGCACCAAGGCGCCGACCCTGTTTGAGTCCATGGTGTGATACAGTATGGTCTTTACAAGGTTTGACTTTCCCCGGCCGGTGGCGGCGGGAATCAGAATGTGGTGCGCGAACACGTCCTCTGCGGGAAGCCAGACGCCTGCATCCTCGATTACTTTGGTGCCGCTTCTGATGTGGCCCACAAATATGTCTCCCTCTCTCTTCTGCAGAAAGCCCAGATCGTCCTTGGAGATCGGCCGCAGCTTGTTGAAGAACGTCGGAAGGCTCTTTGGAATGCTGACCTGATCTGAGCTTGAGATTCTGGCCATCTGCTTCATCCTGGCAAGCACGTAGTTGACAAACTCGGGCTCGTAAAACTTGGCCTCGACTCCCTGCTCCAGATTGATACTGGATCGCATCTGCTGTATCCTGTCCTGAATCTGCGAGGCGTATTCCAGGGCAAACACCTGGAGGATTACAAAGCCGTTTCCCTCGTCAGACACCAGCAGAGAGCCGATCTCCAGGGTGGTTCCGGCCTTTTGGCGTATGATCACGTCGCCAAACTTTCCGCCGACCACCTGGCCTATCACGCCGTCATCTGCGCCCATCAGCTGGTCACCTCGTTTAGCCTTTCGTGTGCGGTCAGTGCGTTGCGGTACCTGTAGATCCTCTCCCAGTCCAGCTCCGGAACGTTTACGGTCTCAGAGCGCAGCATGCTCTTGTACATTTCCAGTTCGTTGTTGCGCACCTGCGCAAACCTGTCCGCGTCAATTGCCGCGTACGGGTATCCCAGCATCGAGATGTCCTCTGCGTTTGCGGCTATGCTTGAGAGTATGTCGTTGATCTTGCCTGCGTCCATATCCTGGAACTGGTCGCGGAGCATCTCAATCCTGAAAACAAACTCCGACCTTGGATGAAACTTTGCCACCAGCACCATGACTCTGCCGTCGGGCGAGGCCCTGTCGGCCACCTTTACGTACCACATGCCATGTCCGGCCTCCTTGGATATCTCCTCCACCCTGGCCAGCAGGGACTCGCCGGACTCCGTAAGCATCATGCTGGTCTTTGACAGGCCGCACACTGTCACTCCTTTCTCCACGGCCTCATCGTACAGCACGTCTGCGTACCTCTTCTCCCTCTTAAAGCCAGTCTGCAGGGAGCCGTCCATTATCAGTATGTCCCCGCCGGTCAGCTCGGCCCTTGTCACATGCGCGGCCATTCTCCACTCCGCAAACCTCCTGGCCATCGAGTCTACCTGAGTCAGCTCGTGGAATCCCGGATAGCTCCTGTCCTGGTGCAGGTCCGCCGCATCGGGCAGATACTCCGCATCCTCGGGCTTTTGGGGATACAGTCTGATGCTGTACTTGATCCTGTCCTTTGCCTCGCCCTTGGGTATGCTGACTACCGTCGTGGAGAAGAACTCTATTCGGGATCTGGTCCTTGGCCTCTCTCTCCTCTTCCCCTTGAACAGCGAAAAGTAGGTGCGGTTGATCATGACAGAAAAGCTGGCCGTCTCCTCAAGCCGGCCGTTGCCCCCGTCCACCACGGCAATCCTTTTGGGAGCATCCGTTGGCACTATCGCAACGAATCCCTCTGGCCTTATCCTGTACCCGTGCTCTCCGGAACCAAGAAGGATGTCGTCGTGCTCCACGCCGCTTATCTGCCCTCCCAGCTCCCTGGCCAGGGACTCCATGGGGCTGCTAGGCAAGGTTATGTCCCCCTCCGGTCGCGCGTAGGCATCATGCGAGGCTGCCCCCCGTGCACTTTTAACTCAATTGGTCTTGGAGTCGACCTCCGTAACGGCTGCATACTTGGATGCGGGCTGACGAATTATTAAGGACAGTGTCATTAGTATGCTTACTGTGCAGACTATCCTGAGTGTGTGGCTACATTCCCCTGCCCGGGCATGAAGGCGCACGCCCGGGAAGGGCTCCTGCGCCTGACAGGGCGCGGATCCAGTTAATTAGGAACCGTGTGGCAGCTTGCGCATTGAAACGGATAGGCCTTCTTGGGTGCGGCGCCATAGGCACCCGGATTGCGCTGGCAATAGACTCGGGGGAGATACCTGCCGCACTGCAGCTGCCGCACTGACCCACGTGTATGACGCGTCAGCCGAGCGGGCACACCGCCTGATCTCAAGACTGCAAAAAAAGCCGCAGCTTGTTGCAAACCACCACCTGCTGTCCTCCCAGAGCATAGACCTGGTGGTGGAGGCGGCATCCCAGGATGCGGTGAGGGACGCGGCGCTAAGCGTGCTGCAGAACAGGAAGGATCTCATGATCATGAGCGCCGGGGCCCTGCTTGACGAGTCGGTCTTTGCGGTTCTGGAGGACGCGTGCAGGGAGTTTGGAAGGACCATCTACCTCCCCTCCGGTGCCATTGCGGGACTTGACGGGCTTGCGTCTGTTCGGTCCGAGCTGGAGGAGGTCACGCTTACCACCACAAAGCACCCCGACTCGCTCCGGGGCGCCAAGTTCTTCGCGGCCCTCGACATGTCCGCCGATGAGATCACCAAGCCCACAACCATATTCCGCGGCCCGGCCCGGAACGCAGTCTCCATGTTCCCTGCCAACATCAACGTGGCCGCCCTTCTCAGCCTGGCGGGCCTCGGGGCGCAGAGGACGGAGGTGAGTATCGTGGCGGATCCCTCTGCCACAAAAAACTCCCACAGGATCGAGGCGCGGGGGCGGTTTGGCAGGATGACGTTCCTCACAGAGAACGTCCCCGACCAGGACAACCCCAAGACCAGCCGTCTGGCCGCCCTGTCTGCAGTCGAGATGCTGCGCAGGATATGCTCCGAAGGGATCAGGGTGGGAACGTAGCCGTCCAAAGGGGCAATTATTGCCGCCGTTATACCGTTTGGCGGAGATAACCGGCAGTATCCTATTCTTTAAATTCCCGGGACAGCTTAATTCTAGAGTTCATGCTGGTACAGCAAACATCCGCGCTGCGCGACGAGATCATCAGGCTAAAGGGGGAGCGGGACGCGGTGATCCTTGCCCACAACTATCAGATTCCGGACGTGCAGGACGTGGCAGACTTTGTCGGCGACTCCCTGGGGCTTGCAAGGCAGGCTGCCAGAACCGACAGCAAGGTCATAGTGTTTTGCGGGGTACACTTTATGGCAGAGACCGCCTCGATCATATCCCCGGACAAGAGGATCCTGATTCCAAGCCTGGAGGCAGGCTGCTCGCTGTCTGACACGATAACCGCAGAGGACCTGCGGCAGTGGAAGGGGCGGCACCCTGATGCCATAGCGGTGGGATATGTCAACACTACGGCAGAAGTCAAGGCGGAGCTTGACTACTGCTGCACGTCATCCAACGCGGTGAGTGTCGTGCAGGCCATACCCGCAGACAGGGAGATCCTCTTTTTGCCGGACATGTTTCTGGGATCGTACGTCTCCAAGATGACCGGGCGAAAGAACATGTACATCTGGGCAGGCGAGTGCCACGTGCATGCGGGAATAACGCCTGATGACGTGAAGAGGAAGCTTGACTCTATGCGCGAGGCGGAGTTTATGATCCACCCGGAGTGCGGCTGCACCACTCCGATAATGTATGACGTGGCATCGGGAAGGTTTGCCGGGGAGAACCTGCATGTGCTCTCCACCGAGGGCATGATGCGCCATGCCAAGGAGTCAAAATCAAGGAACTTTGTGGTCGCCACGGAGACCGGCATACTCCACAGGATGAGAAAGCAGAACCCCGGCAAGAACTTTGCCGCGGCATCGGACCAGGCGGAGTGCCGGTACATGAAGATGATCACGCTGGAGGGGGTGCACGACTCGCTGGTCCGTGACCGGTTCGAGGTCAAGGTTCCCCAGGAGACGGCAGACAGGGCGCGCCTGGCCATAGAGCGGATGCTTGCGATAAGCTAAAAATACGACTCGTTCGCGCGTCTCATGTAGTGGTGCTGGGGTTGTTCGGCCGCGGTCCAAAGGACACAAGGGCCGGTATCATATGGAACAAGAAGAAGGAGCTGCGACGGCTGGTAAAGCGCAAGGAGTACGATCTGGCGCTCAGGTCGGGGCTGGATCTGCTCCGAGAGGTCCCACACGAAAACGACATCCTCTTCATAGTCGGGAGCATCTACCATATCCGCGGCAAGCACCAAAAGGCGATCCACTACCTTGCAAGGTCGCTGGATGTGGCCACATACGACACCGAGGCCTTGATCCTCAAGGCCCGCTCGCACTTGGAGCTGGGTCAGCCAGAGGAGGCTAAGGAGTGCTGCCGCATGGTGCAGGAGGTGGACCCAAAGAACAGGGAGGCTGCGCGGATTCTGTCTGGGACCTAGACTTCCAGGCTAAAGTCTATGCCCCTGACCGAGCTCGTGATGGCCCCAGACGATATCATGTCCACGCCGGTTCTGGCATAGAGGGCGACATTCTCCTCGTTGATTCTGCCTGACGCTTCCACCTTGACCCGGCCCCGGAGCCCGCCGTCCTCTAGGGCCTTCAGGGCCGCGGCCACCTGCTCCGGGGTAAAGTTGTCCAGCATTATGATGTTCGCGCCGCACTCTGCCGCCGTGATGGCGTCAGCGGTGCTCTCAACCTCCACCTCGATTCTGTGGTGTCTCTTCTTTGCCCGGGGGATGACCTCCTCTAGTACCGCTCCTGCCGCAAGATGGTTGTCCTTTATCATTACCATCTCGTCTAGCGCCATCCTGTGCCGCCGGCCGCCCCCAATCTCCACTGCAGTCTTGTCAAAGTACCGGAGCCCCGGGGCGGTCTTTCTTGTGGCAAAGATCTCCGCCCCGCTGCCCCTGATCCTCTCTGTCAGGGCGCGGGTCTGTGTCGCTATGCCGCTCATTCTGGAGAGCAGGTTGAGGGCGGTCCTCTCAGACGAGAGGACCGCGCGTGCGGTGCCTGCAACCTCCAGCACCACGTCATCTGACTCAATGGCATCCCCGTCGCCCCATGTGGCCGACGCCGACGCTCCGCCGATCTCGAATATCTGGGCCGCAAACCCGATGCCTGCCAGGACGCCCGCCTCCTTTGCGACGATCCTCGCAGACATCGTTCCAGGGGAGAGGAGATCGCTTGTGATGTCACCGCTCCCGATGTCTTCTGCCAGGAACCTCTCAAGATCACCCCTTGGGTTGTAGCTCATTTACCGCACTCTCCTCTACCGGGTTTAATTCTCTTTTGTAGCGACCGGCATCTGGGCGGTCTCCGTCCCATGGTTCTGCGGCGGGGGTGCGTCGCTGCGCCGGCGCCGATCCTGCACCTGCGGCACGCGCGCAGCAGCCCTGCTTTGCGTGACGCGGCCTTGGCGCCGGGCTATCCATTTTTAAGTAAACGCGGGTATCGTGAGGTGGTTGAAGTTAAACAGAGTGGCGATCATCAGCAAGTTTGGCTCCAAGGTGTCCGAAGATGCGGCCAAGATGGTCGCAACAAAGTTCCTGAAGAGAAGGGCCAAGGTCTTTACGATCTCGCCTGTGTCGGTGGACGGGGCAGAGAGGGCAGACAGCATAGCGGACCTGCGGACGGAGAACCTGGATCTGGCAGTTACCATGGGGGGAGACGGTACCACCCTGCGGACCTTTCGAGGCCTGGATGACGTCACCCCGCTCCTTACGATAAACGTGGGCGGCAACAGGGGGATCCTTGCGGAGATCACGATGGACGAGCTGGACTCGGCCATAAGGCAGATCGCATCGGACAGGATAATACTGGAGAGGCGCACCAGGGTCGTGGCCTCCATCGGGGGAGAAGAGTTTGCGCCGGCGCTAAACGAGATCCTCATCCAGCGGAAGAACCTTACCAAGACGGCAGAGATCGAGATAAAGTTTCAGAACGACTACGTCAAGCAGAAGATGGACGGGGTGATAATCGCTACCCCCAGCGGGTCCACGGGCCACTCGTTCTCCCTGGGCGGCCCTATCCTGCACGAGAGCCTAGATGTGCTGATAATCACGCCCGTGGCCCCGGTGTACCGGCTTGAGTCCATCGTCGTGCCCGACGAGAAGATCGAGATTGTCTGCTCGCACGACTGCAGCGTTGTCATGGACGCGCAGGTGATCAAGTCCGCCGGGTTTGGGGAGACGATCACCATTAAAAAATACAACACGCCCGCCACGTTTGTGAGGCTCAAGAAGCGCGGCCTGCGGCAGATGAGCAAGCTCGGGTTCTAGCAGATGTCGCCTGTCCTGTCCTGTGATGCCATACTGCCGAACCGCCGGCTTGGGGGCGCGCGGCACCAGCAGACTGCGGGAATGCCGGCCGGGTGCAGGCGATGAGCCACGGCACCCAAGGGGACGATCCCCCGGACTCGTGTAAGATTCTGGATGCCAGCGCGTTTTATGCCGGCCTGCCCTTTAGGTCAGCGGAGAGGTTTGCCACCACGCCGCAGGTCTTCGACGAGGTAAGGCACATCAAAAGGGCGCAGGATGCCTTGGGGACCCTGATCCATACGGGCAGGCTGACAGTGGAGCGGGCAGGCGCCGGCGCAACGGAGCGGATCATCTCAAAAGCTAGGGAGACCGGGGATCACGGCCACCTCTCAGAGCAGGACATCTCGGTCCTTGCGCTGTGCATGGAGCGGGGCGGCCAGCTGGTGACCGATGACTTTGCGGTGTCAAATGTGGCAAGAAATCTCATGATGCCCGTCATACCCCTGATGACCGGCGGGATACGCACCGTCGGCAGGTGGGTCTACTACTGTATCGGGTGCAAGAAGGGCTTCCAGAATTCCCGGGAGTGCCCGCTGTGCGGAAATGCGCTGAAAAGAAGACTACACAAGCGGTAGCCCCCTCCCGTACCAGTCCGCAAACGAGCCGTCATAGAGGACCACATCTCCAAACCCCGCAGTCCTGAGCTGAAAGTACAGGCTGGATGCCCTGTGGCCGTGCATGCAGTAGCACACGATCCTTTCCTCGCCGTCGACACCGCGGGATCGGAACATTCTTTCCAGCCGGTTCCCGTCCAGAAACAGCCTGCCGTCGGTTCCCAGCCCGTCTGTGAACGGAATGAGGATCGAGCCGGGCAGGTGCCCTCCCATGTACTCCTGCGGACTCCGGGCGTCAATCAGCGTGATGCCGGTGCCGTCCTGGATTGCTGCCGCGTCTGTCCTGATGAGGGGGTCGACCTCCGGGACGAACCTGGCGGGCGCGACCTCTGCCGGCCTCCTTGTCATCTTGGAGCTGTTCCTCCACAGCTCCCCCGGATCCTCCATGAGAAACGTCTTCTTGTGTCCAAAGTAGTTCAGCGTCCAGGCTATGCGAGCGGCAGACGGGTCCATGAGGTCGCCTGTTACCACCACCGTCTTTGTCTTGTCTATCCCCGCTTTGCCAAACACGTCTGCGGCTTGCTGCGCGTCGGGTGCCAGGTTGGCGCCGTACCTGTCAGGCCTTATCACCCTGTCCAGCATCAGCGACTGGGAGCCTGGTATGTGGCCGTACCTGTACGCCGTCTCCTGCCGGGAGTCCAGTACTATAACATCGGGATTGTGAAGGTTCTCCACAACCCACCTGTATGATCTGAACATGACTGTCTTATGCGTCTCATTTTATTTAATCGTGTCAATCATGGTGTCGCCTTGGCCTGATACGAACCTGTGATCGTCACTAGATACCGACCACATCGCATTAGGATGCACGCCGGCAAGGGTGCGGTGGCAATGCAGGGATGCGCCGCCGATCAGGGCCGCGTAGCCGCTCACCAAGAAGGTAGCTGCTGACGAGCCGGCAAGCGAAAGATACCGTGTCAAGCGGGAACGGCCTTCTGGATCCCGCAGCATGCTTTACGAGCGGCAGAGATCCCGACGGCAAGCCCTGCCGGCGCTACTCGCCAAGCCTCTTCTGTCCAGTGCTCCCCGTGCGGCCTGTCTTCTTCTTGAGCATTGCCCTGATCTTCTTTGCCCGCGCCTCGCCGAGTCCCTCCACCTTTGATAGGTCTGCCAGCGTAGCGTTGAAGGCGTCAAGCGGGGAGCCGAACCTCTCAAGCATCCTGGCTGCCAGCTTCTCCCCTACCCCTGGAAGGCTCCCAAGGGCTGACAGCTGCTGGCGCTGCAGGTCCGATGACTTTTTTATCTTCTTCAGAAACGGCCCCGGCGTGTGTTCCTGCTTCTTGCACAGCGCCACTAGCAGCCTTGCGGTGTGGTACGCGCTGGGCGTGGGCAGTATCGGAATCTTGAACTCCATTGCGACCCGCCTCATCGAGCCGTAGAACACCATGGGGTTGTCGACGATCTCCTCTATCTCGTCTATGTTCCCCTCCAGTATGATGACGGGATCCGTATAGTTCTCCTTGAGCCTGTGGCACTGATCCAGAAGCCGGCCGTCAAAGACCGACGATATAAAGTCGTGGACGCTCTTGCGCTCGACTACCGTCTCTGGCGCCACGATGTAGTCGCCCACCGGCAGCGTCACGACCTCGACATCAAGCCCCAGATTCTTGAGCAGCTGGGGAATCCTGCTCTTCTTCTCCCTCTCGTCTGCTACTATGCGCAGACCCTTGAGTCCTGCCACAGTGTGATGAAAAGGCTGTCGGTTATTTACGTTGGTGCGGATCGGGGCCCGCCTGTTGGCCCCTCATGGCCTCGTTCAGCTTTGCCTCTTGTTCCTTGAGGGACTCCTTTAGCCGGGCTTCCTGCTTTTCCAGTACGTCGTGGCGCGTCTTTGCCAGCATCCTCTTCTCTTCCAGCTCGTCTACGATGTCCTTTCTTGAGTATCTCACCAGGACGCTCCCTGCGTGCTTGTAGATTGTGTCCTCGTCAGACGCCTTCTGGAGCTCCTCTAGGGCCCGGTCAGTCTCCATCCGCTCCACGTCCAGCTGCTGCTTTTGAGCCATGATCGACTGCAGGTTCTGCTGTGCCTGCTGCATATTCATCAGCTGCTCCCGCAGCCACGGCGGCATCTGTTGGCCTGACATAGGATACGGCGCGGCCGATGTTCTATTATACCTTGTCACGCTGCCCGGATCACGGGCCGTCGGGTGGCCTGGCTGCGGACTCGATAGATTTTGCGCTTGCCTGAATCAGGCGCAGAAGCGAGTTGAGGTTCGCCCTCAGGTGGGATATCTGGTCCGACCGAATGTCTGCAACCACCTCATCTGACAGTGACATGACGGTCTCTGTGGGGTTCTCCGGATAGAACATGTTGTCTGCGTTTATGGATTCGTATACGGCCCGGTTCTTCTCCCCGAGATCCACGGTAACCCTGGCACTAAATCTTGATGTCATATGCGGTACCGGCCACCTTGAAGTTGCACCGGCGGCATTCCCAGATTCCCACCGCGGTACGCCCGAACTTCTTCGAGCCGCACTCCGGGCACACCCTCTCCTGCTTGAGCTGAAAGTGTATCTTCGAGTACTGCTTTCTCAGCTTGATGCCGTACCTTGCGCCGAGTCCCCTGAGAGACTTTCTCTTGGCCATGCTACTCTTGAGTCCCTTTTAAGATCGTCCTTATCTTGTCGGCCAGCTTCACTGCGGTCTTGCCGCACTCTACGAGCTCTTCCACGGTAAAGCCGTTCTTGCCACCCTTTTGCAGGGCGCAGATGTTGCCGTCAGAGTTGCTGGTGATTGTGATTCTGGCGTCAAGGCAGTCCCACTCGTCGCCTGTCGGGTCAACGATGATGTGCTTGCCTATCCTGCCCATGGTAACCGACACGGGAATCGTACTGACCGGCAGGTCAACCTTCTCGTCGTCTATCAGCGTCGGCACGTCGTCCTTGATCTCCCACCGGGGCATCTTGGAGGACAGCACTGCCGCGGTGGCGGCATAGGAGCAGGCATCAAAGAGGTTTCCGTCATAGTCAATCACGGTGTTGTCGGCGAACACGCCCACCACCGACTTGTCCTTCTTTATTACCAGCTGCGTCAGGTCGATCATCTTGCTCTCCCGTATTCCGCGGTCCACTACCCGGGCCAGCTCGATCACTGTCGGGTTGGGGGGTCCGGTCTCTACTGTGGGGTGTGAGAGCGGAAGCAGCTCGGCGGTGCAGATGAAGATGCCCTTGTCGCCCACGTCGGGAAACGGCCTGTCGGGCTGTATCTTTATGCCGCAGATCACGTCGGTGCTTCCGAGGTGAACGCGGGCAGAGCCGTTGGCCTTGGGTATTACGCCTGCCTCGATGATGATCTCCCTTGTCTCGTCAAAGGCCCGGCCGTCTATCCTCTTGCCCTGGTCTAGCAGCTCGACTATCTTGTCCTTCTTTAGCTGATCGAGAACCACCGTGGTCGTCATTTGTGGTCATCTCCAAAGTACCGCTCGTTGAGCGCCTTCTTTTGTATCTCGTATACTATCTTGCATCCCTTGATTCCGGTCTCGATGCACTCCTTGTACTCCTTGGGGCTCATGATGCCGTCCAGCTGAAGCAGGGTGACCTTTTCAAGGTTTGGCATGTAGCCGATGGGCATGTCCGCCTGGCCTGCCTGATCCTCCTCGTTGTTTACGTCAAGAACAACGGTGTCCGCGACCTTGCCGGCAGCGCACGCCGATACCATGTCCCTCATGGGAATCCCCGCGTCTGCCAGCGCAACTGATGCCGCGTCTAGCGCCGCGCACCGCGATCCACCGTCTGCCTGCAGCACTTCGATGAATACGTCAACTGCCGTCCGCGGAAACCTCTCCAGCATGACTGCCGGTTCCAGCGCCTCCTTTATCACCTTGGATATCTCGATCTCCCTTCTTGACGGGGCTGGGTTCTTTCTCTCACTGACAGAGTACGGCACCATGTGGTAGCGGCACCTGAGTATTCCGGTACTTGAGTTTGCCATGTGTTTTGGGTGCACGTCCCTGGGTCCATACACCCCGCACATGATCTTGTTGTCGCCAAACTCGATGTATGCAGAGCCGTTGGCGTTCTTGAGAACTCCTGCCTTTATCATGATCTTGCGCGGCTCGTCGATCTTGCGCCCGTCGCAACGGATGCCGTTCTTGTCCAGCAGAACCATAGTTGAATCTCTTCCGCCCATTTTAATCGCCCTTTGTCTCTAGCATCTTCCTGACCTGTTCGGTAAGGTTTGCAACGTGCGCCTTTTCATTTATCAACTGGATGGCCTTCTTTGCCTTTAATAACCCATCCGGATCCTCTCCTGCCACCACGATCCTGCCGTTCTGGCCTATGGTGATCGTAGTTCCTGTTGCGTTCTCTATTATCTGAACCATGCTTCCCCGCTTTCCAATCAGCCTTGGCACCTTGCTTGGAGATATCTCCACAAGGTCTCCCGAGTCGATCTTTCCCAGATCCATGTCTGACACGGTGAGAAGCGGATCCCGCGTCCTGTCAAAGTTTGCCACCCTGGTTGCCACCAGGTCACCGGGCCGGAGCTTTGAGAATAGCTCGTCGGCGTGCGCGGAAAAGTTCCTGCCAAACACGTCTGATGCAGGAAGCACCCCCACGTACGAGGAGCTGATGTCCAGCTCCCATGAGAGGGATGTGTTTGTGGTCACCTTGCCGATTACCAGATCGTTGATCTTTGGGTAGTACTTTCCCGTAAGCGGGATGACCCTTACGGTGTTGTCAAATATCTCGGATATTCCGACCGTCGTTGCAACAATGTTCTTGCCGCGCATCGTTACGTTCTGCTCAGGCCTGTAGGGGCCGCTTGTGATTGTGTCTCCGGGGATCACGTACTTTCTCTTTATTGGATCCATCAGCGAACCATCTCCACCGTGGCGGTGCCCTTTGTAATCGAGCCCAATCGGTCTATCACAGTTGGCCTTGCTGCGGCGGATATTTCAAGTATTGCTTTTAGGGAGCCGTTGGGAAGCCAGTCCTCGCGCTTGAGCTGTCCGGTGGATTTGAGGATCGAATAGGATCGGGCCACGTACTGCGCGGGCACGACGATCTCCAGATCGAGGTTCTCTGTCTTGAGGGGGATGATCCTTCGAAGCTTCTCGACTGTCTCCTTTACCTGCTCGTCTGCGCTCCTGTGCGGATCGATTGAGATCTTGGCGTCCTTCATCGCCTGCTCTATTCTCAGGGGCGGGTGGGGTAGGTGGGATCTGGGATCCACAAAGTTTCTGGAGATGTGCGTCACCAGCTGCCTCCGCTTCTCCTCTATCATCTTGCGCCTCTGGTCCGTGGTGAGGTTGAGATCGCCCTTCTCCAGTATGCGCCTTGCCACCTCTGCGTGATCCTCCGTTCCAAACGCCTTGAGGATCTTCTCAGACGACGCCCGGGTTCCCCTGCCAGAATCGGTGTAGATCTCATCAGACACCATGACTGCGGACATGTCCTTCTTCCTTCCCAGCTTGTAGTCCAGCGCAGGATCCGGCCTGACCAGGATCTCGAACTTGTTCCCCTCAAACGAGAACCTGACCACGGTTACGTCCGTCATGGATCATCCTGTCGGCAGTCGGTTATTTATATATGGGTTCTTTCGGGCTGCGGAGAGTCGCGCCGCGGCAGATCGCGTTTCCAGGATGGCGGCGCACGGCTCCGGTCTTAGTGGGGCAGCTGGCCGCCACCGGGCGCTGGCGCGCGTCTTGGGTTCGCAGGGTAACGCGTCTCTGAAGCAGCTCCTGCGGCCCGGTCTGCCTCCCCGGCATGTCGCACCTACAAAACCAGCTAGATTTTTATTTGGACTTGGGCGTTTTTGAGTGATTTGTCTTCTCTAGAGGTAATCAGCAAGGATGAGAGAAGGATCTCGATAATGATGAGGAACATTCCGCTTCCCTACGCCAATGCCATAAGGAGGATATGTCTCAACGGCGTTCCGGTCTTTGCCATAGACAAGGTGTCGGTGAGGGAGAACTCCTCGGTCATGGCAGACGAGGCCCTCGCCCACAGGCTGGGGCTGATTCCGCTGAAGACAGATCTCACCGAGTTCAAGGAGCTCAAAAGCGTGGATACCGATCACGACACCAGCAAGGTGATGCTGATACTGGACCTGGAGGAGTCTGACGCCACCAGAACCGTCCTCTCCGGCGAGCTGACGTCTGAGGACAGGTTTGTAAAGCCTGTGTCTGCTGATATCCCGATCGTGGTTCTGGCACCGGGGCAGAAGGTATGGATAGACGCCTACGCGCGCCTGGGGCGCGGCACCGAGCACGCAAAGTGGAACTCGGCAAACATCGCCGTGCTGACCGAGACAGACGAGGACGAGGAGAGGATCCTGACCGTCGAGTCCACCGGGGCGCTACCGCCGGAGCAGATCGTACTCTCGGCAGTAGAAGAGCTCTCAAACCGAATATCCGGCTTTAAAGAGCTGGTAAGCCAGGTGGCATAAGCATGCATATTATATTTGGGTGCACAGGGAGTTCATTCTGATGGCTAGCCAGACTGTATTTACCATGGCAAGGGAGCTCAGAAAGGCGTCTAGAAGCAACGACGCGCCCATCTGGTCCAGGCTCTCCCGCGAGGCGCTCAAGCCGTCGGCAGCAAGAAGAACCATCAACCTCAACAAGATGAGCAAGCTTACCCGCGAAGGTGACGCCGTCTTCTTTGCAGGCAAGGTCCTGGGCACCGGCGCAATCTCCCACAAGATTACACTGTGCTCGTTTTCCATATCCCGCACGGCCGCGCAGAAGGTTCTTGCCTCGGGCGGAAGCATTCAGGGATACCGGGAGATGGTGGGCCAGTTTCCCACAGGCAAGGGGGTAGTTCTGCTTGGGTAGCGCCGTCATGTCAGCAGATAAGGAGGCTGTGCAATGATATCCGGCATGAGCCACTTGGTGGTTGACGCAACGGATCACGTGGCCGGAAGGCTGGCATCCTTCACCGCAAAGCAGCTTCTTCAGGGCAACAGGGTCTCGCTAGTGAACTGCGAGAACATCATGCTCAGCGGAAGCAGGAGAAACATAGTCGGGGAGTACAAGAAATTTCTGGAGATCGGCAGCATCATAAACCCAAAGCACGGCCCGTTTCATCCCAGGCGGCCTGACACCATAATTACGCGAATGGTCCGCGGAATGCTGCCCAGGACCAAGACATCGGGAATCGAGGCCCACAAGAGGCTGCGCGCGTACATCGGGGTCCCAAAGCCGCTCAAGACCACAAAGAAGACACAGTTTGACAAGGCAAAGATCAAAAGGCCGGCAGCAGACTATGTCACTATGGCGGAGCTTGGACGAACAGTGGGGTGGACCGAATGACCACGCCCAAGACGGAGATCTACTTTGCAACAAGAAAGACTGCCAGCGCCCACGTCTACATAACCAAGGGCAACGGCAGGATCAGGATAAACAACGTGCCGGTGGAGATGATCGGACACGAGATGTCCCGGGAAGCAATCCTGGCTCCGCTGGAGATAGCAGGAGACCTCAGAACCAGGGTGAACATATCTGTCCGGGTAAGGGGCGGCGGCCACTCGGGGCAGGCCAGCGCCGTGGCGACTGCCATATCTCGGGCGCTAACAGGCTGGACCAAGAGCAAGAAGGAGCCCAGGGATCACCCGTTTCCCAAATCCATCAGGGAAGACCTGCGAAAGAGAATCTCGGTATATGACAAGTATCTGATCAGCGGCGACGCCAGGATGAAGGAACCCAAAAAGTTCGGCGGCCCCGGTGCAAGAAGACGAAAGCAAAAGTCCTACCGTTAGGGCGTGAAGGCGGTAATTTTAGCCGGTGGCAGTGGCACCCGGGGAAAGCCGTACACCGACTACATCCCCAAGGCCATGTTCCCAGTGGGCAACCGGCCGCTGATCGACTACATCCTGGATCACGTCTGCGCCTCAGACGTGATCGACGGGGTGATCATAATATCTGACTTTGAGGGGCTGGGCGGCCAGATAAGGAACTACCTGGAGGGCTCCCGCCGCAAAAAAGGGATCACGCTGGTCCAGGACTCCCAGTCCGGCACCGGCGGGGACCTGCTTCACGCCCAGCAGGCCTTGGAGGGGTCGCAGGAGTTCCTGCTATGGTTTGTGGACAACCTGTGCGCGCTGGACATATCCGCAATGCTGTCGCACTTTCAAGAGAAGGGCGGCCTCGCATGCATCGCAACCCGGACCAGCAGGAGGGAGGAGACCGGCTTTGCCGACGTGGCCGACGGCATGGTGCGAAGCTTCAGCGAAAAGCCCACGGTGCGGCTGCCCATGGCAGAGTGCCTGGGGATATACATCCTCTCGACTGGGATCCTTCCGATGATAAGGCAGGTGCAGGGCAGCGTCAACCTGTCCTATGACATACTGCAGGGGCTGGCGCAGCGGGGCGGCGTGAGCGCCTACAACACGGACGAGGACTGGATGGATGTCGGCTCGCCTGCGACCCTGGAGAGAAACGCCTCCCTTGCCAGCGGGATCATACGACGGATGGCAGCCTAGTGCGCCGCTCATAGTCTGATATCTTGTCTTCCAGCCTGAGGGTCAAGGCTATGTCGTCCAGTCCTTCCAGCAGTATCCTCTTCTTGTGGGGGTCTATTGTGAACGGTATCCTGCCTGATCCGGACGTGATCTCCTGGGACTCCAGGTCGATGCGGATCGTGCCGGCCCCGAGCCGGCCTATCTCGTCCCGGCCAAGCCTGATCGGCAGCAGGCCGTTCTTGAAGCAGTTGCTGTAGAAGATGTCGCCAAAGGACGGGGCTATGACCGCGCGGAACCCGTAGTCCAGCAGGGCCCACACCGCGTGCTCCCGGGACGAGCCGCACCCAAAGTTCTCCCCGGTTACCAGTATCTGCGAGTCCCGGTACCGGGGCTCGTTGAGGACAAATCCCGGATCTGGAGCGCCCTGCTGATCAAAGCGCCAGTTAAAGAAGAGGCACTTGCCGAAGCCGGTCTTCTGCACCCTCTTGAGGAACTGCTTGGGCACTATCTGGTCCGTGTCCACGTTCACCTTGTCCAGCAACACCGCGGTGCTGCGGATCTCTGCAAAGGGCTCCATCTCAGTTCAGGTCCATCTCTCTTACGTCCACAAAGTGCCCGCTTACCGCGGCGGCCGCTGCCATCACGGGGCTCACCAGGTGGGTCCTTCCCCCGGCTCCCTGGCGGCCCTCAAAGTTGCGGTTTGACGTACTGGCGCACCGCTGGCCGGGTTCGAGTATGTCCGGGTTCATCCCAAGGCACATGCTGCAGCCGGACTCGCGCCACTCAAAGCCCGCGTCCCGAAATACCCTGTCAAGGCCCATCTCCTCTGCCTGCCTTTTGACGTCCTGGGAGCCGGGCACCACCATTGCGTCAACACCCGGGGCCACCCTGCGGCCGCGGGCTGCGCGGGCGGCATCGATCAGATCCTCCAGCCGGGCGTTGGTGCACGAGCCGATAAAGACCCGGTCCACGGGGATCTCGGTGATGGGGGTGCCGGGCCTCAGGTCCATGTACTCCAGCGCCTTCTTTGCGCCGCGCACCTGGCCGGGGTCGTCCCCGGCATAGTCCTCGGGAAACGGCACCGACTGGGTGACGTCGCAGGTCATGGCGGGGTTGGTTCCCCAGCTCACCTGGGGGGCGATCTCGTCGGCGTGTATCGTGTATGACTTTGCAAACGTGGCCCCGGAGTCCGTGGTGAGATCCCGTCTCCATGCATCCACCATCTCCTCATAGTCCTCGGGCGTGTACCTGCGGCCCCGCAGGTACCGGAACGTCTTCTCATCTGGGGCGATGAGGCCTGCGCGGGCTCCTGCCTCAATGGACATGTTGCACACGGTCATCCTCTGTTCCATGGACATGTCAGATATTCCGGATCCCCTGTACTCGATCACCGTGCCGGTTCCGCCGGCGGTGCCGATGTTCCTTATTATGGACAGTATGACGTCCTTGGCGGTTATGGTGGGGCCCCTCTTTCCTGTCACCACGACCTCAAAGGGCTCCGGCCTCTCCAGCCAGAGGGTCTGCGATGCCAGCACATGCTCCACCTCACTCGTTCCGATTCCCAGCGCCAAGGCGCCAAAGGCGCCGTGCGTCGAGGTGTGGCTGTCCCCGCAGACGATGGTGGTGCCGGGCAGCGTGATTCCCATCTGTGGCCCTATGACATGCACGATACCCTGGCCGGCGCTGCCCATCCCGAACAGCCTGATCCCAAAGTCCCGGCAGTTCCTCTCCAGGGTCTGTATCTGTATGAGGGACGTCTGGTCCGCTATGGGAAGGGAGCGGTTGGTCGTCGGTATGTTGTGATCCACCGTGGCCACAGTCAGGTCCGGGCGCCGCACGCCCCTGTTGCTCTTGCGCAGCCCGTCAAACGCCTGCGGCGAGGTCACCTCATGTACCAGGTGCCTGTCTATGTACAGGAGTGACGGGCGACCGTCTGCCACTACGTGCGCGTCCCATATCTTACCAAAGAGCGTCCTCGCCATGGTCTACTCCTCGGGCCTGAACTTGAAGAGCCCGCCCGCTGCCACGATCTTGGCAATTATGTCCGGAAACGGCTTCATCCTGTAGGTCTCGTTCCTTGTGATGTTGCGTATCCTGGATGTTGCGGTGTCGATCTCAAGCTCGTCGCCCTGGGAGATTGCCGAGTACGTGGACTCGTCCACCTCGATGGGGAGAAGAAAGGCGCCGTCCACCGCATTCCTGTAAAATATCCTGGCAAAGGAGAGCGCCAGCACCGCCTGGATTCCGGAATGGGCAAGCGCGATCGGCGCATGCTCCCGGGACGAGCCGCATCCAAAGTTCTTCCCCGCAAGCACAAAGTCCCCCTTCTTCACCTTGGAGTGAAAGTCGGGATCCAGCCCCTCCATGGCATGCGTAGCAAGCTCCGCATAGTCGTGAATCTTGAGGTACATGCCTGGTATTATGACGTCCGTGTCTATGTTGTCCTGCGCATACTTGATGACGCCGCCCCTCAATCCAGATCCCTCGGGTCAGTTATCCTGCCGGTCACCGCCGATGCGGCAGTCACCTGGGGCGACGCCAGGTACGTCCTGGACTCGACATGCCCCATGCGCCCGGGAAAGTTCCTGTTGGTGGTGCTGATGCACACCTCGCCCTTTGCCAGGACCCCCATGTGCGCGCCGCAGCATGCGCCGCAGGTCGGCGGGCCCACCACGGCTCCGGCATCAAGGAATATCTTCAGCAGTCCGCTGTCGGCCGCCCTCTTGTATATCGAGATTGCCGCTGGCAGGACCTCTGTTCTTATCTTTACGGTCTTTCCCTTGAGCACCCTTGCCGCTGCCTCCAGGTCCTCCATCTTGGCGCCGGTGCAGGATCCGATGTATGCCTTGTCCAGGGGCGTGGACGGCGCCTCCCTTACCACGGATATGTTCGCAGGGGAGAACGGCTCTGCGACAACGGGCTCAAGCTCTTCTGCCTCGTACTCGTACACCCTGGCATACTCGGCGTCACCGTCCCCGTGTACGGGGGTGTAGCTCGCGGCGCCGTGTCCGTCCAAGTAGTCGTAGACCTTTTGGTCCGGCTCGATGATTCCGTTCTTGGCGCCTGCCTCGGTGGTCATGTTGGTCAGGGTGAGCCTTCCCTCCACTGACATGTTCTCCACCCCGCTGCCCCCAAACTGCATCGCTCTGTACGCCCCGCCGTCGGTCCCGATCTCGCCGATTATCCTCAGGATCAGGTCCTTGGCCATTACGTGATCCGGCAGCCTGCCGTTTATCTGAAAGTATAGCGTCTCTGGTACCTTGAACCAGATTCTGCCGTTTAGCAGGACGTACGCCACGTCTGTGTGTCCGAGGCCGCATGCAAAGGCGCCCAAGGCCCCAGTGGTGTTGGTGTGCGAGTCGCCGCCCACGTACACCTGGCCGGGAAGGACTAGCGCCTCCTCGTGCGAGAGCGTGTGGCATATTCCGTACTGGCCCATGCCGTACCGGAAGTGCTTCTCGATGCCGTACTCCCTTGTAAAGTTGGACAGCTTGACTATGTTCTCCGCTGATATCTTGTCGGCCGAGGGGACAAAGTGGTCCTCTGCGACCCACACCTTGGAGGGATCCTTGAGCCTGTCTACTGGTATGCCCTGCTCCCTTAGCCTCTCAAACACCTTGAGCACGCCGGGCCCCGAAACGTCGTGGACCATCACCCTGTCCACATCTGCAAATATGACGTCGTCGGGGACCACGCGGTCCCTGCCGGATGCCCGTGCCAGTATCTTCTCAGTTATGTTCACAGGAACAAAAGTCGCTCCTTGTGATTAAAACGTTTTCAGACGATGTTTGGTTCTGGATCCGGCACCTGTGTGATCCCGTATCGGGTATGGTGGGATGCGTACTCCTCCATGCCACTTGTATCCATATGTGGGAGCTAAATTTATGGCAGGCGCGGCAGACCAAAGACCATGCAGCTACTGGGAAAGCTGGAGATTAAATCTCCGGAACGGATTGCCCGTTTCCTCAACACCGAGCATGTGGGCAGGATTGCCACCATGGACGAGCGCGGCTACCCGCAGGTAATTCCCATGAACTTTGTGTTCCTTGACGGGTTCATCTACCTGCACTCGCATATCAGGGGCGAGAAGCTGGACAACATAAGGCGAAACCCAAAGGCGGGATTCGAGGTGGACCGGGAGCTGGAGTTTCTGCCCTCGTACTTTGAGGATCCCCACGACGCCTCCCTGGCAGACACCCTGTACGTCAGCGTGGTGATCAAGGGGGCGGCGCACATCGTATCTGACCTCGCCGAAAAGTCCCGGGCTCTAAACGGCCTGATGGAGAAGTACCAGCCGGAGGGCGGATACACCCCCATCACTCCGCCGATGTCCGTGCTGGATCACGTGGCCGTAATACGCGTATCCCCCGTGTCCGTCCGGGGAAAGTACAAGATAGGCCAGACGCTTGCGGCGCGGGCCCGAACGGAGCTTGCAGAGAAGATCCTCAAGCGCTCAAGCCAGACCGCCGAGGAGACGCTGAAGGTGATGGGGTTTGCGGTTGCAGGCGGCAAGCTTGAGATGATCGACGAGCCGGTCTGGTGACATGATGCTTTAAATCTAGTTTTGCTCCCCGCCTGCGCATTGACTCGCAACCGCCCATTCAAGCTGGTCTCTGAGTTTGCCCCCACCGGGGACCAGCCCCAGGCCATCGAGTCCCTGGTCCGCGGCGTCAAAGCAGGGAAGGAACCAGACCCTGCTGGGCGTGACCGGCAGCGGAAAGACGTTTACGGTGGCAAACGTGATTGCCAGAACCGGCAAGAACACGCTTGTGATATCACACAACAAGACCCTGGCCGCGCAGCTCTACTCCGAACTGAGGCAGTTCTTTCCGGAGAACAACGTGGGCTACTTTGTGTCATACTATGACTACTACCAGCCGGAGAGCTACATGCCCCAGACCGATACCTACATTGAGAAGGACACGCAGATAAACGAGAAGATAGAGAAGATGCGGCTGGAGACCACCGCCATGCTGCTCTCCGACGAGCCCACCATCGTTGTTGCCACCGTGTCGTGCATCTACTCCCTGGGAAACCCAGCGGACTGGGATCAGATGTCTGTCATCATACGCCAAAGCCAGAGGATCAGCCGGCGGGATCTCATCGCCGGACTGCTAAATGCCAGGTACGAGCGAAACGACACCGAGGTCGCGCCGGGCAACTTCCGTGTCCGGGGGGACACCATAGACGTGGTGCCCGCCTACTCCAGCGACATAGTGCGGATCTCCATGTTCGGCGACGAGATAGAGAAGATAAGCATACTTGACAACATGGCGTCCCATGAGAGAAGGCAGGTGTCCCAGTTCAAGATATTTCCTGCCAAGCACTACCTCATTGCCAGCGATGTCCGGGACAGGGCGCTCGGCTCGATCAGCCAGGAGCTACAGGAGAGGCTCCCGGAGCTGCGGGAGCTGGAACGCCAGCGCCTGGAGATGAGAACAAGTCACGACCTTGAGATGATCCAGGAGCTGGGGTACTGCTCCGGAATAGAGAACTACTCCCGGCACTTTGACGGGCGAAGTCCCGGCCAGCCGGCGTTCTGCCTGCTGGACTTTTTTGGCGACGACTACCTCCTGGTAATAGACGAGTCGCACGTCACGCTGCCCCAGCTGCACGGGATGTACAAGGGCGATCGCTCAAGAAAGGAGCATCTCGTGACGTACGGCTTTCGGCTGCCCAGCGCCTTTGACAACAGGCCGCTAAAGTTTGAGGAGTTTGAAGGATACATGAAAAACGCGATATTTGTCTCTGCCACGCCCGGCGACTATGAGCGGGAGCGCTCCTATCGGATAGCAGAGCAGCTGGTGCGCCCCACGGGGCTGGTGGACCCTTCGGTGGAGATAAGGCCCACCGGGGATCAGATGGACGATCTGATCGCCGAGATTCAAAAGAGGGTGCAGAGGAACGAGCGGGTGCTGGTGACCACGCTGACCAAGAGAATGGCAGAGGATCTGGCCGAGTACCTCTCCAGGCATGACGTGAGGGTGCGGTACCTGCACTCAGAAATTGAGGGCCTCAAGAGGACGGAGCTCATCAGGCAGCTGCGGCTGGGCGAGTTTGACGTGCTGGTGGGAATCAACCTGCTCAGGGAGGGCCTGGACATTCCAGAGGTCTCCCTGGTGGCAATACTGGATGCCGACAAGGAGGGATTCTTGCGCAACAACACCAGCCTGATTCAGACCTTTGGGAGGGCTGCAAGAAACGACGCCGGCGCGGTCATCATGTACGCAGATACGGTCACGCGTTCCATGAAGACGGCAGTGGCCGAGACCGATAGGAGGCGCGCAAGGCAGGCGGAGTACAACCGGAGGCACGGCATCACGCCGCAAACCATCACAAAGTCCATACCTGAGCAGGTGACCGAGGTTGATGACATCAAGATCAAGTCCACGCACGACCTCTCCGCAGATATCGTAAACATGGATGCGCAGATGGAGATGTGCGCGCAGGAGCTGGACTTTGAGGGGGCCATAGAGTACAGGGACGAGATCCGGAGAATAAGCAAGGCAATCGAGAGGAAGGGGCATGGAAGATAAGGTAAAGATCCGCGGCGCCAGGCAGCACAACCTGAAGAACATTGATGTGGACATACCAAAGAACAGGCTGGTTGTAATCAGCGGCCTGTCTGGCTCTGGCAAGTCCACCCTTGCCTTTGACACCCTGTACGCAGAGGGCCAGCGAAGGTACGTCGAGTCCCTGTCGGCGTACGCGCGCCAGTTCCTTGAGATGATGGACAAGCCGGATGTGGACTCGATCGACGGACTCTCCCCCGCAATATCGATACAGCAGAAGACCACCAGCAAGAACCCCCGCTCCACGGTGGGAACCGTCACGGAGATTTATGATTACATGAGGCTGCTGTACGCGCGGGTGGGCATACCGCACTGCATCCGGTGCGGCGGGGTGATATCCAGCCAGTCAGTCGAGGCAATCTGCGATACGGTCCTCAAGGAGTTTCAGGGCCGGCAGGTGCTTGTGCTGGCGCCCGTGGTGCAGCACAAAAAGGGGACATATGACTGGCTCTTTGAGTCGATCAAAAAGGACGGCTACTCCCGGATACGGGTGGACGGCAGCATTGTGCCGCTTGACGGGGAGATGCCACCCCTAGACAAGCAAAAGTGGCACAACGTCGAGATTGTCGTGGATCGCCTGACCGCAGAAAAGTCAGAGCGGTCCAGGCTGTTCGAGTCCGTGGGGACAGCACTGAGGGCGGCCAAGGGCTACGTGATGATATCAGCAGAGGCAGACGACCGCATATTCTCCCAGAACAATGCCTGCCCCAAGTGCAAGATCAGCATCGGCACACTTGAGCCGCGCTCGTTCTCGTTCAACTCCCCGTTTGGGATGTGCAAGGAGTGCAACGGCCTGGGACACTCCCGGGTGTTTCACCGGGATCTGATAATTCCGGATGATTCCAAGTCCATCCTTGAGGGGGCCATAGTCCCGTGGGACTACCTTGTGGACTCGTTTG
This sequence comes from Cenarchaeum sp., assembly GCA_965206845.1. GTDB lineage: Archaea > Thermoproteota > Nitrososphaeria > Nitrososphaerales > Nitrosopumilaceae > CAYGAM01. The sequence continues at coordinate 381,034 of OZ242221.1, read as the reverse complement.
GTTCAGCACTGCGCCGTACCCTGAAGGCTGCCGGTATCAAGATGAACATGCCCATAAGGAAGATGGCCGCCAAGCAGCTGGACCTGCTGCTTCACGGCTCTGATGCCAGACGCGGCCTGTCGGGTACATACATGGGCATATTTGACTGCCTGTACAGGCTGCATGCGAGCAGCTACTACGGAATGGGCAGGGACCGGCTGGACCACCTGATGATGGACATCCCATGCGATACCTGCAACGGAAAAAAGCTCAATGCAGAGGCGCGGGCGGTAACGGTCGGCGGCATGGGGATAATGGACGTCTGCGATCTGCCCGTGGATCAGTGCTATGACTTTTTTTCCACCATAAACCTGTCTGACACGGAGCAGTACATCGCCCGGGACGTCCTAAAGGAGATCAGGGGCAGGCTGGAGTTTCTGCGAAACGTGGGGCTTGACTACCTCACCCTGGGCCGGTCCAGCTCCTCGCTGTCGGGAGGCGAGTCCCAGAGGATCAGGCTGGCGACGCAGATAGGCTCAAACCTCACCGGTGTCCTGTACGTCCTAGACGAGCCCACCGTCGGCCTGCACCAGAGGGACAACGCCAGGCTCATCAGGACGCTGGCCAAGCTGCGGGATCTGGGAAACACCATAATCGTGGTCGAGCACGACGAGGAGGTGATACGGAGCTCGGACTGGATCATAGACCTGGGACCGCGGGCCGGGGTAAACGGCGGCAGGATAGTCTTTGAGGGAACCGTCCAGAAGATGCTCGGCAGCGACAGCTCGATTACTGGCAGGTACCTCAACGGCAAGGAAGTGATAACCCTCAAGGAGCGGACAAGGCGGCAGAACGGCAGCATCCTGGTCGAGGGGGCGGCCGTAAACAACCTCAAGTCCATCGACGTCGAGTTTCCCCTGGGGCTCTTTATCGTGGTCACCGGAGTGTCCGGCTCTGGCAAGTCATCACTCGTAAACGAGATCCTGCTAAAGTCGCTCGAGTACAAGCTCCACGACAAGAGAAGGATACCGGGCAAGCACGACCGGATTCTGGGTATTGGCAACATAGACAGGATCATTGCAATCGACCAGTCTCCCATCGGCAGGACGCCGCGATCCAACCCCGCCACATACATAGGCGCCTTTACGCCCATCCGGCAGATCTTTGCCAAGACCGGCAGGGCAAAGGAGATGGGGTACACGATAAGCCAGTTCTCCTTTAACGTGGATGCGGGAAGGTGCTTTGAGTGCGAGGGAAACGGCCTGAAGCGGATCGAGATGCAGTTCCTCTCAGACGTGTACGTGCAGTGCGACCGGTGCCACGGCAAGAGGTACAACTCAGAGACCCTGATGGTGCGGTACAAGGGGAAGAACGTATCTGACGTGCTGGGCATGACGGTGGATGAGGCCATCAAGTTCTTTGAGAACGTGCCCTCGATCAGAAAAAAGATGCAGACCATATACGACGTGGGCCTTGGGTACATCAAGCTGGGCCAGTCCTCCACCACGCTGTCCGGCGGCGAGGCCCAGAGGGTAAAGCTGGCAGCGGAGCTCTCAAAGACGGACACGGGAAGGACGATGTACATACTGGACGAGCCGACGACCGGCCTGCACTTTGCGGACGTTCAGAAGCTGCTGGAGGTCATCAACCGGCTGGTAAACCTGGGAAACACCGCGGTTGTGATAGAGCACAACATGGACGTTATAGGAAACTCGGACTGGGTCATAGACCTGGGCCCCGAGGGCGGCCTTGAGGGCGGCCGGGTGGTTGCCACAGGAACCCCGGAGCAGATATCTGCATCGCCGGGAAGCTACACGGGCAAGTACCTGAAAAAATTCATGAGCCGATGACCCTGGATCCGTCAACCCTCTCCATTCCGTCCCGCACCGGCATCTACATAATGAAGGATGCGGCGGGCGCCACGATATACATCGGCAAGGCAAAGAACCTGAGGAACAGGGTCCGGTCATACTTTGCCAAGAACCAGAACTACAAGATGCAAAAGCTCGTCCAGAGGATTGTCGACATCGAGTTTGTCCTGACAGACAGCGAGGCCGAGGCGTTCATGCTAGAATCCAATATGATAAAGCGGTACCGGCCGATGTACAACATAGAGCTGAAGGATCAGCAGCGCTACACATACTTGCGGGTTACAGGGGAGAAGTATCCCCGGCTCTTGGTCACGCGAAGGACCAGGTCGGGAAAGTTTCTTGGCGAGGGAAGGGTGTACGGCCCGTTCACGCAGGGCAGCTCGAAGCTGCTGACGATAGGCGCCCTGCGCAAGGCGTTTAAGATCAGGATCTGCAAGACGCTTCCCAAGAAGGCCTGCCTGGAGTACCACCTGGGAAACTGCGAGGCGCCGTGCCAGTTTGGCGAGGCCCAGGAGAGGTACGGACAGCATGTCCGGAACCTCGAGTCGGTCCTGAAGGGAAAGCAGGGCATGCGGGACTTTGTTGAGCGGATGCGCCGGGAGATGGATGAGGCCGCCGCATCGCAGCAGTATGAGCGGGCAATGGAGATCAGGGACACGCTGCAGAGGCTGGGCAGCCTCCAGACGGAGCAGAAGATGGAGTACGTTACCGGGGCCCCGGACGAGGACTATTTCGGGATAACGGTCGAGGATCACACCGCGCTGATTATGACGCTGAGGCAGAAGCACGGCGTGATTCGCGACACGGATCGCTTCTCCTTTGACATGGTGGCAGACAACACGTTTGGAAACTTTCTGTTCCAGTACTACACCACCCACAAGGCGCCCAGGAACATCCTGGTAAGCGAGCTGCCCGAGAACCGGGAGACCCTGGAGGGGCTGCTCTCAAGGAATGCCGGCTCTGATGTCAGCATCATAATGCCCAAAGGTGGAAAGAAGCGGCAGATGATCTCCCTGATCATGAAGAATATAGCGCTGATCCAGCACCAGGGGGCGCAGCCGGGCCTGACCGAGCTGGAGGAGGCGCTGCGCCTTGGGCACCCCCCAAGGATAATCGAGTGCTTTGATGTCTCAAACCACGGCACCGACTATGCGGTGGGTGCGATGTCGAGGTTTGATGACGGCGTCCCGGACAGGTCAGGGTACCGGAGGTTCAAGATAGGCACGGTGCGCGGCCAGGACGACTTTGCGATGATCTCTGAGATAGTCACACGGAGGTACGCGAGGCTGCTGAAGGAAGAGTCTGCAATGCCGGATCTTGTCCTGGTGGATGGCGGCACGGGACAGCTCGGCGCCGCGCTAAAATCCCTGAAAGACATTGGGGTAGAGGTTCCCTGCGCGTCCCTGGCAAAGAGGGACGAGGAGGTGTTTATGCCCGGCAGGGGCGGGCCCATCCGGATGCCCCGGGACAACCCGGGACTGAAGATACTGCAGTATGCCAGGGATGAGGCACACCGGTTTGGCGTTGCCTACAACAGAAAGCTGCGCAAGCTGTGAGGCCAGTATCTGCCCTCCTGCAAGCGCAACTTGCCCGTGTGTGGCCGCTCCCGCGCAGGTTCCTCATCTTGATGCTATGGGTAATCCCACACTCGTGCGGGTATCGGGAGACAAAAAGGCCTTGTTTTTGGGTTAACTTAGGGAATTACATAGTTAAGTAAACTGTCGGCGCTGCCGCATGGCCGGGGCTTCCCGTCCCGGCCGATCATGCGGTCCGACAGACCGGCCTTCCCGATTCATGACGGGCCGGCAATTGCATCCGGTTTTCCGATGCCGGCCGGCATCCCGAGGCAGGCAGGAGCCCCGGAAGGCGGCGGCTTGGTTGCGCCTTTCATACAGGCAAATGCCGGATCCGCATGGGGAGCCGTCCCAAACCGATCCGGCATTGGCGCAAGGCGGCAGCCGCATGCAAAAGCGGCCAAAACCCGTCATCTTCGGGCCTTCCGTCCGGGGCGCCGTTCCCGCGCGGTGCCGGCGCCACACCGTGGCGGCCGGAACCTCACTGGCAGGCGCGGCACCGCCATATCTCCTTTTATACTCGGCTGGCATTTGCATGCGGTAATGAAACCCATCGTGGCAACCACAACTGCGCCAACGGCAGCGGCAACAGCAACGGCAACCGAGCCGGCGCCAAAAAAGTGGTCAAAGCGCCCAATGGAGGGCATCATGATACGCACCATAAAAATGGACTTTGACCAGTCTGCCGAGACGTCGGATCTCATATCGCGCCACATGGACCAGCAGAGGTGGGCGTTCAACATGGCGGTGCGGGAAAAGCTGAAAGACCCGAGGACAACCAAGTTCGACCTCAACAAGATGCTCACCAAATGGAGGGACGCAAACGGGTGGCTGGTCCATGACAAGAAAGCGCGGGCCGCTGGACGCAAGGAGGCCTGCTACAGCAGGGTGCAGAGGGCGGGGCTCCTGCTGGGCCTTGACGCCGTAAAAAAATTCATGGCATCCAACGGCAAAAAGCGCTCCAACAAGTCCCTGTGGAAACGCCTGGCCAGGCGGGAACGGGAAAAGGAGGGGATACCGGACATCGGCACCGCGCCCAACCTGCCGTCGAACAAGTGGAGCAACAAGAGGAACGAATGGACCCACAGGGATTCCCTGTTTAAGAGGAAGGGGGAGCAGCGGTCCCTCTCCGTGTTCAGGAATCCCGTGTACAAGGGCAACGGCATGCTGCATCTTCCCGGTATCGGCATAGTGAGGGTGCACGGCGACGTGGATGGCCTCGAAATGCTCTCCTTCCAGCTCGTCGAGACGACCAAGAGGACCACGAAACGCACCGAGGACCACAACAGGACGTACCGGCTCCACATCCAGGTTGAAACCAAGGCCCCAGGGCCGTCGGAGTCCACGGTAACCAGGGGCGTCGACATGGGCATAGTCCACGGCGCCGCCACCGTCGACCTTGGCACCGGCCACCCCACATTCTATGACCTCCCAAAGGACTGCAGGAGGGCGAAGAACGACGACATATCGAAGATGTACTCGGAGCTCTCTAGGAAGCGCGGCGGGAGGGGCAACAGGCGCACCAAACAGGATGCCAAGGAAGGCGCCAGTGGCGTGAGCGATGGCTCGGACGGCGGGAACGGCGCCAACGGCGGCAGCAGCAACAACACCAGCGGCCGCAACAGGAACGAGGCAAGGAAGCCCAAGTCAAGAAGCTACAAGGAGCTCCAGAGAAAGATCAGGAAGAAGCACGAGAAGCTCGCCAACAGGCAAACCAACTGGGAGCGCCACGCCTCCAAGAGGATAGCGGACGGCGCGGGAACGGTGGCCATGGAGGACCTCAACCTCGTGAACATGACTGCAAGAGCCAAGGGAAAGGGAAGCACGGCCAAGACCGGGCTCAACCGCGAGATGGCCTACTCCAGGCCCGGGACGTTCCAGCGCCAGATCAGGGGCGCCTGTGAGAACGCGGGCGTGACTGTAATTATGGTGGACCCCAAGGGCACCAGCATAACATGCCACAGGTGCGGCCACAGTGACAAGGAATCCAGGGTGTCGCGGGGCGAGTTCCGCTGTACCAATGACAGATGTGACAATGACGTCAACGCGGACATCAATGCCGCGCATAACATTGCCTCCAGGGCGGAAGCCGTGGCGGCAGGGCGGCCGGGATGGTCGTCCAAAGACGCGAGACACCAGCGCGGGATTGCTCCCGCGCGTTCCCCAGACAGGGCGCGAGAGCCAAGCGCCGGGAGGGTTGCAAGAGCGCCAGAAAAAGGCAAGTGTACTGTGTACTCATGTATATAATTCCCTTAGCTTACATCGACAGTGCCTAACATCCAGGGATGGACCAGGCAAAAGTACTCGTAACTTCCAGCCTCGTCAAAGGTCACCTCAAATATCGCTCCGCCTATGATCAGGCTGCTGTCGAATTCTCCGCTCGGTCCGGTTTGAGGTGAGCCGCTTGTTACCGTGTGTGCAGCGATGTCTGCGTTGTCCCATGCCACCGTGTCGCCAACATTGATGGTTACGGAGCCGGGTATGTAGCATGCGTCGGTGATCTCACATCCTGGGAGTGCCGTGTCTATGGGTATCTCGACTGTTACGGTCTGCGGTTCTGTGGGCTCTGTTGTTGCCTCCTCTTCTTCGGCCATCGCTTCCTCTTCTGCCATGGCCTCCTCCTCCTCTTCGGCCATCGCTTCTTCTATCATGAGCCCTTCTTCTATCATCGTCTCTGCCTCTACTGGTTGCTCAACAACTGCGGGTGGGGCGGAGGGAACTGCTATCGGCGCGCTTGTGCTCTGAACCGAGTCACCAGCTGCTGCAAGTGCGACAAAAATTGCTACGATGGCTATAGACCATCCGGCTGCCGCCTTTTCCATTGATATCATTTGTCGTATTCCTGAATTAACGAAATATTAACGTTCAATGCTCCCCTGGAGTATCTGTTTAGTAACCATTCATGTTCTCATCCACGTAACACCCGTGGAGAATCATTTGAGGTCTGACGGTCCAATGGTGTATGTAAACGAGATGCCACATGCGGCGCCAGTACCAGCATTGCGGGATGAGACGGCGACAAATTCCGCATTAGGTGCCAACCTGCCAATCTAAAAAGGAGCAATCTCATCTGCATATATACTGAAAGCGGCATATGGTTATTGAGCAAGTATGGAGATCGTCTACGTGCTGATTCAGTGCGATCTGGGTGCCGAGGTAGACATTATTGAAGAACTGGCAAGGCTTCCAGAGATAAAAGAGGTAAGGGGAACGTATGGTGTCCATGACATCTTCTGCAAGATCCAGTCCGATGACAGGGATGCCATGGATGAGATCATCACAAAGAAGATCCGCAGAATCAGGCGCATTCGCTCCACAATCACACTGCGCTGGATTCCGTCCCAAGGTGGAAAGGGTTGATCGAGTCGGAGTTTAATGCAGATTTACTCTATAACAGAATCATACGCTACTACATAGACAAGAAGGGGTATCCCAAAGAGCAGGCAAACTCCATAGCCCAGAGGGTGGTCATGAGGGAGACGGAGCGCCGAATATGCCATAACCAGAACTGCCGCCACATGCTAGACGATCACATAAGAAACTCTGGGACATGCCTGATCCAGTCCTGCGACTGCACAGAGTTCAAAAAACAGAGCGGCAAAGGCGGCTCCCAGACACGGTAGCCGCACCGTACAGGGTTATGTCCTGGACATCCTGTCGGGTGCCTCTGGTGCCTCGCTTGCCGTCACGGCATGCATGCTCGCTTTCCTGCGCCACAACCCGCGTTAGGCTGTCGTGTCTGGTAGGATCGCAGCAGATGCCGGTATCTGAGAAGAGATCTGCGGTTTACGGGCAACCGGCGGATCCCGTATCTGGGATCCGTGAACCGTGCCGTGCCCCCGCGCCTCGGCGGCGCCAAAGTCCTAGGTGTATCTGTCCAGGCTGCCTGCTTTTAACGGCTGCGCGTCAAATCCCATCTTTCTGAGGTGTGACGCAAACTCTGCGACAAATCCGTGTACGGTGTAAATCTTCCCTGCCTGCGAGTCTGCCACCATCTGGACCAGCTCGTTGAAGTCGCAGTGGTCGCTCATTGCCATCGACACGTCACACCTGCGGCCAAACGCAAACCTGGCTGACTTTGCCCATCCGCTGAATCCGACTGTCACCGCGCCGTATCTGGCCTTCATGCCCTGTATGAACGGGTTCCTGCCTGACATCATTGGCGCTATCATTACCCATGGTTTTTTGTCTAGGAGTCCCTTCCGCTCTGCCTCGGTGTGCCCCATCGCATCCTTGAGCGGGACTCCCAGACTCCGGTGCAGGTCGTTCATTTTTACGATCTCGTCGCTGTAGTATAGTGGATCCCAGTGGCCAAACATGTGCGCAATCGTCTGGGCCTTGCCCAGCTGGTACCCCATGAGTATGACGGGCCTTCCCTTGGAGTACATCTCGGATATGAACCGGTTCACTGCAGACTCGGTCTCCCGTATGGGCGGAAAGACAAACTCCGGCAGGCCAAAGGTGCACTCGGTAATCAGGATGTCGCACTTTGGAACCCTTGCGCCCTTGAGAAATCCCCTGTCCCTGGCGCATATGTCCCCTGTGTAAAAGACGCCATCGGCCAGGAGCCCCTTGGAGCCAAGTATGTGGCCGGAGTCTATGAGCGTGGCGCCCTCCGTGTGCTCTGTATGGTTCTCCATCCTAAAGCCGCGCAGCTCGGCAATCCTGCGCGTCTCAGACGAGGCCAGCACGGTGCCGCCGTTCCCCGACGGCAGGTGATCCATGTGGGCGTGGGAGACAAAATTGACTCCGTCCGGACTTGACCGTTTAGGATCCAGGTATATGGTTGCGGTCTCGGTCTGGCAGATTCCGCCGCCCTCTGCCACTCTCACCCTGCCAACCATCTGTCAAGCGAAGTCTGGTTTTCATATAAATCACGGTGTTCTACAGGGGCGGCCCGGATCATGCCTCGTGGGCTGCCCCCAAGGGATGCCTGTCCGGGAGCCGCCGCCTGAGCAGTATGCGAGGTCTGATCCCGCAGTCATACAGATTAAATGTAGATTTTATGCGCCACCACATGTTGCTGAATCTTGGAATACTGATCTCCGGCCGTGGTAGCAATATGAGCGCAATTCTAAAGGCCGCAAGGGGCGGCAGGATTCCGATCAACCCTGCCGTTGTCATATCAAACAGGCCAGACGCCTTAGGGCTTGCGTCTGCCAAAAGGCTGGGGGTGGAGACCCGCGTCATAGAGAGCAGGGGTTTTGCAGGCGACCGATGGGGGTACGACCAGAGGATCGTCTCTGCACTCAAAGACTGCGGCGTGACTCCAGAGAACGGCCTGGTCTGCCTTGCCGGCTTTATGCGGATCATCAGCCCGCAGTTTGTAAGGATGTACAGAAACAGAATTCTGAACATACATCCAGCCCTGCTGCCGGCATTTCCTGGACTCGACGCGCAAGGGCAGGCGGTAAAATACGGAGCAAAGTGCTCCGGATGCACGGTGCACCTTGTCGACGAGGGAGTGGATACGGGCCCTGTCATCTTGCAGGATGTAGTTCTGGTGCGTGATGACGATACCGCCGAGTCGCTGTCAGAAAGGATTCTAAGAAGGGAGCACATCCTATACCCGCGGGCCGTAAACCTCTTTGCCACCGGAAGGATCAAAATTGAGGGGAGACGGACGATCATCGAGGATCCTCCGGCGTAGCGCCGTGGTAGACGGCGCCATACGGACATCTGCGCTGACCATTTGAGGTGCTATTCCCGTCTAGGCGGCGGTTCCCGCCCCGAACGAGCTGCGAGTCCGCGCTATGCCTGCCCGTACCGGCCCGGGATGCCCCTCGGCCTTCAAGGCGGCCCGGCCAGGACGTCGTACCGTGGGCGGTTCTGCGGGGCAGCATCGCTGCCGCGCACCGGCCAGGGATGTGTGATCCCAGTGGAGGCCATTTGGGCACCACCTGCAGAAAAGACCACCCTAGGATTAAATAGAGACATGCCGGTTCTGGCAGTGTTGAGTGGCGGCAAGATTGACGGCAAGGTGATTGCGCAGTCGGTGAGGCTCGAGGTAAAGGAGGCCGTTGACGCGCTAAAGCGCGAGGGCATCCTGCCCTGCCTTGCGACCATACTGGTGGGAGACGATCCGGCCTCGGCTACATATGTCAGAAACAAGCACAAGGCGTGCCAGGAGGCCGGGATTGCAACAGATGATCACCGCCTTTCCGCCTCGATCACGCAGGAGGAGCTTGGCAGGCTGGTGGACTCGCTCAACTGCAACGACCGGGTTCACGGAATACTGGTGCAGCTGCCACTGCCGGATCACCTGGACAGCTTTGAGATCATATCTAAAATGCTGCCCTCAAAGGACGTGGACGGCCTGACCCCGAGCAGCGCAGGCCTGCTCTCGATGGGCAGGGCGCCGTTTGCTGCGTGCACGCCCTCGGGAATCATGAGGATGCTGGACTACCACAACGTCGATCTCCGGGGCAGGCATGTGGTGGTGATAAACCGCAGCAACCTGATCGGAAGGCCGCTGTACCACATGCTGCTGGCCCGGGACGCGACCGTGACCACCTGCCACTCAAAGACCAAAGATCTGGCACGGCATACGCGCCTGGCTGACGTCATAGTCACGGCAGTGGGCAACAGGGCAAAGTTCCTGCTGACCCGGGACATGATAAAGGACGGGGCGGTGATAATCGATGTGGCAATAACAAGACACGAGGGAAGGCTCGCAGGCGATGCGGATTATGAGGACGTGATACAAAAGGCGTCCCTAGTCACGCCGGTTCCCGGGGGAGTCGGGCCCATGACGGTTGCGATGCTTTTGAGAAACACGGTCGCAGCAGCGGAGCTGGCCCGGGCTGGCAGATAGCACGTCAAAGGAATCCCTCCGCCGGATCCTCCTGCAAAGGCGCAACGCCATACCTGCGGACTATGCCAGGATCGCAAGCAAAAAGATACACTCCAGCCTGAATGGCATTGATGCGTTCTCCCGGGCCCGCAGGATGGCCCTGTACCATCCCGTGGGAAGCGAGGTGCAGACCCAGGAGATCATGCGAGATGCCATATCCCGAGGGGTGCAGGTGCTGCTGCCCAGGATACTCGGGGACGACATGGTGTTTTGCGCGGTGGGCGGGCCGGAGGACTTGGAGATGGGGCGGTTTGGCATCATGGTGCCCAAGGAGAGATGCCCAACATGCTGCGATATGGACGTGGTCGTTGTGCCGGCCGTGGGGGTTGCCCCTGACGGCCACCGGCTGGGATATGGCCACGGGTACTATGACCGGTTTCTTGGCGGCTCGGGTGCCACATCAATTGCAGTCGCGTACCGGCTGCAGGTTGTGGAGTCGATCCCGTTTGACGGGCACGACATGAGGGTGCACTGGGTGGCAACAGAGAATGGCGCCTTTAGGACCGATCACAGGGCGGCCTGATCCGCGCCGGACAGGCCCCAACTCCCAATGTCCGTCCGGCAGTGCTTGTGTGGCCAGCGTATCTTGTCTGCCATCGAGTACGCCCGCGACACCGCATCCCTCAGATCCGAGCCCAGAGCTGTCACGCCCAGCACCCTGCCGCCGGTGGTCAGAACCCGGCCCGAGTCCCTCCGGGTTCCAGCGTGAAACACCATGCCGTCGCGTACCTCCCCAAGACCCGTTATCTCCTCGCCCTTGGGGTACTTCCCCGGGTATCCGCGGGATGCCAGCACGACGCACACAGCGCTCTGGCTCTTCCAGCGCGGGGCAGGGAGCCGGGACAGCCTGCCCCGGGAGCACTCAAGCAGGTACTCGTAGAGGTCAAAGTCCATTCTCATGACAATCGGCTGGCACTCGGGATCGCCCATCCTGGTGTTGAACTCCAGCACGTACGGCTCCCCGTCCTTTACCATTATTCCGGCATAGAGGAATCCCTGGAATGGGAGGCCGAGGCCCTTCATGGCAGAGACGGTGGGCTCTATGATCCGGCTCTGGATCTTCGCCGCAATCTCTGCATCCACCGCCGGCGTGGGCGAGTAGGCCCCCATGCCGCCGGTGTTCGGACCCCTGTCCCCGTCGTATATCCTCTTGTGATCCTGGCTGGTCGCCATGGGCACCACGGTGTCGCCGTCGCACAGGGCGATGTACGACGCCTCGACGCCGTCGATCCTCTCCTCCACCACTATGCGGCTGCCCGCCCGCCCGAACACATTTCTGCCCAGTATGGCATCCACGGCATCCCCTGCCCCTGCCGCATCAGAGCACACAAACACGCCCTTTCCGGCTGCCAGCCCGTCGGCCTTTACGACCACCTGGTGCGGCGTGCTAGCCACGTACTCTAGCGCCTCTTTCCTGTCATCAAACACCTCAAACCCCGCAGTGGGGATGCCGTTCCTCTTCATGAACTGCTTTGCCCAGATCTTGCTGGACTCGAGCTGCGCGGAGCCCCCCGTGGGCCCGAAGATCTCCAGGTTCCTCCGGCGGAACAGGTCGACAATACCCATGGACAGGGGCACCTCGGGGCCTACCACGGTAAAGCAGTCGTTCTTCTCTGCAAAGCCTGCCAGACCACCGATGTCCTCGGCGGCTACGAACACGTTGTCCCGGGTTCCGCCGTTTCCCGGAGCGATAAACACGGTATCGACCGCACTGCTCTGGGACAGCTTCCAAGAGAGGGCGTGTTCCCTGCCTCCGGATCCCACCACCAGGACATTGGCCAATGCAGTACTGTGGGCGGGCGCGTATATAATCGAAGTTATGCGGCCCTAGAGGGAGCCAAAGACATCATCGATTCGGCCGCAACAAACACCAGGAACCCTGCAGCCGTCAGCATCATCCTCTTTGTCCGCAGTCTGGCGTATGCTGTGATTCCCAGCGCAGACAGGAATGCGGTCAGGACGACGCCGCCGCATGCAGCGCTATGTGGACCATGTGGAATCCGTGAAATATGTGCGGGGCGATGACTGGCGCCATGAGGATGCCCGCCACGCCGGCCACGACAAGGCCAAACGGCGTGGCTTTTTCTCCAGGATCTGCTGTGGGTTTAGCATCACGGCATATGTGCACATTCAAAATTTAAAACAACTGGCGCAAGCCCAAAATCCATACTTTCATAATGTCATCTGCCTCCTTCACCCACATATGGATCTCTCGGGGGAGCTTGACTTTAAGAGGATCGAGTCCCTGATAAGGGAGCGCAACTCCGGCCTGGATCTGCACAGGATGATCCGCGAGTCCGACGCCAAGGATCAGGAGATTATGTTCATCGAGGGCCCGCCCACGATGAACGGCATCCCGCATGCCGGCCACCTGAGGGGTCGGGTCATCAAGGATCTGTGGTACCGGTACAACGTCCTGCAGGGCAAAAAGGTGATCTTCAACGCCGGCTGGGACACCCAGGGGCTCCCCGTGGAGCTGCAGGCGCAAAAGGAGATGGGCGTCACCGGCGGCAAGAGCGAGATGGTGGAGAAGGTGGGCATCCGGAACCTGGTGGCTAGGTGCAAGGATTTGGTGGACAGGTACAGCCAGAAGTGGATCGAGGCAGATAACCTGCTGGGAATGTCACTCAACCACGACGGGGCCTACTGGACGTTTCTTGACGGTTACATACAGCGCGAGTGGCAGTTTCTCAAGCGAGCAAACGAGACCGGCATATTGGAGGATGACTACACCGTAATCGCATACTGCCCCTCGTGTCAGACCTCGCTGAGCCACGCCGAGGTGAACCAGGGATACGAGGAGGTGGAGGACCCTTCCCTGTACTACAAGGTGAAGCTTGCTGATGAGGACGCGTACCTTGTGGTGTGGACCACGATGCCGTTCACGCTGGTCACTGACGCAATGGTGGGACTCCACCCCCGGGAGAAGTACCACTACATCCGGACAGGGGACCAGACATGGATAGTCGGCGCCACGAGGCTGGAGGAGTTTCTCCAGGAGGCCCGCATAGGGGAGCACACCGTGCTCCGGACCGTCACGGGAGCAGACCTTGAGGGAAGGAGGTACATACATCCACTGCTGGATCGGATCCCGAAACTGCGCGAGCTGTCCCGGGAGCCGGGCTACCACACCGCCGTATCCGAGGAGTTTGTGGATGTCGGCGCAGGCAGCGGCCTGGTACACCTCTCGCCTGCCAACGGCGAGGAGGATATCGGCATAGCAAACAGGAGGGGCGTGCGCGTCTTCAACCCCATAGACGACGAGGTCAGGTTCACCCGGGAGGCAGGCGAGTATGCGGGCCTGTTTGTCCGGGACGCAGATCAGAGGATAGTGGACGACCTTGAGAGTGGCGGCTCCCTTGTGAGCATACGCAGGATCAAGCACAAGTACCCCCTCTGCTGGCGCTCCCGCCACCGGATCGTGTGGCTGGCAAGGAGGGGCTGGTTCTACAAGCTGGACCGGTTAGGCCAGAAGGCGATAGAGGCGGCCGAAGCAGTCGAGTACTTTTACGAGCAGCCAAGGAACAGGTTCCTGGGCATAGTGAGGGAGCGGCACCCGTGGTGCATATCCCGGGAGAGGTTCTGGGGGTGCCCGATCCCTGTCTGGAGCTGCCGCCTGTGCGGCCACCGGAGCTGGTTCTACTCCAGAGAGGAGATCGTCGCGGCGTCCGCCGAGCTGCCCGACGGAAGAGACTTTGAGCTGCACCGCCCATGGATCGACGGCGTGAAGGTGCACTGCCAGAAATGCGGGAGCGCAGACACCCAGAGGGAGCCCTACGTCCTGGACACGTGGCACAACAGCGGCTCGGCGCCCTACTCGTCGCTGGACGACGAAACATACTCGGGGCACATTCCGGCGCCGTTCTTCACAGAGGGGATAGACCAGACCAGGGGCTGGGCGTATACGCTTCTAGTGGAGAACGTGATACTGAATGACGCCCCAGTGTCGCCGTACAGCGCATTCCTTTTCCAGGGGCATGTCCTTGACAAGAACGGAAACAAGATGAGCAAGAGCCTGGGAAACGTGCTGGACGCCCGGGAGCTTTTACAGGAATACCCGGTGGACCTGGTGAGGTTCTACTTTTTGTGGAAGTCCAGTCCCATAGAGGCGCTCAACTTCAGCACGGAGGAGCTGATGTCCCGGCCATACCAGGTGCTCTCGACCCTGTACAACCTCCACCTGTACTTCAAGCAGAACAGCGAGTATGACAAGTTTGATGACTCGTACGACACGGGCTGGGCAGAAGAGCGCGGCCTCCTGACGGCGCCTGACATGTGGCTCCTCTCCCGGCTTCAAAAGCTGATCAAGAGGGTAAGCAGGAACAACGACCGGTGCAGGTTCCACGAGTCGGCCAGGGCCCTAGAGGAGTTTGTCATTGACACGCTGAGCCAGTCGTACATTCCGATTACCAGGGGCGAGCTGTGGGACGAGGACGGCTCAAAGAGGGATCGGCGGCTGGCCATATACGCGGTGCTGCGCCTGGCTCTCCAGTCCCTGGATGTCATGATTCACCCGATGTGCCCCTATACCAGCGAGTACCTGTACCTCTGCCTCTCCGGCAGGGAGCAGAGCATACTCCTGGATGGCTGGCCGCAGGCAGATGGCGCCTTGGAGGACAACCCCCTGGAGGAGTCCTTTGCCCTGATGAGGGATGCAGTCTCGGTGGCGGCTGCCGCGAGAATGAGCGGCAGGCTGAAGAGGCGGTGGCCATTGGATGAGGCCATCGTCTGCGTGGCCCCTGGCCAGAAGGATAAGCTGGATCGGCTAGCGGATCTTCTGGTCTCCCAGCTAAACGTGCAAAGGTGCACCATAGTGGAGCTGACAGGCAGCCCCGGGCTGGACCGGCTGGCAGAGATGCTGAAGCTTGGCCTGCCGGTCATGCCCGTACTGCAGCTGGACCGGAAGAGGATCGGCCCCAGAGCCAAGCAACACATGGCCGCCCTGCTGGCAGGATTCTCAAAGGCAGACCCGCGCGAGATCCTGCGGGAACTGGCCGAGAATGGCGAGTTCTCTCTCGATGCGTGCAAAAGCGTGGTGCTGGGGGCAGACGACGTCACCGTGGGCTTTGATGCCCAGGACGGCTACGCCACGGCCAGCCGGGATCGCTGCACGGTCCTGATCCCCACCGTCAGGAGTCCGGAGATGGTGGCTAGGGGACTCGTAAAGGACCTGGCAAGAAGGCTGCAGGATCTGCGAAAGAAGAGGGGATACAACCCCACGGCAGTGCTGGACGTGGCATCGATCCTCGATCTGGAGCCAGAACAGCTGGAGATGGTCAGGGCAAGGGCAGACGATCTCCGGTTTCTGGTCAGGGTGAGGCAGGTGAGCTTTGAGGAGGTCTGCCGCGAGTACGAGCAGGTCGACATAGACGGCCAGAAGATCCGCATCTCCGTCGAGTAGCCGCGCGGTCCATTCTTAGATAAATACGATCCCCGTGCATGCATGTCATTGCCAAAACAGATCAATCTGGACTCGTGGCAGGCCGAGCGCCTAGAGAAACTGCTCAGGCGGGGCTCGGAGACGGTCCAAAAGACCAGGATCCCCATCGTGCTGTACCGGCAGACCATGGAGGAGGAGGGGGACTCGTGCGAGGAGATCGTATGCACCCTGACAGAGGGCTACGTCGTGGAGCAGCGGATAACGGCAGGCGGGCTCTTGCGCCCGTCCATCGACGAGCAGTCCGTCTATGCCGTGGACGACTACCCGCGAATGCTGCTCCGAAAGAGCAGGGAGCGGTTTCAGAAGATCACGGAGCTCCTAGAGGCGGAACTGCAATAGTGTTATAGGTTATAAAGCGCCCATCCGGCAACAAAACCAAATGCGCCTCTTAGAGTACCAGGCAAAGGAGCTGTTTGGGGAGTACGGCATCCGCATCCCGGAGGGCCGGACGTCTGCGGATGTGGCGCAGGCAAGAAAGGACGCGCAGGAGATGGGCTACCCCTTTGTCATCAAGGCCCAAGTTCCGGTAGGCGGACGCGGCAAGGCGGGGGGAATCCAGGTGTGCCACAACAACGGCGAGCTTGAGACCAAGTACCCCCAGATTATGAACATGAGCATCAAGTCAGAGAAGACCAGGGCCGTACTGCTGGAGAAGATGGCCGACATAAAGAGGGAACTCTACCTGTCGCTCTTTCTGAACCGCAGCAAGCGGTGCTACACGATAATAGCATCATCTGAGGGCGGGGTGGACATCGAGTCCCAGAAGGACCAGATCATCATCGATGCGGGCACCGGCAACGTGGACGGGGAGATGGCAGCAGACGTGGCGTCCAGGATGGGCCTGGAGGCAGGGACTGCCGACGGTCTGGCAGACATGCTAAAGAGGCTCTCAAGGCTCGCAGTGGAGAAGGAGGCCGAGCTGGCAGAGATAAATCCCCTGGCGGTCTTGGGCGACGGCTCTGTCATGGCGCTTGACGGCAAGGTGATAACAGACGACAACTCGAAGTTCAGGCACCCGGAGCTTCTCAAGTACCAGGAGGTCTCGGAGCTGGAGGAGACCGCAGAGAAGAGCGGGTTCTCGCTGGTGGAGCTTGGGGGGGACATCGCTGTGGTTGGAAACGGGGCGGGACTGGTGATGTCCACCCTTGATATGCTGCATGACGGCGGCGGCAAGCCGGCGTGTTTCCTGGATGTCGGAGGCGGCGCCACAACGGAGACCGTCTACCGGGCCCTTATGCTGATAAGCAAGATGGACGGGGTAAAGGCGATTCTGATAAACCTGTACGGCGGAATAGTCAAGACGACCACCGTCGCATCGGCATTCGTCAAGGCGTACGACGACCGCCTGCTCAGCGTTCCGGCGCATGCCAGGCTGATGGGCGCCGAGTCAGAGACGGCAAGGGCGATGCTTGAGGGAACCCAGACAAGCCTTCATGACACAGTGGAGGACGCGATCGACGCTGCGGTGAGGGGGACAGGATGACTCGGATATTTGATCTGCTGAGGGGAAGGCCCGGGGACGCGGACTATGGCGCAAAGCCCGTGATCGTTCAGGGAATCACTGGAAGGTTCGGATCGCGGCACACGCAGCTGATGAGGGAGTACGGCACAAACATTGTGGCCGGCGTTACGCCGGGCAAGGGGGGCCAGACCTTTGAGGGGATTCCGATATACGACAACGCCAGGGACGCCGTCGAGGCCACCGGGGCCCAGATATCTGCCGTGTTTGTGCCGGCGAGGCTGTTTCTTGATGCGGCCAGGGACGCGCTGAACGCGGGAATCAAGCTCCTGGTTGCAATTCCAGAGCATGTCCCGATAAGGGACTCCTTGGAGGTGCTGGAGATGGCAAAGAGGCACGACGCCATAGTCGTCGGCCCCAACACCCCCGGCGTGATCATCCCCGAGGTGATCAAGATCGGGATCATGCCCGCCGGACCGTTCAAGGCAGGCGACATTGCGGTCATATCAAAGAGCGGGACGCTACTATACGAGATCTCACACAGCCTGACGCAATCGGGATTTGGCCAGATGATCACCCTGGGGGTGGGCGGGGATCCGGTCAACGGCACAAGGCTGCTTGACGCCTTTGCCATGGTAAGGGACATGCCTGACCTGCGGGGAGTGGTCATAGTGGGAGAGATAGGCGGAGATGCCGAGGAGCTGCTTGCCCAGGAGATCATCGACACGGGATTCAAAAAGCCAGTGGTGGCATACATTGTGGGAAGGGCGGCGCCCAAGGAGAAGAGGATGGGACACGCCGGCGCCATCGTGTACGGAAACTACGGCTCTGCCGAGTCCAAGGTCTCGATGTTTGGCAAGGCAGGCGTTCCTGTGGCAAAAAGGCCGATGGAGGTACCGGACCTGCTGGCAAAGAGGCTGGAGTCCGTCGATTAAGTTAAAAGAGAGTGTACGGCAGGATGACTCAGATTGCCCATAACTGATCCATTAAAGAGGCAGATTGCCCAAAAGGCGCTGCTGCACCTCAAGATATGCTTCCACTGCGGGGCAAGAAACGACATCAACGCCACAAGGTGCCGCAAGTGTCACAGCAACTACCTGCGGCTCAAAAACAGAAACATGGGCATAAAAAAGTAGCCTGCAGGGGGCGCGCTCAAATCCTGCATTTGGCACTACGTAATCTGCATCCCGGAGGGTTCTTGCGCCATGTAAGGCAGGCGGTTCCGTACCACACAAACAAAGACAAAAAAGCCCGCTCTTTTACAGTAATGACGGACCGGTTGTCTAGTGGTTAGGATGACGCACTCACACTGCGTAAGGGTACTGCACCCCGCAAGGGTCATGGGTTCAAATCCCATCCGGTCCACCTTATTCAGGCAACTTGCACAGACCTGCAATGCAAAAAAAGGCGCGAGGCCCAGAAGAGGCGAGACGGCACGGTCGGAGGACGCGCCCCCTCTCTCAAGCTCTTCGCGCAGGGGATGCGCGCGCCCGAGACGCGGGAGAAGTACACGAGGACGCTCCGGAAGGTCGTCTGCGGGTTCCTGGAAGAGATCCTGGAGGGGACGGTTAAGGAGCGGGTGGCCCGGCTCGTAAAGTCGGGCGGGAGAAGCCGGGGTGGACGCGCGGCCTACTGCTAAACCTCTCGGGCAAGCTGCGGAAGCGGACTGAGCTCCCGAGGGACGGCCCCGGCTACCTCAACCCAGTCTCCTTTGGCAACTACTTCAAGCCGATAAAGAAGCTCTTCGACATGCACGGCGTCTCGATGCCGTGGAAGCACACCTACGCCACGTTCCCTCCAGACAGGCATCCGTCTGGAACCGCGCCGGGGCAGTTCACCCCCGACCCTCGAGCCTGCCATGGCTGCCAATATGGCGTCCGCTGGGGTTAACGTTTTGTATAAGATCTACTTTTAGTATCCCACGCCCGGAAAAGCCCCGTTGACTATCGCTTGTAGAACCGGGTGGATGCCAACCGTGCCTTGTATCTCTTTTTGCCAATGCCTACTGCAACGTGGGCCCCCACCCCGTACTCCGGCAAAACGTAGCAGTATCCGATGGGCCTGCCCAGCGTGGGGGAGAAGCCGCCGGACGTGACCGTGCCTATCGGCCTCTCATTGTCATATACGGTGTCGCCCTTTCTTGCCACACGCCCAGAACCGACAACCATAAAGCCCCGCAACCTCTTTGTTATCTTCCTTGAGAGCAGTGCATCTCTGCCGATGAAATCCGCCTCCATCTTTACTGTCCACCCCAAGGGCGCCTCTAGGGGGGTGGTGTCCTCGTCTATATCATTGCCATACAGCATCATCCCCGCCTCCAGCCGCAGGGTGTCGCGCGCCCCCAGGCCTGCGGGCATTATGCCACATGCGGCGCCGGCCTCCAATATCGCATCCCAGAGGTGCACGTGCCTGCCATCAAAAAGCAACTCAAAGCCGTCCTCTCCGGTATATCCCGTCCGGGATATGACGCAGGGCGCGCCGTCCAGATCCATGCGCGCAAGCCGGAAGGGTCTCACACCTCCCATGTCCGCACCCATCTCCTCGAGTATGCGGGGCGACTGCGGGCCCTGCAGGGCCAGCAGGGCCGTCTCGGCCGTAACGTCCTTTACCTCGCACCGGCCCATGTCTGCACTGGCCATTATCCAGTCCATGTCCTTTGTCCTGTTGGACGCGTTCACCACCATGATGAAATCACCCGGACCCAACCTGCTCACTATGACATCGTCCACTATCCCGCCGTTGTGGTTGCACATAGGCGAGTACAGCGATTGGCCGTCTGCCACCTGGCGTATGTCGTTTGTTATGATGCGCTGTATCAGCTCTTGGGCATCCGGACCGCGTATCTTGAAACGCCCCATGTGTGACACATCAAAGAGGCCCGCACTGCCTCGGACGGCCTTGTGCTCCTGAATGATCCCCGAGTATTGGAGGGGCATCTCCCAGCCATAAAAGTCCACAATCTTTGCGCCCAGCTTGCGGTGTCGCCCGTAGAATACGGTTCTCATTGCATACGGGGCGTTACCATTATAGATATGTCTTGATTAAGCCTAGGGCATGGGCGGCCCTACTCTCGCACATCCGCGCTGGCTGAAGACGAGGATGCCCTCGGGCGAGACATACGCCAACGTGCGAAGGACCATCAAGAGGCACAATCTGCATACGGTGTGCCAGGAGGCATCGTGCCCGAATGTGGCCGAGTGCTGGGGCACCGGTACTGCCACCATAATGATAATGGGCGACACCTGCACCCGGGGTTGCGGGTTCTGCGACGTGAATACCGGCAGGCCCGGGGCCCCGGATGTGCGGGAGCCGGGCGCCGTGGCCGGGGCAATACGGGACCTGGGCCTTCAGTACGCGGTGATAACGTCGGTATGCCGGGACGATCTTCCCGACGGCGGGGCGGGGCATTTTGCAGAGACCATTCGGCACATACGGCACCGGTGCCCCGATACCATAGTGGAGTCGCTGATTCCGGACTTTGCAGGCGACCGTGTCCTGATAGATGCGGTGGCCGATGCGGGGCCCCATGTGGTGGGCCACAACATAGAAACCGTGCGCCGGCTCAGCCCGCAGGCCCGGGACCGCCGAGCGGGTTACTCCCAGTCACTGCAGGTCTTGCGCCACACCAAAAAGAGGCATCCCGGAATATTTACAAAGTCATCCATAATGCTGGGGCTAGGCGAGTCCACAGGCGAGATACTTGAGGCCGCCACAGACCTCCGGAAATCCGCAGTGGACTTTGTTGCGCTGGGCCAGTACATGCAGCCTTCAGCACGGCACCTTCCGGTCAAAGAGTACATACATCCTGAGAGGTTCGGCCATCTAAAACACATGCTGTATGACATGGGGTTCCTGCATGTGGAGGCCGGGCCCTTTGTGCGGAGCTCCTTTCGGGCCTCGGACATATCGGATATTGTATCGGGCTGCCGGGGCATGCGCCCTACTGCATTATGATGTCCTCTCAAAGGCAAAGGCGCCCGCGCCCTCCCAACCGTAGTCTATGAAGCAGCCCATGCCGCCCTTGGATATTGCATCCCGCCTGATGCATTCGTCTACAAACTGTATGGAGCTGAGGGCGCCCATGTTGCCCGTGCTGCTCATCATGTCATAGCTCATGCGTATCTTTGAGGGGTCCAGATTGCACCCTTCGGCCACCGAGTCCACAAATTTTTTTCCCGCTGTGTGTATGCCGAATATCTCTATCTCCTCTGGGATGGCCCTCTGCAGCCGCATGAGGCTCCTGGCGGCCAAACGCACAATGTCGTCCCGCAGGCCCCGGGGGTCTAGGCTCATGTCAAATATCACCCTGCATCTGCTGTCCGGCGACATCTTCAGTGTGGCCGCCGGGGCGGGCCTTGCGCTCCTTGACACGACCACGTTGTGCGGGTCTATGCGCACCTGCGCCCCGTCCGGTTCTGACGATATTATGGCCGACGCGGCGGCATCGCTGAATATGAGAAAGTATATCATACTGTAAAAGTCGCCCCGGCTCTTTCTTGTGACGTGCTTGATCTGCTTTATCCTGTCCAGAAACCACTCCGTATAGCCGGACCCCATGACTAGTAGCACGTCCCCCCTGCCGCCCATGGCAAAGTGCCCCGCCGAGTTCAGAAGGGACTCCGGAAGCGCCGAGCACGCAAGCCCCTGCAGGTTCTGCGCCCTTATGTCGTGGCGCAGAGAGAGCTGCGGCACCAAACTCGCGGCGGGTGCCGGATCCAGGTATTGGGGATTGTCGTTGACGGTAATCAGCATTCCTATGCCGGACCGGTCCATTCCGCCCAGGGATGCGCTGGCGGTCTGCCGGTACAGCCCGTCCATCGCGATGTGGGGCTCCAGATACTGGTCGCTCCCAAAGTCCACCCTTGACAGATCGTATGACTTGTAAACGTAATCAATGCCCAGCCGGCTCTTGGCATACTCCCTTGCCTCCCTGTCCATTTTGTCCCGCAGCATGTCGTCCACAATCTCCGATATGGAATAGCGGAACGGCGCCTTGACCACCGAAATGCCCGAGAGCCACACCATCCGCCTACAGCCCCCGCAGCAACGTGTCCAGGCCCTCAAAGAATGCGTCGTCATACCTGTCAGGCGGAAGATCAAAGCCCAGAACCAGCACGTCGGCCTCCGACTTTTGGGCCATGCCGCGTATCGCACGGGCGCAGGACTCGGGGGTGCCCCATACCGCCTGCACTTCGTCCAACATGCGGTCGCCCACCATGCGTGCCCCGCCCCGCACCCCTTCTCTGACGTATGCGTCCCGTATGCTGGCAACGTCAAACCCCGCCGCGGCCAGGGGCTCGCCATAAAAGCCGTTTGCGCCCAGATATCCGGCAACGGTCGTTTTTACATCCATATGGGCGTCATGCGCCGGGCCGCGACTCATGGATACGGGAATGATGGACATTATGCCAAATTCCGGCGGCGCCCCCTCCCGGATTGCCCTGACGTGCCCTGGCATGTGTGAGCGCGGCTTGAGAAAGAAGATGACGCCGTCGGCGTTCTGCATGGCGAGCCGCAGCGTCCTCTCGCCCACCGCGGCCCAGTATATGGGCCCCGTATACCCATGTTCCCGGAGGCTCCTGGTATATGACACAAGACGGGATACGGGCCTGCGAAACTCCATCTTCCACATGCCCTCTACGACAACCGGCGCGCTTGTGCCGATCCCCAAGATGAACCGCTCTCCCATGGTGCAGTGGATGCGGAGCGCCTGATCTAGCATGTCCGCACTGGTGCGGGAAAACACGCTGATTACGCCGGTGCCCACGCATGCGCGGCTTGGGAGCCCTGCCGATACCTCCAGTATCATGTCCAGCGCATCGACCCCCATTATGTGCGGGTGGGTCTCGGGAACCAGAAAGTATCCCGCATAAGATCCTGCCAGTCCGGCCGCCCTCCGCACGGCCTTTGCGGGGGCCCGTATGCCCAGCTCTATCCCTATTCTGGCCCCGGACACGACTCTGCGTCCTCCTGCATGCGTGCTGCGGTGGCCGCCGCGTCGGCAAGGGCCTCCGGCAGGGTGGGGTGCGCGTGTATGGTGTCGACCACGTCTTGGGGTCTGAGGCCCATCCTTATGGCCAGCGCCGCCTCGCCTATGATCTCGCTGGCGTGCGCGCTCACTATCAGCGCCCCCCGCAGTGTACCGTTTCTGGCATACACCCTGACAAACCCCCGGGTCTGCCCCAGGCAGTTTGCCTTTGCACTGGCGGCCATCTGCACCGTGGCCGCCTGGCCCTCCAGCCTTCCCACCATGGCCACCTCTGGGTACGTGAACACGCAGTAGGGTACTGTGGTGTAGTCTATCTGGGTGTGTCGGCCCAGCATGTTCTGCGCCGCGACTTCCCCCTGACGCGTGGCCACATGCGCCAGCTCGTATACCCCAGTAACGTCGCCTACCGCATATATCCTGTCTGCGCTGGTCTGCATTCTTGCATCCACGGCTATCCCCCTGTAGGTATATTTGACGCCCAGCATATCGAGCCGGTCTGCGTCCAGAACCGGGTATCTTCCCACACAGGCCAGTATGGCCTCGGGGTCTATCTCGTCATTCCCCACCGCAATATGGCCGTCGTGTGCGTTTGCCGTGGAGCCGGTGAATACCGATATGCCGTCCAGCTTCATGTACTTTTCTATTGTATCCCCCACCACCTTTGGCTGCCCAGGCAGGAGGGATCCTTGCGCTTCGGCCAGCCACACCCTGCAGCCCAAGGCATTCAGTATGGACGCAAACTCGCATCCGCTATACCCTCCTCCTATGACCAGTATGGATTCGGGGAGACTCTGCATCTCAAACACGGAGTCGGTGGTAAGCGTGTCATATCCTGCCAAATCGACGGTCTTGGGCCCGCTCCCTGTCGCCAGCACCACATTGCGGGTCTCGTATCGCGCCCCGCCAACCTCTACAATGTCGGGCGATATCACGCTGGCCTCCCCGGATATTGTGTCCACGTTGTGCTGTCGGAGCTGGAGCCGCATCCCCGAGGCAATCCTGGATATTGTGCCCCTCATGCCGGCGCTCAGCATGTCATAATTGACGCTTATGGTGCCGTCCCCTATGCCGTGCCTCTTTGCGGCCCTCGTCCTCCGGGCCAAGTCGCCCATCGCATGAAGATACTTTGTAGGGATGCATCCTCTCTGGGTGCAGGTGCCGCCAAGGCCGTTCCGCTCTATTATGCACACCCTGGCGCCGCCTTTGGCCAGGCTCATGGCGCACGCGTAGCCCCCGGGCCCGGCCCCCACAACTATGGCGTCATACATGGAAGGGGGTCAATACAATATGCAATAAATATTGCGAGGGCGACGGCGCCCGCCAAAGGCACCCGGAACGCCAACCGCCCTTCCGGTACGCAGATTCTCGTGTTGGGATCGGATTTCTGTGGCACAGGGTTTTCTCATTGTGGCCGCCCGTGGCCCTTCCCCCGACCTGCCGGGGGGGGGGGCTCGTTTTGCTGCATCTCTTGGGGCGCGGGCGCCCCGACGCTGTGCGGGTGCGCATCTACACGATTTGTCGGCACCGCCTTGCATGGGGTTGGGCGAGGATCTGCCTCTTTCTGCCAGCCGCTGGTTTTTGCATTCCTTGCAGCCAGTGTCGTGCCTGCGGGACGCAGCCATGGTGCGCATGGCGGTCGGGCCCCCGTGTGGCGGGCGCGCCCGCAGGTGCGGTTTCCGGCATTGCCGGGCAGGGCAGCCCCTGCCGCCGTGCACTATCTCCTGTGCGTCCACGACTCTTGGGAGTATCTTGCAGCCATTATCCTCCTGCATTCTGTGGTGTCCTCCCGGGACAGCGACATGGTGTCCAGCTCACAGCCAAACGCGTCCTGCGCGCCCCTCTTTAGCGCCTCGGTGGTCTGTCCGAATGTACGGCCTATGCCCGCCACCCTCTCCTTCACACCCGCAATGGCCTTGTCCCGTATCTTTGCGGTGGGCACGTTGAGCAGCGAGAACATCTTTTCCACATCCACATCCAGCAGTATGGTGCCGTGCTGCAGCAGCGCGCTACCCTTTCTTGTCTGGGCATTGCCGCAGACCTTCCTCCCCTTTACGGTGACATCGTTGAGCGGGGAGAACGATGCGTCCAAACCCATGCGGCCCAGCCCCGATATTACCATGTCGCATATGCCCCGGTATGATGCCATTATGTCTGAAGGAAACCTCCCGGTGACCAGCGAGTATGTAACCTCCATATCGTGAAACACCGCTCCCCCGCCGGTGATTCTCCTTACAACATCCACCCGGCTGTGCTCGCACCGTTCCAGATTAACCTCCTCGCGCGCTCCCTGAAAGTAGCCTATCGTTATGCATGGCCGGGACCAACCGTATATCCGTAAAACGGTGTCCCCGGAGGCGCCATACCTGTAAAGGAGGCACTCATCGACGGCCATATTCCACGGGCCTGTGCCAAAGCCGGTCTCCAGTATCTTGATGCGCTCAAACCTTATGGCGCACCGCCTCCCGCATCCAATATTGCCCCCGCCAGCGATTCCTCGTCAAACCCAAAGCACCGGGTACCGGCAAGGGCCGAGGAGATTCTCTGCCTCAGGGTGTCCCTTTTCAGCTCTGCCCCCCGCAGCCCCATCTCCAGGCCCTCTATCGCGTCCTCCGGATGCATGAAAAAGTCCCCGGTTATCCTTATGGACCTTATCGTGCGGGATTGGCGGGAATAGTCCAGCCTTATTCTCACCATCTTCTCCAGCTTTGCCGTATGTTCGGTTACAACCGTGCTGTCCCGGTCATGGTCCATGCGTCATCCCTCCGGGGGCTTCCAGCGCAGGTCAAGGCGCCGCGCGGCCATCACCTCGTCCAGCCTTCCGGTGGCCGTGGTGTGGGGCGCGCCGTCGAGCATGTCCGGATTCTGGTCCATCTCGCTCGCTATCGCTAAAAACGCGCCGGCAAGCCGGTCCAACGTCTCCTTGCTCTCCGTCTCGGTGGGCTCTATCATTAGGGCCTCCTTTACTATGAGCGGAAAGTATACGGTGGGCGGGTGGAATCCATAGTCGATCATCCTTTTTGCCATGTTCAGGGCGCTCTTCTCGCCAAACCTTCTTGCAGACACCACAAACTCGTGGGCGCACCGCCGGTCATACGGCACGTCAAAGCTCCCCCTTATGAGGCCCAGAAGGTAGTTTGCATTGAGTAGGGCCGCCTCCGAGACATTCACAATGTCGGATCCCCACGATTTGATATACGCCAGGGCCCTGAGCATGACTCCAAAATTTCCATAAAACGAGTGGATCCTGCCGACGCTCTTTTCGTGGTTGTGGTCTAGATCAAACGTGGGGCCGCTGTCATGCCTCACAACCCTTGGCACCGGCAGGTACTCCTCAAGGAATGATCTGACTCCCAGGGCGCCCCCGCCGGGCCCGCCGCCGCCGTGCGGGGTGGAGAACGTCTTGTGCAGGTTCAGGTGCATCATGTCAAACCCCTGCTCCGCGGGCTTGCTGATTCCCAGCATCGCGTTCATGTTTGCCCCGTCGCAGTACAGCAGTGTTCCGTGCTTCCTTGACAGATCCGTTATCTCCTGAAGGTGCTCCTCGTAGAACCCCAGCGTGTTGGGGTTTGTGATCATCACCACGGCCACGTCGTCCCCTATGGCCTGCCGGAACCCGTCCAAGTCCATGTTTCCGCGCTCGTCACTGCGTACCGTTACGGTCTGGAACCGGCATGTGGCGGCAGTAGCGGGATTCGTTCCGTGCGCCGAGTCCGGAATTATTATTCGGGTGCGCCTCTCGCCCATGTCCGCAAAGTATCTCTTGGCGATCATGACCCCCAGCAGCTCCCCCTGGGAGCCGGCGGCAGGCTGGAGGCTGAACGCGTCCATGCCGGTGATCTCCTTGAGGGCCTCCTGCAGTTCCCACATGACCTCCAGCGCGCCCTGCGCGTGGGACGGCGGGGCGCGGGGGTGCATGCCTGCGAATCCGGGGAGCCTGGCCATATCCTCGTTTACGCGCGGGTTGTACTTCATGGTGCACGAGCCCAGCGGATATATGCCGGTGTCTATTCCGTAGTTTTTTCTGGAGAGCTCCGTATAGTGGCGGATCACCTGCAGCTCGCTCACATCCGGCAGGGGCAGGCATTCCCGTTCCGGAAACCGGTCTTTTATGCCGTCTTCATCCGTGTGGACGTGTCCGGTGCTTGCTTGGCCGTAATCAAAGATAAGCTTCGTGGGCGCAGTCCTGCCGCGTGCGGTCATTGCAAGGAGGCCTCCTTCGCATACGTCTCCATGTCCGGCATGGTGCTCTTTTCTGTGCAGCATATAAGCAGCCTGTAATCGTCCACTGCGATTCCTCCCAGTATGCCGTACCGCTGTAGGCGTTCCAGTATGTCCGCCGCGGGCCTTGGCGTCTCTACAAGAAACTCGTTGTAGAACGGGCCCGGCGTTATGGTGCGGAACCCCCTTGTGTGCAGCATTTGCTGTAGCCGGTGCGCCCGACGGTACGAGGTACGGGCAACCGACCGAAGGCCGGTCCTTCCCAGCAGGGCCAGGTATATGGTCGCAGACAGCGCCAAGAGCGTCTGGTTTGTCGTTATGTTGCTGGTGGCGCGTTCCCGCCTGATGAACTGCTCTCTTGCCTGTAGCGTAAGAACAAATCCCCGCCTGCCAGACCCGTCCCGGGTTGCGCCCACTATCCTTCCGGGCAGTTTCTTGGTCAGCTTATTCCTGACCGCCATGAATCCGAGATACGGGCCCCCAAAGCTCTTGGGTATTCCGAATGCCTGCCCCTCGCCCGTCACCATGTCCGCCCCTGCCTCCCCGGGAGGACGCATGATGGCCAGCGATGTGGGATCCGATATGCAGCTTATGAAGAGCGATCCGTTCCGGTGGGCCTTCTCTGCCATGTGTGTGGGATTCCTTATGGAACCGTCAAAGGCGGGCGTCTGCTGTATGACGCATGCCACATCGTCGTTTATGGCATCCGAAATGAAGATGTCGGTTCCCTCGCAGTATGTCCTGAGAACCTGAAGGTATGCGGGATTCAATCCCCCATCCACGAAAACGCCTCTTCTTTTTGTGTACGAGTGGGCCAAGAGCACGGCCTCTGCCAGGGCCGAGGCTCCGTCATAAAGTGACGCGTTGGAGACATCCATTCCGGTGAGCAGGCATATGTATGATTGGTATTCGTATAGCGCCTGCAGCACCCCCTGGCTTGCCTCTGCTTGGTACGGGGTGTATGAGGTGAGAAATTCCCCCCTCATAACTATGTGGCTTATGGCAGAGGGGATGTAGTGGTCGTACGAGCCGCCACCCGCGAAGCACTTGGTCTGTGTGTTCTTTGCGGCAAGCGACTCGATGTACGATACAATCTCCATCTCGCTCATGGACTTTCCAAGGTCGAGTCTTGCCGCTCTGGGAACCTGCCTTGGCACAAGCTCGTCGACCGTCCGGCAGCCTATTGCAGCGAGCATCTCCGAGATGTGCTCCCCTGTGTGTGGAATGTAGTTCATTTATTTCTCAGCGTTGCCAACCAATTCGTCGTACTGGTCCTCGGTGAGCATAGAGTCCAACTGGGCCCGATGCTCCGGTACCATCTTTACAATCCACCCGTCCTGATGCGGTGACTTGTTGATCAGTTCAGGCTGTGACAGCAGGCTCTCGTTGACATGGGTGACCCGCCCATCCACCGGACTGTATACGTCCGTTGATGTCTTTACGGAGTCTATTATTGCCATGGCGTCATTCTGCCTGTAAGAGACCCCGACCTCGGGCAGTTCGACAGAGACCACATCGCCAAGCTGGTCCTGTGCAAATTCCGTAATTCCCACTATGATGCCGCCGTCTATTGTGTCCACCCATTCGTGTTCCTTGGTGTATCTCCTGGCCAATAGGGCAGATTTGGGCATCTTCTTTAAAAAGCTATTTTACATGTTAGTGTGTTGCATAATTCCTCCTAGTACATTACCGTGAATATCCCCACTCCGTCCGAGACCGAAAAAGCTAAGGATCAGTGGATCAGACACAGATTGCTGATGACTGACAACGAGAAATACGTCAAGCGCGGCCAAGCGTTGATCATCCGGGACGATCCGCAAAGGCACGAGGAGATGATGGCCGCTAACAGGAACAAGGTGGGCGCGCCGTTCCAGTACGCCGAGTCACTGTTTGCGGCCCTGGCGGCGGTAAAATCGATGACAGGACTGCCGTACAGGCACCTGCAGGGAATGCTGATTGAGACGCTCGGTGACTGGGACACGCCTTGTTACACCACAATATACAGAAGGTTCCAGGCATTGGAGGTCAAAAGGAATGGCAGCGTGTTTACCGTCACGGGCGGCGGGACAGTGCCGGTCCGCCTCGCAGTTGACTCCACTGGCCTAAAGCAGCACAACAGGGGAGAGTGGATCAGGCACAAATGGAAGGTCCGGAGAGGATTCGTCAAGCTCCACGTGATGGTGGACGTGGACACGAAGAAGATACTGGCAGTCCAGGTCACCGACGACAGAACCGGAGACTCGCCGATGCTCATTCCGCTGCTTGACGAGGCCTTGGAGGCTGCGGCACGGACAGGTCAGGCGCAGAGACATGATCCGCAATTAAGAATCGGGTCTTCGATGCCCATAATCTTACAGATGTGCGCTCCAAAGCATGCAACTTTCGTATGATTATGCCAAAGATCGTGCTCTAATGTGCCTGCGTGCTAATTACGAATCACATCTCAGGATTCCGCCGCCGGGCCGGCAGGTGCAGGATGCTGCCTGTACGGAGATGCCGCTTACGCTTCCAGAAGCAGCGTGACTGCATGCGGGGATCGCGACGTGAATTCGCGCATCAAGCTCAGGGTAAACTCGACGGCGCGCGGGAAAGGGACCGGCGACGCATGGGGGATCGCAGTCAGGAAGCAGCTTGGCGGATCTGCTGACAGCCACGTGTGGAAGATGTCAGACGACGAGAAAAGGCGCTTCCGGGGGGAATGGAAAAAGAAGGTCGAGTACGGCAAGAGATGGCTGGTGGAGATCGTGTTCTCTGCATTCAAGCGGATGTTCGGCGAGCACCTGTACTCGCTAAAGTGGAAGAACATGGTGCAGGAAGTCAGGATCAAGGTGGCCACGTACAACAAGCTGGTAGACATGGGGGCAGGTGCGGTGTAGTCCAAAATATGCAGGGCCCGTGCATGTTCTAAGCGAGCAGGGGGAATTATGCAACACACTAAAAAGGAAAACTTTGTTTCCCAATTTCGATAAACGCACCTGAGTTGCCACAAAGAACACGGTTCTCGTGTGACTTGACACTGTTTACGGACTAAATTAATCGTAAAAGTGCGAAATGTTTGGATTGGGAAACAAAGTTAAAAGGAAGATACGGATATATATAAAGAATTGTCCGATATTGGAAGTATATGCTCAGGTCCGGAAACCACCTACACCTGCATATGCCCCGGTACGCAAAGAGATGGAGGCATATCGGCATACACCGCGCCAGAGTCATGAAAAAACCAGACGGGTCAAAAGCTAGGTGGATCATACGCCAAAAGAGAGCAGAGACATGGTTCGTAATTAAAAATCGACCCTTTTTCGCCCAACTCTTACCGGTTAACCCAAAAGTGACCTGATCAGCCCCGTATGTCGATCATCACATGTCCGCACATGGGGCACTCCTTTCTCTTACCTGTAGGCATCCACCATACGCCGGGATCCGCTTCATATTACTTATTCTGGCAGGCATGGTGTCCGCGGCAACGGCCATCCCACTCGTGCGTGCGCCTGCGCCTGGTCGCTACCTGCCTGGATCGCAGATGCACACTGTCGCCACAACTCCGAGCAGCGGAACTAAAATTTGCACCAAGTGCAAACTCCATCCGGCCCATTACTCATGTTTTGTCTGGATAGCATGTTGCCATGGCACATCGGCAAATGACCAAACTCGATACGCGCGACATGTCCTATGTCACTTTTAGCGCGTACTTGCCCTTTGCGGTAATTCCCAGGGTCTGCGCTATCTGGGATCCCGTGGGGTTGATTATCAGCACGATTCCCTCCCAGTCCGGCGTCAGATCAGACGACTTGCAGGCGGGGCATACCTTGCCTATTGTTACATGCTTGCACTTTCTGCAGGCCATCTCTCTTGCCATCCTACTTCTCCTTTATCTCTGCCATCTTTGGCTTTTCAGTCCCCTCTTCGGCCTTTTTGAGCTCCTCTGCGATCCACGCATCAGCACCCAAGAACGGCTGCCTGCAGGTGATTCCGATCTTGCCCATGGATGCGGCCTTGCCAAGGGATACCGCGGTAATGCGGGCCCGAAGCGTAGAGCCCACCCTGAGCGTGCGGCCGCTCTGGTTTGCAATTAT
The DNA here is from genome assembly GCA_965206845.1 of Cenarchaeum sp. Lineage (GTDB taxonomy): Archaea > Thermoproteota > Nitrososphaeria > Nitrososphaerales > Nitrosopumilaceae > CAYGAM01. The sequence continues at coordinate 349,578 of OZ242221.1, read as the reverse complement.
GATGCCTGCCTTGACGTCGCTCTTTAGGTAGTCGTCCATCACCTGTGACAGGTGCAGCAGTGCGTCGGTTGGGCCTATTCTGACAAATGCCCCAAAGTCCGTGATATCTACAATCTCCCCCTGCACAATCTCCTGCATTTTGGGATAGAACGTCAGCGCCTCAAACTCCACCTTGTGAAATGTCCCTCCGTCTCCTGCGATCATCTTTCCCATCCTGTCCACCTTGGCATCCATTATCATGATGATGTAGCCCAGCTCGGCGTTGATCATGCTCTCGTACTTTTCCTTCAGTATGGCAATCGCCGCCTCTTTTAGTGAGGCGTTAAATCGATCCGGAGGGATCCTTATTACATCTAACAGCGTTGATATAGAAAACACTGGCATCTTCTGCCAGATTTGGATTTATGAATCTTTAGTTGGGGATCCGGTGAAGAATTTGATTGGGCGGGGGTTTGGCTCTTACATTCTGCCGTGCCTGACATTACCTGCGCCCATGCAGTGGGGAACGGCTAGGAGCATCTGGGCAGAGCCAGTCCCTTGACAGGACTGCGGCGGCCTGATCCGCTGCAGGATCGGGATAGTGCGCTGGGACGGGCACGGGCCAGGCGCCTGCCTTGTCATCGCCTGTGTCCGAGCCTGCAGAACCGGAGGCTCCCATAAGAACTAAATAATGCACTCCGCAATTCCTTGCGCATGGCTGGAGTAGATCAGGTACTTGAGAAGCTGAGCACGGTAATCGATCCTGATCTGAAGAAGGACATCGTCTCGATGGGGATGATCAAGGATCTGGAGCTGGATCAGGGCGACCTCAAGTTTACACTGGAGCTGACCACCCCGGCCTGTCCGTTTAACGCAGACATCGAGGAGGATGTCCGACGGGTGATAGGGGAGCTTGATGGGGTGCGCAGCTTTGACCTCAAGGTTACCGCCAAGGTCATGGAGGGCCGCTCCCTGGACGACGACACGGGAATGTCGACCGTAAAGAACATCATCGGCGTCGCAAGCGGCAAAGGTGGGGTCGGCAAGTCTACAGTCTCCCTGAACCTGGCGCTGGCGCTGTCAAAGTCAGGGGCCAAGGTTGGCCTCTTGGATGCCGACATATACGGCCCCAGCATACCGCTGATGCTTGGCATGAAGGACGCATACATGGAGGTGGAGAACAACAAGCTGCAGCCGGCAACCGCAAGCGGCATCCAGGTGGTGTCGTTTGGATTCTTTGCAGAGCAGCAGCACCAGGCAGCCATATACCGTGGACCGATCATATCTGGCATCCTCAAGCAGTTTCTGGTCGACACCAATTGGTCTGACCTGGACTACCTTGTGGTGGACCTGCCGCCCGGAACAGGTGACATCCCGCTTACGCTGGCGCAGACCATCCCGATTACCGGCATACTTGTAGTTACAACCCCCCAGGATGTGGCAAGCAACGTGGCCGTCAAGGCGATAGGCATGTTTGAGAAGCTGAACGTTCCCATCATAGGCGTGGTTGAAAACATGAGCCACTTTATCTGCACCGGATGCGACCAGAGGCACTACATATTTGGCGAGGGCGGGGCCAGAAAGATCAGCGAAAAGTTCAGCATACCGTTCCTGGGAGAGATACCGCTCCACTCTGACATAATGTCGGGCTCAGACCTTGGAAGGTCGATCATGCTTTCAGATCCGGATCTCCCCGCCGCACTGGCCTTCGAGTCGGCGGCAAAGAACATAGCCGCCCAGTGCAGCATTCTTGCCGCCAAGCTCAGGGAGGAGATGGCCGCCCCGGACGATCCACCGGAGGCGCCACCGCAGGACACAGGACAGGTCATTGGAACCGTCAGCCCGTAGATACGCCGGAAAGATTGCCGAAGGAATGCGTGACAGGTTCAAGACGCCGCTTGGCAAGCTGATTCCGGATGCCGATACCTCGCAGGAGAACGTGCTAGATGAGCTTGGCGACGGCATGCTGATTACCGTAGGGGATGCCACCACGCAGAAGATGATGCAGTACGGCATCGTCCCGTCGGTTCAGATAGTTGACGGCACTGAAAAGCGGGCAAGGAGGGATCTTCCGGATAGGGGACTGCTGAGAACCCGCATAAGGTGTAGCAACCCGCCCGGCGGGATCACCGAGGAGGCGATCACGGCCATAGACGAGGCCCTTGCCTCCCCAAAGCCTTCCAGGATACTGGTGGACGGCGAGGAGGATCTGCTGGTTCTGCCCGTATGCACCAGTGCCCCCCTGGGCTCGACGGTAATGTACGGCCAGCCAAATGAGGGTCTGGTCGTGGTGCACGTCAGCGCGCAAGTAAGAGATAAGGCTCACTCGCTCCTAGATATGATGGACAGGATATGATGAGACGGTGGCTGTATGATTCGTGATTACACTGCTAATTTTCTGATCCTGTCGTCCCAATGACCTAGATGTTCGGATCAGATACCGCACGGCCCGGGCGATCCCCGGCCGCGGCAGTGCGGGGGAGGCGGCCTGCCAAAAAGTAGACCAAACCCGCAGCAACAGCTGACACCGCCGGATATACTGCGGCGCATCGAGTCTCTGTCGTGAGGCTGGATCCAGATCTCAAATGGCAGATTCTTGAAAAGGTCAGCATCTACTCCGGCCGGCTCTCCATTGCCGAGCCGCGGGTGCTGCTGACAACCAAGGACGTGCTAGAGATGCCCCGGCAGATGACTAGGGGAAGGCGAAGCACGGCATACCGGTACTATGGCGTGGCGTACCTCAAAAGCAACATGATCTTCATAAACATACGAAAGATTCCCAACGAGCAGGTGCTAGACGAGACCATAGTCCATGAGCTGATCCACATGCGGTTTCCATACCTCAGCCACGGGCGCCGGTTTAACGGGCTCATAAGACGGGCAAGGCGGGGCGGCGTCTTTTTGCCGTACCGCAAGAGGCGCTGATCCGCCTCTGCCAGGGATGGCAGGACGGGACGCCAAAGGTTGCGGACGGCACCGGACCTTTCGCGTCCCCCTCGTAAGAGGTTAGATCGTTACTGTTTGATCTGGCTGATGGCTGGTTCTGTCCGGATATTTGTGACCGTTCCGTGCGGGTTTGGGCACAAATGATGGCGGATACGACAGAATTCAAGGGTTTGATCTATGCCTAACCGACTCCCTACGGACATGGCGAAGGAGACCCAACTGCCTGCCACTCTTGCTGCTTGATAATTTATATTTCAGGATTATTGGCTTGCTGGTGTAGGATGGATCTTCCCCACGAACTTCTGCCCATTGTGGCAGGAATAGTTTCTTTTATTATAGCTGGCGGTCTTGTGGCATGGATCTCAAGGCAGCCTGCCGGCACCAAGGAGATGCAGGAGATCTCCGATGCCGTCAAGGTGGGTGCCTCGGCGTTTATCAGAAGGGAGATGAAGATTATAATTCCCGTGGCAATTGGGTTGGCGGTGCTCATCGGAGCATTCCTGGAGTTCTCAAACGGAGTCGCGTTTGCCGTCGGCGCGACCCTGTCTGCCGTGGCCGGGCTGATCTCACTCAAGATTACCGTCAAGACTGCGGTGAGGGCCGCGAACCTGAGCAATGTCGGCCTGGGAAGCACCTTTGTCATGGCCTTTAGGGGTGGGGCAACCGTGGGTCTCGCGGTGCCTGCCATGGCGCTGCTGGTGATTACCGGCCTGTACATGGTGTATCCGGATCCCATCACGATTGCCGGAGTCGGCATAGGCGCCAGCCTCATAGCCCTCTTCATAAGGATCGGCGGCGGAATCTTCACAAAGGCAGCCGACATGGGGGCCGACCTGGTGGGGAAGGTGGAGGCCAACATACCAGAGGACGATCCTCGTAACCCGGCCACCATAGCCGACAACGTGGGCGACAACGTCGGCGATGCCGCGGGCATGGGCTCTGACATCTACGAGTCCTACATAGTTACCATCCTTGCTGCGCTGCTGATCACTGCGCTGATCGGGGCGCCGGAGCTGGTGCTGTACCCGATGCTCATCGGGGCGTCTGGCATGATCGCATCAATCGTGGGCGTGCTCATCATAAGATCCAAGAACGTGACCGACGTGATGGCTCCGCTGAACCGCTCATTCTACGTGTCTGCGGGAATTGCCGTCGCGCTCAACTTTGCGTTTACATACTATTTCATCGGCGAGTCCAGCGCCGCATACGCGCTGTTTGGCGCAACGGTGATCGGCGTAATCCTGGTTCCCGTGATCCAGAAGATTACCGACAGGTACACCAGCTACAAGTACGGTCCGGTAAAAGAGATTGCCGAGTCCGCCAAGTGGGGCTATGCGTCGCTGACGCTGATGGGAATCGTCAAGGGACTGCAGTCCACCGGACCGTTCATGCTAGCGCTGGTGGTCGCGATAACCCTCTCCTACGGCATATCCTCGGCGGCGGCGCCGGAGGGTGCGGATCCCGTGCTGTACGGAATCCTTGGCACGTCGCTGACTGCCATGGCGATGCTCAGCCTGGCCGGAATCGTGCTCAGCATAGACGCCTTCGGGCCCATTGCAGACAACGCCGGCGGCATAGTCGAGATGACGGGCATGGGGGAGGCAAACCGGAAGATCACCGACGAGATAGACGCGGTGGGCAACACCACCAAGGCCGTGACAAAGGGCTTTGCAATTGCCAGCGCGGCCCTGGCTGCACTGGCAATGATCCAGGCATTCCAGTATGAGGCTGCCCACTTCTTTGCGGGTGTGCTGGAGCTCGACTACAGCCTGACAAACCCCGCCGTGGTGATCGGGCTCCTGGTCGGCGGGCTGCTCCCGTTTATAATCACGGGCCAGCTCATCAGCGGCGTAACCCGTGCCGCAACCAAGATGGTCGACGAGGTGCGAAGGCAGTTCAAGGCCGATCCGGGAATTCTTACAGGCAAGTCAAAGCCCGACTATGCCCGGTGCGTGGACATCGCCACCGTGGCGTCGATCAAGGAGCTCTGGAAGTCTGCCGTTATGGCAATCACTGCGCCCATCATACTGGGGGTGCTGCTGGGGCCCACCGCGGTTGCGGGGCTCCTGATGGGCGCCGTCGTAACCGGGATATTCCTGGCGTACCACCTTGCGAACACCGGCGGTGCCTGGGACAACGCAAAGAAGCTGGTGGAGATGAGGGGCCAGAGGGGGAGCGAGGAGCACAAGGTGGCCGTGGTGGGAGACATCATCGGCGATCCCTACAAGGACACCGCGGGCCCGGCGCTCAACACGGTGATAAAGCTGCTCAACACGGTGGCAATCGTCTTCGTGTCGGCGTTTGTGGCCATAGTCGCGCTCTAGCCGTTCCGGTCACGCGTCGGGATCCCTTATCTCCGTGGTCATGTCCATCTCGTCGATCTGTGCCAGGATGGTCTTCCTCATGATCTCGTCGTGCCTGGGGCAGAACTTGAAAAAGCCGTCCTCTGTCTGAAAGCAGCCGCAGATCCACTTGGTGCTCTTGTCCCCCTCGACTGTGAGGCGCACGTATGGGTGCTTCATGCTTGTGTGTGCAAGCCGTCTCCTAAAAAATCTCGCGATCTGCCGTCCTCTGCCATGCGATGTCACATCTTCATCCATCTGGGTGCGGGCACCGCATATCCTGCGATCTCCCCTGCCCGGCACGGCAGGCTGCCTGCGCCGTATTCCATGTCAAAACTAAAAATATGGCAATCCCGGGCGTATCAGCAATGGAGTACGGTTTTGTTATCGCAGCCATATTTCTTGCCGTGGGCATAGTGCTCGGCGTCTACATCGGGATCTACAAGGTGCTCTACCTTGATCCGCTGGCAGAGGCGCAGATGGAGCTGATACGGGGCATGGACTGTGGGGAGATTGTGGACTATACTGCCACCGCGTACTGGTGGTCCACGGAGAACCGGGTGTTTGCGACTGACTCTAGCAAGGCATGCCAGGGAGACGCGTTTGCCCCAAGCACGGGTCACGGCTAGGCTGGCTGCGGACACAGTGCCGCCTGTAGTACCGAGCCGGGCGCAGGGACTCTTCTGGGTGCGTGGTTGAAATGGGATCTGATCCCATGCCGCAAATCTAAATAAAAAAAAAGGGTCGATGAAGGCCTAGGGACAGCCTTCCATCTTCTGGATAAAGTACCCCTTCTCCCTGATCTCGCTCTCTACAGGTTCGGGGGCTCCCTGGGAGTGGCAGAACTGGCACTCGTTTGTCGTGATGGTGGCTCCGTCCTCGCCGACTGATGTCAACCACTCCTTGCCGTACTCTATGGCCTTGCCGTGATCCTTTTCGCCGGTAATCACGTCAAAGTGCATGATGTGTCCTGCCTTTGATCTGACGTATGTGTCGTATACGTGGATTTGCATACCATCCCACAAAGCAGGGGATATTTATTTCAAGGAACCTGCTCTGCGTGCAGGATATATGGTGGCGTTCTGCGGCCGTGGAATGTCGGCCTGCGCACACGGGTCGGCGCCTGCGGCCCGCCCTCAACTTTGCTGTATGATCGGAATCTCGCGTACCCCGGGATCCAGGACAAACGCTCTGATCGTGCGGGCTAGCCCTGCAATGACCCAGACCACCGGGTTGTTGAACATGAACTTTTGGTCCGTGGCAGAGGGGTACGCTTCGGAGAGCGGGTGGGAGTGAAATATGGCCACCACCTCAAGGCTCTTTCTCTCTGCTGTTGCGTATATCTCCATCAGATCCTTGCTTGAGACGGTAAACCTTGTGGAGGATCTGTCCGCATTCTCCGTGAGATAGATCTCGGCTACCGTGGCATCCTGGTTCTGGCTCGTTCCCAGGAGTATGGCACACGACTCGTATGGCATGCCGTCTGCGGCATGCCGGAGCAGCTGACGCCTCTGATCCAGAGAGATCGATATGGTTCTGTACAATGCTATTCCACTATTACAGTTCCAACCATCCAGGGATGAACCGTACACAGGTAGTCAAACGTTCCCTCTTCCTCAAAGGTGTACTCGAAGACGCCACCTACCGTCAGCAGTCCGGAGTCAAACTCGTTCTGGTTTGCGGTAACGGTGTGTATTGCGTTGTCGTCGTTGTTCCATGCCACAGTGTCGCCGACGGACACGACTATCAGATCAGGGTCGTAGTAGATCTGCCCGGGCTGTTGGAGCGATGATCCCATGGGCAGCGACACCACGGCGGGCTCTGGAGTGCCCTCGATGATCAGAACCGAGGTCATCCATGGATGAACGGAGCACAGGTAGTCGTACTCGCCTACGGGTATGTCTGCGGTGTCTAGTGTGTACGTGGCTCCGACGCCCAGAAGGCCCGTGTCAAAGGTGTCCCCAAAGTCCACACTGCTGGTTGAGGTGTGGGCAACGTCGTCCTCGTTGGACCACACGACACGGTCTCCCTGCTGGACGACGGCCAGGTCTGGATCATAGTCCGGGTTTCCCTGATCTGCGGATCCCGCCAGCATGACGATGGTAAACACTGGCGCATCAGAGATGATATCCGGTATCACATCCAGCTCGATCTCTATCTGCTCCGGAATGAGATACGGGTCAGGCCCTACTAGGCCAAAGCCCACAAAGGATAGGATCCCTGCGCCTATGGCCAGGGCAAAGATGGTACCGACGGGCCGCAAAAACTGGGGCATCTTGGCGGCCATGTATGATATGACGACGGCAGGCGTCACAAGGGCCATCATAATTCCGGCAAAGATGCTAGTCGAGTCAAAGGTTCCCAGGGTAAATCCGAAGACCCCAAAGGACAGCGCAATTGAGATTATCACAAGCGTCGTTGCCTTGGCCCTGTTGCTGGTGGATACACCGCCGTCCAGGATTCCCGTGGACAGGAATATGAGGCCTATGAACATGGTGAGCCCCGTGAGGGCATGCATGCCGTCGATAAACGTGTGGGCCAAGCCGGAGTACGAGATAAAGACACCTGCAAGGCCGATTGCCGTAAGGCCCATGCCCGGCATCATGAGATCCCAATTGCTCATTTACGGTAGCTGGCCGAGCCGAGATAATTAAATCCTTTTGAAACATGTCTTCCTGCTGACGCGGGAGCCAGGCCCAGCACCGTGCTGGACGGGCATCCTGTCCCTGATCGCGCTGACTCGGAATCTGGCATGCCACTCTGGGCGGCTACACCACATAGCAAAGTCCCGGGCGGCCCTACGGAGCCGGCGCCCGTATGCTGCGCCGCGGCAGACCGGCAGGGCCGTTTGGGCATTGTCTGCAGAGAGCGTGGCATTCCTTCTTCTCATGCTTGTGGAGAGCGTGTCCACAAGAGACTTTGCACGCGACCGGATACGGATGATCCAGTACGGACAAAATTACAAAGGAATTAAATTCAATGGCAAAGCCAATGATGTAGTTGGGATTAAGAGAGATAATGGAGGTATCCAAGCCGCGGATAGTCGTGCTGCTGGTAATTACCGCAGTGGCCTCGATGTATGCCGCAAGCAGGCTTGTCTCCGGGGCGCCCGATCTTGATCTCTGGGCCTACCTGCACATCATAGTTGCCGGCGCGATGGCGTCTGCCGGCTCGAGCGCGCTTAATCACTACTACGACAGGGACATAGATCCCATGATGAAGAGAACCAGCACCAGGCCCATCCCGTCAGGCCGGATCGGGGAGCGCCAGGTGTTTGTGTACGGGCTGGTGTTGAGCGCGGCATCTGTAGTCTACGGGTACCTTGCGCTCAACTGGCTTGCAGCGTTCTTTATCGCACTGGGGATATTCTCATACGTCATAATCTACACCGTCTGGCTCAAGCGCATCAACACCTCAAATATTGTGATAGGCGGAATTGCCGGCAGCGCTGCGTCCTGGGCCGGATGGGCTGGCGCCACCGGATCCCTTGACATTCTGGGGTTTATGGTGGGCTTTCTGGTCTTTGCCTGGACGCCGTCGCACTTTTGGTGCCTTGCAATGAAGATAAGGGCCGACTACGAGGAGGCCAACGTGCCCATGCTGCCGGTGGTCATCGGCATGCAGCGAACCTCAAAGTACATCCTGGCCAACACGCTAATCCTGGTTCCGTTCTCGCTTGCCCTCTACGCCTTTGGCATGGGTGTGGTCTACGTGGTCATAGCCGCCGTCTCTGGCGGGATGATGCTCGTGTACCATTACAGGCTCACGCAGACCCCCACCGCGGACTTTGCCTGGAAGGCGTACAAGGTAACGGCGCCGTACCTGACGATCATCTTTGCCGCGGTGGCAGCCGATGCGGCCTTTCACTTCCGGCTGTGATCCCCGTAGTGCCGGGTGTGGCATGAAGGCCCGTCACGGTGTGTGTGTGCGTATGTGCGTAGTATTCCGATTAAAGATCTGAAAAACCGGAGCTGGGCGGACCTGCCTTTTGGATAAACCGTCCGGTCAGGCCCACCTTCAGACGCACTGTATCTCAAACAGGGCGAACAAAGCAGGGATTGAAGATCCTTTGGTGTGACGTTGCAGCCAGATTTGGGCTTTCCAAGGAGTTTGTCCTGCAAGGATCCGGCACACTCAAGACAGGATTCGTGGATCTTGTCCGGATGTGTGGTTGCATCCAGAGACATGATCCGCAATTAAGAATCGGGCCTTCGATGCCCATAATCTTACAGATGTGTGCTCCAAAGCATGCAACTTTCGTATGATTATGCCAAAGATCGTGCTCTAATATGCCTGCGTGCTAATTACGAATCACATCTCAGTATGCTATGTCGGGGTGGGTTCGGGCAGGCTGTCATGGTGACGCGCCGGCACGGAGCCCGTCTCCAGTTAGCTCAGAAGTGATTTGTATGCTGCATAATTGCAGGGGGACGTGTTGCAGATCGTCGCTGACGCATGCGGCAACCACCCCCGCGTTGTGAGGTATTTGCCAACGCCTGCAAAACAGGCAACATTGCATGTTAAATGAACGGCGTGAGAGTACCCGTCAATGAATCACCATGAACGGGCTCACACACCGGTTTAGACTCACAGAATCGGCATTTAAGCCTAACTCGATCCCGCGCCCCGCTGGGAACGGAGGCGGGAGGAGCGCCAAATGACAGGCAAGCCGCGCCTGCCGAGAGGCATGCGGCGCTCCATCGCAAACGACCGGCGGCTCCGCTCGTCTGCCACGAGCGAGGCGGAGACCGTGTTCGATCCGATCGTCCCGCTCTCCAAAAAGCCCAACGCAAAATACGGATCTGCCGCCTTTCATGCCATCATGATGGGGGCCGCCGCGCTCGGCGCCTCGATCTTCGGATATACCGCAGCCGTGCGGAGGTGGAAGACGGCCTCATGCATGCTCGCCAAGCGCCACCGCGAGGCCCCCTGCGGCGAGTGGATGTCCCACATCTGCCTGGGGATTGACCCGGGCGATCTGGCAAGGTCGCTTGAAGGAATGATATCCTCCCACCTGGACAGGCTGCAGTCGCTTGGCCTGCTTCGCGGAAAACGGATGGACATTGCCATTGACATGCACCTGATACGGCGCTGGGATCGCAAGCACGGGGCCGAACTGGTGCGCTCAAAGAGCAAGGGCAGGACGGGCACCTTCGAGCGGTACGTTGTGGCGCAGTGCGTAGTACTGGCCAGAACAATCCGCTCATTTTGACGAAAAATGCAGGAATACACCGGACCTCCTCTGATATTATTCGTATTGCCCTGCAATTTTTCAAGGATGTATGAAGGAACTCGCGGCTGCCGTACGCCGTTTCGGTACGAAATTGCGGTTTTTCCAGGCGGCCCAGCTTAGGCGACGAGGTAGCCTTTGAGCCTGTTGCCCATCTCGCGCTCAAGGATTGCGGTTATCACCGCCTTCAGCTCGTCGAGCGACCGGAAGAACCTGCCGGCAAGCCTCTTCTTCAGGTCCCTCCACACGGTCTCGACAGGGTTCAGCTGCGGAGTGTAGGGCGGGAGAAACTCCAGCTCGACGTCGCCCCCGGCGGACTCCACGTACTCCCTGACAGCCTTCGACTTGTGGTAGGAGGCGTTGTCAAGGACCATGAATAACCGCGGACGGTCCCTGCGGATCTCCTCCAGGAATTCCCGGAACGCCTCCAAGTTCGTCGACTCCACGATCTTTATTCGCAGCTCGTCTTGGGACATCGCGCCGAATATCCTGACAGACTCCCTTGAGAAGCTTGCCCTGACCTGCTCGCCCCCCCGGTCGGCCTCCACCCGTAGGCGGGGTTCTGGGATCTTTGGACCGCGGCCTCGTCCTCGGCAAAGACGGTCATACCGTCCGCGCGCCTCTGGGCCGCGCGCTCCCCTGCCTCCCTTTTGAACTCCTCCTGCCTCTCTTTGGAGACTGACCTGTACGGGACGTACCTGTCCTTTCTCCAAGAGAACCCGATCCTGCGCAGCCACCTGCGCAGCGTGCGCGCCCTGACGGTTACGCCAAACTCCTTCCGGATCATCTCGGTTACCATGTCCATCTGCCACGAGCCGGTCTCAAAGCCACACTTTTTCGGGTTCCTCTTGAGCCAGCGCCGCACGGTACGGATGATCTGGAGGGGGAGCTTGGCTCTTCGCCCCTTGGGCCTCGCGTTGAATCTGCCCTTCAGTCCGCGGTCGCGCATCCGCAGCAGCCAGTCGCGGATAGTCGAGTAGGCGGTTTTCAGATCCTTGGATATCCTGCGTATGCTGTGGCCCTCCTTCCTGCCTAGGCACACCAAGAGCCTGAACTTTGCGCACTTGTCCTTCTCCCTTCGTGCCGCTTTTTCCAGCCTCTTCTCGCTGACGCCCGGCATGAACGCGGTGCCGGACTCCAGCCGCGCGCATCCGCCTTCTCGGGTGTTCCCACAATCGCTTTCTGGCTTCACAAAATGGCGTCAATCTTCCCGGATCAGTATCTTTCGAATTTGGATCGGCAGATCTGGCTTGAGGCGGTCAGTGTGGGTAGCGGGGCTACAACATTACAGAAACTTGCAGTTTTTCTGGCCAGGTGATCGGATCATTGTGGCCACTACTATGCATTCATATGAGATGAACCGGTATGTTTACCATTGTCAAATATTGAAAATGAAATTAATTTTAACAAACAAGATATGTATGCCCACTTTTCAGCTATTGCCTCAAAATACCGAAGTGTAAGAACACTTGATACAAAACCAATTTCACACATAAAAGACAAACTAAAAAAAAAATCCAAAATTAGCATGGCAGATATTGGTTGCGGTGATGGTCGATATTCCCTAGAGTTTTTGAGATGCTTTGATGATTCATTTTACATTCACTGTGTAGATTATAATGAAAAAATGTTAGAATCTCTTGAATATTATCTTATAGAGCAAAACACAACAAACTTTTGTGTAAGACTGGGGGATGCAAACCGTCTTCCATTAGATAATAATTCAATGGATTGCATCGTTACCTTTAATGCAATACACCACTTTAATGTTCCAAAGTTTTTGTCTGAATCACTAAGAGCACTCAAAGATGATGGACATCTCTTTATCTACACTAGACTAAAAAATCAAAATTTTAGGAGTATATGGGGAGAGCACTTTCCATTATTTGCAGATATAGAGGATCGTTTGTATGAGTTGGATGAATTAAAACAGTACATACAAAATGCAGACATGAATATGCACTCCACCAGGGTGTTTGGATATTCTAGAACATCTAGTCTTGATAGACTAGTAGCTCAAGCAGAGAATAATCACTATTCCACCTTTGCCCTATACGATAAAGAAATCTTTGATGAATCTCTAGAAATATTTCAACAAAATATCAAGAAAAATTTTGATGATTTAGAGCAAATCAAATGGCATGATGAGAATATTCTATTAGAAATAAGAAAATAATTCAAAATCTTTTGTAATCTAACTATAGATTATCTAGAACGCATGTGAAAATTTACACAACAATCGCAGTCATTCATTATGCATTCTTGAGCAATAAAATGATCACAGATTTCACATTCACAATGTATTTTCATATTTTCTAATAGCTATTTTAGAAATATAACAGATCTATATTTTTTTATTAACAGTTCATATCAAATGTTAACTAGATTAATTTGCGGAAACTGAGAGTGGCAAAGTGGAGTGTTGAATCGCCATCGAGGTCATCTTGGTCTTAACCTCAAATCAGCTTCCGCAGGCATAATTAACAATTCATTACTAAAAAATAGTATGCTTCAGTAATCTTTAATTCTCATACTCGTGTGAATACTTTATCGATTATATCGATTGGTGGGCGCTTTGTGATTAGGTACAGTAATCCCAGATGTGCCAGATCTGGCACCTAATGCAAACAGATCAATGAGGGCGCGCCCAGACGATCCTTGTGTACTACCAAAAAGATCGCCTGAGACGTGATATGATGAACAACGGCAAAATATATGAATCTGTTGAGAAGATGCTGAGGGAAAGCATCGTGCCGTCCGCCGAGGTCTCCAAAAGGTACAACGCGACATATGGAGCAAGCGACTTTAACGCCGGCATGCTGCATGCCGCGATGCTTGACACTTCGGTCGGCGGATGCAGTCTCGTCATGAGAGAAATCACGGCGCAGCCCATCGAGAATCCAAGATATTCGCGCCATTCTCCAAGCGGCGAGTGGTTTCGCGATATCCTGTCCAAGACGGACGAGGGCAAGGCGCTTGAGACTTTTAACCAGGCGGTAAGGGCACAGCTGGATGAGATTTGCTTGCTTGGCAGGTTGCCTGATGTGCTTGATGTGGCCATCGACATGCACCTGATACCGTGCCACAGCAAGAAACTTGGCTCTGACCTGAGGGGTGGCGAGCGCAAGAGCGGCACCAACAGATTCGAGGCGTACATCACGGCGCAGTGCGTCAACTCCAAATCGCGGCTTATCCTTGCGGCCCTATACATGGACAAGTCTTCATCCGTGCACGAATCCCTGCGTAGAATCATCAATTTGTGCCTAGAAAACGTCTCCGCCGTCGGATCCAGGCTGGGACTGATCCTGGTTGACAGGGGTTTCTTTTCAGTGAACTCGATATCCGAGATTGAGCGCCTTAGCCTTGAGTACCTGATGCCGTGCACCAGAACCAGTAGGGTGAAAGACTCGCTGCGCAAGTTCGTGGCCAAGACGCTCGGCCCCATCTCAAAATCCGACATGACGAATTCTGACAAGGTAACGGTTCAGTACCACATGATCATAACAAAGAAGAAGAGAGTAAGGAAAGAAAGTGAGAGGACGAAGAACGGGGACAAGAAGGCGAAGAAGGCAGATGCGCCGGAAGATCGATACATTGCGTTTGCCACCAATGCCCCGTGGGTGGATGTGGAAGAATATTCCAAAAGGTGGACCATCGAGACATGCTACAGACTGGTAGAGAACGCCAGGGCAAAGTCGTTCGGCAGCAATAGGCCTGCCAGGCTTTTCTGCTTTCTGTACTCGCTGACGCTGTTTAACGCATGGGCGCTGGTAAACGCGCAGCTGGCAAGCTTTCTGAAGCTGTGTGGCGGAGTCCTTCCGGTGACGCAGCTGTATATGAAAATTGCCACGCTAATAGCAATCTATCAGAATATTACGATCCAGCCCGAGCCACCGCCAGATCCCGTGGCTCCGTGAGCACATCTGGGATTACTGAGGTAAAGACCCAATCACAAACTGAAACCTACATTTTGTCATTAGCAGTTCATGTCAAATGTGTATTCAAACTCATCAAGGAGTAAAAATAACAAAGTCAAATTCAGAATACTTTGTTCCATCTTTTTCATCTAATTTCAAAATCAAAGAAGGTTTTACAAAAAAGTCATAGTCTTTATCTCCCTCAAAATAAAGCTGGGTAGTATGCAATAGCAAACCAGGAGCTGAGACCTTTACATGAATATGTGCTGGGCGCATAACTCCAGCTTCTGAATATTTACCAGGAAGTATGGTTTCAAGTTTATACTGACCACGCTCATCTGCCTTTATTTTTCCACGAAGTGTAAAATCTTCAAAATTGTAATTCCCGTTTGAATCAGTTTGCCAAACGTCAACTATTGCTTCGCGTACTGGATCACAGTTCTGATTTAATACCTGCCCAGAAATTATTAGTTTTTGTCCTTCAAGTGATTCTCCAAGTCTCTCTTTGTTTGGCGCTCCTGAGATATAGTAAGGGCCTTGTGGATTCCCTTCAGTTAAAGCACATGCAAAGCTTGGATTTTGTATTACAGGATTTGGCCAGACAAACATTCCTAATACTCCTACAACTATAATCACTGAGGTCATTATACCAACTGTCTTTTTTTTCATAGACTATTCCTACAACAAACGGTACGCTTTACGTCCTTATTAGAGATTATGCGTAGTACTGGCCAGAACAATCCGCTCATTTTGACGAAAAATGCTGCTAAGCACTGACCACCATGTGACATTATTCTCCACGTCCTTCAATTTTTCTGGATTACATGCTGGAACGGGCGACTGTCGTACGCTATTGGAGTGCAGAGTCGTGTATTTGTACAGGCAAGTTTGATTATGCTACAAGATAGCCTTTGAGCCTGTTGCCCATCTCGCGCTCAAGGATTGCGGTTATCGCCGCCTTCAGCTCGTCGAGCGACCGGAAGAACCTGCCGGCAAGCCTCTTCTTCAGGTCCCTCCACACGGTCTCGACAGGGTTCAGCTGCGGAGTGTAGGGCGGGAGAAACTCCAGCTCGACGTCGCCCCCGGCGGACTCCACGTACTCCCTGACAGCCTTCGACTTGTGGTAGGAGGCGTTGTCAAGGACCATGAATAACCGCGGACGGTCCCTGCGGATCTCCTCCAGGAATTCCCGGAACGCCTCCAAGTTCGTCGACTCCACGATCTTTATTCGCAGCTCGTCTTGGGACATCGCGCCGAATATCCTGACAGACTCCCTTGAGAAGCTTGCCCTGACCTGCTCGCGCCCCCCGGTCGGCCTCCACCCGTAGGCGGGGTTCTGGGATCTTTGGACCGCGGCCTCGTCCTCGGCAAAGACGGTCATACCGTCCGCGCGCCTCTGGGCCGCGCGCTCCCCTGCCTCCCTTTTGAACTCCTCCTGCCTCTCTTTGGAGACTGACCTGTACGGGACGTACCTGTCCTTTCTCCAAGAGAACCCGATCCTGCGCAGCCACCTGCGCAGCGTGCGCGCCCTGACGGTTACGCCAAACTCCTTCCGGATCATCTCGGTTACCATGTCCATCTGCCACGAGCCGGTCTCAAAGCCACACTTTTTCGGGCTCCTCTTGAGCCAGCGCCGCACGGTACGGATGATCTGGAGGGGGAGCCTGGCTCTTCGCCCCTTGGGCCTCGCGTTGAACCTGCCCTTCAGTCCGCGGTCGCGCATCCGCAGCAGCCAGTCGCGGATAGTCGAGTAGGCGGTTTTCAGATCCCTGGATATCCTGCGTATGCTGTGGTCCTTCTTCCTGCCCAGGCACGCCAAGAGCCTGAACTTTGCGCACTTGTCCTTCTCCCTTCGTGCCGCTTTTTCCAGCCTCTTCTCGCTGACGCCCGGCATGAACGCGGTGCCGGACTCCAGCCGCGCGCATCCGCCTTCTCGGGTGTTCCCGCAATCGCTTTCTGGCTTCACAAAATGGCGTCAATCTTCCCGGATCAGTATCTTTCGAATTTGGATCGGCAGATCTGGCTTGAGACGGTCAGTGTGGGTAACGGGGTTGCAACATTACAGAAACTTGCAGTTTTTCTGGCTAGGTGATCGGATCATTGTGGCCACTACTATGCGTCAGGCCGGGCGTGCAGCTGGCGCTGGCGCTGCTGCACATGCCTGCCCTTGAGGACACGGCCGACTACGTGCGCAGGGCAATCACGGCGTGCAGGGGGACGGGTGCCGAGATCGGAACGGTCGTGCTTGACCGCGAGTTCTTCTCTACTGACGTCATCAGGACGCTGGGGGAGCTGGGCGTGGGCTACCTCATTCCCTGCGTCAACACACCCAACGTGGTCGATGCCATTACGGAGTTCTCCAAAGGGGAGCGCCCGCAGGTATCGGGGTTCCGCATAGCAAAGTCCAAGAACGATTACGCAGAATATACCATGATCATAACGGAGCGCAAGAGAAAGAGCAAGAAGAGGCGCAAGGCGGAATCCTGCGAAGAGGAGCCCGAGGAGCGGTACATCGCGTTTGCCACAAACAGGCCAGGGATCGACGTCGACAGGTACGCCGAGAGGTGGATGATAGAGACGGGCTTCAGGATGGTGGAGAACGAGAGGGTAAGAACGCGCAGCAGGAGCGTCACCGTCAGGACGCTCTGCTTTCTCTACTCACTTGTACTGTTCAACGCTTGGATTCTCGCAAACGCCGAGCTGACAAGCAGCCCACTCGCGCTGGGCGGTGTCTACTCCAGATTCACGCAGACCGACATGAAGGTGATCATGCTGATGGATATCCTTCCTTGGAGCACGGATGGCGGAAAGCCGCCGCCCGATCCGCACTGCCCCTGCTGCACAGGTGCCACATGCCGTGGCATCAGCACCGCTCCGCCACTTCCGCGGTAGTCCCTACGGGGCCGCCTGCCGCAGTAATGGGCCGGAAGGCCGCGCGCCGCCAATCCCGGGGCTGCACCTGCCTCCCCACTGCGTTGCAGCCGGTCCCACACTCCGCACCGGCCCGTCCTTTTGCGCCATGCAGGGATCGTCGATGGCACACTGCGCCTCCGCACACCCAAATTGCACATGACCACGCAGGACGGCTCACATTTTGGCTTCCGGCGCGTGGCCTGCCGCATATTCTCCAGCCAATGCCCACCCTAGACGCTAGTCACTTCTGAGCTAACTGGTCTCTTCCGAACCCTTTTGACAACCCATGGCATCCAGCATGTACCTGAGATGTGATTCGTAATTAGCACGCAGGCACATTAGAGCACGATCTTTGGCATAATCATACGAAAGTTGCATGCTTTGGAGCACACATCTGTAAGATTATGGGCATCGAAGGCCCGATTCTTAATTGCGGATCATGTCTCTGAACAGCCTTGTTCTGGGCACCCCCTCGCTATCCAGTATCTTCCTGATTCTCTCCTGTAGCCTGTCAAATCCGCCGAAGAAGGTGTCTGCGATCGCCCTCTTGATCTCCCTCCACAGTATCTCGATTGGGTTGTGCTGCGGGGTGTGCGGGGGCAGGAACCACCTGACCACGGAGCCGTTCGTACCCCTGATGTAAGCCTCCATGTCCCTGCTCTTGTGAGCCGCCGCGTTGTCCATTATGACAAAGACGTTCACGTACTTTTGCCGGAGCTCCTCCAGTAGCTCGATTATGTTCCCCGTGGCCAGGTTTTCGTGGAACTGGATGTCCAGTGTGTTCCTGCCCAGGGCGCCGATGATCTTGATGCTCTTCTTGGAGTGATTGATCTTGACGGTGTCGTGCCCGCCCCTGCGCCGTATGCCGCGCCTGGACAGCGGAGAGTCGATCAGGGCGGTCGCGTCCAGACACACCACCTTGTAGCCCCTCTCGGTGTGTGCTTCTATCTCCTTTATGGTATCCCTCACGTACTTTTCTGTCTCTTCCTTTGTGGCCGAATTGTACGGTACCGGCCTGGCCTTCCTGACCGAGAAGTTCAGCCTGTCTGTAAGCCGGAGGGCGCCGTCGGAGCTGTACCTGACACCAAACCTTTCCAGTATGTAGCGGACGACGAGCTTGGCAGTCCACGTGCTTCGACGGAAGCCGCTCTCCTCCGGATTTTTCTCGATGTCCCTGTCAAGGACACTCCTTTGCGCGTCAGACAGGCGGCACGGCCTGCCGGGACTCTTGCGGTCGTACCTCCTCTCCATGCACTCTTCGAGCCGCAGCAGCCAGCCGTGTACCGTGCTCACTGCCTTTCCGATTGCCTCGGATATCTCCCTCAGGAGCATTCCTTTCTTGCGGTGCCTAGCCGCCTGCAGCATGGTCTTGACCTTGTAGTCCTTTTCCATCACCTGCATCGACACGAGTTCCCCCTCGCTGATGCCCTTGAGGAACTCCTCTCCCAGTTTTACCGCCTTTGCCGGTCGCATATGGTCTCTTGGCAAGGGTTCGATCAAAGCCTTTCGGTTTGCATGTCACATGGCTGAGTTTTCCGAATCTTTATTCGTATTACTATGCGCATATGCGTGTGTGAATGGGTGGTGCGGCCTTGCGACTGCAACGGGGCGCCCGCGGGAATGGTAAGTGTGGCGACTGAGCGAAGAGTCCTGCGCCTGAGGTGATCCCGGCGGGCCAGCCTACTGCCCGGCTCCGGGGAAGCTGGCCTCGTAGTCCCTCTCTTCCATCCTTCTGTTGCTGGCATCCACCTCGTCCTCGTCGACCTTCTCCTCTACGACCTCTATCCTTCTGGCGTCCTTTGAGAGCCATGATACCTTGATGAGGCCCATTATCTCAAGATCCAGCAGCAGCTTGTTGAACCGGTCCTCTGCAATCGCCCGATCGTCCTTGGCAAGCGCCTTGAGGAGCTCGCTGTCTGTCAGTGAGCCTGCATCGTGTATCTTGTCAAATATGATGTTCTTTACCGGTATGGTCATGTTGCTACCTGTAGTACGGCCTCTCTATATGTTGTGGCACCACGTTGGACATCATCTCGCCCACGGAGCTGTACCACTGGTTCATCTCCTTGGTCACGGTGGGCCTGATCTTTTTGATGGACCTGGCAAAGCTCGCGCCTGCGATCTTGTCCGTGCCGCACCGCATGGCGTCTATTGCAGCCTCCCGGCACAGGGCGGCCAGGTCAGAGCCGGTGTAGTGCTGGGTCGTTACCGCAATCTCCTGCAGCTTTACGTCAGATGCCAGCGGCATCTTGCTTGTCAGTATCTTTATGATCTCCAGCCTTCCCTTCTCGTCGGGCGGCGGCACATACAGCCTCAGGTCCAGCCTGCCGGTGCGCAGAAGCGAGTTGTCCAGCAGATCCGGCCTGTTTGTGATCCCGATCACCACCACCCGGGACGAGACGCCCTCCTCGATCTCCGTGAGCAGCTGGCTTAGGATGGTCTCGCGCATGCTGCCCCCCTCATCAGTCTTGAAGCGCGCCAGCGAGTCCATCTCGTCAAAGATTACCACGCACGGCGACGACGCCTTTGCCTTGCGGAATATCTCCCTTATCGCCTTCTCGGCCTCCCCCATCCACTTTGAGAGTATCTCCGGCCCCCGTACCAGAATCATGTTGGCGCCGCTCTCGGTCGCCATGGCCCTGGCAAGAAGCGTCTTTCCGCATCCGGGGGGCCCGTAGATCAGGGCTCCCTTGGGCGGCTTGATGCCGATACTGTGAAACTTTTCCGGATTGCGCATTGCGACGATCAGGTTGTCGCTCAGCTCCAGCTTGATATCGTTCAGGCCGCCTACGTCACTCCACCACACCTTGGGTCTCTCTACGTAAAACTCCCGCATGGCCGTGGGGACGACCTCGTGCATCCCGTTGTAAAAGTCCTCGAGCTTGATCTCCATGGACTGCAGCGTCTCTGAGGGTATCCTCTCGGTCTCCAGGTCGATCTCCGGCAGGTACCTCCTGATCGCCTTCATGGCAGCTTCCCTGCACAGGGATCTGATGTCGGCGCCGGTGTACCCGTGGAGCTCTGATGCCAGCTCCTCCAGGTTCACGTTGTCTGCAATGGGCATTCCCCTCGTGTGTATGTGGAGGATCTCGATCCTACCCTCGGTGTTTGGCACCTGTATCTCCACCTCCAGGTCGAACCGGCCGGGCCTCCTCAAGGCGGGATCGACGCTGTCGGGCCTGTTGGTGGCGCCCAGGACTATAACGTTTCCACGCTCCGTCAGTCCGTCCATCAGGGCCAGGATCTGCGCCACCACTCGCTTCTCCACATCACCGTAGGCCTCCTCGCGCTTGGGCGCAATGGCGTCTATCTCGTCAATGAATATGATGCTGGGCGAGTTGTCCCTTGCGTTCTTGAATATGTCACGGATCCTTGCCTCGGTCTCCCCGTAGTACTTGTTCATGATCTCCGGTCCGTTGATCGAGTACATGCTTGCCTCGGACTCGCTGGCCAAGACCTTGGCGATCAGCGTCTTCCCGCAGCCGGGCGGCCCGTAGAGCAGTATCCCACTGTGCGACTCGACTCCTAGCCTGCTGAAGAGCTCCGGGTGCCGCAACGGAAGCTCCACTATCTCTCTCATGGCCTTTACCTCGTTCTGGAGTCCGCCCACCTCCTCGTAGGTGACCTTGGCCTTCCTGTCCCCAACGGTCTCGGCAAGTATGGTCAGACTCGTGGAGCGGTCTATCTTTACCACGCTCCGGGGAAGCACCTTGCTTACCTTGAAGTCGATCGAGTTTCCTAGGATCATGACCGATATCTCGTCCCCGTGGGAGAGCGGCATGCCCTTGAGCCTGCTCTTCACAAAATCGGTGAACTCCTTGTCCACGGCCACCGAGCTGTTTACCGGCATCAGCGCAACGGACTTTGCTACCTTGCCAACCGTCTTCTTCACGCTTACGGTGTCATCCAGGGCCACGCCCGTGTTCTTTCTTGTCTGGCCGTCTATCCTGATTATCTCCGGGTACTTTTCATCCTCGTCTGCGGGCCACACCACGGCACAGCTGGCCCGTGAGCCGACGATCTCCACCACATCCCCCGGTGTTGCCTTGAGGCGAACCATGGCCTGCGGCCCTATCCTTGCGCGCTTCTTGCCTACGTCGCGCTGCTTTGCCTCACCGACTCGCATTTGAAGTGGCTCGTCTCTTCGTGCCAGTCTGCAGCACCTATTTCATGTCTACGGACATTCTGCTCATGTTCAGGACCTCGAGCTCACTGACGCCGTACACAGATCTGATCGCTTCCTCCAAGGAGTCACTCTGTCCCTCCTTGTCGTATAGTATGAACTCGGCCTTGATGTACTCGAGTCCGAATGCAAGCGGCTCCTTCTGGTACCGTCTCATCTGTATGCCATCCTTGAGGGCGGCTTTGATGTCTGCGGTCACCCGCTCTAGGTCTATCTCCACCCCTACGGGCAAAATTTTTACGATTAAGAGAAGCTGTGCCATCTTTAAGGACCCATAAAGTCACACTTGCCACATGTGTAGTTTCTTGCCGCATCCCGGCAGCTTTGGCATCTCCAGATCAGGCTGCCGCCGCAGCTGGGGCAGTCGAACTTTACGCATTTGTCGTTTGGCATTATGTATCTCCTGCAGCAGCTGCACATGGGAAGCGATATGGTAAATGACATGTTGTCAGGCACGTACACGGTTCATTTATACCTTATCCGATGTGCACGATGCCGCCTGCGCGCACCGGAACGGGGACGGCTGTGTGCGGCATGGCGGCCGGCACGGGCGCCGCCTAGCCGCGCACCTTGCGAATCTCCGATCCGATGACCGCTCCGGCGGCACTGACGACTCCCCGGGCGCCCAGCAGCCGGATGATGGATGCCGCGTGAAAGTCAAAGTCATCCCTCTGCGACATCTCCCGAACCGCCTCCGGAGTGATCCCGTCAAAGAGCCTGTCGATGGCGTCGTTGTCCAGCCTCTCCAGCAGCCTTCTTGCCTTCCTCTGCCTCTCAAACTCCCTGCCGAACCTGCGCAGCCACTCCGTCTGGTACCGCTTCAGGTCTTCATGATCCCCGGAGTCCAGAAATTTTGATATGGCCTGCCCTGCCAGAATCCCACCCATGCCGCAAGAGTATATCCCTCCTGCTGTGGTGGGCTTGGCCTGCCCCGCGGCGTCCCCCACAGTCACCGTGGTGCCTGCGACAAACCTCTTCAGCGGCCCCCCGATCCAGACGGGAGCAAAGATCCTCCGTATCGTGGAGAACTTGCCCCTTGACTTCAGAAACTCGTCTAGCGCGGCCGCGGCGTTGATGGCCCGTCCTGCGACCCCGACCTTCCCTGTACCGGACGACGACGGGATCACCCACGCAAAGAACCCAGGGTACCTTGCCTGATCCAGGTGGACCTCGACCCTCCTCTCTATCCAGGGGGCATGCACCTCGTACTGCGCGCAGGGGATGATGCCTGCCCTGTCCCCGTGCGTGAGGGATGCGACGCCCCGGGCGTCAACGGTGACCCTGGCCCGGATCTCTCCCTCGGCGGTGCGCACCCCATCGCCGGTAACCTGCAGGACGTGGCTGCCCACGCGGATCTCCGCCCCGCTGTCGTGTGCCTGGCCTGCGATCTGCTTGTCCAGCTCCCGCCGGCTGATCTCTGCCACCTGGCACCCCTTCGGGTTTATGGTGAGCCGTCCTCCGCCGGGGGCAAATATGTCTGCCCGTTCTATCATGCCGCCAAACACCCCGAGGCCGGGCACCACCCCCAGCTCCTCCAGGGCGCCCGTGCTGACCAAGCCGCCGCAGTGCTCGGGACTCCCGACCTCGTGGCCCTTTTCCAGGACAAGCACGCTGTGGCCGCCCCTTGCGGCCTCCCGGGCGCAGAGGAGGCCGGCCACGGATCCGCCTGCCACAACCACATCGTAGTGCATATTTTGTACCCTTTTGGCTCAATTATTTAATTTACAAGTTTTTCAAGATGTCCGCCCCATTGTGCATGTGATAAAGCAGGTCATTGCGGTGAGAACCGATCTGAAGATGGGCAGGGGAAAGATCGCAGCCCAGGTGGGCCATGCCTGCGTTCTGGGTGCGGAGCGCGCAAGGGAGCACCATCCTCAGTGGTTCTCGCTGTGGTGGTCCGGGCAGGCAAAGGTGGTGGTAAGGGTTCCCGGCCCCCGGGAGCTGGAGGATATCGTTCGGGCCGCAGCGGAGCTGGGGCTGCCCTGGTCCAAGGTGACCGATGCGGGCCTTACCCAGATAACGCCGGGCACCGTCACCTGCGTCTCCATAGGGCCTGCCCCGGAGGAGCAGCTCGACAGGATTACCGGGGATCTGAAGCTGCTCTGAGCGGGAGGCGATACGCCGCCTGCCGTGCCTGGCCAGGCGTGAAGACCTGCCCGGCCGTTCCCGGACGGGTCCATGCGACTCCCAATGAGATATAACAGAGCCCGCTACCTGTATTTTGTGAAAAGACAGGTCAAGGGAATTATCCTCTTTGTGTTTATGGGTGGCATAATGGTTACATCTGGGGTGGTGATTGCAATCCCGGGCATAGCGCCCCAAGGCGGGAGCCCGGATACCCAGGATCCTGCGGATCCTTCCGTGACAGACACCACCGGTGCCCAGACAGAACAGTTCTGCGGCACCGGCGAGCCGCAGTCCGGCACGTACGTAAAGGAGTACAGGATTCCCTCCAAGTGCACGCAGCCGCTGGCCATTGCCACAGACGATGCGGGACAGGTCTGGTTTGCACAGACGGCCGCCGGCAGGGTGGCAAAGTTCAACCCGGTATCTGAGAGGTTCATCGAGTACAGCAACACGCTCTGGCCCGAGGGGGGGCGATCCATGATGTGGGGAATGGACTATGACGGGAACGGCAACATCTGGTACACCGACGCGACGTACTCGTCGGTCTGGCGGTTCTCTACCGTGGATCAGGAGTACCTGCGCGTGCCCTACCCGTCGGATGCGGAGAGTCCGCTGCCCCAGAGGCTGGTGGTGATGGGCGACGAGCTTGTAGTGAACGACTTTCAGGGAAGCAAGATCACGTTTCTGAGCAGCGATCTCAGCAGATCCAACGTGGCCTATCGCGACCTTCCGTCCCCTGTACCAAACTCGCTGACCGGGGGGTTTGACGTGGACTCGAGCAACAACCTCTGGTACACCAACTGGGTGTACCTGCAGAGCGGCGTGCTGGTCAAGTTTGATCAGGATCGCGCCAGCAGCGTCATTGCGCAAAACGCTACCGCCATCTCCGACTCCATCACGCTGTACCCGCTGCCGCCGGGACTCACCACGCCCAACGGCCTGACGGTGGATGGCAACGACGCGGTCTGGATTGCAGACACCTCCAGCAGCTACTTCTTCAGGTTTGATCCCGGCTCTGAGGACTTTACCCGGTACGTCACGTCGATCCCGCCGCCATCCACGTACGGCAACGCCTCGGGACTCATACACTCCACGGTAACCCGGCCGTACTGGACCGCGCTAGACGACCAGGGAAGGCTTGTATTCAACGAGCAGACGGGAAACAGGATTGCGGTGTTTGATCCCCGAGACGAGTCCCTGGTCGAGTACCTGGTGCCGTCAAAGAACCCGCACTGGGGTGACTGCGGGGACATACCGGACTGCGGACTGGCACAGGTGTTCGGATTTACCGTCAGCGGGGACAAGATATGGTTCACCGAGTGGGTCGAGAACAACATCGGCGTTGTGGACACCTCGGTGGCGCTGCCATTCCAGGTGGATGTCGTGTCCGATGCGGTAAGGGCCAGATCCGGCGAGAGCGTGGAGATTGTGGTGCAGATTGCGCCTGCCCCTGGCTATGCCGGGGACATCCGGGTGTCCGTGGGAAACCCGTCTGCCGGGGAGCTTGATCTCTCGTACGGGGAGTACGTCCGGGGCTCTGACGGCACGGTAATCGTGACCGCGAACATTAGCGCCGACGCCTCAGGCGGCACCTACAAGGTGCTTGTTGGAGCGCAGAACGACGAGATAGCGGTATCCAAGTACTTCACGCTGAGCGTTCCGCCCCAGGTACTGTGACCATGGTTGCCGTAGGGGTACTGCCGGGTACTGGATCTTGGTGGACATGGTATCTGTAAGGGAGGCATCGGCGGGGGACGTTCCTGCCATACTTGAGCTCTTGTATGAGCTCGGGCGGCCAAGGCCAGGTGCGGCCTCAGACGCCGATGCCTTTGGGGACATGATAAAGGGATACATCGCAGACGACGACAAGGGCATACTCGTGGCGACGGCCGACGGCTCCGAGGTTGCGGGCGTGGTTGCGGTGATGCTTCTGCCGCGCCTTAACCGGACCAGCCCCGAGATGTACGTGCCGGAGCTTGTGGTCTGCAGGGGGAGCAGGCGGCAGGGCGTAGGCAGGGAGCTGATCGACTCCTGTGTCAGGCTTGCAAGGGAGAACGGATGCCACAGGATTCGCCTCGAGTCCGGAAACAGCCGCATATCGTCGCACCGCTTCTACGAGGATCTGGGATTTGAGCAGTCATCGCTGTCGTTTACAAAAGACCTGTAGCTGTGCCCCCGTCCGCAGGGCTGCGGCCTGGCATGAAATAAAGCCCGGACCCTGCAGGCGCACCACATGATACCTGATCTGGACAGGGATATAGGGATAGGCACATACAGCACGTCCTTTGCCGGGTGCGGCGGGAGGATAAGAACCGGCCCCGACGACTTTGAGGTGGAGGAGATCATCTCTCCGGCTGCCTCCTCACGGATAAAGGAGGACGACGGCTACGCAGTCTACATTCTAAGGAAGAAGGGCATCGACACAAACCATGCCCTGGGTGGAATTCTTCGGCTGAAGGGACTGAGGCTCAAGGCCCTGGGCCTCAAGGACGCCCATGCAGAGACCCGGCAATACGTCTGCGCAATGAACAGATCCAGGTCGGTTGTCAGCTTCGAGTCAGACAAGTTCTCGCTTACTAGGGTAGGATACACAAAGAGACCGCTGACCAAAAAGGACATGGTCGGAAACAGGTTTACCATCCGGGTCTCCGGACACGACGGGCGGCTGGGTGACTTTGCCGAGGCGGACAGGGTGCTCAACTTTTACGGCTACCAGAGGTTTGGCTCGCGGCGGGCCGTTACCCACCTGGTTGGGAAGGCGATCGTGCAGAGGGACTTTGCGGGTGCTGTGGAGCACATCCTGGCATTCACTTCCCCGTACGACTCTGAGGAGAACACGGCAATACGCCGGGATCTTCTGGACAGCGCAAACTATGCCCGCGTGCTGCAGAGGATGCCTGCGCGCATGGATATCGAGCGGGCGGTCCTGGCGGAGATGATTCGGCACGGCGACCCCCTAGCCTCGCTGAGGGCAGTGCCCGTCCAGATCCGCAGGATGTACGTCCAGGCCTACCAGTCATACCTGTTCAACCGGACCGTGTCCGCGGCGTTTGACTGCGGAGAGGATCTCTTCTCCGCGCAGCCGTCAGATGTCTGCTATGACCGAAGCAGCTCCCTGGGCAAGTTCGCGCCGGGCCTGGGCCAGCGGCTTGCGGTGCCGATGGTGGGCTACTCGTACTATAAAAAAACCAGGTTCGACTATTACGTCTCTGACATACTGCAGCAGGAGGAGATCTCACACCGGGACTTTTTCATAAAGGAGCTGCAGGAGGTCAGTGGCGAGGGCGGGTTCAGGGACTCTGTCATCCGGTGCGAGGACTTTGCGGTATCCGGCAGTGCGGCAGCCTTTACTCTTGGCCGGGGATCATTTGCGACCGTGCTGCTCCGGGAGGTAATCAAGCCAGGGGATCCGGTACTTGCCGGGTTCTAGCGGGAGCCGCCGCGCAGGCTACCTGCGGGATGCGACATGCCCTGTAGCCCATGCCGCCACCGCGGCAAGCCCCGCTATGGCGATGTACAGCCCATAGTCTGCCCACTGCGGGCTGGCGTACATGAACGAGCTCTGGGGCCCGACAACCCCCTGCCCCTGCAGGTGAAAAACGGCGCCAGAGATGATGGCAATGATGCCTGCCACCGCGATGCCTGCCCGCATGCCGCACCTACGGCACGGTCACTTAAAAGGTGGGCAGCGATCCTGACTGGCGCAGCGCCGGGCCCGCCGCGTCCTGCGCGCGGCCGCCTGCCGCACCGGATCGGGTGCAAGGGCCGGTCCGGATGCGCCGGTATGTGCCTGTATGGGGCTGGGCGCCGATCCCCGTGCGCAATTTTAATACTGTGCGGCGCCTCCTTACATAGCCCATGTCCAGCATCCTGTCTGAGAACGTAGGATACCTAGTGCTCATTGGCGTTGGAGCGGTAATGGCTCTGGCCGTTACCCTGATGGTAAAGGCAGAGACCAAGTGGCTTGGGACAAGAAAGACGTCCGAGTGGTTCTACACCGCCGGCAGAACCATCAAGACGGGACTGATCGCATCATCCATCGTCTCTGCCTGGACGTGGGCCGCCACGCTGCTCCAGTCATCCACGGTGACCTTTGAGTTTGGCATCGGGGGCTCGTTCTGGTATGCCGCAGGCGCAAGCATACAGGTGATCCTGTTCTCAATCCTCGCAGTCGAGCTGAAGCGCAAGGCGCCGATGACCCACACATTTCCAGAGATGCTCTATGTGAGGTTTGGCAAGCATGCCCACAAGGTCTTTTTGTGCTTTGGGCTGATGACCAACACCATCGTTACTGCAATGCTGGTCCTTGGCGGCGCCGCGGTGGTGAACTCGCTTACCGGCGTCGACATCACAATTGCCGCGTTCCTGATCCCGCTGGGGATAATCTTTTACACCGTGTTTGGGGGGCTCAAGGCCACGTTCTTTGCCGAATACCTCAACACGTCGTTCATCTTTGTGGTTGTCCTGATCTTTGTGGTCGTGATCTACTTTGTGACCCCGGACATCGGAGGAATCCCGGGAATGTACGACAAGCTTGTCCAGGCCTCGACCCTCAGCCCGGTGGAGGGCAACCTGCAGGGAACCTACCTTACCCTGGTGTCCGTCGGGGCACTAATCTTTGGCATCATCAACATAGTGGGAAACTTTGGAACAGTCTTTGTCGACCAGTCGTACTGGCAGCGGGCGATTGCGGCCCGGCCGCGGGCGGCAACCAGGGGATTTATCATCGGGGGGCTGGTGTGGTTTGCCATCCCGTTCACCCTGGCAACAACGCTTGGCCTTGCCGCCATTGCCACCGGGGTTACGCTGTCAGATGATCAGATTGATCTTGGACTTGTGGCCCCCACCGCCGCCGAGCACATAATGGGGGACCTGGGGGCAATCCTGATTCTGACGATAGTGTTTACCGCGGTAGTGGCGGCGGGATCCTCCCAGCTGATAAGCGTCTCATCGCTGATGACGTATGACGTCTTTCGAACCTACTTCAAGCCGTCTGCCTCGGGCAGGGAGCTCATCAGGATCTCCCGGATTACAATCCTGGTCTTTGGCGTAGGGATGGGCGCGCTGGCATCCATACTGTTCCAGTTCGGGGTCAGCCTGCAGTACGTCTACCTGATGATGGGCATTCTGGTGGGATCCGCCGTGGCTCCCATCTCCTTTGCTCTCCTGTGGAAGAAGACCAACCGGCACGCCGCCACCGGCGCGGCCCTGGTGGGACTGGCATCGGGGGTTCTGAGCTGGTTCCTGACCGCAAATCTGATGTTTGGCGAGATTACGTTATCCTCGACCGGAAACATACTCCCGCTGCTGATAGGCAACATCACATCCATCCTGGTCAGCGTTGGAATCACGCTTGTCGGGAGCCTGATAATACCTGAGAACTTTAACTTTGACATCATCCGGCAGAAGATCGTAGTCGTGGATGACAAGATCCGCTCCATGATGCAGCATGACACTGATGAGGAGTTCCTAAAGCGCTCCCTGAGCTTCTGCAAGAGGGTCGGGTTCTCGATAACCGTCTTTCTTGTCGTTGTGTGGCCCTCGAGCTTCTTCCTCTCCGAGTTTGTCTTTGACGAGCAGTCGTTCCACCTCTGGGTGTCACTTGCCATTGTGTGGGCGTTTGGCGCGGCGGGAGTCATAATCCTGCTGCCAATGATCGAGGCCAGACACAGCATCTATGGCATCTTCCACAGGGCGACCATGGACGCAGACGTAGTGGGGCAGTACGGCCAGGCCTCGGACAGCCCTGACTATGCGATCGTGAAGATCCTGATCCCCGTAGACGGCTCTGCAAACTCGCTCAAGGCGCTCTACCACGCCAACTACTTCTTCCGCGGCATGGTTCGGGTAAGGGTATACATGGTTCATGTGATCGAGTGGGCCGACGAGGACGACAGGGGCGTCGACATGGACCTTACAAAACAGGTCATGGACGAGGGAAGGATGGTCCTCAGAAGCGTTGCGGTGCCCAAGCAAATCGGCGACTACCAGCGGATCGTAAAGCTGGGAAACCCGTCAGAGAAGATTGTCAAGCTTGCGGACTCGCTAAAGGTAGATATGATAATTATCGGCAAAAAGGGCCTGGGAAGGTCCTCCTCGAAGATCGGCCATGTGGCGCAGAGCGTGCTTGACTCCTCCTCGAGGCCCGTCGTCCTGCTGGACTGATGGCTGCGATCCCGACAGGTACAAGATGCGGCTCTGCCGCTAGGCCCGACAGAACGGTGATCCGGGAACCACCTTCCTGCACACTCCCAGCGTCTCGGAGACTGCGTTAAGAACATCCTCTGTCCTGTCTCCAAGAATTCTGACAATTATCCCGGACCCGTTGGGGAGTCGGGATGTACCGGATATGGTGCCGTCGTTTTTTTCGCCCCCCTGACCTATGCTCTCTTCGACTCCGGCCGCGTCGCCACCAAAAAAGATGTAGACCGTCCCCAACGTGCCGTACCCCCGTAGGACTCCCAGGCCCCTTGTCTCCCTGCCGCTCGGCTCTATCCTAGAGTTCTCTAGGAACCGCATCCTGCCGTCCTGGTTCCGGCATACCGTCTTCAGGCAGCATGCGTCGTACTCGAATGCTTCCCCCATGGACTCTCTTCCCGGGGCCAGCACCTCCGAGTAGATCAGCGTGGCATCGTCGTGGACATCCAGGCACATCCTCTGGTAGTACCTGGAGTTCCTGTAGGGGATTATCTGGTGGGGGATGTACTCCAGATAGCAGCCCTTCCCCAGCGTGATGTTTACCATCTGTGTGGCAAAGTTCGAATTCATCCCGTACACCCTCGTTGCTCCCTGGGTTGTAATCTGGGACGCGGCCGCATCCTTTAGCGCGACGTCGATTCGGTACCTGTCTCCCTGCAGGACGCCTCCCGACGGGGACATGATGTAAAGGCGGGCCATGCCGGGCAGTGATGCCTCCGGATATATGGCCCGCTGGATCTGCAACGGCACCTGGGAGAACTGCCTCGCGATGACGGTCTTTCCCGCGCCGTCCCCCCGCAGCTCCACGTCTGCGATTCCGACCTTTCCTGTTCTGCCCACTCCAAGCTGTCTCACCTCTGCGTCATACCTGCCTATCAATGGGGGGATGTCCTGCGGGGTGTAGTATTCTGGCGCATTCATCCCTTCAGGCCTTGCACCGTGGCCTTTGGCGGCGCGTCAAAGAGCACGTCGCGTATGATGCGATCCGAGACTGCCCTGATGCCTGCGTCCGTCATGCAGTTGGTGAACAGAAACGGCCTGTCGCCCCTGATCCTTTGCGCATCACTCCTCATTATGTCAAGATCCGCGCCAACATGCGGCGCTAGGTCGATCTTGTTTATTATCAAGAGGTCGCAGCTCGTTATTCCGAGGCCCCCCTTTCTGGGATACTTGTCGCCGCCGGCCACGTCGATGATGTAGATAAAGTAGTCTGCCAGGATGGGACTGAACGTCGTGGTGATGTTGTCCCCGCCGCTCTCTATAATGATCAGATCAAGCTCGTCGTGCTCCCTCTCCATCTTCTCTATTACCGCGATGTTCATTGACGGATCCTCCCTTACCGCGGTGTGCGGGCACCCCCCTGTCGCGATGCCAACCACGAGATTCTCCGGCAACAGGCCGCGCTTGGTGGCCAGGTTCTGCCTCATTCTATCCGCATCCTCTTTTGATATTACGTCATTTGAGATGATGCTCATGCTGTATCCTTTTTGCGCCAGCATGGGAACCACCCTCTCGACTAGCATGCTCTTTCCAGAGCCTACCGGTCCACCTATGCCTACCCTTGGTATCCTTGCCACTTTGAGGGTTTTTGGATTTGCGTAATAAACATTGGTGTCCTGTTCTGGGTCTGTGGAGCGGAACCGGCGCGCAGCCCTGGTCTGCCCTAGCGTCCCCGTCACTTGGCGACACTCTGCTGTGCATGTCATGCGGTCAGGGCATCAGTCGTGGCCGCGGACATCTGCCCCCGGACGTGGTCTGAAGACCCTCTCCTCCACGGAGAGCCGTATCCTGCCCGCCGCGCCGGCAAACAGCCCCTGAAACACCCCAATCTCCGACTCGGCCTGAATCGGAAAGTATATGGTGCCGTCCTCAACTGATACCGGCCTGTGCATGTTTCCTATCGTGTGGCCGATCATTACCAGCAGATCGGCAGGGGCTGCCGCGCCGTCCAGCGGTCGTGCTGCAATCACCGTCTCGGGCAGCTGCTCTACCACTACCGTGTTTGTGCCGTCGGTCAGGACATCTCCGTCATGCAGAACCGTCCCGGGCTCCAGCATCACCGCAACGTCATTCCCACCATCGGTTCTCCTCCGCATTCGGTTCTTTTCAAGGTCGGTTCGCGGCAGTCTCAGGCGCCCGCACCTTCTGCCCTCCAGAAGCCCGGACGCGTTATCGCAAAAGGCGTTTCCCATAACGGATGTCATCTTCAGCATGTATGGCCCCCGTGTAGCCTGCGGCTTATTAACCGTTAAACGCCGCGAATCGACTCGGTGCATGTTGGCGGCTGGCACGCCGCCGCCGGAAGACCGCCGCGCGACTTTCACGCAAAGCGCCAATACGCATAAGGACTAATTGTTAAATACGCTGGCGGCATACATCCGCCATGATGCTTACCCCAAGAGAGATTGACAAGCTGTACGTCTTTCTGACCGCCCAGCTTGCGCAGCGGAGAAGGGACAGGGGGCTGAAGCTCAACCACCCCGAGGCCGTTGCCCTGATCACCGATCACATCCTGGAGGGGGCCAGGGACGGCAAGTCGGTTCCCGAGCTGATGAGCTCGGGCCGCAAGGTTCTCTCAAGGGACGATGTGATGCCCGAGGTGCCGGACCTGATTTACTCCATCCAGGTGGAGGCGACCTTTGAGGACGGAACCAAGCTGGTGACCGTCCATGATCCAATAGTGTGATGAGTATGAAGCCCGGCGAATACATGATCTCCGATGAGGAAATTCTGGCAAACCCGGGAAAGCAGACCGCGCGCATCCGGGTCACCAATACCGGGGATCGGCCGGTTCAGGTGGGCTCGCACACCCACTTCTTTGAGGTAAACAAGGCCCTCCGGTTTCCCAGGGAGGCGGCCTACGGATTTCACCTCAACATCCCTGCAGGAACGTCGGTAAGGTTCGAGCCGGGTGATTCCAGGGAGGTGGAGCTTACAGAGTATGGCGGGGATCGGACAGTCTACGGGTTCAACGGGCTGGTAAACGGTCCGCTGGACGAGAGGAGATCCGAGGCGCTGCAAAAGGCCAGGGATGGCGGATTCGGGGAGGTCCCCCCATGACCCTGAGGATACCGCGGCGTAGGTACGTGGATCTCTTTGGCCCCACCACTGGCGACAGGATAAGACTGGGGGACACGGATCTTATTGTGGAGATCGAGCGGGATCTCCTCCGGTATGGCGACGAGGTTGTCTTTGGCGGCGGAAAGAGCGCCAGGGACGGCATGGGCCAGGCAAGCGGCGTAACCCGTGACAAGTCGCTGGATCTCGTAATCACAAACGCCATGATCCTGGATCCCAAGCTGGGGGTAGTCAAGGCAGATATTGGAATCAAGGACGGCCTCATCGCCGGGGTGGGCAATGCGGGAAATCCGCACATAATGGACGGCATAGACATGGTGATCTCCTCTAACACCGAGGTTATTGCCGGCGAGCACACCATATGCACGCCGGGAACCATCGACTCCCACATCCACTTCATCTCCCCACAGCAGGCAATCGACGCAATCTGCAACGGCACAACCACGATGATAGGCGGCGGCACGGGTCCGGCAGATGGGACCAACGCGACCACCTGCACCCCCGGGGCCTGGAACATACACCGCATGATTGAGGCTATAGAGGAATTCCCGCTAAACTTTGGCTTCCTCTGCAAGGGAAACGACTCGCGGGAGGCTGCGCTGATGGAGCAGATCGAGGCCGGGGCATGCGGCCTCAAGCTGCACGAGGACTGGGGCTCCACGCCCGCTGCCATCGACTCTGCACTGCGGGTGGCAGAAAAGACCGACACCCAGGTGGCAATTCACACAGACACGCTAAACGAGTGCGGATACGTTGACGACACAATAGCTGCCATTGCGGGAAGAACGATTCACACGTACCATACCGAAGGGGCGGGAGGGGGCCACGCCCCCGATATCATCAAGATCGCAGGCAAGGACAACATACTGCCGTCCTCGACAAATCCGACCCGGCCATTTACCGTAAACACGCTCGCTGAACATCTTGACATGATGATGGTCTGCCACCACCTCAACCCGTCCGTACCGGAGGACATCTCGTTTGCCGAGTCCAGGATCAGGGGCGAGACGATTGCCGCAGAGGATGTGCTGCACGACATGGGAGTTCTGAGCATGATGTCGTCTGACAGCCAAGCCATGGGGCGGGTCGGCGAGGTGACTACAAGAAACTGGCAGACCGCCGACAAGATGAAGAGGATGACCGGTAGGCTGCCCCAGGAGACGGGCCAGAACGACAACCTTCGGGTAAAGCGGTATCTGGCCAAGATCACCATCAACCCCGCCATAACACATGGCATCTCCTCATACGTTGGCTCCATCGAGCCGGGCAAGCTGGCAGATATCGTTATCTGGACCCCGCAGTTCTTTGGGATCAAGCCAAAACTGATTGTAAAGGGCGGATTCATCGCGTACTCTTTGATGGGGGATCCAAACGCGTCCATCCCGACAACGGAGCCGGTCTACTACCGGCCCATGTTCGGCGCGCTGGGAAGCGCAAAGTACTCCACCTCCCTTACCTTTACCTCAAAACTGGCCCTGGATGGGGGCCTGGCATCAAAGCTGGGTACAAAGAAGAAGCTGGTGCCCGTGAAGAACTGCAGGGCCATAGGCAAGAAGGACATGCTGTACAACGATCTTACTCCCGACATCGATGTCAATCCGGAGACCTACGAGGTAAGGGTGGACGGCAAGCTCGCAACGGTGAACCCGGCCCACAAGCTATCCCTGGCACGGCTGTATAACCTGTACTGATCCTTTGCCGGCACCGATCATTCCTCTCTGCAACATGTCGCCGGGGCCGGCCATGCGCGATCACGTTTTCTTCCCATTTTGGCGCAGACGCGTACGCCCGGGGAACCACCACGCCTGACTCGGCGCAGCAGGCAGTCCTACCTTAAATAATTAAATACGGTGCAGCGTATTATTCTGCGGTGAGTCAAATCGCTGCCCTTTGACAATTCGCTTGTAGAGCCAATCGAGCTGCGAATGATCAGGCCGTCAAAATTTCCAGTAAGGTACGACGACACCAAGGACTCAAACGAGTTTACCGCTCTCAAAGCCAGCATAAAGGAGCACGGCCTGCTCCAACCAATTGTGATTCGACCCCTGGAGCACGGATTTGAGATCGTTGCCGGACACCGGAGATTTTCGGCCTGCAGAAGCCTCAGGTGGCGATTCATTCCCTGCAGGATCAGGGAGTTTTCAGACAGGCAGGCGTACGAGGTGCAGCTCACAGAGAACATGCAGAGAAAGTCAATGGATCCCCTTGAGGAGGCAGAGGCCTATCAAAAGTACGTGGTCGATTTTGGCTGGGGCGGGGTCAGCTATCTGAGCAGGAGGATAGGAAAGAGCGAAGAGTACGTATCCCACAGAATAATGCTTCTCAAACTGCCCCAGGCCGTGAAGGAAAAGATTGTGACCCAAAAGATGAGCGTAAGCCAGGCGCTGGAGCTGACAAGCGCCGACAGCGCCATCAAGGACGAGCTCATTCACGAGGTTGTCAGCAACAACCTTACCGTACGGCAGATAAGAAAGAGAAAGCACGATCTCTCAGACGAGGCGGAGCTGACCGGCTATAGGAAAGAGACAAAGCCCAAGGATCTTCGCATCGTAAAGAAGAGCACACTTGTGCTGAAGATAACCCTGTCCAGAATCGATGACCTTATTGAAGACGCACACAAGGCAAATCCGCCGAACCGTGTGGATTTGATCAACTACCTTATGAGTATAAGAAGAACCACCCACGACATGATCGACGTGGGCCTGAGATACAAAAAGAGCCGCCCGCGACGCAGTTGATGCGGCCATAGGATGCAAAAGTAGCCGCGGGCAAGGGGCCTAGAATCAGTCGACGTCTACTCAATTGCCGATAAACGGGGGGGCCCATTCCTTGAGGAATTTTTGGTACTCGGACTCCGTGTAAGTCAGGCCGTAAAGCGATATGTCGGTCTGCGGTATAAAGTCGTACACCTCGAAGGTCTGAAGTATGTCGCCAAACAGGTTTCTGTATATGTCGCTCTCCTCGTCTGCCATGTCGTTTGACAGAAACGACTTTACCGTTATCCAGTCATAGCTTCCCCTGGTCCTGCCAGAGTATATGACAAACGGCGCATCCTTGAGGTATTTCTTTAGACCCACGAGTCTTTTGGGAAGTGCCTGTGACGTTCTAAAGGTTACAAGATCCACCCGCGTAACCCTGCCGGGAATCTTTTTGGTGTCTACCGAGATTGTGTAGTTCTTGATAATCTTGTTCTGCTCCAATGCCGATATCCTTGACTCGATCTCCTCCTGGGTGACATTGTAGCCAAAGCCCTTTAGGAAATCCCACATCTCAAACGTGCTCTGCCTGGAGTCCTTGCTAAGTGCTGAAATTATCAGCTCGTCTATTCTGTCCACTCTGCCTATATTCTGCATACAAGGCAATAAGATTGGCAAGATATTTTTACCTTTCTAGTAGGCGGTGCCTCATGCGGCATCCTGGACTCTGTTGAGTGTTGCATCAATCCCTCTTGCGGCGCTTCTCTGGCGGCGCTGCTTTATGAGGCTGTACATTATCATTCCCACGTTGACGATGGAGACGATCTCGATCAGATCCACCCCGTAGAGGAGCCAGTCAAGTGCAGGGTGTATTCTGCTGATGACCCCCGTCTCGAGGTACAGGTCGGCATTCCATACCATGTGTGGAATCTGGATAAACTGAATTATGGCAATTATGACGATGCTGCCAAGAATCTTGTTCTCGTACCACTTCCAGAACCTGCTCCACACGCTCATAACATATGTAACGTATTTTTCCTCTTAAAGCTAGCGAAAATTAAGTATGCCTAATTAGGGTAGCCTATCTGTACACATTAAAGTTAATTCAAGCTAACATTTTTTAGCTGCAGGGGTGGTGTCCATGTATGGCGGAGACATGCGAGCACTTTGACTCGTGTGAAGACGTGGAGCAAAAGACCGCCGGCTGCGAGGAGTGCAGAAGGGAAGGGCTCCCATGGGTTGCAATCAGGATGTGCCTGGTGTGCGGACATGTGGGCTGCTGCGACTCGTCTGTGGGGCGGCACGCGACAAGACACTTTGAGGAGACGGGGCATCCGGTAATGCAGGCGGTACCGGACAGGCTCTGGAAGTGGTGCTACATCCACAAGGCATACTTTTAATCTGACAGCAGGGCGACCCAGTACGATGAGGCGCGAACCGGCTAGTTGGGACCTGTCGGAGCTTGTGAGGGACGACGCCGGGCCGGGCTTTGAGGAGCAGGTAAGCCGGATACGAAAAAAGGCCAAGTCGTTTGGCCGCCTCAAGGACGGACTCGCACCGGAGATTTCGTCTGCAGAGTTTGGCAGGATACTTCGCAGGCTTGAGCGCATCACAGAGGAGATCAACCTGGTGGCAGGGTATGCCTCGCTACAGTATGCGGCAGATACCCAGTCGGATCAGGCCACGTCGCTTGTGACCCGGATGACAAAGCTCGGAGCGGACATCTCAAACCAGGTGCTGTTCTTTGACCTGTGGTGGAAGAGATCCGTGGACGAGGGGAACGCCGTCCGACTGATGCAGGATGTAGGCGACCTAGCAGGATACCTCCGGCATCAGAGGCTCGTTTCGGCGTATACGCTCTCGGAGCCTGAAGAGAAGCTGATCAACATACTGGATGCTACCGGTGCGTCGGCTCTGGTAAAGATATACGACAAGATTACGAATGCCTTTGAGTACCGTGTAATGGTCGGAGGCAGAAGGAGAAAGATGGCCCGGGAGGAACTTGCCGGCCTTGTAAGGAGCGCAAACCCCAAAACACGACAGGCCGCATACGCTGCGCTCTTTGAGCGGTTTGAAGAAGACAAGGGGGTTCTAGGCGAGATCTACCAGAATATCGTTCTCAACTGGAGGGACGAAGGGATTCAGCTCAGGGGATACCGGACTCCGGTGTCCGTGAGAAATATCGCAAACGATGTGGATGACAAGACGGTGGACTCGTTGCTGCGGGTATGCGAGAAGAACGCGCCCATATTCCGGGAGTTCTTTGTGCAGAAGGCAAAGATGCTGGACTTGGCGAGGCTGCGAAGGTATGACCTCTATGCGCCGATAACCGCAAGAGCCAGGGAGAGGAGCTACTCGTATGACCACTCGATAAGGCTCGTCTTGGAGTCCCTAGGCCGGTTCAGCCCGGTGATGTCCGGCTTTGCCAAGAAGGTGCTTGACCAGAACCATGTGGACTCCTTACTGCGGCCGGGAAAGAGGGACGGCGCCTTTTGCAGCACCCTGTCTCCGCGGGTCACACCTTTTGTGCTTGTCAACTTTACCGGCAAGCTCCGAGACGTGTTTACACTGGCGCACGAGCTGGGACACGCGATCCACAGCCAGGCCGCTGCAGGCAGATCCATTCTGGTACAGAGCGCGTCCCTGCCCCTGGCCGAGACCGCATCCACGTTCTCAGAGCTGCTGCTCTATGACAGCCTGGTTGAGAAGATACCAGAAGAGGAGGGGCGGTTTATGCTTGCAGAAAAGATAGGCGACCTGTACGCCACCATAATGAGGCAGTCGTTCTTCACACTCTTTGAGGTTGATGCCCACAAACAGATTGCGGCAAGCACCACGGTGGCCGAGCTGTCAAAGACATACCTGCGGAACCTGCAGAAACAGTTTGGGAGCTCGGTTGAGATATCCGATGACTTTGCGCTGGAGTGGAGCTGCATACCTCACTTTTACCATGCCCCGTTTTACTGCTACGCCTACTCCTTTGGAAACCTGCTTGCGCTGTCCCTATTCCAGAGATACAAGAAGGAGGGCGCCGACTTTGTCCCATCGTACCTTGAGATACTCTCCGCCGGCGGCTCCCAGAAGACCGAGTCACTCCTTCTACAGCACGACATGGATATCTCCTCTGCGGGGTTCTGGCAGGACGGCTTTGAGTATGTGCGCCGGCAGATAAGGCAGCTCTTGACGTTGAGATGAACAAATAATGGCCAGCAGCCAAAACGCACTGGCTGCCGGCCTGTTTCCCCGAACGGTTTGAAACGATGTCAACAGTTCTCCAGGTGTGGCGGATTTAAACGTTCTACTCGTTTGCCGTGATCGGGAGCCTGCGCATTGCGATTCGTGCCAGTGCCCGGACGTGCGCAGGCTAGAACCCTGCCATCCTGATGTCTGCTCATGCGTGCGATCCTCCGCACCCGGCTCGACACTGATCTCTAGTCGACGTCGGCAGAGATCCGTCCTGCCTTTCCCTGGGTGCGTCAGGCGCGGACCGCGATGCCTAGGATGCATGGCGCGCATCCTGGCAGGCGCATGCCGCGGCAGGGGGTTCGATCCCACTATATAAAGAAAGTTGCGTTTGGAATTGATAAATAAAATTGCCGGGTGTGTAATGTCATGACTTTGGCAGGGAGCGGGAAATTTTTGCCCATCCTTGCGCTCGCCGCGCTTGCCGCGCTGGTCGTTCCGCAGGCCGCTTTTGGCGCGGGCGCCATAAGCGAGGGGTTCGTCATCGGCGAGGTGCTCGACGAGAGCTGGGGCTGGTTTATTGTAGTGGGCCTCGGCGCCGTGTTCGCGGTCGTGATCTCAATGGAGATCAAGATCGAGGAAAAGTACCTCGGCGTCACCAAGACTTCTGAGTGGTTCAACACCGCAGGAAGGGTGATCAAGACCGGACTCACCGCGGCGGCGATCGTGTCAGCCTGGACATGGGCCGCCACGCTGCTGCAGTCATCGACGGTAGCCTACCAGTACGGAGTCAGTGGGCCATTCTGGTACGCAGCCGGTGCGTCCATACAGGTCCTCCTGTTTGGCATACTGGCAATAGAGCTGAAGCGCAAGGCACCCCATGCGCACACGTTTCTAGAGATCATTAGAGCACGATACGGTGACGGTGCCCACCGTGTCTTTCT
Source organism: Cenarchaeum sp. (assembly GCA_965206845.1). Classification (GTDB taxonomy): domain Archaea; phylum Thermoproteota; class Nitrososphaeria; order Nitrososphaerales; family Nitrosopumilaceae; genus CAYGAM01. The sequence goes on along the minus strand of OZ242221.1, from coordinate 309,842 downwards.
GATATTCGCGCTGATGACCAACATGATAGTGACCGCAATGCTGCTTCTCGGCGGCGCGGCAGTGGTCAACGGCCTGACGGGCATGGACATCTCACTTGCGGCGTTTCTGATCCCCATGGGGGTGATGATCTACACGCTGGTGGGGGGGCTCAAGGCCACCTTTGTTGCCGACTACATGCATACCATAATCATATTCTCCGTGATACTGATCTTTGTCGCCACGGTGTACTTTATCAGCCCGGTGACCGGGGGCATCGAGGGGATGTACGACAAGCTGGTCGAGGCTGCGCGAATCAATCCCGTGGAGGGCAACGCGGCCGGAGCCTACCTGACCATGGCATCCGTGGGAGGCCTGATATTTGGGATCATAAACATAGTTGGAAACTTTGGAACCGTGTTTGTGGACCAGGCGTACTGGCAGAGGGCGATCGCGGCCCAGCCGACGTCCACCGTCAAGGGCTTCCTCCTGGGGGGCGCCTGCTGGTTTGCGATCCCGTTCACGCTTGCAACCACCATGGGGCTTACCGCGGTGGCGCTTGGGGTGGATCTCACCCCGGAGCAGGTCCAGCTGGGCCTGACCGTTCCGGCAGCCGCGACCGTGCTGATGGGCGAGGTCGGCGCCGTTTTGGTGCTCACTATGCTGTTCATGGCCGTGACGTCGGCGGGATCCGCCGAGCTCATCGCGGTGTCGTCGCTAATCACGTACGACGTGTACCGGACGTACAAGAACCCCAACGCCACCGGCAAGCAGCTGCTGCGCGTCTCCCGGGTAACGATCGTGGGATTCGGGCTCGGGATGGGGGGCCTTGCCGTTGTGCTGCTGGGGCTGGGACTGAGCCTGGGATTCGTCTACCTGGCGATGGGCGTCCTCATCGGCTCTGCCGTGATACCGATTGCGCTGACCATAATCTGGAAGGGCACCAACAAGTACGCCGCCACCATAGGGGCCATTGCGGGCCTGGCAGTGGCGCTGACCACCTGGGCCGGCGTTGCCGCCTCGCTGCCCGAGTTTGGCGGCGTCGTGTCCCTTGCGAGCCTTGGCCACAACTTCTCGATGCTCTTTGGCAACATAGCCGGGATACTGACCGGCGGCGCGATCGCAGTCTTCGGGAGCCTGATAAAGCGCACAAGCTTCGACTGGAAGCTGATGAAGGAGAGGATAAAGCTGGTGGAGATGTCCCAGAAGGAGATAAGCAAGCTGGACCAGGACGAGGAGGTGCTCAAGAAGGCGTTCAGGTTCAGCCTCAAGGGAGGCGGGCTGATGACCATCGTGCTGATAATAATCTGGCCCCTGCCGCTCTTCTTTGCCAACTACGTCTTTGACCTCAGCTTCTTCTCCCTGTGGACCGGAATCGCCGTCTGCTGGATATCTGCCGCGACCTTCTTCATAGTCGGCCTGCCGATAATCGAGGCAAGGAAGGGAATCGGTTCGGTGCTGAGAGGCAAGAAGCCGGTACCCGAAGGGGAATAGGAATGGCACACTGTAGCGGATGCGGGGTTCCGCTGAGCTGGAAAAAGTACCGGTTCCAGCGCATGTGGAAGATTCCCGGATACTTTTGCAAAAAGTGCATGCTTGACCTGGGCAAGGACTTTGACAAGTACGGGAGGATCGTCACCCCGGCAAGGCCGTGCGACCTCTGCAACGTGGAGTTTTACTTTCTCAAGGCCGTCACAAAGGAGCACAAGCGCCAGCACTACTGCCACGTGTGCCACGAGTCCGTGGTCAGCGGGTCGATACCCGAGAGCGCCCCGGGGTTTGGCCCCAGGCCGCAGCCAAGAAAGCTCCCGCAGGTCATGATGATCTTTGCGGGCCTTGGAGTGCTCATGATGGTGATGGGCATGATATTCACGATGACCTCCACCGGCGAGAACGCAAACGTGGCCAACATCATGTTTGGCGCGGTAACCACGGCCCTGGGATTCGTCCTGTTCAGAAAGACGATACGATCGCGATCCATGCTGCTGGACCGGAACGCCGGCCTTCAGGCCAGATAGTTCGGCTTCCCAACGCAGCCTGGGCAGGGCCATGCGGCTCCGGGGTGCCGATACCTGCGCATACTTATAGTGTGGCCCGTGTGTGTCTGGCATGGATAGCGTAACTCATTTTGAGATTCCATACGAGGATCGGTCCAGGGCGCAAAAGTTCTACCGAGACGTGTTTGGCTGGCGGTTTGCCGCGCTTCCGGACATGGACTATCATATGGTGACTACCGCCGAGTCTGATCCAAAGACGATGATGCCAAAGGCGCCGGGTACGATAAACGGCGGCATGATGGCAAGGCACATGCCAGGGGAGCTCCCAGTAATAGTTATCTCCGTACGATCCCTTGACGAGCACCTAAGGAAGGTAGAGGAGTCCGGCGGCAAGATCGTGCTTCCAAGGAAACAGATTGGCGAGTACGGGTTTTATGCGCGGGTCTCCGATACCGAGGGGAACGTCGTCGGGGTATGGCAAACGGCGTGGTAACAGCAGACCTGATCCAGCCCGTGACCGGATGCAAAGTCTACCGTAGCGCCCGTCCGGAAATGCAGTCTGCGGAGGGATGATCTTTAATCCTAGCAGCGCCTCTTGGTGAACAATGCGGCCGGAGAACAGTTTGCCATAAATTGAGACAGGATGACCTCTAAAACCGTGAGCAAGTGATGGGATGGGTGCCAAGAACAAACGGGCTGTCGGGGTGCCGCTGATTCCGATAAGGGCGGCCGCCAACAGGTGGCTGTCGGACAACTTTCACGGGGAGAGAAGGTACTTGGCATCTGGAACTCCAGAGTATGACAGCGAGGCCCACCTGTGGAGCGTGGCGGTTGTGGCGGAGCCGTTTGGTGGCGAGCAGATCGGCGAGCTGAAGATAGACGACAGCCTGGTTGTGGTGGGCAGCGCGGACATACCTGGAATTGTGAGACGCCTTGATGATCTGCGGCAGGGCGCAGGGGCGCCAAAGGTGGCAACACCCGACGGGGCGGCAAAGTTTGGACTCCTCTATGGCGACGGTGTGGCTGCAGGTGGCAGGCTCCCGGACCTGTCGATAGACATGCTGCTGACGGATCCTCCATACGGGATAAGCGATCCATATGCTTGTGAGCAGCAGATACCCAAGCGACTGCGCAAGAACGGGGGCGACTTCATCATGCCCCGGGGGGAGTTTGGGGAATGGGATCACGGCTTCAGCCCGGAGGCATGGACCGGCATACTCCTCCCAAAGATACGCGGCTGGTGTGTGATATTCTGTGCCCAGGCACAGATCGGCCAGTATTCGGCCATACTGGAGAAGCACAAGTTCAACGCAATCGGAACCCTGGTGTGGCACAAGACCAACCCCGTGCCGTTCAACCACAGGTTCAAGCTTCTAAACTCCTGGGAGGCCGCCGTTGTGGGCAAGAGGCCGGGGACAAAGTTCAACGGCAAGTCCGTGCACAACGTATTCACCTACAAGTCACCGTCGCCCCAGCACAGGATACACCCGACACAGAAGCCGTTGGCCCTGATAGAGAGGCTGATCGAACTGTTCACCGACGAGGGCGACACCATACTTGATCCGTTTGCGGGATCGGCCACCACGGTGCTGGGCGCCATGAGGACGTACCGGCGCTGTGTGGCGTTTGAGAACAACGCCGAGTACTACCAAGCCGCCTCGGCCCGCCTTGACCGCTTGATGCCTAGCGGCCCGGAGTGACGGTACGGCATTGGCACCGCCTGGGCGCGGGCCTGCGCGTCAAGGTGAGCCCCCAGACCCGGCGCGGCGGATGGTTCCGCACGGATGACATCTGAAAACCTTAATAATTCAACTCCGTGTGTTTCAGCTGTGAGTGGGAGCCTGTCTCTTGTAGCCATCATGGTGCTGGCTGTTGCTTCGGCAGTTCCGGCAATGGCACAGCAGCCGCAGCTTGCCACATTCTCAGAGCAGATACAGATAATCATTGATGGCCAGAGCTCCGTCAGGTCGGCAGTCTCGCTTCTCAGCGTAAACAACCAAGAGATCACGGTTCCACCCGAACTGGCAGAGGATATTATTCAGGATGGGAGGATCTCGGCAGTCGTGATCACCAATGAGGAGCGGTGTGTCCCGGGAGTCGTAGACGAGTCCTGCATACTGGTTAACATAATCCCATCCGATCCGTCAGAGGCTGGCACCCCAAGTCCGAGGGATGTCGGCGATCTGCACATCGGCGCGATAAACACGGCATTTGGGACGGATGCCCAGTTTCACTCCGTATTTGTCCAGAGCGGCGCGGCTTCAGACGCTCTGGGAACCTCCGGTGCCATCTCCGGGGCGGGAGTGGCATCCGTGGTGTATGTGATGCCCACAGAGCCCACAGCCGTGATGTTTCAGAGGATGGCAGGGATTCTGATTCCAGATACGATCAGAGACTCGGGCGGATTTTACGATGCCGCCCTTGGCATGTCGTCTGGGGAAAATGCAGGGGTCACCTTCTCCATGATTGTGCAGAGTGGCGGCGCCCTGTATCAGCTGAAGGTGTCGACTGAGGAGCCCACGACACAGCAGCCAGAGAGGATAAACCCGCTGGAGTACCTGGCAGTTGACGAGATCCGGCGCTCCGGATACTACTCTGGCGGATTCTACCCGCTCAACTCCCTGCTGCATGTGGTCGTGCTGTCCGATGAGCCGGTGCAGGTATCAGATGCCGGAGGGAAGATCCTGTCCACATACCTGATCGGTGGCGAGAAGGTCCCAGCCGACATTACGCAGTCGGGGTGGATATTTGATCCCGCGGCGGGACTGACCGTCGACGCGAAGTTCCTGTTTGGCACCGATCTTGCCGTCGACGGGGGCGGCCTGTTCTTTACCTTGGCACCGGCCGGAGAGGCGCCGCTGCCCGATGGGGTAGAGCCGGTGGAGGTGCCACCGAGGCCCGCAGTGGCCGGTGGAGGCTCTGGATCTTCCGCGCCTGCAGCAGATCCCGGGTCTGCAGGGCTTGACGACACCCCTGTCGTGGTGCTGGTGATTGTAGTGGCGGCAGTAGGGGTGGCGCTCTATTACCTGCGGGGATACAAAAAGGGCCCCTAGACCAGAAGCACTGCGGCAGCAAACACGGTGGTCCACTTTCCGTCCCGGTCGCCCCTGGCAATCTGGGTGGTGTTGGTGGTATTGTAGATCTCTCCGGATATGTTCCACTGCTGCCTCTTCTCGTCCCAACTTGTGTCGATGTCAAATGGTATCCCGAGGGACGATGCGAGCATCTGGGCCGCTATATCCTCGGCATAGTCGCCTGCCTGCTTTTGGTTCTGACCAAACGAGTCGTACTCGGAGAGGTATCCGTACCTGCTTGAGTCCTTTGGCTGCGCAACGCCAACCGATGCGGCACAGAGCCGGTGCGGCTCGTTGGTCTGGTTCTTGGAGTATATCGTAAACAGAATCTGTCCCGACTTTACCATGTCGAGGCCCTCCCTTCTGGAGATCAGCCTGGCATGCGGGGGAAAGATGCTTGAGATCAGCACCAAGTTGGTTCCGGCGATTCCGGCATCCCTCAGGGCATACTCAAAGCTGGTAAGCTTGTCCTCGTGTATACCCCTGCCCCTTGTAAGAAACAGTTTTTTTGCGACAAGATCGAGCAATTCTTGATTCCTTGAAAGAATTTAATTTATTTATAGTTTGACTCAGGACTGCAAGCCGGCAGGCTCCGTGGCTCATGCCCAATACCGCGCCGCATGCGGGCGCCGTCGTCTCCTCTGGTGCGCGGCATCCGGCAGGTCTTTTTGCTCCAGAGACGAACGTCTTGCGCCGCAGGCCGTCTGGGCGCCCGTCATATCTGTAGCTGGCTCAGTCTCCCTTCAAAAAGTCCACAATCTGCCTGCCGTGGTTTTCAACGTCGATCTCCCGGAAGATCTTCGCTATCCTTCCCTCCACATCGATCACAAACGTGGAGCGCTTGGCCAGCCGGACAAGGTTGAGGCCTGCATACCTCCTGCAGGTGTTCCTTGAGGTGTCGCTTAGGTGCAGGTACGGCACGCCGTACTTCTCTACGAACTCCTTTTGCGACTCCACGGTATCCACCGATATTGCAAAAAGAACCGCATCGAGTGAGATGATCTCAGGATGGGCTGCAATCACGCTCCGGGCCATCTTGAACACCATCTTTGAGGGGCATGCAAAGAGGTGGTTCTTTGGATAAAAGCAGAGAACAACGCTCTTCTTCCCCCTAAACGATTCCAAGTATACCGTGCTCCCGTCGCTTGCAGGGAGCTCAAAGCCGGGGGACACGTCGCCCACATTCATACCATTACTGGGCAGATTTCAGCACTAATAAAGATGGCAGTCTTTTTGGATGGTCGACACGAAGGTGACATATCTGACACCCGCCGCGCGGCTAGTGTCTCCTTTTCTTCTTGTCCCTGGGCTTCTGGGTCAAAAGGATCCACCCGACCAAGCCTCCAAGGCAGATGTTGATCACCCCGAGACTGGTAATGTAAAACGCGCTCTCGGTAAGGCCTAAAAAGATCCCAAAGGCACCGGTAGCAAAGAACGCAACGAACATCACCTTCAGCTTTTGCGGCTTGATGTACTTCATCGGTAATCTGAGGTGGGGTTTACGGTATAAAAACTGAGATCACCCTGCCGGATCAGGATCTGCCGCGCGACGACCCCGAGCCGGTGGCAACACTTTAAATCGCTAGAATCTTGACTCTAGCCCATGCCAATGTAGCTCAGCCTGGTAGAGCATTCGCCTTGTAAGCGAAAGGTCGAGGGTTCAAAGCCCTCCATTGGCTTCCTACTGGTTAATCGGCTATGTCCGGGGATCGCCTGCGGGCATGTCGCGCACTTTCTGCGGCATGCGACGGCAGGGCCGTCTGACAAGCTGTCCTGCGCGCCATCCCCTGTGGCGCGATCCTAAAGATCCGTCGGGCAGGATCCTGATCCTGTACAGGTCGCACGGCATGCAGGTACCGAATCCCGCGCCTTCGGGCTGTGTCCTACAGATATAGATCATCTCTAAATAGCAGGGTATATTGATCGGCGGATCGCGGCCCCGCCAATGACAGATGGAAGACGCGATCAGCGACCATTCAATATTGTCCAGCAGTACCTGCCGGGCCTGATACTGAGCACCATATTGAACACCATCAAGGAGATGGGTGACCCCTACCAAGCCAGACCTGGACTGGGCGGCATGACCGCCTATCCGCCAAAGGCCATGGCCGTTGTCTGCATCATGATGGAGGCAGAGATGAAGACCTACAGGAAGATGGTGGGCTACCTCAGAATGCACCCGGATCTTGTCAGCAGGATCGGGCTGTCCGGGATACCCTCCAAGAGCACCATATGGCGCGCCTACGGCCTGATCCCCGAGTCGTACCTGCGCGAGGTTCACCTGAGGATCACAGGCGACATCGTGGCCGGTTCGCTGGCCGGGGACAGCACCGGCTACTCAGGCAACCGGTTCGTCCGCTGGTTCAGCATCCGCCACAGCCAGGCCAAGACCAAGCGCGGGTGGATCAAGCTTCACAGCATCATCGATATCGCGACCAGAGCCATCCTGGACTATCACGTCACCGACGGATACACCTCCGACATCACCGGCATGTGGCCCATGTTGGACCGGCTTGCGGACGGGAACGGCAACTTTTGCCTGGACTCGGCCTACCTGGCCAGACTGATATGCGACGCGATAGCCGGCATGGGCATGACGCCCCGCATCCTGCCCAAATCCAACACGACCTGCAAGAACGGCGGCAGCCAGGCCTGGGGCGAGATGACCCGGACCCACAGGGACGACCTTGACAGGTTCATGGCAGAGTACCACCAGCGCAGCATAATCGAAGCCGTCTTTGGGGCAATCAAGAAGATGTACGGGAACCACCTCCGGGGCAGGAGGCTCGTCCGGCAGAACCGAGAGGTTGCAATCCGGATCATTTGTTACAACATAGAGGTAGTCGCGCGATCGCACGTAAAAAGCGGCAGGCTCACGCACGAGTCGCTCACTGCAATGGCTGCATAACCGGCGCGGAGACACCCGCGCCGCCCGTAGGGGAGCCTGCGCACCATCCCTTGGATCGGATGGGATTTTACAGTTTCGGACAGCGTTTGAAGCCGGAGATGTGGGAAAAATACCGCAATCCCAAGAATTCGAAGAATACCCGTACCGACGCGACGACGGCGGATGATTGTGGGGTTATGTCTCTAGGACACAGCCGCGCCTTCGCAATGGTTTATTAGGCCTCAAAAAAGCAAATGAGTTACCAAGTAATGATAACAGGCTAAGCAGCAGGCTTTTCTGAGTCATTAAGGAACAAAAAATGACAAAATTTGAAGAACTAGAAATAAAAAAAGAGATACTAGACGCGCTAGACGAGATGGGCTTTGAGGACACATTTCCCATTCAGGAGGCAGCCATACCGGTTCTGCTGTCAGGACGGGATGTCGTGGGCCAGGCCCATACGGGTACCGGCAAGACCGGCGCATATCTGATTTCCATGCTTCAAACCATAAAGCCTAAAAAGGGGATACAGGGACTCATCATCGCACCAACCCGGGAGCTGGCAATTCAGATCAATGCAGAGATTGTAAAGTTTGCAAAGCATACGCGCATACGGTCGGCTCCAATATATGGTGGCCAGGGAATGCCAATCCAGCTTGATGCCCTTGAGAGGGGGGTCGAGATACTTGTTGCCACACCGGGCCGTCTGATCGATCACCTCAAGAGGGGCTCGATCACGCTAGACGTCATTGCCCACACCGTCCTAGACGAGGCAGATACGATGCTAGATATGGGCTTCATTGACGATATCCAGTTCATCCTGAACCGCACACCGGAGGACAAGGTGATGTCCATGTTCTCTGCCACGATGCCCACAGAGATCCTGCGGCTGTCAGAGGACTATCTGAGAAACCCCAAGCAGTTCCTGTTGGATGCCGATGATCTGAGCGGCGAGGGGATTGATCAATCATATCTTGTGATACGGGACAGGGAGAAGGAGCAACACTTGCTTGACTTTATCAATGACAACCACAAGGGCCAGTGCATCGTATTCTGCTCCACCAAGATCAGAACCCGGGATGTTGTACGGATGCTGCACAGGCGGAACCTTGATGCGGTGGCCATCGAGGGTGACATGTCGCAGCACAGAAGGGAGCAGGCCATGGGGCGCTTCCGGCAGGGAAAGGCCCAGATACTGGTGGCAACAGATGTCGCCGCCAGGGGAATCGACGTTCCGCGGGTGGCGCTGGTGGTCAACTACGACATACCCAACCAGGAGATGGTATACTTTCACAGGATTGGCAGAACCGCCAGGGCAGGTGCAAAGGGGCGGGCCATAACCCTGGTCTCGTACTCGTCGGTGCCTGACTTTGAGATAATCAAGCGCCAGGTCAAGGTTGAGATGACCGATCTGAACAAAGAGATGGGCATCGAGGTGAGAATTCCGGACCCGCTCAAGAGGGCTGTCACCTCCAGGCGGTATGGGGACTCCCAAGACGGCAGGCGCAGATCCTTTGGACGTGGCCAGCCGGGACGGTACGGCCGCGGTGGGGGAGATGGCCGTGGCAGGGGAGATGCCCGCGACGGACGAAGCCGCCCGCCCAGGCATGGATCATCAAATAGGCGATTCGGCACCGGGGATAGCTCCAAGAGATACTAGGCTATCCTTTCTGTGCGGCACAGCACTTTGCGCGACATGCCATATCCGGTTCGGCCCTGCCGGCTTGACTGTGCGGTACCTTGCATGTCCCCCGGGCATGCCGCCGATCCGTGGCATTGCGCCAGCGCCATTCCGGCAGTGGTTCGTGGGGGCTCAGCAGGGCAGAGCGCAGGGGCCTGCCTGGGCGCGAGCCCGTGATCTTGCGTTTCGCTTAATTTTTTTAAGGAGAGTCGCCGCGTCCGGTGTAGAAGAGATGCATGGCTATATCCTGATAAACTGTGATCTCGGGGCAGAGGGGAATGTCGTCGAGGAGATGAAGCGGGTGCCCGGCGTGACAGATGCCTGCCTTGTGCTTGGGGCCTATGACGTGCTAGCTGAGGTTCACAGAGATCCCGGAGGACTTTGAGAGGACGATAACCTACAGGATCCGAAGGCTGAGCAGGGTCATGAGCACCATGACCCTTACCGTGTTCGATCCCGAATAACTGTTATAGAAGGGATGCGCAATGCAACCATCAATGGAGAAGATCCAGTATGAGGGCACCGTCTGGGCTATTAACCACAACAATCCGGAGCCCTTGGTGAAGCACTCGGTAAAGAAACTCCAGGACTACGGCGTAAGGCAGGAGGACATCGTCCTGACAGACGCCCCCGATAACGTAAAGGTCGGAGCCATAGTGGTGGAGATCTGGCCGCACCATCTGGATGTGGGCAGAGTCAGGACCATAAGAAACGAGTCCTTTATCAGTGGCACAGTTATGACTATATTGCTTGAGACAGACGCCGACGGAGCCTATATCAACTGATTCAACTTGAAGAAGCGAAGAAGGCAGGCAATCGCACTGGGGGTTGTCGCGACGGTGGTGGTCTCCATGGCGATCGGGTACGGCTACTACCTTGAGCAGGTGAGGATCAAGGGCCTTGCGTTTGGCAACCAGCTGCAGCAGATCCAGGAGAACCTCAAGGCCGCCCAGGAGTCGTTTGAGAGCCAGAGGATCATACTGGAAGAGGGCGACATCTCCCGGCAGGATTTTATCGAGTACACAAATAGGCATGTGATGGAGCTGGAGGCGATCTCACTGCAGTACGACAGCCTGGACATCCCGGGACCGTTTGTTCCCTCGGTGGAGCTCTTCAGGCTTTCTACGGTGTCCCAGACAGACAGCGTCAGAGAGCTCCTGCTGTGGTTGGAGACCGGCGACATATCGCACCAGATCCGCTCAGACGAGCTGTTCCAGGAGTCTTTTGAATACGAGCTGGCGGCGCTATCGCACTTCAATGCGGCCAAGAGGGGCGCAACCCCACAGCCCGTGCCGTGATGCGCCTGACCTGCATCTGGCTGCAAGCGCATCTCGTGGGATGGCAACGCCACGCACACGGCCCATTCTGCCTGGCGGATATGCGCACTCCGGGCCCCGTATGCGCGGCAACCTCACAATAGGCGCAGGTCATGCAGCTGATCCAGAATGGGCGCCGCTTCCTCTAGAAGCGCACTCTCCTTTAGCGGCGTGGGCCTTGAGAACCTGATGGGAATTGTAACGGCGAGCATGTCCTGATCCGTGTGGGATACGTGGATCCAGTGGGGAATCCCGCCCCGGCCGTCAAGAAACCTTCTCCATGCGACAACCCTGGCGTCTGCGGCCCTTATCTGGTCCTGCAGGGACGACACGTCCAGGTGCTCTACGTCAAATACCCCGAACTTTACCATGGGCAGCATCAAAAACGCGCCCTGCACGGTATCGCGCTCCTTTAGCATCCTCTCGATTATTCTGTCCTGTTCGTCCTCTGGCTGGACGTTGCCGTAGTCGGGATCCAGATATCCTGCTATGTCCTTCTTTGAGTCATATATGTGGAAATAGTTCTCCTCTAGCTCCAGCCGCCACATCATGTCAGTGCGGCGTCTATGGCGCTTTTAAACTCAGAGAACGGTTTTGCCCCCTCTATCATTACATAGCCGCTCTCTGCGTTTCCCACAAAGAACGTGGGCGTCGCGCCAACACCGTAGCTCCTGGCCTGAGCGACATCGGCAGCTATCTCCTCTGATATGCTTGAGGATCTTGTACATGCGCCAAACGACGAGTCCAGGTTCAGCTCTGCAGCATATCCTTGCAGCTTGGCATTCAGCTCCGCGTCTCCAGCGTCCCTCCACTCCCTCTGGTGTTCAAAGAGTATGTCGTGGTACGCCCAAAAGGCGCCCTGCACGTCTGCGCACTCTGCCGCTATGTGGGCGGGGATGGCGTTTTCATGGGAGCGAAGCGGCATGTCCCGGTACACCAGGTTTACCACGCCCGTACTGATGTACTCCTGCTCTATGCGCGGCAGTGTCTCCTGGTGGAACCTGGCACAGAAGGGGCACTGAAAGTCAGAAAACTCCACTATGGTTACAGGCGCGTTGGGCTCTCCCAGTATGGGATCGTCGTCTATGGAGATGGCGGCGCGCAGCTGGCCGGACTCTGCCTTATCAGCCTCCTGCAACCCTGTGGACTCGCTGCGCGCAATGACGTCAGAATCGTTCATGTCCCCTAGGGTGTACCCGCCAAGAAATGCAGCCACGGTTACGGCGGCCATCAGTGATACCACTAGGCGCGGGTCGTTGCCTGTCCGGCGGGGCATGCCAGATCCCTTGGGTGTCGGGGAGTCTGGGGGCGGCCGCTTCGCGCCATCTGGCGGTGAAGGCCTGCGCGCGGACTTGGACTGATCTGGACTGGGCATTTCTGCTCTGGTTGAATCCGTATGATCTTAAATAACTTGTGTGTGTGCCAGTCGGCCCTGCTGCCGTGCCCGGACCTGGGATCGGGCCTGGCAGGGACGGTCACGGTGCGCGTCCTGCGGCAGGACATGCATGGCCGTGATGCCGTCCGGCCTGCCGGCTCGATCGGGGCGTAGTCGCGCGGACGGCACGCCGAAGGGCTGCCGTGGAGACGGTACCACGATCATGTGGCCGGCGGCGCCTGCGCGCAAGCACGGCGGATCGGGAAATGCCGCGATCAGGTCCCGACGGCACAGATACGGTAGAGATAAATCTGCTTGGTTTCCAGACAGGGTAATGCCCGAGGTTAACGAGTTTAGGATCCAGCAGATAGTGGACAACGGCAAGGCGGTTCAACTGACGGCAGTTGAGAACGTCAACACAGAGCCAGTCTCGCAAAAGCAGTTGATCCGCGAGTCACTGTCCAAAAAACTGGACAGCGACACAAAACAGCACATAATGCCAATCCTGGAGGCCATACTTCAAGCACAGCCCACCATAAAGATCAAGAGCTATCAGCAGACCTCCATCAACATAACGATGCCCAGCAGCAGGTACGAGCGGCTGGGGCGCCCACAGGTGGGCCAGATTTTAGACATCGGCATCACCAAGATGCGCGCGCGGTAGGCCGACCGCTGACCGGCTAGAGCAGCGGCTCTATCTCGTCCAGACTCTCCAAGGGCAGCGAGCATGCAGCGTCCCGGCATATGTACACCTGCGTCCTGTCCGCGGGAAACTCCTTTCCAGCAAAGAACGCATACCCTGCAAGCCCGGCAAGCTGCCTCTTCTCTGGTACCGTTACGATCAGGCCCTCGGGAAGGAACCTCTGCTCTATCGAGCTGACCAGCTCCGGGTTGTGCCTGCCCAGTACGGTGACCTCGACAGGCCTCCTCAGGTACGTGTAGATTACGTTCAGGAGGTGGCTGAATCCAAACGGGTTCTCTGCGGCAGAGACGGCCTGGGATCCCATAACAGCGGCGGACACATCCAGGAACCTGCGATCCTGTACCAAGTGGTATAGCCGGAGCAGCAGGCCCGCGGCAACGGAGTTTCCAGACGGCAGGGACAGGTCATGGTTGCTCTTTGGCCTGATGATGAGCCTCTCGTGGCTGTCTGATGTCATGAAGAAGCTGCCGTCCTGCGCATCCCAGAAATGGTCCAGCATGTGCCCTGCCATCTCCCGCGCGTACTCGAGGTAGGACGCCTCTGCCGTAACCTCAAACAGATCCAAGAGCGAGCATGCAAAGAAGGCATAGTCCTCCAGATAGCCGTGGATCTTTCCATGGCCGCCGCTGTGCACGCGCAGCAGCGTGCCGTCATGGTACATCTTCCTTAGGATAAAGCCGGCGCACCGTTCCGCCGCATCAAGGTACTCCTGCCGGCGGGTCAGGCGGTATCCCTTTGCCAGGGCGGTGATCATGAGCGCGTTCCAGGAGGTTAGGATCTTGTCGTCCATGCCCGGGCGCACCCGCGACGCGCGAACATCCAGCAGCTTTTGTGCGGATTCCTTCAGGATCTGCCGTACCTCCTGTTCGGTCTTGCCTGCATGAAAGGCGACAGCAGATATGTTTGTGTTGTTGCACAGTATGGTCCTGCCCTCCCAGTTTCCGCCGTCTGTGACGTCATAGTAAGTGCAGAAGACGTCTGCGTCCTCGCCCAAGATGTCGCGTATCTCGGACTTTGTCCAGACGTAGAACAGGCCCTCCTCGCCCTCCGAATCCGCATCCATTGCGGAGTAAAACCCGCCTTGCGGCGAGGTCATCTCCCGCAGCACAAACCCCAGGGTGCTGTGCATTACATCCAGGTAGAACGGATCCCGGGTAATCTGGTAGGCCTCGGCGTAGTTGACGGGCACCAGCGCGTTGTCGTACAGCATCTTCTCAAAGTGCGGCACCAGCCACCTTGCGTCGGTGGAGTACCGGTGAAAACCGCCGCCTATCTGGTCAAATATGCCACCCCGGGCCATCCTGTTCAGCGTCTTTAGCCCAAATTCCTGAAACCTGGTGATTCCGGACAGCCTTGAGTACCGGAACAGAAACGAGATGCTGGCCGCACTGGGGAACTTTGGGGCGCCGCCAAAGCCGCCGTACGTGGCATCGCCCATCTGGTACAGGTTGACTGCCGCCTCATCAAGCGTGGCCCTGTCCAGCTCGCCGCTCACCGCGGCAGGCTGGATCCTCTGAAGGTTGCCCAAGAAGCTCTCCGCGGATCGGACGACCCTGGCATGATCCTCCTTCCAGGCCTGGGCAAGCTGCCTCAGTATGCTGCCAAAGCCGGGACGGCCGTAGGAGTCCAGTACGGGAAAGTACGTTCCGACGTAGAACGGCCTTTGGTCCGGGGTCAGAAACACGCTGAGGGGCCACCCTCCCTGGCGAGTGGCCATCTGGCACACCTTCTGGTATATGTCGTCAAGATCCGGCCTTTCCTCCCTGTCCACCTTGATGTTCACAAAGTTCTCGTTCATGATCCTGGCCACATCCTCGTTCTCAAAGGACTCGTGGGCCATGACGTGGCACCAGTGGCATGAGCTGTACCCGATGCTCAAGAAGATGGGCTTGTTCTCGCCCCGGGCCCTCTTCAGGGCGGCTTCGTTCCATGCGTGCCACTGTACCGGATTGCGCGCGTGCTGCAGCAGGTACGGGCTCGACTCGTTAATGAGGCTGTTCTCCACCACACAAACATCGGGGCCGTCTAGATATAACTATGTAGTCTATGAGCCCGCGGCGCCTAGATGCCCTGCCTGCCCTCCTCCTTCTCGTAGATTGCCACGTTGATCTTGTTTAGCAGCTTGGTCTTGGCCCTGTCGGCCTTCCTGCTGTAGCTGTAGTCCTTTCTCTCCACCAGCTCCCGCAGCCTCTCCATCTCCTTTAGGCTGAACAGCTTGAGACCGTTCTTCTCCACGACGGCCAGCATTGCCACCCGCTCCTTGTCCTCCTGCGTCAGTCGGTAGTCCACCATGTGGTACGTGCCCGTGAAGTCTTTTAAGGATTATTTGAAGGAATATATCCGAGAGTGGTTGCCACCACCCCATGGCAAGGACGATGCGAGCTATGGTGCTCTCAAAGCTGGGTCCCATCGAGGGGAGCCCGCTCAAGCTTACGGAGATTGACAGGCACGAGATCAGCCGTCCAAAAGAGATACTGCTGAAGATCGAGGCCTGCGGCGTCTGCCACTCTCAGCTGCACGGAATCGAAGGCGACTGGAAGGATCTGGGAATTCCTCCCCAGCTTCCGGTGGTTCCGGGCCACGAGGTGGTAGGTACGGTTGTGGAGATCGGGGACGGGGCAACCCGTTTCAAGGTGGGAGACCGGGCAGGCGTGTCGCCCCTCTTGGAGGCATGCACCAAGTGCGACTACTGCACCGGAGGAAAGGAGAACCTCTGCGACTCGGCAGATGTGCTGGGCGAGTCCCTCAAAGGGGGCTACACGGAGTATGTCACGGTGCATGAGGACTTTGCCACGCCGGTTCCGGACTCGATGGCCCCAGAGTACGCAGCCCCCCTGTTCTGTGCGGGCATAACTGCCTACAAGGCGGTAAAGGCTGGCGAGCCGAGACGGGGACAGAAGATGGGCATATTTGGAATAGGCGGGGTGGGCCACATGGCGGTGCAGTTTGCGGGACTGTACGGGTGCCAGGTCATTGCTGTATCTCGGAACCAAAAGCACCTGGATGTGGCAGTGGAGCTGGGGGCAGCAAGGTCGGTAAGGTATGGCGGGGATCAGGACAGGTTTCTGGAGAAGCTGCGAAGCGAGGTGGGCCTGCTTGATGCGGCGATCGTCCTTGCGCCTGCAGACGAGGTGACAGACACCGCAATCAAGGCGGTAAAGAAGGGAGGCCTCGTAGTCATAGCCACGGTGGGAAAGATCCCAAACTTTCTTGCGTTTGAGGAGAAGACCATTCGGGGCACGCTTCTCGGCTCGAGGGAGGACATGGAAGATGTGGTAAGGCTTGCAGCCGAGAACAACCTGAGGGTGGTGTCTGAGACCTTTCCCTTGGAGAAGGCAAACGAGGTGCTTGGCATGCTCAAGCGCTCGGAGATAGACGCCCGGGCAGTGCTGATCCCCTAGACATCCCGGCGTACCTTAAATAAAGGAATTTTGATCGTTGGTTCGTGAACTGCCACAGGTGCCATCACTCCAACGAGGCCCACAGGGCATCTGGCACGAACAGCTCGATAATGGGGCTCGGCGCATGCCAGATTCCGGACTGCACATGCAGCCAGTACGTTGACTCGATAAGAAAGATCGATGAGGACATGCTATAGTGATTCATATACTGCGGTGATCTGTTGCGCCGCATGAAGAGGCATGCCCCTGCAGACGAGATGAGAAGGGACCTGGATGTGATGCTCTCAAAGATAAACGCCCTAGAGGTGTCTGCGCCGGACGAATACCAGAGGAGTGTGGTCAAGGTTATGAGAGCGCTGGTGGAGGGCCAGGTGCACTCGATTAACGAGTTTGAGCACCTCAAAAAGGCGATGGATCTCCTTTTGCAGCAGTTCTTTGATCTGCAGAACAGAACCGCTCGATAGCACGCAGATGGGGGTGCGGCATCGGCTGCAGAGATATGATTCGTAATTAGCACGCAGGCACATTAGAGCACGATCTTTGGCATAATCATACGAAAGTTGCATGCTTTGGGGCACACGCCTGTAAGATTACGGGCGTTAAAGGCCCGATTCTCAATTGCGGATCATGTCTCAGGACAAAGAACCGGCTCGCGGTAGGGGACATGCCTCACGGACTGCCCGCCGGCCTGGCCAAAATCACATGCGCGGCCCGCAGAGCATGCAATGGACCTATCCGTCCGCCTCTTGAAAGTTGCACTCTGGTTTGTACCGGGATACTATGCGCGCGACAATGCCCTGGCGCTGCGGTGCATCGGACTCGAAGAGCGGGAGTATGCACATGTAAAGGTTCTTCTCGCCGCCGGCTGCGCGTATCCAGTTCTTAGACAGGGGGTTTTTTGTAAAATAGCCGACAGCGTCCGTCTCCTCGCACTCGTCGGCGTATATGATCGTGAACCTCTCCTTGCTCCTGGACAAAAGTATGTAGACCACCTTCTCCATCGGCGGTCCCCACTCGGAGATGGGGACAGGCCCCAGAAACTCATAGTGAAGAACCTGGATGGTCATGCGCCTGTTGGGCGGCCGTTACTTTTCTATTTTTCCCGGCAATGCCGGCGTACGGACTCGCCCCTTTCCCCGGCACGCGCCAAGAGGAGTCCGGATCCCCGGTCCTGTGCGGAACCGTGCGCCAAGATTTTGAAAAGATTAAATGCCGCCACAGAAGACACCGCCTAGATGGAGACAGAAAACCCACACAACTACAGAAAGGTCGGATTCGGCATGATTCTGGTGGCCGCATCTCTTTCTACCATCGCGCTCATCGGCCTAGTAATAGGCGACGACGTACTGTATGGCGACAAGATTCAGAGGGCAAACACCGCGGATTTTGAGGCATGCAAAGCGGCGGACTTTCAGCTTCCGCAGTGCGATGTCTACTGGAACAAGCTGAACAGTGACGTGGCGGGAATATACGTCGAGACACCCGATACCCCCTAGGCCAGAATCCCTTGGCTCCATTGCGGGCTGGGATAGTGCGCTGAAACGGCAGACGCGCCCCGGATCCGGATCGCGCATTGCCGTCCCTTGGGATCGCAGATCCGGATGCTCTTGCGACATCCATGGATTGTCAAGTGCCCCCGGCGGCCCGGAGGAGATTTGGGCGTAAACGGTGCAGGGCGCAGAGCCCTGGCCTGCATCCTGCTGCGATTCCTGACAAGGTTTTTAAATAATCGGCATTCATGCTGGATTAGATGTCTCTTCTACTAAAAGACAGAGTTTACACCATGGAGGCCCCGACCGCAAAGCGCGGGGTGTATCCACTTCACGGCTTCAAGCTGGGACTCTACCGGCTGCCGATCAAGGTCGACGAGCCAGCAGACATCAAGTCGATTCATGACGGTCTGAAGAAGACGTTTGAGATGGACATGTACGCGGATCGCATCTATGCCACATATCGATGGAACGAACGGAGCTCTGATGACCCCGAGGCCCCAGACTACGAGGAGGCCGAGCTCTCAATCACAGTGGAGATAGTCACCGGCGAGGTGGTCGATATCATTTATCAGATATTCCCGATCGAAAAGTTCGGTGATCAGCAGTGGGTGACAAACTACCGCAAAAAGGCGGATCACTTTGCCAAGATGATAATCGACACAATGCTTCGCAATACCATACTTGCAGACAAGATGATCGAGTCCCTGACAAAAACAGAGAACATATCCGATGTACAGGCAATGGATCGGCTGGAGGAACTGACACCGCTGGCAAAGATCGTTCCAAATGCGAAACCAAAGCCCAAAATTGCGGCTCCCAGCGCGTCCATGCAGGACGCTGGCTCAATCGAGGAGGTGATCGAGGTGCCAGACGGAGCAAAGCCCGGACCAATAGACGTAGGGTTCAAGTCACACGTACCGGTATCGGCACCGTTTGCAGTGGCAGACGGCAGCCACACCATCAAGACCTGGGGAAGAAAAGGAACCGAGAACGCCATAATGGGTGTCTGGGGCGAGTTTGTCGCTGTGGACTTTGATATCTGCGTTGCCGACGGTGCGTGCATAGACGCATGCCCGGTGGATGTCTACGAGTGGTTTGACACGCCGGGAAACCCAGCCTCTGAGAGAAAGCCACTGATGTCCAAGGAGCCGGACTGCATATTCTGCCTCGCCTGCGAGGGCGTCTGCCCGCCAAAGGCAATCAAAATATTCGTGAACGGGGCATAATCTGCCGTTTCATATCCTGGTACCAGACTCGAGCGATCCTGGCCCTATCCGCGCCGTACCCTGTCGCGCCCTTTACCTGCGGGTGCATGGGGGATGGCCTGGGCATGCGCAGGCGTTGCATGGCGCCACGCCGTCATCTTGCATGTCCTGTATCCGGTTCGGCACGGCAGGTGCCGGGCATTTTCGTCACAAACATAAATAGAGAATGTGGCATTTTAGCTAGCAGGATGGAGATAAATCCCTTTACCCAGTTTATGTTCGGCATGTTCATCCTCTCTGCCGTTGTGATAACCGGATACACGATGAATTTTTACTATCTGGCGTTCCTGTCTTCCAGGCGCAGCACCACGCACAAGCAGATCGAGATGAGCTTTCCGTCAATCACGATACAGCTGCCCATATACAACGAAAAGTACGTGGCTGCCAGGCTCGTGGATGCGGTCTGTGCAATCGAGTATCCGAGGGAAAAGGTGAGGATAATGGTGCTAGACGATTCGGACGATGACACCGTGCAGGTGCTAGGCGATCTGATCAAAAAGTACCGCGAGCGGGGATTTGACATAGAGCATGTCCGGCGGGGCACCAGAAGGGGGTACAAGGCCGGGGCCCTCAAGCACGCAATGAAGTCCACCGACACCGAGTTTGTCGCCATATTTGACGCGGACTTTATGCCTCCCAGCTGGTTTCTACAGAGGGCCATTCCGCACTTTACAAAGCCAAACATCGGCCTGGTGCAGTGCAGATGGGGCCACGCGAACGAGGACTATTCGGCCATTACAAGGGCACAGGCGCTGAGCCTCGACTTCCACTTCTTGATAGAGCAGACGGCAAAGAGCAACTCCCACCTGTTCATGAACTTTAACGGCACCGCGGGAATCTGGAGAAGTGAGTGCATCGAGGACGCCGGCGGCTGGCACACTGCCACCTTGGTCGAGGATCTGGATCTCAGCTACCGCGCACAGATGAATGGCTGGAAGTGCCTCTTTCTCTCAGACGTCGTGGTGGATGCGGAGCTTCCCGTCCAGATGAACGCGGCAAAGAGGCAGCAGTTCCGGTGGGCAAAGGGCTCGATCCAGTGCGCGATCAAGCTGCTCCTGGATGTTGCGGTAAAGAAGAAGATCGCCGTAGAGGCAAAACTGCAGGCGTTCATTCAGCTTACCCGACATATCGTGTACCCCTTTGTCCTCATCCAGTTTCTTGCCCTGCCGATACTCTTGGCGTCTGACGCGACAAACCTGTATCTGGTGAGTTTTCTGCCCCTGCTTACCATAGCCATGTATCTGGCCATGGGTCCCGGCGCATACCTGTTGATAATACAGCACATGTATCACGGATCGTGGAAGTCCAAGGCCAAGACGCTTCCATCGCTCATAGTGTACAACGCCGGGCTGTCAGTCAATAACACGGTGGCGGTGTTTGATGCCGTGCTGGGAAAGAAGAACGAGTTTCTGAGAACCCCAAAGTACGGGATAATAACAAAGCAGGACGGCTGGAAGGGCAAGGCGTACAACCTTCCGTTCACAAAGACCACCCTGCTGGAGATCTTCTTTGGCATCTACGGGATACTCGGGGTGCTGATCTCCATATTCTCGCACGATGCAGTCTTTGCACCCATTATAGCAATCCAGACCCTGGGGTTCTTCTATGTCGCCTATCTGAGCCTGGCACACTCGAGATTTAAAAGAAATAAATCAAGCCTAGACAGACCACCCACCAGAGAAGAGAGATTGTCCAACAAGATATACAAGGTTGCAGTGGTTGGCATAGTTACCATTATTGCCTTTGGCAGCATAATGGCCCTTGTGGGATATGACAGTACGATATACCCGATGGATCAGATGCGCGGTCACCTGGCCTCAATAGCTGCCACATCAGACCCCGAACTAATCCGCCAGCACTTGGCTGCGACTGAGGCACACCTGGGGAGCATCTGGGACAAGCTGCCGGAGAACAAGAACCCGGTATGGATATTCCCCACGGCGACTACAGACTTTAACAGAATAAGCGACAACCTGGTTCAGATGTCGATACAGCTAGAGACGGTTGCTGCCGTGTCCAAGGACAGCGCCTCATACAGTGTGGGCATGCTGGATATCAAGACCAACGCAGAGACGATCCGCAAAAACGTAATGGATGCCACTCCGTACATGTATGTCAGCGTCTCAAACATCATCTTCAGCTCCGTGTGGATTGCGGCGATCATTGGAATCTTTACGATTCTTAAAATGAAGAGGGTGCAGCTCAAAGGCATAGACGAGGACATCTAGGCCAGATCTGCTGCAGGCCAGCGTGTCTGACAGCCGCTGTGTCATATGGCCTACAGGGCGGATCGTGAATTTCTGGAACCGATCCGCGGTAAGCGGGGCCGTGCGCGCCCATGCTTGGAGTCCGCATCCACTATATGACTTGCTAATTGTGAGCCAAGTCCCTGCGGGACCGCGCTGCGCCGTGCAGCTATTCTGGAGCGTCGCTGTCTGCAGATTCGGCCGGCAAAGGGAGTGCGGCGCCGGCAAGGTATTGCTGCCCTGCATGGATCCAGGCATGCGCCACAAGGGCAAGGCTTGGGCGCCAGTCGAACCAAACGCGGTATCCTGCGTGCCGGCCGCCATCTGGTCCACACCCCGGCCAGTCGGGAACATGCATTTTTAACAGCATGCGCCCAATGCATATAGTATGCAGAATCTTCTCTTGCAAGCAGCCGGCGACGGCGTGCAGGGCCTGCTAGGCGGAAACGCAACCGGTGTCATCAACCAGCTCACGCCAGAGATCCCGCACACATCGTTTATCACGGATCTTGCCATCATCATGATTGTGGGCTCGACTGTTACAATGGCCTTCTTTAAGATCAAGCAGCCGCTGATAATCGGCTACCTGTTTGCCGGCATGTTGATAGGCCCGCTGTCCCCCCTGTGGTCGCTCCTGCTTCCCGGGGGCGTCGCCCCTGCGGATCCCGGTACCGGCGTCGGCATCGGCCTGCTGTCTGACATCTCGGCCCTGAACCTCTTTGCGGAGCTTGGCGTGATACTGTTGATGTTCGTAATCGGGATCGAGTTTCCGTACGCCAAGATCCGATCCATAGGAAAGGTTGCGGTGGGCGTGGGCACCATTGGACTATTTGCCACACTGGGTGCCGTCTTTCTGGTCTCAACTGCCATGGGTCTGACCTTCATGGACTCCCTGTTCCTTGCCGCTGCCATGTCCATCAGCAGCACTGCCGTTATAGTCAAGATTCTCACCGATATGGGGAAGATAAAGAAAGAGTCGTCGATCCTCGTACTGGGAATACTGATTGTGGAGGACGTGATCGCCGTCATACTGCTCTCGTCACTGCAGTCCATTGCCTTGGTGGGGACACTCTCGATTGACGGCGTCCTGGTGGTGGTTGTCGTGGCAGCAGGCCTCATCATCGGCACCTTTACTGTCGGCAAGATGACGATCCCGCCAATTATAGATAAAGTGGCCGCAGCCGAGCACCGGGAGATACTGTTGCTTGCCATACTTGGTGTCTGCTTTGGCTACGCGCTTTTGGCCAACGTGGTGGGCCTGTCAGTGGCGATAGGGGCATTTCTGGCCGGCGTGCTGGTGGCCGAGTCCAAATCCTCGGAAGTATCCAAGCTGCTTGCAAGCCCCATAAAGGACATGTTTGTCGCGGTGTTCTTCATATCCATTGGAGCACTCATGGACATAAGCCAGCTTGAGAACTACATAATTCTGGCAGTGGTGCTGATTGTAGTGGCCGGGGCGATGAAGCTGGGTGGAAACTTTCTTGCCAGCATGCTGTTCAGGCAGAAGAAGGAGAACGCGGTTCGGTCCGCCTTTACCCTGGCAGCCCCCAGGGGCGAGTTCTCCATTGTCATCATCAAGGTCGGTGTGGATCTGGGGGCCGTGAGCAGCTTCCTGTTTCCGCTGATAGGGATGATCACGATTATTACTGCGTTCATATCGCCGTTTCTTATCAAAACCGGCGAGAGGGTAGTCACAAAAGTGTCGAGTGATTAGATGTGCCCTGATGAGAGAGAAAGGCTGCAGCGGATGGCGCATCCGGGCATCACCACCTTTGGCCATGGGGGCTCGATCCTTCCGTGTATCGTGCTGGAGGAGGCCCGGTTCGACGAGATCATGGACAGTGTTGCAGGAAAGCCCGTCTCCGTTGAGACGAATCTCAACATACTACACGACGGGCTGGGCCACGTCTTTGTGGAGGTGACGCTTGCGTTCTCGCAAGGGGGCATATCCGAGAAGATCCTTGTAAATGCAAGCGAGTCGCTGGGTTTCTTTGAGCTTCTGGCTGCGCACGCAGTACTGGTCCTGTCTGCACGGGCGCCCGGCGAGTCCCGCGTGTTCATGATCCAGCTGCCAAGGCCCGAGAAGGCCCATGACGCGCTGGGGATCATCCGAAAGGCGCTGGTGCCTAGATAGAATGCAGTTGCCGGGATTTGAACCCGGGCCACGAACTTGGCAAGCTCGCATAATAACCAAGCTATACTACAACTGCCCAAAGCAGGATCTTGGCTGTTGCTATAAAACCCTATCTTTTAAGGTGCGATGCGGGGCAGGCCCCCTGTACTTGGGCACGGTTCTGCGCGTCCGGGAGTATTTTTGCTCCCGGCCTGGCACTGCAGACGATCCCGCACAAGGAACGGGTGCAGGCCAGGAGCGCCGCAGGTACGGGGCCGGACTGCAGCTTGCGTGATCCGGCGACGGTGCCTGCCTCTCCGGGAGTCGTAGATATGCCGCAGGCCCGGGCCTGCCTGGCGTGGGTGAACGGGGGAAGTCCCCCCGCAGATCCTGATGGCGCCTCTGTTGTACGACAATTATGTCCACCTAAGATCAGGCGTAGCGTGGAGGATTACTTTGCCCTTTACCGATCAAGAAAAGAAGTGGTAAAACGACTGACGGCGGATGCCGTACGATACGCGATAAGACAGCGTAAGAAGGGCAAAGGCGCGTCTACGATAGCATCAGAACTGGGTGTGACGTCCAGACATGTCAGGAGGCTGTGGGCCGGGTTCTGCAGGACGGGCACCTCGCATGTGCCGCGTCGCCCGGGAAGGAAGCCAGTGTAGCCCACCACGGACGAGATACGGATGGTGCTTGAGGAGAACAAGCGGGAGCCGGTCGGCGTGCCGCGCATGGCTAGGCGCCTGCAGAAAGGCCACGCTATAAGATGCAGCAGCATATATGGGATAATGAAGGGGAACGGGCTGGTGGCCCCGTCGGTCGCAAAGTCCAGGAAGAGAAAATGGATACGCTACGAGAGGAGGCACTCCAACTCCATGTGGCATACGGGCTGGCATATAATGAAGGATCCACGCTTCAGAGGGCTCAATTTGATAGCGTTTCTTGACGATGCCTCCCGGCACGTGACCGGGGCAGTCCTGTTCGCGGAGGCCACATCAGGGAACGCCGTGGCAGTGCTCCGGCAGGCAATCGAAAGGTTCGGAACCCCGGCCACGATACTCTCGGACAACGGATCCTGCTTTGTCGGTGTTCTCAGAAAGGAGCCAAAAAAGTCCTGGCAGCCGACCGTGTTTGAGAGCGAGCTCCTGGACAGGGGCATCGAGCTGATCAACTCCAGACCGTACCGCCTGCAGACAAACGGCAAGCTGGAACGGTTCCACAGAAGCATAGGGGAGGAGATCTTTCACTGCGAGAGCCTGTCCAGTTATGTTGAGTACGAGAGAAGACTGCACTTTTCATTGGACACCGGTAACTACGAGACCCCGCTCAAGGCGTTTTTCACCAAAAAGGCAACAGAAGCGATCAGGAAAAAGGACCCAAAACGGATGGAGGCAGACTCCAGTGACTAGCGGACATAATTTCCACATACTACAGATCCTGATGGCGCCAAATAGGCAAATATAGAGGCAGAATTACCCAAATTTAGAAATGTGTGACTGTTCCAGAGTGCATCTCTTCGAGGTCGAGTTCAAGCTTGACGGAATGATCATAGTTCCGACACACAAAAACTGCGGCATTTCCTTGAACGAGAAGCAGGCCGATCAGTTTCAGAAGGAGCTTGTAAAGTCTTGGAGACTGGACGGAGACGACGACGACTAAAAAAAAGGAAAAAGTTCAGCTAGTGTTCTGTGTTTACGCAAACGTCAAGTTTGCAGTCACAAGTGGCGTCGCAAAAGCATGCGCTCTGTAGTGCACAATCGCACTCCGAACCACTTTCGGCTGAACCGGCGCATCCACATGTTGCATCTGACATGGTTGGACTTGCCACTACAAGATTTTAAAGGTTTAGAATAACCACAGATACTGGTTCTTTTCGAACATTTGGTTCCCGACGCGGGATTTGCCGCCGCCGCATCTGGCAGGTGCCACCCCAGTGGACTGCCTTGCACGTTTGCCCGTGCCTCAAACTGGCTTCTGCGCGTGTCTGGCGAGGGGCGGATGGGCATTTTGCGCGGGATCGCGGTGCGGGCTTTGCACGGAGTCGTGCCAAACCGGGGCAGGGCAGCGCCGGATCACCGGTACCGCTCCCAGCCAGCTGGCCGCGGCGCCGCATCGGGGCGCGCCACTACAAGCCCTCTGGCCTGCCCGTCCTGTCAGCAATCCTGATGCCAGGGGAGGGGGCGGTCCCCCGGGGCGGCATGTCCTCTGGCGCCGCCTCCCGGTTTGCCAGCCTGCCGCAGCAGGGGTCTGGCGCGCCGGGTTTTCGTGCCTTGCGGATCCCATGTCGGTACGGCAGGCCCACTTG
Source organism: Cenarchaeum sp. (assembly GCA_965206845.1). GTDB lineage: Archaea > Thermoproteota > Nitrososphaeria > Nitrososphaerales > Nitrosopumilaceae > CAYGAM01. The sequence continues at coordinate 284,006 of OZ242221.1, read as the reverse complement.
GACTGCTCCGACGGCCCGTAAAGGATACAAAGGCATACGTGACGCACTGGAGCAATGCCATGCATTGGCCTGTCCGGACAGGCGCATCCATTATATACGCAAATGCGGCACCGTACAGAATGCGTAGTGACATTGAGGCTTACGAGAAGGAGTACCTGAAAAGGCTGCAGGTGGATTTGGCAGAACGGGAAGCAAGGCGGGCAAAAGAAGAGGAAGCACAGGAGGCCGCACGGAATGCACAGAGGGCGAGGCTGATCAAGACCCTTTCAGCCTGGGATTACGTGGTTCTGGAATCCATCAGGAGAGAAGATCTACGCACGCCGATAAGAATCGGCACTATGAGGACAATCGACGGCATGGAGAGACTGTTCCATTGCGGCTTGGTAAGAAAACTAAGCCGAAAGATGTCCTTTGACGAGCGGGAGAGGTTTGAGGCTTTTCTGGACTCGCCGGAGTACAAGCGGCACGAGAAACGACTCGTGAGGATCATGACGCCAGAAGACCGCAGCAGAATAAACGACGTCATCGAAGAAGTAGGAATGGAGAAGAAAGATGAACTGCTTGAGATTACAGAAGAGGGCACGCAGCAGTTAAAAAAGAAGCGCGGCGAGATGCGACGCCTCTGGAGCAGGCTGGAGGGCCTGTACTACAAAAAAGGCCGGGTCGGATTCCAGAAGGCGATCAGTGGCAGCCTGACCCACTTGCCATTCCTTGTCACAATGGGGCTTGCAAACGGGGCGATTATGGCATACATGGTGTCTGAGGCCGGTCCAGACCACCTGCACGGAATTCATGTGGGAGAACTTTTGTCATTATACGCCGGGCCTGGCCACGATGTGGGCGTTGATACTGGTGGCGATAGCGTCCCTGACGGTGAGGCTGACTCGAACAGCTAGCGCCATATTGGTGCCGGGGTAGGTTCACATTCGCGCCAGAATCGATCGTGGTGCAGACTTCCCATACGGCGCCGCGCTCCCATACCTGTTTTCCCCATGAGCGGGGATTTTCTATACCTTTAGAACATGAATGTACAAGGCCGCGCCGCCATTCGTTTGGGCACCGGCTCGCACCCGGACGAACCCCGGCGCCTGGCCCGATGCGGCTCCGTGCGTGAGCGATCACTGCCGACTTTTTTTTAAAGGGTACGTCGTGGCCGCGTCCGGGGCTTGATCCGTCAGAGCGCAGACGGGACTGTAGTGGGCAGTCTAGTCAGACGCCGCGTCGGGCAGCGCGCCGGCCGTCTTGGCCTTTCTGTTCTGCCTCTCTATGATGAACATCCCTGCAAAGTACAGCCCAATCATGGGACCTGCAATGAACCACATCGTCACACCGCTGCCGTCAGGCGTTACTACGGCACCAAACACCACAAGAATCACGATGGCGTACCTTATGTTCTTCCTCCAGAACACCACATCGACAAGTCCGGATGCCGTGGTTGCATACATGACAAGCGGCAGCTGAAACGAGATCCCAAAGGCCAGCAGGAACTGCAGTACAAACGCGACGAAGTCTATCACGTTGAGAAATGTTATCAAGCCGGCAGAGTCTCCATAGCTGTAAAGGAACTCCAGAATGTATGGTATCACCATCACGAACGAGAATACGCACCCTGCAACAAACAGCCCTAGGGCGGGAGCCGTTATCGTCCTTCCGATGTTTATCTCCCTCTCCTTGAGCGCCGGCCTCAGAAAGTTTACCGATTCCCTGACTATTACTGGCATTGATGCCACGACTCCCACCAGTGCGGCAATGTACACCTGGGCAAAGAATGCCTGTCCTGGTGCTGTCTGGATGAGATCCACGCCCTCTGGCACCAGGGTGCTCTTCATGTATTCGGTGATCTGAGCCGCTATGTTGTTGAGCGGATCCGGCGTTGGGTAGTATATGGTAAGGCCGGCCACATCGTGGGCTTGTATGTGAAATGTGATGATGAACACGGTAACTGCGCCTACCACTATGGCGATACGGAGGATTCTGGTGCGCAGCTCCTCTAGGTGTCTGCTGATCTCCTGAAACTCTGACATCTGTGTGTAATAGGCGACGGTGTGATTTAATTACTTGCTCCCGGAATTGGCAGGAGCTTCGCTTCTGGCATTCCTGCCTCCTTCAGCTCCTCTTCGGTGACGCCTGCAAACTCCAGGGTGATGGTGGCCTTGGCATTTAGCTTGGTCTCGGCTTCCCTTGCCAGTGATGCAATGTCACCTGCAGAGTAGATCTCGTCCGAGTTCTCCAGAAATACTCGATCCCCCTTCTCCCTCACGTTGCCGCCGAGCCTGCCCTTTAGGAATCCGGTAATCTTGGGCAGCTCGTCCCGATCTATGCGATTGTAGTAGTACACCACGCCCTTGACGGCCTCATAGCCAAGCGGCGTGCCGTTCCTGTACATGAATATGCCGATAAATATGGCGCTCTCTTCAGGCTCCCTTACCAGCTTGACGTCCCAGTTCAGCAGCCGATCCGGGTTGTATGCAAGCTTTGCCATCTCGCCGGGAGTCAGCTTCCAGTACCTTGCTCTCACAACGCATCGGCGGGCCAGCCCGTATAAATTCCAATGCAGGTGTTCGGCCCTGGCAGACATGTCTGGGGTGTGGGACCGGAGCGTGGCGTACGGGCAGCGCGCAGGGGGCCGGGTTGGGCACAGTCATGCCTCTGCGCCTGCTACCGCCCGTGTCTGAATCTTTGCACGGGCAGGGATGCCCTGGCCGGCCGGTCTTTCTGGGCCCCTGATGGAAGATGACTAATATTATGCGGCGTGTGATGTGGCATCATGCAGGTGTACCGCATCCACGTAACAATAGAGAACAAGGCCGGAATAAGCGATCCCGAGGGGGACACCATTCTCAATGATCTGGTTCTGGAGAGGGTCACAACGGTCAAAAGGATACGTACCGCAAAGATGCTCAAGTTTGAGATAAGCGCAGAGAGCGGTGATGATGCAATCGGTACCGTGCGCAGGCTCTGCGACGAGCTGAGACTCTACAACCCGGTAGTGAGCACTGCATCAGTTGAGATCGCAATCTGATGCCCTGATGCCTCGCACGAGAACCTGGTGACATCTTGCTGCTGGCGCATCTGGCCTGACCCGGCTGCGCAATCGCTACTGCGGGTTTTATGTAACTATCATGCTTCCCAACGCTGTCCAAGCCACATCGTGTCATGACGGTCCCTGCCGACTCCAGATTTGATTGCAGGCTGTGGGGCTGCCGCTTGCATCGGGCCGGGTGCGACGGCCTTCCTGAGAATGCGCGTCTTCGTGGCTGGGTGAGGGGTGGGGGGCGTGATCCTACAGCGTGCAACCGCCATTCATGCTGGGCCGGACGTGAAAGCCCGCCCGCATGTGCAGTCTCGCGCCCAAATGAGTGGAGATCTGGCTTGGTGCGTTGTTTTTCTGAACATTTAAATCACAACAAGCCCAAATATGACCGATGATAGATCTGGGAATGTTCATCCAGGGTTCTGAATGGATCTATATCATAGTAATTGCGGTCGTATTCATATTCGGCGCAAAAAAGATCCCAGAGCTGGCTAGAACCTTTGGAAAGGCAAAGGGCGAGTATGAAAAAGGCAAGATTCAGGGAGACAAGGAGCTCAAGGAGTTCAAAGAGAACAAGGACGTCAGAGGCTAGCTCTCTATAATCCGTGCAAATCCATCTATCATATCCTCCAGATCTCGGTTCAGCTTTCGCCTGCTGAACAGCCCTGCAATTCTTATGGCTCTGCCCAGCTTGATGTCGGCCATTACCGTTACCTTGGTGCCATCCTGTACCGACTCGTACCTCTCCATGATGTGGCTGCCTTTGGCATCACCGCCTATGACAAACATCTCGTGGCTCTCAGGCGACTTTGTGATGTGCTTTGTCATCATCGTCAGCTCCCTGCCAGCTATGCGCATGTGCTCCTCCACCACTGCCACGTTGTCCCGCCTCGATCTGACCCTGATTGACGGAAAGTATTTTGGCAGCGTCTTTTGAAAGTCACTGTAGTTTGTCACTACGCTAAACACACGATCCCTGTCTGCCTTTATGATTCTCTCAAAATTTATTCGCGGCATGCTACCCTCCCCACCTCCGGTACAGGGAGTGGTCGATGCCAAACTGATCAAGACACTTGCCGACGCCGTGGTTTACCATGTCGCTTATGTGCTGCGGTCGCGTATAGAACTCGGTAACCGGCGGGAGTATGACGATGCCGAGCCTTGCCAGCTTTAGCATGTTCTCAAGATGGATTGCAGACAGCGGCGCCTCCCTTGTCATGAGAATCAGCCTCCTTGACTCCTTGATTGTCACCCCGGCTGCCCTGGAGATCAGGGTGTCGTCGTACCCATTTGCTATGCTGGAGAGCGTCTTCATGCTGCAGGGTGCCACTATCATGCCGTCAACCTTGTGCGTGCCACTAGAGATGCTGGCTGCCATGTTGTTTTGATCCGAGACCGTGTCTGCCATGGCTCGTACCTGGTCGGTCGTGTAATTGGTCTCCATCGGGATGCATTTTGCTGCCCACTCGCTCATAACCAGGTGGGTTCGGACGCCGCATTCCTTTAGCACCTCCAGCAGGCGGATCCCATAAATTACGCCGGTGCTTCCGGTAATGCCGACTATAATATCCACATCCCAAATATGCAGTTTGGGTATTTTAGGTATTGGTTCTTTTGCGCGCTGCATGCGCCTTTGGAAACCGTCCGCCCCTCCACGCTGCCTTTGATCCGTTCTAGCATCCCTGTCTTGGATTCCGGAGATGTTCTTGTGGATGCTCCGCCCCGGGACACCTGCCTTGGGACTGTCTTCATTTCATGAGTTGTGGCACCCATCGGAGGCGACGCTGCCATTCTGAGTAGGCCGCGACACCGGCTTGCAGCAGGCGCTTCACAAGGCAGCGGTTGCCGTGGGCGGAGCCCTTGCGACACCGAGCCTGCATTCTGCTGGTAGACGTGAAGGCCTGATTGCGGTGTGTTGATGGCGCGCCCTTTCAGACCCTCTGTCTCCTTCCCACGCTTTGCCCTGGAGTTCATTGAGTACCGGTCGGTTCTACGTCCTCAAATCTTTTGACTGTCCGGTGCCCGGCGCCGTTTGATTTTAAATGCTTAAATGCGACATATTGCTAGATGCCCTGATGATGCTGTATGCTATTCGCGCAAGCCAGCAGGACAGCATATGTAACCCTACTGGTAGCGGCAGCCGTCCTTTCAAATTGGTGAGATGAGATGAGGCGCCAAATTTCTGTTATTCTTGGTACTGTGTGGCTTTTGGCGGCAGTTGCGATACTGCCACACGCATCAAGCGGTCTGCTGGATGCATGGCAGGCCTCAAGTCAAGATGACATGTATGCAGTGTACAGTCCGGTGGTGCCCGCATATGCTCAGGGTTCGGTCACTGACACGCAGTCAGATACATCTGGAGATCAGTCACCGCATGCCTCCCCGCTGCAGCAACAGAGGGAAGGAGTTCCACTCTCTGATATCCAGTGCAACGCTCCAAGGGATCTCTACATCAGAGACTCCCAGCAGCCCCTCTGCCTTTACCCGGACACGTACGAGGCGCTACTGGCACTTGGTCTGGATCTGACCGAACCAGTAACCGACGACGCGCCGGCACTGGCAACCCTGACCCCGGAGGAGGCTGCATGGCTGGAGGAGAACCCGACCATAACGGTGGCCTATGATCCACAATGGATCCCGATCGAGTACCTTGACGAGTCCGGCCAGCTTGCGGGCACTACGGCACAATACGTATCTGAGTTTGAGAGGATCACCGGCGCAGACTTTGCGCAGGCCTCGATATCCAGCTGGTCCCATGCCCTCGCGTCCCTGCAGGACAGGAGCGCAGACATCGTGTTCATGTCGGCCAGCACCACGGAGCGGCTGGAGTACATGAGCTTTACCGAACCCCACTACACCGCGCGCACAAGCATCGCAACCCTGGGCGACGGACCCGTCGACCTCAACGAGGAGGGCCTCCGGCTGCTCACCGTACGGGACTACGCGATAGAGGCGTGGCTTGACGAGAACCACCCCGACGTTGAGTACATATCGGTGGACGGGTTTGTTGCGGGGCTTGAGATGATGCAGGCAGGCGAGGCGGACGCGTTTGCCGCCACGTGGGAGGTAGTCAACCACCACGCGGGCGTGCTCGGAATCGAGGGGCTGCGCAACGCGGGCCCCACGGGACACGAGTATGACCTGTCCATCGGCTACAGAAACGACCTGCCGATCCTGGGCTCAATCCTGCAAAAGGCGCTTGACGCGATCCCCGACTCGGTGCTGGAACGGATACAGCAGGGGTATGACGCGTCATCGACGCTGGCAACCCTGACCCCGGAGGAGGCTGCATGGCTGGAGGAGAACCCGACCATAACGGTGGCCTATGATCCACAATGGATCCCGATCGAGTACCTTGACGAGTCCGGCCAGCTTGCGGGCACTACGGCACAATACGTATCTGAGTTTGAGAGGATCACCGGCGCAGACTTTGCGCAGGCCTCGATATCCAGCTGGTCCCATGCCCTCGAGTCCCTGCAGGACAGGAGCGCAGACATCGTGTTCATGTCGGCTAGCACCACAGACCGGCTGGAGTACATGAGCTTTACCGAACCCCACTACACCGCGCGCACAAGCATCGCGACCCTGGGCGACGGGCCCGTCGACCTCAACGAGGAGGGCCTCCGGCTGCTCACCGTACGGGACTACGCGATAGAGGCGTGGCTTGACGAGAACCACCCCGACGTTGAGTACATATCGGTGGACGGGTTTGTTGCTGGGCTTGAGATGATGCAGGCAGGCGAGGCGGACGCGTTTGCCGCCACATGGGAGGTAGTCAACCACCACGCGGGCGTGCTCGGAATCGAGGGGCTGCGCAACGCGGGCCCCACGGGACACGAGTATGACCTGTCCATCGGCTACAGAAACGACCTGCCGATCCTGGGCTCAATCCTGCAAAAGGCGCTGGACGAGATCCCCGAGTCGGTACTGGCACAGATACAGCAGACTGAGACCACCGAGTAATGACGTACATTCTGCACCGGCGTGACCAGATACGGTGTTGCCAAACTTACATTTAAGACAACATACGGTGTTGTGCCACACATGACGGAATCCTTTGAGATCGGACTGGGTAACAACGACACGGAGACTAGGGCGCGGGCGCAGGAGGACTTTGTATCGTTCTGGGAGGACCAGGCGTCCCGACTGACCTGGTTCCGGCGGTGGGGCGTGGCGCTTGACTGGCAGCCGCCGTTTGCCAGGTGGTTCCGGGGCGGCAGGATCAACGCGGCATACAACGCGCTGGACGTTCATCAGGAGAAGCGCGCCTCCAAGATTGCCATACTGTGGGAGGGCGAGGACGGCAAAACCCGAAGGATCACCTACGGGGAGCTGTACGACGAGGTTCGGCGTGTCTCAAACGCGCTCAGATCCTTGGGCGTATGCGCAGGCGACAGGGTGGCGCTGTACCTGCCTATGATCCCGGAACTTCCGATATCCATGCTGGCATGCGCCAGAATCGGGGCAGTGCACACTGTAGTATTCTCTGGATTTAGCGCCGCCTCGTTGAGGGGCAGGCTGGAAGACTCGGGCGCCAGCGTGGTCATTACCGCAGACGGCGGCCTCCGGCGGGGCCGTAGGGTGGAGCTGAAGGGCGTGGTGGACGAGGCGATATCTGGCCTAGAGCGTGTCAGGCATGTGGTGGTGTGTCAGAGGACGGGCTCTGGGATCACGCTGGGACCAAAGGATCATCTGTGGGACGATCTGGTGCGTGGTGCCTCCCAGGACTGCTCGGCAGAGTCCCTTGACAGTGAACATCCGCTCTTTATCCTGTACACGTCAGGCACCACGGGAAAGCCCAAGGGAGTCCTGCACGGCACCGGCGGTTACTTAGCGCACGTCCACTCCACCTTCCGGTGGGCCTTTGACATAAGGGACTCGGACGTATATTTTTGCACCGCAGACATTGGCTGGGTGACAGGACACAGCTACGTGGTGTACGGCCCGTTGCTGCACGGGGCCACACAGGTGATGTACGAGGGAGCGCCAGACTATCCTGACGCATCGCGCATATGGGAGATGATCCAGAGGTACCGGGTGACCATACTCTACACAACTCCCACTGCGCTCAGGATGTTCATCAAGTCCGGCGACGATATTCCAAACTCGCACGACCTGTCCCGGCTACGGCTTTTAGGAACGGTCGGCGAGCCCATCAACCCTGAGGTGTGGAGGTGGTACCATGCCGTAATCGGGGGAGGACGGTGCCCGGTGATCGATACCTGGTGGCAGACCGAGACTGGCGGGATGATGATATCTGCCCTTCCGGGCTTGGAGACCGTTCCGCTCAAGCCGGGATCGGCAACAAGGCCAATACCCGGTGCGGATATTGCCGTGGTCGACGAGGACGGGGGAGATGCACCGACGGGCACCCGAGGGTATCTGGTGATCCGAAGGCCCTGGCCGGGAATGATGCTGACGCTGTGGGGTGACGATGAAAAGTATCGCGATGTCTACTGGTCAAGGTATCCGGGCTGCTACTACTCCGGGGACTATGCGGTGAAGGACGCCGACGGCTACCTGTGGCTTTTGGGGCGGGCCGATGACGTACTCAAGGTTGCCGGACACAGAATAGGCACAGCAGAGCTTGAGAGCAGCATCGTGTCCCATCCGGACGTTGCCGAGTCCGCCGTCTGCACGGTTCCTGACGAGGTAAAGGGGGAGGCCATAATTGCCTTCGCGGTGCTGAGGGATGGCACCGCGGGGGAGCACGATGCACTCCGGCGCGAGATCACGTCGTGCATAAGGGACGGCGTTGGTCCCATCGCAACCCCGCAGAGGATCTATTTTCTGTCCGGCCTGCCCAAGACACGTAGCGGCAAGATAATGAGGAGGCTACTCAGGGCAATGGCGCAGGGGGAGCAGACCGGAGACACAAGCACGCTTGAGGACGGCGCTGCAGTAAGAGAGGCCAGAAGGGCGCTGGATGGATAGGTAGTAGGTGACTACATCGCCACCGCTTGATCAAATGAGGGATTGGGCACCCACGGATATTTCTGGCCGCTCCGTGCAGATTTATGCACAAATGGTGACGGATACGACAGAACGCTAGGGTTTGACATGCCCAATCTGGTTCTTCACAGGTATGGTGGGTGCAACCTGGTCGCTTACGGGTGGGTGCGCCCACCTACACATACCGTGGTAAAAAAAAACAAGTGAATAGCTCTAGTGCAGAAACCTTGGAATCCGCTTTACGACGTATGGTATCGAGACCCTTCCCGGGCCGGCAACCACTAGTACTAGCAGTGCCCCAAGCAGTACGACATCCAGTTCGGTGCCCCTCTCGCCTGTCAGGCTTGCCGCGCCCTTTACATGGAATATCGCTCCAAGCATAATGATTGACAGCCATCCGGATGCGATTCGTGAAACGACGCCAAAGACCAGCAGTATGCCTCCAACGGTCTCTGCTAGCGCAATCACAATGGCAAGCTCTGCGGGAAGTCCAAGAGGTCCTGAGAGAAAGCCGGCAAAGCCTGGATTGAGTAACTTTCCCACACCGTGGGCGATGAATACCGCGCCGATGGCGGCCCGCATGCCCATAAAGGCGATGTCCATGAGTTTGTTGTCTGAGAACTTTACGTTAGCCATTGGGTATGATTCAGCTTGGTTTGATTTAACCTATGCGGTACGGGTCTGGTGTGCAGCAGCACCCCTGCCTGCCTGAGATGGAAGCCGGGCGCGTATGTGTGGCGTGTCGTCTGCCTGCTCTGCTGTCCAGTGGGTTGGAAGCCTAATGGTGCAGTCCACCTCCAGCCCAAAACTCCGGATGGTCTCGCCCCATCCGTGCCCGTCCAGCCGGGAGCCTGTCTTGCCCATAAGGACAAGGCACGCCCTGTCCCTCATGCCGGCGTCTGTAGATATGGCATCGATCACGCTTCGGGCCAGCATCTCGCCGCCCATCTCCGGCAGTCCCGAGACGAGGAACGCCGGGCGCCTCAGATCCAGTGAATGATAGTCAAAGCGCGTCGCGTCAGCCACCCTGGCCTCAAAGGCCACCCCTGTGGCGCGGGCGATGTCATGCTGCAGCTGCACCAGGCCTCCGTCTATCTCCAGGCCATGCGCCCTCATTCCCACCAGCCGGGCACAGTATGCGATGCGGCCGTCTCCGGATCCTATGTCGACCACTTCAGAGAAACCTGCGGCCTTGAGGTGCGCAGACAGCGCGTACGCCGAGAGCATCCATGTGGGGTAGAACGACTGGCAGCTGGCACCGTGCTTTATGCTGTCCAGCCAGTACTGGTTTATGTCTGCCTGGTGCACCCTGCACGGAACCCCCAGAAAGTCTGCATCCTGCCAGCCGTGGTACGCCGGGTGTATATCGACAAACCTGTGCAGCATGTCGAGGTCACTGTCCCCCACCTGCACCACCTCTGTCGATTCCAGGGGTATGGGCTCCTGCAGGTGGCCCGCTCCGGCGTGTTTTGTACGAAACTCCGACTTGAGCCTCACTATTCCACTGACCAGGTCCACGGGGATGCAACACCTGTGATTCTATATGTTTCTAAGGCCGAACCCCTTTGAGGATATGGCGGTACCGTTCCGCGTAGTACGTCTGCCTGCCACCAGCAGACCTGTTGTGTGATGCGGCCACCCCGGTTGCCGCATAGATCCAGGCAGCAGGACGCCGACCGGCGCCGCAGGGATAAATGTCGCCGGTCACGGCAGGTGGCCGTGAGTGACGCCGTCTTGGGCAGAGGCGCGGCCGCACCAAAACCTGCAGGTGCCCTTACTGCGTACCAGTTCTGCCTTTGGGGCAATCCCTGGGACAGACGCGGATCAGTCATCCTCTTGAAGCCTGACTGGCCCAGGATACAGGACTACATCCATCGATCCAGGTTGTTGCTGCGCCTCTCCAGCGCCTTTCTGAGCCGGTTCAGGGATGCCTGCACCCTCTCCGGGGCAAAGTCGCGTCCTGTAAGATACTCCAGCACCCCGTCATAATCAACGCTGCCAAACTCCACGCTGCTCACATCTGCAACATTGGGTTTCAGGAAGATGTCACGTATCTGCTGGTAGTCTACCTGCCCAAGCTCCTCACTGATGCCGGGGATGTCCTCCAGCCTGGAGTGCCGCTTTATCATCTTCAGCGCCGTCTTGGGGCCCACGCGCCTGAATCCGTCCGGGTTAAAGTCGGTTCCGATGAGTATCCCGATATCCACCATCTGCTCCCTCGTGAGATCGAGCGCGTCCAAGGACTTTTGCAGATCGATTATCTCTGGCTCCACATCTACGTAGGTGTTCCTGTTTGGAATCTTTCTCCGGCCGCTGTTGGTAAAGTTTCTTGCGAGTTTTTTTGCCCCGAACAGGATCGAGTCAAAGTCCTGGCTGGCAGACGCAAACGCGGCGCCGGTCCGGGTCATGTGGGCTGCGGTTGCCTCACCCTCGGATGGCGCGTCAACCCAGGGGATTCCAAACATCGCCAGGAGCTTTTTGGTGTCGTCCACCATGCTGTCCCTGAGTGATGTGGTCTGTTGCGCGTACTTTCGCACCTCCTCTACGCTGCCCCGGGACAGCGCCTTCTCGTACTTGACTGTGGCGTCCCTCTTTATCTGGCGCCTTCGCTCTATCTCCACTGACTTGAGCGAGGGCGGTCTCCCGTCAAAGACGTAGACGGGTTTTATCCCCATTGTTAGAAAGTTTATGTTCCGGTACAGCAGGCCGCTGAGGTGGCTTGTGACCTCCCCCCGGGAATCGGACAGGTTCCTCCCGTCGGGCCCGCGGATTATCGCCAGAAACTGGTACATGGCATTGTAGGCATCTATTGCCACTATGCGGGACGAGAACAACTCCAGCCGGGTCCTCTCCCTTACCAGCAGTGTCTTGATGTCTACTCCCAATGGTATCCCTGCATGCGCTCCCCCTTTTGTGTTTTTTACCGGGCGCTCGTATATTAGGTGGTTTGTCCGACGATCTACTGCCAGGTTAGCCAAGTGGTAAGGCGGCCGTCTCGAAAACGGCTGCGCGTGAGCGCCCAGGGGTTCGAATCCCTTACCTGGCGCTGTGCTTATTTCATGCCTGTATGGCAGTACCGGTTCTGGTATCGGGGCACCCGGTCTTCCGGGCCTGCAGTGCCGGCCTCACTCCCGGTTCAGAACGCTTCTGATCCCGCCCGCAGATCTTCCATGATCGCCGTGCCGTCTTGGAATCACGTGAATCAGACAGTGCGCCTCCACCTGGCCTGCGGCGCTACCGGAGTCAAAGCCCACATTGAATCCGGTCACCGTCCTGTCTCTCCCCTGAATCTCCGACTTGACCGAGTCTATGAGATCAAGGCATGACGCCTTTTCTGCAGGTATGAGATCAAAAAAAGTCCCGGTATGCCTTATTGGCATTACAACCGAGTGCAGGCGGGTCACGGGATTTGCATCCCGCATGGCAAACGCCATGCCGTTCTCAGATATGCGCCCACTCGACATGCACAGGAAGCACTCGGGGTTTCGATATTTGAGCCGGTTCTGAACCATGACAAAGTCTGTGTCATCACGATCTTGCTTTTGCGCGTTGCACTTGTAGCACAGCGCCTGCAGGTTGGACAGGTCGCTGGTGCCGCCCATGTTTACCGGCACGATATGGTCGACCTCGATTGCCCTCTTCCGCGAGGAGATGCCACAGGCCACACAGACGCCCCCTGACTTTGCCAGCACGTCAAACCTCAACTTGCCAGGTATGTGCCTCCTGCGGCCCCGCCTGTTGAACCACGGCAGTCTGAGTGCATTTTCGATGTACTCCTCCCGCCTCAGATCACACAATTCCACCAGCCTTGCCTTCTGCTCCGGCGTGATGTCCTCTAGAAGTAGCGTGAATATACCATTCCTGCCGCCCCGCTCGTAGCCGATTATCCCGTGATTTCTCAGAGTTATGAGCGGCCACCTCTTTGCTATTCTGACGTAATACTCCAGCTGTGCCTCGTCCTCGTTCAGAAAAGCCCTTGCAATGTCCTCGGCAGTCGCCATGTTGTCCGACTCCAGAAGCGTCTTTATCACAATCGGCTGGTAGATGTGCGTCATCCTCATCTTGTGTCTTATAAAGTCCTGCAGCCCCTCAAAGTCCAATATCTGTCATTCTCTGGCATGCGTATTAAACTTCAGAAGCAATCCTTCTCAAAATTCGATGGCCCGCCAGCACCTGGGCGCACGGACAACAGATGCATCCTCGTATCGGGGCAAGCCGGACGGTATGCCAACTGGCCCGCATGTGCTGGAGCGACCTATCCGGGCTAACCGCAACCTGCATTTGGTTTATACGGACAGCGTTTTGGTAATGGTGCATGTTAAAACTGCAGCCTTTCTTAGCTAGCGCGCTGGGCAGCAATGAAGACTAGAACTAAGATCATAATCCCCGCAGCTGTCTTTTTGGCAACGGGACTGCTTTATCTATTTGCTGTTGCAGGTGGCTACTCGCCATACTTTGAAGGAATGAGGTTAACTCTTTACTCGGACTATTCAGTTCAAGGGATAGAAATACACCCGGATTATCCTCCGACCGTAATCACCGATAAGGACCTGGAGGGTGCGCCTGAATTAAAGGGACTAATTCATGAAGCCCTCTCAAAGGAGTACCCATTAAACACCGAAGGCAGCGTGCTTATATCCTTTGAGGACTTGGATAATTTTCAGCACCAGTATGCTGAAATTTTGGCTGAAAAGTACTCAAAGAATTCTACGGACTTCTTTACTATTGAAGATGAGCTTGTACCAGAAAAATATTTGGCAATAGATCCAACAGCCCACAGACGCATATTTGACGGACGCTATTTTGAATACAACGGTGAGCACTATGGCATAGGTCCCGACGGTTTGTATATTCCAAATATGAAAGAAGGCGGGGATTTTATTCGCCTACACGCTTACAAAGCGCGCGGGCCTCTCCAGGGGAATGATAACGTCTGGGCCGATCTGTCAGAAAAACGGATGGACATCATGCCGCTAATCAGGCTTGCCATCGATGATATTGGCCAACATCAGGAGAGCATTAAGGTTCAGACATCCGGTCTGTCCCCTGTAACCATATCGAAATATCTGAACTGGCAGGCAAACACGCTTGAGGGTCACCTGTTTGAATACAAGGGAAGGATCTTCTCGCTTGGTTTTTGGATCGCATAGCGAATCTGGACTGTGGTGACGGGCCAAAGCTCATTCCGGGCTAGACGGTATTTGCGCCTGATATCGTGCCAGATCACAGCGTGACCAGCTTTACCGTATCCATCTTCCTGTCGGTTATGAACCCCTTTGTTACCGCCTGTATCCGCTTCGAGTCGCCATCCAAAAAGAACATCTCCATACACCTGCCGTCGTCAATCTTGTTGTGCAGGTGCGTCCTGATCAGATCCTCGTAGCTGTGCTTTATGCTCGCAACCCGGTCGTCAAATTCGTCTGCATGAACCACAAGCAGCACCGCGTTCTGCACATCCTTTAGGTTGCTCTTCTGCTTCTCCTCTTGGATGAACGTCCTGATGCCTGCCCTGATGATCTCGGATCTTCCGCTGAACCCCATGGCGCTCTGGAGGCCGTCGAGCTCATCAAGCATTTTGCTGTTCAGCGATACCGAGACGATAGGCATGCTCTTCACTGGCTGTTAATTGTTATTTAAATTTAGTAGTAAATTTTATGTATTTTTAGTTGAAATCAAGTATGTTGGTTACTAAAACTATGAGCAATGGCTTTTATTGGTGGATTTATGCGCAACCCTTAGCAGATTTATGCCTAATTATTAATAACATTGATAACTAAACGGATCCACCGCAGCAGTCAGCAGGCTGCAGCGGCTGTAACCGTGGCGGTTGCTGCCACGGTAGGGGCCGGCGCGACCGTAGCCAGCTACCCGTACGCGTTGGTGTGCCGGAACCATCTGCAGGACAGCCCAGATGGCTGCGACTGGCAGGACGGGTGCGTTCAGTTCGTTCCGGTGTGCAGCTCGCATGAGACTACCTCGTACGCGTACAGCGTACGATCCGGGGACAGCGACACGGCCTTTGATGTCTTTTTCGTTCCGGCAGTCTCCGAGTACTTCAGGTTCACAAGGAACTCAAGCTCGTTTGAGCACTATCCGGGATGCTCCGGCAGGTCATACGCCAGCTTTAGCGGGGCATGCGAGGGCGTGTCGCAAGATGCAGGACTGCTGATCTGGGTTCCGGACGACCTGGATCTTGCGCTGACCCGGATTGCGGCAAGCCTGCGCGGGATTCCGCCGGGGCTCCTAGTTTAGTTTATTTACCATTTTGTCACCGGATGGATGTTGAAGATAGCAATAGTATACAACAAGAAGCTGATCAACGAGGAAGACGTCATCAACGTGTTTGGGGTGACTACAAAAGAGCACTACAGCCCAAAAACGATAGAGAAGGCCGCAAGATCCCTGGAGCGAGGGGGACACACCGTAAAGGTGATCGAGGGCGGAATGAGCTTCATCGACGAGATGAGGGACTTTATGCCAAGGGTGGTTGCAGGCGATAGGCCCGGAATGGTCTTCAACATGGCCTACGGGATCCAGGGAAGAAACCGCTACACGCATGTTCCGGCAATGCTGGAGATGCTGGGGATACCCTACGTCGGCTCCGGCCCAGAGGCGCATGCGGTAGTGCAGGACAAGGGAATGACAAAGCTGGTGCTTCAGAAGAACGGCATCCCCACCGCCGCGTTCTGGGTATTCTCGACCGCCGATGACACCTTTGACGATCTGACGTTTCCAGTTATTGTAAAGCCCAAGATGGAGTCGACGTCAATGGGCATGAAGGTCGTGGACAACTGGCCAGATCTCCGGGAGGCCGTACGGGAGCAGATTGAAAAGTACTCGCAGGATATACTGGTCGAGCAGTTCATTCCCGGGCGGGAGTTTGCGGTGGGCATACTGGGAAACGGAACGCATGCAGAGGTTCTGCCGATTGTGGAGTTTAACTTTCACGGCGACCCAAACAAGATTCAAACGAAATCCGACAAGATGACCCAGCCTGTGGAGAAGATCTGCCCCGCGGTCCTCTCAGAGGAGCAGGAGAGATCCGTCCGGCAGATATGCCTGGACTCCTTTCACAAGCTGGGGCTAAACGACTTCTGCCGCGTGGATCTCAGGATGGACCATGACAACAGGTTGTACGTACTGGAGCTGAACTCGATGGCAAGCCTGGGCACCACGGGCTCCTTTGTCCACTCCGCAAAGGTCGCAGGATACACCTACGACTCGCTGATCAACAAGATTCTGGAGACTGCCGCAATGCGGTACTTTGGAGAGTCCTACCTGCATAGTCCCGAGTCGGCCACCGAGGGCGTCCGATCCCAGCCGCTAAGAACAGTGGTTCGCAGCTACCTGCGCAGCCATCTCACAACCAACGAGCAGCTGCTAGAGCACCTGGTCAACGTAAACTCGAGCACGTACAACGTCGAGGACGTCAACAAACTGGGCGAGATCATCACCAGGCGGCTGGAGCACATGGGCTTCAAAACCCAGAGGTATCACGAGTTTGATGTAGGAGACATGATCTACTCTGCCAACCACAGCTCCGATACAAACGACATCCTGTTTCTGAGCCACCTTGATACCTGGTATGAGAACCGCGACTTTGCGCAGTTTCACAGGATGGGGAACAAGCTGTTCGGATCGGGGGTGGCAGAGAGCAAGGGCGGGCTTGTCGCAATGCTCTCGGCGTTGCAGGCGCTGCGGTTTGCCAGAAAGCTCAAAAAGATCAGGTGCGGAATACTGCTCATCTCTGACGACCACTTGGGGGGCCGCTCCAGCAAAAAACTCGTCCGTGATGTCTCTGAGCGCTCAAGGCACGTTGTGGATCTAAAATGGGGAATGCCGGGTGGCGGTGTCGCAACAACCTGCTCCGGCACCATCCGGTACGGCATCGATATGGTTCACGTGAGGCGCCCCAATGAGACGACCAAGGACGTAATCCCCGATATGTGCAAAAAGCTGATTGCGTGGAAGAAGATCTCCTACGGCAGCACCGATGCCAGAATGACAGTGTTTGACTTTTCTGTCAAGACATCCTTCGGGAGCTCGCCGGACTACGGGAGGCTGACGCTGGGATCCCGCTACTCGAGCTTCGCCCAGGGGGAAGACTTTGATGCCAGGATAAACAAGATTGCAAAGACGAGGGCAAAGTCAAAGCTGGACGTGCATGTTGTAAAGCAGGTGACAAGGGATCCCGTAGAAGCAGCAGACGACATAATGCGGTTCTACGAGAGGGTTCAGAGTCTGGCAGCCAAGGCTGACATCAAGATCCAGCCGGCCCACCGCTTTGCCACATCTAGCCTGTGCGATGTCCCCTCTGGCATGCGCATGCTGGGCTCCATGGGGCCCATCGGGTACGACCACAGAACCCCAAATGAGCACATCCTGCGCGACAGCTTGGTCGACAGAGGCCTGCTTCTGGCTCTGGTCGCGCACAGCTGCGCAGAGCCTGACGGGGAGCGTCAGTAGGGGCATGCAGGAGCAGATCCGCAAAAAACGGGGCGTGGATATAGGGAGGATCGAGGAGTCCTTTGTGCCACTTGACAGCAAAAAGGCAGCCGTCTCCCGGCGCGGAATGGTGGCCACCGCGTTTCCCCAGGCGACAGAGGCAGGCATTGAGATGCTCAAAAAAGGTGGAAATGCGGTGGATGCCGCATGCGCCGCCTCCCTGTCGCTTGCAGTGTGCGAGCCGCAGGCATCAGGCGTCGGAGGACAGACGATTGCGCTGATCCACATCGACGGTAAGACGATCGCAGTCGACGGCTCCAGCCGGGCGCCGTCGCTGGCCCATTCGTCCGCGTTTGCGAGCCGCGAGCAGCAGTTTGTAGGGTATGGTGCGACTACCGTGCCCAGCACCGTTGCAGCAATCGGGTACCTCAGTGAGCACTACGGCAGGCTTGACTGGCAGACAGTGATCGGGCCGGCCACCAGGACAGCAAAGTCGGGGTACCGCATTACGGAGCTCCAGCACATGTCCCAGGCAAACAACTTGGACAAGTTCATGGCAGTCAAGTCACGATCCGGCGCCAGGTACTTTCTCAAGGACGGGTGTGTCCCATATGGGGCAGGCGACCTGTTCGTCCAGGAGGATCTGGGGGAGATGCTTGAGCGCCTCGGCAGCTCCGGATACGAGTCGTTCTATAACGGAGAGATCGCAGACCAGATAGACCAGGACATGCGCGCAAACGGGGGGTACCTGCGGAGGCAGGACCTGGAACTGATCCCCACACCAGTTGAGAGAGAGCCCATATCCAGGCGGTACCGGGGAATGCAGGTCTCCACCATCCCGCCCCCGGGAGCCGGCGACATAATGCTCCTGGTACTGATGATGCTCAACAACATCCCAAAGAGAATCCTGAGGCACAAGGGCCCAAGAACGTACCACTACATATCCGAGACGCTCCGAAAGGCGCTACTGTACAGAACGCAGAACCCCTTTGATCCCAGCACGTACCACCAGATCAAGGACATGACGCACCTGAGCAGAAGCTCCGCAAGACAGGTAGCAAGCTCCATCAGGGATGACATCGACCGGTCGCTGCCGCTGCGGGAGCTCACCCTTGACCTAGAGGACACGACGCACCTCTCCGTAATGGACGGCGAGGGAAATGCAGTCAGCATGACGCAGTCAATCGAGCTGGTTTACGGCTCCAAGGCCGCAGCCGGCGGCCTGGGATTCCTGTACAACAACTACATGTCTGCCTTTGATCTCAAGGATCCGGGCAACGCGTTCTTTCTCAGGCCAAACTCGATTCCATGGTCATCTGTCTGCCCCAGCATCGTATTTTACAACCACGCCCCGTGGATCGTCGTAGGCAGCCCCGGCAGCTCGAGAATATTCTCCACGGTCAGCCTGTTTCTGTCCCGGCTGTTTGACGAGGAGGACTCGATGTACGCCGCAATGGAGCGGGGGCGCATCCACTGCTCTATGGGTGGCAAAATAAGCATGGAGGGCGACGATCAGGCCCCGGAACTTGCGGCGCACCTGAGGGCAAAGGGATACAGAGTCGATGTTTTGGAGCGGTACTCGTTTTACCTAGGTGCAATACACGCAGTGCTCAAGCGCCAGACCGGAGAGGGATTTCAGGGCGTGGCCGAGGTGCGGCGTGACGGAACCGCCGGCGGTCCGGAATGAGCCTCCCGATCCTGCTGTCAATTCCCCACGGGGGCACGCAGACCCCGCCCGAACTTGAGGGGCGCCTCTGCATAACGGCCCGCGACCTGTTCTATGACGGGGACCCGTTTGTCGACAGGATATACAACCTGGGCGATATGGTGAGCGGCGTGATCGTCTCTGAAACCGCACGGGCGTTTGTCGATCTAAACCGGTCGCTCCGTGACATGCCGCCGCAGAATCCAGACGGCCTGATAAAGAGCTCGACCTGCCACCGCAGGCCCATCTACGCCACTGGCATGGGGCCGGACGCGGAGATGCGCAAGATCCTGATCGACAGGTATTACCTGCCATACCACCGAAGCATCCAGAGATCTGTTGCAGATATGGACCTGCAGCTGTGCCTTGACTGCCACTCGATGGCTCAAGTCGCCCCGGCAGTATCGCCTGACGGGAACTCGAAGGAGCGGCCGGCGTTTTGCATCTCCAACCGGGACGGCAGAACCAGCTCCCGGGGGATGATGGATGCGCTGGCCTGCTGCATAGCCGACTCGTTTCATGTCGGCATAGGTGAGATCGGCTTTAACGATCCCTTTCACGGGGGATACATAGCAGAGACGTACGGCGGCAACCCATTTCCATGGATACAGGTTGAGATGAACCGCAGCATGTACCTGGCAGATGAGTGGTTTGACCAGAACACGCTGTCAATCCAGGACCGCCGGCTGCAGGATCTGAACAGAATGTTCGGAGACGCGCTGGCCTGCCTGGGAAGAATCTGGGCCGAGGTGTAGGCGCGGGGATGCCATTGGCGCTGATTACCAATGGGTTCCAAGATGCCTTGCGCGGCCCCGGAACTGTTACGGTATGCCACATATGACCGGCGCCTGTTACCAACGGCTCCATGGTATTATTACACATCTTTAAAAACAGCAGATGCGGGATGAATTCTGTGCAGCAGGTTGCATACAGGCACCCACTGAGGGACAAGATAGTGAGAGTGGCGACAGAGAACGGCCTTGGGGACAGCTGCTACTCTGAAATGCTGGATTATACCATAAACCTCTTCGAGTCGCAGGGGCTGGGTTCTGACTACTACGGATACCACAACATAGATCACGAGCTGGAGGTCACCTATGTGACCCTTCTTGCAGCGTCCCAGGACATGGCGAACGGTTACATAACAGAGGAGGACCTCAAGTACCTGTACGTCTCTGCGCTCTTTCATGACTTTGATCCCCAGAAGAGTGTTGACAAGCCTCACGAAGACAGCGTAATCTGCTTTCTCTCGCTGGAGAGAAACCTGAGGCGGCTTTTGAGCCTGGCGGGACTTGACATCGAGATAGTAAAGGTGCTGATTCTGAGGACGACATATCCGTGGTCAGGCAGCCTGCGGGATGACGCAGAGGCCAAGATGAAGGAGTGCTTTATGGCGTCTGAGACTACCAGAAACAACATCCCGAGGCAGGAGGAGATCGCCCAGCTGGGCTGGTTTCTGTCGGTGGCGGATCGCGTGGGAGGATACGCGCTGGGCGGGTTCTCAAAGGGAATGGAGATGGCCAAGATGAACGCACACGCATCAGCGTGGCACCCGTCACTCATAGTCGCGCGGGCTGTCGCATACTTTGAGTATCTGCTTCACGACGACAGCACCATGCTCCGGCGCGTCATGGGTTCCCTGCCCAGAGACATGAGAAAGAACTTCATGGAGAATGTCCAGTCGTTCCTTGCTCTGAGGCAGCAGGAGATCAGGATTCAGGCAGAGCACCTGTACGACAACCTCCACCTGGTTCCGGTAATCGAGTCCATGGAGACCCGCAGGGATCCTGCGTTCACCAAGGAGCTGTTTGAGATCTTCTGCCAGCTTCCAAAGCCGCTGCAGTTTGCCCGGGACCGGTTCGAGGAGTCCATCAGGAACCCAAAGACGATACTGAACACGTTGAGGCGGCAGGGTCCAGGCGGCAAGATAGTCGGGTATGCCAAGGGCGGCTCCCTGGAGGAATACGCCCTCCGCCCGGAGATCAAGGATGAGAACTATGGCCTGGGCAACACGGTGTTCCTGGAGCCGTTTCCGCTGAAGATGGGATACTGGGGCCTGCGGGGCGGCAGCGAGATGAGGCACCTCTTTACCATGCAGGCCCTCTCAAAAAAATACGAGTATCTTACCGGCTTTGCTCTGCGGGATGTGGTAAGGCGGCGCGCGCAGGGATACGAGAACGCCGAGTTTGTCACGTTGTTTGATCCCGAGAGGTGGGACTATTACCGGATAAAGATATGATCGCAGCCTGCGGCCAGAACCGGCAGCAGTGAGCCAGGAATCCTCCGGACTGTGTCGTGGCCGGGGTTCTGCTTGCGGCGCGCATCCCCAAGATGGTTCCGGCAGGACGGCAGCCGCAGAGCCTCCGAGGGGCCTAGTAGTGCCAGGAGTCGTTTATCCCGTTCCAGAGCTTCCTGAAGGGTTCGGGATCCTTCTCAATTTCGCCCGTGATGCGATTCCTTAGGACGAAGAAAAAATTCTCCATGGCGTCCACCCCACCGTTTGCGTTGATCTCCGATCCGATCTCGACAATTCTCTGCTTTTTGGCGGACACCTCCGGGGATTCGGGGTTCTGGAGGCAGAATGTCATCAGGTCTATCAGATCCTCCTCCAGCATAAAGTCCATTTACACTGCTAGTCGGGGTTTCTATAAAAATTTTAGGCGGCAGTCGGCTGTGTCCTACGGGCATATGTGAACCGGAATTGACTCTGCCGATTTGACTCATTTGGTTATGTCTGTAGGACGCAGCCGCGGCAGTCGGCGGCAGGGGGTTTGGGCCCTGATATCCCCGGCCATCCCGCGCGGGTTTGGGCATGTGTGATGGCAGGCGCGGCAATGCTGGAGCCTGGCCCGCGTTCAATCCTGTCCCTCGCTGCGGTCAAGGGTTAAATTATCAGGGGGCGTGGGGTTGCTGTGGCGGTACTAAGCATAACTGATCTGGATTTTTGCATCTGGCAGTCCTGAGCGACGGCTGCCTTAATGAGACAGACATCGGCAAGTCCCGACTGGGCAGGTTGGGCACCGGAAGAATACTTGATCAGCTGGCGTCCCTGATCGACAGGGGCCTTTTGAAGGCATCCGAGAGCGGCGGGTTCTGCGTCACGGATCAGGCCAGGAAGATGCTCTGGTCTGACGACGTTCCGCTGTGGGTGCGCATTCTGCGTGTCCTGGACACAAAATCGCTTGTCATTGGAGACATCTGCACGTATCTCAACGAGTCTGGCGCCGCCGTCACGCCGGAGGCCGAGATGCTCAGGCGAAACGGGCTTGTCATGATAACCACAATCAGGGACGATTCCGGCATCCAAAAGCTCTTTGAGATACTTCCCGACGGCCGGGATGCCCTGAGGGAGGGCGGTACCCATGGGCGCATGCCTGGCCGTGACCATGACGGGGCGCTGCACCTGCTGGCACAGCTGGAAGAGCAGATCGGGGGCCTTGATGCGGACTCGAAGGTGCGCCAAGACATGATCTCAAAGCTTGAGCAGATACGCCAGAAGATAGGCAGGTGACTAGCCGGGGCGCAGCTTGTCCTGAATTTGCGCCAGTATCATCTCGGCCTTTTTGCTGCTCTCAAACGAGCCCGTGTCCCCGTCCATTATCGAGTCTATCTCGTAGCTCTTATCCACCAGTATGTTGGCGACATGCTCGTCCAAGGTTCCGTTGCCGATAAGGTAGTACGCAAAGACCGTGTTCTTCTGGCCTATCCTGTGCAGGCGATCTTCTGCCTGCCGGTGGATGGCCGGGCTCCAGTCAAGCTCGGCAAATATGACGTAGCGCGCTCTGGTAAGGTTGATCCCCACATTCCCGGCCCGGAGACCCGCAATCATGAGGTTTGTGTACCCGTCCTGAAAGCGGTCGATCTGCATCTGGCGCACCTTGTCCGTCTGGCTGCCTATGATGGTGGCCGGATCAAACTCGGTCAGGGACTCGCGTAGCATCTGATGAATCGCCCTGTGGTGGCAGAAGACCACGACGCTCTCCTCTATCTCCATTATGTTCTTGACAAAGTTGATCACATGCGGTATCTTGGCGGCCCCTGCCACCTGTCTCTCGCTCTGGATGGCGCGGTGGTATGATGAGGACCTGTCAAACGCCGTTGTAGCCTTGCGCTGCTCCCGCTGCAGCCTGTCCCAGATCTTGTACAGCTCCGCCAGGTAGTATGTGGTGTCTGTATCTATCACCTCCTTGTACCGAACCTTGTCCTTCAACTCCTTGAGTACGTCTGACTTTCTCCTCCTCAGCATGACATGCTTTTGGAGCTCTTGGCGCAGCGAGTCTCTCCTGTTCTCTAAAACTATGGCCCTGCCCTTGGTGTTGATATAGCAAAAGTATTCGCAGAACTCCTTAAAGTTCCCCAGCAGGCCGGGCCTCAGTATGTCCACGATGGGCCAGATCTCCGAGCCGTGGTTGTAGATCGGGGTCCCTGACAGCCCGACCCGCCGGCGTATGCTGGGATGCACCGCCAGCTCCTTCACTGCGGCATACTTTTGCGTGGTCTTGGATCTCAGGTTCTGAACCTCGTCGCACACTATGGATCTTATCTGGGCACGGGCCAGGTCCGGAAGCCTCTTGCTGAGCAGCTCGTAGTTTATTATGTAAAAGTCATACTTGCCCAGCTCGCCCTTTTTGCCGGTCCTGATTATGGTGGATGTCGGGTGCTGGTTCTCGATTATTCTGCCGTTGCGGCTCTTTCTCTTGAGAAACTTGTGGATCTCGCGCTGCCAGTTGTTGAGGGTTATCAGCGGCGCGACGATCAGCGCCGGAAACGCACGCTGCTCGGTTGCAAGGTATGCCAAGGTCTGGACGGTCTTCCCCAGGCCCATCTCATCTGCTAGCAACGCGTTTCCGTTGGACTTGACAAGAAAGTCAAGCCCCTCGCGCTGAAAGTTCATCAGCCTCCCGGAGAACTGCTCACCGGGCCTGGCCCTCTCCAACTTCTCGATCTTTGGCAGCCTCGTCTTTTTGGGCTTGAAGACCACCGTCTTTCTCTGCCAGACCGGCTTTGAGAGAATCTCAAACTCGTACTGCTCGTGGATCCACTGTATCTGCTGGATGTTATCCCTGCTGTCTGGAATGATCACTTCATCAGGCCCGTCACCGTACCAAGACTGGGGAATGATCCGGGAGATCATGCTTACCGCCCTGGCGCCGGTTACCTTCCAGCTCCACTGCTGGGAGTACTTGTCTATCACGTACTCTAGAGTTCCAAAATTTTTCATTATGCTTACCACGGTTTTACAGAGGTAGCTTTTCACGTTTATTAATCTTGATTTTTTTGCCCGATCACGCAAGCCCTACCGTGGCGTGCGCTGTCGAGCGTGGGCGCGTGTTCTGCCTGACACCCATTCCTGCAGGGGATCCCAAACCGGTGCGGGATGTTGCCCCTTGGATGCGACCGCATTGCCCTGCTACGGGCATCCAGGATCCGGTCACCTGGTACGGGCGGCACCCTGCCGGATCCGACGGGGGCCGTGCATCGCGGAACCAGCCTACTGCTGGCCGTGGGGCCTTGTGTCCTTGTCGTGGCATGCACAGCTGCAGAGGTGGGTCCTGTGGTCGCTCAGGCAGTCAATACACTCGTAATGCTTTCGCTTTTCGCATGCGGCGCAGTTCATACCATTATATGCGCCGAAACGCTTTTGAGCTTTTCTACTTGCTCCGGACCCGCATCGCGAAGACCAAACTTTATCCGTGTGTGCGGGTACATCATACCGTGCTGTACCACATTGAGCTCATGATGGCGGGCTGGATTCTGCTGTCGGCCATGGCTGCCGGCTCGATCTGGCTCTACATAAAGAGAAGAAGGGAACGGCTTGAGCAGGGTGCGGCCGAAGGTGACGGGGACGAGTCTGGGGCGTACACTGCATAGGTTATGTGGAGCCCATGCGACCAGCCAGATCCCGGGGGACGTGACGGGCCCGCATCGGTCCGGGGGGATCGCCTCAAGGGTGGACTCTTCTGCTGTCGCTTTACATGCGGCCCTTGCGGACGCGTGGCCCGCGCAATGGCTAGACCGCATGCCCTCCATGGCGCATGGGGCCGGCTACTCTGCCTTGGCACATGCATGTGCAATGCGTCTATGTCCTTGCGCCTGAACCGGCACGGTAGACAGCCCGGCACCCCTGCAGCGCGGCATAGCTAGCCTAAGGATACTAAAAAAGGGAAAAAAAGACTACTGTGCTTCCATGCGAGAGAGCCAGTCGGATTTTGTGTCTTTCGCCGCGCCCTGCGGCGGATCTGGAGATTCGTCGCTTTTGACAACCTCCTCGCTCTTCACGGGCACGGGGTCTGTTGGTGCCTTGGGGAGCATGTCTGCCATCTCTTCCTCGGCTTGCAGGTATATGGTTGCAGACTGCTGCAGGTGTTCCTTGGGGGGCTCGATCGTCTGCATCATTTCCATGTCCAGATCTTCAAGCCGCCGCTGGATGCCCGCTATCTCTGCCGTCTCGTGCGTGATGTACTCGGTAAGCGTACTGGTCTGCATCTTGACTGACTCGTACGCCTCCTCGGACATCTCGTTGCTTTTGAGCTGCACCTTGGCGTCAAACACCAGGATCTTTAGTACCTTTAGCTGAGCCTCCAGTTCTTCCAGTCTTGCTGCTAGTGCTGTCTTTACCCCATCCTGCGTTTTGGCCATCATCTGTATCTTTACCGTGTACTTGGAGTATGCAATCTCTGCATCCTGCTTCAGCTCGTCGTTGTCTGCCACGATCTCTATGAGTGACTTTAGCCGCCGTAGTGTCAGATTCTTCTCGCGTATGAGCTTCTGAGAATCAAGCCTCCACAGTGGGATAAAGATCACAGAGTCGTTTTGGACCACCAACTGCTCGTAGGCGATCTGCCGCAACCCGTCGTAACCGGAGTAGACGCCCACGAACTGAACGCTGCCGTCAATGTCGGTGATAACCCCTACCACCTTGCCCATTGAGGCACCGTACATGTCCTTGACCTGTTTTCCGACCATCTCTATGTCGTTTTTCATAACATCTATTTTTTGGCTTTGTATATTCTGTACCGTGTTAGCAAGCTTTTCGGTTTTGGTAAGAATAGTTTTACCAAACGCGGTAGGCGCGGCAGATGGCGTCATCCGCCCGGAGATGCGGCGGTGTCCGCGGGGGATCCCCGCATCCTGACACGATCTGCGGCGTGGATACCCGCATGCCCCGGCCGCAGAGATGGCACGGGTGCCTGGCGCGCCACCGGTGCCGTCTGGACGGCCTTGCGCACCCAGAGGCGGCCCTGCGTGGCTACGTTCCCTTCCTTTTGATGATGGTGAGGGCATCCTCGTCCTCCAGGATGTGGCCCAGTCCGACCCGCTGGCCGCCAAACCTTACGCTTCTTCCCCACACCAGGCCGTACCTGAAGACCTTTCGCATGTTCCGGTGAAGCTTGGCGCACACGTCCTCCACGGTGTCGCCCTCCCGCATGATCAACGGCTCCTCAAAGTCGGTCTCTCCGCCCTTTGGCCTCATGTAGATCCTGATGAACCTCAACTCCCGATAGATCTTCTCCCTGAGCAGATCCGTGTTGACGCCAGAGTTTGCAGACACCTCCGCCATGTCGGATCCGAGCTTGGCTCGGACGCCCTTCAGGAAGTCGTCGTCTGCCAGATCTATCTTGTTTAGCACCGTCAACCCGCGGGAGTAGATGACGTTTCCCATGAGGTGGTCTGCCAGCTGCTCAGATGTGACGTCCTCGCGGATGACCACCCTGGCGTTTGTCACCCCGTATAGGTGCAGCATGTCCCTGAGGTGGCTCTCTGTGATCTTCGTAAGCCTCGTCTGCTGGGCGATGGCGATCCCGCCGGATCCTGCCTTCTCGATGACAATATTTGGCGGAAGCTGGTTGAGCCTGATCCCTATGTTGCCCAGCTCGCCCACAAGCACATCCATGTGGTACGGCTGAAACACGTCTAGTATCAGCAGCACCAGATCCGCGCTCCTTGCCACTGCCAGTATCCTCCTGCCCAGTCCCTTGCCTGACGAGGCGCCCTTGATTATTCCCGGCAGGTCCAGAATCTGGATTCTTGCCCCGCCGTACTCCATCATGCCCGGAACCACGGTCAGCGTCGTAAACTGGAAGGCTCCAACGGCAGACCGGGCCCCCGTCAGACTGTTGAGCAGCGTGGACTTGCCGACGCTGGGCAGCCCGATGAGGACCACCGTTGCATCACCTGTCCGCCTCACGTCAAACCCGTCGTGCCTCGCACCGCTCTTCCTGACGTCCCGATCCTCCTGCTCTCTCTTCAGCTTGGCAATCTTGGCCTTGAGCAGCCCCAGGTGGTGCTCTGTGGCCTTGTTGATCTGGGTCCGCGCCATCTCGGCCTGGATCGATTTTATCTTCTCAGGTATTCCCATTCAGACGCACTCCGAGGTTTTTTCCAATGCCACTTACTATTAGCCTTCTGTACCGGGGCTCCGGTGCGGTTACTGCCGCGTGCGCAGGATCCCCGCGTATGCGTAGCAAATATTATCCGGCCAGACATATGCCGGTCTGTGAAGACGCTGGCAGTGGACATTGACGGAACGATTACCGAGAACGGCGGGGGGCGCATACATCTGGGCGCCGTCTGGGCGCTGCGATACCTTGCAGGCCGCGGCCACAGCGTGATTTATGTCTCCGGACGCTCCTCCGTCGAGGGGTACATGCTGTCGGTGTTTGGGGGCACCACGGGAATAGCCGTGGGGGAGAACGGCGGCTGCATCACCACGGGCCCGCAGAACCACATCCTGCTGGGGAACATTGAGTCCTGCAGGAGGGCCTACGGCGTGATCAGGTCGCGTATCGACGGCGTGACAGAGAAGCCGGTGTTTCCCCGCATGACAGAGGTGGTCCTGGAGCGTACCTTTGATCTCGGCCTTGCGAGGGAGATAGTCCGTGAGGAGGGACTTGATGTGACCCTCTCTGACAGCCTTTATGCATTTCACATAAACTCCGTCGGCACAAGCAAGGGGGCAGGGCTTGCGCACGTGATGAAGATGCGCTCGATACCCAAAGAGGACGTGATTGCCATCGGCGACAGCGAGACTGACGTTCCGATGTTCGATGTCGCAGGCACTAGCGTTGCGCTGGGAAACGCCCCCGCGTCCGTCAGGTCAAGGGCCGACATCGCAGTGGGCCAGAAGGCAGGCGACGGCGTCATCGAGGCGCTGGGAATGCTGTTCCGGGGGATGGCCCGATGAGCCTCAAGGCGCTGCTTGACGAGGTGTCTGCCGGACTGGCACAGGCGCTCTCAGAGATGGGCCTGCCTGACGTGCCGTATGCGGTGGAGCCGTCCCGGCCGGGCTTTGGCGATGTCTCCTCCAACGTGTCGTTCCTGCTTGCCGGAAGGCTGAAGCGGAGCCCCTACCAGGTGGCTGCTGACGTGGCAGGCATGTACAGGAGTAGTGGCGGGCTGGTTCGGCGGGTCGAGGCCCACCGGTCGGGCTACCTCAACTTCTTTGCGGATCCGGCAGAGCTCCACGGGCTCATCCTGCGGGGGTCTGTCAAGGCCGGATACGGAGCAATTGGTCTGGGGGGCGGCGCGCCCATTGTGGTGGAGCACACAAGCGTCAACCCCAACAAGGCGCTGCACATAGGGCACATCAGAAACATCGTCATAGGCGACGTCATATCCAGGGTGCTGCAGGGGGCCGGCTACGACGTCCGGGTGCTCAACTATGTGGATGACTCGGGACTGCAGGTGGCCGACATCGTGCTGGGGTTTGTGCGCCTTGGCTTTGCCCAGGATCCGCCCGACGGCGAGAAGTTTGACCACTACTGCGGCGGGACCGTGTACGTGGGAACCACGCGGATGTACGACGAGGATCCCTCACTGCAGGAGGCAAGGACCGGGATCATGCGGGATCTGGAGAATGCAGACTCTGATGCCGCAAAGCTGGCAGGCCGGATAACCCGCCGCGTTCTCCGGTGCCAGCTGGAGACCTGCTGGCGCCTGGGGGTGTACTACGACTGCCTGAACTTCGAATCGCAGATACTCCACTCCGGGCTGTGGCAAAAAGTATTTGCAAAGCTGCAGGAGAGCGGACTGGTCAGGTACGAACAAGACGGCAAGAATGCAGGCTGCTGGGTCATACCCGGCCCGGACTGGGACATGGTGCTTGTGCGCAGCAACGGAACCGCCACGTACGTCGCCAAGGACATACCGTACGCCGCATGGAAGCTGGGCCTTGTGGATGATCCATTCCACTACTTCCCGTACGAGGCCGGGCAGCCGGGCAAGACCCTGTGGCAGACCGGGCTTGAGGCCGGCGGTACGCCGCAGAGCTTTGCCGCTGACCGGGTGGTTACGGTCATCGACTCGCGGCAGTCGGGACTCCAGAGGATCATCACGGGCCTGATGTCGCGGTTCACCTCAAAGCCCGACTCGTACCTGCACCTTGCCTACGAGTCAGTCAACCTGAGTGCCGCAACGGCCCAGCAGCTGGGCGCAAAGACGGGCGGCGAAAAGACGCAGATGTCCGGAAGGAAGGGGCTGTTTGTGGATGCCGACTCGGTCATCGGCCTGCTGGAGTCAAGGGTCAGGGAGGAGACCGCAAAGCGGAACCCCGGGTGGGGCCCCGGGGCCCTGGACGCAACGGCGCGAGACGTTGCGACAGGCACCATACGGTACGAGATGATAAAGCAGGATCTCGACAAGCCCATCACCTTTGATCTTGTGCGGTCCCTAAGCCTGGAGGGTGACACCGCCCCGTACATCCAGTACGCGCACGCCCGCGCCTGCAGGATACTTGAGCGGGCCGGGTTCGGGCCCGACTTTGCGGCCGACTTTGACTCCCTGGACGGACAGTACGAGAGGGATCTGCTGCGGCTTGTGGGCGCGTTTCCGCTTCGCATGGAGGACGCCGCCAGAAACCTCTCTCCCAAGGTTATCGCAAGGTACTGCCACAGCCTGGCAGTGTCCTTTAATGCGTTCTACGAGCATGTCCGGGTCATAGATCCTAGGGACGGTGCCACCACGAACCAGCGGTTGTGCCTTGTCGCGTCCTTTAGGGAGACCATGCGCCGGGGCCTTGACACCCTGGGAATACCGGCGCCCGACAGGATGTAGCCGCTCAGGTGAACCTGAAGAACAGGAAGATCGCAGTAAGTCCCACCAGAAAGATCATTCCGGCATAGCTGAGAATCCTGATGCCTGCCGACGGCTGTGACTCCTTGGCAATGTACTTGCTGCCCATCAGCCTCAGGTTAAAGTACGCCATTACGGGAAAGACGACAAAGCTGAGCACCGTGGCAAAGTCCACCAGCTCCCGCAGGCTGCTGCCGAACTGCAATATCACAACCAGCGAGCCCACCGCCAGGGCCACGAGTATGGTGGAGTTCATGAGATTTCCCCTGAAGCGCGCAGCGACAGTCCCTGGAATCATCAGGTCTGCTGCCCTTTTGAGGGATCTGGTGTACCCGTCCAGGGCGGTCATGACCGTGCCAAACATGACCGTAAACGCCGATGCGGCGACCACCGGGTAGCTCCACTGGCCGATGGCGCTGGTGTACAGCGTGACCACCTGGTGCGCAAAGCCGGCGCCGTCGTCTGACAGCGCCTCTCCGGATCCAAAGAAGAGGTTGGTGCCCAGAACCACAAACATTGTTGCAAGCAGGCCCGTTACCACATACCCAAACTTGAACTCGGAGATCGACTCCTTCAGTCTTGGACGGTACCCCGACTGCTTGATTCTCTCTAGCGACCACAGGCTGGTCCACGTTGAGGCATCGATGGGAGCGGGCATGAAGCCCAGCAGGGCCAGAAGAAAGAAGATGCCTGCATCATCCAACAGGCTGCGGGGCGCAAACCCTTCCATGGGCTCCACAGGTCCGTTCCACACGGAGACAAGAAACGCCGCTGCCGTGGCAACCACCATTATGATGGCTACTGCCTTGATGACCCAGTCCAGCGCGCTGTACCTGCCGATGACCAGAATCAAGACGCATACGGCAAACAGCACCACTGTGACCAGCTCCTGTGAGTGCCCGATCTGAAAGAGGTTGGCAAAGAACCCGGCCGTCACGAACATCACGGCGCCCGTAACGAAGAACATCGCTGCCAGGGTGGTCGCAAAGAACAGCCAGAAGCTTGCCCTGCCAAGCCTCCTGTATCCGTCGACGAGGCTGGTGCCTGTTGCGCTGGCGTAGCGCAGCCCGTACTCGAAGAACGGGTACCTGAGGACAAGAACCGCAACCACGAGTGCCAGGACTATCAGGCCGAACTCGGCCCCGGCGCGGGTGGACTGGATCAGGCGGGACGTTCCCACTGCCGCGCTTGCGAACAGTATGCCGGGACCCGCAGGTTCACACCTGCCTGAGTTTGGTTCACATAAAATGTACTTTGTGCTGCGCCGGGGCATGCGCTGCATCGAGCCAGGCAACGGAGGTTTGTCATGGTGCGCGTATCGGGGCGGAATCCCTGACTCCGTGCGGTGTAGGGCCGCACCGTAGAGGCAGGCTCCAGGAGCGTGCCCGAACGGGACTGCGCAGAGCACCCCAGATGTCTGCATGCGCGGGCACTAGGTTATTATCCAAACCGTACGGGCCATACACATGGCAAGGATCAAGAGAAACTCCGACGTCCTGTTCTTTTATAACAACTCGAAGAAGTGGCTTGTCAGGCTCTCCAAGAACGAGCAGCTGCACACCCACCTGGGGGTGATCAGGCACAACGATGCCATAGGCCAGGAGTTTGGAAGCCGCATAATGACAAACAAGGACAAGTACGTCTATCTGCTGGAGCCCACGGCGTATGACTATACGATGAAGATCCAGCACGGCACCCAGATCGTATACCCAAAGGATATCGGGTACATCATAGCCCGGACCGGCCTGCGCACGGGGCAGAAGGTTGTGGAGATCGGCACCGGCAGCGGGGCCCTTTCGGCTGCCGTGGCCGGGGTCGTATCGCCCCGGGGGCGCGTATACACGTTTGATGTCAACGGCGATTTTATGAAGATAGCGCGGAAGAACATCGAGAGGGCGGGAATGCTCAAGTACGTTGTGATGGCAAACGAGGATGTCCGGGATGCCGACGAGCCCCCGGTTGTGGGTGCAGACGTGGCCCTGATAGACATAGGGGATCCCTGGACCGCCCTTCCGCAGGTGCGGAGAATGCTCAAGGGCGGCGGCGGCGTGGTCGCAGTCTGCCCGACGATGAACCAGCTGGAGAGGCTGACTGCGGCCCTTCGGGAGAACGAGTTTACCGACATCGAGTGCGTGGAGAACATACAGCGAACCATCGAGGCCAGGGACGGCAAGACAAGGCACTCGTTTCAGGCAATCGGCCACACGACATACCTGTGCTATGCCCGAAAGGCGTTCTTTGGCGTGCCAGAGTAGGCCGGGATCGAGCCGCCGGACAAAACAAGTTTTATTCTGCACCATACTAGAACCAGTGCATGTCATCTCAGAGTGTTGAAGCCGGACTGGTCGGTGGCTTTGTCCTGCCACGCAGCGCCACCTCGCGCAAGGGAGGAAACGGCAGGGTGCTGGTAGTGGGGGGCAGCTACATATACCACGGAGCCCCGACCCTCTCGTCCATGGCGGCACTGCGGGCGGGGGCTGATCTTGTGTACACCGCAGTCCCAAGCGTAAACGTCGTGCCGGTGCGCGCCATATCTCCCGATCTGATCGTCCTGCCCCTGGCGGATCAAAAGCTGACTAGGGGGGCTGTCAGAAAGCTTCTGGGGGTGGTCCCAAAGGACCTGGACTCGGCGACAATCGGCATGGGGCTTGCGGTAGCCGACAGGGCGGCGCTGAAGATACTGGTCGGCTCCCTGCTTGACCGGGACGTCAGGCTCTCGCTTGACGCATCCGCCCTGGTAAGGGAGGTGCTTCCGCTCCTTGCCGACAGAAACGTGGTGCTGACCCCCCATGCGGGGGAGTTTGCACGGCTGTTCGGCGAGTCCCCACCTGACGATCTGGAGGCGCGAGTCCGGCTCGTGCGCGGACGCGCAGAGGAGCACGGCGTCACGATTCTGCTCAAGGGCCCAACCGATGTGATATGCGACAGCAAGAGCTCCTACACCTTTGCCAAGCGCGTGCCTGCCATGACGGTGGGCGGTACGGGCGACGTCCTGTCCGGCCTGGTAGCAGGGCTGCTGGCAAGGAACCGGAATGCAGGCGAGTCTGCCGCAGCGGCTGCTTACATAAACGGCACGGCGGGGCAGCGGGCGCAGGATAGGCTGGGGCTCCACATTACTGCAACAGATCTGATAGGCGAGCTGCCGGGAGTGATGAAGCAGTTTGACAGGATTGAATAGGGATGACGCGCTCAAGCGTGCGGACGCTGCGCAGCCTGGCCTGCTTGACTGTCTGCAGACCCTGATAAGGCAGCCCAGCGTGTCTGCAACGGGTGAGGGGATAGACGAGTGCGCCGCACTGGTGGGCGAGGTCATGGAGGAGGCCGGAATCCATACGGAGGTACTCCGGCTGGACGGGGCTCCGCCGTTGGTCTGCGGCGAAGTGCGCTCCGGCATCAACCCGGACAGGACGCTTCTGTTCTACAACCATTATGACGTCCAGTCGCCAGAGCCACTGGATCTGTGGCAGGATCCACCCTTCAGCGGCAGGGTGATCGGTGACAAGATCTTTGGCAGGGGGGCGTCTGACGACAAGGGGGAGCTTGTCACCCGGATCAAGGCGGTGGAGTCGTACCTGCAGGCCTGCGGCGACGTGCCGTGCAACATCAAGTTTGTGGTTGAGGGGGAGGAGGAGACCGGAAGCGCCAGCATAATGCGGTACCTGGACAGGTACAGGAGCAGGCTCGCCTGCGACGGCGTGATCTGGGAGTTCGGGTTCGTGGATGCCCGGGACCGCCCCATCATATCGCTGGGCATGAAGGGCCTGCTTTATGTCGAGCTGTCAAAGACAGAGTCGATCAGGGACGCCCACTCCAGCCTTGCTGTCCTGATAAGGAACCCCGCGTGGCGGCTGGTGCAGGCGCTAAACAGCATGCGGGATCCTGACGGGAAGATCCTCATCGCAGACTGGCACAAGGAGGCCCGGCCCCTCTCGGAGACGGATCTCCGGCTGCTGGAGAGGGAGCCGTTTGACGGCGACTCGTTCAAGGAGGAGTTTGGCGTCGACGGCTTTCTTGCGGGAAGGCAGGGCCTGGACGCAAAGGTCGCCCTGGCTTGCGGCACCACCTGCAATATAGCTGGGTTCCATTCCGGGTATGCGGGCCCCGGAGCCAAGACAGTGCTCCCGGCCGGCGCCACGGCAAAGCTGGACTTTAGGCTGGTTCCGGACATGGATCCCAAGACGCAGCTCGCAAGGCTGCGGGAGCATCTCAGGTCCGGCGGGTTTGGGGACATACGGGTAAGGGTGTTGAGCGCAGAGGCCGCGTCCAGAACCGACCCGTCCCACGAGTTTGTGGGCCAGGTCGAGTCGGCAGCCCGGGAGTCCTTTGGGGATGCGGTGCTGAGCATATCAAACCCTGGAACCGGTCCGATGCACCAGTTTGCCAGCGCGCTAGGGGCCCCCTGCGTGTCGGTGGGCTGCACCCACATATTCTCAAGGATTCACTCCCCAAACGAGTTTGCCCGGCTGAGCCTGCTGCAAAAGGCCACCCGGTGCATCTGCCTTGTCATGGACAGGTTCGGCAAGCCCCGCACGGGGACGCCTGTCGCGCCGGGCCAGGCGTGAGCAGTCCTGTAGAAAGCCCTTTATTATCGTGCAGGGCAGAATGGTTGTGTCCCATATGTACATGCCAGGGGCGACTGCTGTTGGCATCACATTTCAGAGAGGCGTGGTGCTTGCCAGCGACAAGAGGATCGCCTACGGAAACTTTCTGGTAAGCAAGAATATCCGCAAGACGTTTCAGATTACGCCAAACGTGGCAGTTGCATGTGCCGGGCTGGTTGCAGACATGCAGCTTTTGACGCTGCAGATAGCCGCGCTGGCCAGAATCCGCAGGATGGAGCTCAAGCGCGAGATACCTACAAACTCGATTGCAAAGATGATCTCTGGTACCATGTATGAGAGGAGGTTCTTCCCGTTCCTGACACAGATGATTGTGGGGGGAGTGGTCGACGAGCCAACGATATATACCCTGGATCCGCTGGGCTCTGTTCTCCCCGACGAGTATGCGGCGGTGGGAACAGGAGCGGAGATAGCCCTGGGGGTCTTGGATCCGCAGTTCAAGAAAGATATGACCGAGCAGGAAGCAGTGGATCTGGCAACAAGAGCAATTCGCTCCGCCACAATGCGCGACTCGTTTACCGGTGACGGGATCGACGTTATGATAATTGACTCGGACGGCATCCGGGAACCTGCAGCAGAGGCAGTGCCTGTCTAGCTGCCTTAGCCACATTCCATCTTTGCGCCAAACCATTTCCAGCGGCGCCAGCCTGCCGGCGGATACGTGTGCGGGCGCCAAACCGGGCTGTATCGCAGACGGGCTGTCCGGAATGGCTTCTGGCCCGGAGGGCTGGGAGCCTGCGGGTGCCATGGCGCATGCGCCGGCAGCCTAATGTGCCGTTTGGGTGCGGGCACTGAGCTTGCGCGTGTTATTTGAAGATGGTCTTTGCGGTCTCCCAGAACCGGTCCGATACGTAGTGCAGGTTCTTCACCACCTCGCCCCTCTTCGTCCCTTCCAGCTCGGAGCTGTCTGCAACGGCCCTGCCCACCGCTAGGGGCTTGCGCTGGGACTCCTCCACTATGCACACGATATCGCCCTTGGAGAACTCCGAGTACTCCACGATCCCGGGCCTCATCACGTTGGCCCCGTTGCACATGAACTTTACCGCTCCCATGTCCACCACCGCATGGGGGAACTTGGCAAGAATGTCGGTTCCCGTCAGAAACGGGATCATTGAGCCGTCTATCTTCAGCGCCTTCAGCTGGGGGCTCTCTATAAGGAGGACGCCGTCCTCCAGGTGGTGCACCCGGAGGTTTTTTGATCGCGGCACCTCGAAGCCCCACTGCTCGGATATCTCCCGGAGCGTGTCGGCGGTCTCGTTCTTTGATATCAGGTTGGACTTCAATCGACTGACATCTCTTTTTTGATCTCCAAAAGGTCGCGCAGTATGGCGCTGGCAGTCTCCATGCCGCCGGCGCCGCGCCCTATTATGGTCTGGGTTCCGGAGTGCTCTGAGGTAAACGAGATTGCGTTCAGGGTGCCGTTGACGCACAGTGGGTCATCCACGGAGACCTCCCTGGGCTCCACTGTCAGCCCCCCGTCGCACGACGCAACCAGCTTTATGGCGCGGTTCCTGTCCCGGGCCGCCTTGACGTCCTGGGCGGTGACGTCCCGGATTCCCGTGCGGTTCACGTCCGGCAGGGTGACCTTCATGTCCATTACCCAGTTGGCAAGGATCACGAGCTTGGCAGCCGCATCAAGGCCGTCCAGGTCCAGCGACTCGTCGGCCTCCACGTACCCCCTCCCCCTGGCGTCTGCTAGCGCGTCCTCAAAGGTCATGCCGCCTGCCATGCTTGTCAGGATGTAGTTCGTGGTGCCGTTGAGGATTCCCGTAAACGAGATGATCTTCTCCCCCCGAAGGCTGTTCTTTGCATAGTCAAGGATGGGGGTTCCGCCGCCCACCGTACCGCTGAACCGCAGCATCACGCTGTTGTACACTGCCAGCTCCATCAGCGACGGGAACGACAGCGCAAGGGGACCCTTGTTCACCGACACCACATGCATTCCCTCCCCCATGGCGCAGACGATGTGCGACGTTCCCGGCTCCGCGTCGTTGTAGTTGCTCACTGCCGACTCGATGAGCACATCAGCATCAAGGCTCCGGATCATCTCGGGCCCGGAGAGATCGTTTGAGTGATCAGAGTACTTTCCCACCGTGCCGTACCTTCTCTTGATGTCTGTCAGTCTCCTGAGGTCAAGCCCGGACTGCTCCACTGCGCTGCCCCGGCTGTCCAGGACTCCGACGATTCTGGGCTTCAGGCCGTATTCCGCGTAGAGGTTGTTGTACCTGGATTCAAAGAGTTTGATCAGGCTCTGGCCCACCACGCCAAAGCCGCAGAGTATTATTCGCATGTGCTAAAAGTCCATCCTGTATGCGCTAAATAAGTCAAGTTACCACTGACGCTATTCCTGCTTTCTTTCCAGCTTGAGTGAGGCGGAGTTGATGCAGTATCGCAGGCCGGTGGGACGCGGGCCGTCATCAAAGACATGCCCCAGGTGGGCGCCGCACCTCTTGCAGTTGGCCTCGGTTCTTATCATGCCAAAGCTGGAATCGGACTCGCATGACACCCTGTCCTCTGACGCGGGCTGCCAGAAGCTGGGCCAGCCCGTCCCGGAGTCAAACTTTGTATCAGAATCGAAGAGCCTCTCACCGCAGCAGACGCACCTGTATATCCCTGCGTCCTTGCAGTCGTGGTACCTGCCGGAGAACGGTGGCTCCGTCCCCTTCTTAAAGCATACCGCATACTCCTCCGCGGTCAGCTTCTTCTGGAGCTCCCCAAGCTCGTCCTCTTTCATGTGGTGGAGATACCTGGGATCATATTATACTCTTTCTTTGCCTGCGCCGCCGTCCTCGGAGCCATGCCTGCCAGC
This sequence comes from Cenarchaeum sp., assembly GCA_965206845.1. Classification (GTDB taxonomy): domain Archaea; phylum Thermoproteota; class Nitrososphaeria; order Nitrososphaerales; family Nitrosopumilaceae; genus CAYGAM01. Next base: position 246,372 of record OZ242221.1, on the reverse strand, counting down.
GGCATCCCTGCCGGCCGCGCGCCCTCTTTCGATCTTTTTTTCAGCCTCAAACCTCGCAAGATCAATCTCCCGCGTGTCTGCAAACCGGATTATCCTGCTTAGAACGGGGTGGGCATCCTTTATCCTGCTATGCATGTGATGGGCGACCCACCGGTAGTCCGGATGTCCCTGGATGGTTGTCCTGAGTTCGATCAGGTGTACTGCCTCCCTCAGGTTCAGGTGCACAAAGTACGGGTAGTTGTGCGCAAAGTTTACCACGTACTGTGCCTGGTGTGGATGCTCTGCCCTGATCTTCCCAAAGACCTCTGCTGTCGCCTCCATGCATTCCTCAAACTCCTTCCGGATTCCTGCCCCCTCTACCTCTGGACGCACAGCATACCCGTGATCCGCGGTAAGCAGCTGCCGCTCCAGGGTCAGAACCCGGTGCCGGTGCATGTCCCTGAACATTCCAAAGTTGTTGATGAGATCAAAGGTGTATCCTGTCATCTCAAAGGCGCGCGGTGGCCGGTGCCGCCTGTTCTTCCTGAGGCCGGCAAGTGACTCGATGATGCCCGCCTTCTTCTCGCGTGTCATCGCGCCTGCATGCCTGTAGATGTCATCGTAGGTGACGCCTGGCGACTGCTCATACATCAGGGCGGCAATAACCCTGTTCATTGCAACATCCTCCGGGTCATGCCAGCAGAGATCTGTCCGGTATCCTTCCCTTGCACCCACCCCGGCGAGGTGTGCCTTTGAGATCTGGCCTGCTGTGTCCCTGACTGCCCGAAGGTATTCTTGGAGTTCCTGTCCGTGCTTGTTGTTTGAGCGCCTTACAAAGGATCTGATGACGGTGTCAAGCTCAAGCTTTATCGACTCTGCCAGGTCTTGCTCCTCTTTCAGCTCGGAGCTGTACAGAATCGTCAGCAGGTACTCAAAGGCCCTGCCGTTTCCCGTAATTCCCACGTTTGTCAGGGTGGATGCGGGAAGCAGGCCCCTCAGCATGTCCAGTGCGGTGGCTTTGACGGATCTCTTGTAGATCTTCTTGGCCGACTCGATGTCCGAGCTGCCGCATAGGTGCGGGTACAGCTTCTGCGTGCCGTCAGACGAGTCCGTGAAGGCGTATCCGGAGATGGGCCGTATCTCCTCAAGGTATCCTACCATGGGGCTTATGCTTCTCGAGTACACATCAAAGGCCAGGTTGCATGCGTTCAGGTATTCGTCGGCAAACCTCGATTCCATTATTGTCGGTTCGCGGTAGAACAGGTACTGTCCGCCCGACTTGCGGCTCCAGTCAACGTACCGCGAGGACTTTTCCAGAAAGGACAGCCCGATTCTCCTGTCTTCGATCTTCTTTACCGCTATGTTTGAGAGACCCTCGATTGCAATCTGCGCTTCCCCAAGCTCCGCCACCGAGTCGTCGCCATACTCTGTCAGGACCCGCCGGTAGAACTCCTCGCCGCGGCTCTCGTTGTGCGCAAACTCGTCTAGAAATACGCGGCGCATGCTCTTGCTGGTTCTGCTGTACCTTGACATGAGCGCCCCGCGGTCGACCTGTCGCGGCGTGGTTATCGCAAATACCGGCTTGTCCAGATTGGAGAAGTGCCCTTCCAGTAATGTCCTCTCACTATCCGAGAATTCCCCGGATGCCGGAGGCGTACTATTTGCCCCTTCCAATCTGAATCAGATCCGGCGCATCCTTCTTCTGCATGCCCTTCGTCTGCCAGCGGAGCAGTACCTCCCGGAACGCATCCGCGTCCTCCTGGCTCTCGGTGTACATCAGCATGGTGACCCACCTGCCCTTTCCTGCCCGCCCTCCGACAGAGTTCATCCAAAAGTCGCTTGGCAGCGTCTTCATGGCCTTGTTGTCCTGGTCTACTGCGATGTCTGCCCACCGTCTTGACACAAACTGCAGAATCTGAGACAGCTGTTCCCGCTCTATCATATGGAACCTTGGTTTTTGCTGTTTTTTATTGTTGTCAAAATTGGGTGTCCTTTCTGACTGGGCAGATTGGTGCCCAATGTGGGGTCTGCTGCCGCCGCACCCCGTTGGCAGGAGAGGTGGCTGTTGCCTCCTAGCCCGTGCCCAAGGGTGCGAGAACGGTGTCTTCTCACGCCGGCGTACTGTATGCGAACCCTTGCCTCACGCAGTCCGGCATGGAAAACAAGCAGATCCCGATAACGCAAAAGAGCCGGATGCCCGACGAATGATCTGCCGGGGTGAACCAGAGTTTTGAGAAGAGCCGGGCTGCCCCGAGCTAGCCAACTGCGAGTCAGGCCTCGGGAGTCGATTGCGCACAGCATCTACCGCATGGCTGCGCAGTGGCGCAGTCCGGCTCCGGCCCTGCCGTCCCGTTAAAGCATCTGCCGCGTTTCAGGCGTTTCTTGAGCCTTTTCTGCGATCTCACCATGCCCGCATGCGCTGTGGTGCAGCCCGAATCCAGCCTCGCCGCCTTGTCGAAGCACTCTACCGCCTTTCTATATTTCACTAGCGCAAACAGCAGCTATAACTTGTCCCGGCACGGTTTTGTGCGGCCGTCTCCTGAGCGGGGCAGCGATCGCATCTGGAACCGGTCATTTGGTGTCTTGGATCCGGCACGCGGTTGAAAAACCCAGCGTCAATGCCGGCAGGAGTTCTCATTACCGTATAATTGTACAGTAAATTGGAACAGGTGCCATGCTCAAACTGCTTCAGTTAGGCATGGTTCTGCATTCCAAGCTGCCATAGTTGGCGACTTTGCCGCCTAGTGGAACACCTGTGTGTAGTCTAACGATATCTCTCAGCGGCGGGTCTGCATGGGCCTGCTGCTTCGGGGAAGATCCCGGAAGCCGACTAGGCCTCCTTCGTCATACCGGTGTAGCCATTTGCGCATCGGGGGCCATAAAGATCCGTCGTCTTTCAAGCGAAACGCGGCTCAAATCAGACGCAGAAATGACGGGTCACTGTGGCCGCCGCCATGCGTATGGGGGGTCGTCCGGTTGCATGTGGATATGGAAAATGTGGCTGTCCAGATATGGCCTGCGGACTTTGCGTTTGTTTGGCAAAAAATGCGGGCGCCACGGGGACATGAAGGTTTACAAGCGCCGTTCCATCCGGCTTGATTACCCATGGAGAGGCTGACAAAGATTGCATTCTACGTCGGGATCGGGATAGCCGTTTCAGTGTTCGCCCTGTTTCTGATCTCGTTTCTTCCATTCGTAATAGGGAACGCTGGCAACGAGTGGGAGAGACTGGGCGACGCAGGCAGATCGGATGGGGAGATTCTGGCAAAGTTCCAGGAGCATCCGGCGTACGCGACGATGTACGAGCGGTTCCCCGGAGCCGTGGAGAAGGTCGCGTACCATGAAGATGGCGGCGGCTCCATGGAGGTGGGGGCAATGAATTTTGAGAACAACAGTCAGCTGGTGCTACACATGTATATCTTCAGCAACGATGTGCACGCCGACGTGACCTGCATGAGCGATGCCAAGGACGGACAGACGCACATAAACGACCTGTTCGCGGAGAGCTTTATCAGAAATACGGATTGCCTGGATACGGTACCTTCAGGCAAGACTTCTGTCGAGCCCCCAGGCCCGACTGCCTGTCGGGCTTCAGGCCCGACCATAACATGCAGCGCCCCTCCATGACGTCGATGCCGACGCAAGGCCCCCCGGTCGCGGGGAATCTGAGTGAACCGGTTGGATGCGTATTTGAGTGGACCGGTCGCTGGTCTCGGCGGGTTGGTGACCGGGAGCGTGATGATCTACGTGAAGACATGCCATTGACGTATGACCATGGAACCGTGCCATTGGTATATGACCATGGCCGTACAGGAACAACCGTGCCATGGAGATATGGCCGTACAGTGGCAGCCGCACCATGGACGTGAACCGAACCGGATACGGCTGTGGCAGACACGGCGCATGCGCGCCCGTACCAACGCAAGCATGGCCGTGGCTATGCAGGAGGTGCCGGCGCCACCCCACTCGCAGGTTCAGGGAATCGGCTGGGGTGTCTTGGCGCGGACATTTGCGGGGCCGAAAACGCTGGTCTCGCTGGATTTGGGGTCGGATTCTTTGGAGCTTGCGGATTGTATGGTGGATCCGCGGAAAACGTATGGGGAAATGCGTCAGGCGTGTGGTTGTATGGGGAAACCGCGATACCGTATGGGGAGGCGGTCCATGTGTGGGGAGGCCGCGGAATCGCATGGGGAACGAAAGTCGCATGAAAAACCGGAATATGGAAGCGGGAGGCGGCGGCTCGGCATGGTGGCCGCCGGACCGCATGGGGAGCCTGTCCCAATGGCAGACTTGGCGTGATCTGTGGGCTTTGCACATTTTTGCAACAACAGGGAGCGCCACCAGGGCATGGGCGCCGCCGGACTAGACGGCGCTGCTACTTGTACACTGTTCAATCTTCGTGGGTTTTCATAGTTTTCAAGCACTGGTACGAAAGGATCGGCACCCAGTAGTACAGCGTGTCGGCATCGTTCCCGTCCATCTCAAAGCACCTTGCCTCAAGCTTGTAGAACTCCATGGCATCGGCCTTTACGGCCCTGACTGTCTCTATCTCCACACATTCATCAGCACAATATGCATAAAAGTCGGCATGATTAGCGGGAAATAACATATCATTCTAGGCAAACGTATTTAATGAAAAATGATATGTTTGAATGAAGAAGTTGGCCATATTTAAATTGCGATTTGAATGTTTTTGACGCTGTTTGGGCAGGGTTACAAAACAAATACCTTTTATTACAATATTCACGATAATCAAACATCATGGGAAAAATCATACTCTACATCGCTTCAAGTCTGGACGGATATATCGCGAGAAATAATGGAGATATAGATTGGCTCTCGGAAAGTGGCACATCAGGATACGATAAATTTTATGAAACCGTAGACACGATAGTCATGGGTAAAACAACCTACAACCAGGTGTTAACGTTTGGAGAATATCCTTACAAAGACAAAAAATCTTACGTATTTACTAGCAGAAATAATAATGGCGCAAAATATGGAAACGTAGAGTTTGTATCTTCTGTTGATAAATTTGTCAAAGACGTCTTTCCTAATTTGAGAGAAGACATTTGGTTGGTTGGAGGAGGACAAATCATCTCATCCTTTGTTAATCATGGAATCATAGATGAAATAATATTATCAATTATCCCTAAAGTTCTGGGGAATGGAATTTCTCTGTTTCATAATATACAAAAAGAAATAAACCTTGAATTAATAAAAACCACGCCATACGATAAACTAGTTGAATTACATTACAAAGTTTTGAAATAAAATCTAATGAATGGTTTCGTTCTACATGCGGCCTTTTCCGCCTGCTCTTTGGCCATGCGGTCGCAGAGTTCGTTCATGGTGTGGTTGTTGTGGCCCTTGATCCACCGGAAAAATACTCTCTTTCCGTCGGTGGCATCAAGCATGTCTTTCCACAGATCAGCATTCTTTACTGGCTGCCTGGTTTTGGTGAGCCAGCCGTTTTGCTTCCACCTGCCGACCCACCTGCTGATTCCATACATCAAGAAGCGGTATATTGACGTACCCACGACACGGTGCCCTGTATGCAACAACGCCTATGAGGGTAGGTCATATCCAAGGTGTGGCAATGGTTAACCTCAAATCCCCGAGGCTGGTAGGCTGGGCGCTGATCGCGGTGGCGGCACATTACCTCTGGATATTTTTCCCGATAGCCGGAGTCGTGTTGCACAGCCGTATATTGGGCACCGGTTGGGGTTTAGAGGGTTTCGATGCGTGGTCCGCGTTTAATCTTTTGGGGACAGGGACGATTCCCGGCGGGCTGTTGCTGGGGGCAGGCGTATTCGTGCTGAAGCGGGTGGAAACCATTGACAGGAGGATCGGCATCAGGGTGATACTGGCCGTGATAGCCGCCTTTTCTATAGCGTACGCAGCAGAGATGCTCCTAATCGCACCCCTTGGCACCTACGGACCAGATGGGGGTGCACCGCAGTTTGTGGACCGTACATTTGCAGAAAAGGTAGAAAAATCACACCTGGTGGTGATCGGCGTCGTGACTGACGTGGGCATCAAGGTATTCCCCGAGGACATTATGGACGTGGACGAGCACGGCAACGAGTACGTCTTTGAGCACAATGAGATTCCAAAGGCGGAGGTAACTCTCCAGATTCTGGAGGTGCTGAAAGACGATCTCGACTGGAGCTCTGATGAAGTGACATTTTACGACTACGTGAACGTCCCAATAGACAGAACCGACCTCCAAGTAACCCGATTGGTTTCACAGTACACCACAGATTATCAAAAAGGCGACAAGGGGCTCTTCCTGATAAACGATGACATGGGACTAAACATGCTCGGCTACGCCTCGTTCTATCCAATCTATGAGGGAGAGGAGACCATAACCTCGGAGTTGGACAAGTTTGGTGGAAAAGAGCCGCTTGACCTGTCTGAAGCCAAAGAAATAGCACGGAACGAGGGTTGACCCAATCTCTCTCTTTTTCTACGCACGTGTTCTATTTGCAGTCTTGGTTGCACTCATTCCCTGGGGAGGGTCACGCGCCATTCTATAGCGCCGACTGAAAGTTCGTTCAGGGTAAATCTGCCAAATCGAAAGCAATAATGATCCCTTCCCGTACAGCCACGTCATGGACGTTACAAAGCGGGAAGAGTTGGAAAAAGCGTACAGAAAAGAAAAGGATTCCAGAGTGATCCTCAGGATGCTTGCCGTACACATGGTCCGCGTGCGCAAAATGAACGTAAGCGAGACTGCAGCCAACCTCATGCGGTCCGACAGGTGGGTGCATACCTGGCTGGAACGTTTCGATGCCGGAGGCCTTGACGGCCTCCGGGATCTTCCCAGAAGCGGTAGGCCGCCAAAGATTCCGCGCGAGATCATGGCGCGGATAATCGAATAGGCCGTCCAACCCCAGTGCACCCCCAGGGAGCTGCAAAAGATCATACGCGAGGATACCGGCACCCGGCTGTACATAACAAACGTCAGGAAGGCCATGCGCCGGCACGGCCTGACCCCTAAGATCCCGCAGAAGGTCCACATCAACAGGGCCGGCAAGGAGGCCGTCCGGGGCTGGCAGTATCGCTTCGACAAGCGTGTTTCACGCCTAGAGGGAGACGGATTTACCATAGTGGACGAGGACGAAGCCTTCTTTATCCACGATGTGATATCCGGGCGCAAATATTGGTCTCCGCGCGGAGAGAGGATAGTCGTGCCGTACACAGGAAGCCATAGGAGGATCGTGGTCTACGGGGCCATCGCCAAGGACGGCAGGCAGTTCTTCAGGACACACGAGAGCTTTGACGCGCCCACCTTCGTCGGATACCTCAAGGAGATGCAGAGGCACTTCGGGAAGGTGGCGGTGGTGACGGACAGAGCCTCCCCGCACCGCGCAAAACTCGTCAAGAAGCTGCTACGGGAGAACAAAAACGTCAGGATCATTTACCTTCCGAAGGGATCCCCGTACCTCAACGCGGTAGAGGAATGCTGGCGCCAAGGAAAACAGGTCCTACTCGTTTTAGAATACTATCGGACGTTTGCTGACATGTGCAATGCTGTCATCACGTATTATCGGACCGTGAGATTCAAGCTGGACATACTCAAATTTGCCCACAGAAAGGCAGCGCCACTCTGCACGAATTTATGATCGGCGCTATAGTGGCAATTTGTAGTAAACGTCATGCTCTTAATTGATACATATGTCTGGCATTATTTTTTATAGATTCAGTTATTATGATATGCATCTATAACAACAGCCCTTCTTTAGGATAAGTTACATGATGATGACTGTTTTACATTGATTCTATTACTCTAATCCTTTGTTAGTTCCAATCACTTCATAGCTGGAAAAATCATACGCAATTTTGTAGACCTGCTGGAATCCTTCAGAAGAATAACCTCCAACATACAAGTAGCTATTCTCAGAATCTGCTGCAATACTTAAAACAGTCAGATCAATTCCCTGCATGTCTTCCCATGACTCCCCCAAGTCATCTGACTTTACCATTCCAAATGTCTCTACTGATGCAAACAATGTGCCCCCTTCATCAAATGCCAACGCAAAAACACCCATTCCATTATATTCATCAAGAAGCATCCATGTCTTTCCTCCATCAGCTGACTTGAATATTCCTTTTCCAGTTCCTGCAAAAATTAGCTGTGATTCATCAGGAGATATTGCAAGTGCGGAAACATACTCTGGATACACTAATGACTCCCATGTCTCTCCTCCATCAACTGTCTTAAATAAGCCTCTTGCTGCACTATCAAAACCAATTATAATTTTAGAATTATGTTTGCTTACTGCCATTGCATGAAAATCCACTGGAGGTTCTATTACATTTGACACAAGCTCCCACGTAATCCCTCCATCATTACTTTTAATCAATCCAGTATTTCCTCCAGTTGCTGGATGACCGCTTGCATACAGTGGGGTCCCTGAAACGTATGGTGCACTAAATGCCATATAGTCAGCACGTATCTTGTCTACTTTTACTGGCGGTTTGCCGTCAATACTTTGGTAAAAGTCACCATGGGTTGCAATATACACAATCGAACGATTATCAGGATCAAACCCTAAACCGTGAACATGGCGCCAATCAATTATTTTAGAATCCTTAGATTTTGCGTTATCATCATTTGTAGTAGGATCTACAAACATAGATGAGCCAGATAGCAGTAATGTTATTACAACAACAGCAACAACTATGGCAATCACTACACCAATCACGGGAAGTTTGCCTCTGTTAGGATTATCAGATTTAGATTGCTTTGTCATAATCTAATCATCAACTTGATCTATTGCTCCAATTAGAATGCATCGCAGTTATAGCCTTATTGCCACATTTAACTATAGCGCCGACTAAAGTTCTTGCAGAATCCACGAATCATTTCAGTCAGGCTTCCCTGCAAAGCCACATACCAGAACGTTATGTATGCCAAGATTAGGAACGGATTAGGCGGCAATTGTCAATGGCTGGCGTCTATACCGCCGAATAAAAGTGCGAGATCACAGCAGTGGGAAACCGGGAATCGGCCATCTGATTTGAACGAGGCTTGTCTTGCAGCGAAAGGTTCATTGATCAGAGCAGCCCAGACAGGCCATGAAATACAAGCAGATGCTCAAGATTCGCAAGATTGAGAAGGATCCTCAGGTGCGGGACAGGATAATGCTGAACGTGATGGTGAAAAGGGACGGAATGAGCGTGACCAGGGCCGCGCGCTTTCTGGGCATGGCCCCGTCATGGGGAGTCAAGTGGCACAACCGGTACCTGAAGGAGGGCACTGCAGGCCTGCAGACTCGCACCCGCTCAGGCCGCCCGCCGAGGATCTCAGGCGAGACCCTGAAGGCAGTTAAAAAAAAGTAAAAAAGACGGTGTACCTGACGGCAGAGGACCTGCGCGATATCATTCGCGACGGTTCCGGCATAGAATACATGACGGAGTATACGATATCGTACGCGCGCTTCCTGCTGCGCAGCTGGGGATTCACCAGGAAGGTTCCGATGGGACGGCACGTGAAGAGAGCAAGCAGGCAGAAGATCGCGTGGTTCCGCAAGAAGCTGGGGCCGCTGATAGAGGAGAGGGTGAGGGCCGGCTACACGGCATGTGTGCAGGACGAGGCGATATGCGTGGCCGACGCGCGGCTCAGGAAGGGCGTCTACACGCCCAAGGGGGTCCGCGGCGTTTACACGTACACGGGATCGCACTCCAAGACCATCGTGTTCGGCCTGATCACGCTGGACGGGGAGGGGTTCTTCCAGAGATACGACTCCTTTACCGGGAAGGAGTTTGTCGAGTTCCTGAAGGCCGCATGCGAAAGGTTCGGGAAGATCCTGATGATAACCGACGGCGCGCCGCAGCACAGGTCGAAATTCGTCAGGGAAGAGATCGGGCGCCTGGACGGCGTGGAGCTGCAGTTTCTGCCGCCCGGCTGTCCCGACCTCAACGCGATCGAGGAGGTGTGGCGCCAGATGAAACACTCGATCCTGGACGTGCCGTACGTCCGGTTCAGCTCCATGTGCAGCGACATCGACAAGTGGCTGGGGTCGTCCCTGCCAAAACTTGACATCGAAAGGTACCTCTACAGAAAAGCATAGGCAGGCGCCTGCAGGCGCACAGGGGATCGTGCGCACGCAGATCCGGAAACGGTAAACGGCCGCCCCACGACCCTTCACGGATCTGAACGAACCAGTATTTTGGGACAAAAATAACAAGCGGCTTGGAAGAAATTCGACAATCCTGTCTTCGGACCTGCATCAAATCTGGCAGTTGTTCACGAAATTATACTCGGCGGTGTATGTTTGAGACAAACGTGATCGAAACCAGTGACATACTCTGCAGGAACTTTCGATCGGCGCTATAGTGCTACTGCGGATTCGGCAGAGTTGCTAGAAATATCCTCAACGCATGGATGACACCCGTCGCACGACGAACACTCGAGAATTTTATCGGGTATTTGGGAGGGAGGCACAAATGCCCCCGTAAGGTACCCGTACACGAACACGGCTAACATGACGAACAGGATTGCCGTCCAGAGCAGTGCAAGCATGAGGGTTTTGGAGGGACGCTTCAGTGATTCTCAAGGACATGCGTGGGTGCCGCTATGAATTTGCTTACAGTGATGCCGACCCAAAGATCACGTGGCTTGAGATTTACAGGTACCATGTATTGAAGGGCGGAAACGTCGCCAACGCGACCTGAATTTAATAACAGGGTCCGCAGCTCGCCTTTGAACACCGAGGCTGAACGGATCACGACTTTTGAACGGCAAGACGGCGCCGGCATGAATTGCAGGAAACAAAACGTGGAGAAGATCTGAAGCTCACTTCTTGAACAGCGACCTGCAGGGATCACCTAAATTTACCAGAGTCAATATTGGTGACCTGATCACCAAAATCTACCAGAGTCGTTTGGCAAATTAAAATCCCGCGTACCTTGATCGCGCGGGTTCATGGGAGCAGTGCTGGTTACCAGCTGTGACCAGTACTTGTATGCCGTGTCTCCTACAGCTCCGCACACGTCAAGAGACATGATCCGCAATTAAGAATCGGGTCTTCGATGCCCATAATCTTACAGATGTGCGCTCCAAAGCATGCAACTTTCGTATGATTATGCCAAAGATCGTGCTCTAATGTGCCTGCGTGCTAATTACGAATCACATCTAAGGGACCGCCTTCTCCTCGGACTGCGCCACCGTCCCGTCCCCGCCTACAGGTTCCAAACAGTCGGTGGCCCGTATGAAGTCTTCTGCAAACAGCCCGTCTACGTCCCTGTGGTCTGACGGCGTGCTGCAGCGTGCGTCTGCGCGGATGCTGTCACGGTGAGAATCGTAACGCATGCTGAGTGTCAGTTGGGCGTCGGTCTCAAAGTTCATGACGCCGACTGTCATGCTGCCGTCGCCCCTTTCGTAATAATCAAATTCTTCGTTTGCGTCCGGATACCGCTCGTACATTGCCGCGTATGCCGGGTGTTCTGAAAACTTCACGCGCAGCTCTTCCTCGCCGGTACCGCTTTTGTCAAGTCGCTCCCATTCCCTGATGGAGTTGTCAAGTATGCTCGGCAGCGCCGCGACCAGGAACAGCACGAAGAAAGTCAGGCCTATCCCGATTCCCAGGTATATCGCAAATCTTGAAAGTCTTTCCATGCTGCGAAATATTTCCCAAGCAGACAGTTCATAAACGTTTGCAGAGGCTAGTTCTCAGTGACTACTCTGCCGGCAACGTAACGGGACCGCCCAACAGTACGTTTATTACTTTTCTTCCATGCGGGACTCTGTGCAAGAGATCAACTACATCAAGTTAATCTTTGCGATGGCAGTGGTGTGCACCGCCGCAGTGGTGGTCGTGGCATCTTTTGTTGGCTATCTGGCCGCTTTTGTTGGATTTCCCTTTGGCCAACTTGAACCCGTGAACGAACAGGAACGGGCGCAGCTCGAGGAAGAGATAGCGCAGCTTGACTCGGTCTTGGCCTTCAAGGAAAGGTATCCCCAATACAGGGAATACATAGAAAACAGGCACGACGTTTCGTATACGATACAGTCACGCAACGAAAACACCGGAAACATCCTGTCCTTGAATGTCAGGTATCACAACGCACAGATAGGTGAATATAACAGAATAGAATCCCTGTCATGCATCCCGTCAGAGTCAATAATCGTAAAGGGCTCCGTAGAGTTTCCACACATATTCCCTGACACGGTCGATCTGTTCATTGTAGAAACTATACAAAACACGCATTGCCTTGACGATGACTACGTTAACAAAATAGTCATTATAGATCCTGAATAGCGTGCCCGTCATGTGGAGCTCTGGTCGATTGTGGTGATCAGATCACCAATATTTACCAGGGTCAAGAAAAGAATGGACCGAGATCACAAAAATCTACCACTAAGGTGCAAGCGTGAGCGAGCTCACTTTTGAACAGCCTTGTTGAATGCACCGTACTTTCGAACACCGTGACGAAATGCGGCGGGATCGAATCCAGGGAGGATCCTAGAACACACTTTTGAACAGTGAACGGCAGAGATCATCAGAATTTACCAGAGCCAGTTTTCATTCCTGAAAAAACCCAAAAGTCTCGCAGATTGAACAGCGTAATTCAGGCCATGCGCTGGCAACCTAACAGGTTTGTAAGGCTGACTCGGATCGGCTCAACGTGGAACGTGCTTGCATCCCCCTGTCTTGAGGGAGGCATACTGCGCTTCGGGCTACAGAAATGGGGCTTGTGCCGTTCTTGGACAATGTAGCCGGTGCTTACCGTCTGGTAGCCTCCTGCACCAGATCTAAATGTCTACACTACCCGGATCTCAAATGTCTCTGAGTTGGATGTGCCAAACGCACCAGTCGACGATATGGTTACGGTGTAAGAGCTCTTGCTGGTATAGTTTGGAGTTGATTTTAGCTTCAAGACAGTTCCGTCAATTTCAAAGGTGTCACCATCTCCGCCCGGGGCTATGCTGTATCTAAGAGACTGGCCGCCAAGGAAGGAGTTTTGTGCCGAAATATTCCCGACTGTCCTAGTAGCGTCGCCATCGTCAATAGATGTGTCATCAAGCGTAATGTACCAGCTGCCCAGATTCTGGGTAAAGGAGTAGGCACCACCGAGCATTGCGGACATGTCAGTCACGCCCGAGACGTCCCATTCAGAGATGTCGCCGTTGAAGGAAGTGGCAGAGCCGAACATTCCGGACATGCCAGTCACGCCCGAGACGTCCCATGGGGAGACGTCGCCGTTGAAGGAGTCGGCACCGCTGAACATCCAAGACATGTTAGTCACGCCCGAGACGTCCCATGTGGAGATGTCGCCGTTGAAGGAATCGGCTCCCCTGAACATGTGGGACATGTCAGTCACGCCCGAGACATCCCATGGGGAGATGTCGTCGTTGAAGGACTCGGCAGAGCGGAACATGCTGGACATGTCAGTCACGTTTGAGACACTCCACGAGGAGATGTCGCTGTTGAAGGACTCGGCTTGGGCGAACATTCTGGACATGTCAGTCACGTTTGAGACACTCCACGAGGAGATGTCGCTGTTGAAGGAGCTGGCTACATAGAACATGTTACTCATGTCAGTCACACTTGAGACATTCCATGAGGAGATGTCGCTGTTGAAGGAGACGGCGACGGAGAACATGTCGGACATGTCAGTCACGCCTGAGACGTCCCATGAGGAGATGTCGCCGTTGAAGGACTCGGCATAGAAGAACATTTGGGACATGTCAGTCACGCTTGAGAGATCAGGGGCATCATTTGCACGATACACCATGTTCGACGCTCCCTCAAATGCCGAGTTCATCGATTCCCATCTGATGTCGCCCCACTGATCTATGGATTGTAGCTTTTGCGCGGAACTAGTCTGGTGGAGACAGTCGTCCGATATATGGTTGCACGGAGCTTGCGCAACAGGGTGGCTGTTGAGATAGATTCTTGTAAAGTCGCCGGATATGACGACTTGGTACTCTCCAGGACTAGCATAAGCATGTGATGTATCCCCGGTGACGCCTGTTACGATTCCATCGCCCCAGTCTACAGCGTATGCTCCCGTAGATCTCCCTACCGGGATGGTTATCGACTCGTTCGGCGAGGCGGTCCGCCAAGTGGTGACGAATGGCCTGTCGCCCGTTTTGGACGCGTCCGGACTGCCGGTTCCTCCCGCTTTTTCCGATGCTCCTGGCTGTTTTGTCGAAAGATCGTCACGGGGCACTTCGGATAGCAGTACGAATCCGCGCCGTTCCAGCACCTCTACCGATCCTGCAAAGACGCACGCCGGCATACCTGACGGCGACAGCATCAGCATGCGGTCTCCGGCGCACACTATCTCGCCTATGGGCACTCCGTCCCGTGCCTGTCGGTATGGTGAGGGGATCGGCTCGGCCTCCGCAACTGACACGGTGCAGGACATCATGGATACGGCCACGGCAAGACCCAGTATCGTTATTTTTTGCATTATGGGCATTGACGGACGATATCAATTAAAGGATCTGTAAGTTGGGGCTGGGAAAGGGTCCAAAATAAGCCGCGTATGCTAGGTGGATTCCGACAGACCCACCTTGGACAGCCGGCGGCAAAAAAAATACGGAACCGCCAGCGCAGGCCTGGTGCGACAGTACGGCATGCGCCTGGAAAAGGCACGCAAATACCTCCCCGCGATTGTCCGCCTCCCGGCTGTCCCGACCTCAACGCGATTGAGGGGGTGTGGCGCTAGATGAAACACGCGGTCCTGGACGTGCCGTACGTCCGGTTCAGCTCCATGTGCAGCGACATCGACAAGTGGCTGAGGTCGCCCCTGTCAAAACTTGACATCGAGAAGTACCTCTACAGAAAAGCATAGGCAGGCGCCAGCAGGCGCACAGGGGATCGTGCGCACGCAGGTCCGGAAACGGTAAACGGCCGCCCACGACCCTTCACGGATCTAAACGAACCTGTATTTTGGGACAAAAACAACAAGCGACTTGGAAGAAATTCGGCAATCCTATCTTCGGGCCTGCATCAAATCTGGCGGTTGTTCACGAAATTATACTCGGCGGTGTAGGGTGGTAAGCTGGCTCTGGCAACTTGCAGGTAAATCATCATCAAAATCGTGGATCCTGACCAACCCAGTCCAACCAACGCGCTCCAGGCTGCCATCGGATTCATCATTCCGGACGCGGCATCTTGTGCTTCTCCCAAAGAATGCGGATTCGGGCGCCGCATTTATCAATTGGCGCTGACGGTGTAGGTTTCGTCCACTCCTGTGGGAACGGAGTCAGTCATGGGGTTGCTTACCGCGTCGGCGCGCGGTTCGACCACTCAGACTCGATCTCGTCGTTAGTGTACCCCGCACCTCCGAGTATCTCCTTGAGGTCAGCCAGGGTGTAGTTCAGGTGGCCACCCATTTGCTGGACGAAATCCATCGCTTCGCCTATGGTGTCATCGGTATCGTCGCTTGAAAAATACGCCTTAAAGAAGTCGGCAAGCCGTTCGCGCGACGGCGGAACGTATTCTGTGGCTGCATCGCGTTCCTCGTCTGTTAGAGGAGGGAATAATTCCGTGCTTTTGACATATGGCGTGCTCTTCGGAACTGGATGCATATCTGGATATCTCGTCCGGTGTTCTTGGTATTGCAGTGTTTCCTCGTCATCAAGATACAAGTGCATCATATTTGACATCTCAAGATATCCTATGCCTGAAATGAAGCTGTAACCTTCATTAATTGCTCTGACTTCAATGCGATACGTGATTGATTCTCCAACGTTTAACGGTGTAAATGCTGTATATCCGGCCAACGTTGAACCCGTCGCGTTCACGTATAATGTTTCATATTCAAGACCGCCAGAATCCACCACCTCAAATCCATGATGTACCCTCCAGCCAGTCGTAAAACCCGGCCATGTTCTATCCTCTTCAGTGTCAGTGACGTCAACGGACAGCGTATTGGCGTACGTTATCTCCACTATCGCAGTCTCTCCAATGTTTGGTAGTCTGGACATGCAGACGACCGGGAATGAGCTGATTGTCCCTAGGTTGTCAGTGCATACCACGTCATACATCTGGGTGTCGCCGCGTTCCTGCGCGAGCGACAGCGGAACCGTTTTGGAGTCGGCAACATATATCGTGACTGACAGCGCGATCGCTGTAAGCGCGATACCAAGTATCATAATTTTCAGCATTTGGAATGGTTGTGGTAATTTGCATTTAAATTAGTATTAAACCAAGAACATGATGTGTTAGGCAGTTCGGAACGCTTCTGACGACTTCCCAATCCGGCCTTGTTCCAGCTTGTCCCACATGGGCAGGCATGTCATCATGGCACGAATATGGCATTTCCCCATACATGTTCATTACATGATGGATGTCAACGCCTGGCGGCACGCCTAAAACCCACCACCCTAAGTTAACGCTCCACCACCCTAAGTTAACACCTGGTCTGATTTGGGGAAACCACTCGAATAGTTAACAGTGTACTGTAGGATACACTGTTCAATCTTCGGGGGTTTTCATAGTTTTCATTCCTGAAAAAACCCAAAAGTCTCGCAGATTGAACAGTGTAATTCAGGCCATGCGCTGGCAACCTGACAGGTTTGTAAGGCTGACTCGGATCGGCTCAACGTGGAACGTGCTTGCATCGTCCCTGTCTTGAGGGAGGCATACTGCGCTTCGGGCTACAGAAATGGGGCTTTGTACCGCTCTTGGACAAGGTCGCCGGTGTTTACCGTCTGGCAGTCCCTGCACCAGATCTAAATGCCTACACTACCCGGATCTTAAACGTCTCTGAGTTGGATGTGACAAACGTACCAGTCGACGATGTGGTTACGGCAAGGGGCGGATTCCCTTCCACGACCCCCTGTTCGTATGTGCCAAACGCACCAGTCGACGATATGGTTACGGTGTAAGAGCTCTTGCTGGCATAATTTGGAGTTGATTTTAGCTTCAGGACAGTTCCGTCAATTTCAAAAGCGTCACCATCTCCGCCTGGGGCTATGCTGTATCTAAGAGACTGGCCGCCAAGGAAGGAGTTTTGTGCCGAAATATTCCCGACTGCCCTAGTGGCGTCGCCATCGTCAATAGATGTGTCATCAAGCGTGATGTACCAGCTGCCCAGATCCTGGGTAAAGGAGTAGGCGGCGAGGAACATTTCTGACATGTCAGTCACGCCCGAGACGTCCCATGTGGAGAGATCGGAGTTGAAGGATCTGGCATCGCGGCCCCCATGCTTTCCTCGCGCCTCCTGTTCATGTTCATGATTGACGGCATCTGGAGCGTCCATTCTTTCTTCTCGGACGCGCATGTGAAATCACACTGGCACTGTTCAGACAGGGTGATCTGGCGGTGCTGGCTGAACTGATTTTAACCGTGATCCACAATTTTGAACAGTGCCAAAATATAGGTTCATCGCGGCCGTGATCGTTTCTGGATCTGTGTGCATGCTCTCGAGCTTCAGGTTCGTGGAAAAATGCTTGCCGCAGGACTTGCACCAGCACTTTTGAAGGCTTCCGGAATTAGACTTATGATTTAGAATCTATTCTAACACGTAATTTCTGATTACTTTGAAATACTTTTTGGAACATAAATGATACCAAGTATTACTCCTACAGCAACCAATCCTACAAACCACAAAAACAGTTCATAACCAAGCAAATGTAACGGTTCTCCAAACAATCCCAGGGGCGTGAACAACTCAAAAAACACTGCAGCAGTTCCCCACCACATAATTCCGAAAAAGAACCCCTTTCTAAGTCTTCCATTACCTGGAATTGACTCATAGAGCACAGCGAAAAGGAAGCTGAAGATCATGGGAGTGATGATCAATGCTGGCGTCAGTGATATCTCAGATGGAATAGGTTCCAAAGTATTCCAAACCGCAATCAACTTGTCACTTTGTCCCATATTTTCACTGAATATCACATTTAGTGATATTGGATTCATAAACAGACCATAAAGCAAGAACATGTGGATTACCGCCACCAAAGGAGCGGCAGATGCCAGCCTTTTCCAATTTATACTACGATAAATCGCGTCATTTGACATTATCATTTAAATATATGCTTGATTATTTAAGCTTATGGGATCACCGTGGAAGGCAATAGCAGATGACAGCAGAAGAAAGATCTTGGTGTTACTAAAAAAGCACCCCATGACGCCCAGCGAGATCTCTAAACACTTTGATTTTACGTTTGCGGCAGTATCTGTTCATCTTAGAGTTCTAAGGGATGCTGACTTGGTTACAGAAATCAAGGAGGGGAAAAACAGATACTATTCTATTAACCAGAAAAAAGCGCTGGAGCTTCTAAAGTTCTTTGAGAGTTTGTGGAGTTACCAACTGGACTCTCTCAAGGAATTTGTCCAAAACAAGGAGAAGAACAGTAGGAAAAGATGAGAAAAAGCATGGAAATTAGAAAAATAATAGAGATTGATGCATCTGTAGAAACCGTATTTCGAGCACTAACTGCAGAAGACGAACTTACTCAATGGTTTCCAGACGTTGTAGTCTTAGAACCAAGAATTGGTGGAAAGGTAAGATTTACTTTTTATGCAAAAAAAGCTGAAAATTTGAATCGAGATTTTTATCCCAATGGAGAGATCGTAGAGTTTGTTCCAAACAAAAAATTATCCTACACATGGATCCCGGAAGGTATTTCTGATTTTCCAAAAACTATTGTGAGTTGGACTTTGCATAACATTGGTAACAACAAAACCAAAGTAGAATTGCTTCATTCTGGATTTACAGGAAAACCACAAGAGCTATTCAAGGAACATCATACAGGCTGGGACTACTTTACAAAAAGGCTTGTCAACCACTGTCAAAAGTTCTCAGAATAAATAGTCTAAGGTAGTGCTGGAAGTGAACCCGACCTAAAGTAACGGTAAGTCGGAAGGGAACCTGTATCCACAGTAATGATCCCAGTTAACACAAATGCGTTCCTCCAACTATAGTGACGAGACTAAGTTTTTGGAGAAAAAACAAGCCAGACCGGAACGAATATTGATCGAATCTGCCTAGACGATGCATGGCGAAAACAAGAGGGGAGCTGTACCTGCGTTCAAAAAGGAGGAGGATCCAAAAGTACGTAGCAGGATGCTTGCAGTCCACATGGTGCGCATCCGCGGCCTCGGGATAGACGAGACAGCAGAAAACCCCATGCAGTGTCCTAACTGGATCCGCATGTGGGTAGAGCGCTATGATCTGGGAGGCCTTGACAGCCTCCGGGATCTCCCCCGGAGCGGAAGGCCAAGGGGCTCTGGCAGATTTTGGTGATCAGATCACTAATGTTTACTAGGGTCAAGAAAAGAATGGATCGAGATCACAAAAATCTACCACCAAGGTGCAAATATGAGTGAGCTCACTTTTGAGCAGCCTTGTTGAATGCGCCGCACTTTCTAGCACCGTGACGAAATGTGGCGGGATCGAATCCAGGAAAGATCCTATAACACACTTTTGAACAGTGGACGGTAGAGATCACCAGAATTTACCAGAGCCCCCGTGCAAGCCAGATCACCAAAAATGAACAGTGTCTTGCCACTACGCCAAGAGTGCCATGTTCTCTCTGTTTTTTTACGGGTAATGTAGGGATGCAACCGTAGCTGCACGCAAAAATTCGCTCCAAACTTTAATCCCCTAACCGAAAGTTTGCTAGATCCGTCAATCCCAGACGTGCTATGAGAAGGACAAATAAAGACGATCTCAAAAAAGCGCACCGGAGAGAAAAGGATTCCAGAATAAGGGCTCGGATTCTTGCCGTGCACATGGTTCGTGTGCGCAAGAAGGACATTGATGAGACGGTAGCAGATCTCATGCAGTCTGAAAGATGGGTGCACGGCTGGCTCAAGCGGTATGGCGAAGAAGGCTTGGACAGCCTCCGGGATCTCCTTCGGCTCGGCCTGGAGCGCCGCACAAGCGCAACAGGGTCTGGTCGCCGCATCGAGGGAATGCGGTGCGACACACAAAGACACGGATACCCAACCTATGCGCATCTGCACTGCTAGAAGTAGGCTGCCGGTCTCCTGCCAATTCAGGGTGGTGCTGGGGTAGGGGAACCTTGCAGTCTGTATATTGATGGAAAACAACCCAAGGCTGAACAGCGGGAGCTAGAACGGTGGGAAGGATCCAAAATAAGCCGCGTATGCTGGGTGGATTCCATCAGACCCGCACCACATGACCAGGCTGGCGCCGCATACGTCGGGCACAGATGTCGCGCAGTTAGATCCTGGATCCCCATGAAGGGGATCGTGCTGTACTTGTGCCGGATTATGAACTAAGGGATCCACCAGTCCCGCCGGGGGTGAACTACTTTTCGGACTACAGATTTGTTAATTTATTGACAAGTTCTTTATATGACGCTTGTCAACTCATTGACAAGTTCTTTATATAATGTCCCTCAACCCACTGACAGGTTCAGGCCGGCCTTTGGGCGGTGGCAGGAATCCTGCGCCCACTCTGACACACCTTGAATTAAATAGCCGTCTCTGCCTGTCTACACCGTGAAGGTCGGGATAATCGTATTTCCTGGCAGCAACTGTGATCGTGACATGCTCCACGTTCTCAAGGATGTTTATCATTTAGATGCAAGCCTGATCTGGCACGAGGATCGGCTGCCCGGAGACATGGATGCAATAGTGCTCCCCGGGGGCTTCTCTTATGGCGACCGGCTGAGGGCCGGCATAATTGCCGCGCACAGCCCCATCATACCGCAGATCAAGGAGACGGCAGGCAACGGGGTACCGGTCTTGGGCGTCTGCAACGGCTTTCAGATCTTGACAGAGGCAGGGCTCCTTCCAGGGGCCCTGATCCAAAACAGGTCGCAAAAGTTCATGTGCCAGTGGGTGGAGCTGCAGGTCGAGAACTGCAGCACCCCGTTTACCCGCAGGATGTACCCCTCCCAGAGGATACCGGTTCCCATAGCCAACGGCGAGGGCCGCTACTTTGCCGACGAGCAGACGCTTCGGGAGCTGGAGGAGAACCACCGGATAGTCTTTCGGTACCTTACAGACGTCAACGGCTCGTCAGGCAACATAGCCGGGGTCTGCAACGAGGAGGGAAACGTGGTCGGCATGATGCCCCACCCCGAGAGGGCCGCAGAGGCCGCGATAAACCCGTCAGGCTACAAGCAGTCCTCGCTCATCTTTGAGTCGCTTATCAAAAAAGCCGGTGCAACGCGTTGAGCCTTGAGCCAGACGAGATGGAACACCTGAAGAGGGGGCTCGGGCGGGATCCCACCCCAACGGAGATCCACATTGTTGCAGCAGAGTGGTCAGAGCACTGCTCCTACAAGTCATCCAAGAGGCACCTCTCCTGCCTGCCGCGAGACGGCCCGGCAGTAATCAGCGAGAGGGGCTTTGACTCTGGCGTGCTTGATGTGGGCGACGGCTACGTGGTTACGGTCCACATCGAGAGCCACAACCACCCCTCTGCGGTCGAACCGTACGGCGGCGCCGCCACCGGTGTGGGGGGCGTGATACGGGACATACTCTCTGCTGGAACAAGGCCCATTGCCATACTTGACGGCCTGCGGTTTGGCGACATCCGAAACGACGCCCGTGCCCGGTGGCTGCTGCGAAACGCGGTGGCCGGAATCGCCGACTATGGGAACTGCCTGGGCATTCCGACCGTCGGCGGGGAGCTGGAGTTTGACGAATCGTATACCGACTATGCACTGGTGGACGTGTCGGCCATAGGCTTTGGCAGGCGCGACCGCCTCATACGGAACCGCGCCGTCCCGGGGGATGTGGTGGTCATCCTGGGCGGTCCCACGGGCCGCGACGGGATAGGCGGCTCGCAGTTTGCGTCCGACTCGCTTGAATCCCAGAATCGCTCGGCAGTGCAGATACCGGATCCCTTCATAGAGAAGCTGATAATCGAGGCGGTGCTGGAGGCCAGGAACCAGAATCTGATTCACGCCATGAAGGACTTGGGCGGTGGCGGATTGTCCTGTGCGGTGTCTGAGACCGCCGACGCGCTCTCGGTGGGAATAGACATGGATGTGTCGCGCCTGCACCTGCGCGAGGCAGACATGCTGCCGGGCGAGATAATGACGTCCGAGTCGCAGGAAAGGATGCTGATAATAACGCCTGAGGCCAAACTGGCCCGTCTCCAGGAGATATGCAGCAAGTTCCGAATCCGGTGCTCCGCCATCGGCAGTGTGACAGGGGACGGCATCATGCATGTCAGGAGCGGTCAGGACACGCTTGCCAGCATGCCGGCAGGAGTGGTTGCAAACGCGCAGCTGCTTGACCGGCCCTCAAGGAGGCCAGAATACCTGTCCTCCCTGCCCGGTGATGCCGGGATCATGCCCCCGGAAGATCTCTCGGATGCGCTCCTGCGGCTCTTGACGTCGCCCAATATTTCGTCTCGAGTCTGGGCGTACGGCCAGTATGATCACGAGGTGGGAATCCGTACCGTGGTGAGACCCGGGGGAGACGCCGCCGTGCTGCGGCTGGACAACGGGAGGTACCTGGCAGCGACCATGGACGGGAACCCCAAGCACTGCTACCTGGATCCAAGGCAGGGGGCGGTGGGGTGCTTTGAGGAGGCCTGCCGGAACGTGGCGTGCACCGGAGCCAGGCCCGTGGGGATGGTGGATCACCTGCAGTTTGGCAGTCCCGAGGATCCGGAGATATTCTGGACCTTCAAGGAGGCCCTGAATGGTATATCCGAGTTTGCCCGGTACACCAACGTACCCTGCGTCGGCGGCAAGGTGAGCTTTTACAACGAGACCCCCCGCGGCCCGATCAAGCCCACCCCGGTAATCGGCGTGCTGGGCCTATCCAATTGTGTGCTCCGGCCGTCTGCGATCAAGGAAGGCAGCGTGCTGATCATACTTGGCGAGACAAGGGACGAGCTGGGGGGCTCTGAGTACCTGGAGCACATACACGGGCTTGTGGGCGGCAGGTGCCCTAGAGTGGATCCCGCGGCATCTGTCCGCAACATGTCCTGCGTGCTCGATCTGATAGGAAAGAGCCTGCTGGAAGCGGCGCACGACTGCTCCAAGGGCGGCCTGGCAGTGGCGATAAGCGAGATGTGCATGGCATCTGATATCGGCTGCATGGTAGATCTGGAACAGGTGCCGTCAGATGACATGGCGGCGCACCGGCTGCTATTCTCTGAGAGCCACTCCAGGTACCTTCTGGTGGCAAGGCCGGAACATGTGGAGCGTATCGCGGAGATCCTCCGGCACAGCGGCGCCCCCCACGGCATAGTCGGCACCTTTGGGGATCGCTCGATCATATTTGGTGGGCGATCTGATGTGGTCAGACTAAGCGTTGATAAGACGCGCAATCTCTGGATGATATCGTTGGGGGATCTGGTCGGCAGTGGTTAAGGAGAACTGCGGCATCATTGGGATATACAGCATGGAGGGACTGAACGTGATCCCACTGGCAATAGACGCGCTGCGCGCACTGCAGCACCGCGGCCAGGAGGCCTGGGGCATTGCCGTTCCCGGCAAAGCGCCCTTCAAGAGAATCGGCCTGGTATCCGGCTCCTCCCACGAGTTCAAAAAGATAACCACAGAGTACGCATCTCCGTGTGCAATAGGCCATGTCCGGTACTCCACGATCGGCAAAAGCAGCCTTGACAACGCACAGCCGCTGAAGGTAAGGGATCTCTGCGTGGCGCACAACGGCACCATAGCGAACGTGGAAGAGCTCTCAAACCTGGTGGGCGGGTGCTCGTTTACGCCTCAGAGCTCCAGCGACACGCTGGTTGCGGCGCAGCGCATCGTATCCCTGATATCGCAAGAGGGGGAGATGGGCAAGGCGCTGTCGATACTGAAGAACGAGATGGTCGGCTCGTACTGCTTTACGTTCATCTCCGATGACAGATCCGTGTATGCGGCCCGGGATCCCAAGGGGTTTCGACCCATGGTGTTGGGCCACAAAAAGGACGGCAACACGTTTGTCGTGGCCTCCGAGTCCTCGGCGCTCTCCGCTGTTGGCGCGGACCTTGAGCGCGATGTCCAGCCCGGCGAGCTCATCAAGCTCAGCAGCAGCGGGATGGCAAGCGAGATGTTCTCCACCGACACCCGGCGGGCCCACTGCTCCTTTGAGTTTACGTACTTTGCCCACCCGGCGTCCAGTATGGGGGGCGCAAACATCTACCTGACCCGCAAAAGGATAGGCCGCCTGCTGGCAGAAAAGTTTCCGATACGTGACGCGGATCTGGTGATTCCGGTCCCGGACTCGGCGCGCCCGGCGGCCCTGGGATACGCGCAGGCGCTGAACATACCGTTTGACGAGGGCCTGCTCAAGGACAGGTACTCAAAGAAGGGCCCACTGCGCAGCTTCATCGAACCGCACCAGAGCGACCGCGTCGAGATAAACCGCTGGATAATCCCGATTCGGGAGATCATCCAGGGGCAGCATGTGGTGGTAATAGATGACAGCCTGGTTCGCGGCACAAGCTCCCGTGCAATAATCAAGGCCCTGAAGAGGTCCGGCGCAAAGAAGATCAGCATGCTGATCACATTCCCACCAATCATGTATCCGTGCTATGCGGGAATCGACTTTCCGTCACAGGAGGAGCTGGCGGCATTCTCCAGCAACTCGGACTCCGGCAGAAAGACCGTGGAGCAGATTCGCCGGGACATCGGCGCCGACTTTCTGGGATACAACGACGCAGAGAACCTGGCCCGCGCCATCGGCCTGCCGCTGGACTCGATGTGCT
Source organism: Cenarchaeum sp. (assembly GCA_965206845.1). Lineage (GTDB taxonomy): Archaea > Thermoproteota > Nitrososphaeria > Nitrososphaerales > Nitrosopumilaceae > CAYGAM01. The sequence goes on along the minus strand of OZ242221.1, from coordinate 221,775 downwards.
TCACATGCACCACCGGGGACTACAGCTCACTGGGCATCACGCCAAGGTTCAAATCACGCATGGAGGTAAAAGGCGAGTAGGATGGAGACTGTATTTGTCATGATCGTCTGCGATGCGGATCATGGATCCGAGGCGGTTCGCAGGATCCAAAAGATGGCCGCCGTGCAGGAGGTGATGCCCACCTTTGGGGCGTACGACTTGCTTGTCAGGATAGACGCCAGCACGGTGGAGGGGATAGAGCATGCAGTCTCTAGGGAGATCAGGCGCATACCCGGGATCATCTCAACCTGTACCCTTGCCGTCGCGCGCTGACGGCCATTGATACGATGATGTGTCCCCGGGGCAGGCGCATGCACGGATGGTCCGGTCTGTCTCGCGCCATGCCACATAGACAGGGCTCATACCGTACCTTGCCGGCACAAAACGCTCTTTGATCGCGGCAGGTGCGCGCCGCCTGCATCTCTGACATGCCTCCGGGAGTGTTGGTGGTGGCTACGATACTACCTTGACGCCGTTCCAGAACGCGATCCTGCCCCTGATCTTCTGGGCCGCCTCGTTGGGTTCCTCGTAGTACCACGCGCAGTCCCTGTTTGTTTTGCCGTCTACCGTAACGGAGTAGTACTTTGCCATGCCCTTCCAGCCGCAGAAGGATGTCAGGCTGCTGGGCATAAGGATCTCTCTCTTGACGGAATCGGCGGGAAAGTAGTGGTTGCCCTCGACCATTACGGTGTCATCGCTCTCGGCTAGTGTGTGGCCGTTCCAGACTGCCTTCATGTGGCACCTCCCGAGTCTGCAATATTAAAAGCAATCTGGGCCGGGCAGGCGCGTGTCATACCGGATCGGGCGTAAAAACACACCAAGGCATGCAGACCTGTGCCTGAATGGGGGAACCTGATCTCGCATCCGTACAGGTAAACACGCACCTGTCTGGCTGCCCGGTCTGCCGCATGCCGTGCAGCGTCGGATCAGGTGTCGGCATTGCCGGAATGACTGCCATACACGCAGACGCGGGAGCGATCTACCCTTGCCGCAGGGCCGCTACCTGCGCTCCTCTGTCTTTACCTTCCATCCGCCCCTGCCGAGCCTTGGGGCCTCCATCTCCAAATGGCCGATGATCCTGTCTCCGCTTCTTACCATTGCATAGTCTGTCCTTCTCATGCGGAATGTCTTCTCTTTTGTCTTGTAGGCTCCCTCGATGACCCTGATCCTGTACCGCTTGCTTGCCCGGATGATCAGCTTTCTGGCCACCTTGACGTCTCCCACCCAGGAGAACATCTCAAAGGCTCCAAAGTTTTGGGTCGCCAGATCCTGCCCGTACAGCCTTGCCTCAATCTTGAGCCTCTCCTGCCGGGCGCACGCATTGATCCAGTCCACCGCCTTCTGGCCGTGGCCCTTCTCAATGCCAAATGTCTCCGAGTCCATGGTGCCACGCGTGGAAGAATCTATCCAATCTGTTAGACTAAAATAGTGTTTTTTTTAAAACTGTTTTGTGCTGACTGTTGATTGCCGGAATGTCGAGTCCATAAAACACGAGCTGCTGGTGTACGTCTCTGACCAGATAGGGGCCATACCCGCAATCAAGTCTCATGAGTTTGTCCTCTCGCCCATAGACGACGAGGACACGATCAATGCAGCAGATGTTATCGCCTCCATCAAGGAGTTTTTGGGTAGCATAGGCGAGCAAAGAAACTTTGCAGTAATCCTCCAGCAGGATGTCGTGCTGATAAAGTCAATCACGGGAAAGGCCTTGAAGCGGGATGCCCCCCAGACCTCGGTGGGAATGTACTCCTGCCCGCACTGCGGATTTATCACACGGTACGAGGTGGAGCACAACGAGCATAAGAAGATCCACTATGTGTAGGATGACCCGCTCCTGCACCTGATGCGATCCGAGGGGACTGCATGATCTTTATATGCCCCAGAGTGTCAGCGCACGCATGGGAGAAGAGAGACGGGTAACGTCGAAGGTGTACTGCGAAAAGTGCGACACGCTGTTTGGATCAAGACGTGAATATGACAGGCATAGCGAACGGCATTCCGCAGGAATGGCATGCGAGTCGTGCCCCATCGACACGCTGGTCTCAAAGATTGCACGCCTGTTTAAGGGAAACGCCTGATCCGAAACCGGAGCAGGTTTTTAAGCGGTAACGCTTTTTTTGCAGATGTGAACAAGTCGGCGATCATTGGTGGAGTTGCGGCGCTAATAGCCATCGCAGCTGTCGTCTCGTACATCTCTGACGCCTCAGACTCGAACCGGGCTGCAGACAAAGTGCCCATAGCACCAGATACCGCCCCGCAGGTCGCTGACGCCCCAGAGCCCGGGGATGCCGACGTTGCAAGAATGCACGGAAGCGTTGTCACCACCACGGGCTCGCCGGTTCTCGGGGATCCGGATGCCCCAATTACGCTGATCGAGTTTGGCGACTACCAGTGCTCCCTGTGCGGCAAGTGGTTCCGTGATACCAAGCCCGCGATACAGGAGAACTACATAGATACCGGCAAGGCCAACCTGGTCTTTATGGACATAGCCCTGCTGGGGCTTGACTCACCCAAGGCGGCGCAGGCGACCTACTGCGCCGAGGAGCAGGGCATGTACTGGGAGTACCACGACCAGCTGTACAGCTCCCAGGTGCCAAGAATCGACAGCGGCTGGGCAGACTCGGAGCACCTGAAGGCGTTTGCGGCAGAGATCGGCATGGATACGGATCTCTTCAGTGAGTGCCTGGATTCAGACAGATACCAGCAGAGGGTTGAAGGCAACATTCGCGAGAGCCTGAGCCATGGCGTAGACCGGACGCCGACCTTCATCATCGTGCTCAGCGGCGGCGAGGAGGTAACGGTAAGCGGCGCGCAGCCCTATGCGGCCTTTGCGCAGGTTATGGGCTAGGCGCGCACGCCAAAACGCTATGGCGCCTGATCGGAAATCCGGTACCCGGCCGATATGCCGAAGCTTGCGGATACCCTTTTGATGGCGCCCTTGAGCAGAATCTCCTGAAGGGTGCCGGTGGTTCTGATCTCAAATGATATGCCGCCCGGGACCCTCTGCACCGACACGCCGGCTCCCGCCGTGTCAAGCACCTCCTTGAGCGCAAGCAGGGAGGAGATCCTCTTGACGGTCTTTCTGTCCCGGGGGCGCAGCAGGGCCTCAAAGCCGCTAGACGCCTGCTCGGCTGCCCTCTTTTTTCTGTATGTGATTACCGACAGGGAGGAGATCATCTGCTCCCTGTGGCTCAAGTGGCTGTCGACATCCATGGTCATGCGCAGCATGCCAGAAAGGTTCCTGAACGAGGACGTCGGGGGGAGGTGTGCCAGCGCGTGTGCGAGTATGCGCGATCCGCTCTCCTCCAGCCTCCCGTCCTCCTCCAGCATGCCCAAAAGTGTGCCCAGGTAGTCCGGCAGCGGATCCGGCGCAGATGCGGCGCGGACGGCCCTCCCTATCTGCTCCTCGGTGATGATCCGGCCGCCGGAGTAGGACTTTGCAAACGCCAGCGATACGCCAAGCGTTCCCTCCCTCAGGGCATGCGCGCTTAGGGCAATGCGCCCAAACTCCAGACTCCTCATCAGCATGTCAATGACGCACGCGCCAGCGGTTACGGTCCCGGCCCTGCCGGTGTTGATGCTCTGGATCTTTGCAATCTTGCCGGGCTTCATTCCCTGGAGCATGTTCGATATTTTGCCTATGGCGCCGTCGCTCATCGAGTAGTTGTGCAGCTTGGTCAGTGGGTAGCCGGTGTCTGACTGGTGGAACTTGACTATGTTGCGCAGCGTTCCGCCCACGCCCACCATGACCGTTCCCGGATCCATGTCAAGCTCGTCCCTGCTCGGAATCAGGTGTGCGATCCAGTCCTTCATCTTCTCGACGCTCGCCACCGAGAACGAGCCGTCCGGATCATCTGCATACATCTGTGTCAGCCTCAGCGCCCCCAGTGGCAGCGACATGATCCTCTTTATCTCAAAGTTCCGGGCAAGCACGATCTCCAGGCTCCCGCCGCCCAGATCAAAGAACAGCATGGATGGAATCCTAAGCGAGCATGCAGCGCCAAAGTACGAGTACAGCGCCTCCTCCTTTATGGTGAGGATCCTGAACTTGAATCCGGTCTCGTGGCGCACGCGCAGCAGAAACTCTGCACCGTTTGCGGCCTCCCTTACTGCGCTGGTGGCAACGGGGAGTATGTGCCTGATGGACTGCAGATCGACGATCTCCCGGAACCTCCTCAGGACAGGTATCGCCCGATCCATGGCCTCGTCCCCAAGAAAACCGGTCTGGGTCAGGCCCTCGCCCAGCCTTGTGTGGGTACTCTCGTCCTGATAGTGCTCAAAGGAGCCGTCACGGACGATCCTGTAGTTTACGAGCTTGGCAGTATTTGATCCCAGATCAATTACCGCTGCGCCTGTAGGATACATTCTTCCCAGTTTGGTGTTCTTTTGGCGCTATTTATTCTACATTTATTGCCGCGGCGCGCCCCAGCTGCGCCGGGCATGTGATCCGACGGATCGCTTGGCAGTCAGGAGAGTCTTCTGAGAATCTTCGGTGTGAGTAGCAGATCCAGGTTCCCGGAGAGCTGATCCGGCATGAGGGTACTGATGGCAAGCCTGGCAAGACCGGGCTTTCTTAGAACCAGGCCGCAGCCGACGTCCTGCCCCCCGGTCATCACGTCCGCGATGAGGCAGGACAGGTGGGGCTCGTGGCCCACCAGCAACACCCTGGAGCCGACCCCGAGGGCGTACAGCTTCCCGTACAGGGACGCCAGATCTGCCTCGGGCTTCAACTCATCCCACTCTACCGGCTTTGCGGCGCCGATCCTTTTTGCCACTATCTGTGCCGTCTGCTTGGCACGGTTCAGCGGGCTGGTCGCTATGGTGTCAAAGGACAGGCCGAGGTTCTTCATGGATGTGCCGATCTGCTCCACTTCTGCGCTTCCCGCGACCGTCAGGTTTCTCTTAAAATCCCCCGTCGTGTGATTGTGATCCTGCGCCTTGCCGTGCCGGAGTATGTAGACGTACATGGTTATCCCGTCTCGTGCCGCCCCGTTACTATGTATATTACGGCCCTGCTCATGAACACGGCGTGATCGCCTATCCTCTCAAGGTATCGGAGCAGCAGGGCCTCGGCGAGCGCGCACTTGGTATCGTGATGAAGGATCAGCATGGGAATCCTTCCGCGGTACAGCTTGTCCACATAGTCTTCGTTCTCCTGTATGCGCTGCGCCTTTTTGACGTCCAGGGTCGCAAATGACTCCGTGGCGCTCTTGGTCATCTGAAGGATCTCAGCCGACGCTCCCGAGAGCCACTCGGTCTTGCAGTGCGAGATGTCCCCGAACTTGTCGCGCACCTGTGATATGTCATAGGCGTATCTTCCGAACCGGTGGTATGCGTGGGAGATCTCAATGGCGGATCTGATAAAGCGAAAGTCAGACGCCACTGGCTGGTACTTGAACATGATCTCAAACGTGAGGTCGCCCACTTGGTTGTATGTCTTGGTGATGCCGTCTGACAGCTTCTTTACCTTTTTTGCAGTGTTCTCGCCGCGCAGGTAGGACGATACCGCCATCTGGACGCTCTTGATGGCCATGTTCCCCATCTCGGAGAGCAGCTGGGACAGCTGCATTATGCTGGGATCCATCATTCTGGTCATACGCCATACATGTTACCACCACACAGTACTTTAGAGTTTTATTCCGGGGTGTGTGCGTGGCCGTGCTCCACCCGACCACATCTGTGCGCCAAAACACGCATCCGGGCGGGTCTTTGCGCCTAGCCCGGCGCGGCAGGCGCCCCGCGTACCGGCAGTGACACTGCCTGGGACGCACCCTGCAAAAGACGGCATCCTGCGGTTCCGCGTTGGGGGAACAGGTGGATGAACAGAACCCTGCTCTGCCAGGCGCAGTATCTGGTGGACGCAAAGTGATGCGCCGTCCAGGACGCGGGGGCTGGGATGCCTGTGTGTGCTACGGGCTCATCCGAACTGGCCTTCGACGTACTTGGCCGTCAGCTCGTCCTTGGGATTGTGGAAGATCTGCTCTGTGGTGCCGTACTCGATCAGATCGCCCAGGTACATGAATGCCGTATAGTCTGAACACCTTATGGCCTGCTGCATGTTGTGGGTGACTATGATGATGCAGTACTCCTTGGAGAGCTCGGTGATCGTCTCCTCGATCTTCTGGGTCGCGATTGGATCCAGCGCCGATGCGGGCTCGTCCATGAGCAGCACCTCTGGCTGGATTGCCAGCGCCCTGGCTATGCACAGCCTCTGCTGCTGGCCCCCTGAGAGCTCTATGGCGGGCTTCTTTAGGTTGTCCTTTACCTCGTCCCACAGGTAAGCCATCTTGAGGCAGTCCTCCACGATCTCGTCTAGCACGGAGCGGTTCCTGACGCCGTTCAGCCTTACGCCTGCTACCACATTGTCGTATATGGACATCGTCGGAAACGGGTTGGGCTTTTGAAACACCATGCCGACCTTTCTCCTGTGGTATATGGGATCCACACTCTTGTCGTACAGGTTCGTATCGTCTATCGTGACCTTTCCATCCACGCGGGATCCCGGCGTCATGTCGTGCATCCTGTTGAGGCACCGGAGAAATGTTGTCTTGCCGCAGCCGGATGGTCCGATCAGTGCGGTAACCGAGTTCTCCGGAAACCTTAGCGTGACGTCTCTGACTGCCATGCTCTCGCCGTAGTGGACGCTGACATTCTCGGCGATCATCTTGTAGCGGATCTTGGACATCTTGGTGGGGCTTGCCATCTTTACGGTACCTGGCCCGTCCTGTATAGCTAGCGCGGTCATGTCCCTTTTACCCCTCTAGGCCTGTCCGATTGAATTAAACCTTTGCTCCTCCCTTGGAACCAGTATCGGACGCCTACGTGAATCAGCAGTATTATGATCACCAGGACGAGGGCCGCCCCCCAGCCGGCAAGCCTTGCGTCCTCGTAGGGAAGTAGCGAGAACCTCCAGATTCTCAGGGGTAGCGCGTCCATTGGGGCATCAAGGCCCTGAAAGAACTGGCTGCTGCCCAGGATGGTCATGATGAGCGGGGCGCTCTCTCCGCCTATCCTGGATACCGACAAAAGAATTCCGGTCAGCATCCTCTTCTTGGCGGCGGCGACCACTATCCTGATGGTTATGGTTGCCTTTTTGAGGCCCAGCGCCGTTCCTGCCTCCCTGTATGTCCAGGGAACCATCTTCAGCTGCTCCTCGGCGGATCTGGCCACTATCGGAAACATGATGAGGGAGAGTGCAAAGGCGCCGGCCCAGATGGAAAAGTGTCCCAGTATGAGCACTATTGCCAGAAACGCAAACAGTCCCAGCACTATGGACGGGACCTGCATGAACACATCCAGAAAGAACCGTATCTGCTTTGCCACCCTGCTGTCGCTCACCTCCGAGAGGTAGATTCCTGTCATTACCCCGATGGGTATTCCGATGGCCGACGACAGCCCGATTATGATCAGCGTGCCCTGGATGGCAGGTCCCACGTTGATCGTTCCGGCGCCGACGGCGCCCGGCGTCCCGGTGATAAACTCCCAGCTCAGGGCCGGCGCTCCCCCCACCACCAGCTGTGCCAGAATCCAGACCAGCGGCACTATGGCCAGTACGGCGCTAGCGGTTATGGCGCCGATCATGATCTTGTCCTTTAGGAGCCTGCCTGCGACGTTTGACCTGAACATGGCCCGGATCTCCCCGCGCCGCCGGTTCCGTTCTGCGGGATTCAATTCTTTATGATCTCCCCCCTTACCTTGAGCATCCTTGTGACGATATAGTGGGCCAGCACGTTTACTGCCAGCGCGACCAGCAGCAGCACCATGCCCACTCCGATCAGAGCCGGAACATGCAGCGATACGGGCGAGGCCTCGATGAACTCGTTTGCAATGACGCTGGTCATCGTCTGGCTGGGATGAAAGAACGACTGTGGTATGGCAGATGCGCCCACGGCATTTCCGATGAGCATGGTTACTGCCATGGTCTCCCCTATTGCCCGGCCCAGTCCCATGACCGATGCCCCTATGAGGCCCGCCTTGGAGTAGGGAAACACGGACAGCCGGAACATCTCCCAGGTGGTGGAGCCGAGCATGTACGCGGCCTCCTTCTGCTGGTGGGGCACGGCCATCATGACCTCCCGAGAGACTGCGGATATTGTGGGGATGATCATAATTGAGAGGATCACGCTGGCCGAGAGGACGTCCAGGCCGAACGGGGTTCCGGAGAACAGGAATATCGAGTCTCCAAAGGCATCATGCAGGGGCCGCTCCAGCCAGTCCCGAAAGTATATCCTGAAGACGAACAGGCCCCAGAGGCCGTACACCACGCTGGGCACCGCCTCTAGCAGCTCGATCATGTATCCCATGGGGGTGCCGATCCTTTTGGGCACGATCATGACAAACATTGCAATCCCTATGCTCAGGGGCACGGCTATGGCCATGGCAATGGCAGACGTGATCAGCGTTCCCAGCACGTACGGCAGGGCCCCAAAGGACTCCCTGCCCTCCGCCGGGTTCCAGTCCGTGCTGATGATGAATCCCAGGCCGCTCTCTTCCCAGATTGGCCCGGACTCGATGCCCAGCTGTATCACCATGATCACTATGATGGCAAGGACGTATACTCCCGCAATGGTGGCGCCGAACCGGAAGATCTTGTCAGACAGCGGCGCAGTTCCGTCCTTTGATATCCTTCCACTCAGGCGCCAACTGCTCACAGCTTATGAAATTGCCGTCGCCTTATGTGGGGACTGATCATAGATTCCGATGGGCATATACCCCGTTTATCGCTATATAGAGTATTGAGTATCCGGTAATATCATGAGCATGCGGCAGATAGGGCATATGATGTCCCCGGAGATCAGCATGCAGACAAGACGGCTGCAGGTGAGCGGGGGCTCCACCTTTGTGATCTCCCTTCCCAAGGCGTGGGTGGAGGGCATGCGCCTGAAGGCGGGCGACGGCGTTCTAATCATGAGAAACGCCAACAAGTCACTCACATTCATGCCTGACGAGGGTATGGCCCAAGAGGCCGAATGCGCCATAGTCGAGATCAGCCCTGGAAGCTCCGACGAGTCAGTCCGGAGAAAGATCATCGCGATCTACCTGGCAGGATACAAGTCCATCAGGATAGTCTCCAAGGGCATGGAGCTGAGGGGCATCCAGGCAGGCGCAATCCGGAGCCTGATTCGCTCCACCATGATCGGCACCGAGATAGTCGAGTCCGACTCGAGATCCATATCGATACAGATCCTGACCAGGCTGCCAGAGCTCACATTCGGCGTTGCCCTGAAGAGGATGCGTCTTATGACCACCAATATGCACCGGGAGGCCATGGGTGCCCTTGCCGCCTGCAACAGCGGACATGCCAAGGAGGTGGTAAGCATGGACGACGAGATCGACCGGTTCGCTCTGTACATGCTGAGGAATCTCACGATAGCCGTACAGAGTGCAAACATGCTGCACGATCTGGGACTCAAGAGGCCGTCAGACTGCCTGGTGTACAGAACGGCAGTGTCCCGGATTGAGCGGATTGCGGATCACGCCGTGCTGATTGCAAAGCGCGTCGCAGACCTCAGGGGGCCAGTCAGCGGGGATGTCATGCGGGAGATCATCGAGCTCAGCGAGGACTCGCTGGGGCTCTTTGAGCGCTCAGTCGAGTCACTGGTAAGGTGCGACTACCAGATGGCCGAGGACGTGGCGGACTGCGTTCCCGCGACAACCCGGAGGCAGGAGGAGATCATGTCCGGCCTTGGGGAGGGCGACGGAGACTCCCTGGTGGTAAAGTTCGTGCTGGACAGCATCAGGCGCACCGCTGAATACTCCAGCGACATCGCAGAGGTCGTCATGGACAAGAACATCCGAAGCGTCATCACAGAGGCGTAGCCCGGCCATGGGGGAGCCTCTAGAACACGGGTATGTGCAGCCGGCCCCGACAGGCGATCCTTATAGATGGGATGGCAGAGATTACGGCATGGCAAAGAGCAGCTGGTCGCCAGGAGCGGATTCTTGGACAGGCCCGGAGATTGGTGCCGGGATCCGGAGAGACGCCGCAGACACGGCGCCCGGGTATGGTGTCAGGACGGGGCAGCGGCGCATGAGTGGTGAAGGGCGCACCTGCCGGAGATCGGGCCATGGATAAGACAGGGGCCCGTGTAATGGGGCGGGAGTTTACCGTCACAAACAGGCGCGCAGGCGGCCTCAAGCTCATCCCGTACATAGGCTGCAAGTCTGGATTCTCCCACATATTTGACTCGCTGATTCCAGAGCGCTACGGGAGCAGGATCTACGATGTCTTTGGCGGGGGAGGCGGGTTTGCGTTTTATGCGTGCCGCCGGTTCGGATCGGAGAATGTAGTGTACAACGACCACAACCCCACGATCACCAACCTTATGGAGTCCCTCAGGCGCCATCCAAACGAGCTGTACGAGGAGTACCAGGGGCACTACAGAAGATCGGATCCCGACTACTATCTCGGGGTAAGGAGAATGGATCTGCAGGACGGTGTTGCCGGAGCTGGGAGGTTCTTCTACCTGGCCAAGAACGCGTTCTCCGGCAAGATCAGGTTCAACTCAAGGAACGAGTTCAACGCCCCCATGCGGAAGGGCGCAAGATGCCCTAGGGTGGGCTTGGAGGCGCTGCTGGATCTTAGCAACACGGTCCGGAACCTCACAGTAGCAGAAGAGGATTTTGCGCATTATGCCGATGTGAGGGACGGGTTTGTCTACCTGGATCCCCCCTACATGAACAACCCCAACGGGCACTACAACGCGACGGTGTCTCCTGACGCGTTTGTCAGATTTGTGAGACAGGTACAGGGCTCAAACATGGTTATGATATCTGAGCAGAACGAGCCTGACCGCCTCATGCTGTCCTCTGAGTACAGCGTGTTCAGGGTGTCGCTGAGACGCTCGCTGCAGTATTTTACCCAGAGTGCGAGCAGCGAGATAGTTGCAATAAACTACGACGCGCCAAGCGGTGGCGCCCCACATGACGCGATCATGACAGGCCGTGCGGTACGCGGCCGGGCCTGATCAGATCGTCTGGATTCCTCACCAGTGATGTGGAGGCGCACACGCGGGCATCGCATGCCAGGCCTGCTACCGGTGATGCGAGCAGTGTGTGCTGTGTTTACTATATAGGACATAGATCGGTATGCAACGTACGTAATCTATCCCTGCCATCTGTAAATAGCGTCCACGGCTTGGGTTATCAATGAAGACAGCAACTTCTATAATGCTAATTGCAATCATGCTGACATCTGTCGTCCCGCCCCTGTATGCGGACGCGCAGACATCCTCCCCACCGGCTCCGTCCGATGACGTGTCGTACAACATCGTCGGCGTAGGCGCGTCGTTTCCGTTCCCGCTGATAGACCTGTGGAGGGTAAAGATCACAGATGCCTACAGCAACTTTAACGTCAACTATAACTCCATAGGAAGCGGCGGCGGCGTCAGGCAGCACATAAGCGAGCTAGTCGCGTTTGCGGCCACTGACGCCCCGCTGACCGCGAGGGAGGTGGTGGCAGTCCAACCCACACTCCACATTCCCGAGGCGATAGGCGCAGTCAACATAGTGTATAATGCAGAAGGCATCCCCGACGGCCTCAAGCTCAAGGGACAAGTGGCAGCAGACATCTTTGAGGGTAAGATCACCAAATGGGATGATCCCGCCATCGCAGCAGACAATCCCGGAACAGACCTGCCGTCAGAAGACATCACAGTGGTGCACCGATCCGACGGCTCTGGCACCACCAAGGTGTTCACGCAGTGGATGTCAGAGGTAAGCCCGTCCTGGTATGAGAATGTCGGCAGCGGAAAGAGCGTAGGCTGGCCTGTTGGCGTAGGCTCACCAGGAAACGAGGGCGTGGCAGGAATTCTGCTGTCTACGGAGGGCTCCATCGGATACGTCTCCATTGCATACACAATCCAGAACGACATCAAGAGCGTGGCAGTGGAGAACGGCGACCAGACGGGCTTCGTCTACCCGTCACTAGAGTCCACCGCAGACGCCGCAGGCGAGCTGGCCAAGGCCCAGCTGCCCGAGGCGCAGGGCGTGTGGTCCGATGTTGACCTGCTCAACGCACCAGGCGAGAGCTCCTACCCGATTGCCACCTTCACGTACCTTCTGGTCTACGAGGATGTCACCGGGGTAACTGACAGCCTGGATGAGGCGAGGGGCCTGGTATGGATGCTTGACTGGATGATCACAGAAGGCCAGCAGTACTCGGCAGGGCTTGGGTTTATTCCGCTTCCCGACGAGGTAGTGGAGCTTGGAAAGCGGGGACTCGGAAGCGTCACGTATGACGGCACCACCGTCTGGGAGTATGTCCCGGCCGCAGAAGAGCCCGAGGAGGAGCCAGAACTGATTCCCGCTTGGATAAAGCAGCTCTTCCAGTTCTATGTGGACGGCATAATATCCGATAAGGAACTCATAGGCGCGCTGCAGTACCTGATAAGCCAAGGCGTCATCCCGGTATCCTGAATCTTTTTTTATTTTTAAACCCCCGGCGGCCGCGCCGGATCGTATACAGATCCGCAGCAGGCATGAGTCGTAACGGCTATCGCGCGCCTCATGCGTCAGGGGCAGGCCCACGGCACTGCCGGGGCCCGCGTCCGCAGGGCGGCCCTCCTAGAACGGCTTGTTCACCTCGCGGGTGAATACATAGCCTGCTATGAGCGTCATGGATACGACAAACGCCGATATGACTCCCAGGCTGAGCGCCACGGGGATGTCCCCGGTCACGTCAGTCATCAGGCCCCGGACCAGCAGGACCGTGTACGTCACCGGGTTCATCCTTGCCGCGACGGCAAGCCACTCAGGCAGCAGCTCCAGCGGGAAGAGGGCCGGGCTGAGCATGAAGAGAGGCATGCCAAGAAAGTTGATGGTTCCCCAGAACGTCTCCTGGGACTTTGTAACCGCAGCCACCGTGACCGAGATTCCAGCAAAGCCCAGGGAGAACAGGATCACTATGGCCATGATGGGTATGATGACCAGCAGGTTGGAGAAGCTGACGCCTATGACCATGGCGATCCCGATTATCAGGCTTGCCTGCAGTGCCGATATCATGGATATGGCAAGCATCTTGCCTATGGCAATGGAGGATCTCGAGATGGGCGATGTCAGGGTCTTGTTCATAAAGCCGTACCGCCGGTCCCACAGCGTGTTGACGCCGCCGAAGATGCTGGTAAATATTGCCGTGAGTATGATTACGCCGGGCGCCATGAACTCGATGTACTCCCCATCAAATCCCACGGACTGGATCAGCGGCTGGGTCTCTGTAAAGATGTTCCCGACCACAATGATCCAGATCGCCGGCTGGATCAGCCGTATGAGGATGCCGCTGCGGGATTTCCTGTAGCGCTTCATCTCCCGCCAGAATATGGTGTACGTGTCTGAGAGCATCATCGCAGCGACCTCTTGGGCTTTGCGGTGGGCTGCCCCGGCGTATACGTCTCGTCGCGCAGGTCGTGGCCGGTGTGCGACAGGAATACGTCGTCCAGCGTGGGCTGGGTCAGCGAGAGCGAGTCGACCTTCATCTTTAGCATGCCTGCCGCCTCGAATATTCCCGGTATCACCTCCTCGCTGCCATAGGTGTAGACGGTAAGGTGGTCTCCCTCCGTGCGCACCTCCTTGATCTGGCTCATGGCCTGTAGCCTTGATGCCATCTCGCCCGTGCCATCCCGGCCCTTTACCGTAAATGAGATTATCTGGCTTCCCAGGGCGTTCTTCATGTCCCGGGGGCTGCCGATGTTCTGTATCTTGCCATAGTCTACGATTCCAATCCTGTCGCACAGCCTGTCGGCCTCCTCCATGTAGTGGGTGGAGACAAAGATGGTGATGCCGTACTGGCGGTGGATGTACCTCAGGTGTTCCCAGATCTTGCGCCTGGTCTGTATGTCCAGCCCCACCGTGGGCTCGTCTAAAAGCAGGACCTTGGGCCTGTGAAGCAGCCCGCCTGCGATATCGAGGCGCTTCTTCATGCCGCCGGAGTATGTGATCACGGGATCATTCTGCCTGTCTGCCAGCTCTACCAGCTCCAGCGCCTCGTCGATCCTCTCCCTGGCCACGTCTTTTGGGAGGTGGTTGATCCGTGCCTGGAAGTAGAGGTTCTCCCGGCCGGTCAGAAACTCGTCCACGGCGGTATCCTGCTGGACGTATCCTATGCTCTGCCTCACCTTGCCTGCCTGGCTCTGGACGTCGTATCCGGCAACAATGGCGGTACCCGTGGTAGGCTTGAGCAGCGTGGTCAGGATCATCATGGTCGTGCTCTTGCCGGCGCCATTGGGGCCCAGAAATCCAAATATCTCGTCCTCACTTACAGAAAATGAGATGTCGTCCACTGCCACCATGTCGCCGTACTTTTTTGTAAGCGAGATGGTCTCTATTGCGTTCAACACATCGGATGGCTCTGCTAATTGTATAAACTGTTATGAACGGTTTTTTTTTGGCCTAGTTTGTGATCCTGTACGGCGTGCCCGGGGCTCCGGGTTTGGCCTGGGGCCTGTCCATTGCACCGGCGCATGCCGGTCTGTCCTGCCTGCGTAATTGTGGCATGCGCCTCTGCGCATGGAATATCTGCGCGCATGCATGTGTTGGATGATGCGTCCTAGTGGCAAAAAAAAAAAACACTTCCACAAAAAATTTAAGCGGTGCCATACCTCGACAGATCGTGAAGGGTCTTTGCAGCAGGTGCTATGCGTCCAATGTTGATATTGTGATGCGTGACGGCCTTGGCGTCTGCCTGCGGTGCATAAAAAAGTCCAAGGGCTAGCCGACCCTGTTTTGTCATTGGAGTTAAATTGTCCCGGGACTGCCGCATGTCCATGGCCGTACCTGCGACAAGTCCCTTCCGGGCGGTTCTGGCTACCAGAGGAAGAAAGACCGGAAGGGAGCACACCGTGATGCTCAGGGCGGTATACTATAACGGCAGCTACTATTTTTCAAGGCACCGGCCGGACAGCGACTGGTTCAGGAATGCCGCCCACAACGGCTCCGTGTATGTTGTGGTGGGTGGAGAGAGGCTGTCCGGCACCGCAACGGTGGTAACTGACCGCCTTCTGGCAGAGAAGGTCTCACAGCTCAAGTACCCCGGCGAGTCCAGGGCCGGCGAGTCCAGGGCCGTAATCCGGGTCACGCCAGATGAATGATGGTGGATACTCCGCGCTTGTCGTACTCTTGGCCGTCTACTAGTTCCACCACCGTAACGGTAAATGATATCACGTCAAGCGGCTTGCCGTCGGCTGCGTGTATTGTCAGCGGAATATCCATTATTTGGCAGTCCTGCTCCGGCAGGTTTGACTCGTCTATGATGGCGTTGCACGTGGACTCGATCCGGAACCTGTCGCGCTTGAAATGAAATCCCAGCCTGGTTCTTCTCTCTTGGCGTCCTGTGGCCTTGATGGTTGCCCGGATTATGCCGGGCTCTGCCACGGTATAGCCGGACTTTTGGTTTACAAACACGCCGATCTGAAACGGCTTTCCCGCCGTGGCCTCGGCCATCTTTTGAATCCCGTCATTCATTACCACGTCAACTGCCTTGATGGACTGCGCCACCTTGGCAATCCACAGGTTCGTCCTCTCGATGGTGGCAGCAATCTCTGCGCGTCGCTTTTTGTCCTCCTCCTGCGGAAGCTTGTAGTAGTCAACCCATGCAAGGTAGTCAGTCGATATGTCCCGGATAAAGTCCATGCAGGTTATCTTGTAGGTTCCGACATCGTCGGTCCGCTCCGATGCGTCATCAGTTCTCATGCTGTCATAGTTTGCAGGCATCGCCATGCCGGATGTTGTACGTCCGCGTAAAAAAACCGATCCCGTCAGGGGCCACGCACACGCCTGGCGCCACAAGTAAAATACCCGCTGGCGCCACAACTGGCTGATGAGCTTCTCGGTAATGACCGGAGATCTGCAGGCCCGGCTAAAGTCAAACCTGCCGCAGGTAAGGATCCTGCTAAAGAGGAATCCTGCCATCGCGTACAGCAGGATCACGGAGATCGGGCGCGACGCCGGACGGCGGTACGGCGTCGATCTCATCGTAAACTTTCCCCACGAGGGAAAGATAGACGAGTTTGACATGTATGGGAGGCGCGATCTGAGCATCATACTGGACAGGACAAAGACCCGCTTTCCCATAGGCCGGGATACGATCAAGCAGAAGGCCCGGGAGGTTCTGGGCGGTGTGCGGGCAGAGGATGCCTACATGTACGAGGGAAAGGAGGGGGTCAAGATCTTCTTCGAGGACGGAAGGATAGACATACTGCCCCATTCGATACACATATGGTGCGAGTTTACCGCCCGCGTGACGGAGTTCTGCAACTGGGTGATGAGTGAGGTGTACCTGCTTGGCAGGGAGCCGCAGGGCGGCACCGCCGGCGGGAGCCAGAGCTAGAGATCCCGGAGCTTCTCAAGCAGTGTCTGCGCTTCTGCGTGATCCGGCTCCACGTCAAGGATTCTGTTGCAGCACTCCAGGACATCCTGCTTCTCCTTTAGGAACAGGTGGATGTTGCCCTTGAGCAGCCATGTCTCGACATCCCTGTCGTCTATCTTCAGGGACGCATCAAAGTATCCCATCGCCTTTTGCGCGTCATCCAGTATGTAGAATACGCTGCCCATTATGAAGTTAAAGTCCGCGTCGCCTGCAAACCTGCCCTCTATGCTGTGGCCAAACTCGATTGCCTGCCGGTACTCGCCCTGCCGTATGAGCTTTCTCAGGTGGCGCTTGGGGTAGATGGAGAGTCCTGTCAAGGTATGTGGTATTTTGGTACATGGTTGCCGTTTAAAGCTTGGTCTTGCGTTAGTCAGTTGCATAACCCCGAATCGCAGGCACGAAATGCCTGCTGCTCGGCAACCATCTGGGCACGGTTGAGATGGTTATGCAACTAACTATCTTGCGTCCCTAGCTGCAACGCTCCGGGCCCTGCTGAAGAGCTGCTAGGCTGTGATAATGCCGGCCCTTATGAGGAACTGGATCGCGCTCACAAACTCCTTGTCGCTGGTTACGCCGTCCACCCAGAACTGTGCGGTCGTCTTTATCCACGGTGGAACCTCGGCGGCGCCGTCGGATCCTGATGCCGTGGGGGGCACTATGATGACTCCCTCGCTGATGAGGAACTGGATCGCGCTCACAAACTCGGCATCGGAGGTCGCCCCGGATGTCCAGAATCCCACGGTCGTCTTTATCCATGCCGGGATCACTATGGCGTCCCTGGGCGGATCTACGTTGATCTCCAGCTGCAGAAAGTCTGTATTGGCTTTGCCTGGTGCAGCGTTCTCTGAGGCCAGACCATAAATCCATATCGCGTACTTTGCCGTGCCGGGTTCCTCCCTTACAATTATCTCAATGGTTGCAAGCCCGGAGGGCGAATAGAGAAACACCCGCCCCTCATCCTGCGCAACCGAACGGATTGGCTCGCCACGCTCATTTAGAACCAGCAGGTCATACTGAACCTGGGCCAGAAACTCTGTCTCGTCAAACTTGTTGAGAAAGTTGATCTGCCACTTCATCGGGCATCCGTTTACCGGGATGTCAGGTGCGTAGAATACGTGGAGCAGATACTCGGCGTTATAGGTCACGCGCTTGACTGATGTCTTAAGGCTGCTTATGGGGGGGCAGTCCACGCCTGCCAGCTGATCTGCCGTAGAGACGACATCTGCAAAAGGATCCTCCGTCACATTCTTTTGGTACAACAGCAGCTCGAACTTGTACTCCTGCGGCGGTATTCCCTCAGACACATGCTGCCACGTGCTTGCCTTGATTGGGAACGGAAAGTCGTCAACCACGTATACCTCGCTGACAGCCCCGCCGGTCCTCCACCCGATTACGATTACCTCATCAAAGTGCCCCGCAGGCACGTTAAGGCCGTCTGGCAGTATCTCCCTTGGAACAACCTGCTCGCCGCCGATGTTTCCGATCTTGCCCCACGATATGTCGCTGAACTGTTTTGGTTTAGCCGCGTTTGCAAAGGAGGACAGCCACGCAATGGATGACTTGAAGGCGCTGCTGTATGTGGTGAGCTCCTCGCTTCCTCCCGTCGTGGGCTCGGCTCCAACCTTGTTCAGGTGCATGACTCCCTTGACGATCTTTGATCCGTCACGCACTACCGTGTTGGCAAGCCACTTTGTCTCACTTCCAGACTGCACATCGCCCTCGATCCAGATGTCCATTGTAAACTCCGCGCACTCCTTGTAGACCGCATGGCACATTTTGTATGAAACGAGGTCGCCGCGCTCGAGCCCCTCTCCCACGTACCACTCGCCGTCATGATCAACACCACCCCCCTGAAACTGGGAGTGCGCGGACTGGATGGGGAAGAGCCCGGTAACCAGGATCACCATAAGGGTCGAAGCAACAAGTATCTTTCTCAAACAGGTAAATTTGCACGATTCCATAGTTAAAGCTTGTGCGAATGTGGCCGCATGGGGCCGGACGCCGTTTCATCTGAGACATGATCCGCAATTAAGAATCGGGCCTTCGATGCCCATAATCTTACAGATGTGTGCTCCAAAGCATGCAACTTTCGTATGATTGTGCCAAAGATCGTGCTCTAATGTGCCTGCGTGCTAATTACGAATCACATCTCTGGTATGCACCCTGACCAGATTTCATGTATCTGCGCAATCTGGGAACGCGCCTCGAGGGGGCCCGCGCGCCGGGCCCGGAACGGCAGGTGAGCCGGCGTGCGTGACTCCTGCGTCGCATGGCCGGTGCCCACATCGGTTTCTGCCGTACTCTAACCTGACGCGTAGCGCGCCGACGGTGCAGGAATGATCCCTGCCATACTTCCGCCAAGTGTTTTTTAGGCGGCGCCCGTACCCAGGGTATGGATACAAGGGAAAGAGTCGTTCTGAAGATAGGCGGAATGACCTGCGCCGGGTGTGCCGGCACCATCCAGAGCCAGTTATCCGAGATTCCCGGCGTAAGGGAGTGCAATGTCAGCTTGGGCTCCCAGAAGGCCGTGCTGGAGTGTGATCCCGGGTCAACAAGCATTCTAGAGATGGAGGCGGCGGTGCAAAAGGCAGGCTACCGGGTCGTATACGAGGAGCTGGCAGCCGGCATACGGGGAATGACAGACGTTGCAGGAGCCCGGCGCCTGGAGGAGATGCTTCGCGCGGTTCCCGGAGTGCGTGACGCGTCGGCAAACTTTGGAAATGCAAGGGTTGTGGTAAGGTACAATCCTGCACTGCTCTCCCTGGCAGACATCCGAGTGACCCTGAACAGCTCCGGCTACCGCATAGTCGACGAGACCGCAGGCTCGTCTGCGCAGGCAGAGGCGCAAGAGGCCAAGAGGCGGCTCTTTGTGGCCGCGCTCTTTAGCGTGCCCGTGGTTCTGCTTGGGAATTTTGGATCTGCATACCTGCCCCAGATAGGCACAGGTGCAGAGGTGGCGTACGCCGTGTTTGCCTGCGCCGCAGTGGTTCAGATGCTGGCCGGGCGAGGGTTCTACGTCATGGCGTTTCGAACCGCCAGGGCCAGGGCAGCAGGAATGGACACCCTGATAGTGCTGGGAACAAGCGCCGCGTTTCTCTTCAGCGCCTACAATACCTTTCCGGTTCCGCTGTGGGAGAATATGCACTACGAGGCGTCTGCCATGGTGATCACCTTTGTCCTTCTGGGCAGGTACCTTGAGAACAGGACCAAGGGAAGGGCGTCTTCCACGATCAGGGAGCTGCTGGAGATGCGGCCGCGAACCGCGGCAGTCATCAGGGACGGGATCGAGTCGGAGATCGCAGCAGATCTCCTGCAGCCCGGCGATGTGGTGCTTGTCCGCCCGGGACAGGGCATCCCTGCGGACTCTAGGGTCACCGAGGGCTGCTCTGCGGTGGATGAATCCATGGTCACCGGGGAGCCCGCTCCCGTCACCAGATCCCCAGGGGATCCGGTCATCGGGGGAACGGTAAACCTGGAGGGCGCGCTCACACTCGAGGTGACAAGGACGGGCGCCCAGTCGTTTCTGGCACAGGTGGTGGCCCGGGTGGAGGATGCCATGGCCAGAAAACCCCCCGTGCAGAATCTGGCAGATGCGGTGGCCGGAAGGTTCTCGCTGGTTGTGATGTCCGTTGCGCTGGCAACGTTTCTTTTATGGATGATCATTGAAGGGACCGGCTCGGTTGCCGCGGCGCTGATTCCCACTGTGGCGGTCCTTGTGGTTGCATGCCCCTGCGCCTTGGGCCTTGCAACCCCCACTGCGGTGATGGTGGGGATGGGCATGGCGGCCAGGCACGGGATCGTCTTTAGGGACGGCAGAAGCCTCGAGGTGCTGGGCAAGGTGGATACGGTGGTATTTGACAAGACCGGGACCCTGACCCTGGGCAGGCCGCAGGTGACAGAGGTCATCCCGTCTGCAGGGATATCGGAGAGCGATCTGCTGGCAGCGGCATCTGCCGCGCAGGAAAAGTCCGAGCACCCCCTTGCCCGTGCCACCGTCCGGTACGCCCGGGAGCGGGGCATAGAGCCGGTTGCGGCGCAGCAGTTCGTCTCTGTCCCAGGCAGAGGCGTGCGCGCAACGGTGCACGGCAAGGAGATCATTGTGGGCAGCGCCAGAATGATGCAGGAGAGCGGCATTGACGGGGGCGATGCAGTGCAGCGCCTGCAGGATGCCGGAAAGTCCGTCTCTATTGTGGCCGCAGGCGGAGAGATCTACGGGATCATCGGCCTCTCAGACACGCCCAGGCCCAATGCGCGCACCGCAGTCAGGCGCCTCCAAGAGATGGGCATCAACGTGATGATGCTTACGGGCGACGGCAGGGCAGCATCGCAGACGATCGCAGGGGAGCTGGGGATAGACGTGATCCTGGCTGACATGCTTCCAGCAGACAAGGCCGGCGCCATTGCGCGCCTGCAGCAGGAGGGCAGAAAGGTTGCAATGGTGGGCGATGGTATCAACGACGCTCCGGCCCTGACCCAGGCAGACGTGGGAGTCGCCATAGGCGGGGGGACAGACATTGCAGTGGAGTCCGGGGACGTGGTGCTGATGCACGGGGATCCCGTCGGAACGGTGTCTGCCATAGCGATCAGCAAAAAGACGACCGGCAGGATAAAGCAGAACCTAGTCTATGCGTTTGTGTACAATGCGGTCCTAATCCCCGTGGCGGGAATGGGGCTGCTCCACCCGGCCATGGCCAGCATCGCCATGGCCGCAAGCTCGATATCTGTCGTGTCAAACTCCCTGCTGCTGAGGCGGTGGAGGCCTGCCGGCAGGTAGCCCCGCGGCCACAACCGGCGCCGCAGGCACACATGGTGTCCAGTATTTTTTTTAACCACGGGAACCACCAAAGCCTGTGGACGCGCGCATCAAAGACAGGCTGGACGCAAAGATAGCCGAGTCACTCGAGTCAGCAGACGAGATCAAGAGGCTGGCAGGCGCTCTGGCGCCGTCCCTGGACGCAGGAGCGGTATCGCTGGGAATCCTGGCCGGGCGGCTCTACAACTCGTTCTACTACCAGAGCCACAGGGTGCTCAAGCGGGATCCGTATCCGGACGAGTTTCTGGAGTTTGTCGGGATCATGGAAGAGCACAGGGAGCGGTTCCTCAAGGTACTGAAGGGCTAGGCAAGCTCTATTACCTTTATTGTAGGCGTGCCGGGCAGCTTGACGCAGGCGCGGTACAGGGCAACCTTGGCCGCTTCTAGATGCTCCTTTTTCACGCTCATCTCCATAATGCACTGGCCGCGATCCACCCGGGCTGCCAGGCTTACTGCCTTGCCAAAGGCGCGGCGCATTCCCTCCTGAAGCCTGTCGGCGCCGGCAGCGGCGATCATCTTGTTCTCTCGGAGCAGGATATGCGGGTATATGCGCAGTCTGGAAAAGTAGCCTGACTCGCCGGTGGTCTTCTCCAGTAATTTGTTCGCCGCCAGCCTCGTGGATTCTATGGCCATGTGCCTTATCTGGATCTTTTCGTTTATCAGCAGCTGCACGCAGTAGTCGTACTGGCCGCGCTTCCCGCCGTGGTACTTTGCGATCTTGGACTGGGGCTTTCCCCTGATGTACTTTTTTCTTGTGTATGGCTGGCCGTTGCTCTTGCGGTAGTTTGCGCCGTGCATACCGTCTGGCACAGCCTGCCCATATTTTAACGGTAAGTCAGCATGCACCAGCTCTGCAGGGCCTGATGCCACATGGCGGCGCAGATCTGTTCATTCCGGGACTTCGTACCCGGCACAGATGATCACGCGAACCTGTGCATCCTTAATATTGCAAACAGCCGGATCAGAATCCAGTGGAGTATGAGGCAGAGCCGGAGGTGGTGGGGAAGCTCGTCCGGGATCAGGTTCTTGTTGCCGACAGCGAGGCGCAACGCCAGCTGGAGCTCAAGGGATACGGCGAGGAGCTGCACGGCGCCTTTTACCTCAAGAATTTTGAGGCGCTCTACCTGCTGTACCTGGGCAAGCTGAAGCTCACCCAGGGCAGGCGGAGCATCGACTTTGACCGCATGATGGATGTCAGTTCAAAGTACAGCGGGGAGATCCTTACCAAGTTCCTCATATACCGCGATCTGAGAACCCGGGGATACACGGTAAAGGACGGGTTCGGGTTTGGCTCTGATTTTAGGGTCTATGAGCGCGGCGGCTTTGGAGAGCGGGGCACAAAGTACCTGATATTTGGGATGAGCGAGGGAAGGCAGGAGAAGATCGGACGGCTGCAGAAGAAGATCGAGGAGATTGCCCGGATGGGCAAGGAGCCCATAATCGCGGTGATCGAGCGGCGCGGCGAGGTGATCTACTACAAGATATCAAAGACCGAGTTTCACCGGAACAAGCACCGGGACTAGCCCTACAGATCAAGGATCAGCTGCGAGGAGTACTTGAGCAGGCTGTTCTTCTCTGCCTGCACAAAGTCATACACGTCGATGTATTTCGTCTTGTTCGTCCACAGCATGTCAAAGTCACTGAACTTGTGCTCGACCCGGGATCTGTCATTCCAGGACGTGAACACATCCAGCGATTCAAAGTTGTGCGTGTTTTGCGAGAATGCATCGCTTGACGTACCTGAAAAGGCCACCATGTCGCCATGCTCATCTGCGAATATTCCGCCCCGCTCGGCAAACGAGCCTACCACCTCGGAGTTTGGTATTGCAATCCGGATCTCGATCTGGTGTTCCTTTACCACGCTTCTTAGCATCGCCATCTTGGCGTCTTTGATGATCGAACCGCCCAGGAAGCCCTTGGCCTTGCTGTGGCCAAACAGCCTGGAGAGCAGATCCAGCTCGGACGCATCGAACCTGTGGCCGCAGACGACGCGCATCTTGACCCGTCTCTCCGTAAAGTTGTCAAGGCCCAGGGCCAGCTTTGAGAGATTCCTGATGGATACCGACTCGATGCACCTGGAGTACTCGGCGCAGTTCCTGAGGCACGGCTCAAAGAACTCGGTGATCAGGTCATTCCTGTCTGATCTATACTCCTCCCTCAGCGTAACGTCCCGAAGTGCCATATTCCCAGTGTATTTCTTGCCTAGAGTAATTGGATAACAAAGATCAGATTTTTTAATAGAATCTATAAATATAATAGACTAAGGCCAAAAGCATGGTTACAGACGGCAAGCTGGCTATAGCAGTAGCCGTTGTGCTGTTTGGAATAGCCGTTGCGACCTTGAGTCTGTCTGACAATGCGCGGCAAGAGTTTCCAGCGATACCGGCTCAGACAAACGAGCACGAGATCAGCGTGGTGGGAACCGCGTCAGAGAGCGTGGCAGCGGACCTGCTGGTGGTGCGGATTGGCGTTGAGACGCAGGAGGATACGGCCCGTGGCGCCCTCGAGTCCAAC
The DNA here is from genome assembly GCA_965206845.1 of Cenarchaeum sp. Taxonomy (GTDB): domain Archaea; phylum Thermoproteota; class Nitrososphaeria; order Nitrososphaerales; family Nitrosopumilaceae; genus CAYGAM01. Next base: position 198,049 of record OZ242221.1, on the reverse strand, counting down.
TCGGATCTGATGGACGGCACGATAGGCGCCATACTTGAGGCGGGGATACCGCAGGAAGATGTTAGCACGTCCCGGTTTGACATCCGTCCAGTGTATCAGGGGTTTGAGGTGGACGGCTTATACACGCAGGAGCTTGTGGGGTACCGCGTGACCAACACGGTCACCGTTGAGACGGCAATGCTGGACTCGGCAGCGGACATTGTTGACGGTGCCGTTGGCGCCGGGGCAAACCGGATAGATACGATATACTTTACACTCTCGCCTGACAGGCAGACCGCGATACAGCGCGACCTCATCGAGGACGCCGTGCTTAATGCAATGGACAGGGCGCAAGAGATTCTGGAGCCGCTTGGCCATGAGATAGCGGGGGTCAAGACGGTATCGATGTTTGATGGCAAACCGTACGCGCAGGAGTCTTTTGCATTCGCGCGAGCTGACACTGACAGATCCTCAACGCAGCTCTTCGCGCCTGATCAAACGGTCGCCACATCCGTACAGGTGACGTTTCTTATTGCGCCACCTGTTCTCTAAGGTAACGCTCAGCGGGGATGCCACCACCACATCCGTACAGGCGGCGTTTCTTATCGTACCGGCGGCAGGGTGATGCCGGGCGCAGCAGAAACAGGATGCCTGCTGGCGACCGACATGCCGTCTCTTATTGCAGGCAGATGAGCCCTGCGTGATCTTGGTGTTTGTGGTTCGGTTCTAGATGGTGCGTGTAGCATCTGCTAGCTTTGCTGCCATGATTACACTGTCACCTCAAATAGCCTGGCATGAGAGATGCTCCCGCCGGGATTTGAACCCGGGATCACTGCCTTGAGAGGGCAGTATGCTTAGCCGGACTACACCACAGGAGCCCGATGGTGCTCTGCCGGATCTCAATTTAAAGGAATGTTTTGGCAGCTGCGCGCCTGGTAAATATTATCAGCTTGGCCGTTTTATAGACGGGCCTGCCCAGTATGGCGTATGGATCTGGAGAGCATACTGGAAGAGTACTCGCTGACCGATTTTGCCGTGGGCGCCGGTGGGTGCCAGAACCAGAGCCCGCTGGAATGCTGCGAACACGACATCACTGTCTTTGACGGAAGGGTGGAGGGCGAGCTGGTGGTGGAGCAGGACGGGAACTTTGTAAGGGTGCACCATGGGTCCTTCAACGAGTACCACTCAAACATCTTGGCCCAGCTCTGTGATCTGCAAATACTCCGGGACGACCGGTGGGAGATCCGCATGCTTTTGTCCACGCTTCGGGAGAGGCGCGGGGATCTCTTTCGCGACTCGGCAAGGAACTCCCTGCTAGACTCGTTGTTCTGCACTGCTAGGGCCCGGCATGGCCTGGCGGCAGGTGACATGCTGGCACCGGCATGGCTCAAGTGCGCCGCATTCTACCTTGCCGATGCCATCTGCTTCTCAAACGGGATCCGACCCAGCCCTGCCCACATGCTTGGCGCCCTGCGCCAGCTGGACAGGGATCCCATCAGCGAAAAGCTTGCCGTGGTGCACTCGTGCATTGGAATCGACCGGGCCACACCGGTACTGCTGGAGAGGATGTCCAAGTCTACCATGGGACTCTCAGACATGGTGGAGGGCAACGGCCACTCGGGGATTATCGGCAGGAAGCACGACTACATGGCAGGGCACCAGCAGATACCTGACTGCTACTTTTACCTCGGGTACACCAGCAAGAATATCATGGTCGCGGCAAAAGACATGATGCCCTCAAGGCCGGAGCTGGCCCACGTCCTCAGGATTGCCCTTGATCTGGAGGGTGGCACGGAGCGGGCACTCGGGCAGTGCCGGATCCTGCAAGGCGCCGCAAACGAGATCCTGGCATCTGCCACATGACTTCATCCCGGACTACCGTGATCATCCTGCCTCTGCCTGGCAGGCGGCCAGACGCGCCGTCCATTCAAAAGATATGTCGGCATGCCTATGGCGCCACATGCGACGGGGTACATCCGGATAAAGGATCGGGCGCCACATAGGCACGCATACAGGCGGCAAGCGGGGCGCAGCGCGCAAGCATAGCGTCGCGCCCCCTACATTCATGCACGTGGATGCACGCCTTCAGGGGAGTAATCGTGCCTGCCATGTCAAAACCTAAATATAGTGTTTATAAAAAATTTCAAGCATATTGTCAGGCCACGATCCTTTTGAGAGCGCAGCGAAACAGGTCAACGACGCATGCGACATACTGGGAATCCAGGACAGGGGACTGCGCGACTATCTAGTGATGCCGGACAGACTCTTGCGCGTCAAGATTCCCGTAAAGATGGACGATGGCAGCCTCAGAGTATTTACAGGATTTCGATGCCAGCATAACAACGACAGGGGACCGTACAAGGGCGGTATCCGGTACTTTGACCCCGAGGGCGGCGTCGAGTACATGGAGCGCGAGGTGATGGCACTGTCGTCTTGGATGACATGGAAGTGCGCCATAGTCGACATTCCGATGGGCGGCGGAAAGGGTGGCATATTCGTCAACCCGAAGAAGGAGAAACTCAGCGATGCCGAGCTGGAGAAACTGACCCGTGGCTTTACCTACAAGATCGCAGAGGTGATCGGCCCGCAGAAGGACATTCCTGCACCGGATGTCTACACGGCAGGACGTGAGATGGTGCAGATAATGGATACATATAGCAAGATGAACGGCAACATATACTGCCCGGCAGTCATTACGGGAAAGCCGGTCTCTATGGCCGGCTCGCTGGCAAGAAACGTCTCAACCGGGCTGGGGACGGCATACTGCGTCCGGGAGGCGGCGAAGCTAATCGATCTGGACTTAAACGGAGCAGAGGTGGTTCTGCAGGGATTCGGAAACGCATCAACCTTTGCAGGCGTATACTTGGAGAAGATGGGCGCAAGGGTGATTGCAGCCAGCGACTCAAAGGGCTCCATCACGGTTCCCGGTGGCTTTGACGTAGGCAAGCTGATGGAGTACAAGAAGGAGAGCGGCACGGTTGTGGGATTCCCCGGAAGCAGGCAGATTACCACAGAGGAACTCCTTACCATGAAGTGCGACGTGCTTGTTCCCGGGGCACTGGAGAACGCAATTACCAAGGATATTGCAGAAAAGATAGACTGCAAGATAATCGGCGAGGCGGCAAACGGCCCGACACTGCCCGACGCCGATCCAATACTCTACGACAAGGGCATACTCGTAATTCCCGACATACTGGCAAACTCCGGCGGCGTCTGCATATCATACTTGGAGTGGGTCCAGAACAACATGGGCTACTACTGGACATTTGACGAGGTTGCAGGCAAGATGGAGGCAAACATCACTCGCGGCTTCAAGGACACATACGACCTGGCCAAAAAGCACGGCATTGATATGAGAAAGGCCGCCATGGTGGTTGCAGTTGAGAGGGTGGTCATCGCCTTCAACCACAAGGGCATCTGGACCAGTTAATTTCGGCCCTGTCTGGAACGCCTGGATTGGCTGCGAATCCCGGCAAGAAGGAAAGGCAGGTCGGCTGACTCAAGGTCAAAATTCACATCTGTGTGGCACGGCACCCCCATGTGGCACAAGGTGCGGTGGCAGCCCTTAAGCACTCACAACGCAGGACAGACGGGACAAAGCTAAACCCGGAGACGTGTCATTGCCCTAGGTGCGGCAGGTAGCACATCAGCTGCTCGGTGCATCTTATCCTGCCGCAGGTGATCCCCCCAAGCCTTCGCCTGGATGCCGTGTCGACCTTGGTTCTGCGCTGCAGCATGCCTGTCAGCCGCCTGGTCAGGTACATGCCCTTTCTGTCCCGATCAAAGAGCATTATCACGGTGCCGTACCCGGCTGCCGCATCTGCAAACTCTGCCAGGCCGCAGAACCTGTGAAACTCAAGGATTGTTCCGCGGTACCCTATGCACCTGAGGGCCGCAACATCCCGCATTCCCTCCACTGCGACAGCACTGTTCTCCTGCAGGTTCAGGAATGCGACAAAGTCCCGGAGGCCGCTTATCTCAGACTCTGATACCTGCATCGGCGCAGATAACGGCACGGCAGCCTTTACATCTTTCCATGCCGGTGCCTGGCCGCGTGGTTTGCCCTGATGCGGCTGGGCGCGTCCCCTCTTCTGCTCGCCATCCGTCCTGGGCCGCTTTGAGGCTTGACATATTAGGAGGCGGCGGCGCATCCGTGCAGTGCCTGATGTCCTGATTGTGCAGAACGCCCGGACCGAGGGGCCGGGGCTTCTGGGAAGGCTGCTTCGGGAGGACGGGTTTGGCGTTGACGTGATCCACGCAAAGCGGCAGGGGATTCCACGCGGCAGGTACGCCATGGGGGTAATCCTTGGCGCGCCGGAGAGCGCAAACGACGACTTGCCGTACCTGAGGGAAGAGATGGATCTCATCCGCAGGTTTGCAAGGGAGGGGACTCCGCTGCTGGGAGTCTGCCTGGGCTCCCAGCTTGTTGCAAAGGCCTTTGGGGCCCGCGTGTACCGGGGACCCAGAAGCGAGATCGGGTTCTTTGATGATCTGCATGTGGCTGGATCAGACCCGCTCCTCTCGGGGTTTGGTGATCCCTTTACCGTATTTCACTGGCACGGTGACACCTTTGACCTTCCCGAGGGGGCTGTTCGTCTTGCCCGCTCCGGACTGTATGCAAACCAGGCATTCCGGATAGGCACGACAGTGGGCCTGCAGTTTCACCTGGAGGTGGATCGGGATATGATAAGGTTTTGGCTTGATGCGGCCACAGAATCCATTCCGCATAGCCAGTCCGATGCGATACTGCAGGGTATGGAGCAGAAGATACCTGTACTTGAATCCAACATGAGAATGTTCTACCGAAACCTCAAATCAGAATTTTACCTGTGACGCCGCACGAGTTGGCGCCTACCTGATGTGTGGCATTACCTGGCTTGAGAACCTGTCTATGCTCCCAAAGTAGTTCTTGCCCCAGAACCTGACCACAAAGTGGTTGACGCCTGCCTCCTTGAACCTCTCAAATATGGGGATCATGTCCTCGGGCGTGCCGATGGCAGTCGAGGAGCGGGCCACACTGTCGGGGATCTTTGTTGCGGCCTTTCTCATCTCCACAATCCAGCTGGCGTCTGACATCGAGTACTCGGTAAAGTACTTTCTAAAGTCAAAGCCCTCCAGTTCCTTGAGGTGGTGGACCCTGAGAATCTCGGACTTGAAGAGACTCACCTTTACGGCCTCCTTCATTCTTGCCCAAGACTCCTCTGCGTCCTCTGAAAAATACACATCGACGTCCAGCGCAAACTGAAAGTTGTCCCTGTCTTCCTGCGTCCTGTCGTTGTCCTTCATGGATTTTTTGATCTGGGCCGCGTGATCCTTGAAGAGCTCCGGCGTGTATCCTATGGGCAGCCAGCCGTTGCCGTACTTGCCGGTCAACCGCAGCGTCCGCGAGCCTCCCGATGCCATGTATATGGGCGGGTATGGCTGTCTTACGGATTCGGCCTGCAGGCATGCCCCGTTTAGCTGATAATACTTGCCGTCAAAGTCTACCGTGTTGTCCGGCGAGGAACCGTACAGCGCCTTGATGACCTGGATCTGCTCCTCCCATTTTGAGACCGGCTTCTCAAACGGAATGCAGAACTCCTTGAGGTTCTGGGCCTCGCCGGCGCCTATTCCGAGGATCGCCCTTCCCTTGGAGATTCTGTCCAGTGTGACGGTTGCTAGTGCGATGTTTGACGGGTGCCTCCTGATGGCATCAGTCACACACGTTCCAATCTCCACTTTGTCCGTTACTGCCGCTATGGCAGACAGCATGACCCATGGGTCAAGAACCGTGGCCTTCTTCCACTGTGGCACGTTAGTGTGATCCATGTAGAATACCGAGTCGTACCCTGTTGTGTCTGCCAGCCTGCAGGCAGTTAGGATTTGATCTTCTGTGTAACCTGCCCTAGCCACATTGAGGCCGTTCTGTATTCCAAACTTTATCTCGCTCATCTGTTTTCTACATGTGGTGTAATATCTGGAAGATAATAAGTATAGTCTTGTCCCTTATCTTACTAAATGCGCCTTTGAGGATCCAGGCTGGGGCGGATCAACAGGGAGACAGAGGTTATGACAACCCGACCCGCAGTGTATTATGGAGTTCCTCCTTCTGAAAGCTACTAGATATGCGACAAGGCCGGCGCGAGTGCCGTCCTATAGGTTTCCTGCCTTGATGTCCTCAAGGCACTTGATCACGTCCTGCTTTGTTACCGGCAGGGGGTTTGGATCAAGGTGGCCGCGATCAGTCATCACTACGCTTGCTGCCTCAGAGACGTCTGCTGCAAGCTTGAGCCTCTCAAAGCCCAGCTTCTCTGTGATCTCCTTGAAGCGGTCGTAGAACTTTGACTTGTTGAATTTGTGCGCCACCGTGGTGCATGAGGACAGTGAGTACCCGTGGGGAACCCCCTCGTTTGAGAACACGTAGGAGAGCGCGTGTCCCAGTGTGGTGGAGCAGTTTCCAAATCCCATGCCTGACAGCATCGAGCCGTAGGGATAGTTCTCGGTGTGGTCGTTCATGATTGCGTCGTACAGTATGCCAAAGGCCTTCTCGCAGAGGGTTCTTGTAAAGTCGTTGCCAAGCCCGCTGTCGTACCCTTCGGTGGCCTGGGCGCAGGCATCGCATACGGAGTTGCTGATGATCTGCTGCGGTGTTCCGTTCATAAAGTACGAGTCCACTACTGCCATGTCGGCCAGAAACCTGTCCTCGCGGAGCAGCTTCTTCTTTCCGTCAAACTTGAGCACACAGTAGGTGGTCATCTCGGCACCGGTGCCAAAGGTGGTTGGAATGAGAATCTTCTTCTTGCCCATCTCTGGTGCGGCGTACTTTACTACATCCATGGAACTTCCTCCTCCCAGCCCGATGATAACCGAAGGGTTCTTTGAGCTGTACTCGGAGATTACGGCGTTTACGTCGTCGATGGACGGTTCCGGCGTGACCGTGTCAAAGAGCATGTAGTCTTTGATTCCCATCTTCCCAAGCCACTTGTCTGACAGGCTGGGTTGGGCGGTGGTTACGACCAGCGCGTTTTTGGGGTATTTTGTCTGGCCCAGCGCGTCTTGGCCGAACTTGATGACGCTGGGAATGCGCACCGTGTGCATGGGTTGGTTGGAATCTTCTAGCATTATTATATCTTGAGTCGGTACCATCCGTGTTGATCCGCAACCTTGGGGAGCTGACAGCCGACGCGGACTGTCGTCTGGCGCTGGAGATACTGCAAGCCGGCCTGGGCGCCGCTCTGCCAGGCTCTGCGGTGCGGCGGTTCGTAGGGAGGGATGCGATTCGTGCAGACGGCAGGCAGGTAAGCCTTGCGGGACGCAACGTGCAGGTCGTGGCATTTGGCAAGGCCGCCGGACTGATGGCAAACGCGACCTGTGACATACTGGACGTCTCCGGTGGAATAGTAGTGGTCCCCCATGGGGCTGATGGTGCAGGATCGCTGCGTACTGTAAGGGCATCACACCCGGTCCCGGATCAATCCAGTGTTGATGCGGCCTTGGAGGTGGCCAGGTTTCTGGCCCGCAGGAGCAGTTCTGACTTTGTCGTGTTTCTGGTCTCCGGGGGGTCATCGTCTCTCCTGTGCCAGCCGGCCGGGATCTCACTGGAGGAGAAGAGATTCGTCAGCCGGCTGCTCCTGGAGTCGGGCGCACCGATACACCAGCTCAACTGCGTCCGTAAGCACCTCTCTGGAATCAAGGGGGGGCAGCTGGTGTCGGGTATGCGGTGCGGCGCCGCATCCCTGATAATGTCTGACGTGCCGGGGGACGACCTCTCCTCCATTGCGTCAGGTACCACGTACTGTGATGGCTCGACCTTTGGCGATGCGCTCAGAATAGTCCGAAGGTATGATCCAGCAGGTACGGTGCCGTCATCGGTATACCGGAGGCTGGAGACCGGCGCCGCAGGCGGCATTCCAGAGATGCCGAGCGCGCCCGTGATCCCAAACCAGATAATCGCGTCAAACCAGGACTGCCTCGCAGCCATGGCCCGCAGGGCGCAGGATCTGGGGCATGCTGCTACCATCTGTAGAATGTCCGGGGATGTGGCTGCCGCGGCAGGCAAGATCGCCGGAATGGTGTCCGGTAGAGGGAGGTGCATCATATTTGGTGGCGAGACGACTGTTCGCGTGCAGGGAAGCGGGGCCGGGGGGCGCAACCAGGAGCTCGTGCTGCGCATACTGCGTGATGACAGGAGCCGCGGCCGCAGGATGGTTGCAGCCTCGATTGGAACCGACGGGATCGACGGCAGCACACCGTATGCGGGGGCGGTCATGAAGAACTTTGAGATCGACGTGATGTACGTGGACGGACTGCTCAAAAACAGCGACTCGCATTCGTTCTTCAAAAGACATGGCGGACTTGTCCTCACGGGACACACCGGAACAAACCTGATGGATATCGGCCTAGTTCTCACGTAGCACGGCTGGACTGTGCGGGCTATGTGGCCGGCGTGCCTTGGTCGGAATGTAGCCTGATGTCCCGGAGAAGCGCAGTTGCAGGGCATGATGGGGTCAGATGGTATGATACCTTCAGGCCCCGTTGCCGCACCATCTGATCAATAAACGCAGTCCTGGTTGCGATAAAGGGATCCGCAGGGGGTCTGCCGCGCCCCAAGTGATCAAACATGGTCTTAGACGTGATCATGACACGGACCGCATCAGAGTTCTTGATCCTGGACGTTCCTATGCACCAGAAGATTCCCACATGCAGAGCAATGTATCGCGACTGCTCGTCTGCTACCCTGCCAAGGTATATCCCCGCATGCTTCCTGACCTGGCAGCTCCCGGAATTGCCTTCGAGGCACCACGCGATTCCATCCGTATCCCCGTCAAAGTACAGCCTGTGCTCCAATGCATCGTGGTTGCCTGACTGTCTATATAACAATCGACCCTCTGACTGCGACACTCCAACGTGGCTCTAAAAAACTACCTACTTTGTTTATTTATTTTGAATTCTATCTTTATGATCAGACCCGTACAGATTGTACCATGATCAAGCCCGGCGCCTTCTTTACGAGTGTAGTAGACGAGCTGGTGCAGTCGGCTGAGAGAGACAGGGAACTGGCCGACGGGATAAGGTGGCTTGACGACCAGGCCCGGGAGAAGGGCATCTCGTTTTATGACGCAGTATTTGACGTGCTGTACAACGCCGACAGGACGCCCGGGTCCGTGGGCCAGGATCATTTTAGAAACTAGTCTGCCCGCAGGTTCAGCGGCTTGTACTCGCAGCCCTCCGGCCCGCAGTACTTGCCGACGTAGGTGGCCTTTGGTCGGTACAGCGCCGGCTTGGGAGCCGCCTCGGCAAACTTCTCCTCTATGATGTGGGCAGCCCATCCCACACACCGGGATATTGCAAATATGGGCGTGTTGAGATCTGTGGGAATGTCCAGCATGTAGTAGACTGATGCGCTGTACAAGTCGACGTTGGGATACATGCTGATGTTCTTACGGTGCGCCATCTCTTTTTGAGTGATCTGCTCGACTCTCTCTGTTATGTCAAACCACGGCTCGTTCAGCTTTGATGCAAGCTTGCGGGACATCTCCTTGAGTATCACGGCCCTGGGATCGTGTGTCCTGTATACTGCGTGGCCCATACCCATGATCTTCTTGCCCATGTCTATGTTGCGGTTGATCCACGGCTCCACCTTGTCCATGGTGCCGATGTCCTGAAGCATCTTCATCACCTCGTAGTTTGCTCCTCCATGGAGCTCGCCGCTGAGGGCGCCGATGGCTGCGCTGGCCGCTGAGTACATGTGGGCCCGAGTTGATGCCACCTGCCTTGCCGTAAACGTCGATGCGTTAAACGTGTGCTCTGCGTGAAGAATCAGGCACACGTCAAATATCTTTGCGGTCTCGTCATCGGGTTTTTCACCTGTGAGCATGTGTAGAAAGTTTGCTGCATGGCTGAGACTGGGATCCGGATCCACTAGGGGCAGACCGTTTCTTATTCTCTGCCAGCTAGCCACAATGGTCGACACCTTGGCAATTAGGTTGATGGCGCGGTCATAGCTTGCTTCCTTGGTGGAGAACTCCTCGTCGTAGTAGCCTGCTAGTGCTGCCACGAATGCCTGTAGCATATCCATTGGGTCTGCGTCCTTTCTCCAGTTTCCCATGTTGATCTGCATGCGCCTCGGAATCCACCGGGCACCATTGAGGCGGCCTACAAAGTCCCTGTACTCAAGCTTTGATGGTAGGTCGTCATGGAGCAGCAGAAACGCCGTCTCCTCAAAGCTGGAGTTCTTGGTCAGATCCAGGATGTCATACCCGCGATAGATCAGCCTGCCTTGCTTGCCGTCAATGTTTGAGATCCTGGTGTCGGCAACCTCTATTCCGCGCAGGCCGATGTTCTTGGTATCCATTTGTGGGTATATCGCATCGGGACATTATAACTTGAACGGACATGTGGCGTCTCAGCCAAGTCGCCACCAATACCCAGGATCGCAGGCTTGGCCGGCATTGGGAGCGCTCCGGGACGGGGCAGAGGAAGCAGGCAGGGAGGAGCCTGAGGGCGTACCGCCGGCGCTGCCTGACTGTCATATCTGCCTATGAGCACAGGCTCGGCGCTGCGAGGGCATCCATGCGAGCCACTCCCTGCGGGGATAGTATGGCGCCGTTCTTGGCAGATTTCGTGGGGGGCACCACAATTAGGATTAATTGAGTATTGTGTCTAAAATAACAACTTCACACTGGCTTAATTACAGATCGCACTCTTAAGCAATGCTGATGCTAGAACGGGATCTGTTAAGGAAGATTGACAGGATGATACTTGACGCGTCACCGGCAGAGCTGAAAAAGATCCAGGATCTGGATCGCCGGGAGCAACTCAACGGGGTGTCGTTTTGCGACACCTGGGCAAACTACAAGGGTCGTCGGGTCATATCCTAATATGCGCGTGGCATCTGCCCGAGTTTGAAGTGCTTGTAGGTATGGTTCAGGATGCACTATACTGCACAGCTCACCCGCACGACCAGAGGACCGGATAGGATCTCTTCTCCCTGTACTGCAACCTGCAGGAGTTGCGGCTGCCGGGGGGTCGCAGCCGCCGACATTACGCTTGAAGGCATCAAACTCGTAGATGGCTCCGGCTTGAAGCGGTCCGGACTTCAGAAGGTCAACTATACCCGTGGATTTGTGCAACCTGGCTTTTCATCGGTACAGGAACGCAGAACGTGATCCGGCAGGTGCAGCATGTCTCCATCCATGCGGGCGGCGCCGTGATGGCCAGGAGGAACCAACTGCAGATCTTACTTGCCTGTCCCATATGGGCAGGCTACTCGCGGCGGGCTTGGTGCGGGTATGGGGGACTTGCCGCACGGCCATTCTAAATTTAAATGAGGCTGATCTCGGGATGAACCGTATGAGCGTGACATCCGAAGCAAAACCAATCAAGACAAAGACGGTCTGTCTCTCACACAAGGAGGATGCCGACGGCATATGCTCTGCGGCGCTGATTCGGGAGGCATTCGGGGGAGACTCTGTCTTGGTGGACTATCCGGGGCAGATGGCGACCCTTGAGGAGATCGCCGAAGACATGGAGCTGAAGCGCCTGTTCATATGTGATCTAGGCCTGAGCAGGAAGAACCAGGACCGTTTTGTGGAGATCCTGACGGCGCTGCGGAAGAGGCATGTTGTGGTGACCTATATTGATCACCATGATATCGATCCCACAATAGCAGAGGCTCTAGTGGGGATCAATGTGAAGATGATACACGACATAAACGAATGCACGACAGTGCAGGTGTACGGCAAGTTCAAATCCAAACTCTCGGATCACTCCGCATTTATCGCCGCATGCGCCGCAATAACCGATTATATGGAGGACAGGCCGCAGGGATCATGTCTTTTGCAGATCTTTGACAGGCAGTTTGCGCTGATCAACGCCACCGTTCTCACGTACAACATCGTGGGCCACCAGAGGGATCCTGACTACTTGCTGTACCTAGTTGACGAGCTGGCTGACTCCAAATATCCGCACAACATCCCAAATGCATTCGAGTTTGCTCAGGTACAGGTGGAGAAGCTGGCACAGGTATTTGCCCAGGTAAAGGAGGAGCTAAAAACGATGCGGAACCTAGGGTACATGGAGATTACAGATGCCGGCGCCAGTGGTGCGGTAAACTTTGTTCTAGGGCTTTCGGGAAAGGATGTGGGGATCGCATACAAGGAGAGGGTGGACTATGGCATCTATGCAGTGTCCATACGCGGCTCAAAATCCTGCACCACGCATCTGGGAAAGCTGACAAACCGGCTTGCGTCCATGGTGGGCGGATCTGGCGGTGGACACGACAGGGCCTGCGGTGCCGTGATTCCAAAGAAGCAGATGGGCAAGTTTATCCGGGCGCTCAATAAGGAACTGGACTAGATGTGGAAATAACTTTTTAATAATTTTCTGCGACATGACACATGTTTGAACTCTAAATATTATGTGGCCGCAGGCGCGATAGCAGTGGCAATACTTGCTGTGATTATTCTGAGCGACGGCCTTGCGGGATCGCAGATTGCAGAGGAACCCCAGACCGAGCCACAATCTGTAGAGGAGCCCCAGACCGAGCCACAATCTGTAGAGGAGCCACAATCCGATCCTGTGATGGTTACCGATGGAGTAAGGCATACGATCCCTTTGGATAGGATCCTCAGTGGCGGACCGCCCAAGGACGGCATTCCGTCAATAGATGACCCTGTCTTTGCCGCTGTAGATGCTGAGTTCATGTCCGACTCTGATGTGGTGGTTGGCCTTGCGATAAACGGCGAAGCCAGGGCATATCCGAGCTTTATCCTGGTATGGCACGAGATCGTCAATGACGTGGTGGGCGGTGTTCCGATATCAGTGACGTACTGCCCACTGTGCTATACCAACCAGGTCTTTGAGAGGACATCTGGCGGCCAGGTTCTGGAGTTTGGGGTATCTGGCAAGCTGTACAATAGCAATCTGCTGATGTACGACAGGCAGACTGACAGCTACTGGAGCCAAGCCCTGGGGGAGGCGGTGGTAGGCGAGCTGACCGGGGCACAGCTGGACATTGTTCCCTTTGATGTAATCAGATGGGGCGACTGGAGGGATCTTCACCCGGATACCGTCGTCCTGACTACAGATACGGGCCACAGTCGGGCGTATGGTGTGGACCCTTACGAAAGGTACTTTGCTTCGGATCGGATCATATTCCCGGTGGCTCATCGAGATGATCGACTCGGCCCAAAGGAGATCATACTTGGATTTAGTTCAGGCGTGAGCTACAAGGCGTATACGCAGTCAGACGTGGAGGCCGCAGGCACAATCAATGACGACTTTGCCGGGGTGCCGGTTCTGCTGGTTTCTGCATACGAGCAGAATGCTAGAGCGTTTGAGCGCGCGGTGGATGGCCACGTGCTAGAGTTTGTGTATCGGGACGGCACGCTTACGGATACCGACACAGGCTCTGAGTGGAGCTATGACGGTCTTGCGGTGGCAGGCCCGCTTGAGGGCGAGCAGCTGCCACGGCTCGGATTCAGTCCGGGATTTTGGTTCGAGTGGGTGTCATTTCATCCTGATACGGGGCTATACGGTGATACGTGATGAGGCCCGTAGCCAAGTCGCTGATGGCAGGAGCCGCCACGATCGCAGTCTACTTGGTGGTGGTAGTCGCCACGACCCCTGCACTTCCGGCAGCATCTGCCGTAACTGCCGCCTTTGAGCTGAACACCGTAGTGATCCTGGGAATGGGTGTCGGTGTCGGACTCCAGGTGCTTATCTCAGAAAGTGGCAAGAAGATTGGCTGCCGGATTGACAGAAAGAAGAGAATCGGCGGGAGCTCCGGCAGCACCGCTGCGACGTCATTCTTCTCGTTCTTTTCGCTGGTTCCGTTGGGATGCTGCGGCTGGTGGCTCTACATCCTGTCACTTCTGCCCAGTGTTCTTGGAAGCGGCGTCTCGGCGGTGCTCATCGAGCACAGCCAGTCCCTAGCGTATGTGGGCCTTGTGGTGATATTCTCTTTTAACGGTCTGAGCGCGTACCGGCTTCTAAGGGAGAGGCGGATCAGGCAGATGGGAAAGTTTGCTTGAATGCAGATCGCTGCGTTCCCCACAAGACAGGGCGCAATGGCCAGTCTGAAACACATGCGCCTGCGCTCAAATGAGCTGTGGCATGGCTCTGTGCATGTGTGAGATCGTGTCCCCTTCTGCCCAGGTACTCTATTGTAACAAAACTATGTCCTCCCCCCTTTGTCCGCCGGTCATCCATGGATGTCAACCTCCATCCAGTTTGGATTGTCTACTCTTATAGTTTCATACGTCCCCTTATCATGGAACGCCTTGAGCGGCGTCTGGTGGTTGTCTATGTCAAGCGACCAATGCAGCCGCCTCTCGTTGTAGTACGTGACGAAGTCGTCCAAACTGTCGTGCCGCCCCACCTCGGTCTCCAGTGTCCTGTGGAACCTCTCCAGCTTACCGTTGGTCTGGGGATGGTACGGCCTTGAGTTTATCAGCTGTATGCCGCGATCCAGAAGCTCGCTCTCAAAGATAGTAGGCGTCCATGTTCCCTTCGGCGTGCCGCTTCGCACGCCCACAAAGCAGGATCCGTTGTCCGACAGGATGGATGCCGGGGTGCCAAACGCCAGAATTGCCTGCCTGAGCACCTCCACGGCATTCAGGCCGGTTGCTTCTTTGAACACGCCGTATCCGGTGACGCATCGCGAGGCATCGTCCAGGTACGTGATCAGGTTCAGATCCCTCACGCGGAAGTCCTTCATGACATGCCAGTCCGTATGCCACATGGCGTTAGAGTACTGCCGCTCAAATCTCACCCATTTGCGTTTTTTTGCCTTTGCGGGGCACGACTCCACCAGCCCATGTTTTTTCATTATGTTGTATACGGTGCGGCCGCTTATGTTTTTGTCCGCCAATGCCTTGGTGACCCGTCCCACCCCCGAACAGCCTCTCCTGCACTCGGCCAGCACCATCTCGACTTCCTCATCAGATATTGTCTTGGTGGCAGGTCGGCCGCCACTGCTGATCGTCGGCAACGAGCCGGTACTCCTGTACTTGGCCCAAAGGCGTCGCACATGTCGTGAGCTGATCTTCATGCTTTCAGCTATTGTGGCGTTGAGGGTCCCTTTCTCCTTCTCGCGAATGACGTACTTGATTTTGTCGTCATCCAGCTTGACCGGCATCAGGCGTCTTGGATAGTGTAACCTAATAAATTCGCGCAGAGTGCGTCTGATCTGGGGAGGACATAGTTTTGTTACAATACACTTCTGCCCAGGTACGAAAACGCATATTCGGAAGAGTCTTCACGACTGGTACGAGGCGGCAGGCGACCCCATTCTGGTACTTCGTCGGCTGTGTCCTAGAGGCATAACCCCACAATCATCCGCTGATGCCGTGCCGGTACGGCATTATCCGAATTCTTGGGATTGTGGCATTTTTCGCATATCACCGGCTTCAAAGTCTGTCCGAAACCGTAAAATCTCATCCGATCCAAGGGGTGGTGCGCAGGCTCCCCCACGGACGGCGCGGCGGTCACCGCGCCAGTCAGGCAGCCATTGCAGTGAGCGACTCGTGCGTGAGCCTGCCGCTTTTTACGTGCGATCGCGTGACCACCTCGATGTTGTAGCAGATGACCCGGATTGCTATCTCCCGGCTCTGCCGGGCGCGCCTACGGCTCCGAAGATGGTTTCCGTACATTTTCTTGATTGCGCCAAAGACGGCCTCGATGATGCTGCGCTGGTGGTACTCGTCCATGAACCGGGCCAGCTCGTCCCTGTGCGTTCTGGTCATATCGCCCCAGGCCTGGCTGCCCCCGTTCTTGCAGACGGTATTGGACTTGGGCCGGATGCGCGGTACCATGCCCTTGTCGGATATGGCGTCGCAGATCTTCCTGGCCAGGTAGGCCGAGTCCAGGCAGAAGAAGTCGGCGCCTTCTTCGATCCTTCCCAGCATCGGCCACAATCCTGTGATGTCGGAGGCGTACCCGTCGGTGACTAGGTAGTCTAGGACGGTCCTGGTGGAGACATCGACGATGCTGTGCAGCTTGACCCAGCCGCGCTTGAGCCTGACCTGGCCGTGGCGGATGCTGAACCACCGAACGAACCTGTTGCCGGAGTAGCCGGTGCTGTCCCCGGCCACCGAACCGGTCACCATGACGTCGCCGATGATCCTCGTGTGGACCTCACGCAGGTATGGCTCGGGGATCATGCCGTAGGCGCGCCATATGGTGCTCTTTGAGGGTATCTTGGGCAGCCCTATCTTCATGGCGAGGCCCCGGTTCATCCTGAGGTGGCCCACCATCTTTCGGTAGGTGCGCGCCTCTGCTTCCATGAGAATGCAGACGACGGCCATGGCCTTTGGCGGGTAGGCGGTCATGCCGCCCAGTCCGGGCTTGGCCCGGTATGGGTCGCCCAGATCCTCAACTATCCCCAGTATCGTGCTCAGTATGAGGCCCGACAGATGCTGCTGGACCAGCTCGTATGGTCGCTGATCGCGTTTTATTTTTTTCATTGGGTCGAGCCGCGATCATTGGATCATTATGCCTTGCGATTTTGAGGGAGTATATGTCCGTGGGACACAGCCTACTTCGTCTAAATGCAGAAATAGCTGTTTTGCAAGTAAAGTATGATGTCCATCCCACAAATACCGGTACGTGGACCTGCGCCGTTTAAAAATCCGGGAATATATGAGATAACCATACATATAGTCGGATCCGAGCCCGACGGTCTTGATATCATTTCAGGCAAGATTTCATCCCTTTGGAAACAGGACTTCCACTTGAGCATCACCGATGGGATGTACTCTGAGGTTCTGGGCAGCCCGGAGAATCCTTTGCCCAAGGGCGTCCTTGCTCTGACGAAGGCTTGGATAGTGGCAATCGATCAGTTCTCTCCACTGTTTTCCGTTTTTGATGTGGATGTGCACGCTGCATCCCGGTCTGGTAAAAAATCAAAACCCATTGTCCGGAGCCAGCCCGATGATCAGGATGCACCCGGTAAGACTAGAGCTCCAAAACCGTCAGAGGATGTGGATGGCACAGAGGGTGATCCGGGAGGCCTCGCCGTAGACGAGGAGCCGCGCCGATCAGAAGGTGCCGGATCAGGATCTGCAGATGACGGGGAGCCTGCCGGATCTGCAGATGACATGGACTTAACAGATACTCCTGGCCTCCGTGGCGACAGGGGCCCATCAGGCCCACCAGGCCCTCGTGGCAACAAGGGCTCCGCAGGCCGCAGGGGTCAGGCAGGCGATAAGGGCCCCGTCGGCCATCCTGGCCCTCGTGGCAACAAGGGCTCCGCAGGCCGCAGGGGTCAGACAGGCGATAAGGGCCCCGTCGGCTCTCCAGGTTTGCGGGGCAACAAGGGCTCCGCAGGCCTCAGGGGGCCAACAGGTGACAAGGGAAACATAGGTCCTAAGGGACTGACTGGTGGCATTGGGGATCGCGGTGACAAGGGCGCCACAGGCGGGCGCGGACCCCTTGGCAACAAGGGCGAGAATGGACCAGCAGGGCCTCAGGGAGACAAGGGTCCTCCGGGGCGCAAGGGACTGACAGGCGACAAAGGGGATCGCGGCGACAAGGGCCCCCTGGGAGAGCGCGGATCTGCTGGGGCCAAGGGCGACAAGGGCCCTGATGGGCCTATGGGTTCCCAGGGTGACAAGGGATCCCTCGGACCCAAGGGGCTGACCGGGGACAAGGGGGATCGCGGTGACAAAGGCCACATCGGGGCACTGGGAGGGAGAGGGCCTTCTGGCCCTTCAGGCGACAAGGGACCAGTTGGCCCGTCAGGCGAGAAAGGGCCCCGCGGTTCGCAGGGTGAGATAGGCACAAGTGGCCCCATTGGCATGCCTGGCCGGCAGGGGGAGCCTGGAGTGAGAGGTCCCGCCGGCAAGCCCGGTCCACAAGGAGGGCGCGGACCGGAGGGAGCTCCTGGCGAACCGGGACCACATGGCCCACAGGGGATTCAGGGTCCGCAGGGAAAGCGCGGCTCTACAGGGCCGACGGGTCCGCCTGGCCCAAGCGGCCCGCCTGGCAGCGCCGACGACGACAAGCAGGCCGTAGTGGAGCTATCCTCTACCCACAAAAAGATGCTGGAGGAGCTGTTGGACTTGCTCGCCGAGAAGAACGTAATCTCTGCACAGGATCAGATCAAGCTCGCAAGCCACCTGTATTAGGCTCTATTCCGTTTTAGAACATCCTCCGTGGGTCGGCTTGTCCGTATTGCGACCTGGCAGGAGGCCTGTTGCACGGTATCTGCACGGCCTGCCGGGAAACAACCAAATATTTCCTCATTGTAGCATGCTGTATGAGCGGCAAAGAGAAGATCGAATTTGAGGTGCTGGACTATGAGAGGCTGGAGAACGAGTACGTGTCGTTCAAGCTGGAAGACGGAACGGTTGTAAAGGTCAAGGTGGATCTTGACCGGGTAGGCAAGGCAACCAACTTCAAAAATCCTGATGGGACCACCCACTATGCAATCAACACGTCGGTAAAACTGTCCATAATTCCATCCAACAGGACGTTCTCTGTAGAGAAGACATCGCTTCAGAAGAGATCCATGCCCCCGGGACAAATGTTCAGCTAGGCGTGACAGGTGTCAGGCAAGCGACCATCGGCCAAGTCGGTGATCAACGGCTTGGTTCTTTTATTTCGGCGCCCTTCTGACTGCCCGTCTCGGCCTTACTCTGCTGTCTGAGCAGTGCAGTCAACATTCTTAATTATTATAAGAACCACCCTGCTACAGTGAATACCTACACCGGGCTAGTCATTGCTGGCGTGGCGGCCATAGTCATAATGGCGGTCGTCTTTGGGATGGATGTTGCAAAGATGACCATCGGGGGGCAGGACTATGAGCTGTTTGTGGATCCGATAATCGACAAGCAAAACCTGTTCACTACCGGCCGCATCACCATTCAAAATACAGGATTCCAGCCCCTGTCCAATGTGAGGGTAAACTTTGGCGGCGGCGAAACGCTGGATCTGGGAACCATGGAGCCCCGGCAAAAGGTGATCGTCTCGCCCCCACCGAACAACTCGATGGAGTTTGTCCAGGTGTCGGCAGACCCGGGCGTATTTGTGAGCAAGGCATACCGGGAACTGCCAAAGATGGTGGGCATGATGGGCTCCTGACCAGACTGCCGTACCGCATGTGCCAGCGCAAGCCGGTTGCCTGCAGAGCCATCTTTACAGGTGCTTTGTGGCTGCACGCCCGTGGGTTTGGGATCTTGAACACCACAAGTTAAATCCAACCGCGAGGTAGTCAGCGCGTGAAATTTCTGGGCTCTGGCAAGGTCAAGGACATATACGAACTGGACGGCGGACACCTGCTCTTCCGGTTCAGCGAGCGCGTATCAGCGTACGACGTAAAGTTTCAGGAGAGTATTCCAAAAAAGGGTGAGGTTCTCTGCAGGTTTGCCGAGTTCTGGTTTGACAGACTGCCTGCGGAGAGCCACTTTGTGGAGAGGCGGTCTGATACTGAGATTGTCGTGAGAAGGATGGATATGCTTCCGTTAGAGTGCGTCGTACGCGGATACTTTTACGGAAGCTTGGCGGACCGCTTTAGGGCCGGCCGTGTATCCCTTGCAGAGGGTACCGATACCCGGCTGGCGGCAAGGCTTCCAGAACCAGTGTTTGATCCCACGACAAAGTCGACCCACGACACTCCAGTAACAAGACGGGAGGCGGTTCAGGCGGGGCTCGCCACCAGCAGTGAGTACGACTGGCTTGAGGAGGCGTCTGTCCTGATATACCGCCAGATGGCAGGTATTGCAGATGATGCAGGATTTATTTTGGCGGATCTAAAGCTGGAGTTTGGCAGGCTGGACGGGCGGATTGTCTTAGGCGACTCGATTGGGCCTGACGAGTACCGACTCTGGCTGAAGCAGAACCACAGCATCGGAAGCGTGCAGGATGCCTACGACAAGCAGATTCTGCGCGACTGGCTTACTGCGGCAGGCTATCAGGAGAGGTTCGAGCGTGACCGCGATGCAGGACGGGATCCGGCGGCCCCTGTAATTCCCCCGGAGATAGTTCAAAGGATGACATCTAGGTACATCGAGGCCTACGAACGGATAACCGGCCAGAGCCTACGGGTATAGTCCCCAGGCAATATCTATGGGATTCCGTGCACCTCTGTAGTGTCTGCCAACATCTCTGGTTTCTTTGGTTGCATCACCGGCATCAAATGAGCCTACGGTACAACTCGAATTCACAGGATCGCCAAAATGGCTCAAAATGCCCGTGATCCGGCCCCCGGCCCCCCCGGCGCCCCCGATCCGCCCGTTTTTCCGCCGTTTACAATGGAACCTGTACCGGTGTGACGTGGTCTGTACCGGTATGATGTAGCCTGTACCGGTATGATGTAGCCTGTACCGGTATGATGTAGCCTGTACCGATATGATGTGGCATGCACCGGTATGATAAAACCCGTACGGGCGCAGCGTGCATCATACCGGTACAACATGTGTCATACCGGTACAGCGCACGCTGTTTTGCAGCTATACGAGCAGCGCCGTTACTGGTGCATTTGTGCCGGCATGACGGATTCGCATAGGCGTGGGCTCCGGTTCTGTATCTGCACAGTGCCGCTACAGCGGCAGGTGTTTGCACCATATCACACAACAAGATGGCTGGCGCCGTCCAGTGCAGGTTGCAGGGCCCCTATGGCGCCTGTATCGCTACGACGGCCATGCTCCAGTTCGATCAAAAGTTTGATCTCTTTGGACAACAAAATGTGACAAGTGGCCACTTTAAAACACCCAAGGAGGTATGGACAATGTCGACCCTGCTAGACAGACCAGTCCAAGTATGCAGAACTGTGACGACTAGTCTAGTTCACGCACACGCGTTGGAAGACCCTGTGCGTGTAAAAATACTCGAAGTCCTGTACCGAAAGTCCCTTTCGACCGAACAGATTGCAAACAATCTACTCAAATCAGGTTACAAAAAGGCAACCACGACGATTAGACATCATTTGGAAGTTTTAAAGGAGACTGGTCTGATCGAAATAGTAAAAATACAGGAGACTCGGGGTGCCATAACAAAGTACTATGGCACCTCGATCAAATTATTAGAATACGGCACACCAAAGGATTTTGGCGTCAAGTATGCAACGACCATCAAGAGTACCGCCGAGAGGCTGGAGAACGTGTTCCAGACACTTGCAACGGAGACGGCGCGCGGCACCAGAAGCAAAAAGGCAGACAAGGCCTACTCCCAGTATGTAATGATGGAGATAGTCAACAGAGCAATGACAAGCCTAATTGAGAAGCGTGACCCAAAGCCCAAGGCGGCAAAGCGGTCTACCTCCTGAGGGCATCCGGTTTCTGCCAAGCCCCACCTGCGCCAAGCACACATTCCCAACCGTCCCGATTCCGGGCCGGCTGATCCGAGGCTGCGTACGGTACCCAAGCCCCACACACGATTCGGTGATTTAATCCAGGAATGGCTCGCTTGCCTGAGGCACGATCCGCAGTTAAAAACCAAGTCTTTTTCGTCCAACTCTTACAGAGGTGCATTTTCAAATAAGCAAATTTTACGCGATTATGCCGAAAATTGCGCTATTTTATGCCCGAGCGCTAATTACGAACCAAGTCTCTGGAGTGAGACGCGTCCGGGACCGCATTGAATGGAATTTTGTGTACAACATGCTTCAGCTGGGCCGGTTTTCAAGAAAAGACTTTGCAGCCCGCTGTGAGTTGGTCGGTTGCGCACACTCCCGTACTTGCATTCAAGGCAGCTTCACGGAAGCAGTCTTGCGCCTATTTTTTTCCTTGAGGCAATGCTGTCGCAGTGCTTAGGACAACTCCAACTTGAATGATCTTTGAGGCCATTCCGGGGTGTCCGATGCATTCTGTCTCCATTCCAAACGCCGCAGCCGGATCGGCTCTTGTTATAGCATACGGCACTGCTAGGCCCATGGTTCCGGCCAGCGCTACAACTGTTGGCGCGATGCTCCTTTTTACGGGCAGCCAAACCGCGACTATAACATACGCTATCGCTGCAATCAAAAAGAGCGGGCCTTTAACCATGCCCTGTTCTTCAAGCAGCTCCTCTGTGGCTTCAACAAAGTATGCCCTGCGATTGCTATCACCAGGCCAGCAATGATTCCAACTAGTGTGCGGTTCACACACGCGGGATCGCCGGGGATATAATTACCTGGCGGAGACAAATAATGCGACAGAGCCGACAAATATAATAGCATTATATCTGCAACCCATACCCGTGAGGACTTTTGTTGCTGCGATCCTGCTGCTGGCAGTCGCCGCGATGCCGGCAGCGGCCCACGCCGAGACCGTGCTGGAGGCAGATGGTCGCACCTACGCCCTTGCAGGCGACGGGCCGATCAGGGTAATGGATGTCACGCTGCCACACACCCCCCTGAAGGTGGCAGAGATATCCGGGTTCGAGGCAGCAGACATGCAGATATCATACATAGACGGACGCCCCTACCTGCTTGCGGTCAGCTCAGAAAACAGCACCCTGCACGTAGTGGACATCGCAGAGCCATACTGGCCGGCAACCGTGTCGGTTCTGCCTGGGACGGCAGGGGAGCTTGCCGTGTCAGACATCGAGGTCATCCAGACCGGCGGCGGCTCGTATGCACTGCTGACTGCAGGTGACACGGTTCAGATAGTTGATGTGACGGATCCGAAAGCCCCGGCGCCTGTAGGAGAGATCAGGGACGGAGTGTGGAGCTTCTTTGCTCTAGAGGAAGGACAGGAGATAGAGCAGTTTTCCATAGGCGATAGGACATACGTGTTGGTCTCAAGCGTCGATGCCGTCCAAGTGGCAGACTTTACCGATCCACTCGACCCGTCTGCCAAGTCCGTCATCAGGCACGGCCAGTACGGCTTTGAGGCGATTACCGATCTGGTGGATATCGAGATCTTGGTGACCGGGGAGAGCGCCCTTGCACTCATTGCCGGCACCGACGCCGTACAGGTAGCGGATCTCTCGGATCCCTCCGCTCCGGCCCCGATAACTGTAATGGAGTACGGGTTTGCCGGGATAACTGACATGGACATACTTGCCGCAGACGGAAGATCCTATGCCCTGATACTGGACTCCCAGCGGATACACGTGGTGGATATCGCCGATCCGGCCTCCCCACTCTACCTGTCAGGCACCGATCTGTTTGATGCCAACAGCTTTGACGGCATAAGCGGAGTGTCATCAGACGGCAGACTCTGGGTAATGCTGGCAGGCAAGACCATGTTCATGCTGGATGTCACCAACCCGCAATCCCCGATCCCAGCATATGTGCGGGACGGCACGGGCCTCTACGACCCGGTTGGTATGGACACTGTTACCATAGATGGCCGCCTGTATGCCATGGTTGCAAACTTTGCAGCCAATGCCATTGAAATTGTCGACATTACGGATCCATCAAGCCCGACACCGGTTGCCGGCATAACCGGGGGCCAGTACGGGTATGGGGAGTTTTACGGTCCAAACGATGTGGAGATAGCGGAGATCGGCGGCAGCACCTATGCCCTGATCCCAAACATCCGCAGCAACACCGTGGCGATACTGGACGTGACCGAGCCCGCAAAACCAGCGCTGGTCAGCAGTGTGGGCGACCTTGAAACGCTGTTTGCGCCTGCTCACATTGTCGCCGTGGAGATGGGTCAGAGTACGTATGCTGTCGTATCGAGCCACTATGAGAACGGCATACAGATAATCGACATTACCGATCCGCATGTTCCAGAACCTGTGATATCCATGCACGACGACCAGTACGGCTTTGATGCACTCACAGGTACCCTCAGAATCGATACAGCTTCCATCGACGGCTCCACCTACATCCTGTCAACTGGCTATTACGACGAGGCGCTACAGATAACAGACATTACTGATATACTCTCTCCTGTTCCGGCAGCCTCCATATTTGATGGACAGGACGGCTACGAGATCGGCGGGATCCAGGATGTCCAGACGGCCAGGATCGGAGACGGCACTTATGCAGTGGTGGTGGGATCTTATGACGACACGGTTACTGTAATAGACATATCTGACCCCTACTCGCCGGTTATGGCCTCCCAGCTCCAAAACGACCAAGGCGGCATAGTCCACATGGTGGGCTCAAAGAGTCTGGATGTGGCAGCCATCGCCGGCAGCACCTACGCGCTGGTAACAAGCGAGCCCGGCAACTCTGTGCAGATAATTGACATCTCGGATCCGGCATCGCCGGTGGCAGTCTCTGCGATGGTAAACGGACCCAACACCTTTGAGGATCTGTCCGGTCCGGTGGACGTATCGGTCGTCTCGACGGAGGGGCGCGCCTATGCTGTGGTGATCAACACGTTTGGGGACAGCATGCAGATAGTGGATATAACGAACCCGTCATCTCCCATATCCGTATCTGCCTTGGTCTCAGGACCGGACAGCGTATGGCAGCTATTCGGGCCTGAGGGAGTAGAGTCGGTGACGGCGGATGGCCGGACGTACGCGCTCTCGTCTGTATACTCGCAGGACGTGATCCGCGTAACTGAGATCACCGACCCGACCCGGCCCGTTCCGGTATACACGATCCGGGACGGACACGATGGATTTGAGGTGGCAGGGCCTGCTGCAATCGATGTGGGGGCAATAGACGGCAGGCAGTACGCATTGGTGGCCGGGTTCCGGGACAGCGTGATACAGGTGGTGGATGTGAGTGACCCTGCAAGGCCGGTGCCGGTATCTGTCATACGGGACGGGGAAGGGAGCTTTGACAGGCTTGCCAGTCCGGTGGATGTGGAGCTGGTCAAGATCTCCGATGTGTGGTATGCCGTAACGGCGTCACCGTTTGACAATACGTTTCACGTGATATACATGAACGATCCAACGGCGCCGTTCTCGATCGCCACTGTCGGACACGGCGAGAATGGCTTTGAGCTTATCGGTGCCGAGGATGTCGATACTGTGAAAATAGGGAGCAGAACGTTTGCCGTAGTGTCAAGCTTTGGAGACAGCAGCGTACAGATAATCGACATCACCAACCCTGTAGACCCACGACCTGCATCTATAATCCGAGGCGGGGAGGGGGGATACGATCTACTGTACTCTGTTACGGACTCGGACACCATAAAGGTGGGTGAGCAGACACTGTTGGTAGCGGTGGGCTACCGGATGGATGCCGTCATCATAGTGGACATCTCGGATCCGTACAACCCGGTCCGGCTCTCCAGCCTGCAGGGGCATGAGACGGGCACTTACATGAACGCAGTCGAGAGCGTGCATACTGTGCTCATAGGAGACGGCGCGTACGTAGTGGCCTCAAGTAAGAAGGACAGCTTCCAGATAATCGACATTACAGATCCAGAATCCCCCGTAGGCCTGAGCGTGACGGGTACTGGTCTTGGCGGTACCACCATCTACGGAGTAATCGACGTCGATGTAGTGCAGACGGACTCCTACACTCTTGTACTGTCCCTGATGCGGGATGGCATCAACTCCCCAATAGTTGACATATCTGATCCATCATCCCCGGTAAATGTTGCAGACATACCTCCTGCTTACGTGGCCATAGCACCCGAATAGGGAAATGCCGAAGCGCAGCACGTCCAGTAATGTAGCACGATTCCGTAATGTTTCCAATCTCGAGCTTGGAAATATTATTCGCGCCAGCAGCTCCTGATCCTAGTGTGTGGGGTGCCATTCATGTCTGGTGGGGTCCCGTATGACGCAGCGATGCCTCTAGTCTCGAGTTTGGAAATATTGCCCGCGCCAGCAGCTTGCCAGGATGGTGTTTACAACATTTCTAATCTCGAGTTTAGAAATGGTGTTTATGTCAACCGTTAAATCATTTGGCGTGTATTGTGTGGCATGCGCCCGAACAGTGGAAAAGGCTCCATCTTTTCGTCGGGCAAGCCAAAAAACGTGCCTTGGTGGATCGGATTTGTGCTTCTTGGACTGGCCGCTGCCGTCATACTGTACAACTGGCGGTAGGCCTAGCAGTTGAGGACGCAGATATTGCCAATGTCCCGTGAGGACTGCTCCTTTCTTGGCTGGATTCCCACGTAGTATGTGGCATCTTCGTCGATTGGGATGTCAAACTGGGTGGTGAACGTGGCAGTGTTCTGCGGGGTAAGCGTGTGGAACAGCAGATCCTCGCTGGAGAAACCGCCGTGAACGGGACTGCTCCTGGTTCCGTTTTCATCGATCAGGACAAACTGTATTCCGCTGATCGGGGTAGGCTCCTGGGCTAGGTTCTTTGCATCGATTCGTATCTGGAAAAAGGTATGCTCCGGCTTGATGTCCTTGTCCCCGTCGAACTGCTTCTCGTACGTGATAACGTACTCTACAGGACCTACACGTACAGGTTTGCCATAGTCTACAGTCTTGATGACGGGCTGGTAGATAGTGTACGCATATAGGGCGCTTCCCATGGATGCCATGAGTACACCGACGACTATAATGAGTCCTATGCGTACCAATAGTGCGTAGCTTTATGGCATCTGTATATATACTTGTAATGAAGCATGGGTACGGACACTGGCACACATGTCGAAGAGCCCCGCAGTTGCGTATTTCTGGCAGGTGCATAAGAAAGAGTAATAAAAAACATGGATCCGTTACAGGCATGGCGCGGTTGCTGTACGGTGAATCCAATGGATGAAAAGGCCGTAAAGTTGTTTTCTGGGAAGAACCTTGTCTTTATCGCAACTGTCATGAAAGACGGCTCCCCACAGGTCACTCCGGTCTGGGCAGACTACGAGGACGGACACATTCTGGTGAATACTGCCGAGGGAAGGATAAAGCACAGAAACGTCGTGCGGGATCCCAGGGTGGCCGTTTCCGTGGTATCAAGTGGCAACTCACTTGACACGGTGGCGGTTCGTGGAACGGTTGAGGAGATAATCCCAGACTATGACTACAAACATGCAGACAGGCTTGCGCAGCAGTATATGGGACGTGACTATCCGTTCAGGCGCGATGGCGAAAAAAGGATCATTTTAAGGATCAAGCCAAGCAGTGTCTTTGTGCTGCCCGAGCCGAAGCCAAATGACCGATAACCCGGTATGTTTCTAAACCCGAATTTAGAAATATCATCCACACTGGCAACCAGTCAAATATTCACATGTTTCTAAACCCGAATTTAGAAACAACACCTTTGCCAGCCGCCGAACCATCTGGTGTGTGCTGAGCGCTGTCTATGCCGTTTTCAGCTGTGAAAGCGAGCTGCGTTCTGTGCCTGGGCAGCGATATGGTTGGAGATCAAAAGACTGCAGAGCGCCTTCTGGCCAAGCCGAGTGCTTCACACTGGGCCTTGGCATGTGCGACGATCTGTCGGATCAGCTCTGCGGATCTTTGATCGGAATGCTGTAGGCAGCAAAATACACAAATGGCGTCCAAGGGCCGTCATCTGAGCTTCCACTCACACAAGAGTCATATGCGTATTATACAACGCATGATTGATCCGGCCTTGCAGTATTGTACACAGCACCCATTGTTTTGCACATTCTCTACTCTTGGGACAGGCCTTCACGGGTTCTGGCAGGGCAGCACAGACCAGATCAGAGCTGGCTCTGTCTTGCATTTCCTGGTTGTATCGGAATGGATCCTGCAGGATCCAGGTGGGCGGCCACAACAGGAACGCGCAGGCATTCAAGACGCATCACCGCACCTAGTGCCGACAGGATCGCGGGATCCGTCTAACGGGTGATGCCATGCAGATCATAACAGCAAAGGCCTGTCTACTGCTAACGTCTGCTCTGATGCTGGCGGGACTGCCGGGTGGCGCGTTTGCCACACCCGACCCCCCAGGCCTGTCGGCTGTGGCGTCCGCAGCCGACGGGGAAGGTGGGTTTGACGAGCTTGATGGAGCGTGGGGCACTGCCACCGTCACGGTTGGCACCAAGACGTACATCCTTGTGGCATCATACGCTGATGACGGCATCCAGATAATCGATATCACGGATCCTGCCCGCCCGGTAGCCGCCGCATCTGTCACCGATGGTGTGGATGGATTTGACGAGCTTGACAACGCGTCAGATATTGCTACTGTTGCGATCGGCGCCGGAACGTACGCCCTTGTCGCGTCGTTTACCGATGACGGCATCCAGATAATCGATATCACGAATCCTGCCCGTCCGGTCGCCGTAGCGTCTGCCACCGATGGTGTGGACGGGTTTGACGTGCTTGCCGGCGCGCGGGGCATCGACACGGCAAAAATTGGTGCCAGAACTTATGCGCTTGTCGCGTCGTTTACCGATGACGGCATCCAGATAATCGATATCACGAATCCTGCCCGTCCGGTCGCCGTAGCGTCTGCCACCGATGGTGTGGGCGAGTTTGACGAGCTTGACGGCGCAAGCGCCGTCGCCACCGCAAGGATCGGCGCCAAGACTTATGCGCTCGTCGCGTCGTTTACCGACGACGGCATCCAGATAATCAACATCACGGATCCTACCCGTCCGGCCGCCGTGGCATCGGTAACCGATGGTAAAGGTGAATTTGACGGGCTTGACGGCGTGCACGACATTACCGTTGTCGCAGTCGGCCTCTCAACGTACGCCCTTGTCGCATCACACTGGGACGACGGCATCCAGATAATCAACGTCACGGATCCTGCCAGCCCGGCCACCGTGGCATCAGCAACCGACGGCGAGGGCGGGTTTGACGAGCTTGACGGGGCGCACGGCATTGCCACAATCACAATCGACTCCTTGACGTATGTTCTAGTCTCATCGCTACACGACGACGGTGTACAGATGATCAACGTCACGGATCCATCCGACCCGTCCGCCGTTGCGTCTGCGACCGACGGCGCGGGTGGGTTTGACAGGCTCGACGGCGCGGCTGACATAACCGCTGTCACAGTAAATTCTGCAGCGTACGCCATTGTCGCATCATCCACAGGTGACGGCATCCAGATAATCTCACTTGCCCATGACGGCGAGGCGCCGGCACTAGTCTCTGCGGTTGCCCGATCCCCGTCCAGGGTCGTCCTGACGTTCTCCGAACACCTCGGCGGGATTACCCGAGATGACTTTGCCGTCACCGACTCGGGCGGATCTTCCGTGACAGTGGGAGCGGCAACCGACAACAACGACAGCACCGTTACCCTTATCTTCGATCCCGTGCCCGCGAACCTCCCGGTTGTCATAAACGTCTCTGCCGACCACGGCATTACCGATGCTGCAGGCAACCCACTGTCGCCTGTCGGGCTACCGGTTATCCCGGCCGCATATGACGACGCCTTGGAGTACATGTTTGTTCCACCGGCCGCCGTGGCGTCTGCAACCGATGGTCGGGATGGCTTTGACGAGCTTCGCGGGGCTAGGGGCATTGCCGTTGCCACAATAGGAGCTGGGACGTATGCCCTCGTCGCGTCGGTCTACGACGATGGCGTTCAGATAATCGACATCACGGATCCCTCCAGCCCGGCCGCTACCGCGTCTGTTGCCGACATAGCTGGATTCACAAGGCTTGTCGGCGCCAGGGGCATCACCACGGTCACAGACGGCGCCTTAACCTATGCCCTCGTCGCGTCGTACTGGGACAGCAGCGTCCAGATAATCAACGTCACGGATCCCTTCAACCCCGCTACCGTGGCGTCTGCCACCGATGGAATGGGAAGGTTTGACGAGCTTGACGGCGCGGCCGACATCGTTGCAGTTACGATAGGCGCCAGAACGTACGCCCTCGTCGCGTCGTACGCCGATGACGGCGTCCAGATAATCGACGTCACGGATCCCTCCAGCCCGGCGGCAACCGCGTCTGTCACCGATGGGGAAGGCGGGTTTGACGAGCTTGCCGGCGCGCGCGGAATCGCTGCAGTTACAATCGGCGCCTCCACGTACGCCCTCGTCGCGTCGTACGCCGATGACGGCGTCCAGATAATCGACATCACGAATCCCTCCAGCCCGGCCGCCGTCTCGTCTGTGAGTGACAGAATTGGTGGGTTTGACGAGCTTGCCGGCGCGTCCGGAATCACCACAGTCACAATCGACTCCTCCACTTATGCCCTTGTCGCGTCGGAGTATGATAGCGGCGTCCAAATAATCGACATCACGAATGCCTCAGATCCGGTCGCCGTCTCGTCTGTGAGCGACGACAGGGACGGGTTTGACGAGCTTGCCGGAGCGCGCGGAATCGCTGCTGTTGCAATCGGCTCCTCCACGTACGCCTTTGTCGCATCGGCCACTGACGGGGGCGTGCAGGTAATAGACATCACAAACCCTTTCAGCCCGACTGCCGTGGCGTCTGCGATCGACGGCGAGGACGGGTTTGACGGACTCGGCGGCGCGTCTGACATAGCCACCGTGGCAATCGGAACCAAATTGTACGCCCTTGTTGCATCGGAGATGGACAATGCCATCCAGATAATCGATATTGCCCACCCATCCCCGCCAGAGTTCCTGTCGGCCACTCTAGACGAGGTAACGGGCATCCTTGCGATTACGTTCTCAAAGCCAATCAGTTCCACAGGCGTTGATCTGGCCAAACTTTTCATCAGTGATGTGGGAGAGACAGACCGGATTGCGCTGGCAGGGGCGGCAACGATCGCGTCTAGTGACCCTGCCACAATTACCGTCAGGTTGACCGAGCTGCAACGCCGGTCTGTTATCACGCTGGATACGGCGCAGCTGGACATTGCGTCATCGGCCGTAGCGGGCACCGACGACAACCCGATTGACGCCTCTCCTGATCGTGCAATTGACATAACCGTCACTGACACTACCATTCCGATATCTCCGACTCCGGCATCCGCCGTGGATGACGCAGATGCTGGCTTTACTAATCTTGGCGGCGCATGCGGCGTAGCCATCATTGGAATTGGTTCCGGCACATACTCCATCGTCACCGGCTCCACTGACAACGGTATCCAGATAATCAACATCACAGATCCCTTTGCCCCTGCCGCCGTCTCGTCTGCTAGCGATGAAGAAGAGGGCTTTACGGAGCTTGACGGCGCGTGCGGTATCGCCACCGCAAGGATCGGCGACTCTGCGTATGCGCTCGTGGCAAGCGAAGACGACGACGGCGTTCAGATAATCGACATTACGGACCCCTCTAGCCCAGTAGCCGTGGCCGCCATGACCGACGGGGAGGAGGGCTTTACGGAGCTTGATGGCGCCGCTGGCATCGCCATCGCAGGGATCGGCGGATCTATGTACGCGCTCGTGGCAAGCGGAAACGACGACGGCGTTCAGATAATCGACATTACGGACCCCTCTAGCCCAGTAGCCGTGGCCGCCATGACCGACGGGGAGGGGGGCTTTACGGAGCTTGACGGCGCCGCCGGCATCGCCATCGCAGGGATCGGCGGATCTATGTACGCGCTCGTGGCAAGCGGAAACGACGACGGTGTCCAGATAATCAACATCACGGATCCCTCCAGTCCGGCTGCTGCCTCGTCAGTAGGAGACGGAAAAGACGGCTTTATGGAGCTTGACGGCGCATGCGGCGTCGCCACCGCAAGGATCGGCGACTTTGTGTACGCTCTTGTGACAAGTAGAAGTGGGGACGGTGTCCAGATAATCAACATCACGGATCCCTCCAGTCCGGCTGCTGCCTCGTCAGTGGGCGATGGAAAAGACGGCTTTATGGAGCTTGACGGCGCATGCGGTATTGCCATTGCAAATGTCGGTAGTATCACATACGCGCTTGTGGCAAGCGAAGACGACGACGGTGTCCAGATAATCGACATCACGGACCCTTCCGGCCCGGTCGCCGTGGCCGCCCTGACCGACGGGGAGGGGGGCTTTACGGAGCTTGACGGCGCCGCCGGCATCGCCACCGCATGGATCGGCTCTGACGCGTATGCCGTAGTGTCTGGCACCGTCGACGACGGTGTCCAGATAATCGCCCTCACTGCAGACACTACCGCGCCGGGGTTCTCATCGGCTGCCCTGATCGGCGTAACAGGTGTCTTGACGATTACATTTTCAGAGCCGATTGACAGCGTCTCTGTCAGCAACATCGATCTGACCAGGTTGTTCATCAGTGATCTGGATCAGGAGAATCAGATCCCACTGGAGGGTGCCATCATAACCACGATCGCCTACACTGATACAATCAACGTCACGCTAACCGAGACGCAGCGCCAGTCGGCCGTCTCTCTGGCCATCCCGCAGCTGGATATTTCATCTTCGGCCGTGACCGACCCCACCGGCAACCCGATCGATGCGTCATCTGACAACCCGATCGCTATTATGGTTATAGTTTCCAAGACTTCAGATATGCCGCATCATAGCGGAGGCATCTCCAGCGCCCGCGCGCTCGCCGATGTTGATCCGCGGGAGAACGACCCCAGCAATGATGGCCCTAGCCCGGGATTCAATGACGACATTGACAGTGGCAGCAACGTTATTGATTGTTAGACTCTATGCGGTAACCACCTCCGGCTCATGCCGTAGCCTAGTTTCCCACATACCCTAGCGTGCGTGCACGGGCCTTGTACCATACAACATCCTGCACGCTTTCGTGCATTCCGGGGGGTTTAGCTTTTGTTCATGGGATGAGACGATCGTGGGCATCTCAACGGACGATGGGGGTGCTTTGACGGTTGGTTGCGGTATCTGTGCCTGAGTGTTAAACCCCCCTCAAAACCGGGCATTTGTGGAAAAACGGTTCAGTGCCTGGGACGGGTACTGCTGGAGGGGGGTTTAGCTCCTGGGCATGAAATGCGAACCGGCGGGGTTTTCTGCCATGCTGACCCTGCAATAGATCGGGGCAATCTTGCCGAAAAGGCAGGGGGGTTTGGGCGCAGATCCTGCATCTGGCGCCTCCCATCCCTGCTCTTTTGGCCGGTTGCGGCCTTGGCCCTTCTGCGGTGGCATCGGATCATAAATTGGCCTTTCTCATGCAGGTGTTTTGAGCGTCCGTGCCTACTCGGGAGCATACAGGCTCTTGCCAGTATGCCTGTTTGCGGTGGTTGTCTGGCTGTGTGTGGTTTTTGCGTTCCTTTATTCGAGTTTAGAGGTATGTGTCGCAACGCCGCGGCAGCGTTCCCGCAACACTGGAAGCATCACGAGCGCTTCAGGGCAGAGGCTCTGCGGGGAATAGTGAGTTGGACACGATTCCTACTACCGTGAGAATGATTCCGAGATACAGGCAGTTCTTGGCTTTTTTTGGATCGTCGTGCCTGAGCACAAAGTAGGCTATCACTCCCCCGATTATTGCCATGAAGATCGGAAGCAGGAACCACCAGTTGCTTCGGGGGTTGATCGTGTTCACTGATTTGTAGTATCTGTTCACCTGTTTATAGATTGGGTATCGGCAAGGGAGTTGACGCGATGCTGGCACTGAAGCGGATTCCACAGAATTGCATGGCGGTGAAACTCTCAGACTGGCGGGCTTGCCGTCATGATTTGTCCAGGTGCTGCGAGTTGGAGTTGATGTACCTTTTCATAAACCACTGAGCAAAGAATATTGCGTTGCCGCTAAGGCTTGATCTCTCCAGGGATCTGGCGTAGGATGCCCTGTTCCTGACTCTTATGATGAACATGGGATAACCGCCGTTGTGCAGGATGCAGTTCATGATCAGCCTTGAGATCCTGCCGTTTCCATCGCCGAACGGGTGAATCAAGACAAACCTGTAGTGTGCCATGGCCGCAAGCTCTGCCGGATTCAGCGCACTCTTGGCCGCCCTGTACCATGCAAAGAACTTGTCCATCTCCTCGGGTACATCGTACCAAAGAGGAAATTCCGTCCTGCTTCCCCTTACACCCACCGGATATCTGCGAAGGGTTCCGGCGTCGGCGTGGTCCGTCCGCGAAAAGATCGTCTCGTGCCACACCAGTATGGTCTTCATTGTGATGTCCTGCTCTCCCTCCAGAATCCTCATGAGCGTCTCCTTGTGCAACTCCGCCTCGTGTCTCTCACTTTCTGGCCTGCCCGGAGGCGGAATACCGTGTAGCAGAAGGTCCGCCGTCTCACGGAACGTCATGGTGGAACCCTCTATTCTCTGTGTGTTGTATGTAAAGTCTGCATAGAAGTTAGCCAAGATGTCCTCGTGGACGTTCTTTGGCATACGCTCCAGTTCTGCATTGTATCCTCTCGAGATCGCTTCAAGTTTGGGTTGCCATTCCTGCCTGTAAAAGTCAAGCATGAACTTCTCCTTCAATTCGCCAATGTTCTCCGGAATGCTGCGCCCCAAATACGTCTCCTTCTGCCTTGACGTGGACGTGTGTTTCAGATAGTAGAAGAACCGTTCTCCCTTTTTTCTTCTTATTACGGTAACCATTGTTTCCATTACCCACTGTTTCTAAATAAATGCTGTGTGTTATAGTAAAAAACAGTGGGTAACACAACCGGAACCGCGGGGGTTTTTTTGCGCCAACGTGGTTTGGCTGTTTTTCCTTGTTTGTGTAGTGGCGAGCCAAAGTCCGTTCCGGCCCATACGCACGCAACCAGAAAGTTTGTAGATCGGCTTACCTTCTGGTATGGTATGGTATGGACAGGACAGAGCAGGAAGATCTCGAAAAGGCGTACAAGAAAGAAGAGGACCCCAAGGTGGCTAACAAGAATGCTCGCGGTGCGCATGGCCCATGTCCGTAAAAGTGCATGGATGGGATCGCTGCCGATCTCATGCGGTTTGCCAAGTAGGAGGTTAGGCTTGCGCTACAGCGCGTGGTGAAAGCAGGCCCGCTCGCCCGTATGGCACGCAGGACCCGCAGGCTCCACGAGATATATCACGGCGTCGCAGTCGCAGTCCACCAGGATCTGCTTCACCTTCTGCACGCTGCCTGACTCCTCGCCCTTCATCCACAGCTTGTTCCGCGACCTGCTCCAGAACCACGACCTGCCGGTACGCTTGGTCAGCTCCAGTGACTCCCTGTTTGTGTATGCCAGCGTGAGCACGTCGCGTGTTGCCGCGTCTTGCACCACGGCCGGAACCAGCCCGTTGCCCTTCTCAAAATCGATGTCGTCTATGCTTTTTTCTATAATGCCCACCTCTACAACCGTACGGGGACTCCCCTCTCCTTTAAAACCTGCTTTACCCCGCGGACGCCCTGCCGCTCATAGTGAAATATGGATGCTGCTAGGGCCGCGTCCACATCCGAGTCCCGGAATATGTCTGCCATGTGGCTTGCACCCCCGCACCCGCCGGACGCGATCACCGGAATCGAGACGGATCTCACCACCTCCCGGGTAAGAAGCGTGTCGTACCCGTCCCCGGTCCCGTCCCTGTCGATGCTGGTGAGGAGTATCTCGCCCGCGCCCATCCTTTGCGCCTCCTTTACCCACTCTATCGCGTCGATTCCGGTGCCCTCCTTGCCGCCATACACAAAGACCTCAAACCAGAATCCCGCATCGCCACCAAACACGTTTTTGCCGGCCGCGGCATCATAGTTCCTCTTTGCGTCCACCGCGACCACGACGCACTGCCTGCCAAACAGCCCCATCATCTCGGTGATCAGTCCTGGGTTCTTGACGGCGGCGGTGTTTACCGCCACTTTGTCGGCTCCGCTGAGCAGAACCTGGCGGGCGTCTTGCAGCGTGCTGATGCCGCCGCCCACGGTAAACGGTATGTCTAGCACGCCGGCAACCCCGGAGACCAAGCTCTTGATGGTCTCCCTCCTCTCCTCGGAGGCGGTTATGTCCAAAAAGATCAGCTCGTCGGCGCCCTCCTCGGCATATCTTTTTGCCAGCTCCACGGGATCTCCTGCATCCTTGATGGCGACAAAACGCAGGCCCTTGACCACCCTGCCGTCCTTGACGTCTAGGCACGGAATCACTCTCTTTGTCAGCATGCGGCTATTGCCTCCTCCACGGTGATCCTGCCGTCGTACAGCGCCTTGCCCAGTATCACGCCATAGGGCCCGAGCCTGCCAACCTGCTTGACATCGTCAATTCCCGATATGCCGCCGCTGGCAATTATATTTGCATCAAACCTGCATGCCGCCTCAAGCGACTTCATGTCGGGGCCTTTTAGCATGCCGTCCCTTCCCACATCGGTCAGTAGAAACTCTGTGATGCCCATTCCGGTAAGATCCCGCATGGCATCATGCAGCAGAATCGTGGTCTTCTCCTGCCAGCCCTTCACGGCGATGTATCCGCCTATGTGATCCACTGATACCACAACTCTTTCAGGCCCAAGCTCCTCAAGCAGCCTGCCCAGGGCCCGCCTGTCCCGGAATGCCAGCGTTCCCAGAACCACCCGGGATGCAGATGCCGCCATCCGGATCGCTGTCTCCTCGTCCCTGAGGCCGCCTGCGGCCTGTACCGGGATGCCTGCCTGCGACGCGATATCCCTCACAACATCTATGTTTGAGCCCAGGCCCAGGGTGGCATCCAGATCCACCACATGCAGCATGTCGGCTCCGGCCTCCTGCCATTTTTTTGCTGTGCCCATGGGATCGCTTCCGTATACGGTCTTCTGGGTCGGGTCGCCCTTTTTGAGCCGAACCACCTGGCCGCCCATTATGTCTACGGCCGGAATTATCTTCACTTCTTGCACTCCTCAAGAAAGTTTCTGATCATAACCCTTCCAACGGCGCCGGACTTTTCCGGGTGGAACTGCGTGCCGGTGAGGTTGCCCTTCTGGACCACCGCGGGAATCCGTACGCCATAGTCCGAGTCGGCTGCCACCACGTCTTCTGATGCGGGCTTTGCCATGTATGAGTGCACAAAGTAGACCCACGAGCCGTCATCCACCCCCTCAAGAAGCCTGACGGGCTTCCTTATCCTGAGGTCGTTCCATCCCATGTGCGGCACCTTCATGGTATCTGGCAGCATTATCACCTCGCCGCCGATTGCGCCCAGGCCAGCCTCGGTGCCCTCCTCACTCCTCTCAAAGAACGCCTCCATTCCCAAGCATATTCCAAGCACGGGAACCGAGCCCTCTGCAAGTCCCACACGGCCACCTTGCAGGCCTTTGCGGATGCTCCTGACGGCGGGATCAAAGTTTCCTACCCCGGGAAGCAGTATGCCGGAGCAGGGCTCTGCGCCTGCCATGTCTGTTACCACGTCAACCTCTGCGCCGCATCTCTCAAGCGTGTTCTTTAGGCTGAAGATGTTTCCTGCGCCATAATCCAGTATGGCGACCCGGACCATCACATGGCCCCCTTGGTACTGGGGACTCCACTCTGCGCTGGATCGTGGGATACTGCCATCCTGAGCGCCACTGCAAGTGACTTGATGGCCGCTTCTGCCATGTGGTGGTCGTTCTCGCCGTACTTTACGGCAAGGTGCGTGCAGCAGTTCAGGTTGGAGAGCAGCGACTGGAAAAAGTGCGCAAGATCCTCTCCAGTAATGTCCTCCACCGGGCTCCCGCTCAGTCCCAGTGACAGCTTAAAGTACGGCCGCCGAACCATGTCCACGGTAGCCCCTGCTAGTGACTCGTCCATGGGAACCGACGCGTGGCCAAACCGGGTGATCCCGCGGCGGTCGCCCAAGGCCTTGTCTACTGCCTGGCCGGCGGTGATGCCCGTATCCTCCACTAGGTGGTGCTTGATCCCGTCAAGTGACTTTGCGTCCACGTCCAGGTCGATCATCGAGTGCTTTGCCAAGGCTGTCATCATGTGATCAAGAAAGTTGATGCCCGTGCTGATTGCGCACCTGCCGGTACCGTCAATACTAACGGATATGGTAATGTCCGTCTCCTTTGTGGTGCGCCGCACCGCCGATCTTCTCTCATTCATATTCTGGGGTGCAACCTACCTCTATTCAAGATTTGGCATTCTGGTAGTCTGTTGCACGACTTCGCGCTACGGGCATGAGATGTTTCCCTTTCGACAATTGCCTAGGAACGCTTGGGGATGTCGTGCAACAGACTAGCCTACTGCATGTCCTGTCCTACATAGGTCACCCGAGCTGGACGGAGCTAGGCATGTCATGTATCGAGTTCAGTATGATGTCTGCCCCGGCGCGCTCAAACATCGCATGCCGCTCCTCCGGCCTCCTTGCGGTTCCGGTGATCCCGCAGAACGCGACCTTGTGGCCCATCTGCGAGGCCCCCTTTGCCATGATGATATCCTCCATCGAGTCCCCCACGTACAGCGCGCTACATGCCGACAGCTTCGATGCGGCGTGCACAAGCGACTCGGGGTTGGGCTTTGCCATGCTCCGCGGCCCGTCCTCTAGGAACATGCAGGCGTCCAGCACAAACGAGTCCAGCATGCCGCCCAAGGGGTGCCGCACTGCGTCAAGGCCGCGGCCGGTGACAATGGCCATCTTGCCGCCTGTCCGGGCCGATAGCGCGTCTAGCAGCTTCTGGGACACGATGAGCCTGTCCGCCTCTATGAAGCCCGGCCCCTCGATCTCCGGCTCCCGCAGGAAGATCTTCCTGTACATATCGGAGCCGTAGAAGATCTGATCAAACATCGTGTGCAGGGAGCTGCTGCGGCCGGTGCCGGGGTACTCCATGCTCCGCCGCAGGTCCGCAAGGTCGACCCGCGACTCCAGGTACCTCTCGACTGATGCGATGCCGGACTCGTCGGCGTTTGATACCACGTCGGCAACAAGCCTGCGTGGATCTTCTCCCAGCCGGTCAGCGGCCGCCAGGGACAGGACCGCGGCATATGTCAGGTCTATCTCGTCGTTAAAGCCACCGGTGCCCTTGAATCCCTCGATCATGTCTGCGCCCACCGGAACTGACGTTATGCCTGCAAACCTCTCCAGGGCGCAGTCGGCAGTCATTCCGATGGCCGCGTCATAGGAGCTGCTCACGTCAACCAGCACGCCGTCGCAGTCAAAGATTACCGCGTCTGCTGCAATCATCCCAGCAGGTCCCGAACGGCCAGCAGAAACTTGGAGTTCATCTCCCTTGTGCCCACCGTCACCCGCAGGCATCCCTCGTGCCTGCCGATCTTGCCGAGCTTTCTTACTGACACGCCCTGTTCTGCAAGGGCTGTGTACACGCGCTTGTCGGCGCCCCCGGCGTCAAACAGGACAAAGTTTCCCCCGGAGTCAAACACCTCAAAGGTGTCATACTGCCGCAGGTTGTCTATGATGCGCCGCCTCTCGGCCCTTACCGTGTCTGCAACCCCCTGCATCTGCTTTGACTTGGAGAGCGCGCGCATGCCTGCTTCTACGGCAAGGGAGTTCACCGGGTACGGGTACTGGACCACGTCATTGAACACCCGGGCAAAGCTCCTTGTAGCGACAAAGTATCCAAGGCGCAGGCCGGCAAGCCCGTGGGACTTTGAGAACGTCCTCACCACTATGAGGCCGCTGCGCCTTGCTGCCGTGCGGGCAAGGCTGTACTCGGCAAAGTCGCCATAGGCCTCGTCCACGATTACCATGCCGTCAAAGCCCCTGATTATCCTGAGCATGTCCTTCTTGGGGAACTGAAACCCCGTGGGGTTGTTGGGCGAGTCGATGTATATGATGTCCGCATCCTTTGATGCCTCCACAAACGCGTCTGCATCCAGGGTCATCTCGTCTGTAAAGGGTACCCTTGCCATGGGGACAGAGTACAGCCGGCACCTTTGCTCAAAGAACGTAAACGTGGGATCCGGAGCCAGCACCCGGGTCTTCCTTGTTGCAAAGTTTGTCAGTATGAGATCCAGTATCTGGTCCGAGCCGTTGCCCACGCCTACGCACGGCGGCGGAACCCCCAGGTGCCCGGCGATGGCAGACGCCAGTCTCTCGGCTCCCCCCAGCGGGTACTCCCTGATGTCTGTCTCCCTCGAGGCCCGGAGCATCTCTTGCTGCATGCTCTTGGGAACCACAAAGTTCTCGTTGGAGTCCATCTTTACGGCATCCCTGCCCATCTCGGGCTTGACGTACCCTTGCTGCCTGCTCAGCGCATCTAGCCTCTTTTGCAGCCACTCCCTCATGTCCTGCACCTCACCGATTCGTAGTGGTTTGGCAGGCCCTCGGACATGGCAAGCTCCATCATGTGTCCGGAGATCTCTGCCAGCGCATCGGCATCTGATGCGACCGTGGTGCCCAGCTTCATAAAGTCCAGTACCGAGAGCGAGCCCCTGACCCGCCCCTGCCCGCCCGTCGGGAGTATGTGATTCGTGCCTAGAAGGTAGTCTGATGCGGTGGACGGGGTGTCCGAACCTAGCAGGACAAGCCCGGCGCTCTTGATCCCCTTTGCCACATCCCCGGGAGACTCGGTCATTATCTGTAGGTGCTCTGGTGCCAGTATATCTGCCAGCCTTGCCGCATCACTCATCTCTTGGCACACCGCGATGAACCCGTTGCCTGCAAGGCTTGCCTGTATGATGTCCCTGCGCTGGGCGGTCTTGATCTTTTGCCGCACTGCCCTCTGCACCTCCACTGCTAGGCTCATCGACGTGGTGATCACGTAGCAGAATGTGTCCCTGCTGTGTTCGGCCTGCGCCATTATGTCAGATGCCACATATTCCGGGTTGGTTGTGCTGTCTGCAATGACTGCCAGCTCCGTGGGCCCTGCCAGCATATCCACTGATACGTCCTGGCTCACGGCAGCCTTGGCTGCAGTCACAAAGGCCCCCCCGGGACCCACTATCTTGCCAACGGGCCTGATGGTCTCGGTTCCATACGCCAGAGCGGCGATGCCGTGAGCCCCGCCCACTCCGTACACCTCGTCGGCTCCGCAGATGTCAGCCGATGCCAGGGTCACAGGATCCACCTCCCCCATCCTGGAGGGCGTTATCACCACAACCCTGTCCACGCCTGCCACCTTTGCCGTGGTGACAGACATGACGGCCGAGCTGGGGTACCGGGCAAGACCGCCTGGGACGTAGCAGCCTGCGCTCCCTATCGGCTCAAACCTCCTGGATATCCTGACGCCTCGAAACCCAGCGGCAATGTCCTGCAGACTCTCTCTGAGGCGTGTCTCGACATCGGCAAGCCTGCTTCTTGCCAGGTTTATGGCATCAACCTGCCCGGACGACAGGCCGTCCCGGGCCTTTTTGATCTCCCTCTCTGGAACCCTCAGGGGGCCGGCGCTGCCTCCAAACTGTTCCTCGTACCTCCTGAGCGCCGCATCGCCATTCTCCCTCACATCGCTTATGATGCCATCTACTGCGGCAGTCTGCGCAGGTTTTGGCCTGGCGCTTGCGGCAAAGTCCTCTACATCGCTGACGGCAACGATCCTAATCAATTCTCCTCGTCACGCTTTATCTCTTCCAGCTCAAGAATCTGGCGCGGTTCGTGGACTACCAGGCCCTGCGCTATCCTGCGAAGCTTGGGGATCAGTCCATGGTACTCTGACTTTTTGATGACCGTGTTGACGCCGTACCATCCGTCCTCCACCAGGGGAGATATGGTCGGTTTTTTGAGTGACGGTATCTGCTTTAGGAGCAGATCCAAGTTCTTGGCCTCCACGTTGAGGTATATGTGCAGGTACTTTCTCCCGTGCACAGCTCCCCGCAGCATGGTGACTATGTCAAATATCTTCTCCCGTTTGGAGGCATCGGCCAGGGACTTGTTGTTTGCTATGAGGTGCGCGCTGGACTCGAGTACCTGTTCAGATATCCTGAGGCCATTCTGCGCCAAGGTCGTTCCGGTCTCTGTAACGTCTATTATGGCATCCACGTCCTCCGGCGGCTTGGCCTCGGTTGCGCCAAAGGAGAGATGAATCTGGACTCTTTCGTTGGTTCCCAACCGGAGCCACGGTGTCACAATTGCAGGATCATTGCCCCCAAAGTGTTTCACATACGATGGACATTCCTTGATGTATCGGGCGGCGGTGGTGAGATACTCTGATGAGATCCTCAAAATCCTTCCGCTCTCTGCATAGTCTGCGATCATGGCATCGAGGCTGTCGTAGGTATAGTGGTCGGGAAATGCCACCACCAGCCGTATCTTGCCGTACTCGAGATCCAGCATCGGTTTTACATCGGCCTTGGTCTCGCCTACCCAGTCCTTTCCGGTGATGCCTACATCGTACAGGCCTTCGGCAACCAGGGTGGGTATCTCCTGGGGCCTGAGCATCTTTACCATTATATCGGGATCGTCAAGGAAAACGCGGTACGTCCTGCTCTTGCGGCTGACCCTGGTCCACGCATTCTCAAGCAGCTTGAACGTGGCCTCCTCAAGGCTTCCCTTTGGAATGGCAAACTTTACTACCATGTACTGTATCCGGGCAGCAGCCATATAATATCATTCTATCAGACGCCTTCAAACGGCCGCCGGGCGCACACTGGCTCTTGCCACTACTGCCTGTGGCCTTGGC
Organism: Cenarchaeum sp.; assembly: GCA_965206845.1. GTDB lineage: Archaea > Thermoproteota > Nitrososphaeria > Nitrososphaerales > Nitrosopumilaceae > CAYGAM01. Next base: position 156,093 of record OZ242221.1, on the reverse strand, counting down.
TGTTTGCGGTGGATGACATCGGCTGGCGCGGATCTGGGTTGCGTACCTGCCTCTGGCGCATCCATGGCATCAGGCGCGTGACCGCGGATGCTAGGATTTTGAGCGCGGCGTCTGCGTAATCCCGACCTCTACTGTCTCTAGCGGATCCTCCACCTGGTTGCGGCGTATTGAGAAGATCTTGGGCTTTTCAAAATCGGCGGTGCAGTCCGGGCATGCATATACCAGAACGCGATGCTCGTTTGGAGCCTTGGGGTTTGACAGCCGGGGATAGTACACCAGACGCGCCCCGCAGTCTATGCAGTATCGGTTTACCCGCCTTACTCTTGACATACCGGGATATGACGGTATCTTGTATTTAGATCTTGATGTCTACATAACTGAACAAAGCATGAAATCACCAGTCCGTTCTGGGCTTTGAGCCGTTTTCTGCGCGCCGCGGCCGCGTTCCCTTCCACCAGGCCGGAGCTATCTTGCCCTCTCCCGGCGGGGATCGTGCAGACCACGTATGCCGGCAGGGATAACCCTGGTGGCGCTACCGGACAGCAGGCCGTGCATGGCCGGTCTTTTGCCACCGGTGCCGGTTGTGAGTTGGCCGGGAACCTGTCAGTCCCTGCGACATCCTCGCGTGCCTTGGTTTGATGCGCGCAGCCATGTGCGGGTACCAGCCGTTCTCCTGCATGTCTTTGGACTTTCTCATACGCGCGCAGCCGTAGCAAGAGTCTTCAGTAAGGTAAAGGCGCCGCCCGACAGACTTGAACTGTCGACCAACGGATTAACAGTCCGACGCTCTACCACGCTGAGCTAGGGCGGCAACCGAATTGCAGTGCAGGCAGATGCGATTTAATCCTTGCGCGAACCTGGTTCTTCTGGCTAGAGCGCCTGGCATGCGGGCTTGTGCCGACATGACGGTAGACGGGATTTGGTTACCTTAGTTGAACCTGGCAAAGAACTCGCTGATCTCGCCGGAATATCCCTCTACGATCTCCACAATTTCCATATGTTCCCCTGGGGTGGGCTCGCGTCCGTGAAACACCTGAAATGCGCTCAGGGCCGAGCCGACCATCTCGCCTACAAAGAACCCACACAGAAAGTCGCCGATCTTCTCCACATTCCAGATGTCACTTACGCGGGGTGATGCCCCGGCTTTCTTGTACAGCTGCAGCGTATCCTCGATCAGCTTCGTTGTCTGCCTTTTGAATTCGCCGTCGAGCGTCACGCCGGTTTTATATCCCCGTGGTCTTCTCGTAGACGTAGATGCCGTCTAGAAATACTCTGTGATCCTTCTTCTTTATCCGTGTCCCCAGGTGTATGTTGGCAGCCGTTTGTGTGACGTCTGTCAGTACATGTCCGGTGACGACTACGTCCTCATCTACCACCTGGACCTTTGTCTTTCCTACGATATTTGCCACTCTGGGAGAGCGCTCACCTTGAAAGTTCTCGATCATGACCTTGTCGTCTTGCGGCTTTACAGTGACAGGAAAGTGTGCGTACACTATCTTCATCTTTATGGTGTATCCGGATACGACCCCTTGGCAGATGTTGCGAACGAGGGATCTTGCCGTGTTCATTATGGCATAGTCCCTCTTTCGTCCTCCCAGGGCCTTGACGGTTATGGCTCCCCCGTCTATAGTCAAGCCCACCGGTATCTTGCGGAAGCTTCTGTGGGTCTTTCCCAACGGGCCCTTTACCGTCAGTATGTGGCCGGTTATGCTGGCGCTGACCCCCTCGGGAATCTCCACCTGCACCTCCAGCTTCTCTAGTTTAGTAGACATATCCTATCAGAAATCCTCCTATCTTGTGGTTGATCGCGTCGTGGTGTGACATGACACCCTTGTTTGTGGTTACAAGCAACATGCCTCTATCATACGAAGGCAGGTACTGCTGCTCCCAGTAGGGGTATTCGTCCTTTCCCACCTTGAAGCGTGGCGATATGGCGCCGCATTTGGTTATCTTTGCTAGAAGGGATATTTTGAACTTGCCGCCCCTTTTGTCATCTACATGCTCCACCTCGCCGATGTAGCCCCCGCGGTGCAGGGTCTTGAGCACCTCGACTCCCAGCTTGGATGTGGGGTGCACCAGGCACATGTTCTTTCTTCGCGCCTCGGAGTTGTACAGGGTCACGAACAGATTTGCTAGAATGTTTGTTGCCGGCATGATGATCACATATTCTTCCTGAATCCCAAAGATTCTGCTACCTCCCTGAAGCATCGGCGGCACAGCATGAGCTTGTACTTTTGTATCACGGAGGTGTAGTCACCACACCTCTTGCACCATCGGGAGCCGCGTCCAAAGGAGTGCTTCTTTCTTCCGGTAAACTCGTAAGATCTGTCCTTTGGCATTACTCTGTATTCACCCCAAACTGGCTTACGATATAGTCCCTTGCCTCCTGCGCAGATACCCTGTGGGTCTTGCCGATCCTTGCCTTGTGCCTGCTTCTCTTGCGTATTGCGTATCCTGGCCTCTGCAAGGAGACTGCCACGTCCATACCGAGAATTCCTATCTCGGGATCGTACTTGACGCCAGGTATGTCGATATGCTCGGCAATCCCAAAGGAAAAGTTTCCAAAGCTGTCAAAGGATTTGGCCCGTACCACGTTTCCCTTGGCCTGAAGGAGCCTTTTGAGCAGTGCTGTGGCCTCCTCTCCCCGTACCGTGACGGCCGCGCCGATGGGCTCTCCCTTTCTGACACCAAAGTCTCTCTGAGTCTCCCGAGCATCCCTGGGGCAGGACTTTCTTCCCGATATCTGATCTAGGGCCTTTTTGGCTGCCACTATGGCCGGGCCGGACTTGCCCACCCCCATGTTCAGAACCACCTTGTCCAGGTATATCTGCTTCATGATATTCTGTGTCTCTTGCGCCATGTTATCACCTGATTTGAATCGACGGGGTTTCCCGACCCACTGCCATTATGATTCCGGTGGGAATCTGTATCGTTCTTTGGCCCAGTTCTATAGTTGCCATCCTGGGAAGGACAAATGTGCCATCTTTTATCTCTTGCACGGTTCCAGTCTGGCCCGCGTTTGCACCGCCGATTACTATTGCCTGGCAGCCGGCTGCCAGTGGTATCACATCTAGAACCTTCTGATCTGGCACCTGCAGTAGGAGTGTGTCACCCACGTTCACCGCGATGTCCGATATTATGGAGCGGCCGTCGTGCAATCCGATCTGCATCTTCTGCCCACGGGTGACGGTCTTGCTGATTACCCTGCAGAGCTTTCTGTTCTTCTCTGACTCGTTGATGACGATGGGTTTGAGAAGCGTTCCGTCAGAGGGCACCATCCTGTACGCCTCTGGCATGTTCTTCAGTTGGACTACGTCCATGAGTCCGATGCCGTGATGCAACGACTTGCGCTTGACTCCGTCAACAGACACTCCGCCGCCATAGATTGCCGTCTTGGCCTCCCGCAGCGAAGATACGATGCCCAAAGTATCACGCAGAAATACCGCCGATGGGATGGAATAGTGCCTAGAGTGTGGGCCTGGCCTTACCGTAACCACAAAACACTTTTCCTTTCTTCCGATTCCCCAGAAGAGCGGGGCCATCTGTCTCTTGAGCTTCTTGCTTCCTGAAATGCTAACCATTACTTACTCTCACCGGTCTGCTGTTCATGCATTTTACTGTTCGTATCTGCTTCATTGCTTTTCGTATCGGGCCTGTTTTTGCCTGCTGACTCATCTGCTACTGCACCCTCTTTGTTCTCACCTGTTGCGGCTTCCTTGATCTCACTTGTGCTTGCATCCGACGCTACATCTTCCTTGATCCTGCCTGCTGACTCATCTGTCACCGCATCTTCTTTGATCCCACCGGCCGCCGCTTCCTTGATCTCACTTGTGCTTGCATCTGTTGCCACTTTGTCCGTTGCTGCTTCCGTGATCCCGCTTGCATCCCCTGATGGTTGGCCCTTTTTGTCTATCTTTGCCATCCTCTTAGAGTCATTGGTGTTCAGCGAGGTAACCACAAGGTTTGACGCGTGAATCAGTATGTCGATCTTGTCCCCTTTTCCCTTCTCCTTCTTTATGCCCTCGATGGCGACCCTGCCTGTAGATACCATGACCCGGGCAATCTTGCCTTGGATGTCCTTGTACACGCCACGCATCACAGACACGTTGTCGCCTTTTACAACCCTGACTGAGCGCCTGCCGTACCTCTCCCGCAGCTCGTCTGACAGCGGGGCTCCCACCTGGCCACTGCGCACCTTGAAAGTTGCCTTGTATATCTGCCGGTTTCTCATCTTTGTTGGCTTCATTCTATATCACCGTTGAGGCTAAATTTGCCAGCCTAGGCCACTTCTCGGACGCCTCTGCGGCTACGGGTCCCTTTATGTCGGTGCCCTTGACCTCTCCCTCTTTTGTGGTCAATACACCTGCGTTGTCCTCAAAGGCAACACGGACTCCGTTGAGCCTCCTGACAGGATACTTTTGCCTCACTATCACGGCTCCCCACACCTGCTTTCTGAGCTCCGCCGGTCCCTTCTTCACTACAACGTTTACAAAGTCGCCCACCGCCGCGGCAGGCAACCGCGAAACACGGGTCTTTATCTTTTGCACCATTACAATCTCCAGTATCTTCGCTCCCGTGTTGTCCGCACATGTGATCCGAGCTCCTACGGGCAGTGCCCGGGTAACGTAGGGACGGAACTCTTCGACGCCCTTTGCCTTGCCGCGGCTACGCCCCTGTGACACTAGCTTCGAACCTCCACTACAACAAACGATACTGACTTGGCAAGTGGCCTGCACTCAGCAGCCAGAACCCGATCGCCCTCACTTACCTGTAGGTTGGACGGCACATGGGCATGGATCCTGCTCTTGGCCCTGGCATATCTCTTGAATTTGGTAAAATAGATGGGGGACTCTTTCTCTATGACTATCGTGTTTTTTGCAGAGGCCCTTACCACGGTGCCCTCAAAGAGCTTGCCCCTTACCGACAAGGTACCGTTGAATGGGTTCTTTGCGTCGCCGGCATCCGCGTTGCGGCCCGGATCTTTTACCGGCAGTCCGATATTTCGTGTCATCTTCTTCCCAACCTCTCGTGCGGTCTCTTTTGAATCATGCTGCCATCAAGCACAATGCGGCAGCCCCTCACCGTAAACCTCCATGTGCTGTGCGCCTTGGGAACCATTATCCTGCGGCGGCCGTCCCTGAGGCAGAGCATGGACTTTGTCTCGTCTGCCACAACGCCCTGCAACCCGATCAGGCACTTGTTGGACGAGCCTGTAACTTGCGCGTGCAGTCCTACAAGCTCGTGGGACGCAATATTCTCTACCGTGATCATCTCTTCTTCATCTCGTTTAGCCTGGTCTTCATCCTGGCAATGTCTCGCCGCAGCGGCCTGATCCTGCCACTGTCTTTGCGAAGCGTGCCGCTGGCAGCGTTGGTTCGCAGCTTTAGCAGCTCCGTGCGGAACTCTTGGATCCTGTCCTTGATGTCTTCCTCGCTCATCTCCCTGATGGCTTTCATCCTGACGCGACTCATTGCTTGATCTCCGCCTTCACTTCAATGTCGATCTCCTTTATCCTGCTCTCCCCTATGGCCGTATGTTCAGACTCGGTCTTGGCTACCGGCCTGGCAGGCTCTGTCGTATCGGCACCGACCGGTTCCGGAGCAACTGTCTTGACCGGTTCTGGCTTGTGGGCTTTCATCTTAAAGTCGGGTATGTAGTTCTTTTCGATGGCAATTCGTATCTTGATGCCGATGAGTCCCATGGGGGTCTTCACATGCACCACGTCCTCAGATACTATGTCCTTGGCCGTCTGGCCGGCCCTGGGCAGTATCCCCTGGGTGTGCTTTTCAAACGCGGATCTGTCACCCCGCAGCTTTCCGGATATCGAGATCTGGACTCCTCTGGCACCGCTCTGCATGATCTGCTGCATGGTCCACATGGTGGCCCGCCTGAAGGCAGTTCCACGTTCCAAGTGCGCTGCCATTCTGTTGCACATCACGCTTGGCGAGAGCTCGGGTTGTGGAATTTCGTTCACGGTAATTTGGGGGTTCTTCAGCCCAAAGTCCGTTGCTAATCTCTCTGTAAGCTCCCTAATGCTTGACCCTTTCCGCCCTATGACTATTCCCGGCCTCGTAACATGCAAAATAATCTTGGTGCCAGTGGGTGACTTTGAGATACTGGCGTGAGAGAACCCCGACTCCTTGATCTTCTCGCGGAGATAGTCCCGGAGCAACATCATGTTGTAGTTGTCCTTGATTACGCTCTTTACCGCCGACATGCCTACTTCTCCCGCGCCACCAGTTCCACATGGGTAAGTATGTTGTTCTTGGGTGTCGCCCTGCCAAAGGCACGGGGGATGAACCGACGGATCTTTATCCCCTTGTGAACCGTTGCGTTTATGATCTGCAACCTGTCCGTGTCCATTCCTTTGTATTCTGCGTTGGTCTCCAAGTTGTCCAGCAGCTTGATGAACTCTTTTGCGGCCTTTTGCGGGTACCTTCCAGACATTACGCCTGGATCGGACTTGTGGCCCACCTGTGTTTTGTATCTTCGAAACGGCACGGCCCTCTCAAGGTTTATCACTGCCAACAGAAAGTCCCGCGCCTTTTCTGTGGATGAGCCTTTGATGTGTACTGCAATCTCCCTTGCATGTTTGTGCGATATCTGCCGCTCCCTCATGGATGCTCGGACATGGATTTTCGGGTCAAATGATTCAAAGGCATATCCGTAGTCTCCCATATCTGATCACTTCAGCGGCACATACAGGCTAGACCTTGACGCCCCTACGCCAGGGGCTCCGTGGTTTACCCTTTTGTTTGTAATTACATATTCTCCGATATAGTGACCGATCATCTCTACGGATATGGTAACAGGCTGAAACTCTTTTCCCGAGTACACCTGGATCGTGGCCCCGACCATATATGGCAGTACGATGAGGTCCCGAACGTGGGTTTTGATGGGGCCTGCCTCTTTTCCTGCCTTGGCTGACTTGATCTCCTCGATCAGTTTTCTCTTGCCGTCTGTAATGCCCCTAGTCAGTGAACGCCTCTGCCTAGAGTTGAAGAGCTCAAAGATCTTTGTCAGCGGGAGCGCTTCAAGCTCCGCCTGTTCTATTCCCCTGTACTCGAATTTTCTTACCATGCCATCTTCACCGTTATAAGAACGCGCTCAGCTCCGCCATTATTATAGCATTCCCATCTTTGTGGCAAGATCTCTTGCGACACCTACATCCTTGAATTTTACAAAGGCCTTTTTGCCCCGTACGGTTCTAGCAGTGTTGATGCGTATTGCGTCCTGCTCGTACAATGCCCTTACCGCCTCTGCAATCTTGTTCTTGGTGGCATTCCGCTCCACAATAAAACAGATCTTGCCTTCGTTCTCCACCATGGGAAAAGTCTTCTCCGTGGTATGGGTTCCGAGTATTACTCTGTATGCCTGCTCTACATTCATCCCATCGTCACCATCAGCTCCAGATGTGGAGACTGTATCTTTGTCAGCTCTTCTATTGCCCCCCTTGTGTACACTACAAGCCTTGCAGGAGCCGATCCTGGGGCCAGATCCAGCACAGATATGTTCCGTACGTCTGCTGCCTGGATGCCAGCAAGGGTGCCGCAGGCCCGGGAGAGCAGTTCTGGCGACTTGACCACAAGCAGGGCACTCTTGCCGGTCTTTTTGGATCTTCCACGCAGCAATGGCTTTCCGGAGCGGGCCTTTCTGCTCTCAAGACGCGCCATGTCTGGACTCAAGCCCAGCGCGTCTAGCATCCGTGCCAGGTCCTTTGTCTTTGAGATTGACTCGGCATCATCTGACACTACGATGGGAAGCGATTGTATGCCGTCGGTTTTGTGACCGCGGGACTCGACTATCTCTCTTGAGGCAGTGGCAGCAATGGCAGAACACAGCGCCAGCCTGTTCTCTTTTTTGTTCAGCTTTTTGTAAATAACCTTCTGGGATTTTGGCGGGTGTGCTTGCCTTCCACCGCGCGTGGATGCCACCTCTGCTGCCTGGCCCTGTCTTCTTCCGCCCCCGCGGATCCTTGCAACTCTGGACCGGCCGTGTCCCGTGGGCGGATCCAGACTGTCTGCGGATACGTCCTGGCCCGCCGTGGGGTGAACTCCCTTTGGCTGAAATCCGTGTGAGTACAAGCTGGTGTGGGCCTTGTGTATTATATCATACCTGTAGGGCGTCTGAAACACCGGCGGAAGCTCGATCTCGCCCTCCTTTGTTCCCGTTATCGAATATACCGGTACGCTCATGTCACGACCTCTAGTATGTTTGGCTTGAGAACCTTGGCAGGTATGTTTCTGATGGGTGATCTTATCTTTATCATTCGGCGGTATGTCCCGGGAACAGATCCCTTTACTATGATATAGTCGCCCTTCACGTCCCCAAAGTGCTTGAATCCTCCTGGCGGGCCTACGGCACCTTCTTCGGTGTTTCCGATTATCATAATCCTCTTGCTGTACTCAACACGCTGGTGGAATCCCATCTGGCCTGCCCGTGGTACAGTATACATTACACTCTGGGGAGATATGGGGCCCAGCGAGCCAACCTCCCTTACTGTCTTGCGGGATTTGTGCTGCTTGCGCTTTACGCCCATCCTCTGAATTACACCCTGCCATCCCTTGCCTTTGGTGATGGCCCCAACATCTACCATGGCGCCGGTCTGAAAGACGTCGCCAAACTTTATCTCCTTTCCCAGGCGCTCCACTCCAAACGCAAACTGGGACTCGACACTGCCGCATCTGATGGGGCTCTCAAACATGTATGGTTTTTTTTGCTCCAAGCCTGCGGCCCGGGGTGACACTGCTATTAGCGCAAAGATCTCGGTTATCCTTGGCAGCATCTTTCTAGCAACATCCAGTGGCGTACCGCCCCTGATCTCGGTATACTTTGAGATCTTTTTTGGGACATCATCTGCCATCACGTCAAACTCTGCATGCATGCCGTAGGCATCCTTGGAGTATCCGCGGACTCCCATTACGGTTACCGGCGGAGTTACAATCACGGTGCCCAGTGTTACCAGCTGCTTTCCGCGGTTTGGGACATGCTCCCGGTCGTCAATACTTACAATCTGAACGCAGCCTGCTTTGAACCCGACGTGAGCCAGCATCTGGGACTGTGAGGACTCAATCTCGGGCCAGCCTCTTATGCGCGCCCACATTCTTCTGGCGCGCACCCGGGGATAGTATGCCATGCTTCCCCTGCGGGGTTGGCTGTGCTTCCGATGTCCCATGACAAACGAAAAATGACGCCTGCCGTATTATATACCTACCAAGGTCTCCTGTGTATGCACTCAGATCCCTTTCGTTTCTAGGCGTGATTTTGCAGTATGCGGCGTTTTTTCGTGCCTACGCAGACACCGGGCCTGAGTGTGTACTCTCCTGTTAGGCAGGAGGGTGGTGGAATTTGTGCAGTGGTGCCAAGTGGTGCGGTTCTCTGCCGAATGCAGCACCTGGCGCCTCCTAGAATCGCTCCCCCACATGCCGCGGCATTGAACATGGACAGAGAGACGGTGTTGTTGGCGTGTTCGTGCTCTTTCAGACTGCCTTTGGGTTAGCTGGTCTCCTGCCGCCGGATCGACACTTATCTTTAATATCTGTAGATAGATTAGAATATCATAATGCAGTCCGATGGACCACAGATTGGCGTAATCATGGGATCCGTATCCGACGGCCGCATCATGGTACAGGCAACCCAGACACTTGACCAATTTGGGGTACCCCACGAGGATCAGGTGGTCTCGGCGCACCGGACACCGGCAAGGCTGTCAGAGTACGCTAAACATGCGGAGGATGCAGGCATCAAGGTGATAATAGCGGGAGCCGGCGGTGCCGCGCACCTGCCCGGAATGATCGCATCATACACCACAATCCCGGTAATCGGCGTTCCAATCATGGTATACAACGACAAGAATCCAGGCGGCCCCATGGCGTCCGCCTTTGGAGGACTGGACTCGCTTCTCTCCATATCTGAGATGCCCACCGGCTCTCCGGTGGCATGCGTCGGCATCAACAAAGCGGCAAACGCGGCCATATACGCCATGAAGATACTGGCGGTACACTCTCCTGATATACGCAGTAAGCTGCAGAACCACAAAACAGAGCAGCACGACCGCGTGGTGGCCGAGTCCCAGGAGATGCAGAAAAAGGGATTGTCAGAGTTTCTGGCGTAGCTTATGTGAGCAGCCTGAAGCTGATCTTCTTCTCCCGAAGCTTGCTTATCAGAAGATCTGCGTTCTTTTTGCCCTGGGTCTCTAGGCTGAGTGTAACGCCCGCAGAGCCTGCGCTGATGTCGGAGCTGAGCCTGTCGTGGAACACCTCGACTATGTTTGCGTTGGCAAGCGATATCTCATCCACCAGATCTTTCAGTGCGCCCGGAACATCGGGGAGCAGTATCGAGATCTTCAGCAGCCTGCCTGCAGCGGCCAGGCCCTTGTCCACTATCTGTCCCAGCAAGTACATGTCTACGTTGCCACCGGCCAGAATGGCAACCACCTTTTTTCCCGGAGCTGGCTTGTGTGACAGCAAGTAAGCCAGACTAGCCGCTCCAGCAGGCTCCACCACCACTTTTAATCGCTCCAAAAGCAAGAACATGGCATTGATTATCTCCGAGTCATCCACCAGCACCATGTCGTCGATCAGTCTGCGGATCACATCAAAAGTGATTTTGCCAGGCTTTCTAACTGAGATGCCGTCTGCAATGGTGCGCTGGCCGCCGGACTCGGTGAGCCTGTCTGCCTGTACCGAGTCGTACATTGCTGGAAATGAGCTGGACTGCACCCCAATCACACGGACATCCGGGTGTCCAGTCTTTATCGCCGTCAAGACACCGGCGGCAAGCCCGCCTCCGCCCACCGGCACGTATACCTCTTCCACGTCAGGTAGGTCTTCTAGAATCTCAAGTCCAATGGCTCCCTGAGCCGCAATTATGTATGGATCGTCAAATGCGTGAATTATGGCCGCGCCGGTATCACGGGATATCTGCCTTGCCATGGCCCATGACTCGTCATAGTTCTTTCCATACAGTATGACCTGTGCACCGTACCCCCGTGTGGCTGCCACCTTTGCGGGAGATGCAGACTTGGGCATTACGATCGTGCACGGGATCTTCTCTATTGAGGCTGCATACGCCACGCCTTGCGCATGGTTGCCTGCCGATGCAGCAACTACGCCGTTCTTCTTCTCCTCTGCCGGCAGCGACTTTACCTTATAGTAGGCGCCTCGGATCTTGAAGGAGCCGGTCTTCTGCTGGTACTCCGCCTTGAGGTACACCTCGGAGCCGGTCATGTAGCTGAATGTTGGTGAGTGAATCAGGGGCGTCTTCTTGATATCGTTTCCCCTCAGCCTGCTGGCCTTCTGAATTTCGTCGTAGCTTAGATCCATCAAGCCTCTCTGATCCTATGCGGTATATTTGATTTGTTCTGACCAGTCAACATCTATGGGTTGCCGTTCTGCCTGCTGATGGCAGTTTTGACCTGTTCCAGCCTGTCGCTCAAAGCCTGCCGGACGCGAGCAGGTATCTTTCTTGCATCAAAGAGCCCTTCAGGATTTTGTTCTTGATGTACTCTAGGTCCAGAGTGCACAGGTATCCCTCCTCGCCTGCCACCAGCCGTGTGTCGTCTATGAGTACATGCGATGTCTGGTACGTCTCCACTAGGAGACTGTCCAGCTCCCGGAAGAGATTGGACTTTCTTCTCTCCAGCTCGATAAAGTCAGTGTCAACACTGCTCTGTATGCTGTTATGTATCTTCTCTAGCACGGCGTCGTTCTCATAAAATATCTCAAAGAGCTTCTGGTGGTCGGGGTCGTCGTACCCCATCTCCCTTAGCTTCTCGACGATCAGGCGATCCCCCAGCTCTGCCATGCCCTTCTGGCCTTCTTTTGTCACGTCGATTATCTCTGAGAGCTCCTTCTGGCACTCCACCACGCGATGATCCGGCCTGTAGTACAGCAGGACGTGAAACTGCACAGACATGTGCCCCGACAGCCGGTAGCTTCCTTCATGCACACCGAACTTTGCAAATACCCTGCGGATGTCCTCGTTACTGGATACGGTCACGTCATGTACCGTCCATCCGTCAAAATCCCGTACTACGTCTCCGAGGAACCGGCGTACGCCTTCAGGATCAAAGGTGTCCTGCTCGGTTACCGTGCTATCTCCTAGCATCACTCTGGCAGGCACCATCCTGGTCAGCTCCTTGATGCGGTCAGCAAACAGATCCTGAACTCCCAAGCTTCTGGAGCCAAGCTCCTCCATGAATTTATCAGGTGTCTTGCTGCCCAGTCGCACGTACGTCCTGCGCGGCAACCGGCATTAAACCTTGCACCGGCCACACTACACAGAACCAGTTCCCCTTGGCTTGGGCGCAGAGGTGTGATTCGTAATTAGCACGCAAGCACATTAGAGCATGATCTTTGGCACAATCATACGAAAGTTGCATGCTTTGGAGCACACATCTGTAAGATTATGGGCATCGAAGGCTCGATTCTTAATTGCGGATCATGTCTCAGGCTTGCGCGTCTGGCCCGGTACGGCAGGCGATCCCATACACTATGAACCCTCACACCAGATGCGGTGTAACAGACATTTAATGTGGCCATCATTTTAATATAAATAGAAACGGGGTTTAGGTGAGCTATGTCAGGTACACACACCGTCTGTAACGAATGCGGTAAGGATATTGTGGAGTACTATAATGACAAGTATCACGGCAGAAGGGGACGATGCCCCGAGTGTAGCCATGACTTTCCTCTGGAGTAGATGCTATAGATGATTGACGAATCAGACTCCGCTACAAACGATCCGGGCAGTGGCGCGGAGTATAACGTGATAGACGTTCTTCTGGGAAGCCGCGGCTCGGTGGTTCGAGATGTCGATTCACTGATCAAGGACACCCAGAAGAGAGTCTGGGCCGCCCTGAAGAAGGGCTACGAGTACACGCCCATGGTGGACGAGTCCGACAGGTACCTTCGATCCAGGGTCTTTTCGAGAATAGACATGCTGGTGCTGTATGTAGATCTGGTAGGATCTACAAACATGACACTGGAGATGCCCGAGGACAAGCTGGCAATCATCATAAGCTCCTTTGCTCAGGAGATGGCGTATGTAGTAAAACAGTACGGCGGATACGTTCTCAAGTTCATAGGCGATGCAGTTCTTGCGTACTTTGTGGCAGAGAGGAATCCGCTCATCGCATCAGACAACGCAGTAGGGTGCGCAAGATCCATGATTAGTGTAATCCAGAAGGGGATCAATCCGGTACTGATCCAGTATGACTACCCCGACCTGAAGGTAAAGATTGGCATAGACTTTGGAAAGAACATTGTAGTTCGATACGGTGGAGATCCCATCAAGTCCCATGTGGATCTGATGGGGCCTGCAATGAACATCGCATCCAAGGTACAGGCCCAAGCAAAACCGGATCAAATTCTTGTGGGCCATGATGTTTATACCAGGCTGCACCCTTCGATGCAGCAACGCTTCAAGCGGATCATATGGAAGAACAACGAGTGGCGGTACCGCTCGAGGTTTACCGGGGACATCTACAACGTGTACGAGTACGTGGGCTAGGTCGGCCTCGCCGAATGGCGTCGCCGGGCGTACACAGATCATTGCTGATGCGCCCAGCCTTGATGCGGGAGCCGCTGGCGCTCCAGCGTCTACGGGTCTGGGATGATCGGCTCCCGACAAGACAACTAAAAATATGGCAACAACCGTAGACCAGACATGGATCACATTACTAGACACTTGATGGGCCTTTATGGCATGGATCCCATCACATCTATGGCACTGCAGTTTCCTAGGCTGCCACCGGGAGTGAGAGATCAGCCACTCATGCCTCGCCCACAGGGGATACAAGAGATCGTTCCGCAAGCAAAACTGGATGACTACACCCGCATGCTTCAAAGGCATGCAGCCGGGCTGCTCACCATGGCAAACCCGGGGATCATTCCGCCAGGGCACCCGCTGTATAACAGGCAGAACTCAGTTGCGACGCTGCAGGCAGAGAACTCCAAGCTTCAAAGGGAGAATCTCGAGCTGAAGAAGCAGCTGGAGAGTGCCCCACGTGGCAAACGCATGCTCTAAACACAAAATTCTTGCATATTTGGATCGTTCTGCGGATCCGTAGCCATGGCGGATACGATCAGGCTTAAAATATCGCGGTTTGCAGATCAGAGTGTGCCGGTTTGTAAAAAATGCAAGAAGGACGTGAAGAAGGTTCATGACTGCGAGCACACAGGTAGCCAGGAGTACTGCAATGAGTGTTATACCGAGCTGCACTATTATCTTACAGAGTCCGGCTAAATGTGGCCAGATCCGTACGCCAGATCTCCGATCCGTGCCCGACACGCGCATCCAGAGTGGCCCTTTCGGGACTCCTGTCCCGTAGCGCGCAGGTCCGGGCTACCTGCTACAGTAGGCGTACGAGGATCGGCGGCTACGCCTGTCACGAGAGCAGAAAACCTGCCACAAGCAGTGCACCTGCCAGCCTCGAAAACTTGAGCGTCGCGCTCATCACGGGCACGATTCTACCGACGTCATCAAGGCTCTTCTGCAGGCCAATGCCGGACCAGAGAACTATTGGAGCTGCCAGTAGCGTGATCAGCACCGGAGGTGAGAAGATGTCTGCGGCTACCGATATCAGAACAACTCCATAGGCGGCTGCAGGAAATATCCAAAAGACGCGTGCGGCCCTCTTCCTTCCCCAAGCTACCACTAGCGTCTTGCGGCCTTGGGATCTGTCTGCATCGTGGTCGGGAAATGATGTGATGAGCAAGACCATGGCTGACAGTATGCCGATCACTACTCCTCCCAGAGCTGCAGGTACCGGAATGTCACCTGCCTGGATATAGTAGGCCCCCAGTACGATACATGTTCCCTTTATTGCAACAAATATCTCTGCCAGCCCCGAGTCCACGATCTTTGTGGAGTAAAAGTAGATCGAGACAACAGCAAAGATCAGCAGTACGGCAATGACGAATCCATCTGTTACGACAAAATATGCCCCGACTGCCACTCCTGCTGCAAGGGACATGATCCCGGCACGGTACACCTGTGCGGGCTGGAGCAGCCCCTCGGGGAGGACGCCTGTTCCGCCACTCATGCCTGTGCGCTGCGTCTTTGTATCGATTCCGCGCTTAAAGTCCCAGTAGTCGTTGAGCAGATCCACGCTGGCATGCAGCGCCATGACTCCGCCCATGGTAAGAGCCGCATCAAAAACGTCAATCGATGAATGGAGCCACCAGTTTATCGCAAGGCTTGCAGATACTGCAAGCACTGATGACAGAAGAAAGCGGACACGAATTACCCTGAACCAGACCGACAGCATTCAAACCAGCGATTCGTTGCTCACTTCCACCGGCTTTCGTCCCATAAACCCGGTGTGCTTTTCGTGCCAAAACTTGACCTGGATCTCGCCGTCCTTCCAGCACAGCCAGATGTCCTCATCAAAGCGCCTAGCGGGAAAGTCCAAAAGACCGTCATCTATGCTCTTTATTGCCACGCCGGTCAGCTCTAGATGCTCGATTGCACGGTAGTATTTTATCACTTTTGAGTTAAGATCCTGTTTTATTCTGACATGTTCCTCCAACCTTGCGTCATTGGATACGGCTATCTGCATCTGTTCTTCTGCTTTTACTACCTCTGCCTTGCACTGCAAGACAAACTTGTACCTTTTAATGACCTCAGGCAGTGCAGCGTTGGCCGAGACCAGGGTAAAGTATGACGACATGGCTGGGATCTCATGCCGCTCAATTAAAAGTATAGCATCAGGCGCTGGTACTGTCTGCACCCCTAGAAACCAGCTACTTCGTACATCGCCTTTGAGGCGCTTGGGCATCAAGTCTGGACTCCAAGGGCGTTCTTGCGGCGATCGGGCTTCGGGGCAACTGCTTTTTGCAATTTGCACCATGTAAGTTATAGCATACGTCTGGAACGGTACCGTCACATCCTGTGAGATCCATGCACCGGACATGTGACCGGAGCTGCCGCGCTAGGATGCGATGCATCCTGAAGATGCGTACCGGTCAGATCCGCCGTGCTGCCTTCGGGCATGCACACTGTTGTGATCCGAGTCCAAAGATCCGGTGCGATCTCATATGTGTGAAATCATTCTTTTGGCCCTGTTTGTTATGCTCTCCTTCTCGCGTATTGCTATCTCTGGCTCTATGGTAAAGTAGAGCGTAAACCGCTTGGCGTAGACTACCATCTGGGTAACGTTCTCCCGCTCCACATGCACGTACCTTACCCTTCCCAAGGGATCGTTGAGCTGATCCCTTATGGTTCTCTGTTGCGCTGCCTGTCTACAGAGGTACTCCTCCTCCATCTGCGACTTTAGTGACTGCTTTCCTTCTCTCATGATGGACTCGACTATCTCTCCGTTCATGTCTATGAGGGCTGCACACCTCATCTGCGGATCCAGATCCAATATGCCCTCGATGAGATCGAGTCCTACGCTCTTGTTTACCAACTTACCAAAAGGGACATTTCAGCAAATATAATTTAACGTGTTTGGTGCGGCGTGGATCCAAATCCCGGTGCAAGCGCGCCTGGGTTTAAAATACAACTTCGGGATCATACCGTGCATGGATGAGAAGATCGCCCGCGTTCTTGACAGACTCGGCCGCGAATCGCAGGAGGAGAAATCCAGGAAGAGGAGCGTGTCGCCCGGGGACAGAATGCTTGCCATAACAGAGGACACCGGCAGGTTCCTCAACATGCTGCTGTACGGCAATAGGTTTGCAAACGTGCTGGAGGTAGGCACCTCCGCGGGATACTCTACCATATGGATGGCAGAAGCCGTGTACCGAAACGGTGGTAGGGTTACTACAATTGAGCATAACCCGTCAAAGGTGCAAAGGGCTAGGAAGAATTTTGAAGAGGCAGGAATCTCGAATGTGGAGGTGCTTGTGGGCGGTGCGCCAGATGTGCTGCGCCAGCTGAAGGGGATGTTTGACTTTGCATTCATTGATGCAGACAAGGAGAACGTGGTGGAGTACTTTGATCGAGCGCTGGATCTGATCCGGCCCGGCGGAATGATACTGGTGGACAACATGCTTTATCCGAAAAAGTACAGGGGCACAATGGATGGCCTTAGGCGCCACATACGCTCAAAGGACGGTGTGCGCACGGTAACCGTTCCCATCGGAAACGGAGAGGAGCTCACGCTCAAGGTGTGAAGGGATTCTGCCCTAGAGGGTCTCTGTCCAGTGGATTCGCTGTACGGCGTGTGTGCCCTGCAGGTAGATTTCTGCGGTTTCGTGTTCTGGGCCAAGCATGTGGCTTTCCGCCTCGTCGTGCTGGAGCCAGTCCTGCCAGGTATGATACCCGATGAATCCTGCCGCCAGGATGATCGTCAGAATTACCAGTCCCTCAAGTACTGCCATGCATTGGTTTAGACAGTGCACGTTTTTTATTTCTTCGGTTTTGGATCCGGACAGTCTTGCGCGCGCAGGCGGCGGGGCTACTCCTTGTCGATGAACTCGCTTGCGGGAGGCGACTCTGGCGGAAGGCCCTTTCTCTTTCTAAGCTCTGCGATGACGGTCGTTATCATGGATTTGGGCACCTCGGCCCACGCCTTGAAGTGGGTGTTCCACATCGCCCTGCCGGCGGTCTGGCCGCGCATGTCCTCAGATAGCGTGAACGTCTCTGCCGCAGGTAGCTCGCCGGTAACTATGCTTGCGGCCCCCTTCTGTGCCATGTTCAGCACCCTGCCGCGCTTTCCTGAAAGAACCGTGGCAACATTGCCTACCAGATCCGTTGGCACCCTGACCTCGATGGCTAGCACAGGCTCTAGTATTGTGGTGCCGGCAGTAAGGAGGGAACCCAGGCAGGCGCGCCTGGAAGCCGGTCCCAGCTGGGACAGTCCCCTGTGGGCCGGATCCTCGTGTGGCACAAAGTGCGTAAACAAGAACTTGCAGTTCCTTACCTGTTCCTTGCACAGTGGGCCCTCCTTCATCACATCCTCGAATCCCGAGTTGATCGAGTCCATCGACTCTTGAATAAACTGTACACCCTTTGTGCCGTTGATGAGCACATTTCCGCGGGAGTCAAACTTCATGATCCTCTTTATGGTGTCCGTGTCCCATCCTTCCTTCTTGAGCAGTGCGGTAACTTCCTGCTTGTCTTTCATGTCAGATATCTGGCCGGATCGGAGCATCTCGGCGATGGTAGGCTCCAGAGGCTCCACTTTCATAAAGATCTTGTTGTGCCTGTTTGGAGACTTTGCCATGATGGGCCTACAGGGGGCCTTTACCGTCTCTCTGTAGTTGATCAGGGGCTCTGATGTTATGATGTCTATCTTGGTGTCCTGAATGCGGTGCGTTGCCACGTCCAAGTGCAGGACACCCATGCCGGCTATTATGGTCTCGCCGCTCTCCTCGTTTATTTTGACTACCAGGTTAGGATCCTCTATGGTAAGCTGCTTGAGGGTCTCGACCAGCTTTGGAAGATCCTTGGGGTGTCTGGGCTCAATGGCTATCTGAACCACGGGCTCAGACACGTACCGGACGCCCTCAAAGACCTGGATTCCTTTTACAGACGAGAGTGTGTTACCTGCACGGGCCTCCGTTATTCCCAAAAGTGCGGGAATGTTACCTGCGCCCAGCTCGCCCACCTGCTCCCTCTGATTCCCCATGAAAAAGTTCACTGACTGGATCCGACCGTCCCGTTTCGCGTCTATGATGCGAACCGTCTGGCCATCCCTTACGGTGCCCGAGAAGAGTCTGCCAATGGCTACGGGGCCCGCTGCCTTATCCAGTACCATGTTTACAACCATCATGATGGCAGGTCCGTCGTCCTTGCAGGCCAGTAGCGACTGCCCTATGTCTGATTTGAGATCCCCGTGCCATATCTTTGGGATTCTGTACTTTTGCGCCACATCCGGCGGCGGGTGGTGCTTCACGACCATGCCCAGTATCGCATCTGCTAGTGGCGCCTTCTCCACCAGATCTCCCACCCTTTCGCCCTGATAGGCCTCGATTACATCCTTGAACGTTATCCCCTTCTCTTTCATCATGTCCAGATTGATCGCCCAGCGATCCTTGGCAGAGCCAAAGGTGACGCTGGCATCCTGGATCGAGACCTTCCACTTTTCGCGGTAATCCTCCTCCGCATAGGTGTCTATGAGCTGATTGAAGTTTGATACAACACTTGCCAGGGTCTCCTGCATCTTTGCGGGTGTCAGCCTGAGCTCCTTGATGAGCCTGTCCACCTTGTTGATGAACAGCACCGGCCTGACCCGCTCCTCTAGGGCCATTCTGGTTACCGTCTCGGTCTGGGTCATTATGCCCTCCACCGCATCGCACACTACCACGGCGCCGTCGATGGCCCGCAGGCTGCGGATGACCCTGCCGCTAAAGTCCACATGTCCCGGCGTGTCGATCATATTGATGACGTAGTCCCTTCCCTTCTGCATGTAGTACAGCGTGACGTTTGCCTGGTATATTGTGATGCCCCTCTCTTGCTCCTCCTTGTCAAAGTCCATGGCCAGCGCCGAGCCGGCTGATGACGGCGAGATAATCCCCGAGTGAGCAAGCAGGCTGTCGCTCATGGTGGTCTTGCCGTGATCCACATGTGCGATTACGCCAAAGTTCCTGATCTGCTCCTTGTTCTTTATGATCTTGAGCACCTGCGCAGTAGACTTGAATTTGGTCATATGTGCAAATTGTTGAATTTGAGCTATTAAATCTTGTGAGAATTATAACGCGCGATGTGGCGCCTTCTTCCTCTTGGGCACGAAAACATGCTGCCAGAAGAGCCCCATGTATGGCTTGCAGTAGCCAGGCATGTACTGTTTGTGACCTGCATGTTTCGAGTTGGGCACTCTGGCTTTGCACAACTCGCTTTCGCATCAGCCGCACTGCAGGATGCGAACCTGTCAGCATTGCAGTTCTGAAGTATGCGTGATCCTACCTAGTAGATCATCTCGTTGCTTGCGTCCAGCAGGGCTCCTGCGGTGAGAAAGTGGCAATCGTGCAGCCCGCCACTCTTTGCCATGCCCAAGGCGACCATCTGCGAGAAGAACGTATAGAACAGAAACTGCGAGATATCGTCGCCCAGCGGAGGTGTCGGCTGGATTGCGCTCAGCCCTGCGGCCCTGATCTTCTCTGCCAGAGACCGGTTGTGCCTGTTTGGCGGCTCAAAGATCACAACGGTATCGCCCGAATGCGCCGAGAAGAGATCCATGTGCGAAAACTGCTCTATGCGCTGATACGATGCCCCATATCCTAGCACTTCGTACAGCTTGGCCACTGCGTAAAGCGCCAAGGGATACGTCTTCAGATTTCCCAGTACAAAGACCCTGCCGCAGTATGCAGCCTCTGCCGCCTGCTGCTGCGCGCTCTTGAGGATCTCACGATACTGCGTAATCTTTACTGGACAGACAAGGGATATGCAGCACAGCGCGCTGGACAGAAAGCTGATGGTGCCTGCCGTTATGTCGCCGGTGTTGGGGTACCGCAGGGGTATGGTGCGCTGGCAGATCCGTCCCAGTTCGCTTTCTGGCCGGGCAGTAATTGCAGTAACTGATCGCGCGAGGGCCGCCGTCCGGATGTTGGAGATGGTTCTGCCGGATACAGATACTAGAAAGAGATCGTATAGATCCCGTATGGCTCTGTTGTTTAGAATGTCCAGCGGATCCGCAACTCTGACCTTGAGACTCGAGTGGGCTCTTGCAAGCATGGCCGACGACAGCGAGTCTCCGTTGCCGCAGAAGATGGCACTCCTCTGGCTCGCCTCACAGAGCGGCTCCTGGGGCTCAAACTCCTCAAGGTACTCCATCTGTAGCCCGATCTCGTGCTCCATGGAACTGATGCTCACTGCACTCCACATGCCGTTCAGATATTAGAACCCTGAGCTCTCATCGGTCGTGCTCGACCAGATTCAAACCTCGCCGTGAGGCAAATCTGTATCTGGGGTTCTGCGTCCGGTGGGGCAGGCAGCCCTGTGCCGCTGGCGCGTAAATTTGGTTTTTATTACCTGTGTGCAGATTTGCCGTGTGGACATAACCGTGGGACACACGCCAGACTCGGATGACGCGTTCATGTTTTACGGTATGCTTGACGGCCGCATCCCGGAGGCAGGCTTTGCCATACGGCACGTAATCGAGGACATCGAGGCGCTCAACCGACGGGCGAGGCATCCGGATCTTGATGTTACCGCAGTGTCGGTTCATGCATGCGCGTATGCTCCTGATTACACCATACTGCGTAGCGGCGGCAGCTTTGGAATAAACTACGGGCCGATTGTAACTGCCCGCAGTGAAGTGTCGCTTGACGAGATAGGAAAGCGCAGGATAGCCATTCCTGGCAGGATGACATCGTCATTCCTGCTACTGCAGCTGATGATCGGCAAGTTCGAGTACGTGGAGATGAACTTTAGCGACATTCCGGAGGCTGTCCGGGAGGGCAGGGTTGATGCAGGACTCGTAATACACGAGACGCAGCTGTCGTACGGCCAGGAGGGAAACGTAAAGATCGCCGATGTCGGCAGATGGTGGGATGAGACCACCGGTGGGCTTCCCGTTCCGCTGGGGATCAACGTGATGAGGGCCGGCCTGGAAGACGATGTGATTCACAGGTTTGACTGGTACCTTCACGACTCGATAGTGTACGGCCTTGATCACTTTGATGATGCGCTGGATTACGCCATGGGATACGGGAGGGGCAAGTCCCGGGATCTTATCGCAAAATTTGTCAGTATGTACGTAAATGACAGAACCGTAGACATGGGCAGCTCCGGCGAAGAGTCCATTCGAAGAATGTTCGAGATGGCTCGGAAGCAGGATTTGGTGCCTGGCTTTGAACTGAAGTTTGCCCCAGTGCTCTAGTCTGAGCGGGACTGCGCTCCGGGCCTAGGCGCGAAGATGCACATCCAGAAGAGTTACTGTCCCTGATTTGGTGCAGCAAGCGACTTTGCAGTCTTCAGATTTTCGGGGGGTTGGTGCGTAATTCTGCTCCGTCCTGCTCATGTGTGTCTCCCACCGCATCTTCACCGGCGGTGCTTTGGTGTGTGTCGGGCTTTTGTTGCCCGCACGCCGTGATCAGCTACTGACGGGTCGGATCATCAGGCGCACTCCACGTGCGCCATGCCGCCGTAGGAGGGTATCGGTATGTTTAGCCGGTTGGCGCACTCGAACCGGTTGAGGACCCGGATGTTCCAAGCGATCGCCCTTCCCTTGGCGAACCGGCGCCGGTTGTCCTCCCGAACGAACCGGCAGTGCAGCTGGTGCCGCCGGGTCTCCTCGGCCCCGAAGATGCCCTCTATCAGGGCCCTCTTTCTGTACTCGCTATCGCTGAACATGCCAGCTGCCTTCCTCCTGTGCGACTTGCCACGGTTGACAGCATCCTTCCGTTGCTTGATGTTGGGGATCATGCCCATCCAGAACAGCAGCTCGCAGTTGTAGTCAGAGTCGTACCCCTTGTCCCCGTCAAAGAAATTCCCCGCAAAGTCAAACCCGCGACGCCTGATCTCAGCCAGCATGACTGGAAGCATGGTCGTGTCGTTGATGTTGCCGGGCGTGGTAAACGCCGCCAGCACGATCTGCAGGCCCAAGATGGCCGTTATGTGGTATTTCCAGTAGGTCTTTTGGCGTGTCTCGACGAAGTCGCGCTCCTTCCTGCTTGGCCTCTCGACATATTCGTACCTAGTGGTCTCCGCCGCGCTGCTGTCGGCTCCCAGCGGGCCCGTCGCCTCGTCCGCCTCCTTGATGCAACGGCGGGCCGTCTCGGCCACGATCAGATCGAGCCAGTCTGCCGGTATCGTCTGGAGGTGCCTGACCAATGTGGTATGGTCCGGGACGGGCTCGTTGTCCCATGGTGTCCGCATGCCTCGCAGGTCCGATTCGACTCCGCGATAGGTGTTGTTGCCTGCCATCATCAGCAGACAGGCAAAGTCCAGTTTCTCCTTGGAGTGAACCGGGGGACGGCCCCTGTTGCCGTTTTCTCGGCGCGGGCAAGGGTTCTCCCGGATTATCTCGATCAGCGTCCTCTTCAGACTAGGTGCCTCGACTTCCTTTGCCAGTTCATAGTACTGCCAGTATCCTTCCCGTCTGTTGTGTTCGCTCATTGCCGCGTGCGGGAGATCGCGGATCATTGAACGTATCGGACTGGTCTAGGCGGTTCGGAGAATTACGCACCAACCCCGATTTTCGGGAACACCTAAAATATGATGCGCGACCAGATATGGCAGGATATGGTTCTGATAGATGGAAAGATTCTGTTTGGCGGGCTGGCCATGCTTGCAGTGGGAATCGGCATGCTGGCGCTGCTTGGTTATATCATGCCCATCGGGGTTCCTGGCATGACCGACGAGGAAGCCTTTGACCTGATTGTGTCCCAGCAGGAAAACCGGGATCTGAGCACGCTGGCAGGAATACTTGCGGGCGCTGGGTTCCTACTGGTGCTGATCTCCTTTGGAGCGCGAAGAAAGAGCGGGAGCGGGGCAAAGAAGATAGAGAAGAAGCCCGTTACATAGTCAAAGATTTAACCATACGGCCGCAGGAATATGTTGTGATTCATGCAGAGATAAGCATCTATCCCATAGGAACCGGCTCGACCAGCACCAGCTTCTACATTGCGCGGGCACTAGAGGTGCTGCAGGAGATGAATGGCATTAGATACCATCTGACTGCCATGGGCACACTGCTCGAATCAGACAGCATCAGAAGGATATATGAGGCGTCGGAGAGGATGATGGAGGCGGTACACAGCCTAGGGGTTGCCAGAGTCGAGGTGGTGCTGAAGATTGACTCGAGGAGCGACAGGCAGACGAGACTGGAAGATAAGGTGGAATCGGCAAAGGCGCACCTAGAACGATTCTAGGGTTCGAAAGAAGGTGTCTCGCCGAACGGGTCTTCTACCAATCTCGCGAGCCATGTCTGCCAGCTCCATGACAGATGATGCGGTGGGCTTGCCTGCAGCACGGTATATCTCTTCAGAGAACGCGGTTCCGACCAGATCACTCCCCCCGTTTAGGAGTGCGACCTGGGCCAGCTTCTTGCCGTATGCAACCCAGTACACCGAGATGTTGTCTATGGAGCCTGCCAGCATGAGGCGCGATAGGGCCACTATGCGGAGGTCGTAAAGCGACGAGCACTCGCGAGTCACATGGCCCGTCTTCTCCAGCTCCGTGTTGTCGAGGCTGAACTTTAACGGGATCATTGTGATAAAACCGCCTGTTTTCCTCTGCAGTTCCCTTATCTTGATGAGATGATCTACTATGTGTGCTGGCTCCTCCACATGCCCGTAGAGCATTGTGACGTTGCTTCTTATTCCCATGAGATGTGCCTGCTCGATAGTGTCCAACCACTCCTGACCGGAGCATTTGCCTCTGACTATTCTCTTCCTGACGTCGGGGTGGAAGAGCTCGGCTCCGCCCCCTGGCATTGTGTCGAGGCCCGCGTCCTTGAGGCGGTGCAGTATCTCCTTTACTGAGTTTTTGGTAAGCTTTGAGAGATAAAAGATCTCGGCGGCTGTAAAAGCCTTGATGTTCATCCTGGGGTGACTGCCCTTTATCGTTCGCATCATGTCCTCGTAGTACTCAAGCGGCAGATCTGGATGGAACCCTCCCACTATGTGAACCTCGGTGGCGCCCATCTGCTCTGCTGTGGCAACTCGCTGTTCTATCTGGCCGGGCGAGAGCGTGTATGCGTCATCCTCGCTGCCTTTCCTGTAAAATGCGCACATCTGGCAGCTGGCGGCGCATACGTTTGTGTAGTTCATGTAGTATGATGCGACAAATGTTACCGTGTCGCCTACAGCCTGCTGCCTCGCCCTGTCGGCTACCGCACCCAGCATGTGCAGGTTGTCGTACTTCATCAGCTCCAGGCCGTCTTTTGCGCTCAGCTCTTCCCCGGCTGCTGCCTTGTCCAGCTCCGCAGATCGGGATACAAGCTGCTCTAGCATGCGTCCAAGAGGTACATCTGTAAATATATGCCTTGATAGGCCATATGCGGGAATTACATACAAAAGTAAACGACACTTCTGTCTTTTTCTGGCGCCCCCTCCCACGCGCAGTCCTTGCGCGATAC
This sequence comes from Cenarchaeum sp., assembly GCA_965206845.1. Taxonomy (GTDB): domain Archaea; phylum Thermoproteota; class Nitrososphaeria; order Nitrososphaerales; family Nitrosopumilaceae; genus CAYGAM01. The sequence goes on along the minus strand of OZ242221.1, from coordinate 131,123 downwards.
CGGCGCGGCGGCATGGATGGCCATGACAGTGCGGACTGTCCGCATGGCCTGTATAGTCTGCATGGTATCGTCGCGGCGCTTTTATACACATTTGACATATGCTCGCGGTAATGAAATCAGTCACTACGGCAGTGGCGGCAACCGCGCCGGCAACTGCACCGGCGCCCGAAGCGAAGCCAAAGCCCGCAATGAAGGGCACGATGGTCCGCACCATAAAAACGGACTTTGGCCAGTCCGGGGATCTTTCCGTCCTCGTATCGCGCCTCATTGTCCAGCAAAGGTGGGCGTACAACATGGCAGTCCGGGAGGTGCTCAGGAGCCCTGACGTGACATTCTATGATCTCTGCGGCATGCTCACCAAATGAAGAAACGCCAACCGGTGGCTCGTCCGTGATGACGGCGCACAGGCGGCCGGCATCCGGCAAGCCGGCAACGGCAGGGTGCAGCGGGCCGGCCTCAGGCAGGGGCTGGACGCGGTGCAAAAGTTCATGGAATCAAACGCCAAGAAGCGCTCCAACAAGATCATGTGGAAAAACCTGTCCAGGCGCGACAGGGAAAGCGAGGGGGTCAAGGATATCGGCACGGCAGCAAATTTGCCGCCTAACAAATGGAACGGCAAGAGGAACCGCTGGAGCCGCGCCAACGGCCTGTTCAGGAAAAAAGGCGAAAGGCAGGCGCTGTGCGTGTTCGAGAGGCCGGTGCCCAAGGGCGGAGGCCTGCTGCATCTTCCCGGCATAGGCACGGTAAGGGTGCACGGCGACGTGGAGGGGCTCGACATGCGATCCTTCCAGCTCGTCGAGACGACGAAGAAGACAACGAGGCGCACCGGGGACCACAATAGGACGTACCGCCTCCACGTCCAGGCAAGGGTGGAGGCGCCAAAGTCCGTGGAATGCGACGTCATAAGGGGAGTAGACATGGGCATAGTCCACAGCGCCACCACCGTTGACCTGGACACCGGATATACGGAGTTCCACGACATCCCGGACGGCTGCAGGAGGACGAAGAACGACGACATATCGAGGATGTGCGCGGAGCTCTCGCGAAAGAGGGGAGGGAGCGGCAACCGGCGCATCAGGCAGATCGGCAAGTCCGGCAGGCAGGACAAGACAGGCGGGCAGGACCGCACCAACATGAAGGCTAGGCATAACAGGCCAAGGAAGCCCAAGTCACGGGGCTACAAGGAGCTCCAAAGGAGGATCCGGAAGAGGCGGGAAAAGGTCGCCAACCGCCAGACGGATCGGGAGCGGCACGCGTCCAAGAGGATAGCCGACGGCGCCGGCACGGTGGTTGTTGAGGACCTGAAAGTCAAGAACATGACAGCCAGGGCCAAGGGTAGGGGGAGCTCCGCCAAGACGGGGCTCAACCGCGAGATGGCATACTCCAGGCCGGGGACGTTCCAAAGGCGGATCGAGGGCGCATGCGCGAACGCTGGCGTGAAGGTAATCTCCGTTTATCCGGGGGGCACGAGCACCACATGCCACATGTGCGGCCGCAGGGACAAAGGCTCCCGCGTGTCGCAGGCCGAGTTCATATGCACGAATCACAAATGCGAATGCCACATCAACGCGGACGTCAATGCCGCGCATAACATTGCCGCCAGGGCGGCGGCAGGGCGGCGGGGAACGTCGTCCAAAGGCGCGAGATTCCAGGCCGGGATTGCTCCCGGACGCTCCGCAAACAACACGCAAGAGCCACGCGTGGGAGGGATCGCCGGAGCGCCAGAAAAAGGCAAAAGTACCGGTTTACTTTTGTATGTAATTCCCCCATATGTTACACAATCTGTCGCATGACGCGCACTAGGCGGCACCCCACACGATCTACCAAAGCATATAAGATTAATTACGCTGCACTGCTGCGCACCTTATGGTTCTTCCACTAGTAAACGAAGACGATCCAAAGTGCTTTCTCTGCCACGCGGGGTTTGGGAATATCGAGGAGCTCCGGGAGCATCAGCAGGCAGAGCACCGGGAGTTCTTCGAGTCCCACGCGGAGCAAACCCGGCGGGAGCCGGCCCCCGGCGATGTTACCGTGTTCTGAGATTCATGCGCTTGATGGCCTCGATGCCTGTGCGCGGTAGGTCGTAGTCGCCGTCTGCCTCCAGCGATCGCTCAAAGGTAGCGAGCGCCTCGGCTGTCCTTCCCTGCTCTGCCAGGGAGAGCGCCTTGTATGCCAGTGCCGTAGCGGATCTGCTATCTATCCTCAGCGCCAGATCGTAGTGCCGTATGGCGGCATCGTACTCATTTAGTGAATGGAGTGCAGCGCCCATGTTCAGCAGGACATCAAAGTTTCCGGGCTCCATCTCCAGCGCCGTCTTGTGAAGTAGGGCGGCTTCCTTGGGGCGCCCCATGGCCAGCATGGTTACGCCCTTGTTAGTCATGGCATCCACATTGTCTGGCTCGATCTCAAATATGTGATCATAGCAGATTAGGGCGCCCCGGAGATCCCCGTCCTGCACGCTCTCGTCTGCCCGGTTCAGCAGATCGCTGACGCTGTCGGCCATCTGTGTATGATCCTGTTACTCCAAGATATAGATTGGTGTGCCGGATTTGAAGCCAGCGGGGATCATTCTGGCACACTGTGTAAGTACCGGGGACGCAGTCCGGTTTGGACACACGGTCAGGACGAGTTCCTGTCCCGGGGATCGATCTTCAGGGCCCTGTCAAAGCATTCGTTGGCTTCATTGTACCTGCCCATGCTTCTCAGCGCGGCGCCCTTGCAGTTCCATACGTCGGGGTTGTTCTCGTCAAGCAGCAGAGCCTGCTCAAAGATGGACAGCGCATCCTCGTACCTGCCCTCTAGAAGGCACCGCTTCCCGCGCTTTACCGCATCTGATTCTGTCATGGTATGCTGTGTATCTGGATTTTTTTTAAGTGTGCCCCTGCCTACACCCGGCGGCACTGCCAACCTGGGTTGTGCCTGATGCACGATCCGGCGCCCCCTGTCAGTCTCTCCCCGATTGCCGCCGACGGTGGATCGAAGCCTTCTTCAGGATCCGCTGGCAGGCCATGCACATGGTGCCGCCGACTCGGTTGCATCTCCTCATACCGCGTACGTCGCCGGTCGTGTGATGCACCCCTAGCCGGCATTGCTGCACGCAGCAGATCCGGGAGCCCGGCTTGCACTTCGTCCATGCAGGGGATGGGAGCAGATCCCGACGGTGCAGAAGAGATCGCTTGCTAAAACTTTAATGTGCTTTTAAGTCAGCATCATCGTGGATGAGATCGACGAAAAAATCCTGAAAAGCTTGCTGGTTGACGGGCGGCTCTCAGCCCGCAGGCTGTCATTGAAGCTCGGAGTGTCGACTGTTACGATACTCTCCAGAATAAAAAAACTCAGAAAATCCGGCGTAATAGTGGGGTACTCGGTGCGGCTGAACCATGAAATGATGGGGTACAACCTGTCGGCTGTCATTGAGGTCGTGGCAAAAAAAGACCGCCTCATCAGGATCGAGGAGACGATCGCGCGCATAGAAAACGTATGCGCAGTGTATGACATTACCGGTAGCGCAGACATTGCGGTAATCGCAAAGTTCAGGAACCGTGTGGATCTGAGCGGATTTGTGAAAAACCTCGCATCCATAGACGGCGTAGAGAACACAATCACGCATGTGGTGTTAGGCACCACGAAGGAAGATTTTCGTCTGTTCTGATCCGATATGAGCAGAACTGTGTTGTATCTGTTGCTGGAGGCCTTTGGTCAAGGTTTGGATGGTGCCGCGCCGTCAGATACGGATCTTACCATTCTGTTCTCGGTGTCGGTCGCAGTTGTAATCGGCATAGCGCTGTATGCCGCACGGGGAGTGCTCAGCCGAAAGAGGACCGAGTATGACAGGACAGAAACGGACTCGAAGAGAAACAGGGACTACGAAAAATACCACTCCGGCTGGAGTGACGACTATGAGGAGTTTGGGAAGAGAGGCATGACAGACGAAGGGCTCCAGGAGGAGATAGAGTCCGGCATGCCGGACTGCTACAAGGTTCTAGGGATTTCAAGGGATGCAACGCAGGCAGAGATCAGAAGCAGGTTCAGGAAACTGGCAAAAGAGACTCACCCTGACAGGTCCCGGGGAGACTCGAAGGCCATGGCAGAGATCAACCGTGCATACGAGGTTCTCTCAGACAAGGAGACGCGCAAAAAGTATGACCGGTATCTTGACTAGGCTGTCGCCTCGCGCAATGCCGCCTGCCCAACTACGGCCTGCTGTGAGTTCATACTTAATAGAACCAGTACGCGCAACACATGATATGCCCGATGGAGTCTGGATCGGAGGCATCTACCTCAGGGATGAGGGGGGACATGAGGTAGTTCTCAGAGCGCTCAGGTACTACCTGAAAGTGCTGAGAGACATCTCGACTGCCCCAGACGTATACGGTCCTCCCACAATCGCATTGCTGCTGCAACAGGAAGCAGACAGGATCGGACCTGCGATTCTAAATGCAGGGCGGAGCCTGAAGAAAGGTCTTGTGGATCCTGTTGCGCTGGCAGAGATCCGAAAGGACGCAGAGCACATACAGCGGGCCCTCGAGTCGTACGTGCCAGGCGTGCGGGCCGCTGCTGAAGGAAGCAAGTACCACTGCAGGTTTGTCGAGCCAGGATACCAAAGTGAGGGTGAGGCCAGGCTGGCCGAGGAGGCGCAAAGGCGCATTGGCGAGACCGCCTAGACCACACAGGTGATGCAATGCCCCTGTCGTTAAGATCGTACTTTGTCTCCGGTACCGATACCGGGGTAGGAAAGACGTTGCTCACCGCAGGTCTGGCCAGGGTTCTCTATGAGGCCGGAGTTGATGTCGGCGTGATGAAGCCCTTTGCAACCGGCGCCCGATCTGCTGACGTCCGGATGCTTCTGGAGGCGGCACACTCTGAAGATCCTGAGGACATTGCGAACCCGCAGTTCCTTCCGGTACCGGCCTCGCCATTTACCGCAGGAGCGGATCTGGATGTGAAGCCGGACATACCGGCAGTTATGAGATCTTTTCTGGATCTGGGGTCGAGGCATCAGGTACTGCTGGTTGAGGGGATCGGCGGCATCATGACGCCAATTCTCCAGAACTATTTTGTGGTGGATCTGATCCGGCAGATGCAGCTTCCGGTAGTTATAGCTGTGGGAAACCGGATGGGCGCAATCAATCACACCCTGATGACACGGGACACCTGCCGGCGATACGGCATTGAGGCGGCCGGCCTGATCATAAACTGCCTGGATCCATGCGGGTATGATGCCAGCACGCTGAGACGCGACCTACTGGCACTGGTAGACATTCCAATCCTGGGTATCGTTCCACGGGTGCCAGGGAGCAGCATCTCCGGCGCCGCAGAGGCAGTTCGCGGATGCATCAAACTCTGAATATCTTCAGCTTTGACTGGCCGCTTCCCTTGAGAAAGTCCCGCACTGCGTCTATTATGTCTGCAAAGTCCCTGCCGGGGACAAAGGTCCGGATGCCGGCATGTCTGCGTTCTGATACCAGCCAGGCATTCCCCGCATGTGGCTGCAGCCCAGATACGTCTGGCATGCTCTGATCACACGGGATCAGGATCACAAGGGCCCTGCGGGGACTCGCCAGCAGGGTTTTCGTGTCCGGTACTACGATATCCAGCGTGTGGCCGCCACAGTCCACCTTTCTCTGGCTGGGGATGAGGCAGACTGTCAGCATGTAGTGCAGCAGGCCGGTGGCAAGAATTGCAGTCGTACGGATCCCATCGCACCCTTGTAGCCTCTCTGCGGCTCCATCGTATATCCTGTTGATTACGTCCCGACTCATGCCCTGCGAGACAAGTGCCTCGATACGGTCCTCGCCGATCCCGTATATCACGTCGTACAGCACCTCCTTGATGCGGTCGTCATGCATGGTCTATTCGTTAAAGGTGTACTTGCGCTCTCCCCGGAACTCCGGACCGGTTCCGATGCTCACCAGGGCAAACTCCTTGCTGGGATCCAAGATGGGCTCGGCAAAGTCCCTCCTGTTCTCATGCAGGGCCACGTACTCGTCTATGGTGAGTCTTCTTCTCGAACCAATCTCTGACTCAAGGCTCATCCTCTTTGCTACTTCCGCGTACTCTGGCTGTACCGTGCCAGAGAAGACCATGGCAGAGCTTCCGGAGCCATAGGATCCAAATCCAAAGCGCTTGCCATAAAGATCGACGCCCTTTTTGTACTCGAACTCGATGGTGCTTCTGAGCCCCAGATACAGCGAGGCCGTGTACAGGTTGCCTACCATTGTGGATGCAATGAGTGAGCTTGCCATCTTCTTCTCGTATGTCTCCCTAAACTCCGGCGTCTTCGTAAACCGCCTCTGGAAGTTTTGATCGTTGTGCATGAACTCCATGTCAGCAAGAACCGACTCGATGGTTCCTCGGGGATCCTTGGGAACGGGTTCCTCCATGCCGACCCTTTCGATGATGTCACGCCATCGCGGCAGTGATCTCCACTCGTGCCTCATAAGGTATGCTAGGGCCTTCTTGCCCATGTTGGAGTATGGAAGGTGCATGCAGAGGTAGTCGATATAATCCAGGACGGTCTCACCATCTCTGGGAACTATGGTTCCCGTGGATATTGCCTTCTTCTTGTACGCCTCTAGCGCCTTTCTTATCTGAATCAGGTACAGCATGTTGGAGTACTGCCCCCTGACTATGGGGGTCTCCTTTCCAAATGGGCGGTAAAAGTCATACTCGTCCTTGATCGAGGTGGCCGTAACCTTGGGATCAAATGCCATCAGTTTGGGGTGATCGCACAGCAGCATTGCAACGGCGCCGGCGCCCTGGGTCATCTCGCCAGAGGAGCCCAGATCATACTTTGCAATATCGGACACCACAACCATCGAGTACTTGCCGTCTGCCTCTCCGGCTCTTATCCAGTTTGCGTTGTCGTACAGGGCATAGGAGCCTGAGACACAGGCAAACTTTGTCTCTATGCCGCCGCAGTGCTCGAATGTTCCGCGGCCGTACACCTGCTCCAGCATTCCGATAACGTAGGAGTTCATCGCCTTGGACTCGTCCAAGGAGGACTCGGTGGAGACATACAGCCTGCCGACGTCATCGGGGGACAGCTTGCTCTTCTTCATTACCTTGAGACAGGCGTTTGATGCCAGACAGGCAGGATCCTGATACGTATCCACTATGGACATCTGTGATATGCCTAGGCCCTTCTGCAGCTTGGCCGGATCCACGTGGCGGTAGTCCGCAAAGTCCTCTGCGTCCACATACAGTCTTGGTATGTATATCGCTATGTCGTCTATTCCAACTATCAATCAGTGTCTGTCTCTGGTTTCAGAATATAAGGTTAGCTGGTTTGTAACTCTGTTTCCTAATTATTTCCAGTCACGCCTAGTGGCTCCAAAATCAGGTCAGATTAGGCAAGCCAACTGAATTTGAGCTTCACATCAGGCATTTTCAACAAGAAGCCATATTGATCAGAGAGGTGTGCCGGTAGTCAGGCTGCGAAACATGACCACAAACACCTCCTCTCCGAATGCACCTGACCCACATAATACTAAAAAATCTTCCAATCCGAAAAAATGCAGGCTCCAGTACGATGACCGCAAGTACATAGACCGTGGCCAGCTGTACGTGCTTCAGATAAGCATGGCGATCCTAAAACAGGGCCTGGAGGAGCTAAATCATGGAAAGGTCGGCCGTCCGTTTGGCTTTTCAAACGCATGCTTTGCGGCAGCATCCCTGTTCAGAAACGCCACGGGCATAAAGTACAGGCAGCTGCAGGGCCTGGCAGAGACAATCGTCGGCAAGGTAAACGCACCCACATACTCGGCATTCCAGAAGAGGATGACAAAACTCGACTGCACTTTTGATGAGAAAGGCAGTGGCAATACGTCTGCCGCATGGTTCTCAGACGGCAACACGAGAACCGAGATAAGCCTGTTTGCCTTTGACTCCACCGGGCTCAAGCCTACAAACCGCGGTGACTGGATGACAGCAAAGTGGGGCACGAGGCGCGGATTCATAAAGCTGCACGTGGGCGTAGACACCAGGACCAAGAAGATCTATGCCGTGGTCATAACTGACGACAAGTGCGGAGACTCCCCGCAGTTTGAGGAGCTGGTAGGGCAGGCTTTTGCAAATGCGGAAAAATCGCCAAACGCGGGTACGTCCGCAGACGCCGGAATCGCAGCTGACGGTGCGTACGATACCAAGAACATCCGCAGCTACTGCAACGAGCGCGGAACCAACCCGCTGATTCCCGTCCGCATTGATTTTGCCGGAAACGCAAACGGGTGCATGCCACGCAAGGAGGCAGGATTCAGGCAGCTTGGCGGTTTTGACCACATAGACAAGAAGACAGAACACGAGTTTGCAGATCTTACGCGCGAGCAAAAGAGGGAGCTCCAGAAGGCATGGCGGAAAGAGTCAGGATACAACGACAGGTGGGCAGTCGAGATCGCCTTCTCCACATTCAAACGGGTCCTCGGTGAGTGCGTGAACGCACGAAAGTGGGAGAACGTCAAGACTGAGATATACGGCAAGGTGTGGCTGTACAACCATCTGATTGACACGGCAATTGACAACGGATATGGCACGCCAAGGGTGGTGTGCCCGTCTGTAAAACCGGTCCCGAAGGCAGCAAGACAGGAGGGGAGGCAGTGACATAGACAGAGTCACACAGGCGGGTGTCTGTGTGCCGCATAATTAGGAAACAGAGTTTGGTTTGTGGGCGGGAATGTGCTCGATCAGTATCGGATACTGCCACTGCAAGGCCGGCACGTGGCAGGACATGACTGGAGCCGTGGAACGCAAATGCCGTAAACCTGGTAGGACACTGGGCGGAAGCCATGGCCACCACCTGGCTCTGTAGCGATGCCAAGAGGCTACTCCACGTAGTGGTTGTGCACCAGGTTGTCATAGTACCTAATAGACTTCATGTTCACAAACTCCAGCATGCCGTACCTTGAAAGCTCCCTCCCAAACCCGCTGTGCTTGATTCCCCCGAATGGGATTCGGGGATCTGAGACCACCACGTTATTGACGCTCACGATACCGGACTCGATCCGTCGGGACATCTTCTCTGCCTTTGTGAGATCGCTGGTCCAGATGCTTGCGCCAAGGCCAAACTCGTTGTCGTTGGCAAGCCTGATGGCCTCGCGCTCATTCTCCACTATTGTGATCGGGGCTACCGGCCCAAATGTCTCCTCCCTTGCGATCCTCATGTCCGGCTTGACGTTGCCAAGGATCGTCGGCTGGTAAAAACACCCCTTGCCGTCGATCCTGGATCCGCCCAGAAGGACCTCGGCCCCCTTGGCTTTTGCGTCCTCCACCATCTCTGAGATCCACTCAAGCCCGCCCTTGCTTGAGATCGGGCCCATGTCAGTCTCAATGGACATAGGATCCCCGACCTTGAGCCGTGATGCCTTTTTGACGAACATCTCGATAAAGTCATTTGCGACGTTCTTTGCAACAAAGAACCTCTTTGAGGCTATGCAGCTCTGGCCGCAGTTGATGAACCTGCCCTTGACGGCTCCTTCTGCCGCCTTTTCCACGATTGCGTCATCTAGCACTATGAAGGGATCGCTTCCGCCAAGCTCTAGAACGCACTTTTTCAGGTTTGCAGCCGCCCTTCCGCCAACCTTTGCTCCGGCGCCGGTGCTTCCGGTAAATGTGACGGCGCTAACCTCCGAGTCGATCAGGTGGTTTGCAGAGCTTACGCTTCCTACGACTGCCTGGAAGATCCCATCGGGGATGCCTGCCTCGGTAAATGCCTGCTCGATCTCGATTCCCGTCTGCATCGTCATGCTTGCAGGCTTCATTATGATCACGTTTCCGGCCATCAGGCACGGAGCAGCAAACCTCAGCGCCTGCCAGTATGGAAAGTTCCACGGCATTATGGATCCGATCACCCCCAGCGGCTCGAAGGTCAGAAAGGTCTTTCTTGCATCTGTGTTTAGCACCTCGTCAGCCAGGAAGCTGTCTCCATAGTCGGCGTAAAACTCCAGCGCCCAGATGCACTTCTCTACCTCGCCAATGGACTCCTTGAGGGCCTTTCCCATCTCTGCGGTCGCAACCTCTGCAAGCCGTGTCTTGTTTTTCTTCAGGTACTCGATCAGGCTGTAGATGTGGGTTCTGCGCTTCTCGTAGCTCTTCTTCCACTCTGGAAATATCCTCTTGGCTTTTCCCACCATGCCTGATATCTGAGCCCCGTCCATGGCCTGATACGTTGCAATACGCTCGTCTGTGGCGGGATTCACCGTGGTTATCTGACTCATACTCTTCACACACATGAACGGATCGGCCTAGGTGTGCCCCCCACACGGGAAATGAGCGGTGATTCTGCCGACATAGCAGTTAAGCCCGTTGTTGGTTATTTATCTCTAGAGCTTTCCCATGGGATCATTGGGCTTGGGGGACATCTTGCAGCCATGCCGTGAGCTGGGACGGCAGAGCCGCCGGAAGGAACTCCTGATCACGCATGCAATGGACACACGGTGTGCAGAATGCGGCGCCCGGGTGGCCCCAGGGAAGTGATGTTCCTACCTTAATGCAGGAGGACCCATGCGCCGTGCCTGTGCCCGCAGGTCAAGCAAGGGTGCCGGAGGTATGTCGCTTGGCCCCAGCGCTATCTTGCCAGCTCTGCGTCAAACACCCTTGCAAAGACTTCATAGGGCTGTGGCCCCACGATGGAGGTCACATGCCCCTGAGGGCCTATGACAAAGAAAGACGGTGTCCCGGGCAGTCCTGCCGCCCTGGCGTACTCGTTGCTGGCCTGTATCATGTCCAGATGCCTGGCGTCATTCATGCAGGCGCCCCACTCCGCGAGATCCAGGTCTATCTCGCCTGCAAACCGATACAGGTTGTCCGGTGACGCCCAGCCGGTGTTCTCGCCCGCCCAGTTATTGTACAGTATATCGTGATACTCCCAGAATTTGCCCTGATCTGCGGCGCAGTGGCTTCCGTGAGCTGCATTGGCCGAGTCCTGGCCTATGATGGTAAAATCCATGAAGAACATCTTGACCTTGCCTGTCTCCACGTAGCTCTGCAGCAGGGCATCTTCTGTCTGGTGGAAGAACCTGCTGCAGGCAATGCACTGGTAGTCGCCAAACTCCACCAAGGTCACACCGGCGTCGGGATCACCAAGTATGACTGAGTCACTCTCCAGCAGGAACGCCACATCCGGCCCGGGCTCCGGGGCATCCTCCCGCACAAGATCCGTCTTCTGCAGATCCAGGGCACCGAGAGCAAGAAAGGCCGATGCCACTAGCGCAGCAGAGACTGCGGCGCCTATGGCTACCGACGGTCCGTGCAACATCATGCCCGCAGTCAAGCCACGATCAATTTAGAGGTTGGTGCCGGGTGCGGGCAAGAAATCAGTCTGGGATGGGTCAAATCCCCGCGCTCGATCGCATCCGTCATCATTTGCGCCCAAACCTGCACGAGACACTCGGGGATGCACGGGCCGGTCCAGTGTCTTGGTACGGATCGGGCAGCGTAGCCCGGACGGCGACGTGCACCGGCGATTTAATCCTAGCAAGTGGAGAAAAAACGCCACTTTAGGGAGATTCTGATCGCTTGTGATATCATTATCACACGGGTTCAGGGCCCTGCAAGCTGTCGTATATGGCCAGATCCGTGCCTAGAACCTGATATGCTTGCCAGATGCCATGTGTGTCGGGTCGAGTAGAGATGTCCAGCGTCCGTGACGCTGACATGATGTGGGCATTCCGGCGTGAATGCGGCATTTTGTACACTGTTTAACGGGTCTGGTAAGACCCTACGTGAAGTTTTAGCGGTAGCGGATGCCATATCGCCACCCATGGCTGGTCCGAGGGTCGACCAAAACTTGTCCCGGCACGGTTCGGTGCGACAGTCCATTCAACTGGACGGTAACCGCACCTGGAGCCGGCTGCCACGACATGGCTGCCATGTTGCCCCATGTAGGCTAGTTGTGACCAAAAAACCATGCCATCTACCATGCCTCGACGCTTTCCAGATACGTCCATGCCGTGCCAAGCCCGCCCGGAGCCTGCTCACAGTGGCTAGTCATGCCTCGATGCCTTCCAAGAGTTCCACGGAACTACTAGGTCGCGGTAGATGAGTCCCTTGCAGATCATGCTCTCAGCTACCACATCCACCATATCTGTGGCGCCCACATCACAGGCGTTCAGACGGCCATACTGGTAATCTACTAGTCCCACCACCACAGGTTACGTGCTTTCCACCTTGATTCAGGTCACGTAGATTTACCAGAACCGACTACGCATAATCTCTAAAAGGCAAGATTGTGAACGCATGAATGCTTATAAACATAGATATTTGTTATCATAAATGGAGAAAATAATTCTTAGCCCTCATCATGATTTTGTTTTTCACAGCCGTGCCCTACGCGCATGTATGAACGACAGTCGTTTCCTCGGCGACTTGATTCGCCTGCCCATATCTTTGGGATATAGTTGTTTTTTGTACGTTCGGCCGGCGTTTTTAGCGTCAGAAATGCAAGGCACGCTCAGACGTCTTTTTAACGCAGCATGCAGGCAGGAACCATACCTATGACGCGGGAGCCCGATCAGTTCACGATGCCTAAGAGATTCCCGCGCGGCCAGTCGGCATCCGGTCACGCACCCACACATCAAGTGGATGATCGTTGATGGGCCGGAGCACATACGCCGTCGTGGCTGCATTGGCATCTGTGGTAGCGCTCGCCATACTGTCGCCGCTGGCAACTGACACGCTTCCAGGCCACGGTGCCGTGACTGGCCACCCACAGGGGAGTGCCGGCGACCACGGAAAGCTGAACGGCGGCTTTGCAGGGGCGTATGGCCTGATCGAATACGGGCAGATCGGATACCCGCACAGCGATCCCGCCTACCGCGACATGATGATAGTCGTCGCCAAATATGACGAGAACGGTGGGGACATCTCAGACGAGAACAAGGAGATCGTAGCCGAGATGCTGAGGGGGATTGGCGCGCGCGACATCGAGGCAGCAGAGACGCTCTCCTTTGTCACCGCGTCTGTTCCTGCAGAACGCATCCCGGACGTGTCCGGGCACGACTTGGTGTACAGCGTGGATTATGACTGGGCACTGTCACATCCGACGATCGGCAAGATGCGCGTGACGGTAGGCGCGACCGCCGACGATCTGCGCAGGCCAATCGGAACGGTCGCAAACGGTTCCGGCGTGACCGTCGGCATAGTCGATGAAGGCGTGAACCACCCACTAGGGGTAAACGACAAGGTCATCGGCCGCATCTCGTGCGATGATCTGAGTTGCTCTTATGTCCCAGTCGAGGATGTGGTCGGACCCGATCCGGGGAACCAGGGGGTATCCCACGGAACGCTAGTTGCGCTGGTCATTGCAGGATCGGGATTCCCGGAACACAACGGAATAGCCCCTGGCGTCAGCATCATGGATGCCGGGCTTTCGCTCTTCTATTTGGGCGCGGGGGACGCCAGTATATCACATGCCTTTTCGTGGCTTCTCCGCGAGGATGCGGACGTGGCGAACCTGAGCTTCGGTTTCGGAAAGTGCCGCGAGAGTGACATTGGCGCGACGCGCCAACTGATCACGGGCGGGGCCGTCGACAATGGGATGGTCGTCGTCGTATCGTCAGGAAACCAGGGTGACATCGGCAGCGGGCAGAACCAGGTGCCGGTATACCAGTCTGTAAACCAGTGGGGGTGCGCGCACAACGTCATCACGGTGGGGGGGATAAACGATCGCGACCTAGACAACATCCAGATGTACAGCGGCTCGGGCAGGGGCCCTGCAACCCACCGCGTGGACGGCGTTACCCACCCGATACTCAAGCCGGAGATCGTGGCACCCGCCGTCCTGCAGGTGCCACAGTACACGGCAAACGGCGCCACCACCCTCATCAGCGGGACGAGCTTTTCAACCCCGGCAGTCAGCGCGGTAGCGGCGCTGGTGCTACAGGAGAGGGACATGGAGCCTGCTGCCGTCAAGACCGCCATCCTTCTTGGGGCCAACTGGACCGGACCGGTGCCGTGCACGTCCGTGCAGTACGAGCAGTACAACGCCACCGACAACTGCTCCCACGGACGGCAGCCGGGCAGCTTTACCGAAGGCGGCGACTCGCTCGAGGTAGTAAACAACGTCGGTTTCGGGATTCTCGACGCGGCAAAGACCCTGGACTACGTCTCCCAGGCATCTGGCCGCCACCTCGTCGAGGGCAGCCTCGAGTCCGACGCCAACGTCGACGGGTACACCTTTGAGGTAACCGATACCGAAAACCCCGTCAAGATAATACTGTCATGGACTGTCGACATGTTTTATGATGGCTATTACGATCCCAGGGGGAAGAACTACTTTGCAGACCTAGGATTTACCGTGAACTGTCCCGGTATGGATACAATATCGGCGCAATCGGCCTACCAGGCCAACGAGTTTGCGGTGTTCACGCCCCCCGAGGCTGGGACGTGCACCGTGGCGGTGACGGGATCCGGCATCGACACGCCGCGCCGCTCCCAGCAGGACTATGCCATCGCAAGCACCCTCCCGCTTGACGCAGTCGACATCGACAGGCCCGTGCCGGCGATCTCCACCGCCGAACCGTCCCCCACCAACGCCCACACCATCACCTTCACGGCGGACTTTGGCGAGCAGGTGGATGCCACCACGTTTACCGCCTCGGACGTATCTGCGTCGGGCGGGACGGTGTCAGGCCCGCTTCCTGCCAACATTACGGCCGGAACGTTCACCTTCGAGGTATCCGGCCTGGCAACAGGGAACCTGACTGTCTCCATCACGGAGGGCGGCGTGCTTGACATGGCAGGCAACAACAACACCGCATCGGATCCGTACGTCGTGGAGATCGAGCGCACCCGCCCCACCCCCACCCTCTCCACGGAGGCATCCTCCCCGGTCAACACACCAGACATCACCTTCACGGCGGACTTTGGCGAGCAGGTGGATGCCACCACGTTTACCGCCTCGGACGTATCTGCGTCGGACGGGACGGTGTCAGGCCCGCTTCCTGCCAACATTACGGCCGGAACGTTCACCTTCAAGGTATCCGGCATGGCCACAGGGAACCTGACTGTCTCCATCCCGGAGGGCGGCGTGCTTGACATGGCAGGCAACAACAACACCGCATCGGATCCGTACGTCGTGGAGATCGAGCGCACCCGCCCCGCCCCAACCCTCTCCACGGAGGCATTCTCCCCGGTCAACGCATCCAGAATCACCTTCACGGCGGACTTTGGCGGGCAGGTGGATGCTACCACGTTTACCGCCTCGGACGTATCTGCGTCGGGCGGGACGGTGTCAGGCCCGCTTCCTGCCAATATTACGGCCGGAACGTTCACCTTCGAGGTATCCGGCCTGGTAGCCGGCAACCTGACTGTCTCCATCCCGGAGGGCGGCGTGCTTGACCCGATAGGCAACAGCAACACCGCATCAGACCCGCTGGCTCTCACCGTCACGAGCATCCCTGCCGGCACCACGCCGGGCGCCGCCTTTGTCACCACCTGGCAGACGACCAGTGCCAACGAGTTCATATTGATCCCGGTAGGAGGATCTACGGGTACGTACACGGTCATCTGGGGTGACGCCAGCATCGACGCTGACGTCTCTGGGCACCAGATGCACACGTACAAGGCCGCCGGAACCTACACGGTCAGCATATATGGCGACTTTTCCCAAATCTACCTTCCCTATCACTATGAGAGCTCGCTAAAACTGCAATCGATAGAGCAGTGGGGGGACATCCGCTGGGAGTCGATGAGGGGCGCGTTTAATGGCGCGTCAAATATGGTATATCGCGCGACAGACGCCCCGGACCTGTCAGCCGTAACGGACACCTCCGAGATGTTCATGTTTGCTCTACGTTTCAACGGCAACCTCTCCAACTGGAATGTCTCCTCGGTGACTGACATGAGCAGCATGTTTGCCATTGCCCGAGCCTTCAACGGCGACATATCGTCTTGGAACGTCTCGGGAATAACCGACATGTCTAACATGCTCGATGGCGCCAACAGCTTCGCCCGGAACTTGGGCGACTGGTACATCGTGCTGGACGACACCGTCATGTCAGGCCCCGACGAGACTCTGGCGATATCGGCGCAGAACGCCTACCTGGACGGCCAGAACCCGACATACGCGGTAGACGGAACCGCTCCCAACGGCGACAAGTTCTGGATAGTGAACGCAAGCCACCTGGCCGTAAGGGCCGACCAGACCGTGGTGCCGGGACAATACAACGTGACCATCAAGTCGACCGGTTCCTTCGGCGAAGGCAACTCCAAGACGGTGGAGATAACCGTGGGCAATGACACAATCCACCATACCAACAGCCCGCCCGCGGTGGGGGCAGGCGACGACCAGGAGGTGGTCGAGGGCGCCGCGGTGAGCCTCTCGGGCACCGTAACTGACGATGATCCGGGGGACACCCTGACGTACTCGTGGACCCACGACGGCGCCCTCGCGATAACCATCACCGGCTCCGACTCCTTGTCCGCGTCGTTTACGGCGCCCGACGTCGCGGCCAACACCACCATCACCGTCACCCTGACCGTAGATGACGGGACCGTGGAAGTCTCTGACACCCTGCAGGTGACCGTAACGGACTCGCCCAACAGCCCCCCGACGGTCAACGCCGGGCAGGACCAGGAGGTGGCTGAGGGCGCCACGGTGACCCTCTCGGGCACCGTCTCTGATGACGATCCGGAGGACACCCTGGCGTACTCGTGGACCCACGACGACACCCTCTCGATAACCATCACCGGCTCCGACTCCTTGTCCGCGTCGTTTACGGCGCCCGACGTCGCGGCTAACACCACCATCACCGTCACCCTGACCGTAGATGACGGGACCGTGGAAGTCTCTGACACCCTGCAGGTGACCGTAACGGACTCGCCCAACAGCCCCCCGACGGTCAACGCCGGGCAGGACCAGGAGGTGGCTGAGGGCGCCACGGTGACCCTCTCGGGCACCGTCTCTGATGACGATCCGGAGGACACCCTGGCGTACTCGTGGACCCACGACGACACCCTCTCGATAACCATCACCGGCTCCGACTCCTTGTCCGCGTCGTTTACGGCGCCCGACGTCGCGGCTAACACCACCATCACCGTCACCCTGACCGTAGATGACGGGACCGTGGAAGTCTCTGACACCCTGCAGGTGACCGTAACGGACTCGCCCAACAGCCCCCCGACGGTCAACGCCGGGCAGGACCAGGAGGTGGCTGAGGGCGCCACGGTGACCCTCTCGGGCACCGTCTCTGATGACGATCCGGAGGACACCCTGGCGTACTCGTGGACCCACGACGACACCCTCTCGATAACCATCACCGGCTCCGACTCCTTGTCCGCGTCGTTTACGGCGCCCGACGTCGCGGCTAACACCACCATCACCGTCACCCTGACCGTAGATGACGGGACCGTGGAAGTCTCTGACACCCTGCAGGTGACCATAGCGGACTCGCCCAACAGCCCCCCGACGGTCAACGCCGGGCCGGACCAGACAGCCGCCGAGGGTTCCGCCGTGAGCCTGAACGGCGCGGTCGCCGACTCGGACACCGAGGATACCCTGACGTACTCCTGGTCGCACAACTCGACCCTGCCCATAACGCTTGACGCCTCCGCGCTGGACGCCTCCTTTACGGCCCCCCAGGTCGACTCTGACACTGCAATCGCATTCACGCTGACCGCTGATGATGGCGTAGTAGTCCACTCGGATACTGTAACCGTCACCGTCTTGGATGTCCCGGCCAGCTACACGCAAACCCAACCGGTAGTGCTCGAGCCCAATGAGCCGCGCGACGCCCGCGACATGGGTCGCATAATCCTGAGCAGCACCCAACCGGGGACGATAGATGTCGGCTGGGAGGCACCTAACGAGGCGCCCGTGGACTACCGCATATCCTGGGCAAAGGTGGGCGAGCCGTTCCCGCTCTGGACTGACCTGTCTGGCAACGCATTCCCCACCGACACGTCCCATACGATCACCGGCTTGGAGGAGGGAGAAACCTACAAGGTGAAGGTGCGCGCCCGCTACGACGGCACCGCCGGGGATTGGAGCGGCGAGGTCATGATTGTCGTCACGGGAGCCGCTGCCACTACGGCAACGCCTGTCAACCCCACCATCACGGACAGCGCGAACTCTCCCCCGACGGCATCTGCCGGGCCGGATCAGACAGCCGCCGAGGGTTCCGCCGTGAGCCTGGACGGCGCGGCCACCGACTCGGACACCGAGGATACCCTGGCGTACTCGTGGACCCACGACGACACCCTCTCGATAACCATCACCGGCTCCGACTCCTTGTCCGCGTCGTTTACGGCGCCCGACGTCGCGGCTAACACCACCATCACCGTCACCCTGACCGTAGATGACGGGACCGTGGAAGTCTCTGACACCCTGCAGGTGACCGTAACGGACTCGCCCAACAGCCCCCCGACGGTCAACGCCGGGCAGGACCAGGAGGTGGCTGAGGGCGCCACGGTGACCCTCTCGGGCACCGTCTCTGATGACGATCCGGAGGACACCCTGGCGTACTCGTGGACCCACGACGACACCCTCTCGATAACCATCACCGGCTCCGACTCCTTGTCCGCGTCGTTTACGGCGCCCGACGTCGCGGCTAACACCACCATCACCGTCACCCTGACCGTAGATGACGGGACCGTGGAAGTCTCTGACACCCTGCAGGTGACCGTAACGGACTCGCCCAACAGCCCCCCGACGGTCAACGCCGGGCAGGACCAGGAGGTGGCTGAGGGCGCCACGGTGACCCTCTCGGGCACCGTCTCTGATGACGATCCGGAGGACACCCTGGCGTACTCGTGGACCCACGACGACACCCTCTCGATAACCATCACCGGCTCCGACTCCTTGTCCGCGTCGTTTACGGCGCCCGACGTCGCGGCTAACACCACCATCACCGTCACCCTGACCGTAGATGACGGGACCGTGGAAGTCTCTGACACCCTGCAGGTGACCATAGCGGACTCGCCCAACAGCCCCCCGACGGTCAACGCCGGGCCGGACCAGACAGCCGCCGAGGGTTCCGCCGTGAGCCTGAACGGCGCGGTCGCCGACTCGGACACCGAGGATACCCTGACGTACTCCTGGTCGCACAACTCGACCCTGCCCATAACGCTTGACGCCTCCGCGCTGGACGCCTCCTTTACGGCCCCCCAGGTCGACTCTGACACTGCAATCGCATTCACGCTGACCGCTGATGATGGCGTAGTAGTCCACTCGGATACTGTAACCGTCACCGTCTTGGATGTCCCGGCCAGCTACACGCAAACCCAACCGGTAGTGCTCGAGCCCAATGAGCCGCGCGACGCCCGCGACATGGGTCGCATAATCCTGAGCAGCACCCAACCGGGGACGATAGATGTCGGCTGGGAGGCACCTAACGAGGCGCCCGTGGACTACCGCATATCCTGGGCAAAGGTGGGCGAGCCGTTCCCGCTCTGGACTGACCTGTCTGGCAACGCATTCCCCACCGACACGTCCCATACGATCACCGGCTTGGAGGAGGGAGAAACCTACAAGGTGAAGGTGCGCGCCCGCTACGACGGCACCGCCGGGGATTGGAGCGGCGAGGTCATGATTGTCGTCACGGGAGCCGCTGCCACTACGGCAACGCCTGTCAACCCCACCATCACGGACAGCGCGAACTCTCCCCCGACGGCATCTGCCGGGCCGGATCAGACAGCCGCCGAGGGTTCCGCCGTGAGCCTGGACGGCGCGGCCACCGACTCGGACACCGAGGATACCCTGGCGTACTCGTGGACCCACGACGACACCCTCTCGATAACCATCACCGGCTCCGACTCCTTGTCCGCGTCGTTTACGGCGCCCGACGTCGCGGCTAACACCACCATCACCGTCACCCTGACCGTAGATGACGGGACCGTGGAAGTCTCTGACACCCTGCAGGTGACCGTAACGGACTCGCCCAACAGCCCCCCGACGGTCAACGCCGGGCAGGACCAGGAGGTGGCTGAGGGCGCCACGGTGACCCTCTCGGGCACCGTCTCTGATGACGATCCGGAGGACACCCTGGCGTACTCGTGGACCCACGACGACACCCTCTCGATAACCATCACCGGCTCCGACTCCTTGTCCGCGTCGTTTACGGCGCCCGACGTCGCGGCTAACACCACCATCACCGTCACCCTGACCGTAGATGACGGGACCGTGGAAGTCTCTGACACCCTGCAGGTGACCGTAACGGACTCGCCCAACAGCCCCCCGACGGTCAACGCCGGGCAGGACCAGGAGGTGGCTGAGGGCGCCACGGTGACCCTCTCGGGCACCGTCTCTGATGACGATCCGGAGGACACCCTGGCGTACTCGTGGACCCACGACGACACCCTCTCGATAACCATCACCGGCTCCGACTCCTTGTCCGCGTCGTTTACGGCGCCCGACGTCGCGGCTAACACCACCATCACCGTCACCCTGACCGTAGATGACGGGACCGTGGAAGTCTCTGACACCCTGCAGGTGACCATAGCGGACTCGCCCAACAGCCCCCCGACGGTCAACGCCGGGCCGGACCAGACAGCCGCCGAGGGTTCCGCCGTGAGCCTGAACGGCGCGGTCGCCGACTCGGACACCGAGGATACCCTGACGTACTCCTGGTCGCACAACTCGACCCTGCCCATAACGCTTGACGCCTCCGCGCTGGACGCCTCCTTTACGGCCCCCCAGGTCGACTCTGACACTGCAATCGCATTCACGCTGACCGCTGATGATGGCGTAGTAGTCCACTCGGATACTGTAACCGTCACCGTCTTGGATGTCCCGGCCAGCTACACGCAAACCCAACCGGTAGTGCTCGAGCCCAATGAGCCGCGCGACGCCCGCGACATGGGTCGCATAATCCTGAGCAGCACCCAACCGGGGACGATAGATGTCGGCTGGGAGGCACCTAACGAGGCGCCCGTGGACTACCGCATATCCTGGGCAAAGGTGGGCGAGCCGTTCCCGCTCTGGACTGACCTGTCTGGCAACGCATTCCCCACCGACACGTCCCATACGATCACCGGCTTGGAGGAGGGAGAAACCTACAAGGTGAAGGTGCGCGCCCGCTACGACGGCACCGCCGGGGATTGGAGCGGCGAGGTCATGATTGTCGTCACGGGAGCCGCTGCCACTACGGCAACGCCTGTCAACCCCACCATCACGGACAGCGCGAACTCTCCCCCGACGGCATCTGCCGGGCCGGATCAGACAGCCGCCGAGGGTTCCGCCGTGAGCCTGGACGGCGCGGCCACCGACTCGGACACCGAGGATACCCTGGCGTACTCGTGGACCCACGACGACACCCTCTCGATAACCATCACCGCTCCGACTCCTTGTCCGCGTCGTTTACGGCGCCCGACGTCGCGGCTAACACCACCATCACCGTCACCCTGACCGTAGATGACGGGACCGTGGAAGTCTCTGACACCCTGCAGGTGACCCGGACTCGCCCAACAGCCCCCCGACGGTCAACGCCGGGCAGGACCAGGAGGTGGCTGAGGGCGCCACGGTGACCCTCTCGGGCACCGTCTCTGATGACGATCCGGAGGACACCCTGGCGTACTCGTGGACCCACGACGACACCCTCTCGATAACCATCACCGGCTCCGACTCCTTGTCCGCGTCGTTTACGGCGCCCGACGTCGCGGCTAACACCACCATCACCGTCACCCTGACCGTAGATGACGGGACCGTGGAAGTCTCTGACACCCTGCAGGTGACCGTAACGGACTCGCCCAACAGCCCCCCGACGGTCAACGCCGGGCCGGACCAGACAGCCGCCGAGGGTTCCGCCGTGAGCCTGGACGGCGCGGTCGCCGACTCGGACACCGAGGATACCCTGACGTACTCCTGGTCGCACAACTCGACCCTGCCCATAACGCTTGACGCCTCCGCGCTGGACGCCTCCTTTACGGCCCCCCAGGTCGACTCTGACACTGCAATCGCATTCACGCTGACCGCTGATGATGGCGTAGTAGTCCACTCGGATACTGTAACCGTCACCGTCTTGGATGTCCCGGCCAGCTACACGCAAACCCAACCGGTAGTGCTCGAGCCCAATGAGCCGCGCGACGCCCGCGACATGGGTCGCATAATCCTGAGCAGCACCCAACCGGGGACGATAGATGTCGGCTGGGAGGCACCTAACGAGGCGCCCGTGGACTACCGCATATCCTGGGCAAAGGTGGGCGAGCCGTTCCCGCTCTGGACTGACCTGTCTGGCAACGCATTCCCCACCGACACGTCCCATACGATCACCGGCTTGGAGGAGGGAGAAACCTACAAGGTGAAGGTGCGCGCCCGCTACGACGGCACCGCCGGGGATTGGAGCGGCGAGGTCATGATTGTCGTCACGGGAGCCGCTGCCACTACGGCAACGCCTGTCAACCCCACCATCACGGACAGCGCGAACTCTCCCCCGACGGCATCTGCCGGGCCGGATGACAGCCGCCGAGGGTTCCGCCGTGAGCCTGGACGGCGCGGCCACCGACTCGGACACCGAGGATACCCTGGCGTACTCGTGGACCCACGACGACACCCTCTCGATAACCATCACCGGCTCCGACTCCTTGTCCGCGTCGTTTACGGCGCCCGACGTCGCGGCTAACACCACCATCACCGTCACCCTGACCGTAGATGACGGGACCGTGGAAGTCTCTGACACCCTGCAGGTGACCGTAACGGACTCGCCCAACAGCCCCCCGACGGTCAACGCCGGGCAGGACCAGGAGGTGGCTGAGGGCGCCACGGTGACCCTCTCGGGCACCGTCTCTGATGACGATCCGGAGGACACCCTGGCGTACTCGTGGACCCACGACGACACCCTCTCGATAACCATCACCGGCTCCGACTCCTTGTCCGCGTCGTTTACGGCGCCCGACGTCGCGGCTAACACCACCATCACCGTCACCCTGACCGTAGATGACGGGACCGTGGAAGTCTCTGACACCCTGCAGGTGACCGTAACGGACTCGCCCAACAGCCCCCCGACGGTCAACGCCGGGCCGGACCAGACAGCCGCCGAGGGTTCCGCCGTGAGCCTGGACGGCGCGGTCGCCGACTCGGACACCGAGGATACCCTGACGTACTCCTGGTCGCACAACTCGACCCTGCCCATAACGCTTGACGCCTCCGCGCTGGACGCCTCCTTTACGGCCCCCCAGGTCGACTCTGACACTGCAATTGCATTCACGCTGACCGCTGATGATGGCGTAGTAGTCCACTCGGATACTGTAACCGTCACCGTCTTGGATGTCCCGGCCAGCTACACGCAAACCCAACCGGTAGTGCTCGAGCCCAATGAGCCGCGCGACGCCCGCGACATGGGTCGCATAATCCTGAGCAGCACCCAACCGGGGACGATAGATGTCGGCTGGGAGGCACCTAACGAGGCGCCCGTGGACTACCGCATATCCTGGGCAAAGGTGGGCGAGCCGTTCCCGCTCTGGACTGACCTGTCTGGCAACGCATTCCCCACCGACACGTCCCATACGATCACCGGCTTGGAGGAGGGAGAAACCTACAAGGTGAAGGTGCGCGCCCGCTACGACGGCACCGCCGGGGATTGGAGCGGCGAGGCCACGATCGCCGTAGCTGAAACCAGATGACGTCATCCACAGGACACCTCCCAACGGGTGCTCGTTCTTGGATCGGACGATCTTGTCTTTGGTCAATCTCATGTCATGTGATGCGTGTGAAACGTCTAAAAAATTCATTAATGTTGTGGACCAGAAGGGATTTCCCGCGATTATGCAGCATTTTTAGGCTCCACACGCATATGCCCCAACTCCCCCGCACGCAATAGTTTGGGCCGGCTTACAGTTTGTGTATTGCATTAGATTCTGTGCGCAATCCAAAATAATTTTCAATTTGATGCCGAGTACCTGAGTTATTACTTGATTTATGGATTAATTTTGCACCAGAGTGCATGCCATTGGAGACATTTTACAAATATTCGGAATATGACATGCGCACCATTCCAGCACCGCAGTGTGCACCGGTTCTGCCATCAGAACGGGGCGCTGCTTGCAGGGGGGGAGACAGCCACGTTCCAGTCAACCGACGTCCCCCACATGCCAGATGACGGCGGGCCCTTGTCGATCCTATCCAAGAGCAGGTGCAGGCTCACCAGTCCCGTAATCGCGTTAAATTCATGGTTGGACTGGCCCATGGCACCGTCGTACGGGTCCGCCAGGCGCGCGTAGCGCTTGAGCCTTCCGATGGAGTGCTCCACGCGCATCCTGGTGGAGTTGACTCGGTGGTTGTGCTCCTTCTGCTCGGCAGTCAGGATCCGGCGGTTCTTGGTTTTCTTGTGGGGTATCATGAGCATCATGCCGGGCAGATCCTTGTCGGTTCCCTGGTATCCCCGGTCGACTCAGACGCGGATCCTGTCTTCTTCCGGTGTGGAGCCGTCATGCATGGATTCGGCCCATTTGCCAAACGGCATAGGATCCTCCCTGAGCAGCGTGATGTCGCCGGTGGAGCCCACGGAGCTCCTCGGCATCCCGATTATCACCCTGTCGGTATTGGTAAAGACGGTGGTGTTGTAGGTGAACCGTTTCTTCTTTCCCGAGTACATCATGCGCCTGACAGTCTTCTCCGACGGGCGCTGCACCGGGCAGTGCATACCGTCTGCGATGATGTCTCCCCCGTCCGACCCGGGCACAGTTCCCTTGAATTCCTCCCTGGTCTCGCACGCGGCTATCTCTTCTGAGACGTTCTTGGCCGTGGGAAGCACCACTGCTAGTGTCCTGTCCATAACCTTGAGATACCTGCACACGCTGGTCTGGTCGACCCCAAACATTGTCTACAGCGTGCCCTGCGCGGGGTTGTCCTTTTTGCGTATGGATGACATGAACAGGGCGTGCTTGGAGCGCAGCTTGCACCGGTTTCCGGGATCAGACGCCCTGGATTCGTCGTCGCGAAACAGCGGCATGTCACCGGAAGCAGTCGCGCACGTCTCTGCACGCTCCAAAACACATCTGAACTCCTCCCTGCTGCAGTGTCGCAGAGCGCAGGCCGGACTCGTCTGATATGACGCCGTCAAACACCTCGATCCTGTGCAGGTCCGTACCGGTACTTGGATTCCAACCGGATTCCCTGCTTTTCCACAGAAGGCGCTCAAGGTTTAACTCCTCGTCTTTTTGCTTCAGAATCTTTTTTAGTTTTTTAATTTCTTGTTGCAGCTTGCGTATGGTTTGATCAGGCAAATTCTGCATTTGGTGTGTGGCACGATCATGCCTGATCTAAACCTATTGGTATGAGGTTTGGGGGGAACTGCGCATAAAATCTATTGTATGTTCTTCAGTACGCATAGTCGAGGCCAAAATGTTTCGCTAATTTGCCATCTGAATTTTTAGATGCCCGTGTCCATTAGCCGAAAGATTTTGATCCGGGCACATATCCCGCGCCCGCATGACACTTTCACGCGCGCCGGTTCGCAATGGGGCAAGGTTTCCAAAGGGAGGCAGGTTTCTTCCCGGCACGAGCAGGAGGGCTCTTTGCCGCATGATCAAAAGGTCTTCTCCCGGCAAGGCCAGAGACATCCCGGTCGCCTGCTGCAAGCGCAAGGGGAGCAATGGGGTATGGTTCATCGCACGCGAACTGATGAGGCCGTACTCCACCATTCGCGGCTGGCTCGTCCGGATGGCGCGGCCTGGGCGGAAGGTTTGATCGGAAGTCGACCGGAAGGAAGAAGATCCCGAGTCCGCAGACGCTCAAGAAGATAACGGGGCGGGCGCGCAGGGATCCCTCGAGGTACGGGTTCGGGCCGGCGTCGTGGCGTCTGGACATGGTAAACGAGATGATCAGGGGGGAGACCGGCAGGCACGCCAGACCCCGCACGCTGCGGAGGATCTTGCGCCGCCTCGGCCTTTCGTACTCCAGGCCTAGGCCGGTGCCGCGCAAGACCGCCCCTGCAGAAGAGCAGGACATGTTCAAGAAAAGTGTGAAAAGGACGATCCTGTACGTGTCCGGGCACGGGTACGCGGTGCTGGCAGTGAACGAGTCAAGCGTCATGCGCGGGACATCGCCAGGATACGGGTGGCGCCAGGCCAAGGGCCGCGACGAGGTGCACACCGGGTTCTCCACCAAGGCAATCAGGCTGTTCGGGGCGCTTGGACGAGACAGGATCCACGTAAAGGCCGTGCAGCGCACGAACTCCGAGACGTTCATGGAATTTCTCAAGGAGTTGCGCCAAGAATACGGTCGGCTAGTCATACTCTTGGACAACACATCATACCACAGGTACAGGGCGGTAAACGAGTTCGTCAAGTCCACCTGCGGTGAGATCAAGCTGGCCTGCCTCCCGCCATACACCCCACAACTCAACCCAATCGAGATCCAGTGGAGGGTGCTCAAGGAAATGCTTGCGAGAAAGTACTTCGAATCGACAGACGGCCTTGTCGGTGCAATAACAGACCTGATCGGTTCGGGCCAGATGAGGCCAGTCAGGCTGATGAAATACCTCGCTCATTGAACGGCGAACCAAACCCCCACGGCAACATGTGCCCGTGACTCCAAACCGCCTCATGCCAACCTCGTGGACGGCATGCCCACATGCCATAATCACGAATCCTTACCGTGCTTGATTTTTGGAATGCTTCTCTTGGAAAATGAGCGGATCTTTATGGCCTTGACTATGCGTCAGTCCGTATGCCACATGGAGTTAGAATGCCTCCTCTCGTAGCGTACCCACTTTCTCTTCCTGGACTTTGCAGCCGACGGGGTCACCAGTCCGTTCACCTTCATTATCCGGCATATGCTGTTGTAGCTCATAACGTGGTCTTTCCGCAGGCGCCTCGCCATGCGCGGCACGCCGACCGGCTCCCACTTGTGTTCCCCCAAGCACCATCCGTATCTCGTCCGTGATGGGCTGCACTGGCTTCCTTCCTGGGCGACGCAGCACATGCGGGGTGCCCGTCCTGCAGAACCAGACCCACAGCCTCCTGACATGTCTGGGAGTCACACCCAGTTCTGATGCTATCGTGGGCGCGCTTTTGCCATTCTTACGCTGTCTTATCGCGTATCGTATGGCATCCGCCGTCAGTCGTTTTACTACTTTTCTTGATCGGTAAATGGCAAAGTAATCCTTTACGCTACGCCTGATCTTAGGCGGACATAATTGCCGTACAATAAAGCAAAGAAGGCTGTGTCCCACGGACATATACTCCCTCAAAATCGCAAGGCATAATGATCGGATGATCGCGGCCCGGCCCAATGAAAAAAAGAAAACGCGATCAGCAACCGTACGAGTTGGTACAGCAACATCTGCCGGGCCTCATACTGAACACGATACTGAAGATAGTCGAGGATCTGGGCGACCCATACCAAGCCAAACCCGGACTGGGCGGCATGACCGCCTATCCCCCAAGAGCCATGGCGATAGTCTGCATCCTGATGGAGGCAGAGCTGAGGACATACCGGAAGATGGTGGGCCACCTCAGGATGCATCCGGATATCGTCCGCAGGATCGGACTACCCAGGATACCCTCCAAGAGCACCATCTGGCGTGCCTACGGCATGATCCCCGAGCAGTACCTGCGGGCGGTCCGCGCGAGGGTCATCGGCGATATCGTGGTGGCTGGCTATCTGGCCGGGGACAGCACCGACTACTCCAGCAACAGGTTTGTCAGGTGGTTCAGCATCCGCCACGACCAGGTCAGGCTCAAGCGCGGCTGGGTCAAGATGCACAGCATCGTCGACGTCTCCACCAGGGCAATCCTGGACTACCTAGTCACCGACGGGTATACCTCCGACATCTCCAGAATGTGGCCGATGCCGGACAGGATCGAAGAAGGCGCCGATTTCTGCCTGGACTCGACTTACCTGACCAGGAAGATCTGCGACGTGATAGCTGCCAAGGACTTGGTACCGCGCATCCGGCCCAAGTCCAACACCGTCTGCAGGAACGAGGGCAGCCAGGCCTGGGGCGGCATGATCCGTACGCATAGGAACGAGCTGGACCGGTTCATGGACGAGTACCACCAGCGCAGCATCATCAAGGCCGTCTTTGGGCAATCAAGAGAATGTATGGGAACCACCTCAGGAGTCGCAGGCGCGCCAGGCAGAGCCGGGAGATAGCAATCCGGGTCATCTGCTACAACATCGAGGTGGTCGCGCGATCGCACGTAAAAAGCAGCAGGCTCACGCACGAGTCGCTCACTGCAATGGCTGCCTGACTGGCGCGGTGACCTCCGCGCCGTCCGTGGGGGAGCCTGCGCACCATCCCTTGGATCGGATGGGATTTTACAGTTTCGGACAACATTTGAAGCCGGCGGTATGTGAAAAATGCCACAATCCCAAGAATTCGAAGAATACCTGTACCGACGCGACGACGGCGGATGATTGTGGGGTTATATCTCTAGGACACAGCCCCTCGTGCCCCACTTTGCTGTCATCCAGTCACCGCGGTTTGTAGGCTTGAGCCCGGTGGAGTCAAAGGCAAACAGGCTTATCTCGGTTCTCGTGTTGCCGTCTGAGAACCATGCGGCAGCCGTATTGCCACTGCCTTTCTCATCAAAAGTGCAGTCGAGTTTTGTCATCCTCTTCTGGAATGCCGAGTATGTGGGCGCATTTACCTTGCTGACGATTGCCTCTGCCAGGCCCTGCAGCTGCCTGTACTTTATGCCCGTGGCGTTTCTGAACAGGGATGCTGCCGCAAAGCATGCGTTTGAAAAGCCAAACGGACGGCCGACCTTTCCATGATTTAGCTCCTCCAGGCCCTGCTTTAGGATCGCCATGCTTATCTGAAGCACGTACAGCTGGCCACGGTCTATGTACTTGCGGTCATCGTACTGGAACCTGCATTTTTTCGAATTGGAAGATTTTTTAGTATTATGTGGGTCAGGTGTATTCGGAGAGGAGGTGTTTGTGGTCATGTTTGGTGGCCTGACTACCGGCGCACCTCTCTGATCAATATGGCTTCTTGTTGAAAATGCCTGATGTGAAGCTCAAATTCAGTTGGCATTGCCTAATCTGACCTGGTTTTGGAACCGTTAGGCATGACTGGAAATAATTAGGAAACAGAGTTTCGGATTCCCAAAGCATAAAAACCATGCAGGAAACTACAAGACATGGGCGCCCGCAAGCCCGGGCAGTCCCCCGTCCGGATCACGATCATCGGCAAGCCCACAGCGCAGAGGATAAGTGGCATGTGCACAGAGGCCGTATTCGTAAGGGGGCAGGAATACTACAAGCAGGGCATGGTAAAATCGGTCAGAGTCAGCAACGGCTTCATAACTGCGCATGTCGTCGAGACCGAAAAGTACCGCGTGAAGGCATCTCTGCTTCTTGGCAACCCGCGGCACGACTGCACGTGCAGGTACGACGGGGCGGGCATTTGTGAACACATTGTCGCCGTCCTGCTGTATGCGTCCGAGAACCTTGCGGGTCTTCCTAGGGGCGGAACCGGGAAGAAAGTGGGCATCAAAGGCGTCCTCAACGGCGCATCTCATGCAGAGCTGAGGGAATTCTTGGAGTCCGCGATGGCGCGCGACAAGAACCTGCGGAAGCAGTTTATGGCCTATTTTGGAGCGGACACCCGCCGCAACTACCGGGAGGAGATGGATGCGGCATACAGCCGGGCGTACAGTACCGACGTGTATGAGGCCAGGGTAAACTTGGGCGAGTTCTTCGACGCGGCCAGAATGAAGGAGAAGGGAGGCAGTCTTGACGAGGCCGTCCGGATATACACTGACATATCTGAGGTCGTGGCCGCTAACATGGAGCGCATATATGATTCCAGCGGACGCTACGACCGCTACTTCTTCAAGGCCGTGCGTGGGATGACTGATTGCATAAACGGACAGAGTCTTGAACACCAGCAGAAGCGCGTGCACATATCGTACCTGTTTGAGAGGGCGGTGAGCTTCGATCCCCCGGAGTTTGAGGAGTGCTACCAGGATGCCCTTGAGGGCATATGTACGGACAGGCAGGATCTCGAGCACTGGAAGAGTCTACTGGAGCCAATCCTGCCAGACAGGATACGCGGCAACGAGGACTATGCGGCTGCAAAGCTGGTGAACATGCAGGTGCACCTTCTGGAGGGGCTGGAAGACGATTCCTTGGACGGCGCCTATCTGAAGCACTACCGCAGCGATCCGGACGTGTGCCTGGGTTACATCAATCACCTGAAGAGGTCGGATCCCAGCAAGGCGCTACAGGTCGCAGAGGAGGGAATGAGGCTCTTCCCATACGTGATGATCAGGGATGCCGCGGTCTGGTTGTACGGAGACGCGGATCCTAGGCGCTCGGAGCTGCTAGAGGGCCTGTTATGTGACACGCTGGAGTGGCGGTACTATGACGCACTCATGGAGTCGTCCGGCAACCGACAGGAGACGCTCGAGTCGGTGATCCAGAGCCTCAGGCGCCGCAGAAACGCCGCGGCCCTAGTCGCCGTGCTGCTCAGGGAGGGCAAGTACGACAGGGCGATCTCCGAGGTCGTGGCATCCAAGAATCTCGATCTGCTTGAGGCGTACCACGGCGACCTGTGCGAGAGGTATCCGGCAAAGTACCACACGGCATACAAGGATCTTGTGGAAGAGACCGACGTGGGCAGGGCCAAGAAGCACTACAAGAGGTTCGGCGAACACCTAAGGAAGATGAAGTCGGTTCCGGGACACGAGCAAGGGTTTGAAGAGTTCCTGGCATCCCTAAAGGAAGAGTTCCGCAGGCGCCCCTCGCTTCTAGAGGAGCTTAAGTCCGTCTAGGCGGGCGTAAACCCGGTTCCCGGCTCTGGCATGCGATAGGATCACTTCCGGCAGGCAGGGACACTCCGGGCATCATGGCCGCCACGCGGCTCCGTGCCGGCGCCAGACCTTCAAATTTTTTACCGTTCTTGCGGGGTTGGTGCGTAATTCTGCTCCGTCCTGCTTATGTGCGTCTCCCGCCGCGTTTTCACCGGCGGTGCTTTGGTGCGTGTCGAGCTTTTGTTGCCCGCACGCCGTGATCAGCTACTGACGGGTCGGATCATCAGGCGCACTCCGCGTGCGCCACGCCACCGTAGGAGGGTATTGGTATGTTTAGCCGGTTGGCGCACTCGAACCGGTTGAGGACCCGGATGTTCCAGGCGATCGCCCTTCCCTTGGCGAACAGGCGCCGGTTGTCCTTCCGGACGAACCGGCAGTGCAGCTGGTGCCGCCGGGTCTCCTCGGCCCCGAAGATGTCCTCTATCAGGGCCCTCTTTCTGTACTCGCTATCGCTGAACATGCCGGCCGCCTTCCTCCTGTGTGGCTTGCCACGGTTGACGGCATCCTTCCGTTGCCTGATGTTGGGGATCATGCCCATCCAGAACAGCAGCTCGCAGTTGTAGTCAGAGTCGTACCCCTTGTCCCCGTCAAAGAAGTTCCCCGCAAAGTCAAACCCGCGGCGCCTGATCTCAGCCAGCATGACTGGAAGCATGGTCGTGTCGTTGATGTTGCCGGGCGTGGTAAACGCCGCCAGCACGATCTGCAGGCCCAAGATGGCCGTTATGTGGTATTTCCAGTAGGTCTTTTGGCGTGTCTCGACAAAGTCGCGCTCCTCCCTGCTCGGCCTCTCGACGTATTCGTACCTAGTGGTCTCCGCCGCGCTGCTGTCGGCGCCCAGCGGACCCGTCGCCTCGTCCGCCTCCTTGATGCAACGGCGGGCCGTCTCGGCCACGATCAGATCGAGCCAGTCTGCCGGTATCGTCTGGAGGTGCCTGACCAGTGTGGTATGGTCCGGGACGGGCTCGTTGTCCCATGGTGTCCGCATGCCCCGCAGATCCGATTCGACTCCGCGATAGGTGTTGTTGCCTGCCATCATCAGCAGACAGGCAAAGTCCAGTTTCTCCTTGGAGTGAACCGGGGGACGACCCCTGTTGCCGTTTTCTCGGCGCGGGCAAGGGTTCTCCCGGATTATCTCGATCAGCTCCTTCTTCAGACTAGGCGCCTCGACTTCCTTTGCCAGCTCATAATACTGCCAGTACCCTTCCCGTCTGTTGTGTTCGCTCATTGCCGCGTGCGGGAGATCGCGGATCATTGAACGTATCGGACGGGTCTAGGCGGTTCGGAGAATTACGCACCAACCTCCGTTCTTGCAGCATGCATTCGGATCCTCTTCCCCAACGGGTACCCGTTTCAGGGATCGGTTGCATGGCATGCGGGGGATCGCGCGCATGGGCAGAACTGCGTCGCATCTGCCTACAGGGACTCCCAAAACCGGCCATCCGTGGGGGGGTGGAGGAGGGCTGGCGCGTCCCGGCCTGCTGCGCGGGGGATCGCGGCGGTGCGTCGCCTGTGGTCCGGTGACGGTCTGCCGCCTGTCAGAGACGTGATCCACAATAAGCAAAACCATGCGTGATCGGTTTGGAAATCGCGTACATCTTGTGTCTGGGTGCTAATTGCAAATCAGATCCCAGGATCACTTGTCCGGTCTCACAATCATCCATAACCCGGCTGCCTTGTGCGTTCCGTCTGCCCCCCATGGGTGTATCAGCCCGATAAATGCAGATCCCTTATCAAGCGCGTATGCCATCCCAGAACCCATTGCGATCCTGTATGTGGCACCGCTTCCGCCGGCTCTTGCCGTAACGACCCTGTTGCCGTTGTTCTTGAGTACCTCGAACCTGTCATGAATGAGATTCTTTGCTTGGAGAATCTTGGCGGCAACCCTGCTGTCCGTCACGTGTCTTTCTATGAACTCTTCAAGTATCGTGGTTCCGGTCTTAGGATTGACCCATGCGTGGGTGGCCCAGACCGCGGATTGGGTGTCTGCATAATTTGCGTTGTCGAACCCCAGACGGTACGGGCATTCAAGCATGGCATCCACCAGATCGAGGAAGTACTTTTTGTCCGCGTACTGAAGGAGGAACTCGGGATAGTTCTTCGCGGTAATGGCATGTGGCATACAGAACGGTCAGAGACGCGTAAAATGTATTTTTCGGACTGCAGGGTCGGGTTCTGGCATAGGCGTTCACGTCCACTACCGATCCGTGCCTATGGGCGTGTCTGCATAGTGGCAGCTAGTCGTGAATTAATGGGGGGCGTGAACGCTTACGGGTTCTGGCAACGTAAACACACGCTTGGCACATTCTCGAGTCCGCCAGCCCGTGGGTTCGAATTTCCTGTCGATTCTCGTCTAGCCTCCATATGACAGACGGGCACATGAGACTCCCATGTGTTACGGGCGTCTGCGCCCGCAGATGTCATGTGTTGGCAATGCGTCTGGTTCAGTCCAGTTGCA
This sequence comes from Cenarchaeum sp., assembly GCA_965206845.1. Lineage (GTDB taxonomy): Archaea > Thermoproteota > Nitrososphaeria > Nitrososphaerales > Nitrosopumilaceae > CAYGAM01. The sequence continues at coordinate 97,978 of OZ242221.1, read as the reverse complement.
GGTTAGCCGGCCGGTTTTTTAAATATTCGGGCCCGTCTCGGAGCGGAACCTGTCCTGTCCCGGACGGGATCGCCGGATGGCGCGCAGCCTGCGCTGGCTACCCCCTACACGGGAGCCGCAGTTGCCCCGCCGGGCCGCGGCGGGAAGGCGGTTAAAAATCCGGGAAGTTCCAGTGTGCCGGCGGCTGCCGCGCCGGGCGGCGCGCGCCGGACGGCTACTGCCAACACTGTTTTTGGCAGCCAGAGGGAACGGAAGGGGCGTTGAGCCGCCCCTCGCCTGTGCAGGGGCGGCGAAACGCCCCCGGACGGAAGTGCCTGGCGTTACGCCTGGGACTCGGCGATACACCTTGTCATCTGCATTTTCCGCCTGACGAGTTTTCTGTCTATTCCCCTGTACTCGGTGCCGCTGTTCAGCATCTCCCAGACCCATTCTAGCATGACCCTGGCCGTGGCCACCCTTGCCTTCATGGTCCCTATGCGGGCTGCCAGCTTGTGGTAGCGCGCCCCTATCCGGGCGTCGTGCCTGATGGCGGTGAAGGCGGCCTCGACCATGGCGGTGCGCAGCCAGACGGAGCCGCGCTTTGTTATGCCGCCCGTCCTGACAGTATCCCCGCTGTTGTGGTGCCTCGGCGACAGTCCGGCGTAGGAGACCAGCTTTTCTGCGTTGGCAAAGCGCCCGTGGTCGACGATCTCGGCCAGTATGGTTACCGCCGTAATGTAGCCTATTCCGGGGATGATCATGATGAGCCGCGCCCGCGGGTCGTTCCGGGCGATCTCGGCTATCCTCCTTTCGTACCTGGCGATCCGCCCCCGCAGGAAGACCAGCTTGGCCAGGTGGGTGTCCACCCCCAGACGGTCGGTCTCGCTCAGGGACAGGCTCTGCAGCCACTCCAGACCGCCGCCTGTGAACAGTCCGCAGCTGGGACGCTTGTAGGAATACCTGGCAACGATCGCGTGGATGCGGTTTCTGGGCGCTACCGTGTCGCCCACCAGTCCAAGGCGGCTGCGGGTCAGCTCGCGCATGTCGCGCTGGGCGGCATTTACCACAAACGACTCCGGGATCATGTCATGCCTGCACAACTCGGCCAGCTTCTCCGAGTCGGCCTTGTCGTTCTTGTAGGCGGTCTGGGTGATTATCTTGAGGTGGTACGGGTGCGCCAGCAGGGTGTCGATGCCCGCCGCCTCCAGCGTGTCGTGCAGGACGATCCAATAGTTGCCGGTCGATTCGCAGGCCGCAGTGGCCGGCAGGTACCCGTCACTGCGGAGCATCCCGATGAACCCGTTTATTCCGGTGGTGTCGTTGTCAAACGAGGTGCGTTTCAGCACCCGCTTGCTGTCTTCCTTGATCGTTGTAACGCACTTCTTTCTGTGAACGTCTATTCCAATGTAATACATTCTCTCACCTCCTTTGCAGTAAAGTGGACCCGACCAGCGGAAAACTCCCATTTACCGTCAAAGCGGTATTTCACTATCCGCATACCTTGAGTCAGTCTGAGTAACGCCCTCATACGTGGCAGGGTCTCATCGACTCTCAGGTCCAACAGGGCGGTTACTACGGTTGCCCTTATATCAGCAACACATAGTGTCTGATCAGGTGTGGATATGGCAAGACTTGTGGTGCCTACGGCACAGTTCTCTGGATTCTAATCATGGATCTAAGGATGCACACCTGAGTATCTGCTGAAGAACTCCCATATGGCAGGCGTTATATTCTAGGCTTCATTATCTGTGGCATGTGCCCCGAGGTTAACGAAGACAACTTCCCACAGGTCTTCCACGAGTACGTGCAGCAAGAGCGCCGCGGCGACCTAGCGAAGGCCCGAGACAGGTATCCCTACAGCACGGACGTGGATGTCGAGTACTACAACAGCTTGATGATCTCTTTGTGGTTCAGCTACAGTGCAGATCCCGTGACAGGAACCACCCCGCTGGAGGACTTTGTGGACAAGTACGTGAAGGATCGGATTCTGGCACACATGATCCTCTTTATGCAGAATGGCGTCATAGGCGAATTCGATCTGGTGGAGAGCGACGGGGGCGGACTCGTTACCGCCAGGGCACGCAGCAACGGCACCCTGTACCGCATCCTGCCAGCCCTCAGCGTGGCGGCGAGGCTGGCGTTCACAAAATCCTTCGTTGGGTGGCTCACCGGGCATGGGCGCGACGAGCCGTACACCCTCCAAAGCATGGCGATAACAAAGTCTACCCACCGCATAGTGATGGTGGACGACTTGGCTCGCGACTTTGAGGAGTACGGCAGGAAGAAGGGGCACGGCCGGGAAGAGAGGATCAAGCAATACATCAGGAATGCCGAATACGCCTCCGCCTCGCCTGACTCTGCGTTGCTCACGGTGCTCAACAAGCTTCCGGCCGCCATGATAAACCATGTGTGGGACTCCTTGGGACTTGACATGCCGTGCCGCACCAAGAAGGACAAGGCAGTGGCGATCTCGTCGGAGCTCACGTCTGACGGGATACGGCGCGCCGTGGACGGCCTCTCGGATGACGGGATGGACTGCCTGAGATACGTTGCAGAGACAGGGGGACTCCGGATGTATGCCGGCTTGCAGAAGCGGTTTGGTAGGGACGATACGATGAGACGGTGGTTCAAGGGCGGATCGCGATCTACAATCGGGGTACTCAGGAGCAGGGGCATCCTCTTCGTCGGAATGGAGAGGACAAGGGGTGCATGGGTGAGGATCGGATCGCCGACGCCTAGGAGGCACAAGGTGGCGGTAATCCCGTTTGACGTTCTTGCCAGCCTAGACAGGCATGGGCTCCTGTGACCGGGCCTGCCGGGACGAAATGTTGGGTGCGGGGAAAGGCCCGACGACGATCACTCCAAGGGTAGCCCGCAGCTGGCGCGCCGGGACGGCTCACCCGGTGACCGGGATGAGAGGACAGGTGTCCCGGCTGTGAAGCCACGGCGCGCGGATCACGTCCCCGATCCCGGAAGGTACTGCCAGGGTTACAAAAAATTCGCGCCGTCTGCCCCGTCCGGATCGAGCCACGGCGCACCGGGATCCAATCCCCGGCTCCCGCCGCGGCTGGCTTCTGGAGGCGTACCGTCTCATACTGCGGCTCGGCTCGGCATCAGGGCTGCCTTGATCTCCTTTAGAAGGGCAGACCTCCTGCGGTACCTGTCCATTACGGATGCCACAAAACCCGCAAACGCCTCCTCGTGGCCCGGAACGGACTTCATCATCTTCAGATACCTCGCGAACTTTTTGTGGCCGTCGCTGCTTGCGGTTATGTCAAAGTCTTCCAGGAGGCTCTTGTAGGCGGCGTAGTACCGTTCCGGATACCTCGGGCACAGGTAGCCGTGGTGCAGCGCAAGCACCTCAAGGCTGCCGCACGAGACCGCCTCGGTGACTGCCCTCCCGTAGGCGCCCACGGCAAGCAGCGCGGCGACTAGGGCATCAAACCGCCCGGCCTTCCTGAGATCCGCGGCTATGGACTTGGCCATCCCCGGCCAGTCGTTCGATTCGTCACGGAGCATGCGGTAGTACCTGTGATCCATCTTTTTGTAGAAGATCCTCTTCAGCAGATCCAGCCGCCTCGGATCCGATCGCGGGTACAGTCCGGCCGCGGCCATCGCAATGTCTATGTGCGGAAAGAGGCGCCCGCCCTCCTCTATTACCTGCATGGCCCTGTCCGGATCCGACTCGTTCAGGATCTTGAGGTACCGCATGCAGATGTCAGGATCGTACCTGTAGTACTTTGCGCAGAATGCATCCTGCCCTTCGTCTCCGAGCCTGCCCAGCACATCGGCCTGCATGCGCAGCAGCCTTGTGGTCTTCCGGCTATGGAGGGAATGGCGATCGGGGGAACCCGTGTCCGGAACGAGCTGGTCGAGTAGATCCCTCAGGTACTCCAGGTCCTGCCTGTCGGGGCACACCGCGCACAGAGCATCCTCGCAGATGCCCACAACGTCGTCAATCTTGGCCTTTGCGACCATCCCGAGCAGATACGATATGCACCGGCGTCTCCCGCGGGATCCCCGATCCTGCCTGATCGTGCACGACACGAGTCCGATTATGGCCTTCTCGTAGTCGTCGTAGCGCTCGCCGTGGCTGTACGAGAGTACTATGTTGGCGTAGATGGCATCGGCCATGTCCACGTATATCCGCCCGGCCTCCGCGAGGTTTCTGCACCTCTCGTTGGCCTTGGCGGCCATGAAGAACTCGCTGAGGTTTACGCCCCCCCTGTACCCCCATCGGTCGCCATCCTTGGCATACGCGGCGTCAATCTCCGCGCGGTAGTCACGGATCACGCCGGTCTCAACGCGGGCCAGAAAGCGCTTCCACAGCCCCTCGTCACGCTTCATCTCAGACATGAGAAAGTCCCTCAGCTGCTCGTTGACTATTCCCTCAAGAGAGACACCGATGAGGCTGGTTCGCCTCTTCGCGTCTTTGGCCATCCTTTCAAAGTTGTCCGACGCGTAGAGCAGAACCGCGACGGCGTGGCTGCAGGCCCCCTTTCCGTCGTACGGGCATGTGCACCTGTGCTCCCTGTCGCAGGAACCGAGCGGGGCTGCCACGACATGCCCGGTATCTGGCGCCCTGACTCGTTCGGCATTCTTGACGCCCCCGGCGCCCCTGCCGACTAGGGAGATCACAACGGTGCCGCCGGTCGGGAGGCTCCCGTCCGGCCTTCGGTTCGGAGTGACACTCCCGACGCGCGCGATCACGACGGTGTCGCTTATGCGCGGCGATGCCACCATGCCCTGCTCGTAGTAATGCCGCCCCTGCTCAAACGACTCCCCGGTGCACAGATTCCTTATCTGTCGAGCCGTCGGCTTCTTGGCTTTCATGGCAACGGCCGAGAGGAGCCCTGCCGTGCGCCGGCGTGGAATTCCATGCTTGTCTTTGCGGGTGCAACATTTTATGCTTTGCCCGGATCGTAGTTAGTTTCACAACCTAGGTCTTAATGGCACCTCCTTGATCCAAGCGCGGGCGCTTGCGACAACTCTACGTTCACGCTCCTGCGATCGCCTCCCGTGCCACCACCAACAGCCTGTTGTACGTGTTGATCCTTATTGCGATCTCCTGGACGATGTTTTCCATCTTTACCGCGTTTACGGAACCGCCGAACATCCGCTTGAGCGACGAGAACACGATCTCCACCAGCCACCGCCGGCCGTAGCCGACCCACCTCTTCCAGTCCTTCTGGTTCTGGACGCGCTCGCACTCGTCCAGCGCGGCGAGTCTTTTCGGGCCGGGATCGTTGCCGCACAGCTGATCCTGGGCGGCCAGGCCGCGCGTCCTGCCCACCCCGCCGGCCCTGCTGTTGGCGTTCTTCTTTATCCTGATGAGCGGCACTATTCCCAATCCCTTGCAGAGAAGTGATCCGTTATTATTTTTCAAGCCTGCCCGCCCTACTTTTCAGGCCCGTTTCCGTCAGGCTGCTTGTTCTGCCAGCCACAGCAACCTTTGAACACATGGAAAAACATCTTCGTCGTAGTCATGGCAGTGGATCGACCCCTAGTAAACCATGTGCTTCGCGCACTTCCCTTTGAATGGGGCAATCCGAGCTGCTGTGTTCCTGTGCTCCGCGCACTGATAGGTGATTGCAGCTTCCGATCCGCCAAAAACAATCCGCAAGGAGGTGAGAGAAAGGATGAGAAACATAGGAATAGACATTGGTAAAGGAAAATGCATAGTATGCGTAGTGGACGGCAAGGGAGGCGTGCTGGAGAGGACGTCATACAAGAACACGCTGGAAGACGCAAAAGAGTTTGCGCGCAGGATGAAAAAAGAATACGGCGGGAAGGGACGATGCCAGGCCGCGTGCGAATCGACTGCAAACATGTGGCTCAAGACGTTTGAGGCGTTTGAAGAGTCCGGGATACCGATCAAGCTTGCCAACACGTACAGGATGAAGATAATATCGGACACCGACGTCAAGACGGATCCCATCGACGCGCAAAAGATTGCAAACGCGCTGCGCGTGGGAATCATTCCAGAATGCTACGTGGCACCGCCGGATCTGCGCGATGCCAGGGAACTGCTCAGGTACAGGATAAGCATGGTCCAGGCAAGGACCGCCCTGGTCAACTACACGCACAGCCTGCTTGACAAGTACGACGTGACGCCAGACGTCTCAAGGATGTATAGCAAAAAAGCCGTCAGGCTGCTTTCGCAGATACGCCTCAAGAAGCCAAACGATGACATGATCCTGCAAAACTGCGTCAAAAGGATTGCACATGCCACAGAGGAGATAACATGCATCGAGGCAGAGATAGACCTGCAGGCCGCAGTCAACGAGAACGCGAAACTGCTGATGAGCATGACTGGCATAGAGACGTTTGCCGCAATGCTGCTGGTATCTGAGATTGGCGACATCACCAGGTTCAAGACCGCAGACAGGCTGGTCTCATGGACCGGGATGTGTCCGCGGGTCTACCAGTCCGGCAACGTGACGCATTACGGCCGCATGAAAAAGGCGTCAAACCGGAGGGTAAACTGGATAATGATCCAGGCCGCCAACGTGGCGGTGCGCTATGACGATAGGCTAAAGTGGTTCTATCAAAATGCCAAGACAAGGCACGGTGGCAACCACCCGATTGCCATAACGCACGTGGCAAACAAGATGGTGAGGATCATCTGGAAGATGCTGACTGCCAAGGAACCGTACGAGTCCCGCAACGCAGACCGATATGCCAGAAAGCTGAAACGGATGAAGAAGGTCCTGCAGTAGGTGCACGGGCCGGCCAGTCAGGCCTGTCCTGCATCAGGATTTTCTGCAATCCAGTCCCTAGCGGTAGCTTTAAAGTTGCACGCGCGTAACCTAGGCGTGGATCAGAAGTCAAACGGAATCAACGCTTGACTATGACCGGATGTTTTAACATAGGTGCGCCTACCGCCGCTCCAACGAATGCCGAATGCCGCGACACCGTGACTGACACGTTTGGCGGGAGTCGGGACAGGACTTTGCCGCGAATGTAGCGGATGACGCCGTCTCTGCGTGGGGAACCAAGAAGTCCGGCGCCAGCCTGGGCGCATGGCTGTTCTGGAGTGGCACATGGTTGCGGTGAATAAGACATCAATTCCATCAATCCATATCTAGCGTTTGGGAAAACACCCCGCGCAGCCTTTCTGCGCCGAGACGCATGGCACGCGTCAGGCACATGGCATGCATCATTCCCGTGACATCCTGGTGCGGCGATCCGGTTTACGCGAAGGCGCAAAAAGACTGCCCCCGGACGCGGCCCGGGGTCTTCCCCCCGCGCCGCACCGGCCTCCACGGCTGGCTGTTAGTTGTACGTGAGCGGTTCATGTACGGATAGCTCCGTGTCGGATTACGGTGGAGATGGTGGCGGAGGGCTATCCGGTATCGATGATGGTGATTTGGACCCGGTCGTTCACGGTGTAGTCGCCGTCCGAAACTGACAGTATCAGCATGATGGTGGTGTCCCCGTCCACCTGCGGCGCGACTATCGTCGTGCGCGGGTCGGAGGCATTAGTCAGGGTCAGGGGTGGCCAGGTGGGGGTTTGGTACCACTCTATGGTGAGTGGGCCGTTGTCGAGATCGGTTGCCGTGCCCTGCAGCTGGCCGGTGGCGCCCTCGTTGATTGTAAAGTCCGTACCGGCATCCGCGGATGGTGGCTCGTTGTATGCCGGCTCCTGTACCGGTGGCGGGAGTTGGGGCGGCGTGGTTGATTCCGACGGTTCCGGCGGCTCCGGGATGTCGGTGATGGTGATTCGGACCTGGTCGGTCACGGTGTAGTCGCCGTCTGAAACCGACAGTATCAGCGTGATGGTGGTGTCCCCGTCCACCTGCGGCGCGACTATCGCCGTGCGCGGGTCGGATGCATTCGTCAGGGTCAGGAGTGGCCAGGTGGGGGTTTGGTACCACTCTATGGTGAGTGGGCCGTTGTCGGGATCGGTCGCCGTGCCCTGCAGCTGGCCGGTGGCGCCCTCGTTGATTGTAAAGTCCGCACCGGCATTCGCGGATGGTGGCTCGTTGTATGCCGACTCCTGTACCGGTGGCGGGAGTTGGGGCGGCGTGGTTGATTCCGACGATTCCAGCGACTCCGGGATGCCGGTGATGGTGATTCGGACCTGGTCGGTCACGGTGTAGTCGCCGTCTGAAACCGACAGTATCAGCGTGATGGTGGTGTCCCCGTCCACCTGCGGCGCGACTATCGTCGTGCGCGGGTCGGATGCATTCGTCAGGGTCAGGAGTGGCCAGGTGGGGGTTTGGTACCACTCCATGGTGAGTGGGTCGTTGTCGGGATCGGTCGCCGTGCCCTGCAGCTGGCCGGTGGCGCCCTCGTTGATTGTAAAGCCCGCACCGGCATCCGCGGATGGTGACTCGTTGTATGCCGGCTCCTGTACCGGTGGCGGGAGTTGGGGCGGCGTGGGCGGCTCTGGCGGCTCCGGGATGTCGGTGATGGTGATGCGTACGACATCATTGCCGACGCCGGTGTGTATGCCGTCACATGCGTATAGTGTCGCGTATGTGACCGTATCGCTATCTACGTACGGGGCAGTAAACTCCGTGACCAGGCTTTCGGGGTCTGCGATGGTGATGATCGCATTATCTAGACTCCAGTGAAACCATATCGTCTCCACATCATCGCCGTCCATGTCGGTAACCGTGGCCCGGAGCGTACCGGTCTCGCCCTCCGCTACGGTGATGCTTCCACCCACATCAACGACCGGCGGGTTGTTGGGGTATGACACATACTCCAAACATCCCACATTCGGCTTGAGGGTCACCGACAGGATGTTGGAGGCGGTGTTGTCGTTGCCGGCGGGGTCCGTGACGCTGCCGGCGGGGATTACGGCAGTCACATCGCCCTCGCCGTCGCCGTCAGGCATCAGGGTGAAGGTGAATGTCTGGTTGGCCGAGGAGTGGGCAAGGCTCGTGGCATTCCCGCCGGTGACCGATACGTCCGAGATGGCAAACGTGGAGGCATCTATAGCCTCGCCGAAGTCGACGGTGACGGAGGTAGCATTGGTCAGAGAGGGGGTGTCGGTGGCCAGGGACGGGGCCGGGGACGTCCTGTCGAAGGTCACTGGCAGCTGGCCGGAGGCGGTGTTGTTGTTGCCGGCGGGGTCCTTGACGCTGTCGGCGGGGATCGTGACGGTCAGCTGGCCGTCGGAGCTCGGGGTGACGGTGAATGTGTATTTTTGGGTCGTCGCGCCCTCCTGGGCCAGGCCAGAGGCGTCCCCGCCGGTGACGGAGATGTCATCCAGCGTGAAGGTGGCGGCGTCGATCGGCTCGCCAAAGTCGACTGTCACGGTGACGGATGCCGCGTTGGTCGGGGAGGCCGCGTCAGTCGACAGGGTGGGGCCGGGGGTAGTCCTGTCGAAGGTCACGGGCAGCTGGCCGGAGGCGGTGTTGTTGTTGCCGGCGGGGTCCTTGACGCTGTCGGCGGGGATCGTGACGGTCAGCTGGCCGTCGGAGCTCGGGGTGACGGTGAATGTGTATTTTTGGGTCGTCGGCCCTCCTGGGCCAGCGCCTGGCCGTCGGAGAGGTGAATGTGTATTTTTGGGTCGTCCCCGCCGGTGACGGAGATGTCATCCAGCGTGAAGGTGGCGGCGTCGATCGGCTCGCCAAAGTCGACTGCCACGGTGACGGATGCCGCGTTGGTCGGGGAGGCCGCGTCAGTCGACAGGGCGGGGACGGGGGTAGTCCTGTCGAAGGTCACTGGCAGCTGGCCGGAGGCGGTGTTGTTGTTGCCGGCGGGGTCCTTGACGCTGTCGGCGGGGATCGTGACGGTCAGCTGGCCGTCGGAGCTCGGGGTGACGGTGAATGTGTATTTTTGGGTCGTCGCGCCCTCCTGGGCCAGGCCAGAGGCGTCCCCGCCGGTGACGGAGATGTCATCCAGCGTGAAGGTGGCGGCGTCGATCGGCTCGCCAAAGTCGACTGTCACGGTGACGGATGCCGCGTTGGTCGGGGAGGCCGCGTCAGTCGACAGGGTGGGGCCGGGGGTAGTCCTGTCGAAGGTCACGGGCAGCTGGCCGGAGGCGGTGTTGTTGTTGCCGGCGGGGTCCTTGACGCTGTCGGCGGGGATCGTGACGGTCAGCTGGCCGTCGGAGCTCGGGGTGACGGTGAATGTGTATTTTTGGGTCGTCGCGCCCTCCTGGGCCAGGCCAGGGCGTCCCCGCCGGTGACGGAGATGTCATCCAGCGTGAAGGTGGCGTCGTCGATCGGTTCGCCAAAGTCCTTATGGTGGCCGAGGCGGAGTTGGTCAGCGGGGCGTGAAGGTGGCTGAAGGCCACCCTGTCGAAGGTTACGGCTGGTCGATAACGGGTTTGAGGCGGTGTTGCTGTTGCCGGCGGGGTCCTTGACGCTGTCGGCGGGGATCGTGACGGTCAGCTGGCCGTCGGAGCTCGGGGTGACGGTGAATGTGTATTTTTGGGTCGTCACGCCCTCCTGGGCCAGGCCAGAGGCGTCCCCGCCGGTGACGGAGATGTCATCCAGCGTGAAGGTGGCGTCGTCGATCGGCTCGCCAAAGTCTACTGCCACGGTGACCGATGCCGCGTTGGTCGGGGAGGCCGCGTCAGTCGACAGGGCGGGGACGTGGGTAGTCCTGTCGAAGGTGACGCGCAGCACGTTGGAGACGGTGTTGCTGTTGCCGGCGGGGTCCTTGACGCTGTCGGCGGGGATCGTGACGGTCAGCTGGCCGTCGGAGCTCGGGGTGACGGTGAATGTGTATTTTTGGGTCGTCGCGCCCTCCTGGGCCAGGCCAGAGGCGTCCCCGCCGGTGACGGAGATGTCATCCAGCGTGAAGGTGGCGTCGTCGATCGGCTCGCCAAAGTCTACTGCCACGGTGACCGATGCCGCGTTGGTCGGGGAGGCCGCGTCAGTCGACAGGGCGGGGACGTGGGTAGTCCTGTCGAAGGTCCTGGGCAGCTGGCCGGAGGCGGTGTTGTTGTTGCCGGCGGGGTCCTTGACGCTGTCGGCGGGGATCGTGCGGGGGACGGGGGTAGTCCTGTCGAAGGTCACGGGCAGCTGGCCGGAGGCGGTGTTGTTGTTGCCGGCGGGGTCCTTGACGCTGTCGGCGGGGATCGTGACGGTCAGCTGGCCGTCGGAGCTCGGGGTGACGGTGAATGTGTATTTTTGGGTCGTCGCGCCCTCCTGGGCCAGGCCAGAGGCGTCCCCGCCGGTGACGGAGATGTCATCCAGCGTGAAGGTGGCGGCGTCGATCGGCTCGCCAAAGTCGACTGCCACGGTGACGGATGCCGCGTTGGTCGGGGAGGCCGCGTCAGTCGACAGGGCGGGGACGGGGGTAGTCCTGTCGAAGGTCACGGGCAGCTGGCCGGAGGCGGTGTTGTTGTTGCCGGCGGGGTCCTTGACGCTGTCGGCGGGGATCGTGACGGTCAGCTGGCCGTCGGAGCTCGGGGTGACGGTGAATGTGTATTTTTGGGTCGTCGCGCCCTCCTGGGCCAGGCCAGAGGCGTCCCCGCCGGTGACGGAGATGTCATCCAGCGTGAAGGTGGCGGCGTCGATCGGCTCGCCAAAGTCGACTGTCACGGTGACGGATGCCGCGTTGGTCGGGGAGGCCGCGTCAGTCGACAGGGTGGGGCCGGGGGTAGTCCTGTCGAAGGTCACGGGCAGCTGGCCGGAGGCGGTGTTGTTGTTGCCGGCGGGGTCCTTGACGCTGTCGGCGGGGATCGTGACGGTCAGCTGGCCGTCGGAGCTCGGGGTGACGGTGAATGTGTATTGGCCGCGTCCGGCGGGGTCCTTGACGCTGTCGGCGGGGATCGTGACGGTCAGCTGGCCGTCGGAGCTCGGGGTGACGGTGAATGTGTATTTTTGGGTCGTCCGCCCTCCTGGGCCAGGCCAGAGGCGTCCCCGCCGGTGACGGAGATGTCATCCAGCGTGAAGGTGGCGTCGTCGATCGGCTCGCCAAAGTCTACTGCCACGGTGACCGATGCCGCGTTGGTCGGGGAGGCCGCGTCAGTCGACAGGGCGGGGACGTGGGTAGTCCTGTCGAAGGTGACGCGCAGCACGTTGGAGACGGTGTTGCTGTTGCCGGCGGGGTCCTTGACGCTGTCGGCGGGGATCGTGACGGTCAGCTGGCCGTCGGAGCTCGGGGTGACGGTGAATGTGTATTTTTGGGTCGTCACGCCCTCCTGGGCCAGGCCAGAGGCGTCCCCGCCGGTGACGGAGATGTCATCCAGCGTGAAGGTGGCGTCGTCGATCGGCTCGCCAAAGTCTACTGCCACGGTGACCGATGCCGCGTTGGTCGGGGAGGCCGCGTCAGTCGACAGGGCGGGGACGTGGGTAGTCCTGTCGAAGGTGACGCGCAGCACGTTGGAGACGGTGTTGCTGTTGCCGGCGGGGTCCTTGACGCTGTCGGCGGGGATCGTGACGGTCAGCTGGCCGTCGGAGCTCGGGGTGACGGTGAATGTGTATTTTTGGGTCGTCACGCCCTCCTGGGCCAGGCCAGAGGCGTCCCCGCCGGTGACGGAGACGCCCTCCTGGGCCAGGCCAGAGTCATCCAGCGTGAAGGTGGCGTCGTCGATCGGCTCGCCAAAGTCTACTGCCACGGTGACCGATGCCGCGTTGGTCGGGGAGGCCGCGTCAGTCGACAGGGCGGGGACGTGGGTAGTCCTGTCGAAGGTGACGCGCAGCACGTTGGAGACGGTGTTGCTGTTGCCGGCGGGGTCCTTGACGCTGTCGGCGGGGATCGTGACGGTCAGCTGGCCGTCGGAGCTCGGGGTGACGGTGAATGTGTATTTTTGGGTCGTCACGCCCTCCTGGGCCAGGCCAGAGGCGTCCCCGCCGGTGACGGAGATGTCATCCAGCGTGAAGGTGGCGTCGTCGATCGGCTCGCCAAAGTCTACTGCCACGGTGACCGATGCCGCGTTGGTCGGGGAGGCCGCGTCAGTCGACAGGGCGGGGACGTGGGTAGTCCTGTCGAAGGTGACGCGCAGCACGTTGGAGACGGTGTTGCTGTTGCCGGCGGGGTCCTTGACGCTGTCGGCGGGGATCGTGACGGTCAGCTGGCCGTCGGAGCTCGGGGTGACGGTGAATGTGTATTTTTGGGTCGTCACGCCCTCCTGGGCCAGGCCAGAGGCGTCCCCGCCGGTGACGGAGATGTCATCCAGCGTGAAGGTGGCGTCGTCGATCGGCTCGCCAAAGTCTACTGCCACGGTGACCGATGCCGCGTTGGTCGGGGAGGCCGCGTCAGTCGACAGGGTGGGGCCGGGGGTAGTCCTGTCGAAGGTCACGGGCAGCTGGCCGGAGGCGGTGTTGTTGTTGCCGGCGGGGTCCTTGACGCTGTCGGCGGGGATCGTGACTGTCAGCTGGCCGTCGGAGCTCGGGGTGACGGTGAATGTGTATTTTTGGGTCGTCGCGCCCTCCTGGGCCAGGCCAGAGGCGTCCCCGCCGGTGACGGAGATGTCATCCAGCGTGAAGGTGGCGGCGTTGACAGCCTCGCCGAAGTCGACGGTGACGGTGATGGAGGCGGAGTTGGTCGGGGAGTCCGCGTCAGTCGACAGGGTGGGGCCGGGCGCTGTCCTGTCGGAGGTGACGCGCAGCACGTTGGATGCGGTGTTGCCGTTGCCGGCGGGGTCCGTGACGCTGCCGGCGGGGATGGAGGCGGTCACCTGCCCGTCGGCGGACGGGGTGATGGTGAAGGTGAAGATCTGGTTGCCGGACTGGTGGGACAGGGACGAGGCGGTTCCGCCGGTGACGGCCACGTCGTCGCTCAGGTCAAAGGTGGCGGCGTTGATGGCCTCTCCGAAGTCGACGGTGACGGTGACGGAGGCGGCGTTGGTTGGCGATGTCGCAGTGGTGCTCAGGGTCGGGGCCGGCAGGACCACGTCCCCGTTCACGGTCACATTGAAGGCGCGCCAGTTGTTGTCGCTCTCAAAGACGTTGGGCCCGGTTGCAGTGATGTTGACTATGTAGGTGGCCTTTGCCGGCGTGATAGATGTCATTTTGAGTAGATTGGAGTCGATGGCAAACCTTGTCGAGTCGATGTTGGACACGGGGTCATAGGCGGGCCCCTGGTCGTTCAGAAATCGGTTCTGCGAAGATATCTCACCGACCGTGCCGGGAATGACTGTCCTGTCGATTGCTGTGCTGTCAAGCATAATGTACCAGGCGCCTAGGTTCTGGTCAAAGGCGTCGGCGCCGTTGAACATGTCGTTCATGTCAAGCGCAGACGAGACGTCCCAAGAACCCAGTGGTTGGTCGAAAGAGGAGGCGCCGGCGAACATGTTGTTCATGTGGGTGACCTTCGAGGTGTCCCAGTCGGTGATGGTGCCGTTGAAGGAGGAGGCGCCGGCGAACATGTTGTTCATGCGGGTGACCTTCGAGGTGTCCCAGTCGGTGATGGTGCCGTTGAAGGAGGAGGCGCCGTTGAACATGTAGTCCATGCGGGTGACCTTCGAGGTGTCCCAGTCGGTGATGGTGCCGTTGAAGGAGGAGGCGCCGCTGAACATGCGGGACATGCTGGTGACCTTCGAGGTGTCCCAGTCGAGGGGCTGGTTGAAGGAGGAGGCGCCGCTGAACATTTCTGACATGCTGGTGACCTTCGAGGTGTCCCAGTCGGTGATGGTGCCGTTGAAGGAGGAGGCGCCGTGGAACATGGTGCTCATGCCGGTGACCTTCGAGGTGTCCCAGTCGAGGGGCTGGTTGAAGGCGATGGCGAGGTTGAACATGCTGTTCATGTGGTGACCGAGGAGACGTTCCAGGTTGAGAGGGGTTGGTTGAAGGAGGAGGCGAAGAAGAACATGAGGTTCATGTTGGTGACCTTCGAGGTGTCCCAGTTGGTGATGTTGCCGTTGAAGGAGGAGGCGCCGCTGAACATGCGGGACATGCTGGTGACCTCCGAGGTGTTCCAGTCGAGGGGCTGGTTGAAGGAGGAGGCGCTCCTGAACATGCTGTTCATGTCGGTGACCCGCGAGGTGTCCCAGTTGGTGATGCTGCCGTTGAAGGAGGAGGCGCTCCTGAACATGTTGTTCATGTCGGTTACCCGCGAGGTGTCCCAGTCGAGGGGTTGGTTGAAGGCGGTGGCGCCGTCGAACATTCTGATCATGTGGGTGACCCTCGAGGTGTCCCAGTTGGTGATGTTGCCGTTGAAGGAGGAGGCGCCGCTGAACATGGCGCTCGTCCTGTCGACCTTCGAGGTGTCCCAGTCGAGGGACTGGTTGAAGGCTTGGGCGTTGCGGAACACTTCTCTCATGCCGATGACCTTCGAGGTGTCCCAGTCGAGGGGCTGGTTGAAGACGGTGGCGCCGTGGAACATGGAGCTTATGTCAATAACCGACGAGGTGTCCCAGTTGGTGATGTTGCCGTTGAAGGAGGAAGCACCGTTGAACATGTTGAGCATGTTGGTGACCTTGCTCAGGTCGGGGGCATCGATGGCGTTATAGACCATGTTGGAGGCTCCGCGGAAGGCGTCCCTCATGTTGGTCCAGGAGGAGTTGCCCCACTGGTCTATCGAGATGAGTTTGGGTGCGTCGGCGTGGCCGTTGATGTTGATGCGCGTCAGGCCGCCGGAGACCGAGATGGTGTGGCTGCCTGGGGTCCCGTAGGTGTGGTCGGTCGGTCCGGAGGCCCCGGTGGTAGTGGTGCCGTCACCCCAGGAGATGGCCATGTTGGTGCCGTGGATCGGCAGGGTGATGATGTCGTTGACGGCGGTCGTCCGCCAGGTGGTGACAAACGAGGTGGTGTCTGACTGCGCGGCGGCCTCGCCCACCGTAGTCATCAGGATGGCCAGTGCGATGGCCGCGGAGATGATGGCAGTCGTCTTGGGCGGGCAGTGCCGATCAATGCGGCTAGCATATCCCGCGCGGCGGGAACTATTCCGCATAATAGACATATTCAAGGGAACTATTTATTGATATATGGCGCCGATCGAAAGTTCCTGCAGAGTATGCCGCTGGCCTCGATCACGCTTGTCTCAAACATGGACACCGGCCATTGACAATTGCCGCCTAATCCGTTCCTAATCTTGGCAGACATAACGTTCTGGCATGTGGCTTTGCAGGGAAGCCTGACTGAAGTGATTCGTGAATTCTGCAAGAACTTTTAGTCGGCGCTATAGAATGCTTGACTCTGTTTCCTAATTATTTCCAGTCACGCCTAATGGCTCCAAAATCAGGCCAGACTAGGCATGCCAACTGAATTTGAGCACCATATCAGGCATTTTCAACAAGGAGATATACTGATCAGAGAGGTGCGCCGGTAGTCAGGCTATCAAACATGACCACAAACACCTCCTCTCCGAATACGCCTGACCCACATAATACTATAAGTGGCATAGATGTTCCCCGGTGTATGAAACGGGTCTTTGTCAACGGGTACGGATCCATAGGAAGCAGGATATCTGCGTTCCTAAAGGATGATCCGGAGGTCGCGCTGGTGGGGATTGGCAAATATTCGCCTGATGCCAGGGTGGAACTGGCTGCGTCCCGGGGCCTGCCGGTATACGTCCCAAAGGCAAAGACAGACGACTTTGACGGGTACCAGATTGCAGGCACCATCGAGTCCGCACTGGACGGCTGCGATCTGGTCATCGACGCGTCACCTGGCGGCCACGGATACCGCAACAGGACTCAGCTCTACGAGCCGCGGGGGCTCTGCGCCATATACCAGGGCGGCGAGACCGTGTACGGCGAGCGCGCAGTAGCAGACCTGCTGTTCAACTCCCGCTCCAACTACCGCGAGGCGTTTGGGCAAAGACACGCGATGCAGGGCAGCTGCAACGTTACGGGCATGGGAAGGGTGCTCTCGCCGCTCAAGGAGAGGTACGGCAAGGGCCTCAGGAGAATCGACGTCACCCTCATAAGGCGATGGGCGGACATCGAGCAGACCGACATGCAGCTGCGGGACACCATCGAGATGACCGCAAGTCCGCACCACGGCGAGGACGTTAAGGCATATCTGGGCCGCGATGCGCCGCTCTTTGTGCGCGCAATCAAGGTTCCCAGCAGGCAGATGCACCTGCACATAGTTGATGTCAGGTTTGACGGCGACGCGCCGGCGCCAGACGACATACACGGCATATTCCAAGACGAGTACGGTGTGGCGACCCTTTGGACTGCCAAGGGCACCGCGGATGTCAGGGAGTTTGCCGACTCGATGGAGTTCAGCTTCAAGGACACAAACATGATCCACATACATGCAAACATGACCGTCTCTGCTGGCGACACACTCCAAATGATGTACTCCGATGATCAGACCGGCATCGTGATTCCAGAGAACCACCTCCTGATGCAGGCCATGCTCTTTGGGCGCCCTTATGGCGAAGCCTCGGCGCACACAGAAGAGATATTTCACATGGCAGAGAAGAAGGCCAAACTGGAGGCCCACTTTGCCAGGCAGGATCCCTAGGACTTTATCCTCTCGACCCTGATTCTTACCGGCAGGTTCCTGACTGTCTTCTCCACCACCAATCTAAGGCCGCCTGCCTGTATCTTGTCTCCCTCCTGCGGGATGTCCTGGAGCATCTCGTGCAGCAAACCGTTGATGGTGCTATAGTCTGCGCCCTCCGGTATACTGGCATCAAACACCCCGTTGAGGACGGAGATCTCGATCTCGCCGCTGGTTATCACCGTGTCCCGGTCCACGCGTTGGTATGGCTGGGATCTGGAGATGTCAGTCTCGTCCTCTATCTCTCCCACTATCTCCTCCAAAAGATCTTCCAAGGTTACCAGACCCTCGACTCCGCCGTGCTCATCCATCACAATGGCCATGTGCGTCTTTCTCCCTTGCATCTCCTTGAGCATGGAGCTTACCATCTTCTCTTGGGACACAAAAACGGGCTTGCGGGCAAGCTGGTGTAGCGTGACCATCCTGCTGTCTTTCTCCATCTCCAAAAGTATGTCCCGCACGTGAACAAATCCGGTGATGTCATCCAGATCCTTGCCGTAGATCGGGATTCTCGAGTGCGCGTTCTGGTTGATCAGCGGAAGCGCGTCAAAGAGCAGCATCCTCTCCGGGAGGCAGAACATCTTGGTTCTGGGGGTCATGACTGACCTTACCACGATGTCATCAAACTCCAGTGCCCCGTGAACAAGATCGGTCTCGTCCTTCTCCAGCGCCTTGTCTGCCAGGCCCTGCTCCACAATGCCCTTGATGTCCTCCTCTGTTATCGGCGGAGCGTGGTAGCTGCTGCCGGTCAACCTTACCATCCCACGGGTGATGATCTCAAAGAGCTTTACCACCGGCCACAGCGCGTAGCCAAAAGCCAGCAGCACCGGCGCAAACCGCAGGGATATCTTTGTGGCGTTTGCGTTGCAGTACGTCTTGGGCGTGATCTCGCCGAAGACCAGTATTAGAAACGTCATTACCCCTACGGCTATGCCCAGGCCTTGGTCTCCAAATGTCCTGATCGCGATGCTAGTAGCCAGTGCAGACGAGCCTACGTTTACAAGATTGTTTCCCAGGTTTACGCTGGACATCATCCAGCTGGGATTTGATTTGAGTCGGTTGAGGGCCCTAGAGCCCTTGACGTTCTGTTTGACCAGCTGGCGAACCTTGGAGACTCTCGTGCCTACTAGCGCCACCTCCAGGCCGCTGAAGAATGCAGACAGGCCGATCAGAACTGCTAATGCAGCGATCTCAACCCAGAGGTCTACCACGGCGCACTCCAAAGAGCTGTGCTGGAATAACTGGGGCTATTCATTTCCGGATTTAAATTCACCATCGCCTGGTTGCTACATGTTTGTTCAAAATAGCTTTTAAGGCTTTGTTATGGGCACCCGCGATGGCGCCTGCCGGCATTAGGACTCCACCTGCAGCCTGCCTGCCGCAATTCCTTAAATATATTATATCCCTGTATACTGCCATGACAAACCACCGCCTTTTGCATAAACCAGCAGACAGGCTCGCGCAGCCCTGCACTCTGCGAATTGGCGAGATGGAATGAAACCCACAACCTCTGCTACCCTTTGCACAGTGTGGCTCATGGCGGCAGTCGCAATACTGCCGCACGCATCGGACAGCTACCACCATGATGTCCTGCCGCTCATTGCATGGAAGATCCAGGACAAGCATACGTACAATCCAGTGGTGCCTGCGTATGCCCAGTCCGCAGACACCGGTAGGCAGCCGGCCGCAACCATGGCCGCCCCGGCAGGAGAGGATCACGACTCCATGAAACCTGTAGACGGGCAACCCGCCAGACACGCCGCTCCGCTGCAGCAGCAGAG
Source organism: Cenarchaeum sp. (assembly GCA_965206845.1). Lineage (GTDB taxonomy): Archaea > Thermoproteota > Nitrososphaeria > Nitrososphaerales > Nitrosopumilaceae > CAYGAM01. Next base: position 78,855 of record OZ242221.1, on the reverse strand, counting down.
GGACGGGGCTTTGCTCTCACACATACAGTGCAATCCGCCAAGGGATCTTTACATCAGGGACTCCCAGCGGCCCCTCTGCCTTTACCCCGGCACGTACGAGGCTTTGCTGGCGCTTGGAATAGACCTGACTGCGCCAGAGCTTGCTGATGTGGAAGTGGTCACCATAGGTTTGCTTGCGCCAGTGACCGGCGGTGCGGCACGGTACGGGGAGGACATATCTGCAGCCACGTTCCTGGCAGTGGATGACTTTAACGGACTCCTGCAGGAGCGGGGAGAGCCGTGGCGCCTCAACGTAGAGTCGCGCGACTCCAAAACCCACCCAGACGTTATGGCAGAGGAGGTAGTGTCTTTCAACGAGCGAAGAATCAAGATTGTAGCCGGCCCATCAATTGACCTTTACAGCCAAGACATCATAGACTATGCAGACTCCAACGGCATGCTGCTAGTCAGCTGCTGCTCCATCCTGCCAGAGTATGCCGTTGCCGGAGACAGCCTGTTCCGCATGACTCCGGACAGCACGCACCAAGGGCATGCACTCGCAGGCGTTATGCATGACGAGGGAATCAAGGTGGTAATACCGGCAGGAAGGGACGCGTTGTGGATTACAGTGATAGTCGATTCGGCAGAGGCAAAGTTCCTTGAGCTGGGAGAAGGGGTGTTTGAGGAGAGGATCCTGTATGACATATCGGGAGAGTTTGCAGAATCTGACATACAGAGACTGGTCGGCAATGTGGCCAAGCGCCTTGATACGCATGATCCGGATCAGGTTGCCGTGCTGTACATAGGATTTGAGGAGACATATGACTTTATTGAGATGGCAGCTGGGAGCAGCATTCTGGGAGAGGTAAGGTGGTTTGGATCTGAAACCAACACCATTCTGCATGACAGCGCGACTGCGCTGGTGTTCGCTGACGGAGTAAACTTTACGGCGATCCAGCCCACGGCACGAGAGAGCGAGATCGGCATGCAGATAGCACCCCAGCTGACCCAAGCTCTGGGCAGAACGCCCAGCGTTTACGCCCTCCACGGGTATGATGCCGTGCAGTTGATCGGGCGCGCAATTCTTGAGACCGGAGGCACGTCCGCAGCAGACATCCGTGAGGCACTTCCGCGGATTGCGGAAGGGTACACTGGCGCCGGCGGTACAGTCACATTCAATGCTGCGGGCGATCGGGACGGCGGCCCCTACGCCGTATGGGAGATCAAAGACGGCATCTGGATACAGGTGGCAGAGTATGATACGAGCGCCGTACCACTGGCAACTCTGACAGCCGAGGAAGCAGCGTGGTTGGAGGAGAACCCGACCATGAGAGTGGCCTACCACCCGACGTGGTTCCCGTTTGAGTACGTCGACGAGTCCGGCCGGCTTGCAGTCGTTACGCCGCAGTACATGTCGGAGTTTGGGAGGATCACCGGCGCTGACTTTGTGCAGGTCCCGATATCTGACTGGACCGACGCCCTTGACTCCGTACGGGACAGGGATGCCGATGTCATATTCATGGTGGCCAGTACGGCAGACAGACTAGAGTACATGAGCTTTACTACGCCCCACTACACCATCGGCACAAGTCTCGCAACGCTTGGTGACCAGCCGGCTGACATCAACGATGAAGGACTCCGGCTACTCACGATACGGAATCATGCGATAGAGGCGTGGCTTGACGAGAACCACCCAGATGTCGAGTACGTATCGGTGGACGGCTATGCGGCCGGACTCGAGATGATGCAGGCAGGCGACGCGGACGCACTTGCGGCCACGTGGCAGCCCGTATACAGCTATGCCGAGATAGCGGGAATCGAGGGACTATACAACGCAGGTCCCACGGGACACGAGTACGACATAACCATCGGCTACAGAAACGATCAGCCGATACTGGGCTCGATCCTGCAGAAGGCCCTAGACGAGATCCCGCTGTCGGCGCTGGCGCAGATGTTCCAGTCTCAGATATCCGAATAATCCCGGGAAAGATCGTGTAGCCACAGCCCGCATCGGCGCAGCAGGTGGCAGCGTACCTGCATCCTAGGACTTTGCACAGATCTAATCTTAATTAATGGCAGCGCAGTCACCGTATTGATTGACCGAACTCGCCATCCCCATACTCGGATTCATAACCATTCTTGATTATTTGGGAACCATTGCTTTTGCAGTGACCGGGGCATCAAAGGCAGTTGCGCACAAAGTTGATATCTTTGGCGTGATTGTCTTGGCAACCATTGTCGGGGTTGCCGGCGGGATAATGCGGGATGTCGTCTTTGGCAGGTTCTCCACTGCGCTGTCTGATCCAATCTATGTCACCCTGACTGTGGTTGCGGGAATCGTGGTGTTTCTTTCATTCTCAAAGCACAAAAAGCACATGAATCTCTGGCTGATCTTTGATGCAGTCGGATTGGGCGTCTTCTCAATCATGGGGGCCACAATAGCGTATCAGGTGGTGGGACTGAGCATCCTCCCAATGCAGTTTGCGGGCATGATCACTGCGATAGGCGGCGGAATTCTAAGGGACGTGATTGTGCTGGAGGTCCCCACTGTCTTTGTTAAGGAAGTTTATGCCGTTGCAAGCCTTGCAGGCATAACCATCTTCTATGTACTGCTTTACTTTGGCATGGACATACAGATTGCATCCGTTATAGGAATTAGTTTTGTGACTGGGATCCGATTGCTTGCAATCAAGTTTGACTGGCACCTTCCGATAAGAAAAAACATCGGTGATTAACCAGGGGTACTGTTAGTACTGCGTGAGGATGTGCTGCGGCATGGCGATGCTGCCGGCGGACTTGATGGGAAAGTGGGCAAACAGCCATGGGCAACAGGCCGGGACGGTCACGCCTGCCACCGCACTGGGCCACAATGCCGTTTTTTGCCCAGTGGGAGACGCGGTGGCAGAAAATCCCATACCGGACGCCAAAATACCCTAATCAGGGCACTTCCGCTTGTAATTTGCTGCACAACCCTCTCAAGCGTGCCTAGACGGTCGTCGAAGAACAGGCATTCTGTGTCTGCGATTCGGAGTTGTGCAACAAACTATCCGCTTGAATAAGATTTTATATTCGCAGTACCGGGCAACTTCGTGGCTAAGCGACAGTACCGGATCAAGGACATCAAGCTGGCCGATCGTGGAAGGATCTCCTACGAATGGGCCCGGGACAACATGAAGATCCTGAACACCACCATATCGCGCATCAAAAAGAACAACAACTTTGAGGGAAGGACGCTGGGATTCTGCCTCCACATCACAAAGGAGACCGCAGTCTTACTGATGGGCGCCAAGGATCTGGGCGCCCAGGTAGTTGCCTGCGGCGGCAACCCGCTGTCAACACAGGACGACGTCGCAGCATTTCTTGCGTCCCAGGGAATTCATGTCTATGCCTGGAGGGGACAGACGCAGAGGGATTACGACCGATGCATCGACAGCGTCCTGCGGTACAAACCCGACGTCATAGTGGACGACGGCGGCGACATGAACATCCGGGCCCATACGGACAAGAGGTTTGCCGGCCTGAACGTGCTAGGGGCAACAGAGGAGACCACCGCCGGCGTCACCAGGATAAAGGCGCTCGAGAGGGAGGGCAGGATGCGCTACCCGATCATGGTTGTAAATGATGCATTTACAAAGCACATGTTTGACAACAGGCACGGCACGGGGCAGAGCACCATAGACGGCTACCTGCGGGCCATGAACCTGCTTTTTGCATCAAAGCGCGTGGTTGTGCTCGGATACGGCTGGGTGGGCCGCGGCGTCGCGCAGAGGTGCAGGGGAATGGGGGCTAGGGTGATCGTAACCGAGGTTGACTACATCAAGGCGCTTGAGGCACACATGGACGGGTTTGACGTAATGCCGGCAAGGAGAGCGGCAAAGACAGGAGACATATTCATCACCTGTACCGGAATGACCGGTGTCATCCGCAGCGAACACATCGCAAAGATAAAGGACGGTGCAGTCCTGGGAAACGTCGGCCACTTTGACGTCGAGATCGACACAAAGCCCCTCCTAGAGGAGTCAAAGTCCGTAAGGGAGATAAGGCCGAACCTGGACGAGTGCACGCTGCGTGATGGAAGGCGCCTGTACCTGATCGGAAAAGGAAGGCTGGCCAACCTCGTTGCAGCCGAGGGCCATCCGCCCGAGGTGATGGCGCAGTCGTTCTCAAACCAGATCCTATCGATCCAGTACATCCTTGCCAGGCACGAGAAGATGAGAAACAAGATCATCCGGGTTCCAAAGAACATTGACAACCAGATTGCAAAGGATGCCCTCAAGGCCATGGGCATCAGAATTGACAGGCTGAGCAGTGAGCAGAAAAAGTACGGCAAGAGCTGGTAGATGCCGCCGCGGGGCACCGAAATGCCATGCCGCAAATTTTAACGCGCCTGCGGGCCCGGCATGGCCTTAGGATTGCACCGCAAAATGACCCTGATGCCGCGAGGGGCACGCCTGAAAAAAACTACTTAACTCCGCTTGCTTGACTCGTTTTGTGCGAGACAAAGCGGTAATCACCAGCGCCCTGCCGTATGCCAACGGCGAGATTCATCTGGGGCATGTGGCATCCACCTATCTGCCAGCAGACGTGACCACCAGATTCCTCAAACAGAGGGGCGTTCAGGCCTACTACATCTGCGCATCTGACGACTTTGGAACGCCCATCCTGATCCAGTCCGAGAAGGAGAACAAGACGCCGCAAGAGTACGCAGGGTATTGGAACCGGCGCGACTGCGAGGACTTTGCCGCGCTGAACATAGACTTTGACATGTTCTACCGCACCAGCTCAGCAGAGAATGTGGCGTTTGTGCAGGATGTGTTTCGGAAGCTGTACGCAGCGGGGCACATATACCGGTCCGACATAATTCAGTTCTACTGCGAGAATGATGGCAAGTTTCTGCCGGACAGGTACGTAAAGGGCAGATGTCCCCACTGTGGGACAGAGGATCAGTACTCGGATCAGTGCGAGAAGTGTGGCAGGGTGCTTGAGGGGGTTGTGGATCCCCGGTGCTCCATATGCGGGCAGACGCCGGTAAAGAAGGGGACGGCCCACTACTTCTTCCGGCTGAAGAACTTCGCCGAGCCCCTGCGGAAGTGGCTTGATGCAAACACCGACCTCCAGAAGGACGCAAAGAGGTACGTTCAGAACTGGATAAAGGACGGCCTGACTGACTGGGACATCACCCGGGACATAACCTGGGGGGTAGACATACCGCTGGACGAGGCTAGGGGCAAGGTGCTCTACGGCTGGTTTGACAACCATCTGGCGTACATCTCCACTGCCGTCAAGTTTCTTGACGAGATGGGCCTGGACGGAAAGGAGTTCTGGAACTCGGCAGACATCTACCACTTCATCGGAAAGGACATTGTGTATCACCACTACCTGTTTCTGCCCGCCATGCGCCTTGGAATAGGAGAGGAGTACAAGCTTCCGGACTATATTCCGACCAGAGGCCACCTTACCCTAGAATCAAGGAAGATCTCAAAGAGCCGCGGGTGGTACATTGGCCTGCGGGAGTTCCTCAAGTACTATCCGGCCGACTATCTCCGGTTCTACCTGACTATAATAAACCCCTACTCACAGGACGATCTCAACTTCAGCTGGGACGAGTTTGCAGGCAGGATAAACACCGAGCTCATCGGCAATGCTGGAAACTTTGTAAACCGGGCACTGGGGTTTACGTCCAAAAGCTTCGGCGGCGTGGTACCGGAGCGGGGACCGCTTCAAAAGACAGACGACTACGCCGTGTCACAGATCCAGGCACTGGCGGCCCGTACCGGCGGGCTCATGGAGCAGGGCCATCTTGACCGCGCGCTCAAAAGCATACTGGAGTTCTCTGCGCACTTTAACCAGTACTTCCAGCACAGCGCGCCCTGGAAGATGGGTCCCGGCGCCGGCACCTGCGCGCATGTGTCAGTCAACGCCGTGGCAAGCATGGCAGTGGCGCTGTACCCGTTTCTGCCCGGATCCGCAGGAGACATCTGGCGGCAGCTTGGAATGCAGGGTGACGTCTCTGGGATGAGGTGGGCCGACATGTCCCGCATGCTGGTTCCCGCTGGACACCGACTGGGCGCGCACTCCCCGCTCTTTGCAAAGGTGGACGATGCAGGCATAAAGGCGCGCAAGGACGGACTCAGGGCCCAGAGTTGAGCGCGCATGCATTTCCGCGCGTTACCACCCGCGGCTACTATGACCTTGTGACCGGCAAGACCCTGAAGAGGCAGGCGTATTACCTGTATCCCGCGGCAGCCTTTGAGGGAATTGCAGGCTCAGAAGAGATTGCAGTTGTGGTTCACGGCCTCCGCAACAACAGGGCAGCGGCGGTAGAGAAGTTCCGGCTGTGCAAGGAACGGCTCTGCCTGCTTGGATACAAGCATCAGGTGGTGGGGTTCAGCTACGATTCAAATACGAGGGGTGCCCACCTTCGGCGGTGCGAGCGGCAGGCCCTGCGAGCCGGGGAAAGGATCGCGCAGAAGAACGGCAGGAACCTGGCAGAGTTCGTTACCGACTTTGGGCGCCGCAGTCCGGGCACTGCGGTGCGGCTGATGGGGCACTCCCTGGGCTCCCAGGTGATAATGAGTACGTTGCGGCATCTGGACCGACGCGGCGCGCCTCCCGTTGAGAGCGTTCATCTCTTTGGCGCCTCGCTATCTGCTGCCGCGCTTGAGGACGGCTGGAGGGTCATCGGGGAGGCGGTCAGGACATACGTGGCAAACTACCACAGCCCGCAGGATGCCGTGCTGGATGATGCGCACAAGCGGGGCCTCCTGAAGCGGCCGCTGGGACTGCACGGTCTGGACCGTGCGGCACACCCAAAGTTTCGGCAGGTGCGGGTGGCGCCAGAGAACCACCGGTTTGCCAGCTACCTGCAGGTGCTGGACTCGTTCCCGTGAGATATGCTAAAATTATGATGCCGTCGACTGCAGCGCGTGGAGTCGGTCAACTTTGTCATGCTTGGAGAGCAGTCTGCCGCGTCAAAATTTGGAAAGAAGGGAACCAGCACCGACCTCACGTTATATGACAAGAAGGAATCAGGCATAATCCGGACCTGGGTTGCGCCGACGGGCTTTCCGGAGAAGATACAGCCACTCCTGCAGGCGGTGAACCTGGCAGAGTATGCCGTGTTTCACATCGGAAGCCTGGACAGGTTTGCCGGCGAGCAGGTGATCGCACTGGACACGCTTGGCGTGGAGGGCGGGGTTCTCAGCCATACCTACGAGATCGACGAGTCGAGGCTGGATGCGATGATCAGGGGCACGGTGCTGGAGCGATACAAGCGGACAGAGCCTGAGAAGATGAGAGAGGCCATGGCAGAGTTTGCACCCGTGCCGGGAAGCGGTGGCACCCGGGTGGTGGTGGACCACAGTTTTAACGTGGGCGGGGTCGGCACCGTTGTGCTGGCAAAGGTGTTTGCAGGCAGCATAAAGCGGTACGACAACCTTCGGCTGCTCCCGTCGGGCAGGGAGGTCATGATAAAGTCGATCCAGATGCACGACGACGACGTCGTGGAGGCGCGCTCTCCTGCCAGGGTGGGGCTCTTGCTGAAGAACGTCCGGCCCGACGAGGTTGGCCGGGGCGACGTCCTCTGCGAGGGCGACATCCCGGTACGAACCGAGCTCGAACTCGACTTTCAAAAGAGCCCATTCTACCGGGGCGACGTAGTGAAGAATCAGGGATGTCTTCTGAGCATCGGCCTGCAGATAAAGCCCGCCCGGTTCCTGTCGACGTATCCGGTCAGGCTTGCTTTGGAGAAGCCCGCGGTATGCAACCCCGAAGAGACATGCGTGGTTCTCAGGCCCGAGTCGCCCGGAACCCGCATAATGGGCCACGGCTTGGTAGGGTGAGCGGGGAACTATTCGTATTCAGCACCAGGACCGCGCCTACTATTAGTTTAATAGATTCCGGCTCCGGATCCCGGTATGCGCGGGTTGATGATGGGCCGCTTTCAGCCGTTTCATCTGGGACATCTTGATCTGGCAAGGCAGATCCTCGCCGAGTGCGAGGGGGCCATAATCGCCGTCACCAGCTCGCAGTTCAACTACCTTCCAAAGGATCCCTTTACTGCAGGGGAGAGGATCGAGATGATCCACGGCTCCCTGTCGGACTCGGGCATCGACGTGTCGCGGTGTATCGTCACTGCCATTGAGAACCAGTTCAATGTGGCCACATGGTACTCGTACCTGAAGGCGTCGCTGCCAGAGTTTGGGAGGGTGTACAGCGGAAATGACTACGTTGCAATGCTGCTGGCAGACTCTGGCCACCAGGTGGTACGGCCCAAATTTCTTGACAGAAAGGTGTACCGCTCCACGCATATCCGTAGCCTGATCGCCGGTGACGGCAGGTGGGAGGAGCTTGTTCCGTCTGCTGCCGCAAGGGTGATCCACAACGTCAATGGCGTCCAGCGCATCAAGGTTCTGGGCAGAACAGATACGGATCCCACCGGGCACTGAGATGAAAAGAGTGCGAGCCTGTCCCGTGTGCCCAAGGTGCAACTCAAAGAAGTTTGAACGCCTCGCCGTGGACGGCACCGTAAGGGTGAGGTGCCTCTCTTGCGACAGAATAATTGAGATATAGGTGACACGCCGCACGGATCTTGCCGCCGCCCAGAGCTGGGCATGGGAACCCTTCTGGGCGCCTGCCCCCCCCCCCGCGCAGACGGGGATGAAAAGCAGTTCCGCATGGCACGTCTCCACAACAATTAATATTTGCAACAGTCCTCGGCGCTTGCATGGCAAAGACATGGAAGGATAATGACATCAGCCTGGACGCGATAAGGGATCAGACCGTTGCCGTAATAGGATACGGCATCCAAGGCGATGCCCAGGCAAACAACATGAAGGACTCCGGCCTCAACGTGGTCGTAGGGCTCAGGGAAGGCGGCAGCAGCTGGGAGAAGGCGCAAGCCGACGGCCACACGGTTCTACCGGTCGCAGAAGCAACCAAGAGGGCAGACATCGTCCACATTCTGATACCCGACATGGTGCAGGCCCGGGTATACCGGGACGAGATAGCGCCCAGCCTCACGGCAGGAAAGGCACTCTCCTTCTCGCATGCGGCAGCAGTGCACTGGAAGTGGATTGACGTCCCCGGTGACGTGGACGTGATCATGGTAGCCCCCAAGGGACCCGGCTCCAAGGTCAGGGAGACCTACCTGCAGAACTTTGGCACGCCGTCGATCGTGGCAGTCCATCAGGATCATACCGGTGGCGCCTGGGACAGAACGCTGGGAATTGCAAAGGCGATTGGAAGCGCAAGGGCAGGCCTGATCCAGACAACCTTCAAGGAGGAGGTCGAGACGGACTGGTTCGGGGAGCAGGCCGACCTGTGTGGCGGATGCGCCTCGATGGTTCAGTCGTCCTTTGAGACGCTGGTTGAGGCAGGATACCAGCCCGAGATTGCGTACTTTGAGGTTCTGCACGAGCTCAAGCTCATCGTGGACATGATCCAGCGGTATGGAATCAACGGAATGTGGAGGCGCGTAAGTGAGACTGCAAGGTACGGCGGACTCACCCGCGGCCCGGTGGTCATCAACAGTGATGCCAAGGCCCGCATGAGAAGAGTCCTAGATGAGATACAGGACGGAACCTTCAACGAGGAATGGATAAGCCAGTACCAGAAGAACGGCAAGGACTCCTTTGACCGATACATGAGGGAGATCGACGCGCACCAGATAGAGCAGGTCGGAAGGCGAATGCGCAAGATGGTGTGGCCTGACTCCAAGGAGTAACCAACTCTATTTTTTTCTCAAGCCTGTCGGGAGCTAGACCCCGCGCAGATCCCTGACGCCCCGGGCAATGTGATCTATGATTGTGGAGAGCTGCGTGCCAGGGCCGAACACACCGCTGACGCCGGCCTTCTCAAGGTCGCCCCTGTCGCTCTCGGGGATCACCCCGCCGCCAACAACCAAGACATCGTTTATTCCCTTCTTGCGCAGCGTGTCCACCACCCTGGGAAACAGGACGTTGTGGGCTCCGTTGAGCAGACTCAGGGCTACAGCGTCCACGTCCTCGTCCTCTGCTATCTGCGCCACCCTGTCCGGGGTTGCAAACAGCCCCGAGTATATGACCTCCATTCCGGCGTCCCGGAACGCCCGGCACAAAACCAGCGCCCCCCTGTCGTGGCCGTCAAGCCCCAGCTTGGCTACAAGTATCTTTATCCTGCGCGGCTCCATCTTCTGCACATGTTACCGCGACAGTGTTTTATTTTAAGCCTTTTTGATCCCCGGAGGCACGGCACCGCCCCTACCTTCATTCAGGCACGGATTTGCGCACCCGGATGGGTTGTTTGAGCCCAGCTCGGCGCGCGGGTAACCCTGCACCGGCACATTGAAAATACACTTAAGCCCGGTCTGTCCGAGTACGCGCATGAGTGCCGTTCCTGTCAACTACAGGCTGGAGTTTGAGCCGGCTTTTGAGGACTTTACCTTCAAGGGCAGGGAGTGGATCACGGTGGACTGTCCAGAGCCTACGGACACAATCACGCTTAACGCGTCAGAGATTGTTATTCACAGGTGCAGAGTCCACGTGGACCCTGACTACCTGGATGCCACCACGGAACTCGACGAAAAGAGCGAGGAGATGTCCATACGAGTGCCCAGGAAGATCACGGGGAGGTGCGTGATCCACGTTGAGTTCACCGGGTGCCTAAACGATCGGTTGCTGGGGCTTTATCGCAGCCGGTACGGGGATGCAAGATACCTTGCAACCACGCAGTTTGAGGCAGCAGATGCCAGGCGCGCGTTTCCGTGCTGGGACAGGCCGGACGCAAAGGCCACCTTTGAGATCTCCATAACATGCGATGCCGGACTTGTGGCCATATCAAACATGCCCGAGATATCCTGCAAGGCAGCGGGGCAGAAAGCGGTTCACCGGTTCGCAAAGACACCTGTCATGTCCACGTACCTGGTGTACGTGGGCGCCGGCGATTTTGAGCACATCCAGGGAATGTCAGGGGACACGCAGATCAGGGTAATTGCAGTCAGGGGGAGTGCCTCCCGCGGGGCGTACGCGCTGGATGCGGCCTGCCGGCTGCTGGCGGCATACGAAGAGTACTTTGGGATAGCGTACCCGCTCCCCAAGCTGGATCTCATCGCGGTACCAGACTTTGCCGCAGGGGCCATGGAGAACTGGGGTGCCATCACGTTCCGGGAGGCCCTGCTGCTGTATGACCCCGAGAGATCCTCTGCCCGCACGAGGCAGCTGGTCACCGAGGTGATATCCCACGAGATAGCGCACCAGTGGTTTGGAAACCTGGTCACCATGAAGTGGTGGAACGATCTCTGGCTAAACGAGAGCTTTGCCACGCTCATGGCGACAAAGTTCGTTGACCAGCTGTATCCGGAGTTTGACATGTGGAACCAGTTCAGCGAGGATGTCGTGGGGACGGCAATGAGGATGGACGGCCTGAGGTCGACGCACCCCATCGATGTCCGGGTAGACTCGCCGGCGCAGATACAGGAGATATTTGACGCCATATCCTATGACAAGGGAGCCAGCATCCTGCTGATGCTGGAGAGGTATGTAGGGGAGGCGGCGTTCAGGGACGGCCTGAAGAGATACCTCGATCTGCACAGGTACGGCAATGCCCGCGGGGACGACCTCTGGGATGCCATCGGCGACGCCTCGGGCCTTCCGGTAAAGCCCATGATGCACACGTGGATTCACAGATCAGGCTTTCCTGTCCTGGAGGCAGGCAGGGACGGCACGCAGATAAATCTGAGACAGGGCAGGTTCCAGTACGAGGCAGGCCGGGATGCCGGTGACGCCACATGGCACATTCCGGTGTCTGCCAGTGCCGGGGGCCGCACATCAAAGAAGATGATGACCGGCGCCACGGACTCGATGGAGATGGGCGTAGACGGCTTTGCCCTGATAAACCCCGGAAGGGGCGGGTTCTACCGGGTGGCGTACCCGCCAGAGGATGTGCTTAGGTGCAGGGAGATGATCACAGATCACAAGTTCTCCGGTACGGACAGGTGGGGTCTCCAGAACGACCTGTTTGCCATGTGCCTGGCAGGCAAGACAAGCGTGGAGGTGTACCTTGACTTCACAGCCGCGTACGCCGACGACGGGTATCCTGCCCTGACAGACGTGGTGCGCAACCTCTTTTCCATATACCTCATAATTTGCCTTGAGGAGGGCGCGCACCGCCTGCGTGATCGCATCAGGACGTTTCTGGCGCATGTGCACGGCCGGCTGGGTTGGGAGCCAGAGTCCGGAGAGAGGCACACCGACACGCTGCTGCGCAGCCTTGTCATAACGGCACTGGGCGTGATGGGCGATCCGGCGGTATTCCTTGACGCCGCCAAACGGTTTCGGCACTCTGTCGCGGAGCAAAAGCCCCTGCCCGCAGACCTACAAGAGTCCATCTACTCCGTGGTTGCCGGGGGCGGCAACGGGGACACGAGTGAGACTCTGCGCCGCCTGTACCGCGGCGCCGGGAGCCAAGAGGAGAAGCACAGGGTTCTGAGGGCGCTAGGCTACTTTGAGGACGCCAGGATACTGGCCGGAAATCTTGACTTTGCCCTAACCGACGAGGTTCGCTCCCAGGACACCCACATGCTCATAGTGGCTGTTGCTGCCAACCCACACTCGCGCGACGTCTTCTGGCCCTGGCTTGTATCCAGATGGTCCGATGTGGTAGAAAAAGTAGGCCGCGGGAATCCACTGCTTGCCAGGATTGTCTCGTGCGTGTCGACTGCCGCAGCCCCCTCCATGGAGGACGAGATCCGACGATTCTTCACAGCGAACCCCGCTCCGGGAACAGAGAAGGCACTAGAGCAGGCCCTAGAGCGGGCCAGGATAAACCACGGCCTCTTGGTTAGTGTGCAAAAAGCAGGCGGGCCGTCCCCCGGCGCATCCGGGGAGGCAATGGAACAGCGCCTGAGGCAGCTGCGGGAGATGGTGGCAGATGCACTGCTTGGCTCAGATATAGTTGAGGAGAAGGTAGATATTCTACAAAGGGTGATCAAAGGGAATGATGCAAGAAGAGACCAAGGAGGCAGATGAGATACTATGAAATCCTACATGCGCATGTTCATGTTCGCTGCGATATTTGCCCTGATGATATTCTGGATAATACCCGGCGAGGAAGAGAATACCACAGATCTGGCAGATGTGTTCCTATTTGATGCCACGTACGACGGGCGCTTTGGCGCAGTTACCATCACGTTCACCGACAAGACGGCCAAGACTACTGCCACCACGCTGGAGATTCTGGGACTGTCGCAGTCATACCATAGGACGTTTGCGGGACCCTCGTTTATCGAGATGGTGCAGCTTGGCGATCCGCCCGGACTTGGGTGGGCAGCCCATCCTGTAACTGTATCTGCTGAGCATCCCGAGTTCGGCACGGTGATGCTAAAGACCGAGATCCACACATCGGATCAGGACGCCCCAGACGTAATAATAGGCAGGCCATAGCCCGCCCTCCCGATACGGCATCCGAAGCACGCCACACCCCAAGAATCAGACGGCCCTACATCACGGCTTCATACCTCGTACGAAACCGCCACAAACTCTCAGCGCACTGATGCTACCCGTACATACGCCGGGTTCGGAGCCCTTTGGATCTGCACGGTTCGCAGGTACGCGGTACGGTACAGGTTCCTGCCATATTCAGGCATACTCATCACAAGGAATCCTTGTCCTGCGCGAGTCCCGTACCGGTCGGTGACTGCAAGGTTTTATTGTAGGCGCCATCCAGCACTGTCTGTTGGATCTATCGGATCTGAAGAGCGGCAGGCGCGGAGCCATAGCAAGGACGATCTCCATAATGGAGAACGATCGCGCCCGCGCACGGGAGGTAGTCAAGGAGATATTCCGGGATACGGGCAACTCGGTCGTGATAGGATTTACGGGGCCGGCCGGCGCCGGCAAGAGCTCCCTGATCAACCGGATTGCGGCAGAGCTGAAGGAGCGTGGGAAGAACCCTGCGGTTCTGGCAGTGGATCCCACAAGCCACCTCAGCGGCGGCGCCGTTCTAGGCGACCGCGTGAGGATGACCGAGTCCACCGACTCGGGGGTGTACATAAGGAGCGTTGCGTCCAGGGGAGCCACCGGCGCCGTGTCGGCCTCGGTGCAGAACAGCATCCGCGTGCTAGAGTATGCGGGATTTGATCCGGTCATAATCGAGAGCGTCGGCGCAGGGCAAACCGAGGTCGAGATCTCAAATATTGCGGACGTTGTCGTGGTGGTATTTAACCCCCATACCGGTGACAGCATCCAGGCCATCAAGGCCGGGCTGACGGAGATCGGGGACATATACCTGGTCAACAAGAGCGATCTTGCCGGCGCCTCCCGACTGTTTGATGCGGTGTGCGAGTATATCGGCTCTGCTGAAGGCGGGCCCGCGGTTCTAAAGACATCAGCCAAGACCGGGCGTGGAATGGCCGTGTTTGTCAGGATGCTCATGGAGATGATAGGCGAGAAGGAGATGGCCGGACCGGGGCGGGGGGCTGCCCGCCTGGAGGCGGAGCTTCGGAGCATTATTTTAAATAACATCAAAACCCGAGTCGACGCATTGCTTGAGACGGACGCGACCTATAAGAAGTGCCTCAAGGAGGTCCAAGGTGGGCAGATCGATCCCTTCGAGGCGGCGGATCGCATATCAAAGAACCTGGTGAGATAGATGGCAGACGACAAGTCAGCGGTTACCGATTCCAACATAGCAGTAAGGCCGGTGTACCACAGAACCCAAAAGGAGAGGGACAGGGAGGAGCCAGGCAAGTACCCGTTTACCCGCGGAATCCACCCCGGCATGTACCGTAGCAGGTTGTGGACAATGAGACAGTACTCGGGGTTTGGTGACGCCCGGCAGACAAACGAGCGCTTCAAGTTCATGCTGGAGAAGGGCCAGACCGGCCTCAGTATGGCCTTTGATCTGCCCACCCAGATAGGACACGATCCGGACTCGGATCCCGCCGAAGGCGAGGTGGGCAAGGTGGGCGTATCCATCGCATCGCTCAAGGACATGATGACCGCCTTTGATGGCATTCCTCTTGGGAAGGTAAGCACATCCATGACCATCAACTCCACGGCGTCGACGCTACTGGCATACTATATCGCGGTGGGCGAGTCCCAGGGGTTTTCCAGCGCGCAGCTGCGCGGAACCACACAGAATGACATCCTCAAGGAGTACATTGCAAGAAACACATACATCTACCCACCCAGGCCGTCCATGAGAATCATAGGTGACATGATCGAGTACTGCTCCAAGGAGGTGCCCCAGTGGTACCCGGTATCCATATCCGGATACCACATGAGGGAGGCCGGATGCACCGCGACCCAGGAGGTGGCATTCACCCTCGCAAACGCCATTGCATACATACAGACCTGCCTTGATCGAGGCCTCAAGATAGACGACTTTGCCCCCAGGCTGTCGTTCTTCTTCTGCTGTACCATCGAGTTCTTCGAGGAGGTGGCAAAGTTCCGGGTCGCCAGAAAGGTGTACGCAAAAATCCTCAAGGAGCAGTTTCACGCAAAGAACCCAAAATCGATGCAGCTCAAGTTTCACACCCAGACCAGCGGCGAGTCCCTCACCGCCCAGCAGCCGGACAACAACATCGTCCGGGTTGCCATTCAGACCATGGCAGCCGTCATGGGCGGAACGCAGTCGCTGCATACCAACTCTAGGGACGAGGCGCTGGCCCTGCCGACGCAAGAGTCCGCAAAGATAGCGCTGAGGACGCAGCAGATAGTGGCCCACGAGAGCGGCATCACAAAGACTGTGGATCCCATGGCGGGTTCCCACTATATGGAGTACCTGTGCGACGAGATCGAGGACGGCGTGCTCAAGTACCTGAAGAAGATCGACAGGATGGGCGGCTCGATCAGGGCAATTGAGCGCGGCTTCTTCCAGTCGGAGATAAGACAGAACGCCTACCGGCTCAAAAAGGAGGCCGACGGGGACGAGCGGATACTGGTAGGAATGAACAGGTTCATAGACCAGAACGAGAGACAGCCGGAGCTGCTCAGGATAGATGGCAGGGTAGAAGACATGCAGCGTGTATCGCTCAGGAAGCTCCGGGACTCGAGGGATGCAAAAAAGGTCGAGGATGCCATATCCGGAATAGGATCCGCTGTCGATGCCGGCGAGAACCTCATGCCGCACATCATAACCGCAGCAAGAGCGTACGCCACAACGGGCGAGATAAGCAACACCCTCCGCAGCATCTTTGGCGAGTACAAGCCAAACGAGATATTCTGAGCACGGCAATGGGGTGCCGAAGACGGACCAGGATAAGACCGCGTATCGTTGTAAAGACTCCAAGTAGTGTTACCCGCTTCTACAAAAAAAAAAGATCCAGATTGCACATGCGTGTTCCACAGTCCCGAGAATCAGGCTCACATGCCTTGGGGAGGCAGCACATGAGACCGCTTGTGGCATCGTGGCAGGCGCAAATGCCTGTCTGGTGTAAAAACCTGCACCCAAGTGAGATGGAATGTGAGCGCCTGCACCGTCTACAAATTAAAATAACCTGCCAGATACCGCCATGTGTGATAGCTGCATGAGAATAGATCACGTCGCAATAGCAGTAAACGATGTGGAAAAGGCCGCCACAGAGTACCAGCAGGCCTTGGCGGTAAAGGATGTGCAATTTGAGACCGTGGAAAGCGAGGGCGTCAGGGTCGGAATACTGTATCTGGAGAACGGCAGGATTGAGCTCATGGAGCCCACTAGGGAGGACAGCCCCATCAGGAAGTTTCTGGACAGGCGGGGCGAGGGCCTACACCACGTGGCGCTTCAGACCGGCGACATAGAAGGCGATGTTGCCCGCATGGAGGGGTGCGGCATTGCATTCCTGGGGGGCATAAGGCCCGGCTCCGAGGGAACAAAGGTCACGTTTGTCCATCCCAGATCAATGCGCGGCGTGCTGACAGAGCTCTGCTCGCCGCCGGGGGACTAGCGTTACTCCATCAGTTTCATGGTGTCTGATGCGGTGATTATCCCGATTATCGTAGACTTTTTTGTGACCAGGATGCACTTTGTAAACCTGATCAGGGGAACAAGCACGTGCGTGGGCGTCCTGTAGTCGACTATGGGCGGTACCGGATCCATCGTGTCTGACAGACGGGAGATCTTCAGCTCGGTCTCCCCGACATCTGCCAGGTGTCTCATGATTCCGTCCTCCGTGATCAGACCGACGGGTTGGTCCCCATCAAACACCGGAACCTGGCTTATGGAGAACTTGCGCATCTCCTTGATGGCGTCATGAAGCGTGTCGTCGGGGCCCAGCCTCACTATCTCCCTGCTGCAAAAGTCGCCTGCCACGTACGGGGACGATCCGCCTTCAAGCGTGGCCAGGCTGTCAAATATCCTCCTTGCCGTCTCGTAGCTGGGCTGGCTGCGGCCCGATTCGATCTGGTTGATCATGGAGGAGCTGATGCCTGCCATGGATGCCAGCTTCTTCTGTGTGGCTCCTAGTTTGACGCGCATCTCCTTTATGGAATCGATTCTTGGAAGCATTACGATATGTGGTGCGTTGGATCCTTAATTGTCTGGCGGTTTACTGTGCGGACGCGTCTTCCAGAGCAGCCTGGGCCGCGGATATTACGGCAATTGGTATGCGGTGCGGTGAGGCGCTGACGTAGCTGAGGCCTATCTTGTGAAAGAACCTGATGGATGCAGGATCCCCTCCGTGTTCGCCGCAGATGCCCACCTCCAGGTTTGGCTTTATCTGCCTGCCGCCGGCAATCCCGATCTTCATAAGGCTGCCGACGCCGTTTACGTCAACTGACTGAAAGGGGCTCACATCTAGCAGCTCCATGTCCAGGTACTCGGGCAGGAATTTGCCCTCGGCGTCCTCCCTGCTGAAACTGAACGTGGCTTGGGTGAGGTCGTTCGTTCCAAAGCTGAAGAACTCTGCTGTATCTGCCAGCTCGTCGGCCACAAGGGCTGCCCGGACGACCTCGACCATGGTGCCAAAGCTGATGCTAAACTTGGCGCCGTGCTTCTTCTGCATCTGTTCCCTGACATTGTCATAGATGGATTTTACATAGTTCAGCTCCCTGACGCTGCTTACCTGGGGTATCATAATCTGTGGGCGCGCATCAACTCCTGCCCCTGACAGCTCGGCTGCTGCCTCAAAGACTGCCTGAATCTGCATCTCGTACATCTCCGGGTATGTAACGCCCAAGCGGACGCCACGGTGCCCCATCATGGGATTTATCTCCGCCAGATCTCGGGCGCGCTCAAGCACGGACTTGATCTTCTTTGCCTCAGCAGACGACTCGGCTCCGGCCATGCCGTGCAGCCTCTCGGTGAGCTCCTGTGGATCGGGCAGGAACTCGTGAAGTGGCGGATCCAGCAACCGGATAGTGACCGGATACCCCTCCATGACCTTTAGAATCTCGACAAAGTCACTCCGCTGCAGCCTGCCCAGCTTCTTTAGAATCCGCTTTCTCTTCTCTGTGGTGTCTGACATTATCATCTCGACAAACAGGCCGATTCTGTCAGCAGCGTTGAACATCCTCTCCGTCCGGCAGAGGCCGATTCCCTGCGCGCCGTATTTTCTTGCCAGAACCGCTGCCTGTGGTGTGTCGGCGTTTGCGCGAACGCCGATCTTCTTTGCTTTCTGGGCCCAGTCAAGAACCAGCCTAAAGTCATCTGTGATTTTGGGTTCGACGGTGGGCACGTGATCCAAGTACACCGTACCGTTGCTCCCGTCTATTGTGATTTTGTCGCCCTCCACAATGGTGTGATCTGCTACCGTGCAACTTCCCGCGCTATAGTCTATCTTCATGTCTGATGCACCAACGATGCACGGCTTCCCCATGCCTCTGGCAACCACTGCTGCGTGGGATGTCTTTCCGCCTCTGCTTGTCAGGATTCCGGCAGACGCAAAGAATGCAGGCACATCTTCTGGCTTTGTCTCCTCTCTGATCAGTACTACCCGGGCTCCGCTCTCCCCTGCCTTGACTGCACGCCCCACATTGAAGATGGCGATGCCAGCTGCGGCGCCCGGCGAGGCGGCGATGCCGCTGGTAAACCTGGAGAAGCTCTTTACTGCTGTGTTGTCGATAGTTCTATGAAGCAGCTGTTCCATCTGCTCCACTTGTAGCCTCTGCAGTGCCCTGTTCCTGCCAATCAGCCGTTCCCTTACCATGTCCACTGATGTCTTGATCATTGCAGCGGCGTTCATCTTTGCGTTGCGCGTCTGTAGCAGGTAGAACCTGCCCTGCTCGATGGTAAACTCGATGTCTTGGGGCTCGCGATAGTGCCTCTCTAGACTCCTGCAGGTCTTCTCCAGCTGTGCGTACGACCGCGCCATCTCCTGCTTCATAGTGGAGACGGGCTTTGGTGTCCTAGTACCTGCAACCACATCCTCGCCTTGGGCGTTGACTAGGTAGTCGCCGAAGATCTGCTTCTCCCCGTTACCGGGATTTCTGGTAAACACCACACCGGTGGAGCTGTCGTTTCCCATGTTTCCAAAGACCATGGAGACGATGTTTACCGCCGTGCCGTCGGCGATATTCCTTGTAATGCTGTACTTTTCTCGGTATACCAGGGCGCGGTCTCCCATCCAGCTGTCAAAGACGGCCTTTATCGCCAGCTCCAGCTGCTCGTAGGGGTCTACGGGAAACGGCCTTTTGGTGTGTTTTTGGCAGAGCTTCTTGTAGCGCTGCACTACACCGCGAAGTGATTTTTCATTTAGCGCGCTGTCCGATTGGACAACCTGCGCCTTCTTGGCACCATTTAGGATATCATCAAATTTTTTATCGTCTATGCCGAATACAACCTTTCCAAACAGCTGGATAAACCGCCGATACGAGTCCCACGCGAACCTGGCATTGTCACTCCTCTCTGCTAACCCGTTCACCGTGTCATCATTTAGTCCCAGATTGAGTATGGTGTCCATCATCCCCGGCATAGACACTGCGGCGCCGGATCTCACCGAGACCAGCAGCGGGTTGCTTTTGGAGTTCCACCGCTTTCCGGTGTTTCGTTCGATCTTAGATATATTTTTCCGAACCTGGACCATGACATCGTCCGGGAGGATTCTGCCGTTCTTGTAGTACATTTTGCACACTTCTGTTGTAATTACAAACCCCGGCGGTACCGGCAGGTTCAGCTGCGTCATCTCACACAGGCCGGCTCCCTTTCCTCCCAGAAGTTTCTTGTTCTTACCGTCCCCCTTGTCAAAAAAGTATACCGACTTCATTCTACAAATTTCCGCATTGGTTGTGGGTGTTTTAAGTTATTGCCTCAATTTGCTGGCCCAGAAAGTGGTTTACATCTTGTTGAAGTGGACGGGACATGATGCATCGGTCTCCCTGCAGGGATAAAGAATGCGCGGATGCGACAGGTGGCGCCGAGCCTGTTTGGCCCAGCCCGCTCATCTGGCAGGTTGCGCGCCTTGCTCAGAGCCCGCCTTATGCCGCGTGACGTTATGAAGCTAGACCTGCACTGCAGATTCGGCTGCATGGTGATGCCTGACTCTGTTGTTGCCCTCATTCTGGTGAAATTGACTGGACTTTCCGATGTGGGGTTCGGCCAGTATGCGCCAGATGTCTGCAGATTGTCGTCAGGCCCGCGCGGTGTCCCTGCCGGCCAGACAGGGCTACCATCCCTGATACCTCCGGTATTCTGCTATGTCATATCTCCGTTTCATGAAATAGACCAAGATCATCAGGACTATCGCCGTGGTGTTTGTCCCTATGATATATGGATCAGACAATACTATTCCGTAGATTGTCCAGAGCATTGCACCAATGCCGACTAGAACCAACAAATACCTGGAGACATCCCGGAGGTGTTTTACCCTGTATCCGTGTATCACCTGGCTGACCCATCCGGTAAGGATCAGGACTGACGCAGCAATTCCCAGCGCTATGAACATATCATCTGAGATCATACGAGTCAGTCGCTGGTAAGTTCAATAAATGTTAAGACACGTGTCCGCCAGGGGGCGCCCAATATGCACACAACACCAGGATGCTGGCAGACCCTGGTTTTGCGCAGCAAGCAGGCCGCATTGGCGCCTATCCCCAGAAGAAATCTTCCAAGCCGGTCTGCTTTGGCTTTCCCACGATCGAGTCAAAATCCAGTCCCATGGAAGACGTAATCTGATCCATGGTTGACTCTAAAAACTCCAGGTACTTGTTTGCGTCAATCTCGTCAACCCTTGCCAGCTCCACCGGCTTGACGCCCAGCTTACCTAAAACCTTCACGTAGGATATGATGTCGCCCTTCTTTATCTCCTTCCTTCCCTCCAGCAACCTTGCAGCCTTGATGTGCTGCGGGGTAGCCTTTGTGTACTCTGACGGCGGCTTGCTCAGCATCACGTTAAAGGCCAGCTCCTCTAGCGGGATGTCTCTCTCCTGTAGTCTTGTGGCCCAATGGGCGATCTTTTTACTAATCTTGATCTTGGAGCGCTCAAACCCGTCCACATTCTCAACCTCGGACAGCACATCCAAAAGCTCGTAGAAGAGGGTCCTGATAAACGGCGGCGTGTGAGACTTCTTTCCTGTAAGGCCCTTGATGTGCACATCGCCATTCTTTGTGACACCCAGGTAGTTCTTCTTTCTGTTGCTCAACACCACATACCTGTACTCCTTGTCCACCTCCAACTCGACGCCGTGGTCCTTCTTTGCGCCATCAATCACGTTTTGAATCTGTCTGGATGTGGGGTTCTTGGTGAAGAGTGAGTCGGTGTCGCCGTACAGCACCTCTATACCTGCCGCCTCGCACTTTTCTATGGTCTGCATGATGATGTATCTCCCGGTTGCCGTGGTGGCTTCGGCCGCGGGAAGAAAGTACAGTGGGAATATCTCCGCGCCCATGACGCCGTAGCTGGCATTGAGTATGACCTTGAGCGCCTGGCTTACAACCACATACTGCTCCCTCTGCTCTGCGGTGAGGTTCTCGCTGCGGGAGAGGCTTTTGTAATAGTTTACGCGCAGATCCCTCAGGGAGCCGATGATCAGGGACTCCATTCCGTTCTTCTTTGTGCAGACCCAGTGGTTGGTATCTGGTATTTTGTTGTGCTCGCACTCCCGGTGAGGGCACCGTACAGTCTCATACGAGAGGTTCTTTACCTTGATTATGCTCGGGTACAGGCTGGCAAAGTCCATTACCGTGACGTCAAAGTGGATGCCCTCCTTGGGCTCTACGACCAGTCCGCCCCGGTACTTTTTGTCCTTGATTACTGAGGTGTTTTGTACGCCGGCGGTCCTGGTCTTCAGCTCGTCGCGCGTTGGGATCAGCGCATTGCGCTGGCGGTGCTCGTAGTACAGCAGGCTGCGGATCCACTGCGACACGCCGACTCGGGCTATGTCGTCTACCGGCATCCTGGCTATGCGGGCGATTACCACCAGCAGGTTCATCAGAATGTCGCTGTTAAAGCTGGTCAGCCTGTAGGTCAGCAGCGCATCATGAAAGCAGTAGCGCGCCGTCTGGTACAGGCTGAGCTCGCCTAGGCTTACACCATAGTCGATCTTCCCTTCTCCCAGCAGCGCCTCTGAGACGCTGTTCAGCGAGTAGTCCTTGTACTTGTTGCTAAACGCGTATATCTGAAGGGATCTGTTTGAGAGGGCCCTGTACAGGTCGATGTGTACGCCATGCCTGAGCGTGGCAGAGTTCCGCATCATATGCAGCGGATTTGCGAGATCGTTTATGTTCAGCCTTTTTGCGCGGTTGTACAGGTACGGCATGTCAAAGTCGTCACCGTTGTACGTCAGAACAAACGGGTAGGACGCGATCACTCCAAAGGAATCCTCGATCATCTTCTTCTCCTGATGGGTCTCATAAAAGACGACCTTTACGCCATCAGGCATCTCACTGGTGCCCACATCTACGCCGTCCCTCTTGAGTACAAACACCTGCTTGAGCCCGTCGCTTCCTGCAAAGCTCACGGCAGTTACAGTCTTCTCTGCGTCCCTAGGATCTGGAATTCTGCCTGTCTCTGCCTCGACTTCGATGTCGAAGGCAACCCGCCGAACTTGTGGGATGGGCTGGTTGAGCAGATCTGCCCAGCCTGCAATGTACTCCTGGAACTCTGCCGCATCGACTATGTTGTCGCTCGATATCCTGTCCCACAGCAGGCTCTTCAAGGCCAGCTTTACCTCTTCGGAGATATCCATATCCACATGGCGTATCTGCCCGTCTGCTATCTCGTAGTATCTGCCCACTATGAGGCCCATGTCGTATAGGTAGCTCTCATAATACTTGATGTCTGACTCCCAGGTCGTAGTGATGTTTCTGACACTCTGGTCAGACTGGGTTCCGCCTATGGCAAGCGGATTGTCTGCTATGATCTTTGAGACCACGATGTCCGAGTCTGTCATCATGTCATGCCGCTTTGTACTCCTGATATCCAGAATGTCGGCCCTCCCATCCAGGAAGCCAAGCTCCTCTTTGGGCAGCTTTGTGTAGCAGTACGGCTTGTGTCCCGTCCTATCATCCCAGAGAATTATCTTCTGGGACTCTGGCTCGTAAAATTTTAGCGTGACCAGCTGCTTTTTGCCGTTGTAGGTTGCCGAGACCAGCATAGACGGCGGCATCAAGAATGTGTTCCCAAAGGATTGGGCTTCGGACTGCATGATGCTATCGTCCGTGCTCCATCATGTAGCCCCAATCTGACATCTTCTTTGCCCAGTATGCAATTCTGCTGCTGTCTATCTGTACCATCTTGACCTGCGCTGCTTTTGCCAGACCCAGATCGTCTTCAACGTATCTGCCCATAAAGGCGAATCTTTTGATGCCGATTGTTACTGCCATCTTTGTGCACTCGCGACACGGAGCCATCGTCGTGTACAGCGTAGCGCCCTTGATGCCTGCCTCGATCCCAAGAATTGCGCAATGCAGTATCGCGTTGGATTCGGCGTGGTTGCAGAGACAACGCGCCAAGTCCTCGCCGGACTTGAGCCTCCCCTCGACCCGATCCATGCACCGCCCGCATCCGCCTTCGTAACAGTTCTTGATTCCCGGCGGCGTACCGTTGTAGCCCGCTGCCAGCTGGCGGTTGTCTCTGACTATCACGGCGCCCACCTTTCTCACTATGCAGTTAGAGCGCATCTTTGCCAGCTCCGATTGTAGCATAAAGTACTCATCCCAGGTGGGCCGCTCAAAGGTACCTGTCATATTCGAGTGGACAATCCCATTGTATATTTGGGTTTAGTGGGCCGTACTTGACTGCGCGACTCGCCTCCACCCGTAGGGAATCAAAGACACATTCTTTTTTGTCCACCTTACGCTACCGTCGTGGTGTTTGCAGCTATCTGCCGACAGCCCGATCATGCTGTTGCCATCCTAGCGGGTGTCATCTGGCGCCTCATCAGACAGACCAGCAACCGCGACAAATATCCTTCCCCGTCAGCGGTTGCCTGAAGAGCCAGAATCCTCTGTTACCAACGTCTGTCAGAGTGTACAGGTGGCTGATCCTTATCTGGCCGTCTTGATTTTTCTGACAATGGCGCGTGTCGCTAGGAGTGGGCCGGCTATGTAAATGCCCGCCATGGCGGCAATTGCGAGGAGCCCAAATGCGAGAACCGAGCTGTCAGAGTTCTGGTCTGCAAGCGTCATTATGTTCAGCGTGTACAGTGCAGGAGTTATCGCCACCCTCACGGCATCCCTGAATACGGCGTTCTCGCGCTCAAGGTCTGCAACAGCAGGGGAGAACGAGTAGTAGAACTGGTTGAAGCCCGTCATGAATGATGTCCCAGAGGCGGTGGAGAGCAACGTGTTGTCCCTGATCTCACGCAGGAACTGGACCTGCGGGGCAAGCTCACTGCCGTATGCGGCAGTCGCAATCAAGCATCCGCCGCCGGAAGGCGTGGCTTCGTCAGTCTCGTCATCCATCATCTCGTCGTCCTTCATGGCATCGTCCATCATCTCGTCGTCCTTCATGGCATCGTCCATCATCTCGTCGTCCTTCATGGCATCGTCCATCATGGCACCCTCTAGCGCGATCGTGTCGGTGGCCGAAAAGTACGTCCCGGCCAGCGTCCATGAGCCGTCCCTTATGTCCCAGACGTCGTAGTTTGTCTGGGCCAGGTCGCCTGCGTCATTGAGGCGCGAGGAGCCCAAGGCCCCAACATACTCCTCTGCAACCTCGGGTATCGCCGCGGTCAGCACCGCAACATCGGTGCTCTGCTCCCTCTCTATAGTCAGTCCCATCAGCCACATCATGTCGTATGCGGAGCTTGCGTAGGTGCTTGGTATCCGTCCGATGCTCTCATTCAGGGAGCTGTCGACATACTGGCTGAGATCGTTCTTGCCTGATGCCACCTGCACGGTGGTGTACATTGTGTCAGTCACAAACCCGAGTCCGATGGAGTCCTCCACCAGCTTTGACTCCTTTGTGTTGGCGTCGCTGCCGAACCACCTTACGTCGCCGAGCACCTCGTAGTCTGATGCGGCCTGCATGAACAGAAGCACCTCGCCGAACCCGACGTACAGCACGCCCACCTTGTCGGCGCCGTGATCATTAACATATCCCTGCACGGTGTCTGCCAGGATTGAGGCCTCGACTGAGAACTCGCTGACCTCCGGGTTGTAGCCCAAGCCATCGTCGACTATGCCGCCCCGGGACTCAAATGACAGCCGTGAGGCGTCCTGGAGTCCGGTTCCCCATGCGTCCTCGCGCCACACCGGCACCATGACCTCGATTCCGGCGTCATCGAAGAGCTTGCTTATTGCGGTACCCTGGTTGGAGTCGTCCGGTGACATCCTAAAGACGGAGTCCCCGGAGATGGCAATGAGCGGTGATGTGGAGCAGCAGCTGAACAGCAGCATCTCGTTGGAGTCGGCGTACCCCTTTACGTTCTGCAGGGACGCGCTGGACCAGGGCCCGAGCACTATGCTTATGCCCTTGGCGCGCAGCGACTGGATCTTCTCCAGCGCTGCCGTGGGAAGCGTCTGCGAGTCCTCTATCGTAAGTTCAATTGACCAGCCGGCATCCTTGTCGGCAAGGTACTTGTTAAAGTCATCTACGGCAAGGTTTGTTGCCGCCAGGTTCTCCTCCCCGTACTGGGCCACGTCGCCCGAGAGCGGCGTGATCAAGCCAAGGCGGATCTCCCCGGACAGTTTGTCCTTCATCATTTTATCGTCCATCATGGCATCTTCAAGCACAAGGGAATCCGTTGCCGAGTCATAGGATCCGATCAAGGTCCACTGCGAGTCCCTCACTGTGAATATATTGTATACGGCCACACCCATATCGCCGGCATCGTTTAGGACGATCGAGCCAAGCCCCCCAGAATAGTCCTCCAGCACGCCGGGCATGGCAGATACAATCGCATCTGTCTCTGTAGAGTCTGCAGCCAGAATCGACAGCCCAAGAGCCCATACTACATCGTATGCGGTTATCGCGTATATGTTTGGAGCCTGACCGGTGATCTCCATTGCCCGCTCACTTATTTCCTCGGATATCGTGGTCGATGCCGGGGCATAGCTCGTTACAACCAATCCTGCCTTATTCACGAACTCTTGGGCAATTGCGTCGCCTGAGAACTCCCCGTCATTTACGATCGTGTCGGTACCGAGCCAAAGCACTTGGGAGAGAGACTCGTACTGTGATGCAGTCTGCATGATGGGCGTGACCTCTGAGAACGTTACTACCATGATTGCGACTTTGTCTGCGCCGACCTCATCTATGAGGGGCTTGACTTGATCCGCCAGTATGGCGATCTCGGTGGAAAACTCAAGGGCCTCCGGATGGTACCGCACTCCCTCGCCCGTGGCACCGCCTGCCGCAGTCATCTCCGATCTCACGGCATCAATAAATCCGTCGCCCCAAGCGTCGCCTCTCCATATTGGAACCAGGTTTGTAACCCCGATCCCAGTCAGGTATTGCACAATTGCCGGGGCCTGCTTTGTCTCATCCGGAACAAACCGGAATATGTTGTCCCCCGCGAGTGAAAGGGACGGGGCGGTAGAACCATAGCTGAGCAGGAGCATGTCGTTGGGTTCCGTATATCCCTTGATGTTTCGCAACTCCGAGCTAGAGTACGTTCCCACAATGGCAGTGATGCCCTTCGCCTTGAGGCCAGATACTTTATCAAGAGCGATTACTGGACTGCTTGCGGTATCCTCGACCACTATATCAAGCCTCCAGTTTACTCCGTTCTCTGCAAGATAGTCGTTAAAGTCAGACTCTGCGAGATCTATCGTAATCTTGATTTCTGTGCCGTGCGCCGAGGCATCGCCCGAAACCGGAACCAGCGCGCCTATCCGGACAGTGCCCTCAAGGTTCCCAGTCATTTCCGTATCCTGTGCGTATGCACTAGATCCCATGACACACGCTGCAAGAGCTGCGATGACACCATACTGGATTAAACGCATACTTGCTAGTTTTCCAATTCAGAACGTAATAAGTATTGCGTGTAAGATGGCTGTGTCCTAGGGACATAACCCCACAATCATCCGCCGTCGTCGCGTCGCCAATACGGGTATTCTTCGAATTCTTGGGATTGCGGTATTTTTCCCACATCTCCGGCTTCAAACGCTGTCCGAAACTGTAAAATCCTATCCGATCCAAGGGATGGTGCGCAGGTTCCCCTACGGGCGGCGCGGGTGTCTCCGCGCCGGCTATGCAGCCATTGCAGTGAGCGACTCGTGCGTGAGCCTGCCGCTTTTTACGTGCGATCGCGCGACTACCTCTATGTTGTAACAAATGATCCGGATTGCAACCTCTCGGTTCTGCCGGACGAGCCTCCTGCCCCGGAGGTGGTTCCCGTACATCTTCTTGATTGCCCCAAAGACGGCCTCGATTATGCTGCGCTGGTGGTACTCTGCCATGAACCTGTCAAGGTCGTCCCTGTGGGTCCGGGTCATCTCGCCCCAGGCCTGGCTGCCGCCGTTCTTGCAGGTCGTGTTGGATTTGGGCAGGATGCGGGGCGTCATGCCCATGCCGGCTATCGCGTCGCATATCAGTCTGGCCAGGTAGGCCGAGTCCAGGCAAAAGTTGCCGTTCCCGTCCGCAAGCCGGTCCAACATGGGCCACATGCCGGTGATGTCGGAGGTGTATCCGTCGGTGACGTGATAGTCCAGGATGGCTCTGGTCGCGATATCGATGATGCTGTGAAGCTTGATCCACCCGCGCTTGGTCTTGGCCTGGCTGTGGCGGATGCTGAACCAGCGGACGAACCGGTTGCCTGAGTAGCCGGTGCTGTCCCCGGCCAGCGAACCGGCCACGATGTCGCCTGTGATCCTCAGGTGAACCTCGCGCAGGTACGACTCGGGGATCAGGCCGTAGGCGCGCCATATGGTGCTCTTGGAGGGTATCCCGGACAGCCCGATCCTGCTGACAAGATCCGGGTGCATTCTGAGGTAGCCCACCATCTTCCTGTAGGTCTTCATCTCTGCCTCCACGCATGATGCAGACAACGGCCATGGCCTTTGGCGGGTAGGCGGTCATGCCGCCCAGTCCAGGTCTGGCTTGGTAGGGGTCACCCATCTCCTTGACGGTGTTCAATATGGTGCTCAGTATCAGGCCCGGCAGGTACTGCTGGACAATATTGAATGGTCGCTGATCGCGTCTTCCATCTGTCATTGGCGGGGCCGCGATCCGCCGATCAATATACCCTGCTATTTAGAGATGATCTATATCTGTAGGACACAGCCGTATAAGATGGCTGTGTGTGGAATACGAAAAGTAGTTCCCCCCTCACTCGGCACGGTACTCCTCCCCCGTCTGTTGGCAGTGGCACGGGAGGCGATCGCAAGAGCATGAGGCGTAGAACTGCCACAAGCGCCCGCGTTTGGATCAAAGAGGTGCCGTTAAGACCTAGGTTGTGAAACTAACTAGCAAAACCCGAAACCATAAATTTATCACAGCAAAGTGTATGGGTATGGATTTTTTAGACCAGCGGTATATCAAAAAGAACAGCATAGAGAGAAGGGACTACCAAGTAAACCTGGCCTGCCAGGCCAAGGACGGAAACTGCATTGTGGTGCTACCCACGGGACTTGGAAAAACTGCCGTTGCGCTTCAGGTAATAGCAGAGTATATCTCTAGAGGCAGTGGCGGGGTTCTGTTTCTTGCCCCTACGAGGGTGCTGGTAAACCAGCACTATGAGTTTCTAAGGAACAGCATGACGATACAGGACGTGGTTCTGGTTACCGGCGCGGATGCAGTAGCCAAGAGAGCCAAGCTCTGGAACAACAGCATAGTGTGCGCAACACCAGAGATAACAAGGAATGATCTAGACAGGGGTCTGGTGCTGCCGTCACAGTTTAGTCTGGTAATATTTGATGAGGTACACCGTACAGTTGGCGACTATGCCTACTCGGGCATCGCCGCACGCTTTGTGTCCACAAATACAAGGATACTTGGAATGACTGCCACGCTTCCCAGCGATAGGGTAAAGGCCACCGAGATAATGAAGATGCTTCGAATCGAGAGCGTGGCGCACAGGGACGAGTCAAGTCCAGATGTGATGCCGTACATCCAGCAAACACACACGGAGTCGATCATGGTGAAGCTGTCCAACGAGATGCAATTGATCCAGACCTGCCTCAAGGCTGCACTTGCCCAGCGCTGCACCACCCTGAGAAGAAACGGAATCAGCATTACCGAGCGGCCGTCCCTGTCGGAGCTTCTCAGGGTCAGACAGCACGTGCTGAACCAGAACAGGCGCTCCGCAAAGCCGCTGTTTACCGCGATTCGAATCATGTATGCGCTCAACATGTTCGAGGCGCACGGCGTCACAACGTTTCTGCGGTTCTGCGAGCGCACCAGAAAGAAGAAAGGAGCAGGAATCAGCGAGCTGTTTGAGATGGATCTGCAGTTCAGAAAGGCGATCAGAGTAGCAGGGGAGCTGCAGAAACGCGGAATAGAGCATCCCAAAATGCAGGAGCTTCAGAGGTTGCTTGCCAGCACTCCAGAAAAGGTGTTGATCTTCTCCAGCTACCGCGACTCGGTGGATGTGATTTACCAAAAGCTGGTGGAGATGGGCATTCCTGCCGGAATCCTGATCGGCAAGGCTGGTGAGACAGGACTGAAACAGAAGGAGCAGTTGGAGGCAGTAGAGAAGTTCCGAACTGGAGCATACAGAGTTCTGGTTGCTACCCGCGTGGGCGAGGAGGGTCTTGACATAGCCGAAGTAAATCAAGTGATCTTTTACGACAACGTTCCCAGCTCCATCAGGTATGTTCAGAGACGCGGCAGGACAGGCAGGAGGGATGCCGGCAGGCTTACGGTTCTGATAGCACAGGGCACCATAGACGAGGCATATCACTGGATAGGCAAAAGAAAGATCGTCTCTGCGAAGAGGGTGGAGAAGGAGATGTCTGGAATGGTACAGGATCGGCAGAATACGATCCGTGGCCTTGACGCATACACTTGATCATGCCAGTCTTTTGATTATGTGGTACCCGTACTCGGTCTTGATGGGTTTTGAGATCTCGCCCACCTGCAGCTTGAATGCCGCATCGTCGAACTTCTTGACCATCTTTCCGCGGACAAAATATCCTAGACTGCCGTCCCGCTTGGCGCTAGGTGAGTCCAGTGACAGATCTTTGGCCAGCCTGCCGAACTTTTCTCCCTTGCCTAGGCGCTCCAGAATCTCCTCTGCTTGGCCCATCTTCTTTACCAGAATGTGCGAGCACTTGATCTTGTCTCCCAACAGAACGGCGTGACGGCCACTCATAATAAAAATTTTAACTTGTGGCAGCGGCGTGGAACCGCTCGTTGTATAGGATGGCAAACATCGCGATGGCGGCATAGCGCAGATATGGAGGAGGGCGTTTAGCCCCTAGCCAAGCGGAGGCAGATTTCATAATCGAGCGTCCAGGCTAGAAGAGTTAAAAGGATAGCGGCGTACCATGAATGGCACATGGATAGATGCGACTCAAGGGCAAGGGCCTACAGAAACGGCAAGACGTTTGACGAATGTAAGAAGATTGCAAAGGTCTTAAACGTGGAGCTGCAAGGGCAGATACGCGCACAGGGCAGGGTGCTCTGGAAGGACATACTGACAAAGACAGGTCACGACGAACTGGTCTACAAGCTCACACTCAAGTACCTGCGGCAGGACAACTTTGACATCGGGAACTACAAGACACCCGAGGTCAGGCCACTCGAGTAGCACCACACTACACCCGACAGCTGCCGTCTGGGTTCCTCAGTTTTCTTGCCAGTATAAACGGCGTAGCAAAGAGCACTGGAATCGCTATGGCAATAAAGAGTGTCTGTAGCTGAACCAGCGTTACCGACAGCGCAATGCCGCCGGCGGTACCCACAAATGCAGAGGACAGCGTGCCCACACAGGTGGGACATGCTATAAAGAGCCCCGTTATCGCCCCCACGCCGGTGATGCCTTTCCTCTTCCCGGATAGGGACACGGCGGACATTGCGATGGCCATATTGAGTCCCACCAGATACGATACCACAACCTGTAGAACCAGGTTGATCGGCACTATCTGCAGCCCAACGTGCTCGTCGAGATATACAAGCAGCTTTGGCATGTATCCGGGCGCGTCACAGCACGGAACCAGGTGGGCAGACGGTATATCCACCCCGTAGTGGTACGAGAATGTCACTTCTGGCTGATACACCAAGGTTCCTGATGCCAGCGAGAAGAACAGCCCGTACGTCAGAGATGTAGCGACAAATATCTTTCTGGCCCTGGCGTTCCATGTGACGCGCGCAATTACAGAGAGCAGATCGCTGTCGCCCTGTGTCTTGGCCTTGTGATACATGTACAGCCCGTAAGCTATTCCGCCAAAGGCCACCAGCAGCACGACGTAGAATCCCAGCGCCATGCGCAGAAAGTCATCCACAGCTTCAGGAGTGATATACCTTGGATCCTGATACCGCGAGTACACCAACACGAGGCCGGCAATGGCGGCAAAACCTGCAACAACCAGACTTCGTCCCCTTTTGCCTGCCACACCTACCTGCATACGGGTATACATCGCGGTTACAAATTAAATCATACTGCCAATGCGGCCATGCTGCAACCTGCTCCCACGGCGATGCAAACAGCACCTGACCACACCCGTACACCCTGCCATGCGGTGTCCTAGACAGGCACCTGCAGGGGATCTCGCGCTCTTGCATGCCGGCCACGGCATACGCACGTCGTCGCACCGGATCTGATGCGCCCATGGATCGTTACCTTGCCAGCCGAGGCAGAAAGATGTACAGTATCGCTATAATCTCAAGCCTACCAAATATCATCACAAAGCTCATGGCGATCTTTGTTGCCGGATCGGTCTCCACGCTAATCACGTCTACGGACAGGCCCCCGGTGGTAATCAGTCCCACAGCCTCAAAGAATGCGATGTCGAGAGGAACGTCGGACACGCCTGCCAGATGACCCGCAACGGCAAGCGCAATTAGCGGAAACAGCCCGACAACTACAACCGTGGACACCACGTCCCTCCTGACATCGAACGCCTTGCCGATCTGCCCCGTGATGCTCTTCTTCAGGACAGCCCCGGCTAACTCCTTGGCATCCGCTCTGCCGTCACCCTTGATGCCCATCTTCAGGATATTCCCGGACGTCTTCTTGGTGCCCTTGGCACCGCCGCGTCGGATCCATTTGCCCTGTCTCAGCCGTCTGAGAAACGGAACAAATATTGCATCATACATGTGCACAAACCGGAATACCTTGATCCCACCCGCGGTTGAAAACCCACACCCGCCAACAAACATCAGTACTACAAGTATGGCGCGCGATGCCTCGTTGAAGCCGCTTATGCTGGCTGACTGCAGTCCCGCAGTACTGCCAGCGGAGATGACATAGAATACACTCTCCAGCGGTTCCAAACCGCTTATCGCCAGAAATAACATGGCGCCGCCGGCCAGCATGGCAAAGTACGCCAGCACCTCCCTTCCCAGCTTGGGTACCGCAAGCTGCGGCTTTACAAGGCTGTAGTGAAGCACAAAGGGAAGCGCCCCCAGTATCATGCCAGACATCAGCACCAGGTGTTCGTACCATTGAAGATCGTCAAGTATGGTAGAATTGGGCAGAAACCCGCCCGTGGCCACGGTACTCATAGCCAGGGAGACGTCATCGATAAAGTTCCTCTCACCAAACAGGTACAGTAGCACTGCCATGACGACAATGTACAGCATAAAGATCAGGGTTATGGTTCCAAAGAGCTCCCTCATACGGAGGTTTCGCCCGGTAAGAAAGCCCCTCATGGCAATCAGCTTGTCTTCGGGGTAAAAGGCAGTCATCACCAGATAGATGAAACTCATTCCTCCCACCAGCTGTGTGTAGCTGCGATAAAACGTAAACGACTGGGGCAGATCTTCTGGCCGATCAAAGAGTGACACTCCTCCGGTGGTAAACCCAGCGGCGCTGGAGAAGAAGCCGTTGGCAAACAGATCCACGGGCGACTCCACCTCGTAGGGAATCGAGTACAGGTATGGTATTGTTCCAAACAGAATCAGTATGAAGAGGCTGGCAAACACCAAAATCGACGACTGCTGCATGTTTAGGCTGGCCTTCTCACCGTAGGAGTTGAGAAAGAACCCCGTAACCAGCAGAAGCACCGTTGTCAGGTATATTCCTGTGGCAGTTACAGTGTCGCCCAGCACGGTTGCAAGTACTGCCGGCACCAGCATCAGAACACCTGCAAACTGTAGCACAAATCCAAGATTTCCCAGCACCGCCTTTACTGGGGGGCTGAGCAGTCTCGGGTGAATGATAATGGCGTCACGAATTGCTCGCGAGATCTTTGCCTGGAAGATGATCCCGACGACCAACCCTTTCTTGTTTACCACGGGGAGCTTCTTGACATGGTTGTCCCGCATTGCGTGCAGCGCGGCCTGCAGCGATGCCCGGTTGCTTATGGTAACCAGCGGCGAGGTCATTATATCCTCTAGCACGGTATGCTCTGCGTTTACGTTGACATCGCTCACCTTGTCTAAGATGTTTGCGCTGGTGACTATGCCTATGGGTTTCTTTTGTCTGTCTACGACCACAATGTTATTCCTGTCACTGCGCTGCATAACCCTGGCCGCGTCTCTGGTGGGTATACTCCCACGCATAACCAGCACATCAAGATCCATATAGGCTGAGACCGGCTTGGCAACAACATAGGATATGGAACGTTCAGGAGTGGCTGACATGTGGATCTCATATAGGCACAGATAATACATATAATTATACTGAGACGGTGCATGCCATAGCAATCGAGTCAGAGCGCTCCCAAGGATCAGGCACCAGCAGGTGTGCGAGGTCGCCTACCCCACCGGGTCAGGCGTGAAGCGTTGCCCTGGCGCATGTGCTTGCTCCTAGATGAAGTGGGATCTGATCTCATACGACACCCCTCTGTCATATTTATAAGCACAAAACGCAAAGACAGCACGGCTTGAAGATAGATCAAGTGCCCGAGACGGACTATGAGATTGCCCGTATCGCACATGTGGGCTTTGTGGATCCTTACGCCCTTGAGGGCATGCTTGTACTGAGGTCCGATGATGGCAGGGAGTTTCACATGCGGGCGTTCTCAGGGGAGGTAGCCAGGCACATAATCGGATTTACAAAGAACTCCGGCGACTCGGTGCCCACGATATACAAGATGCTAGAGGAGATATGCGAACACAACGAGCTTGTGCTGGTCAAGGTAAAGGTGTATGACAGCGGCGAGGTGCTGCGGGCAAACCTATACCTTGCGGGAAAAAGGGACTTGGTTTTACGAAACTACAGGGCATCTGATGCCCTGGCGCTGGCAACATTCTACAACATTCCCATCCTGATCCGAAAGAGGCTGCTAAAAGAAGCAGAGGCCTAGGTTACGACATCTGAGAGCCTGTCCTGCTGCAGGGCGCGCTTGAGCTCCATGGCTATCCTTCTTCCCACACCAAAGGTGGAGCCGTACTGGTATTTTGTGTATGGGCTCGTGGTTGCCAGAATCGGGTTTCCTGGAACCCGCAGTGAGACGTCATATACTACCATCTCCAGATCCTTTGTGATTACGCTCTGCAGTGAGAAGGGCCCGATTATTCCCGGCGGGTACTCCCTCCTGACCGCCGCAACGAACGAGTCGCCCATCTTGATGACCTTCTCCAGGAGTGATTCCCTGATGGATGCCGGGGTGTGGCCCACCTCGATATTCTGCAGGTCAACATCCATCTCCAGCTGCTCCCTAGCGGGGATTGCGTTAAAGTCGTGAAGGTTGGTCTGCAGTCTCCTCTCTATTCCCAGAAAATCCACATGCTCGGAGATTGGAGTGTGAAAGTAGTTGAAGTTCATGTACGTGCCTATCGCCATCTCCTCGATGCTTGCCTTCTCCAAATCCTCCCTGCCAATTATCCCCTGACGGATCCTCTCTTCGGACTTTTTCTGATAGTCCTGGTACGACGACACGGTAAAGAACGCGCGTTCCAGCCGTCTCTCCTTCTCTTGCACCTTGATTATGGATGGTGCATTGATGTCTTGCGGATCCTTGAAGAGCCTGGGGAGCCTTATCCCAGCCTTCTCCAACAAATAGTACTGGTTGCGCGGATGATCCCTCTCCTCTGCCTGAAAGAGCGAACGGTTGCCAAATATTGGCACCCTGAGATCCTCCTCGATGGTTTTGTATCCCAAATAGGCCGTAAGGGAGCGGTGGGGAACGATCAGTGTCTCCGTGTCCCTTAAAATCGTCTGGTTCCCAGATGATGCCATGTCTCCGAACCTGTCAAAAAGCATGATCTCGTCGGCGATCCTTCCAAACCGCCTGTATGGTACCTCCCTGCCTCTCTGGCACATGACTACGGTTGCAAACCCCTCATCCTTTGCCCCGTCCATGACCTCAAGCGCCGAATGGCTGCCTAGAACCCCGATCCTCGGGTTCTCATACTCCTCGACAATCTTCTGGATCTCGTGGATCTCTATCATACCTGCGCCCTGATGCTCGTCCAATATAGATATAATGTGAAACGCAAGCCATCCTTTGGCAGGCACCGTTCTTTGATGGGCATCGTCCCGGACACAGATGTGGGGCCAGATCCCCTTCACCTAGTCACGAAGCTGTGCATTCTGACAGTCCCTTGCGCCTGATTCGGCACGATGGGCAATCCCATATAAAAATAAGCAAATTCTACGCGATTATGCCAAAAATCTAGCTATTTTGTGCCTGAGTGCTAATTACGAATCAAGTCTTTGGACTGTCGGGCGGCCAGACCCCAAGCGAGGCGGCCGGCATCAGAATCGAGGGGAACAACAAGTGGAAGACCATGATCTAGGCAGCGGCCAAGGCCGAAGCCGCCATCTGATCCCTCTCTCTTTTTGTCCCACTAGGCCGCCGATTCTGTCAGGTCACCTACTCTTAACGCTGATCCCCGTGGCAGGCCACCAAGATTTAACAGACTCTGCAGGAGTACGCTGTTCAATCTTCGGGAGTTTCCGCAGTTTTCATTCCTGAAAAAACCCAAAAGTCTCGCAGATTGAACAGTGTAATTCAGGCCATGCGCTGGCAACCTGACAGGTTTGTAAGGCTGACTCGGATCGGCTCAACGTGGAACGTGCTTGCATCGTCCCTGTCTTGGGAGAAGCATACTGCGCTTTGGGCTACAGAAATGGGGCTTGTGCCGTCCTTGGACAGGGCCGCCAGTGCTTACCGTCCGGCAGCCTCCTGCATCAGATCTAAATGTCTACACTACCCGGATCTTAAACGTCTCTGAGTTGGATGTGCCAAACGCACCAGTCGACGATATGGTTACGGTGTAAGAGCTCTTGCTGGCATAATTTGGAGTTGATTTTAGCTTCAGGACAGTTCCGTCAATTTCAAAGGCGTCACCATCTCCGCCTGGGACTATGCTGTATCTAAGAGACTGGCCGCCAAGGAAGGAGTTTTGTGCCGAAATATTCCCGACTGTTCTAGTAGCGTCGCCGTCGTCAATAGATGTGTCATCAAGCGTGGTGTACCAGCTGCCCAGATTCTGGGTAAAGGAGTCGGCACCGAAGAACATGGCGAACATGTCAGTCACGCCTGAGACGTCCCATTCAGAGATGTCGCCGTTGAAGGAGGCGGCACCGGCGAACATTCCGGACATGTCAGTCACGCCTGAGACGTCCCATTCAGAGATGTCGCCGTTGAAGGAGGCGGCATTGGCGAACATTCGGGACATGCCAGTCACGCCTGAGACGTCCCATTCAGAGATGTCGCCGTTGAAGGAGGCGGCATTGGCGAACATTCGGGACATGCCAGTCACGCCTGAGACGTCCCACGGGGAGATGTCGCCGTTGAAGGAGGCGGTGAAGGCGAACATTCCGGACATGTCAGTCACGCCTGAGACGTCCCATTCAGAGATGTCGCCGTTGAAGGAGGCGGCACCGGCGAACATTCCGGACATGTCAGTCACGCCCGAGACGTCCCACGGGGAGATGTCGCCGTTGAAGGAGTCGGCACCGGCGAACATTTGAGACATGCCAGTCACACCCGAGACGTCCCATTCAGAGATGTCGCCGTTGAAGGAGGAGGCGCCGGCGAACATGTCAGACATGTCAGTCACCCCCGAGACGTCCCATTCAGAGATGTCGCCGTTGAAGGAGGCGGCATTGGCGAACATTCTGGACATGTCAGTCACCCATGAGACGTCCCATTCAGAGATGTCGCCGTTGAAGGAGGCGGCACCGCTGAACATCCAATCCATGTCAGTCACGCCTGAGAGATCGGGGACGTCAGTCGCACGGTACACCATGTTTGTCGCTCCCCCAAATGCCAGGTTCATCGATTCCCATTGGATGTCGCCCCACTGATCTATAGATTGCAGCTTTTCCGCATTGGGGCCGCCGTTGAGATAGATTCTTGTAAAGTCGCCGGATATGACGACCCGGTACTCTCCGGGACTAGCGTAAGCATGCGATGCGTCCCCGGTGACGCTTGTTACGGTTCCATCGCCCCAGTCTACAGTGTACGCTCCCGTAGAGCTCCCCACCGGGATGGTTATCGACTCGTTCGGCGAGGCGGTCCACCAAGTGGTGACGAACGGCCTGTCGCCCGTTTTGGACGCGTCCGGACTGCCGGTTCCTCCTGCTTTTTCCGATGCTCCTGGCTGTTTTGTCGAAAGATCGTCACGGGGCACCTCGGATAGCAGTACGAATCCGCGCCGTTCCAGCACCTCCACCGATCCTGCAAAGACGCACGCCGGCATACCTGACGGCGACAGCATCAGCATGCGGTCTCCGGCGCACACCACCTCGCCCACCGGCGTTCCGTCCCGCACCTGTTGGTATGGTGAGGGGATCGGCTCTGCCTCAGCAACTGACACGATGCAGGACATCATGGATATGGCCGCGGCAAGACCCAGTATCGTTATTTTTTGCATTATGGGCATTGACGGACGATATCAATTAAAGGATCGTTAAGTTAGGACTGGAGGAAGGGTCCAAAATAAGCCGAATATGCTGGGTGGATTCTGACAGACCCGTTAAACAGTGTACAAAACGCCGCATTCACGCCGGAATGTCCGCGTCATGGTAGCATCGCAGATGCCGGACATCTCTACCCGACCCGACACACATGGCGCTTGGCATGCATCTCGGGTTCCAGGCACGGATCTGGCCACATACAACGGCCCGCAGGGCCCTGAACCCGTATGATAATTGTATCACAAGCGATCAGAATTTCCCTTAAATGGTGTTTTTTTCCAACTTGGAAACTGAAAAGTGCAAAGAATGTCGTGAACGCGTATTACGAGGTGCTGTGTCCCATAAGCAACAAAGATCTAGACAGAACAGACCATGAGATTGCCGCAGCCCTGCAAGCACTGCCGCCAAGCGGTTATGTCTCCACAGGCCAGCTGAAGGGACGCCACGGTCAAGATGCTGCGCGACGCGCACTGGAATGGGTGTGCGCTAACGATATACTGCACAAGACGATACAGGACAGCGCCGTGATGTATATGTATCCGAAGATTCATCCTACGCCAGCACAGCGCTGCAAACCATTTCTCCAGTCGAGGCTGTCTCCCCGCGCTGAAAATCGCGTCAAACGCCTATAAACTCGACGCATGGATAGGACACAGCCGTTAAATCAGGCTTGCTATTCATGAAATCATTTCTGGCGATATACAGCACCAACATCAGGAAGAATGATACGCCAACCCACGAGTCGGTGGCAATCCTTAACTGTCCGCATGCGAACTCAAGGTACGATGAGTGTAAAGACTGGATGGTGCGAGTATTGTGGACAGACGTACCCTTTGGTGGTGTTCGGCGACGAGGTATGTAACGACAAGGTTACCGGCTACTGCACGCGCTGTGTGATGGGGATAGAACGGGGGCTTGCAAACGACAGGTCGCTGCTCTTTTGCCATGTGTGTGATAAATCGTTCTGCCGGTCACTTTGGGTGCATGAAACCGGTAAACTCATCTGCGCGCCGTGTCTAGGACACATATACAGAATGGAGATCAGATGGAATACACATCGATCGTAATTCAACGACTGTAACGACCACGAGATATCTCCGTACAGGTACCTGTCCAGTAATTGATTTGAAGAACTCTGTCTGCGGTACTGTTTCATTCAAATTCGGTGTTTGTCAAGCATTCTGGCGCTTGCGCTCACAGACGGCTGATTGTTTTTAACCCCTGTAGCTTGTGTTGAAAAGCAGAATTTCCAGAAGGTAGTCATGCACGTAAGTGTTCGGATCTATCCTCCAATCACCCTAGACTGCTCTTCTGCCACGCCAATAAGCACAGATCAAGATGGGACATGAACACTTACTCATAAACAACCCTAGCAGATAACGGTTGATTTTTAATTACGGATGGTTTCAGTATACATGTTAGTCAGCATATCATAGTCAAAGGGAAACCGACAGAACCTGTTCTTTACGATTAGGACCTTTTCCTTAAGATGTGGAGCAAGGCAGCAATCAATATCAATGTAGTCTCCCTTTTTTATTATCTTGGGAGCCTCCTGCGAAAGCGTTGTAGTCTTGGCTCCGACGAGCACTACTGCCGGAATGTTACCGAGTTCGTGCACCTCCTTAATAATCCCGTCAACGAACTCTTCCACATCTGTGTCGCGAATGATAAAGCTGCCGAAGATGAACAATATGCCCATCTTGTCTTGTGGGATTTGCTCCTCTCTTTTAATACCGAGTATTCTGAACCTCACGCGGGAGTGATCCGTCAAGTCTACCGGAGGGCCCGCCAGTCCGGCACAAGCATGGAAAATTCCCAATCTTTCTTGCTTGCGACACCACTCACCATTCTTTTTGATTCTGTTGGGATCGTTGGGATCCACAAGATAAAGTTTCAGAGCATTCTGCCTGTAGAACTCCTGTGCGGTTTCTACGGTGACGCGTCCGACGACCTCTTTCAGCTTACATTCGATCTCTACAAGGAGGTGTTCTAACAGAGGGTTGAGGATAACTCCCGCGGGAAATATTGGGTTGCATGCTGCAATTATCCGCTGTGAGATTCTGTTTGCATTCTGTATCTCTTCGGACACCATCAGTGTCTTGACTTCCACAAGAAACTCGCACCCATCCTTCTCGCAGAAGAAGTCAGGTTTCTTCTTTCCTTGTTCCGGCTCGATCGTCAGATCATAGCCGTGTCTTGCCAGAGTGCCACCTACCTCAATCTCTGTGACAGCACCGCTGTATTCTCCTGCCAGTCTAACTCTGTTCAAAATACTCTCAAAGTTCACAACTTCTTTCAATGCGGTGATGTTTTCGGCAAGCATGACAACAAACCAATCAGAGGGATTACCATACATGTTCTGCATACGCCACAGCAGTGGATGGCTCGTATCCTTCAGCCAATCTTCGCCCAATTCCCTTCTCAACACCGTAACAGATTTGATGAATTGTTCCTTGAATTTTTTGCTAATTCTGTCATTAGCCTTAATCTGCTCAACGAGAGTATTCCAGTCAAATTCCATGTGTGGGTACGTGAGTCCACTGCTAATAAACCTGAACTATAGCAACAAGACTATGCTCGCGGAGGTGAAAAATGTCCAATGGGATAAAAAATGTCTGATTTTGGTTCTACCCATTCCTTTTGATAGTGTCGGTTGTGACTATCAAATTTAAGGGGCTCATGCTGATGCCAGAAGTCTTGCTTGAGGAAGTCTTTTCTTTTTACCACTAGCATATGTGCCATGAAATGTAAAACATACAGACCTGCCAGTGCCAGGTATGCGTTTTCAATGCTTCCGACTTTGTATTCTTTTGGTAAATTATGTTTTGATTTATTATATGCCCTCCACCATTGTGGCATTTTTGAATTATCGACATTATGATGTTTGTGTTCAGATTTATTGTTGGAACCACAGTTAAAACCACACACAAAAGGCTTCATCGGGTGCCAGCCTGTCCGTATTAAGGAAACTACTTCTTGACAACTGATCGCTCCATCATGATTTAGCGCCTCGTATGGCTTGAAATTGTATTCTCTTTCTTCCACACGCAAGCAGTCATCTAAGTCGGACGAAGTTGTTTCATGTGGTTTGGATTTACTTTTTCTCTCTGGTGCTATATTCAATTCTCTACACATAATTTTTAAAACAGATTCAACTTGACTACATGTGCCTTGTAAAATTTCATACAGTCGTGGTGAGAATGTATTTGGTTTGTTTTCAAGCGGAACTAATCTTGTAATATCAACAAATGATGATTCCAAATAACGATAATAGTCCATAAGCTTGTCTAATTCGGTGTTTAAGTCATTATTAAAACGCAATGAACGTCACACTATTCTGAATTACCGTAAAACTTCAAAAATTCTTCTACAAAGGCCAAGCGCTTACTATCATCTTCCATTATTTCTCGTCCCGGCTTCGAGAATACATATACATTATTGTTGTTCATGGTGATTGAAAGTCTTAAAATACATTTAGAGACTAAAAAACTGAAGCAAGTGGCTTTTAGATCATCATCTCCCATACAAAAAGAATCAATACCAAAATGATGTCTCTGTTGTAGCATGTCATCAATCAGCTTATTGATTTTTTCTTTTGACATATTGATATTTATCAGATTTTCTTTATTTAAACCGTTTTATGCCTGAGAATGAGGGGCTCACAGTAGAGAAAATATACCAGCGTCCGCCAAACCATCATTGAGAGCCATGTCTCGAGCATTTGAAAAAACTACAGAAACGGTTAGAAGGCATTTGGTGGTATTTGATGCTGGTCTTAAATAGGGGTTGGTAAGACCTTGTGCGAAATTTTAGCGGTAGCGGACACCATGCCGCTGCCCGTGGTCGACCCTTGAACCAGCTATGGGTGGTGATATGGCATCCGCTACCGTTAAAACTTCGCATAAGGTCTTTTGCGTGTCACTATAGATGTGGCAATCTTTTTGTAAACGTGTGGCATACCTACCACATATTGGAATTCGCAAACTACGAAGACAAGGAATTTCTGGCTACATTCATGGGGATAATGGAGTCAAACCAAAGTAAGAACAACACGTACAAGTTTGCACTTGCCCGGTTCCTTCTTGATTACAGCTATTCCAGTGCCGAACGCCGTGTACGGTACAGAGAAATCGCACCGTACTTCCTCAAATACTACTGGCCCCAAGAATGCAAGTCGAAGCTGCGGCAGGGACCGCCGCACCAAACACCGCAAATAATATCCATAATACGTGCGGAGTTTGACAAGTCACAATACCCTAACACATTTGCGGACATTAGGCATAAATTTCCACGGAAGATAGAAAATTGTGAGAGAGAAATCACCAGACACTGCTTCGGCAATGTCATACACAGGTTTCAGAAAGTGAGAGGAAAGGCTGAAACCAAGATATTCTACGACTACTTGTCCATCAAGTACAACGACAAGGCCAACAATGCTCGCATAGACAAGCACGGAGGCATCCTACTCAACCCGCGCGCGATGGACTTTTTCAAGCGAAATTACGGGATACTCTACAGCACTGTCATCATGTATTGGGTCAGGTTCCTAGAGACGATCAACTTTGGAACGCCACATTTGACGAGTAAAGTGATGGCCATGTCAGGAGTTCGTAACCAAAGCAGGTTTAAGAAATGTCTGGAACCATTCGCTACCGAGTGCTTTTACTGCCAGAGATCCCTGAAGAATGTCAAGATACATGTGGATCACGTCCTTCCGTTTGATTACATGCATGAGACGGAGTTGTGGAACCTTGTGCTGTCGTGTCAAACGTGCAACTGCCGTAAGCTGGGAAATCTGCCGCCTAAACAATACATCGAAAAACTCATCGAGCGTAACGAGGAGTACCGGACTAAGATGAATGGGCTGAGCAACTCGTTGTACACATTAGGTACAGACCACAAACAGGCGCTTCATCAATATTATAACAACGCAAAGATACAGCGGTTCTACGTCGATGAAGATTTTCCCTGAGTTGAAAAGCGCAAAGCCGTGGTGTGTCAGTTGCACGCCTCGTAATAGAACCTACCAATCGACGTCTCGGCCTACTGTGTGCTGCATCAGGTGCAGCATCGTTGCGGTATCCCAAGCAAAACATGGACTAGATTCGCAGCTCGATCGGAAAAAAATTGTATTCTGCTTGACCCGAACAGATCTGTGCCGCTATAGCTAAGAAACTATGTTCATGGAGATGAAAGTGCCCACCCGGAAAGTATATTGAGCATGATCCTATGAACCGAGCTTCATCCTCTACCTTAGGGAGATGCAGAGACATTTTGGAAAGGTGGTGGTAATGAATGGGATCCCTCCCACTGTGCAAAACGTGTCAAGGAACTGTTACGAGAAAACAAGAACAGCAAGATCATATACC
This sequence comes from Cenarchaeum sp., assembly GCA_965206845.1. Taxonomy (GTDB): domain Archaea; phylum Thermoproteota; class Nitrososphaeria; order Nitrososphaerales; family Nitrosopumilaceae; genus CAYGAM01. Next base: position 35,258 of record OZ242221.1, on the reverse strand, counting down.
TTCCCAAAAGATCACTGTACCTCAACGCAATGGAGAAGTGCTGGCTCCAAGGGAAGCAGATCCTACCCGTCTCGGAATATTATGAAACCTTCGCAGACATGTGCAGAGCCGCCTCCATACATTACAGGACCGCCAGGTTTAATCCGGATCTGCTCAAACTTGTCAACAGAAAAGCGGCATCGTTTTGCGCGAATCTATGATCCTCACTATGGCACCGTGCCATTTTTAAGACAAGCCCACATCACGCCCATATTGAACCTCGACTATGATTCTCGCGGTGTCGCGAACCTTGAACGCCTGCAGGAGAACCAAATAAGGAAGATGAGCGCTCTCAGGGAGAGGGTCAGGAAGCTGGAGTTCGTCCCGATAGAGCCTGCCGGCTCGTACATCCCCATGACGTTCAAGTCGTTTGACGGAGGAAGGTTCAACCTGCGCCTTGAGCCCTTCGAGTTCGAGGTGGTCAAGGTGGCAGACTCCAACGGAAACGTGAGGATGAATTTTGCGGCCCCCGTCGGGGATCTCGAAGACGAAGACACCGGCGAGATCCTGGCTGATCTGGATGCGGACCCCATCATGCGGGGGTTCCTTGACATGCTGGGTGCAAGATCGCTCAGAGACACCTCGAGGTTCCTGACTGCCAAGGGAACCCTAATGGAGATTGCCGAGTTCGCGTGCATATTTGACGCAGTGGAGAGGGCTCCCAAGGACAGCAAATCCATAATACTCAAGGACGGGCTCTTGCGCACCAGGAAGATAAGAGACGAGCTCATCCCGCGCATGATCGACTGCCTCCGCAGGAACAGGAGTCACGTGCGCGTGGTGGGCGTGGCAAAGACGTCAAAGATAGCGTTCCTGCTGCATGCCGCGCTGGCATGCGAAAGGATCTTCCCTCCGGATCAAGCCGGGTACATCAGAATCCCGCTGGATGTGGAGAACATGGCGTACAAGTGGAGCCCGACGACCAGACTCCGGCCGGGAGTGCCGACACGCCTAGCCTACGCGCTTGGCGACTTGTACATAGCAAAGCTCTCGCGCAGCAAGAACCTGTTCGTCACGGTGGAGCTGCCCCAAGGGACCGACGGACGGTGCGTCTATTCTGAATCCGAGGTGACAGAGATAATGAGCTACCTTGCAAAAGACGCGATGTACGCCTACCCCGTGATGGGATACCCGCAGACCATAATGCGGGCACACGAGTCCGCAGCGGGACTTGGAATATCCGCATCCATGCTATACGACAACATAATCAAGGGGCTGGTGGAGAGATCCGATCCGTCGCTGGCAGAATACATACGGAACTCGGCCATTCTTGACGAGGCAGTCTCAAAGGGATCCCTGGGAGGCGGGGCATGACGGACGACGATGTGGTGGGCGTGTTCACTGGCCTTGAGAGCTCGCTGTACGAGTATGTGGCAAAGATAATCGCGCCGTACAGGCCCGACTTCCAGCTCGAGATCGGGACGCTCCTACTAGTCCAGAACGTGAACGAAAACATAGTGGCTAGAGTAATGGACTATTCGCCCAGCGGCGAGTTTACCACCGCCATGGGCGAGAAGTGGCTGAGCGAGATCGCCTCCCAGGGGGCCATCGACGAGATCGGCCACGACATAAAGAAGAGCAAGATAACCTACAAGGTCAGGATAAAGGTGCTGGGCTCTATAGAAGGGGGCACCTTTACCGCCGGACTCAAGAGAATACCCCAGATCACGAGCAAGGTCAGGCTGCCGACGAGGAGCAACCTGCAGACCATCATAAGCAGGGCGCTCAAAGAGCAGAGCGATGGCGTGCACATAGGCCACTACATCATGGACGAGAGCATCCCGATAATGTTCGACGAAAGCAGGCTCAACTCAAAGAGGACGTTCGTGTTTGCAAGAGCCGGGTACGGAAAGAGCAACCTGATGAAGATAATATGCAAGGAATGGGGCAGCGCAAACGGGGGACTGCTAGTGTTTGACCAAGACGGCGAGTACGCCGTGACTGACAAGGAGGGAAGGCCCGGCATCATGGACGTGAGGGAGGCCATCCTCATCACCAACCAGAAGATGAACGAATCCCTTGCAAACGTCTACCGGAACAACAAGGTAAACTTGGCAGAGCTGCCCCACAAGATGATAATACCGTTGCTGGTAAGCCCTGTCAAGCACGAGATGGTCTTCTTCGGGAAGCTGATGGGCATGAAGCAGGAGAGGTGGCCCGCTCTGGTGGACCTCCTTCACAGGGATGGGTGGTCGGCAGACTACGGCAAGATAAACGAGATCGTTACGGGCGGCTCCTTGAGGGAACCGTCCGAGGTGGACATAAAACCCATACTGAACAACCTCGTGCCCTCGATAAGCAGCATACACGATCCGGACTCAAAGGCCATACAGATAATCGAGCAGGCGCTGCACCGTGGCATGGTGGTGGTATTTGACATATCGCGGCTGGACTCCCAGACCGCGCGCTGGTTGAGTTCCATGATAGTCACGAGGATCTTCAACCGGAACAAAGAAAACTTCATCAAGCACGGCGGAACGGATCTTATCAAGGCAACCTTCGTGCTAGAAGAGGCGCACAGCGTGCTTGGCGGAAGGGACGGATCCTCTGCCCCGTCTGCATTTGTGGACCTTGCAAAGGAGGGCAGAAAGTACAACCTTGGCGGCATATTCATAACACAGCAACCCGGAAGCATACCCACCGACATCGTGAGCCAGGGGGACAACTTCTTCGTGTTCCATCTGCTCAGCAGGACGGATCTCGTCTCTCTGTCCAACGCTAACGCGCACTACTCCAAGGATATCATCACGCAGATACTCAACGAGCCGATCAGGGGAAAGAGCTACATGTGGACATCACACCAGCCATTTGTTATACCCATAATGGTAAGAAATTTTGAGGTGTTCGTGCAGCCCAACAACAACGTGGCGGTCCAGGCGGACAGCACCGCCCTCTCTGGCATACTGGCCGGCATAAGGGAAGAAGAGAAGAACCCACTTGCAAGATCGGTATACGAAAAGTTTGCCGTCGTGGACGGCGATCCCTCCATTGACGAAAGCAAGAAGGGCATAGAGACCTTCAGGAGACTGACCGAGGAAGAGATGAGATACCTGAAAAACATGGGCGCGCTGCAAGACGGCCAAGACGGCAAGCCGTTTGCCCTCACGTACCCGTATCAGCGCAAGCTGCGTTCCATGCGCCCCTCCGGCGACTAGAGATTGTCCTCTGTCATACAACGGATGCGCCACGCGGGATTCGATGAGACTACCACAGATCTCACACATAGAGACACGACTGGTCTAAGAGGCATGACAGAGACTTGGATGGATTCCGGGATCTTCTCCGAAGCGGGCATCCTAGGAGGAGGTGGTAAGGCCTTATGCGAAATTTTAACGGCAACGGGCGCCATGCCGCTGCCCATGGTCGACCCTCGGGCCGGCTATGGGTGGCGATATGACACCCGCTACCGCTAAAATCTCGGGCAGGGCCTTACCAGATCCGTTAAGCAGTGTACTAAAATGCCACATTCACGCCGGAATGACCGCGTCATGGCAACATCGCGGACGCTGGACGGCCATGCCAGACCCGACACACACGGCATCTGGCATGCATCTCAGGTTCCAGACACGGATCCGGCCACATATGACGACCCGCAGAGCCCAAACCAGTATGACAATTGTATCATAAGCGACCAGAACTTCCTTTAAATGGCGTTTTTTTCCAACTTGGAAATAAGCAAATTCTACGTGATTGTACCAAAAATCTAGCTATTTTGTGCCTAAGTGCTAATTACGAATCAAGTCCCTGGACTGTCGGACGGCCAGACCTCAAGCGAGGCGGCCGGCATCAAGATCGAGGGCAGCAGCAAGCGAAAGACCGTGATTCGGGCGGCGGCCAGGGCCGAGGCCACCATCTGATCCCTCTCTCTTTTTGTCCCACTAGGCCGCCGATTCTGTCAGGTCACCTACTCTTAACGCTGATCCCCGTGGCAGGTCACCGATTTAATACCACATGGCAGGTCACCAAGATTTAGCAGACAACTCGCGTGACCACCGGAGTGGCGACGGGATGCCCGGAAGCATCTTGAACCGTCAGGCATTGCCTGCCGGTTTGTCGAATCCCGGCATGATTCGTTATGGCGGTCATAATATTTGATTTTGTCGCCGCCATCCGGCAGCCCAACAGCGGCGAACCGGCCAATGGATGATCCCTGCCGTTGATTCAGGCTGACCGCCATTCTCGAACTGTTTGGTTCAGTTTTTCAAGATTTTCCCTGGAGCCTATGTCATGTCTGTATTCCAGATTGCCTACTGTGTGGTTGTCTATCGCCATGTTCACACGTTCGGCGGCCTGCTCTATGCTGTCGGCAGTGGCGCTGAATGCGACAACCCTGGATCTTCCGAGCGTCGTGTACGTGCTGGCCTTTAGCCGTTCGCACGACGCAAAGAATATTTTCACATCAAGATCGGAAATGGCCTTCTCATCAATATCAAATGTAACCGGTTCGGGGCTTTTTTCAGGATATTCTTTTGCCACAAGGTACTTAACGACGCTTGCTTTTTTGGCAAACGAGACCGCCTTGTCGGAAAGGGTCCCGCTCCATATATGCACGAGAAGATCCGAGAAGGAGGTTTCCAAAATGCTCAGTATGTTCAATCCTTCAGGATCACCGAACCTGCCGTTGAACTCCATGAATTTGATGCCGGCCGGTGTCTTGAAGAATCCGCCGTTGAGAACGCCGTTGAAGCGGCTTCCTGCCTTTCTCATCTCATCGATGATCCTCTGCATTATCTGCCTGCAGTCGTCAAGATCCTGCTCGCTCATAAACGGGAGCCTTTTTTCGGAATTTGTAAAACATCCCATTCCTCCGGTCCCGGCCCCACGGTCGCCCTCATGTCTGAACGGATAGTCATAGCTTGCGGGAGGGATGACGAGATGCTCGCCGTCCGTGATTCCCATTATGGTAAACTCTATGCCGTCAAGCCGTTCCACGAGCAGAACGCCTTCACCGTGCCTGGTTTCAAGAAGGTTGGTGGCGTATTCGATGCTGTCGTCATACGTTTGCAGGTGTTCGGGCATTATCTTTACCCCCTTGCCACCGGTAAGGCCCTGCGGCTTCACGGCAATCCCCATACCCTTCCGTTCAAACTCGGCAACGGCGGCGACAACCTGATCCTGCCGCCGAACGATCCTGTAAAACGGCGTAAATCGCCGGCAAACCCTGTTCATCATATCCATGGAATATACCTTGTCCCATTCTATGCGGGCGGCGGCCCGCGTGGCCCCGATTGTCTTGATGCCGCGTTCAAGCAGCCTGTCCACAACACCGTTGGCAAGCGGCTGGTCGGAATTTATGAAGGCATAATCCATCCGGTGATTTTTTTGGGCAAACTCAAGCACGGTTTCAGGGTCTGACGCATTGCCTATCATATAGGAGCCGCCAGAATTTTTTACGCATCTGATTATGAGGGGGTTTGCATGGTCCATCACCGCATGTACCCTAGAATCGTTGCTGAGCGCAAGCGCAAACGCGCCCTCACGGCCGCCGCTTCCGGCTATGAGAAATCTCCTCTTTGCCATACCACCGGCACGGTTTTAGGTGTTTTAAATCCTATATGGGCTTGGAGGCGGCAAGCTACCGGCGCCTGCCGCCCGGTACTGCAACGTCTTTTCGGGCTCTCCGACTTGCCATCTCCCAAGGTGTCAAAAACTACTCTGTTCAATCCGTGAGACTTTTGGGTTTTTTCAGGAATGAAAACTGCGAAAACCCCCGAAGATTGAACAGCGTAACCACGATGGCATCAGGCGCCCGATAGCCGAAAGATGGCAGCCAGGGATCGGTATTTGTGTCAGGTGCTGTGGAACGGCAGCTTGTAACAACGCGTTTAACGGCAGCTTGGCCGTCACCGAAATCAGTCACGCTCGAACTTCCTGTCACGCTTGGCTGCCGGAACCTTCACGACAATGACGCCACCACGCTTGGAGAATATCCTCTGGCGCGATTCCCTGGCAAATATCAGGCCGAGCATTACGTCGATTATTGGAATGAACGTCTTGCCGATGTTGCTTATTATTGTGCCGCGGACTGACGGCCTTTCGCCGTCGATGCCTGTAGCTCTGAGCCGCAGGGCGCGCCTGCCGATTGTGGTCATAAAGGCGCATTCCATGCCGGCAAAGTACGCCAAAGTGACTGCATAGGGGAGCAGGGTAAGCACCACGACATCGGTTGGGCACTCGAAGCAGACCAGGTACTCAAGCGACAGTATGCCAGTCATGATGTCGGCAATTGCAATTACAATGGCAACCTCAAGCTGGTCGTTTTCTTCTGCGGCAGACGCAATTGGGCCATACGGAGGCACGCCGACAAGATCCATGGCCGAGAATTCCGTATCGTCATACTCATCCGAGAATAGTCCATACATCTCACTGTAGTAGTCCGGGCTGCCAAACACGGCCGCCTCTATGGCAAACAGAATGACCGTGATTATTACGATGTCAACCAGAAATGCCATCAGGCGTTCCACCCTGCGAGCCAATGGGTACGGCGCCATGAAAAACAACACGCAAACCCACTATAAAACGATAGGAATTTCCGACTCTAACATATTAGTGGTATGGATTTTCTCCGGATTTTCGGGCCTTTTTATACTGAAACTTCGTGCCGAGATGGCTGCTGGCATGGATCTCAGGCTTATAGACAGCAGACAGGACTCGCTTGGCGGGAGACCCGTCGTCACGCTGGAGTACGTGCTGGTAGACGTCACGGACTCGGAGGGGCTTATATCGCTGAGTACACATTAAATAAGGTAAGTGAACATATATCCAGATGGGCAGACATGGACCAGGAAAATCAAATCGCAAGGGGATGACCCTGACAGATTTGTATGGCATGTTTCCAGATGACGATACGGCAAGAGAGTGGTTCGAAGCAAACGTCTGGAAGGACGGGCGCACGTGTGGGCTATGTGGGAGTGGCAACACGATGCTGTCGAAACACCCGACCATGCCGTACAGGTGCGTCGATTGCCGCAGGTACTTTAGCGTGAAGGTAGGTACCGTCATGGAGCGTTCAAGGATAAGCTACCAGCACTGGGCAATGGTCACTTACCTGTTTGCCACCAACCTCAAGGGCGTCTCCTCGATGAAGATACACAGGGATCTTGGAATCACGCAAAGATCGGCATGGTTCATGGTGCATAGACTGCGCGAATCTTGGAAGTCACTGGCCAGGGTGTCCGACATGAAGGGACCGGTAGAAGTGGACGAGACGTACGTCGGGGGATTGGAAAAAAACAAGCACAAGGACAAGAAGGGCAAGAACAAAAAGGCCATGATTGGCATAAAGGATCGTGACACCAACAAGGTGTCTGTCGAGGTGTTGCCAGAAGCCACCAAGGCGAGGATGGCGCACTTTATCGACGAACACAAGGCAAATAATGCCAAGATATACACCGACGAAAATCCCACATACAAGGGGATGAACGACCACGAATCGGTGAACCATTCTGCGGGCCAGTACGTGCGCGGCATGGCGCACACCAACGGGCTGGAGTCTTTCTGGTCAATGCTTGACAGGGGATACGGCGGCACGTACCACCACCTCTCTCAAAAACACCTGCCCCGATACATCAACGAGTTCGCCGGGAGGCACAACGTCAGGAGCATGGATACCGTGGACATGATGGTGGCGTTGGTACGCGGTATGGTCGGCAAGCGGCTCACGTACGAGGACTTGATCGGGAAGGACCAATGCTAGCAACCAGGCACTCCTTCTGGTCGCGTTCGGCCGAAGCCGCACCCGTATCTTGGCTAGATCTTGTGCGACGGCACGCGCTCCACGGCTCTGTTCAAATCAGGTGATCTGACGCGTATTGGTTGGATGGATGGGCTCTGTTAAATTCTGGTGATCTCTGCCGTTCACTTCAAAAGTGTGTTTTTGGATCTTCTCCAGATTCAATCTTACCATGTTTCATCACGGTGTTCAAAAGTGTGGTACCTTCTACGGGCCTGTTCAAAAGTGAGACAAGTCATCCTAGCACCTTGGTGGTAAATTTTGGTGATCAGATCACTAGAATTTACCAGAGCCCGTCAGGCATCCCCCTCCCCCAAGGCGGCCCCGCGGACCCTAGTCGTTAAGGGAGGCTGCCTACTCACAAACTACTTTAGACAAAAAAACCGGCAGTAAGCATGGCCGAAGAGAGTCCGAAGTGCATGGTCCCGAAATTTTTTAACAGCAACGCCAGCTCGTATGACAGGATAGTCAGCTGGACCACCTTTGGCAAGGACGGCCTTTGGAAACGTAAGATTCTGGAGCACCTGTCTGATGAAAAAAACGTGTTGGATCTTGCCTGCGGTACGGGCATCCTTACGAGACAGATTGCAAAAACGCTGCCGGGCGCGGAGATAGTGGGCGTCGACGTTACCCAGGAGTACCTTGAGAAGGCCATGGAGAAGTCGGCCCCGCACCGGAACATCTCCTTTGTAAACCAGGATGCCGAAAAGCTCAGCCTCGGGGAAAAGTTCTCCTGCATCACTGCGTCATACCTGCCAAAATACTGCACGCCGGATACCCTGATCAGGAGCTGCCTTGACCACCTCGATGCCGGCGGGAAGATAATTCTGCATGACTTCACATATCCGAAGGCCGGCCCGGTGCGCAGAATGTGGGATTTTTATTTCAGGCTGCTGAATCTCGCTGGCCTTTTCATCCCAGGCTGGAGACAGGTCTTCGCCGACCTGCCCCGCCTGATAAGGGCCTCAAACTGGGTGCAGGAGTACGAGGAGGCCATGGAAGATCACGGACTGGAAACCCGCAGGCAGGATCTGACGTGGGGCTCCTCAGCCGTGCTTGTCGGAACCAAGACTGTCTAGGTTTATCTCCTCAAATATGGTAAACCACACGGCCCCGCCGTGAACGAGTTCGTACTCCCTCAAGGCTATGCCCTGGCCCGGATGCAGGTCCAGGGACAGGATCCTTCTGGTTGCGGCGATGCCATTGACGTTGAGAATGGTCCCGATGCCGCGCTTCTTCCTCAGAAGCTCGCCCATGACGGACTCAGGCAGCACGGCGGAGTCAAACTTCACGCTTGCCTTTATGACAGGCAGCCCCCGCGCGGTAACCGCGACCTTCCTTACGAACTGATTGGGCGCAACGGCGTTCTGCTCCACCACCTGCAGCTGGACGGCACAGTCAAGGACCTCCCCCAGGACGGTGACCACCTGGCCCACGGGGGCGTCCAGTATCCTGGCCAGAAGCATATCGGAACCTGACTTCATACAATGGTATCCCATTTACACGAATTAAAGATACCGTAAGATGAAAAAGCAGGCCGTGCCAGATATCACCGCCAGGCTTGTCACCTTGAGAACTGCCTCCTTTCTGTAGTACGACCCGCGGCCTACGTTCTGACGCTTCAGCTCCTTGTATTTTCTGGACGTGGTTATGAGGACATAGCTTGCAAGTCCCGCAATCGCGGAAAGCACTACGGTCTCGACTGATACGGCGTTTGACTGGATTGAGGCGCCGGCAAAAACTGGCAGGATCCCCCAGGATATGACGAACGACGCGTTGTTGTGGAATTTGCCGCGAAACAGCTCCAGGTTATACGCCAAAAGAAAGAACACCTCGATGGCCCCTATCGGGAACAGCAGCCAGGAATCCAAAAATGCATAGTACAGCCCGATGGAAAGGGAGGCAGTCAGGGAAACCGTCGATACTAGCCAGAGCTTTGATGGCGATATGCGTCCCCAAGGCTTTTTTTTGCTTCCTAGTGCGTCAAGACAGTGTGCGGATATCCCAATTGCAAGGAAATAGAGCAGGCAGGCTGACGCCAGCCTGTCAAGACTGAAGTCCACCGAGAGGGAGCCCCACACGGTAAAGGATACCACCATTCCGGTGTAGGGCAGAAACAGGATTCCTATTAATAGCCGAAAATTCCTAGAGCCGAACTTGGGCACAAACCATTCAGACAGCCTATCCTTTTGCACTATTTTTTAGTGGCATTCATACATAAATGATTTGACGCCCCTTCGGATTTGGAATTTTCCCGAACTGCCTGCATTCGTTTCAAGGCAGCTGCCATCGGCAGTCCTGCCTCCTGGCAGATATCAGATGCCCCTGCCCCAGAGCTGTCACGTCGCAGTGACCGTGAACGCCTGCCCAGTCAGGTTTTTGCGTACTGTGCCGGATCCGATTGCGGCTGAAACTCCGCAGTCAGAATCGCAGCCAGGCGAACTGACTTGACTTCCCAATCCCCGCTTCTGGATCGCCAAGCCGGACCCGAACCGCACGCATGCAGGGTACGGAAGGGACCCATAATTTCCAACAGCCTCCCCCCGCTTTTGAATCATTCAGAAACAATGGAAAAATCAAACAGGCGTTCACTATTCCTAAAATATACTCTTTATTTCACAACGACGTTAACTAATCAAGGCAGTAATCAGCCAAGAATACATCGAAGGGTAAGAGTATCGATGAGCATGGATCAAGGGATAAATGCTGATTCTTCATGATTACTGCCCGAATTTTTTGCATGGTCGGAGCAGCGTGTATGACTATTCGCAGCAGGTACAAAGACTGCGCAAAACACGTCGCAGTGGCACGAGTCCCATCCAGGCAAACGCGGTCCCGTAGGCTCTGTTAAATTCTGGTGATCTCTGCCGTTCACTGGCTCTGGTAAATTTAGGTGATCCCTGTGAGTCACTGTTCAAGAAGTGAGCTGGACTGGACTGAGGATCACCTGAATTTAACAGCAGGGTCCGCAGCTCACCTTTGAACACCGCGGCAAAACGGATCACTACTTTTTAACGGCAGGACGGCGCCGACGGGAGCCGCAGGGAGCAAACCTGGAGATCTCGAGCTCACTTATTGAACAGCGACACGCGGAGATCACCTAAATGTACCAGAGAAGTGATCCGTTATTATTTTTCAAGCCTGCCCACCCTACTTTTCAGGCCCGTTTCCGTCAGGCTGCCTGTTCTGCCAGCCACAACAACCTTTGATTTACCAATCCGCACACGATGTCGTTGATCCGGTCGTACTTCTTCAGCGGGTTCCGGTACACCCCGCCCATTATCCGCCAAGTCTTGACTCTCCGGATGGCATGTTCCACGTAGACGCGAATCTTTGAGTGCAGCCTGTTGAACTCTTTTTCGAGTGCCGAGAGCCTTTTTCCTGGCTTCCGCCTGATCGGCTCCATCACTTCCACCTCTTCGTACATCTTCTGCGCCCCCGGGTAGCCCCTGTCCGTATAGACCCGCACCTTTGTCTTCCCCTTCTTGCCGTCAGACCCGTCCCGGGACGGCAGGCCGGAGGGAAACGTCGGGTGCTTCATCCTGTACACCCTGACGTCGTGGACGCGCCCTGGGGAGTGCCTCGTGCTGTGGATGATCAGGCCGTTTGTGTTCACGGTGTACTGTACCTTGGCCGTGTGCCTCCCGGCCTTGCCCGAATAGTGGGACTTTTCCATGTCTTTCCGTTTGGGCCTCTGCACCTGCTGCTCCGAGGCGTCAATGAGGCACCGGAGCCCTGGAAGGATCTCCTCAAGCTCCTCAAGGGTCGAGGCCCTCTTTGCCCTGTCGTGGATCTTGGCTGGTATTGGGATGCATTGCCTGACGACCGGCGCGATCTGGTCGATGGAGCGCGATACCGTGGCCTGGTCCACCCCGAAGACCTCGGCCGCCACGTCTTGGGTGGCATACGTTCTGTAGTAGAACAGGAGGAGCAGCACACGGTTGCGCAGGTCGAGCGCGAACCTGCGCCCGGCCCCGATTGCGCGCCTGCGGGGCCTCTTGGAGAGCCTCTCCCTCTCCGCCTCAGGGTGCGCCTTCTCCACCTTTGCGAACAACAAATCAAATTCCTGGAGGGACATGCCCATGAGGGTCTTGAAACGCCTAGCGTTTCCTGACAGCTTGGTGTACGATAGCATGTGACAGGCTGGATCGGACGATATTTTGATCTTGCTGCCTTCCCCAAGCCGCCTCCTACGGCGAATGGGCTAATTACGAATCAGTTCTCAGAACCGATTTTGGTGATCTGATCACTAAAATCTACCAGAGCCCAATCTCCCGCGGGTCGGAGCCCTTCTGGCGCTTCTTGTGCCTCCCGTCTTTCTTGTCTTTCGCAGAAGACGGCTTGGAGGCCGAATCAGCAGATTTTGGATGCTGCATATCAGGAGGCATAACGCCCTAGGATCAAAGTCTTTCGGTTGTCTGGGCGTTGTCCATTTCCGCAAACGTCGTCCTACTTGAGGCAGTCTTGGCCGTGCCATGTCGCCCGCGATTCCTGTGGTTTGGCCGTTTCTTCACGCATTCCGATTGCAGGGGAACCGGGATCGGGGCTGACCGTGGTAGCGCGGCACAGCGTGCGCTGGGGGAGGGGCATGCATCCGGCGCATGCAGTTCAACTACGACAGCAGGTTGTAGCAGATGCTTCTCAGGATCAGCTGGAGCCTCTGGAGCGGGAGCGTCTTTGCCGCCACTACGGCGCCAAACCTGGCCTTGAACGACGAGAACACGGACTCCACCAAGCTGCGCCGGTGGTACGTCCTCTCAAACTCTTCTGGGTTCTCCTTCCTCCACCTGAGCATCTCTGCCCTCGGGTTGTAGCCCTTGAGGGTGTGATCCTTGCGCGGGTCGATCACCGGCCTCCTGCCGCTGTTGCGGATCATCCTGTAGTTCTCGTAGGCGTCGTACGCCGCGTCAAGCATCACGCACCCCGTGCCGTCAGGCACCATTGCAAACATCTGCCTGAACCTGGGAGAGTCGTGGGCCGTTCCCTTGGTAACCTCGCAGGACACGATCCTCTTCCCACTTGCGTCCACTATCACGTGCATCTTGACGAACTTGTGCCTAGATACGATCCCCCGCTTGGCGTCTTCCCAGTCCTCGTACTGCATTATGGAGAACCCGCTGGAGTCTCCCAGAAGGGATCCCTGCGCGTCGCTCCTTGCCTGCCTGCACACTATCTCGTGTATCCTCGAGCAGCCGGCAAATACGGCCGCGGCGTGGTGCAGGCACGACTTTGATGGAACTTTTTTTAAGCCATACAGGTACAGTAAGCCTTGGTGTGACTCTATGTACGAGACGTGCGAGCGGTACGAGTGGCCGCGGAACTCCTTGTCCACGAGGCATGCCAGGTACGAGATCATGCGTTTCCCGGTCGCAGACCGGGGCTCGTAGATGTCGTTGAGTAGGGTGAGGAGGGCTTTGGTTCTGAGTCGAATCCGTTTGCCTTCTCCCCTCCTTCCTCTTTCATACCTGCAATAGTATCCCTTGGGCCTAACCCACTTCGCATCCTTGCTGCGCCTCTGATCCTTGCTGTTGTCCTTGCTGCGTTTCTTGTTCATTGGGGCTGACGCAAGATCCGCGATCTTTAAGCTTTTTGGCGTTTTTCTGTTATGGGTTTGGACAACGCCGCCTAAGCATAAATACTTAATAATGTGGGTTGAAACATTGATTTTTAATCATAATTATGCCGGCGTTTTTCGGCAATTTTCGGGGAAATTGCCCGGTGGTGCCTTCTGTCTCAGGAAAAGGGCGGCCTTGCAGGTACTGGCAGCCGCGCTTGCCGTGGCGCTCGTGGTCATGCTGGCCGTGCCGCACGCAGACGATCCCAGACAGGCCGTCGCGCCGAACCAGCAGGCTGGCGGCACCTGGCCGGCTTTGGACTTGGCCGCGCTGGCATCGCTGCCTGGATACGCGTTCGCGCAGGACCAAGACACCCTGCCTGTAGGGGCTTTTGTTACCACTTGGAACGTTACCGCTTCCCCGCACACAATCAGCATACCCGTAGAGGTGCGCACAGGGGGTACGCTGACGATGGACTGGGGTGACGACGTCACCACCATGGTCACCACAAACGGCATACAGTCGCACACGTACACGGCATCTGGCGAATACCAGGTATCCATGACCGGGAATCTCTCAAGGATAAACCTAGACGACACGGGTTCCACTGCATCCAAGCTGGCATCCATCGACCAGTGGGGCGACATAGAATGGTCCTCCATGGAAGGCGCGTTCCGGGACGCCTCCAACATGAAATACAAGGCAACCGACGCCCCCGACCTCTCTGGCGTGACCAACATGAACCGCATGTTCGATGGCGCCTCCTCATTCAACGGCGACATCTCCGGCTGGGACGTCTCGAAAGTGACCAACATGGTTTTCATGTTCAACGGCGCCACCGCCTTCAACCAGCCCCTCGACTCCTGGAACGTCTCGAAAGTGACCAACATGTCCCTCATGTTCAACGGCGCCTCCTCATTCAACGGGAACATCTCTGCCTGGGACGTCTCGAAAGTGACCAACATGTCCCTCATGTTCAACGGCGCCACCGCCTTCAACCAGCCCCTCGACTCCTGGAACGTCTCGAAAGTGACCAACATGTCCCTCATGTTCAACGGCGCCTCCTCATTCAACGGGAACATCTCTGCCTGGGACGTCTCGAAAGTGACCAGCATGTACTCCATGTTCAACGGCGTCTCCTCATTCAACGGGAACATCTCTGCCTGGGACGTCTCGAAAGTGGCTGACATGAATTCAATGTTCCTAGGTGCCTCCTCATTCAACGGAGATATCTCTGCCTGGGACGTCTCGAAAGTGACCAACATGTTCTCCATGTTCAACGGCGCCTCCTCATTCAACGGGAACATCTCTGCCTGGGACGTCTCGAAAGTGACCAACATGTACTCCATGTTCAACGGCGTCTCCTCATTCAACGGGAACATCTCTGCCTGGGACGTCTCGAAAGTGACCAGCATGCACTCCATGTTCAACGGCGCCTCCTCATTCAACGGGGATATCTCTGCCTGGGACGTCTCGAAAGTGGCTGACATGTATTTAATGTTCGCAGGTGCCTCCTCCTTTGACGGCGACATCTCTGCCTGGGACGTCTCGTCTGTGACCCGCATGTACTCCATGTTCAACGGCGCCTCCTCATTCAACGGGAACATCTCTGCCTGGGACGTCTCGTCTGTGGCCAGCATGTACTCCATGTTCAACGGCGCCTCCTCATTCAACGGGAACATCTCTGCCTGGGACGTCTCGAAAGTGGCTGACATGAATTTAATGTTCACAGATGCCGCCTCGTTCGAGCAGAACCTCGGGAACTGGTACGTCGTCCCCGACAGCATGTCCATCGCCCGGACGGACGTGCCCGGCGTGGTAGGGACGATCTCAGCGCAAAGCACGTATCTGGACAGCCACCGTCCGGCGTACGCCATCGTGCCCGGCGACCCTGCACGGTTTACAATCGTCAACGGCAACCAGCTGAACATGACCTCGGTAGGTACAGAGTCTGACTACGCTGTCAACGTGACGGCGTCGGGAGGCTCGGTATTTGAGAACGGCAACAACTGGAGCATACTGGACGTGACGGTGACGGGAGGCGTGATCAACGCGGCACCTGAACTAAACTCCATAGGGTCGCAGAGCGTCAACGAGTTGCAGCCCCTCACGTTCACCGCCACTGCCACCGATGCCAACAGCGGCGACTCCTTGACGTTCTCGTTGGCGGGCTCCCCGCCGACGGGTGCCACCATAAACTCGACTACCGGCGTATTCTCCTGGACGCCTACTGCAAGCCAGACGGGGGCGCACACCATAACCGTCCAAGTGGAGGACAGCGCCGGAGCAACCGATTCTGAGGCAGTCACCGTCACCGTCACCGACAGTATCGCACCCACCATATCCTCAATCGAACGGTACAGCCCGTCAAGCGCGACGACTGACAGCCAGACGCTAATCTACAAGGTGACCTTCAGCGAGGACGTGACCGGCGTGGATGCGGCCGACTTTGCCCTGTCGTCTGGCAGTACGGGCGGAACCGGCACCAGCACCGGCACCGAACAGTTCACGCAGACGCGCTCGCCTGCACTTGCCATAACACAAGCCAACACCATATCTGACACCATCACCGTACCTGGTTCGGGCACCGCCACGTCAGTGTCTGTCGCCGTGAACGTCACCCACACGTACATAGGCGACCTCAAGATTGATTTAATCGCCCCGGACGGCACGACCAAGACCGTCCACAACCGTTCGGGCGGCAGCAACGACGACATAGACCAGACGTACGCGCCAGACTTTGGTGGCGAATCAATCGCAGGCACGTGGACCCTGAGGATAAACGACAACTATGCCTCCGCCGATGACGGCACCCTGAACAGCTGGACGCTCACAATCAACCACGGCAGTTCAACCACTGCCAGCCCCGTCACCTCGATCTCAGGCTCCGGCGACACGTACTATGCTACTGTATCTGCCACTACTGACGGGACGTACAACCTGGATCTCATATCATCAGGGCACGGCATCGCAGATGAATCAAGCAACCCCCTGACCAGCACCACCCCCACCGGATCAGACGAGACGTACACCGTCAGCACCATCACCACGGACACCACCGCCCCCACCGTCTCTTCAATCGAGAGGTACAGCCCGTCAAGCGCGACGACTGACAGCCAGACGCTAATCTACAAGGTGACCTTCAGCGAGGACGTGACCGGCGTGGATGCGGCCGACTTTGCCCTGTCGTCTGGCAGTACGGGCGGAACCGGCACCGGCACCGAACAGTTCACGCAGACGCGCTCGCCTGCACTTGCCATAACACAAGCCAACACCATATCTGACACCATCACCGTACCTGGTTCGGGCACCGCCACGTCAGTGTCTGTCGCCGTGAACGTCACCCACACGTACATAGGCGACCTCAAGATTGATTTAATCGCCCCGGACGGCACGACCAAGACCGTCCACAACCGTTCGGGCGGCAGCAACGACGACATAGACCAGACGTACGCGCCAGACTTTGGTGGCGAATCAATCGCAGGCACGTGGACCCTGAGGATAAACGACAACTATGCCTCCGCCGATGACGGCACCCTGAACAGCTGGACGCTCACAATCAACCACGGCAGTTCAACCACTGCCAGCCCCGTCACCTCGATCTCAGGCTCCGGCGACACGTACTATGCTACTGTATCTGCCACTACTGACGGGACGTACAACCTGGATCTCATATCATCAGGGCACGGCATCGCAGATGAATCAAGCAACCCCCTGACCAGCACCACCCCCACCGGATCAGACGAGACGTACACCGTCAGCACCATCACCACGGACACCACCGCCCCCACCGTCTCTTCAATCGAGAGGTACAGCCCGTCAAGCGCGACGACTGACAGCCAGACGCTAATCTACAAGGTGACCTTCAGCGAGGACGTGACCGGCGTGGATGCGGCCGACTTTGCCCTGTCGTCTGGCAGTACGGGCGGAACCGGCACCGGCACCGAACAGTTCACGCAGACGCGCTCGCCTGCACTTGCCATAACACAAGCCAACACCATATCTGACACCATCACCGTACCTGGTTCGGGCACCGCCACGTCAGTGTCTGTCGCCGTGAACGTCACCCACACGTACATAGGCGACCTCAAGATTGATTTAATCGCCCCGGACGGCACGACCAAGACCGTCCACAACCGTTCGGGCGGCAGCAACGACGACATAGACCAGACGTACGCGCCAGACTTTGGTGGCGAATCAATCGCAGGCACGTGGACCCTGAGGATAAACGACAACTATGCCTCCGCCGATGACGGCACCCTGAACAGCTGGACGCTCACAATCAACCACGGCAGTTCAACCACTGCCAGCCCCGTCACCTCGATCTCAGGCTCCGGCGACACGTACTATGCTACTGTATCTGCCACTACTGACGGGACGTACAACCTGGATCTCATATCATCAGGGCACGGCATCGCAGATGAATCAAGCAACCCCCTGACCAGCACCACCCCCACCGGATCAGACGAGACGTACACCGTCAGCACCATCACCACGGACACCACCGCCCCCACCGTCTCTTCAATCGAGAGGTACAGCCCGTCAAGCGCGACGACTGACAGCCAGACGCTAATCTACAAGGTGACCTTCAGCGAGGACGTGACCGGCGTGGATGCGGCCGACTTTGCCCTGTCGTCTGGCAGTACGGGCGGAACCGGCACCGGCACCGAACAGTTCACGCAGACGCGCTCGCCTGCACTTGCCATAACACAAGCCAACACCATATCTGACACCATCACCGTACCTGGTTCGGGCACCGCCACGTCAGTGTCTGTCGCCGTGAACGTCACCCACACGTACATAGGCGACCTCAAGATTGATTTAATCGCCCCGGACGGCACGACCAAGACCGTCCACAACCGTTCGGGCGGCAGCAACGACGACATAGACCAGACGTACGCGCCAGACTTTGGTGGCGAATCAATCGCAGGCACGTGGACCCTGAGGATAAACGACAACTATGCCTCCGCCGATGACGGCACCCTGAACAGCTGGACGCTCACAATCAACCACGGCAGTTCAACCACTGCCAGCCCCGTCACCTCGATCTCAGGCTCCGGCGACACGTACTATGCTACTGTATCTGCCACTACTGACGGGACGTACAACCTGGATCTCATATCATCAGGGCACGGCATCGCAGATGAATCAAGCAACCCCCTGACCAGCACCACCCCCACCGGATCAGACGAGACGTACACCGTCAGCACCATCACCACGGACACCACCGCCCCCACCGTCTCTTCAATCGAGAGGTACAGCCCGTCAAGCGCGACGACTGACAGCCAGACGCTAATCTACAAGGTGACCTTCAGCGAGGACGTGACCGGCGTGGATGCGGCCGACTTTGCCCTGTCGTCTGGCAGTACGGGCGGAACCGGCACCAGCACCGGCACCGAACAGTTCACGCAGACGCGCTCGCCTGCACTTGCCATAACACAAGCCAACACCATATCTGACACCATCACCGTACCTGGTTCGGGCACCGCCACGTCAGTGTCTGTCGCCGTGAACGTCACCCACACGTACATAGGCGACCTCAAGATTGATTTAATCGCCCCGGACGGCACGACCAAGACCGTCCACAACCGTTCGGGCGGCAGCAACGACGACATAGACCAGACGTACGCGCCAGACTTTGGTGGCGAATCAATCGCAGGCACGTGGACCCTGAGGATAAACGACAACTATGCCTCCGCCGATGACGGCACCCTGAACAGCTGGACGCTCACAATCAACCACGGCAGTTCAACCACTGCCAGCCCCGTCACCTCGATCTCAGGCTCCGGCGACACGTACTATGCTACTGTATCTGCCACTACTGACGGGACGTACAACCTGGATCTCATATCATCAGGGCACGGCATCGCAGATGAATCAAGCAACCCCCTGACCAGCACCACCCCCACCGGATCAGACGAGACGTACACCGTCAGCACCATCACCACGGACACCACCGCCCCCACCGTCTCTTCAATCGAGAGGTACAGCCCGTCAAGCGCGACGACTGACAGCCAGACGCTAATCTACAAGGTGACCTTCAGCGAGGACGTGACCGGCGTGGATGCGGCCGACTTTGCCCTGTCGTCTGGCAGTACGGGCGGAACCGGCACCAGCACCGGCACCGAACAGTTCACGCAGACGCGCTCGCCTGCACTTGCCATAACACAAGCCAACACCATATCTGACACCATCACCGTACCTGGTTCGGGCACCGCCACGTCAGTGTCTGTCGCCGTGAACGTCACCCACACGTACATAGGCGACCTCAAGATTGATTTAATCGCCCCGGACGGCACGACCAAGACCGTCCACAACCGTTCGGGCGGCAGCAACGACGACATAGACCAGACGTACGCGCCAGACTTTGGTGGCGAATCAATCGCAGGCACGTGGACCCTGAGGATAAACGACAACTATGCCTCCGCCGATGACGGCACCCTGAACAGCTGGACGCTCACAATCAACCACGGCAGTTCAACCACTGCCAGCCCCGTCACCTCGATCTCAGGCTCCGGCGACACGTACTATGCTACTGTATCTGCCACTACTGACGGGACGTACAACCTGGATCTCATATCATCAGGGCACGGCATCGCAGATGAATCAAGCAACCCCCTGACCAGCACCACCCCCACCGGATCAGACGAGACGTACACCGTCAGCACCATCACCACGGACACCACCGCCCCCACCGTCTCTTCAATCGAGAGGTACAGCCCGTCAAGCGCGACGACTGACAGCCAGACGCTAATCTACAAGGTGACCTTCAGCGAGGACGTGACCGGCGTGGATGCGGCCGACTTTGCCCTGTCGTCTGGCAGTACGGGCGGAACCGGCACCGGCACCGAACAGTTCACGCAGACGCGCTCGCCTGCACTTGCCATAACACAAGCCAACACCATATCTGACACCATCACCGTACCTGGTTCGGGCACCGCCACGTCAGTGTCTGTCGCCGTGAACGTCACCCACACGTACATAGGCGACCTCAAGATTGATTTAATCGCCCCGGACGGCACGACCAAGACCGTCCACAACCGTTCGGGCGGCAGCAACGACGACATAGACCAGACGTACGCGCCAGACTTTGGTGGCGAATCAATCGCAGGCACGTGGACCCTGAGGATAAACGACAACTATGCCTCCGCCGATGACGGCACCCTGAACAGCTGGACGCTCACAATCAACCACGGCAGTTCAACCACTGCCAGCCCCGTCACCTCGATCTCAGGCTCCGGCGACACGTACTATGCTACTGTATCTGCCACTACTGACGGGACGTACAACCTGGATCTCATATCATCAGGGCACGGCATCGCAGATGAATCAAGCAACCCCCTGACCAGCACCACCCCCACCGGATCAGACGAGACGTACACCGTCAGCACCCCGAATTGAGACCAGGTGCACATGTCCGTGTGTTTTGGATGCGTGGCTCGGCATACCATCTGTGTACAAGGATGAATCCAATAACTGCAATGGTCGCTAGCCCGATTGTGGTATACGGAAAGTAGTTCCTCCCTCATTCGACATGATACTCTTCTCCTGTCTGCTTGTCAACCACGATTTCTCCTCTGGGCGGCATCTTGCGTATATTATTATGTATTATAGGTTCAAAAAAGCGCCATTTATTTTCTTACTAACAGTGGATCAAAAATGTCGCATTAATTTGTGGATTTGCGGCTATCTCTGGCGGGGGGGGGGTGGCAAGTTACAGGCGTCTGACTGAGGGTGGAAAGTTGGGCGCCTAGAGTGACGATCAGTGAAAATTTCGCCTCACATGCAACGGTACAGGAATTTGTAGATGTCAAGCCTGATCGAACAAGTCCTGAAATACTCTGACACCGCATGCGTCAGGTTCTCCAGCGTCTCGTAGTGTTCGGAAGTGACAAGCCTGTATTTTGCATCCTTCCATACGGACTCGACTGCGCTGAGCTTCGGCGTCGCGGTAGGCAGGTACAGGATCTCCAACCCGTCGTGCTCCTCCAGGTACTGCCGCACCTCCCTGTGCTTGTGCTGGCTTGCGTTGTCCGTTACGAGGAGGACCTTGCCCCACTTGCGGCGCACCTCCTTGAGGTATCGTACAAACGTCGGGCCGTCAAACTTTCCATACTGCCGCATCAGCCTGGTCCCGTCCTCGGCAAGCGCGCCGAACACGATGGTTCTGTCCCTCCTGCCATGCCTGCTGACAGTCACTGGATCCCCGACGCGCGACCACAGCTTCCTTCCGTTCGTCCCCGTTCTGAGAAATATGGACTCGTCCTGCACCACGATCGTAAATCTGCGCCTTTTTGCCCCCGATATCGTGCCTGTGGCACCGGCCTGCCACTGCCTCACCGCGTCGGCGCCAGCTACCGAGGCATACATGGTAGCAGACCTCTTGGACGAGAACCCGAGGAAGCGCAGGATCCTGCGCACGCTGCACAGGCTGTACCTGGCATCGAGTCTCCCGCGTATCCAGTTTCGCAGCTTTCTCGGGGTGAGCATGTTCTTGCCGGCAAGCCTGTCGGCCAGTTTCCTGATCCGCCCGTACCCCGCGCGTGGAGGCCTTCCCCTTCCGGGAGCGTCCCGGAGGCCACCGATGCCGCCCTCGTCGAACCGCGCCGCCCACAGCTGGACTGTGCGCCGGTCCACGTCTGCGAAGTACGCCGCGTCCTTTGTGGGGTATCCCGCGAGTATTCCGCGCACCGCCATCATCCTGTTGCGGATCCTGGCGTCCTGCTCTGCACGCATGGCCTCCGTCAGCTCCCGGATCTTCTTGTCAGTCTCGTCCATGGGTGGCTTGTCGATCTGGTGATCAAAAAGCTTTTCTGTCTAACTGCACTTCAGGAGGCGAAATTATTTGTGAGCGTGACTCTAGGAGGAGGTGGTAAGGCCTTATGCGAAATTTTAACGGCAACGGGCGCCATGCCGCTACCCATGGTCGACCCTCGGGCCGGCTATGGGTGGCGATATGACACCCGCTACCGCTAAAATCTCGGGCAGAGCCTTACCAGATCCGTTAAGCAGTGTACTAAAATGCCGCATTCACGCCGGAATGACCGCGTCATGGCAACATCGCGGACGCTGGACGGCCATGCCAGACCCGACACACACGGCATCTGGCATACATCTCAGGCTCCAGACACGGATCCGGCCACATATGACGACCCGCAGAGCCCAAACCAGTATGACAATTGTATCATAAGCGACCAGAACTTCCTTTAAATGGCGTTTTTTTCCAACTTGGAAACTGACAAATTGTTATAAGCATATCCATTAGTGTCTGTGCTATGGGACTCAAACGGTACATCTCGACCAGGATCATTACCATGTTTGGGGTCCTCATGGTCACGCTACTGCTGACAATAGCCCTTGTAGGCTCCAACATGGATGTCATCCTCAAGCAATCGGTCTCGTTTCAGACAAGAACCGAGATTACGGCGGATCCGGAGCTGGTTGCAAGCTTTGCAGATACACAGGATTTTGAGAAATATGTACAGGACAGAATAAACGACAGGATAGTGGCCTTGGGCCTCGATGAGCCGTGGCACTCGCCCCAGAGAGTCGGCTTTACCATGTACAGGATCCTGACGCTGGACTTTGGAAACGCCACGTTTTTGACCAGTGACGCGGGCTCGACTGACGTACGCGACATAATACTTGAGAAGATGCCGCGCACCATACTTTTGTTTACCACCGCAACCATAATCATATCAATAATCGGGATCTTTCTTGGAGCCATAGCCGGGAGCAGGGTAGGCTCGGTGGCCGACCGTATCACGTCATCCTTTGCCGTGATAAGCTCCAGCTTTCCCGTCTGGTGGGTGGGCATGATCATGATCTTCTTGTTCTCCTTCACATACCAGATATTTCCCGCCAGGGCCACGCCCAACGTGTCGCCGGACGATCCCGGGTACATCGCGTCCTTGTTGTACCATATGACGCTGCCCCTGATTACGATAGTCCTCATAGGGTTTGGCTCTTGGGCGTACCTGGTGCGCAACTTCATGGTTGGCATAATGCAGGAGGACTTTATATCAGCAAAGAAGACCATGGGAATCAAGCGAAGGAGGATCATATACCGGCACGGGCTCAAGAACGCGGCCCCGCCGATAGTCACGGTCCTAGCGCTGAGCCTCTCGGGATCCCTTGGCGGCGCCATAATTACCGAGGCGGTATTTGACTGGCCCGGCATGGGCAGGCTGTACTTTGAGGCCATAATGGTTCTGGACCTTCCGGTAATAATCGGCGCCACCTATGTCCTGACCGTCTTCTTTTTGATCAGTATTCTCATAGCGGATCTTCTCTACGGATACTTTGATCCCCGGGTGAGGACAGGCACATGAGCCCGCTCTCCGGCGGAACGGCATCCGAGCTGCTGAGGAGCAAAATGGGGGTTGCTGGGGTTGGGATTTTAGTGGTGCTGGTGCTGGTGTCGGCGGTAGCAGTTGTTGCCATTCCCTTGGACACGCTTCAGGAGTGGAACAACCCCGGCAGATGGATCGATCTGCCAAAGACGGCCATGCCTTCATGGGTTAACCTGTTTACCGTGGAGAAGATTCCCGAGCACAGAGTGCTTGAGCCGCTGACCAGAACCATAGACTCGGGCGGCGTAGCAGTCACCGTCCAGCAGTTTGATGTGGACTTTGACTATGATGACTTTCCCAGTGACTTCATATACGCCTTTGAGGCGGCGTACTCCGGCTCGCCGCTGCTGCAGATGGAGGTGATCCGCCCCGATGGCATGGTGCTGGATCTGGTCTCAACATCACTGCCACCGTCATCTGAGGCCACCACATACAGCGGAAGGATCTTCTCTACCGATGAGGGGGTAAAAAAGAGTCTGCTCCTACAGTCTGACAGCCTAGGCTTCTCAACGCAGGGAATGTCCACAGAGGATGTGGTGTTCTCCCAGTCCGGTGCTGGCGTACTCAAGGGCACCTACACATTTCTGGTAAATGTGTACAGCACGCAGGATGCGGTACAGATGGGCGACTCGAAGATGATAGTGGGCGGAAAGGTATTTGGCATCATGGGAACAGACGAGCTGAGAAGGGATCTGGCAGTGGGTCTGCTCTGGGGAACCCCGCTGGCACTGTTCATTGGAATAACGGTCTCGGTAGGCTCTGTTGCTTTCGGGCTTGTGTACGGCGTATATGCGGCATACCGCGGTAGGACTACCGAGGAAGCCATGATGAGGTTCAACGACGTGATCTACGCCCTGCCTGCGCTGCCATTCTTGATCATACTGGCAGTCACTATCAGCAACAGCATATTTGTGATGATCGGGTTTCTAATGATCTTTGGCTGGGTCGGGGTGGCAAAGATATCCCGCAGCATAGCCCTGCAGATAAAGACCCGGGAGTTTGTAGAGGCGTCCGCTATGATGGGGCAGAAGAACTCGCGCATAATATTCCGGCATATCGTGCCCCAGCTGCTCCCGTACGCCTTTGCGAGCATCGCAATATCCGTTCCTGCTGCCATCACAACAGAGGCTGGCTTGAGCTTTCTGGGCCTCGGCGATCCCACCTTCCCCACGTGGGGCCAGATACTGCACGACGCCAACACCTTTGGCGCTGCTGCCAGGGGCCTGTGGTGGTGGGTGATGCCCCCAGGGGTCATGATTGCCGTTACGGGGCTGGCCTTTGTGTTCATTGGCAATGCGCTTGACGCCATAGCAAACCCCAAGCTGAAACGCAGATAGGCGTAAAAAGGTCCAACTATCTATGAAAGCTACGAATCGAGTCCAGCGCGCCGTCGTTTAGCTTGATCGTGTAGGTTGCGGCATTCGGATCACCTGTCGCTTTGAGGGCCTCGGCAAAGTCGGTTTTCGCCTTCTCCGTGGCTCCCGCCTCATGCGCGCACAGGGTAAAGGCTTTGAGGTTCAGGCTGCGATCCTTCAGGTACGATATAAATCTCATATAGTCTGGGACGCTACTCCAGTCGGCGCCGACCTCCAGGCAGGACTCGATCCACACGTCAATGGAGTTTTGGAATATTACTCGCTTTCGCAGATCTGTCAGGGTCATCTTCAGCTAAAAATCTGCCCGCTTCATCTTTGAGCCGCAGCGAGGGCACGAGCCGCCCTTGTATTTGGCGTTGCATGCCAGGCAGACGTAGCTCAACGACTCCCCACGTTGGCCCATTCCGAAAAACCCTCCGCCGCGCATGCTGGAGCTGCCATACCCCCGGACTCCGCGCATGTATCTTCGGCGTAGCAGAAGCGGAAATGCGATAAAGATTGCAAGGGCAATGCCCAGGCCATAGGGGAATGGGACGACCATCTGAATGCCAATGCTGATTGCCAGCGAGGCAAACAGGAAGATAAGATACGTCTTGAAGGTAAACAACTGTTTTGCATTCCACAAATTGCCATATAAGGTTTTTTCGAGGTTTAGTCCACATCTATTGTCCAAGAATCATGTCGCTTAGGTGCAGTCAAGCGTACGCTGGAAGATTGCTTTAAGCTGCATGGATCAAAGGAAAAAATAAAGCCAAAGCTGTCGGACAGGTCCACCCAATACCTCGTCAGGCAGCTGTAGGGAGGCAGCGATACCAGGGTGGTGGCAGAAGAGATTGATGTAACGCAGCGGCGCACACAACGGTTATGAGTGGAGTATCTCAAGACGGGAACCGCGCATATCCGGCGCCCCGCTGGTCGACCGAAGAGCCCTGCTACGTCTGAAGAGGAAATCCAGATGGTGCCGGATGCCCACCGCCGCAGGCCGGAGGTCGTAGTGCAGGCGGCCAAGATGCCCAAGAAGGGTGGACATGACATAAGCCGCTCTCGCGTATACTAGATAATGAAATCCAACGGCCTAGTCGTCGACTCCCCGGCAAAGTCGAGGAAGCGCAAGTAGGTCAGGTACGGGCGCCTGTACTCTAACGCCATGTGACATACGGACTGGCACATAACGAGGGAACCGCGTATGAAGGATCTGAACCTGAACATGTATCTTGACGACGCCCCCAGGTGCATTACGGGCGCGGCATTGTTCAAGGAAGCCACCTCAGAGAACACGGTAGCGGCGCTCCGGCAGACAGTCGCCAGGTTCGGCGTGCCAGCGACCGTCCTGTCCGGCAACGGCTCGTGCTTTGTCGGCAGGGGCAGCCGCAAGAAGCAGGAAGGCACCTGGACTCCGACCCCCCGTTAAGAACGAGCTGCTGAATCCCAACATGAGGCTGATCAATTCAAGACCACACCACCCGCAGGCCAACTGAAAACTGGAGTGGTTCCACAGGGGCACCGAGGAAGAAATATGGCACCATGATAGGTTGGATGACTATGTCGAGTACTACAGCATCGACAGGCTGCACTTTTCACTGGACACCGACAACGAGATGCTACTGATGGTGTTCCGCAGCAGGAGGACTACCGATGAGACAAGGCAGCAGGACCTCAGATGGATGGATGCCGACATCAATGGCTAGCAGCCAAAACAGAGAACGGCGTGGCTCATGGACACTACAATCCGTTTTACGCTTGCGCAAGAGAAATATACCAAACAGGCACAAGTGAGAGCATTGAGTAGATCAAGGAAGACCGGAAATGTGGAAAAGATAACAGGAAAGGCGGATCAGGTCATCGGCGATGTGATAGCAGTAGGAAAGGTAGCAGCCGGCGAGGCCGGTAGCGCTAGTGCAGATATTACAAAGCGCGTAGGCAAGGAGGCCCGGAAGCTGCAGGAGCAGAGCCAGAAGACGCTGGGTCGGGGAATCACCATTGCCAAGGGAATGACGAACTCGGCAGAGCATAATCTGAAGATACTAGAGCAGATGGGCCGACTGAAGGACTCGGGTGTGCTTACCGAGCAGGAGTTTCTAGAACAGAAGGCGAAGATTCTGTCCAGGATCTGAGGAGTCAAAATCAGACACACATGAGCGCAGAGGCCGGAGGGAAGCAAATCCCGGCTGGTTTGCGGGCTGTGCTATCTTCTTTTTATATCTGCAACGCTCCAAGTTGACATGTTGACAGAGCCGGCTTATGACGTAAGGACGATCGTACTGAAGAACAACCTAGATGAGGCAGGTGCAATGGAGATGGCGGAACAAAAGAAGACCGCCATGTTCGGCTCTCGGTTCTCAAGAGTCAAAAAGGAGGGCATTCAGATCCACTCCTTGGAGCTGTACTACGAGTGTGTGCTGATCGTCTCCGGCAGATACACCTCTGACTATTACGTAAAGGCAACTCATACGATCTCAGTTGCCTCAAACGTAAAGGATGTGGCGCTGGGGGACGGCACGTTCCTCGCCCGCTCAAAATCTGGTCTTGAGAAGGCTGTGCCCAGACGGCGCGGAAAGAACAAGGTTGATCTGGAATTGGAGGAGCATGTCGTTGTAGACGAGGAGGACGAGCTGGCCTTTGATCACCACGGCATCGAGATACAGATGCCGTTCAAGATGGGCTCCAAGACCATCGAGAACTATCCGCGGCAGATACTAGAGAAGAACGAGAAAGGCATCAGGCGATCCAAGATGACATACGGAGATGCCGTAAATCGGCTCGAAGAGTCACTAAAGACGGTTCCGGATTCGAGCGTCCGTGACGTTCAGAAGGAGTTTACACTGCGCGAGATCGTCGAAGCGTACGTCCCAGTCTATGAGATCAGGCTGATCGGACCAAGTAAGAAGGCGACAATAATGCGGATTGACGCAGTGCGAAAAAAGGCTCTGTAGCCCTTGCCTGCAATACCAGGCATCGCTGCGCAGGCAGCCTGTAGAATTTAGTGGATGCCGAGAGCGTCTGTCGTTGCACAGACCCTGTGTATGCTGGCGATTATCCTCTCCAAGTTGGGGCCAAGCGATGTTTCCTGAATGGAGTCGGTATCCGGTATGTGGTGCCGCCGCACCTGATGCAGTCTGCCGTTGCGATCTCCCCCATATGGCAGACCGTCTTTTCGCATTCGGTCACGTCAAATACCAGTTTTTTGAGGGTCACTCCGAACAGCGTATCCGCACTGCCGCAGTTACAGCACAGATTCGTCTCGCATGTCTTGGTGTGGGTCAGCTCGCGGTTGTGGGAGGTGGACTGTTTGCTTTAAATTGGTATGGCAGATCCTGACTTTGTTGCAGGATGCCGCATTTCTAAAATGCATCTATCCCCACTGCGGATTGGAGTACCCGATTGCAAGCACTAGGGTTACGTGCGAAAAGGGACACCTTCTTGACGTAAAATACAGAGACACGCCGCCGCAGAGCCTCAAGGAGGTATTCATCAAGAGGAGAAATCCCGGTGGCAGCATATTCAACGAGAGTGGCGTGTGGCGCTTCAGGGAGCTCCTGAACTTCTGCCAGATTGATCCGGAGAACCTAGAGCAGTGCGCCCGGCACCTGGTATCGCTGGACGGCTCCGAGGGGAGGCAGTCAAAGCCGTACCGCATGACCAGGGCCGCCAACTTTGCCGGCATGGGCATGCAGAACCTGTGGCTGCAGCCAGAGGGATACAACCCCAGCGGATCCTTCAAGGATAACGGAATGGCGTCTGCCGTGACACATGCAAAGATGGTAGGAGCAAAGAAGATCGTCTGCGCGTCGACGGGAAACACGTCTGCCTCGGCAGGCATGTTTGCTGCGAACGAGGGAATCGAATGCGATGTGTACATTCCTGCAGGACAGATTGCGCCGGGAAAGCTGAGCCAAGCTTACCAGTTTGGCGCCCAGATAATCCAGGTAGACGGCAATTTTGATGACGCGCTGGACAGATCCCTTGATGATGCCGCACGGTACGGTGGGTACACGGTAAACTCGATCAACCCATTTCGGATTGAGGGGCAGAAGACGATCGTGTTTCGCGCGCTGGAGTACCTAGGGTGGGAGTCTCCAGACTGGATAGTGTATCCTGGAGGAGCCTTGGGCAACACATCCAGCTGTGGCAAGGCACTGATGGAACTCTACGACTGGGGATGGATAAAGAAGATTCCACGAATTGCCGTCATCAATGCGGCCGGTGCCAGTACGCTGTCAGATCTCTACAACGAGGAGGCGATGCGCTGGTGCGGCGGAAGGCCGGATGAGGAGATTGTAGACAGGTACTACAGGCGTCTTGATGATACGGGATCCCGTCCCAGTACCAAGGCCACCGCGATTCAGATTGGAAGGCCGGCAAACCTGCTCAAGGGCCTCCGCGCCTTGGAGTTTACCGCCGGCGTGGTGACCACGGTCTCAGACGCAGAGATGCTTGACGGCATGTCAGTTGTCGGGCTCAACGGCTTTGACTGTGAGATGGCGTCTGGCGCATCGCTTGCAGGAATCAAAAAACTGGTAAGCGGGGGGGTCATTAAAAAGGACGACGTCGTGGTCGGGATACTTACTGGCAGGCAGAAGGACGCGATGCTGCCCGTGGAGTACCACCACAACCCGAAGAACCTGTTTGCAAGGCCCCCCAGAAGCTAGATGCCTGCCCTTCTTCTGAGCAGCCCGATGACAAGTCCGGGATCAGCCCTTCCTCCGGTCTTCTGCATTACCCTGCCCACCAGATAGTTGATGATCTGCGGGTTCTTTCCTGCCTGCCCAAGGGCACCGCTATTCTCCTGTATTACCTCGTCTATGATCCCCTCCAGCTTCGATGCGTCGGAGATGCCTCCCAGGTCGAGCTTGGCAGATATCTCCGCCAGATCTCTTCCGGTTCTCACCATCTCCTGTAGGGCAGTCTTTGCGGAACTTCTGGATATCTCCCTTGACAGTATGGCACCTGCCAGGCTCCTGAGGTGGGCGCCTGTCAGCCTTGATCGCCTGCGCTTCTCCCTAGTGTCGATCAGCCCCATCAGATCCGTAGTTATGATATTGGCCACCTCCCTGGCGTTGTCTGCATCATGCGCATCCTCGAAGAGATCCGAGTAGTACCTGTCAGAGGAGAGCACGTCGGCCACCTGCCTTACAATGCCGTACTTTGTGACGTACCTCTCCCTTCTGGAGCTTATGCTCTCAGGCATCGACCTCCTCAGATGATCCAGTATCGCGCTGGAGATCCTGATCCACGGTATATCTCCCTCAAGAAGATACCTGTAGTCCATCTCCCCCTCCTTTGATCGCGCCGGTACCGTGATCTTCCTCCGGTCGTCCCAGTGCCTGGTCTCCTGCTCCACGACGATCCCCCGCTCCACCAGACTCTGCTGCCGCGCAATCTCGTACCGCAGGGCCTTCTCCAGATCATGGAACGAGTTCACATTCTTCACCTCAACCTTGCTGCCACCCGATACGGATACGTTCCCGTCTGCCCTCATGGCCCCCTCCAGCCCAGGATCCGATACCTGGAGGTTCTCAAGAAGGTCCGAGAGTATCATCAGAAATCCCCTCACCTGCCTGGGCTCTTCAAAATCGGGCTCTGTGACTATCTCGACTAGCGGGGTTCCCGCCCTGTTGTAATCCACCAGCGTAATCTGCGTCTTCTCGGAGCTTCCGGAGTATATGATGCGGCCAGGATCCTCCTCCAGCTGCACCCTCCTGATCCTGATGTCCCTGTCGTCTATCCTTTTGACCCCTCCGGAGCCGGCACAGGTCTCCCCGTAGAGGTTGGTCTGGGTTATCTGAAAGTTCTTTGGAAGATCGGGGTAAAAGTAGTTCTTCCGAAAGAACGCCATCCTCTCTGGCGTTCGGCACCCCAGCGCCATTGCGATCTTTGCGGCCCATCTGACTGCCTCCCGGTTCAGCCTCGGCAGGCTTCCGGGCAGTCCCACACATACGGGGCAGATGTTTGTGTTCGGCTCAAAGTCACGGTAGTACGCCCTGCAGGCACAGAAGAGCTTGCTCTCCAGCTTTGTGAGCTGGCAGTGGATCTCCAGCCCGATCTTGATCATGCAGGAGCCTCCGGCATGTCGGTTACGCCCTCCAAGGCGTGCGCCGCTGCAAGCACCTCTGCATCGCCCAGTGGCCTGGCCATCATCTGCAGTCCCACTGGGAGGCCGTCTTTTACAGCCACAGGCACCGATACGGCAGGTATTCCCGTGAGGTTTGCGGTAACGGTGTTGGCATCCACCAGAAAGAGTGCCACCGGATCGTCTATCTTCTCGCCCATTCGGAAGGGCAGGACAGGCACCGTTGGGGATACCAGGATATCATACTCCTTGAACGCATCATTTACCTCCTGAGCCAGCCTGGCCTTAACCTTCAGGGCCTTGAGAAAGTACCTGCCGGCGTGTCCTGCAGACGGAATGAACCCACCTATGATCATCCTTCGCTTGACCTCGGGGCCAAACATTCCCCTGGCCTTGGTAACATAGGCATTATGCTCGTACCCCTCCAGTGGCAGGTCATACCCATACCTGATGTTGTCGTACCTGGCAAGATTGCTTCCGGCCTCTGCTGCCGTAATGGTGTAGTATGCCGCAACCGAGTACTGAACCATATCCAAAGATACCTCCTGGCACGACGCGCCCAGCCCCTCAAGCTTTGAGACTGCCTGCTGCGTTGCTGCAAGTACCCGCGGATCTACGCCCTCACCGGTCATCTCCCTGACTATGCCTATCTTCTTTCCCTCGACTCCTGCATCGATGCCAGAGAGGCAATCCTGCCGGTGCCCGGACAGGGTGGTGTCATCATGGGAATCTGCACCTGCAATCACGTCAAGCATAAGGGCGCAGTCCTGCACAGTCCGAGCCAGCGGACCTATCTGCTCTATGCTGTTTGCGTATGATATCAGGCCATATCTGCTCACCAGCCCGTAGGTGGGCTTGAAGCCCACGACTCCGCAGAAGCTGGCCGGGTTTCTGACCGAGCCCCCTGTGTCGGATCCTAGGGATGCCATGCACTGAAACGCGCCAACAGACACGGCGCTTCCTCCCGACGAACCGCCAGGCACGTAGTCTGCGCTCCATGGGTTCCTGCTGGGGCCAAAGGCGCTGAACTCAGTGCTCTGGCCCATGGCAAACTCATCCATGTTGGTCTTGCCCACCAGTATGGCTCCCTGATCCCTGAGCCGGGCAGCCACTGTGGCATCGTACGGCGAGACGTACTCTTGCAGCATCTTTGAGCCACAGGTGGTTCTTGTGCCCTTGATGCACATGTTGTCTTTGATCGACACGGGAACGCCAGGTAGCATGCCGGCGTCCTGGCCCAGCCTCACCTTCTTGTCTATGCTACGGGCCTGCTCCTGGACGCCGTCCATCAGGCTCAGAAACGCATGCAGGTGATCGTCTGTTGCCCGGATCCGCTCCATGCTAGCGGCAACAAACTCTTCTGCAGAGATGCTGCCGCCCTTCACTCCACGGACATAATCCAGGACAGAGATTCTCAGATCCAATTATACCATCTTCGGTGCCCGGATGTGGCCGTCCCTGTAGCCCTTCAGCCAGCGGATCAGGTGGTCGTCATAGGGAACATGCTTGTCCTCCCGCAGCCTCTCCAGCGGAATCTCGATCGTCGATATCTCCACATCGCTTTGCGCATCATCCAATATTGCAAAGTAGTCGATCATGTCCAGCACCTTCTCCACATACTCTTTGTGATCTACGATCTCTATCTTCATGAGGTCAGCCATCCACCTTATCTCGTCTTCTGATACCAACCCCATTCCTCCTACGGTGTCAACCTGTCTGCGTCTCTGGGATAAAAGGTCACATCCCGGATGTTCTCCGTGCCGGTGAGCGCCATCATAAGCCTCTCCAAGCCTATGCCGCATCCGGCATGCGGCGGCATGCCAAAGTCAAAGGCGCCCAAATGGTACTCAAACTTGTCTGTCTTCATTCCCTTGTTTCTCATCTGCTGCACCAGCTCCCCTCTTGATGTAACCCTGGTGCTGCCAGACGATATCTCAAGGTCGCCGTACATCAGATCAAAGGATTCTGAGATATCCGGGTTCTGCCTGCTGGCCTTGACGTAGAACGGTTTTGGGCCCATGGGCCAGTCCCGGATAAAGTAAAAGCCCGCTGGCCCTGCCTTCCTCAGCGCCTGTGGGTACAGATCGTCACCCCACTGCACCTTGGCGCCAGACTCCTGCAGCATGGATATCATCTCGGCGTAGGTATACCGAGGAATCTCTGCGGGCACGTCCGGCACAGCCATCTCCGCCTCCGGGTTCTTGGCGGAATACTCCTTTGCTGACTTCACTGCAGCTGCGACTATCTCCACAATCCTGTCCATCACATCGCCATAGTCCACAAAAGCTTCCTCAAAGTCGATAGAGATTGCCTCAGAGAGGTGCCTGTTGGTTCTGGACGGCTCTGCCCGAAATATGGGAGCGATCTCAAACACCCTCTCAAAGCTCATTGTGAGCTGCTCCTTGTAGAGCTGCGGACTCTGGGCCAGAAATGCCTGCCTGTTGTAGTAGAATATGGGAAAGAGCGCGGCTCCGCCCTCGGTGGCGCTGGCAATCATCTTTGGTGTGCTGATCTCGGTAAAGTCGGATTCGTAAAAGTACTCCCGGATCGCCCGCAGGATTTGGCTTCTTGCGTCAAACACGTGTCGGAGCACGTCCCTGCGCAGATCCACAGGCCTGACCTCTAGCCGCGTGTCTATGTTCTTTACGGTCTTGGCCTGGGGCTCAAATGGCGGGATCCTTGAGGCCTCAGAGAAGACACGCATCTGTTCCGGTACGATCTCTGCACCACTTGGAGCCTTTGCGGACGGCTTTGCCATACCGGTGACCGCTACCGAGGAGTGAACCTTGAGTGACGAGACCCGATCAAGCATCTCGTCAGGACAGGCCCCCCTCTTTGCAACCACCTGCACGCTGCCCCTCCTGTCCCGGATGGTGAGAAATGCGATGCTGCCGTGACCACGAACGGCCACAACCCACCCCATTACGGTGACCCGTGTGCCGTGTGTGGCAGGGCCGAGCTGATCCGAGTAGTGGGTTCTCCGCAGATCGCCCATCTCTTCGCCTGTTGTCATACCCGCAGTGACTCCACGGTACAATTAATTTTAGTTTTGGCATTGGCGCGCTGCCACAGTGCCCACAACGAGCCGGGCACCTGCAACACGCCGGGAACCGGACATGCCAGGGACTGCACCGGAACGTGGCTCTCCACGTAAAGCCAAAGCCGCATCCGTAGATTAAATTACTGGGCGCACCTCTCCGGGGTATGGCCCTCAGCAGGCGCGAACAGGCAGTGGCGTTGATATCCAACGGAATTGCGGCGTACTCGATATATCGGGAGACGGGATCGCTTCCTCCGAATGTCACACTCTTTGACTTTGTTCTAAAGGCGGTGCCAGACGGCGTAAGGCCCGAGATTACAGCAGAGCTGATAGACGAGATCTTCGAGTACGTCTCCTCTGCACATAATTCATAAGGTAAAGCCGCAAGGTATGGGTATGACCACGGTGGCCACACTAGGCTCCCACTGCGCGCTACAGGTGCTCAAGGGAGCCAGGGACGAAGGCTTCAAGACACTGCTTGTGTGCGAGCGGCGGCGGTATGGCCTGTACCGGCGGTTCGGCTTCATCGACGAGATCATACAGGTGGACTCGTTCTCGGAGCTGTCCGGCCAGAGATGCCAGTCGGCCATGAAGAAGAGGGATGCGGTTCTGATTCCCCACGGCACGCTGATTGCGCAGATGTCTTCAGAGCAGATCGAGTCCATAGGGTGCCCGATGTTTGGAAACCGGTGGATTCTGCGATGGGAGTCGGATCGTGATCTGAAGGAGAGTCTCATGACGGAGTCCGGCCTGAACGTTCCAAGGAAGGTAGCCTCGCCCGGCGACATCGACAGGCTGGTGATCGTAAAGAGGCAGGGAGCCGCCGGCGGCAAGGGCTATTTTATGGCATCAGACCCCAAGGAATACGACAGGAAGCGGCTTGGCCTCATCAGGCAGGGTGTGGTATCTGAGGACGAGCAGCTCTACATACAGGAGTACGTGTCAGGCGTGCTGGCGTACCTGCAGTACTTTTACTCGCCGCTGAGTGACCAGCTGGAGTTCTTTGGCGTCGACAGGAGGCACGAGTCTGACATCGAGGGAATGGCAAGAATCCCCGCAGGGGTACAGATAACACATGATCACGTGCCGTCATT